>NZ_JAHLJA010000187.1:0-32125 GCF_020496245.1 Pseudonocardia sp. ICBG601 | reverse complement strand
CCGAGGACGAGATTTCGCTACGCCCGGCGCCGCTACCTGAGCACCGAGGCGCGCGCGGCAGATCGCGATCGAGATCGCCAACGCCACCTTCGCCGCCCGCCAGCAGACACTGTGGGGCGACGGATCCACGGGGCCAGCGACTCGACTCACTTCGGCGCGTTCGACCAGAACATCTTCACCGAGTGGCACTCCCGCTACGGCGGCCGAGGGGTGCTGATCTACTGGCACGTCGAGCGCGGCTCCGTGGTGATCCACTCGCAGCGGCTGAACTGCTCGGCCTCCGAGGTGCACGCGATGGTCGACGGCGCGATCCGGCATGGCACCGACATGCAGGTCGAGGCCAATTACGTGGACACGCATGGTCAGTCCGAGATCGGGTTCGGCATCACGAAGCTGCTCGGGTTCGACCTGCTGCCGAGGATCAAGCGGATCAACAAGGTCAAGCTGTACCGCCCGGCTGCTGGCGAGCCAGACGCCTGGCCGGGTCTGGCACCGGCGATGACCCGCCCGGTCCGGTGGGACCGCATCGCTGAGCAGTACGACCAGATGCTCAAGTACGCCACCGCGATCCGCGTGGGCACCGCCTCGACCGAGGCGATCCTGCGGCGATTCATGAAGGCCAACGCAGCGCACCCGACCTACCAGGCGATGATCGAGCTGGGCCGGGCGCAAAAGACCATCTTCTTGGCCCGTTACCTGCACAGCCGGGCACTCCAGCGAGAGATCCACGAGGGCCTGAACGTGGTCGAGTCGTGGAATCGGGCCAACGCGGTCATCTTCTACGGCAAGGGCGGGGACCTGGCCACCAACCGGCGCGACGAGCAGGAGATGAGCGTGCTGTGCCTGCGGATCTTGCAGGCCGCCCTGGTGTACGTGAACACCCTGATGATCCAGGACCTGCTCGCTGGCTCCGAGTGGGACGACGCGCTCACCGCTGAGGATCGGCGCGCGCTGACGCCGCTGTTCTGGGCGCACGTGCTGCCCTACGGCGAGGTGCGGCTGAACATGGACGCCCGTCTTCGCCTGGCCGCCGCCGCCTCCAGCGGCTGACTGGCCGGTCTCGAAACCAAGGTTCCGCGACAGCGTGCAGGCGAGTTCGGACATCGACATCACCCCAGGTCACGCTGTCTCACAATCTAACGTCGAAACACCGCCTCGAAACACGGCCACATGGTAAACTTATGAGACAGTTGCGGGAGGAAACGAGACGATCATGACCGGCGAGTCCGCCATTACCGACCCGCGGATCGCCGCCGCCCTGGATGCCGACCGGGACCAGGCCAGGACGGTGACGTGATGGAACTGGGCTACGCCCGCGTCTCGACCACACACCAGGACCTCGAACGACAGCTCGACGCCCTGGGCCACCACGGCATACCCGACGAGCGGATCTACACCGACAAGAAGACCGGCGCCACCATCGACCGGCCCGGCTTCACCGAGCTGCGCCGCTACGCCCGCTCCGGCGACACGATCATCGCGACCAACCTCGACCGACTCGGCCGCAATCTGCGCGAATGCCTCAACGTCGTGCACGAGCTGCGCGAGCAGGGCATCGGGATCAAGACCCTGAAGGACCCGATCCCGATCGACACCACCGACGACTCGCCGATGGCCGAACTCGCCGTCGCGCTACTGGCGCTGTTCGCACACATGGAACGAGTGTTCATGCGCGAACGCGCCGCCCACGCCCGCGAGGCCACCGCAGCCACGGGCAAACTGCCCGGCCGACCCCGCAAACTCGACCCCAACCAGCTCGCCGCGGCCCAGGCCGCCCTCGACACCGGCCAGACCGCCGACCAGATCGCAGCCGCGTTCGGCGTCAGCCGCGCCACCCTCTACCGCAACCTCACCGAAAATAAACCCGCTGACCAGCAATGATCGACTCGTTTGCGGCTGGTGACAACTCCCTTACCGGCGCCCCAAGCCGGGGCAAGCCGGGACAGCCGGGACACATTGAGCGTTCCAGCAGGTCACATGCGCTTTTTCCCTGTCCCGGCTTGAGGGGGTGTCCCGGCTCAAGCCGGGACACCCCCTCAACGAACAACACGCTCACGCAAGCCGAAGGCCGCCCTTACCGCATCCTGACCAGCGGTTATGCCTCGCCTGGCCCCGCGCCTCCTTGTTCAGCACTGTCGGTGACCAGATCAGGGGTGTAGCGCCGCCACGCGTCGCCGAACACGTCACGCTGGTAGCACCTGACCTTCCCGAGCCCAGGGAGCCGCATTTGCGTGGACTGGATGTCGTACTCGGCGAGGAGCTTCCCGAGGCGCATGGCGGTGAGTCCTTCGCCGCGTGGCCCGTAGTCCGCCCACGGCGCCTCCGGATCAGCCCGGAGCTGCTGGAGCAGCCGCATCGTCGGCAACGCCTGCTCGTCCCCGAACGCCGCATGGCAGTCCGCGAGGAGCCGGATGCGTTCGGACCGGTCATCCCCGGCACTGTCCTCTTGGAGGGCGAGGATGGCTTGGCGGGCGCGTTCGGGCCAGTGGCCTCCGGCGTGGTCGGCGATGGCGATGAGTGGTTCCCAGGTGTCAGCGGCCCGGTCCTCGACCGGCATCACCGGCTCAGCCGCCTCCAAGACCGATAGGTCGTTGCGGAGCCAGCTGTGCAGCCGCTCAGCGAGCTTCTGGAGGCGTGGCCGGTCGCGTCGGTGCCGGTAGGGCGCCACCTGTTCTCCGGGGGCTCTGCGGCGCATCTGGACGACGATGGCGCGGTCTTCGATGGTGTCGGGCATGCGTCCGATCCCGGCCAGCGCTGCCATGGCGAACGTCGAGATCGACTCGACGCGGTTTTTGGCGAGGTCGTAGCGCTTGGCGGGCCGGTTGCGTTGGTGTCCGGCGTTCAGGAGTCCGCGGAGGTCTTCGTGGCCGGTGGCTGCGGGTCCGAAGATCGTGTCGGCCTCATCGACGAGCATCGTGGGTGGGTCGGCGGTGATGGAGCGGTAGACCGCTGCCGGTGTGGCGTTGACGGTGATGAACGGCTGGTGGCAGGCGCCTTCGACGACGTCGAGGAGGCGGGATTTCCCGCAGCGCTTCTCCGGTGCCCGCACGACCAGGCGTGGTGCGTGGGCCCAGGCGGGTTGGGCGTGGGTGGCGGCGATCCAGAGCACGACCCCGACGACGGCGGCGTCGGAGGGGAGGGCGACGTAGCGGCGCAGCGCGGTCTCCAGGTCGTCGAGGATCACCGCCCCGTCGACGTCGCTACTGGTGCTGTTGGTCGGTGGTGGGGTGAAGGTGCCGGATTCGGAACCTTCGCCCTGACCTGCGGGAACCTGGTCGTCGTGGGTGTTCACGCGGTCCTCCTGGAGGTGGTGGCGGCGGGTGCGGTGCTCGGGTGGTGTCGCCAGAGGCGTCCGGTCACCTCGGGCTCGTGCGGGTGCTCGGTCCAGGTCTCGGTCGGGGCGTAGGCGCGGAGCTCGGCGGCCGGATGGCCGTCCGGGTAGCGGCGAGACGCGTCCTGCATGGCTGCCAGGTCGTCGGCCCAGTACCAGCGCCCACGCCAGGGCCCGTCGACGAGGACGGCGAGTTCGCGGCCGTCGGCGACCTGGACCGCCAGCCGCGACATCCGGGGCGGCCGGTGCGCGGGGGAAGGGCGGTGCTGCCGCGTCGCTTCCGGTCCTCGCCCGCTGGGGCGGGCTGTGGTCCGGGTCGACTTGCCCACGACCAGCTGTGGGGCTGCGGTGGTGCTCATGCCGCGTCCCCACGTGCCCACCGGGCCGGGTCGCCGTGGGGCGGATACCGGCGCCGCATCAACTCCGCGAGGGACGGCTGTCGGGCGAGCCCGGCAGCGGTGTAGGCGACCGAGACCTGCTTGCTGGCGTCGCGCAACGCGACCCAGCGGGCGTGGCGCAGGTCGGCGACCTCCACGCCCACGCGGGCGGCGACGAGCAGCGGTGCGGTCGGCTGGGCTCGTCCGAGGACGGCGGCCAGCACGGCCGGGTCGACGAAGCTGATCACCTCCAGCGCGTCGGCCCGATCCGGGTGGGGCAGGCGCGGGATCGGGACTGCCAGGGCTCGACACGGGAGCGGGTCAGGTGCTGCAGGTGTTGCCGGTGGTTCCGGTAGTCCAGGAGAGTGGTGACTGTGTGTGGTCATGGGGGCTCCTGTTTTCGGCATGGCGAAGGGGAGGGAGGGAGGCGCCGAAGTGCTCCCGTCCCTGCTCAACTGCGGGTTTCAGAGGTGCTGGAGGGGGTGGGTCCCTGGGGTCCCTGGGTGACTGTCAGTGCAGGTCAGGTTGGGGAGGGACCCGTCGGGGACCCGGGAGGGAGAACTCCCTGGGTCCCTCCCGGGTCCCTGAGGGGGTCCCTCAGCTCAGGTCGTCGGACCCTTCGCCCCATTCGTCACTGTCGGTGACAGGATCGGTGGGTGTGTTGCGGTCGGTGAGGGCTTCTGCGATGCGGTCGGTGGAGACCTGTTTGGTGCCGCCGGTCTTGTAGGGCTTCGCCCCGTCGGGGAGTGCGTCGGCGAGGCGTTCGAAGGTCCAGGTCCCGTAGTGGGCGCGGTCGAGTTCGGCGAGCAGCGCGAGCGCTTCCTGGGTGCGCATCCGCTTCGCGCCCGCCTCGGTGAGGACGTGGAGCAGGTCCTCCAGAAGGTCCCGGCGAGGCGGCGGTGCCGGGGCGGTCGCTGCTCCGGTGGCGAGCCCGGCCTCTTCCCGCAGCTTCACCGCCCGCTCGACGATCGGTGTCAGCTCGTCGACGCCGTTGCCGCGTTGGATGTAGAAGCAGCGCATCAGCCCGTCCCGGCTGGTGAACCCGGATGTCATGGCGGTGCCGAGGTCCCCGAGGTCCACGGTGCCGTCGCTGCCCACGGTCATGGGTTGCAGGGTGGTGGCGGTGATCCCGGCGGTGTGTTTGCCGGTGCCGAGGATCGCGTCGTTGCCCTGGTGATCGGCGATGGCGAAACACGCCCGGTTCGACAGGACTTTCGCCACCGCCCGAGGCAGGGACTCTTTCGACGGGACTGGTGTCGCGAACAGGAACGTCACCCCGTATTTGCGGGCCTTCGCGACGATCTTGGCGACCAGCTCGGCGGCTTCGGCGCCGACGTCGGAGACGAACAGTTCCTGGCACTCGTCGATGACCACGACGCGGGGCCGCATGGACGGGTCGGCGGCGGCGAGTGCCCGGGTGAGCTTGGGTTCGCCTGCTGCGGACAGTTTCCGTCCGCGTTCGGACAGCTCGGACATGAGCTGTTTGAGGCCGTTGAGGACGGTGGGGACCTCGTCGGGGTCGTCGGAGACGAACAGCGTCCGGGCGACCGGGGCGAAGGGGTCGTAGTCGGCGTTGTGGGCCATGCAGTAGATGTCGATCTCGACGAGTGGGTCGAGGATGGCTCCGGCGAGGACGTTGATGATCAGGGTGGACTTCCCGGAGCCCATCATCCCGGCGATGCCCCAGTTCGTGCCGAACAGCCGTCCGTTGACCAGGTCAGCGCGGGGGGTGACGCCGACGGGGACACCACGGAAGTAGTCGGTGGTCCCGTCGTGCAGCAGCGGCCAGGGCGCGACCGGTTTGGTGAGTGAGCCTTGGTCGGCGACCCACAGGTCCAGCATGCCGGGGTGGTCGCGGGCTTCGGTGGGCCACACCTCCACCGGCAACCTCAGGAGGTTGTGGGCCAGGACGTCTTTGCGCTTGTTGAGCATCTCGACGGTGACGCCCTCGGGCAGGAGGAACTGGCAGTGCCAGCCCTTCCCGTCGTGGACGGGTGGGAGGTTCCAGCGGGGTGTCCAGCCGTGTTTGAACTTGCTGTTCAGGGCGCTCAGGCCGAGGTTGCGCAGCGCGTTGACCACGGCGCTTTCGTCGACGATCACACCCCGCCCGGTGCTGGTCTCGTCGTCGTCGACAGTCGCGGTCCAGGTGGGTGGGGTGGTGCGGGCCCGGCCGAGTGCCCACAGCCCGAGCACCGCCCCGGCCCCGGCCAGGGTGGCGATCACGGTGGCGTAGACGGTCACGAACGTAACGGTCCAGGCGACCGCGTCGATCACCCCGGCAACAGGGGCGATGACCAGGGAAACATCCTTCGCCGCGATCGCGAGGACGGCGCCGAGGGCGAGGAGCATCCCGAGCGCGATCAGCGCGCCGACCCCCGCAGCACGCGCCCACGCCAGGGGCGCGTTGATCCAGTCCATCACCCGGCCATGACGCCGCTGCTTTTCGGCGGTGTCGCGGGCCTCCCACTCCAGGAGCCGGTCCTGGTCCCCGGCGATCTCAGCGGCCCGCATCTGCCGCTCATAGCGGGAGGTGCCGTGGGTGTCCCGCCAGCGTTGGATGAGGACTCCGGCGCCGGAGAACACGAACCACGTGTTCCTGACCAGGGCTTTCGTTGTGGTGACGGTGACGGGGTGGGTGGCGGCGGCGAGGGCGCTCCGGCCTGCGGTGTGTAGGTCGGAGCGGTAGAGGTCCCGCCGCGACACCACCACGTCGGTTCCCGGTGTCGAGGCGCTGTCTGTCTGCGGGCCGCAGGTGTGGTCGACGATCTCGCCCTCGATCACCACCGAGGGCTCGGTGTCGGAGTTGTCGGTGCGGTGGTGCAGGGTGATGACCGGCGCCAGCTCACGCGCATGGTGGTCTGGGCTGGCGCCGCCAGACTTCCCCCGCGTGTCGTGGTCGTTGTTGTTCATCGGGGGCCTCCGGCGGTCTCGTCGCGGAGTTGGCGGGCCCGCGCGGCGGAACAGCGCAGCGTCCGGCGGATGGACTCGGCCGATCCGGGGTCGACCCGGCCGTCGGCGACGGCGGCCCGGAGCTGGTCGCGAAGATCATCCAGGCTGCGGGGAGTCGACCCGGTTTCAAGATCATGGTCGGGGTCGACTCCGCCCCTCGACGATGATCTTGGTGGGGTCGACTGTCGCAGGTCAGCCCTCGACTCCCCACCCGACTCCTCGTCGCGGCGGTTGAGGACGGCGACACCGCCTCCATGATCATCGTCGAGGTCGGAGTCGAGGTAGTCGAGGTCGTAGTCGTAGTCGTTGGTGAGGCGGGAGCCGACACAGTCCGCGCCTTCGACGAGGGCGGCGAGTGCCCAGTCCCAGTCGTCGGCGCGGCCCTCGCCGCCCGGCACGGGCGGGGCGCCGTGGCGTCCCGGGGCGGTCGTCGCGGCGAGCGCCCGTCGGTGGACCTGGTAGGTCCCGGGCCGGTAGGTCAGCTGGGCGGTGCCGTCGGTGCCGATGGTTGCTGCCGCGTCGCGGACGGCGAGGCGTCGTGCTCGGTCGGTCTTCGCCTCTACCAGCGCGGTCAGGTGGGCGTCCCGGCGCTCGGCTCGGGAGCGGGGTGCCCCGGCGAGGGTGAGCTGGTGTGCGGTGACGCCTGCGATGGACACGACGGCCATGACGATCCCGGCGGTGAGGCCCTGTTCGAGGCCGTGGAGGAGGTTCATCGAGGCCGCGACCAGGGAGAACAGCACCACCCCGGCCTGCAACCCGACCACGGGCCGGTCCGGTGTCTGGTGTCGGGAGGCGACGATGGCGAGGGCGAAGGCCCACATGCCGAGTTCGGTGATCCCGGCCAGGAGCACGCCGAGCGGGCCGTAGATGGTGGTGCCGTAGGCGGCCATCGCGGGTGCGGCCAGAGCGAAGGACAGGAGCGCGATCGGGTAGATCAGCAACTCGACGACGTGGGCAGAAGACCAGGTCAGGGCGCGTGTGCGGGCTGCGGCCCGGGCGGCTGTGCGGGCTCGTCGCTGCTCGGTGCGGCGCCGCTCAGCGCTCTCGCGGTCGGCCCGGTCGCGGTCGCGGCGGGCGTCCTGCTCGGCGATCCGCCGCTGCGCCGCAGCGTCAGCGGCTTCCCGGGCGAGGCGGGCGTCCAGAGCGCGGCTCTCACGCCGCTCCGCCGCCCGTGTTGCAGCCCACGAGTGGTTCGTGGTGGTCATGCTCCGGCCCTCCCCTCAACCCGCTGACCAGCCGAAACCCGCCCAGAAGGCGACACAGCGCCGCCGGAGACGTCGCCTGCCGGGTCCTGTCCGGCCAGGGTGGTTGAGGCTGGGACGGCTCGACGGGCCTGCCAGAGCCGCAGCTCAGCGGCCGCCCACCAGCCGGTTACGAAGCCGAGCGGTGCGGCGAACCACCAGGTCAGCCACACCGCCGCGACGGTTAGGGCGGCGACGACGGCGATCTCGACCAGCCGGTCCCGGACCGCCGCCACGACACGACGAAACAGCGCGTTCATGCCACCTCACCACCCGAAATGACCCGCTGGCCAGCGGAAACGGCCACAGGCCGTCGGGTCGGAAGCATCAGCAGACGACCTGCGGACGCCCCGTCAGACGGCCCGGTCGGGGCGTCTGAGTCCTGGAGGAGGGCGCCGTAGAGGCGGTCGATGACCCGCTCGGTCAGACCGTCCGGGCACCACGAGAAGCCCTGGTCAGCGCCGGGATCAGGGTCGCTGTCGGGTGGATCGAGAAGAGAATCCCCGGACCGGGGTGGAGACACACGAATGCCAAGGGCAGCATGGCCCATAGCCGATCACCTGTGCTTTCAGGTTGTTCGGTTAGGTCGCCGCCCCGGAGTCCAATCCTGGGCGGTGACCGCAACCCCGCCGGGCTGGCGGGACCGCTCCTTCAAGCAAGACACGACACCGCACGGGCTGTCAAGCACCGACCTCGACCAATCTCGCGGGCTCCGCTCGCCGCCCCCCGGCACCCCGCATCGGTCACGGAACGTGACGACCGGCCCCGAAGGGGCGACTGGCCGCCGTTTCTACTGGTCAGTCCATGTGTAGGGCGCTCTTCTACTGGTGTGAGTGCCAGGCTCGTTGAGGGGGTGGGACGGCTTAAGCCGTCCCACCCCCTCAAGCCGTCCCACCCATAATCAGGGTTTTACCTGCAAGAACACCCCAAGTGGGACGGCTGGGACGGCTTGGGACGGCTTGGGGGTCGTTTCGGGACATCCCCCGAAATCTTACTCTACGTAACGGAGCGAGACCGAAGGGTGCCGCGCGGCGGGCCGCCCGGTTTCCGACTGCCTGGTCGCGTTTCTGGCGCTGTAGGTTGCGGCGTTCCGCAGGTGTTGCCGGACACCTACTGTCGCCTCTCCTGCTACTTGTTGTGCCGGAGGGCTGCGATTGTGAGGGCTACGAATGTAGGCCACTTTTGTGCTCGGGCCGAGTTGACGGTGGGCGCGGTATTGACGCTGCTGCTTCTGCGATTCCAGGGTGACTGTCGACGGGGGTGAGATTTTCGATGTGTGCGGCGCGTTGTTTTGGTGGATGGGGTGGCCGGCCGTTCGTTTGTTGGAGGTTAGGTGTTTGAGGTTAGGTTCAGTGCCGCGCTGTCGTGAGGGTCGGGCAGCGCCGGTCGGTGCCCGACCCCGGCGCTGAAGATCGTCTTGTGTCTCGGATTTGCTTATTAGCGGCCCGGATTTCCCCGGATTTGCATAGATCATCTCCGGGGGTTCGGGCCTGGGGACTCTCGGGTCGTCGTGCCGGGCTGATGGTGGCCCTGTGACGGACTCCGGGGGCGGGTGAGGAGACGTGCTGATCGGCTTTGATGGGGCTTTGACCTGGCTGGAAGCGCCTGAGAAGCGGTATTGACGCGCTTCTGGGGTGGGTCCGGTCGGTCATGGCGGGTGGACCTGTGGTGGTGGTGCCGGTGGGTCGGGCTGGCGCCCGACACCTCAACCACCCTGCTTCGCTGACGGCCGGTCGAGGTGTCGGGCGCCAGCCCGACCCACCGGCAAGTGGTGGCGGAACGGCCATGATCATCAGTACGTAGTTCCATGCTTTGAGAGAAGGAAGGTCAAGGTCAAGGTCAACTGACTGCGGCAGGGTGGGTGGTTTGGGCTGGTTTGGGCGTATCTGCCCGTAGTGCGTAGTGTGCTGAGCGTGTTCGTGTGATTGCTGCTGGTAGTGGTTCTTGACCAGTGGGGGGGGGCGTGTTCGCATGCGGTCATGGGAACGAAGAGGTTCGCGTGTGCGTCCCGTGTTATCGGGACCGTGTTGGCTGTGGCTGTTGCGATGGGATCGGCTACTGGGATCGCTTCGGCTGAGACTCCGGCTGCTTTCCCGGTTTCGGGAGCTAATTTTCATTCTTCGGCCACCGTTTCGGGGCAGGAGCAGGACAGGGTTGATGGTTTAACGCTGTTTCTTGAGCGCGTCAACTCAGTCCCTGATTCGGTTCTTCGTCAGGGGGATTCTGCTACGCAGGACTGGTTGAGAGCGAACTATCCTGACACTGGAGGCCATTCTCGTGCCAGTATTATTGGTTGCGTGGGGGCGATTGGTGTTGCGGTAGGTGGTGTTCTAATTCCTGCTGCGAAGATTTTGAAAATTAAGAAGTTGGTTGCGCAGCTTGGGGGCATCAAGGAGGCTGTCCAGACTTTCTGGGGCGCGAGCTTCTCGTGGGAGAAGATTCAAGCTATCGGCGGCCCGATAGCTGCTCTGGGGGCAGAGCTGCTCGGAATTACTGCGGTACGCGCTCAGTGCTTCTCTTGAGGACCGTTCGGCGTGTAGCAATGGGGGAGGGGCGTTGTGGCGCATGAGCGTTCGGCGATATATATCGGCGGCGGCGGCATTGCACTACTCTGCGGCCTTATCGGAGTAGCCTTCCTCCTTACAGGGGAGGACGTAATTCTGCCTCTCGCGTTCTTTGGCCTCGGGGTAGGTGCATGGGCGTCACTCGGGTCGCGGTTGTTCACGCGGTCCGAGGTCTCTCGTTCCGAAAGAAAGCGAGCGGCGGCGTCGACGGCGCAGAAGGCCAGAAGGATCGATCCGATCGAGCTGCGGAAGTGGCGAGAAAGAAATCCCTCCTACAGTTTGGCGGAGGCGATCGAGAAGTACTGGGAGGAAAACCCGTGAGCAGCGCTCGGCGCTGGGACGGTTCGTGGGCAAGTCGATCCGGACCGGAGCCCGCCCTGGCGGGTGAGGACCGGAAGCGGCGCGGCAGCCCGGGGCTGTTCGGTTCAGCGCAGCGACCCGGCCTGCGGGACCTCGTCTTTTGCGTTACCCACTTAGCCGGGCTAAGTGTCTAGCTTGCCTCCGCCGCAGGCGGGGCCGTGGCCGTCCTCCCGGCCGGCGCGGCTGGGAGGACGCGTCTGCGCGGAACGGGCACCCGCCCGGTGATCATCAGTGGATGCATAGGTGTGGTGGCTGTTGATCTTGGTTGGCGGTGTCGAGCGTGTCGTAGACGAACGCCGTCGGCCCGGTGGGCCGAGTCGGTGGCGTCCCGCCACTGAAGATCAACAGCCACCACACCTATGCATCCACTGATGATCACCGGCGGTGGGCTCCGGTCCGGGGCTGGTCGCGGTGCCGGGCTGCCGGTTCACGGCGCAGGCAAGCTATAGCCTTAGCTCGGCCAAGTTGGTGTCGCAAAGAAGCGGTCCCCGCTCGGGTCGTAGTCGCCGCGCTGGCGTTGGTGGCAGGTGTCGGGTGCGCTGCGGCCGTCGCCGGGGCGAGACGTGGGCGAGGATGAGGTGAACTTGGGGCTCAGAGGCCGGGGAAGAGGGGGAGCGAGGGGCCATGATGAAGCTGATTTCAGCAGGTGGGGCTCTGGGTGCGTTTGTCTTCTTCTGGTTCCTCATCGGTGACTTGTCGTCGCCGGAGGGGCGTGTGCATCCGTCGCATCTGTGGGGACCCGCTCCTGCCGTCCCTTATGGGGTTGAGCTGAGCCTGGGAATCTTCGGCGCTGTGGCCTTAGTGGTTACCCTGCAATACGTGTGGAAGTTGAAGCGCAGTGCAAGCGGCGACCAGCGATATGTTGTTTTCATCCCTATTTTTGCGGCCGTAGGGTTCTTCGCTGCCCTCTACGCGCGCTGCGTGACAGCTGCTCATGTTGATGTGAACTTCTCCATGGTCGCGGGGAAGTGGTTGTCGGCTGCAGCGATTGTTCTTCTGGTCCTTTCTGTGATTGTTTACGATGTGGTGATCAGTAAGTCAGCTCGTCGGGCTTAGCGCCCGAAGAAGGCGTTGCTTCCTTCGGAGCGGACGGCAGTGTAGGCCAGTGCGGCTTGGTTAAGGCAGTCTTCTGCCGTGGTGGCGGGGATTGCCCAGGCTTCGCAGGATCGGTTCAGCTCTACGCGGAAGCGTTCGTCAGCGTAAGAGCGGGCCGCTTCGGTGAGCGCTAGGCCGAGTCCGCCATCGGATTTTCCGTAGTTGCGGTAGGCGAAGTCATGCTGAATGCAGGCGTCTTTGAAATAGGCCGGATTGATGGGGCCGCTGCAGCCGTCGGTGCGGAGGTTGAACGGTCGCCCCGGCGAGGTCTTGTCGGCTACAACGAACGCGGCGGCAGGCAACGCCATCAACTCGTTAGCTTTGCCCAGTTCCGGGCTGGTGGGTGGCGGCGGCCCGGTCTGAGCGAGAGCAGTCCCGCCGCTGAGGATGGTCAGGACGCCGATGGTCGCAGTAAGAAGCCCGACGCCCCGCCGGGATCTCGCCGAGTGCGGCCCCGACGTTGGGCGTAGTCGAGCCACGGCAGCGGTCCGAAAGAGCATGCGCGGAGTAGATCAGCACGGGCTGGCTTTACATCGCCGCCCCGCCCGTGTGTCGCCGGAGACAGGTAGGAGACTAGGAAGTATTCTGCGAACTAGGCGCGAAGCCAAGTCAGATGTTCCGCGCACGCGCAGAAGGAGAGCGCGTAGCTCCGCGCCCTGAAGCCGCTCCCCGCCCCGTCCGGAGGCCCCCGTGCCCCAGCTGCCCCCGACCCCCGCTGCGGGGGTCCCCCCGCCTGGTCCGGTCCCGGTGTCGGCGGCGGTGGAAGAAGTTCTGGCCGCGGCTGATCTGGATGCGTGGGAGGCCTGGGGCGAGCTGTGGCTTCCGCGTCGGCCGCTGGCGGCGGATGATCCATCTCGTGGGGTGTACCGGATGTCGCGGCGGCGGGCGCTTGCTCGTGAGCTGCTGGAGGCCAACTGCGCGGGGATGGTGAACCTGGTGGTGATCGACTGCGACGAGCCCGACGCCGAGCTGCGGGGCCTGTCGGCGCGCGACAGCCACGCGTTGCCGAACTTGATCATCAGCAATCCGGTCAACGGGCACGCCCACCTGGGGTGGGTGCTGGCCGAGCCGGTGACCACGACCGACTACGCCCGGCTCAAGCCGTTGAGCTACCTGACCTCGGTCCTGGAAGGGCTCCGCCGGGCCACCGGCGGGGACCGGGACTACGGCGGGCTGCTGACGAAGAACCCGTTCCACCCGCGCTGGAACGCCCATCACGTGCACTACCACCGCTACAGCCTCGACGAGCTCCACGCCCCCCTGGCGGCGTCGGGGTCGATGCCCGAGCCGGGCTGGATGCGCCGCAAAGCCCACCTGCTCGACCCGTCCGGGTCGGGTCGGAACTGCGCGTTGTTCACCACCGCGCGGCGGTGGGCCTACCGGGAGGTCCGCCACCACTTCGGCGACCCCGACGGGCTGGAAGCCGCGATCCGGGCCGGAGCGGCCGAGCGCAACCAGGCCTTCAGCGACCCGCTCCCGGCGGCGGAGGTGCGGGCGATCGCGGACTCGATCAGCCGCTGGATCCTGACCCGCTCCCGGCTCTGGCGGAACGGCCCCAAGGCCTACGAGGAGACCTTCCACGCCATCCAAACCGCACGCGGCCACAAGGGCGGCCTGCAGCGGGGGGCTGTGAGGACGTGGCAGTCCGGCCAGATTCGTGGCCGTGTGGAGCGGGAGGCGTTCGGATGGGAGCGCTGAACCCCCGCCGCCGCAAACGCACCGCCCGCGAAGTCGCCGAACGCGCCGGCGTCTCCGAACGCACCGTCCGCGCCATCGCCGCCGAACCCCGCGCGGAGTACCTCGCCCGCGCCAAAGCCCGCCGCGCCCGCGTCACCGCCCTACGCGACCAAGGACTCACCTACAAGCAGATCGCCGAAGCCACCGGCGAAACCCAGGATGCGGTCGGGTACCTGATCTACGAAGCCCGCCAGCACGGCGAATGGGACAAGCCGCAACGAGCGCCCGCATCCGCCGCCCGCCGCGTCCTCAAGGTCGCTTTCTGACCTCTCAGATCGCCGGAGAGGCATCAGGGGTCCGCTGGTACCGGACAGGCATCATTCGCCCGGCAGCGAGGACGTGAGGGGGCGCTATGGCGCTGTTGTGGCACTCCCGCCCGCTCTGATCGCCTGCGGTAGCGAGAGTTCAGGCTGCGAGGGAACTCTCCGAGCAATCACTCAGAGTAAGTTTTTGGGGGGATGTCCCGAAACGACCCCCAAGCCGTCCCAAGCCGTCCCAAGCCGTCCCAGCCGTCCCACTTGGGCTGTTCTTGCAGTTCAAACCCTGATTATGGGTGGGGCGGCTTGAGGGGGTGGGACGGCTTAAGCCGTCCCACCCCCTCAACGAGCCTGGCACTCACACCAGTAGAAGAGCGCCCTATCACATGGGCTGACCAGCTATGATGTCGGCTCAGTGGTCGCCTGGGCGTCATCGTCACTGTTGGTGACGAGATCAGGCGTGTAGCGCCGCCAGGCGTCGGTGAACGCGGTCCGCCGGTAGCCCCGGGTCTGGCCGAAGCCGGGGAACCTGGCCTTTTCGGACTGGATGTCGTACTCGGCGAGGAGTTTGCCGAGCTTCATGGCGGTGAGTCCTTCGCCGCGTGGTCCGTAGTCGGCCCACGGCGCCTCCGGATCGGCCCGGAGCTGCTGGAGGAGCCGCATCGTCGGCAACGCCTGCTCGTCCCCGAACGCTGCGTGGCAGTCGGCGAGCAGGCGGATGCGTTCGGAGCGGTCGTCCCCGGCGTCTTCGGCTTGCAACGCGAGGATCGCCTGGCGGGCTCGTTCGGGCCAGGGCCCGCCTGCGTGATCAGCGATGGCGATCAACGGCTCCCAGGTGTCCGCGGCGCGGTCCTCCACGGGCATCACCGGCTCAGCCGCTTCCAAGACCGATAGGTCGTTGCGGAGCCAGCCGTGCAGCCGCTCAGCGAGCCGCTGAAGGCGCGGCCGGTCCCGGCGGTGTCGATACGGCGCCACCTGTTCTCCGGGGGCTCTGCGGCGCATCTGGACGACGATGGCGCGGTCTTCGATGGTGTCGGGCATGCGTCCGATCCCGGCCAGCGCGGCCATCGCGAACGTCGAGATCGACTCGACCCGGTTTTTGGCGAGGTCGTAGCGCTTCGCGGGCCGGTTCCGCTGGTGCCCGGCGTTCAGCAGGCCTCGCAGGTCTTCATGGCCGGTGGCTGCGGGCCCGAAGATCGTGTCCGCCTCATCGACGAGCATCGTCGGTGGATCAGCGGTGATGGAGCGGTAGACCGCCGCCGGGGTGGCGTTGACGGTGATGAACGGCTGGTGACACGCACCTTCGACGACGTCGAGGAGGCGGGATTTCCCGCAGCGCTTCTCCGGTGCCCGCACGACCAGGCGTGGTGCGTGGGCCCAGGCGGGTTGGGCGTGGGTGGCGGCGATCCAGAGCACGACCCCGACGACGGCGGCGTCGGAGGGGAGGGCGACGTAGCGGCGCAGCGCGGTCTCCAGGTCGTCGAGGATCACCGCCCCGTCGACGTCGCTACTGGTGCTGTTGGTCGGTGGTGGGGTGAAGGTGCCGGATTCGGAACCTTCGCCCTGACCTGCGGGAACCTGGTCGTCGTGGGTGTTCACGCGGTCCTCCTGGAGGTGGTGGCGGCGGGTGCGGTGCTCGGGTGGTGTCGCCAGAGGCGTCCGGTCACCTCGGGCTCGTGCGGGTGCTCGGTCCAGGTCTCGGTCGGGGCGTAGGCGCGGAGCTCGGCGGCCGGATGGCCGTCCGGGTAGCGGCGAGACGCGTCCTGCATGGCTGCCAGGTCGTCGGCCCAGTACCAGCGCCCACGCCAGGGCCCGTCGACGAGGACGGCGAGTTCGCGGCCGTCGGCGACCTGGACCGCCAGCCGCGACATCCGGGGCGGCCGGTGCGCGGGGGAAGGGCGGTGCTGCCGCGTCGCTTCCGGTCCTCGCCCGCTGGGGCGGGCTGTGGTCCGGGTCGACTTGCCCACGACCAGCTGCTCGCCTGCGGTGGTGGTCATGCCGCGTCCCCACGTGCCCACCGGGCGGGGTCGCCGTGGGGCGGATACCGGCGCCGCATCAACTCCGCGAGGGACGGCTGTCGGGAGAGCCCGGCAGCGGTGTAGGCGACCGAGACCTGCTTGCTGGCGTCGCGAAGGGCGGTCCAGCGGGCGTGGCGCAGGTCCGCGACCTCCACGCCCACGCGGGCGGCGACCAGTAGCGGCGCGGTCGGCTGGGCTCGTCCGAGGACGGCCGCGAGGACGGCCGGGTCGAGGTGTCCGATGACGTCCAGGGCCTCGGCCCGATCCGGATCGGGCAGACGCGGGACCGGGACTGCCAGGGCTCGACACGGGAGCGGGTCAGGTGTTGCCGGTGGTTCCG
The DNA here is from genome assembly GCF_020496245.1 of Pseudonocardia sp. ICBG601. Taxonomy (NCBI): domain Bacteria; kingdom Bacillati; phylum Actinomycetota; class Actinomycetes; order Pseudonocardiales; family Pseudonocardiaceae; genus Pseudonocardia; species Pseudonocardia sp. ICBG601. The sequence goes on along the minus strand of NZ_JAHLJA010000187.1, from coordinate 15,856 downwards.
GCAGTTCAGGAGAGCGGTGACTGTGTGTGGTCATGGGGGCTCCTGTTTTCGGCATGGCGAAGGGGAGGGAGGGAGGCACCGAAGTGCCTCCGTCCCTGCTCAACTGCGGGTTTCAGGGGTGTGTGAGGGGGTGGGTCCCTGGACTCCCTGAGTGACTGTCGGTGCAGGTCATCCCAGGGAGGGAGGCGTCAGGGACCGGTCAGGGAGGGGGGAGGGAGAACTCCCTGCCTCCCTGACGCCTCCCTGACCACCTCCGGCTAGAAGCAGCCCTTCTGCCCGGGCCCGAATTCATCACTGTCAGTGATGGATTCGTGGGTGGCGTCGGTGTGGGCTTCGTGGAGGCGCGCGGCGCTGAGGACCATGACGCCGTCGGACTTGTAGGGCCACGCGTCTGCGGGCAGCTCCTCGGCGAGGCGGGCGAAGGTCCAGGAGCTGTAGTGGGCGCGGTCGAGCTCGGTGAGCGCGGCGAGTGCTTCCTGGGTGCGCATCCGTTTGTGCCCGTGAAGGACGTGGAGCAGGTCCTCCAGGAGGTCCCGGCGCGGGGCCGGTTCCGGGGTGCTGGCGGGGCCAGCATCGAGTCCGGCGTCCTGGCGGAGTTTCACGGCGCGCTCGACGATCGGTGTTAGTTCATCAACGCCGTCGCCGCGTTGGATGTAGAAGCAGCGCATCAGCCCGTCCCGGCTGGTGAAGCCCGACGTCATGGCGGTGCCGAGGTCTCCGAGGTCCACGGTGCCGTCGGGGGCGATGCTCATGGGTTGCAGGGTGGTGGCGGTGATGCCTGCGGTGTGTTTGCCGGTGCCGAGGATGGCGTCGTTGCCCTGGTGGTCGCCGATGGCGAAACACGCCCGGTTGGACAGGACCTTCGCCACCGCTCTAGGCAGGGATTCTTTCGAGGGGACTGGTGTCGCGAACAGGAACGTGACGCCGTATTTGCGGGCCTTCGCGACGATCTTGGCGACCAGCTCGGCGGCTTCGGCGCCGACGTCGGAGACGAACAGTTCCTGGCACTCGTCGATGACCACGACGCGGGGCCGCATGGACGGGTCGGCGGCGGCGAGTGCCCGGGTGAGCTTGGGTTCGCCTGCTGCGGACAGTTTCCGTCCGCGTTCGGACAGCTCGGACATGAGCTGTTTGAGGCCGTTGAGGACGGTGGGGACCTCGTCGGGGTCGTCGGAGACGAACAGCGTCCGGGCGACCGGGGCGAAGGGGTCGTAGTCGGCGTTGTGGGCCATGCAGTAGATGTCGATCTCGACGAGTGGGTCGAGGATGGCTCCGGCGAGGACGTTGATGATCAGGGTGGACTTCCCGGAGCCCATCATCCCGGCGATGCCCCAGTTCGTGCCGAACAGTCGTCCGTTGACCAGGTCAGCGCGGGGGGTGACGCCGACGGGGACACCACGGAAGTAGTCGGTGGTCCCGTCGTGCAGCAGCGGCCAGGGCGCGACCGGCTTGGTGAGTGAGCCTTGGTCGGCGACCCACAGGTCCAGCATGCCGGGGTGGTCGCGGGCTTCGGTGGGCCACACCTCCACCGGCAACCTCAGGAGGTTGTGGGCCAGGACGTCTTTGCGCTTGTTGAGCATCTCCACGGTGACGCCCTCGGGCAGCAGGAACTGGCAGTGCCAGCCCTTCCCGTCATGGACCGGTGGGAGGTTCCAGCGCGGTGTCCAGCCGTGCTTGAACTTGCTGTTGAGTGCGCTCAGGCCGAGGTTGCGCAGCGCGTTGACCACGGCGCTTTCGTCGACGATCACACCCCGCCCGGTGCTGGTCTCGACGTCGTCGGTGGGTGGTGCGGTCCAGGTGGGTGCTTCGGTGCGGGCGCGGCCGAGTGCCCACAACCCGAGCACCGCCCCGGCACCGGCGAGGGTGGCGATCACGGTGGCGTAGACGGTCACGAAGGTGACGGTCCAGGCCACGGCGTCGATCACCCCGGCAATCGGGGCGATGACCAGGGAAACATCCTTCGCCGCGATCGCGAGAACAGCGCCGAGGCCGAGGAGCATCCCGAGCGCGATCAGCGCGCCGACCCCCGCCGCCCGGGCCCAGGCGAGTGGGGCGTTGATCCAGTCCATGACTCGGCCATGGCGCCGCTGTTTTTCGGCGGTGTCGCGGGCCTCCCATTCCAGGAGCCGGTCCTGGTCCCCGGCGATTTCGGCGGCGCGCATCTGCCGCTCATACCGGGAGGTGCCGTGGGTGTCGCGCCACCGCTGGATGAGGACTCCGGCGCCGGAGAACACGAACCACGTGTTCCTGACCAGCGCCTTCGTGCTGGTCACCGTGGCCGGGTGGGTCGCGGCGGCGAGGGCGCTCCGGCCTGCGGCGTGCAGGTCGGAGCGGTAGAGGTCCCGCCGCGACACCACCACGCCCGCTCCCGGTGTCGGCGCCACGATCTCGCCTTCGATCACCACCGGGACCTCGGTGTCGGCGCCGTGGTTGTCGGGCCGGTGGTGCAGGGTGATGACCGGCGCCAGCCCGTCCCCTGATGACGCGTGGTGGGCTGGGCTGGCGCCGCCAGCCCCCTTCTCCTGGTCGTCGCGGCTGTTGTGGTCGTCGTGGTGGCTCATCGCGGGCCTCCGGTCTCGTCACGGAACTGATCGCGGAGCTGGCGGGCGCGCGCGGCGGAGCAGCGCAGTGTCCGGCGGATGGATTCGGCCGAGCCGGGGTCGACCCGGCCGTCGGCGACGGCGGCCCGGAGGAGCTGGCGAAGATCGTCGAGGGTGCGGCCGGTCGAGGCGGTTTCAAGATCATGGTCGGGGTCGACTCCCCGGGTCGACGATGATCTTGGGTGGGTCGACTGTCGCAGGTCAGCCCTCGACTCCCCACCCGACTCCTCGTCACGGCGGTCGAGGACGGCGACACCGCCCCCATGATCATCGTCGAGGTGGGAGTCGACCTCGGAGTCGAGGCAGTCGAGGTCGTTGGTGAGCCGCGAGCCGACACAGCCCGCGCCCTCGACGAGGGCGGCCAGTGCCCAGTCCCAGTCGTCGGCGCGGCCGATGGCGACCGGCACGGTCGGGGCGCCGTGGCGTCCCGGGCCGGTCGTCGCGGCGAGCGCCCGGCGGCGGACCTGGTAGGTCCCGGGCCGATAGGCCAGGGCCGCGGTGCCGTCGGTGTCGATGACCGCTGCCGCGTCGCGGACGGCGAGGCGCCGGGCGCGGCTGGTCTTCGCCTCCACCAGCGCGTCCAGGCGTGCTGCGCGGCGTTCGGCTCGGGAGCGGGGTGCTCCGGCCAGGGTGAGCTGGTGTGCGGCGACGCCTGCGATGGACACGACGGCCATGACGATCCCGGCGGTCCAGCCGTGGTGGAGGCCGTGGAGGAGGTTCATCGAGGCCGCGACCAGGGAGAAGAGCACCACCCCGGCCTGCAGGCCGACCACCGGCCGGTCCGGTGTGCGGTGTCGGGAGGCGGTCACGGCGAGGGCGAAGGCCCACATGCCGAGTTCGGTGATCCCGGCCAGGAGCGCACCGCCCGGGCCGTAGATCGTGGTGCCGTAGGCGGCCATCGCGGGTGCGGCCAGAGCGAACGAGAGCAGCGCGATCGGGTAGATCAGCAACTCGACCACGTGGGCGGATGCCCAGGTCAGAGCCCTATTCCGGGCGGCTGCCCGGGCTGTGGCACGGGCCTGACGCTGCTCGGTGCGGCGCCGCTCAGCGTTCTCGCGGTCGGCCCGGTCGCGGTCGCGGCGGGCGTCCTGCTCGGCGATCCGCCGCTGCGCCGCAGCGTCAGCGGCTTCCCGGGCGAGGCGGGCGTCCAGAGCGCGGCTCTCACGCCGCTCCGCCGCCCACGACGTGGAGGAAGACGACGTGGTGGTCATGCCCGCGCCCTCCCCTCAACCCGCTGACCAGCCGAAACCCGCCCAGAAGGCGACACAGCGCCGCCGGAGACGACGTCTGCCGGGCCCTGTCCGGCCAGGGTGGTTGAGGCCGGGACGGCTCGGCGGACCTGCCAGAGGCGCAGCTCAGCGGCGATCCACCAGCCGGTCATGAAGCCGAGCGGGACGGCGAACCACCAGGTCAGGCCCAGCGTCGCCCCGGCCAGGGCGGTGACGACGCCGATCTCGGCGGTCCGGTCCCGGACCGCCGTGACGGCGCGGTGAAGGTGCGTGTTCATGCCGCCTCACCACCCGCAATAACCTGGTGACCAGCGGAAATAGCAGCATGGTGACGTGCCGGGAGCGCGAACAGCCGCGTCTCGGCGTCACCATCTGGAGGCCCGCTGGGCCCGTCGGGGCTGGCGAGGAGGTCGCGGTAGAGGCGGTCGATGGCCTGCTCGGTCAGACCGTCCGGGCACCACGAGAAGCCCTGGTCAGCGCCGGGATCAGGGTCGCTGTCGGGTGGATCGAGAAGGAAATCCCCGGACCGGGGTGGAGACACACGAATGCCAAGGGCAGCATGGCCCATAGCCGATCACCTGTCTTCTTCAGGTCGTTCGGTTAGGTCGCCGCCCCGGATTCCACTCCTGGGCGGTGACCGCAACCCGGCAGGGACCGCCGGACTGCTCCTTCAAGCAAGACACGCCCCCGCCTCGGCTGTCAAGCACCAATCTCGACTGGCCTGCCCGCCGCTCGCCCGCATCCCAGATCGATCACGGAACGTGACGACAGAGCTCGGGGGTCGCCTGGTCACCGTTTTTGCTGGTCAGGCCGCGTTCATGGCGGTCTTCGGCGCGCGTGAGCGTGCTGGCCGGTGAGGGGGTGTCCCGGCTTGAGCCGGGACACCCCCTCAAGCCGGGACAGAGAAAAAGCGCATATGACCTGCGGGAACGTTCAATGTGTCCCGGCTGTCCCGGCTTGCCCCGGCTTGGGGGCCGTTTCGGGACATCCCCCAAAATCTCACTCTGCGTGACGAGTCGAGGGCTGGGGTGGCGAGCAGCGACGGCCGCGGTTTTCGGTGGTGCGTGGTTGCGTTTCCGGCGCTATAGATTGCGGCGCTCTACAGGTGTTGCTGAGCGCCCCCTGCCGCCTCTTCTGCCGCTTGTGGTACCGGAGGGCTGGGCGTTGTCAGAGCTACGGATGAGTGCTCTTTTGCGCTAGGGCAGGGGTGGTGCCGGGCACGGTATTGATGTGACTGGTTGTGCGGTTTCAAAGGTGCCGCAGGATGGTTTTAGCATCTGCTTGCACGGTGTTGTGGTGCGTGCAGGAGTCCCCGCATCCGCTCGATGCGCGATCCGGCGGATGTGGGGGGTGTCGCGTTATCGTTGAGGTCGCGTGTCCTCGGTGCTGTCGGCCCGACAGGTGGCCCAGTAACTCCCGAGAGAGGCTTTGTTACTCCCGAGAGAGCACAAGATTGTTTTCGGGGCCGTCTTCTGGACTTGCCCCTGGGTGTTCTCGAGTCGGTCATCGCTGTGACCTGCTGTTGTGTGGATGGTTGAGTGAGTCCCGGTGGGTCGGGCTGGCGCCCGACACCTCAACCACCCTGCTTCGCTGACGGTCGGTCGAGGTGTCGGGCGCCAGCCCGACCCACCGGGAGGGTGGTCGCGGAGCGGCCATGATCATCGGTACGTAGTTCCATGCTTTGAGAGAAGGAAGGTCAAGGTCAAGGTCAACTGACTGCGGCAGGGTGGGCGGTTTAGGCTGGTTTGGGCGTATCTGTCCGTAGTGGCTGAATGTGCTCACGTGGTTGCTTCTGGTAGTGGCTCTTGACTAGTGGGGGGGGGGGCGTGCTCGAGTAATGCGATGTGCACTAGATGGACCACCCGAATTATCTCTGTCATCGCTGTTGTTGTTACAGCGTTAAGCCTAACCAGTGGCTTTGCGTACGCCGAGGCAGGAGGATTTATTCTCCCTCTCTCAGTGAGCGATATTCGTGAGCTCAACGAAGCTGCAGACTATACACATGAACCGCATTTGCCGGCAGAAACCGCAGCCCTGAAGGTCTCAGCGAATGGAGCAGTAGAACTGATTGACTCAGACGGTAAGCCCCTCATGAATTCCTCGTCACGAGGCTTCTGGGGGACGACTTGGAAGTATACTGTATGCGCGGCCGCGATCGGCGCGGCATTTATTCCCGCAAATAAAGCATACCAGGCAATCAAGGGACTTGGTGGCGTGGCGAAGGCCGCCAAGCTGCTTATTAAGGCTGGCAATAAGGAAGACGCCAAAAAGATTCTCGGTAACGTCGCGCTGGAGATTCTTGGAGTAGCCACGATTCAAAAGAACTGCTTCGGCTAGACCGCGGAGCACGCCCGATATCCCACCTGCCATCGAGGAGCTCTCGGACCTGATCTCGCAAGTCGGCCAGCCAGGTAGCACGTGCAGCTAATGCGAACTTGTAGATCGTTGATCACGACGCCCCCAGGAGTTGAATTCATGCAAGACCGCAGCTCGCGAGATGAACACAGGCCAGTCTTCGAGAACTCTACGATTGGCGGAACAGCCGTAGCTTGCTATGCGATGCTCTACGGAGCAGTGGCTATTCTTGCGGATAACGAAATCACCATAAATCGCCTAGTCTTTCCGGCTGCGGGTCTGTACGTCATTTTTCAGATCTTAGAGTACATTTTAGGGAAGGAGCGATTTCTCGTCGGTCCAGGCCCTATGGCTGTTGCAGGATTCAGCGGACTAGCAGGGGCGTGTATGGGTTTTCTGTAAACCTGCCTCCAGAGGGAGGGGTGCGGTTCCAGTAGGCCCGGCAGTCCCTGTCGGCCGGCTCAGCGCAGCGCCCCGCTCTGTAGGATTCCGTCTTTGCGTTACCCACTTAGCCGGGCTAAGTGTATAGCTCGCTCCGCCGCAGGCGGGGCCGTGGCCGTGTCCCGTGGTGCTGCGTGCGGGAGTGAATCGTCGGCGCGGGACCGGCACCCGGCCCGGCGATCACAGCACTGTGCATAGGTGTGGTCGCTGTTGATCTTGGGTTGGCGGTGTCGAGCGCGAAGCGCGCGTGCGTTGTCGGCCCGGTGGGCCGCGTCGCTCAACACCCACAGGACCTATGCATCCTCTGATGATCTTCGGTTCGGGTCGCTGGTTGTGTGTGGACGGAGCCGGTTGGTGTGGTGTTGCCGCGCCGCTTCCGGTCCTCCCCCGCCGGGGGCGGGGTGCGGTCCGGGTGTCGGCTTGCCGACGACCGCCTGGTGCCGGTTCACCGCGCAGCGAGATGTGCGTTTTCCTCAGGAAAACGCGGGCGGGCGCCTCCGGCGTCGTCGTCTGGTCGGCTCGGGTGCGGCGGGGCTGCTGCTGCTGCTGCTGCTGCCACCGGGGTGTCGGCGTCCGGTTGGAGGCCGGTCGGGTGGAGTGACACGCCCGTCTGACCTGGGGGTACGCGACATCCGGGGCTGTGACCTGGAAATATGCGAGTGTCCGAGCAGGCAACCAAGTCAGAGTTTCGGGTGAAGCGCAGCGAGCCCGCACCCCTCCGGCCGCGTCAGCGGCCGGAGACAACACAGGGCGAAGCTCAATGCCCTGGACCGGCACCGCGCCTGTCGGCGGTGGTGAGGAGTTCCCCCGGATGACCGGCTCTGACCTGTGGGTTCCCCCCGGCGCTGTCCCCGATACCGATCCCCGGGGCTCTGAGAGCCCCTGTGAGGCCCCGATTGAGGGCCCGGGCTACCTAGTCGGGGGGCTGCCGTTTGAGGCGGCTACGGCGATCTGGGGGCGTTTGTGGACGTCGCGGTACCCACTCGCCGCCGACGAGTTCGACGACGGCGTGTGGCGGCAGACCCGGGAGGAGGCGATGACCCGGATGCATGTCGAGCTGCACCCCAAGCAGGTGTGGGGGTTGATCGGGATCGACGGCGACAGCGCGGATGCGGTCCTGCGGATGGTCTCCACCGTCGACAGCCACCCGATGCCGAACGTGATCATCGAGAACCCCGTCAACGGCCACGCCCACGCCGGGTTCGGCATCACGACACCGATCAACGTCACCAACTACGGATCACGCCGCGCGGTCCGCTACGGCCTCTCGATCGAAGAGGCGCTGCGGCGTGCGGTGGGTGGGGACCCGTCCTATCCCGGGCGGCTGATCAAAAACCCGTTCCACTCCCGCTGGATCACCCACTTCCTCCACGACAAAACCTCCACCCTCAACCAATTCGGGGCGATCCTGACCGCCGCCGGGCACATGCCCGGACGCGGCTGGCACAACCAACGCCGCCGCGCCCCCGTCGGCTACTCCCGCAACGAAACCCTGTTCCACATGGTCCGCCGCTTCGCCTACCGCGAAATGCGGCACCACTGGGGCGACGCCGACGGCTACCGCGCCGCTGTCGCCAAACACGTCGCGATCCTCAACGCCGACTTCCCCATCCCCCTCGGAGGGAACGAACTCGGCCACATCTCCGGCTCCATCTCGGACTGGACGATCAACTACTCCCGCATGTGGAACGACGGCCCCGCCGCCTACGACGCAGCCTTCTCCGCCATCCAAGCCGCACGCGGACGCAAAGGATCAGGACGCAACGGCGGACTCATCGCTGGCCGAATCCGTGGCGATGACCAGATCGAAACATCTCGACAGCTCCGCGAGGCATTGGCGAAGCGGGCTTTCTCATGACAGCGCAAATTCCGCGGCGTCGGACCAAGAGCGGCCGCGAACTCGCTGAAGAGTTCGGAATATCCCGCTCCACGGTCACAAAAATGATCGCCGAACCCCGAGACCGCTACGAGCAGCGGGCCAAGCAACGTCGAGCCAGGGCCGTGGATCTGCGCCTCCAGGGGTTCAGCTACCGAGAGATCGCTGTCAGCACTGGCGACAGCATCGGCACCGTCGGTCGCCTCCTCGCTGACGCCCGGCGCCACGGGGAGTGGGCGCTCGCCGTGGCGCGCCGCGCCGCCAGTTGCACAGAGTGAGATTTCGAGGGATGTCCCGAAACGGCCCCCAAGCCGGGGTGCCGGTAAGGATCGTGTCATCAGCCGCAAACGAGCGCTGGGGGCTTGACCCTGAATCTCTGGTCGCGGCGGTGTCCGGGGGGTGGGAGTAGCGTCCGTGCGTGGCGCGTGAGCTGGGTCAGGACGAACTGATCGATCGGTGGACGCTGGTCGAGGCCGAGCTGGCGATGGTGGCCGGCAAGCGTGGCGCGACGCGGCTCGGGTTCGCGGTGTTGCTGCGCTTTTACACCGAGCACGGCCGGTTTCCCCGCAGCCGGAGCGAGATCCCCGACGCCGCTGTGGACTACGTGGCCCGGCAGGTCGGTGTGCCGGTGACCGAGCTGGCGTTCTACGACTGGTCCGGCCGCACGATCGAGTTCCATCGCAGCCAGATTCGCCGGACACTGGGGTTCCGGGAGTGCAGCGTCGCCGACGCCGACAAGCTCACCGAGTGGCTGGTCACCACCGTCACCCAGACCGAGCGCGGCGCTGAACGTGTCCGTGACCAGCTGCTGGACCGGTGCCGGGAGGAACGTATCGAGCCGCCCACCGGCGGCCGCGTCGACCGGATCGTGCGCTCGGCGCTGCACCGCGGCGAGGAGCTGCTGTTCGCACGGGTGGCGATCCGCTTATCCGAGGCGGTGCGCGTTCGGCTGTTCGCCTTGGTCGCGGCCGGTGCCGATGACGACGGCCAACCCGGCGGGGACGGTGACGGGCCGGCGGTGCTGGCCTCGATCCGGTCCGATCCGGGCAACGTCAGCCTGAACACGATGTTGACCGAGATCGCCAAGCTGGAAGCGGTACGGGCGGTCGGCCTGTCAGCCGGCGTGTTCGCCGACATCGCCCCGAAGGTGGTCGCCGCCTGGCGGGCGCGGGCGGCGGTCGAGGCGCCCAGCCACCTGCGCGGACACGCGCCTGAGGTGACGCTGGCCCTGCTGGCGGCGTTGTTGCACTGCCGGGAACGGGAGATCACCGACACGCTGGTCGAGCTGCTGATCTCCACCGTGCACCGGATCAACGCCCGCGCCGAGGTCCGGGTGACCAAGGAGCTGATCAAGGAGTTCAAGCGGGTCACCGGCAAGGAGAACTTGCTGTTCCGGGTCGCCGAGGCGACCGTGAACGCCGGCGACCAGCTCGTGCGCGACACCGTGTTCCCGGTCGCGCCGCAGGCCGTGCTGGCCGACCTGATCGCGGAGTTCAAGTCCTCCGGGCCGACCTACCAGCGCACCGTGAAGGCCACGCTGAAGGGCTCCTACACCAACCACTACCGGACTGGGCTGATCAAGCTGCTGGACGTGCTGGAGTTCCGCAGCAACAACACCACCCACCGGCCGGTGCTCGACGCGCTGGAGCTGATCACCCGCTACGCCAGCGCCGGGAACCTGCACTACTACCCGGCCGGCGAGCACATCCCGGTCCATCGCGGCCTGAGCGAGGACTGGGAGGCGCTGGTTTACAAGGACGACAAGCGCCGCCGGCAACGGGTCGTGCGCATGGTCTACGAGGTGTGCACCTTCCAGGCGCTACGCGAGCAGTTGCGGTGCAAGGAAATCTGGGTCGTCGGCGCGGACACCTGGCGCAACCCGGCCGAAGACCTTCCGACCGATTTCGAGGACCATCGCGTCGAGCACTACCAGGCGCTGCGCAAGCCGCTGGACCCCAGCCAGTTCATCGCCGACCTGCAAGCCGAGATGCGCGCCGAGCTGGAGGCCCTGCACACCGCCCTGCCGGGCTGCGATTGGTTGTCGATTAGCGACCGCGCGGCTGGCGCGGTCAAGCTGGCCCCGCTGGAGGCCTCGCCGGAGCCGCGCAACCTGCGCCGGCTCAAGCAGGCTGTGCAGGCCCGGTGGGGCACGGTGCCGCTGATCGACATGCTCAAGGAGGCGGTGCTGCGCACCGGCTGCCTGTCGGCGGTGACCTCGGTCGCCGACCGCGGCACCTTGCCCGAGCACGTGCTGGCCGAGCGGTTGCTGCTGGCTATCTACGGGTACGGCACCAACACCGGCATCCGTGCGGTCGCCGGCGGCGAGCACGGGCATTCCGAGGACGAGATTCGCTACGCCCGGCGCCGCTACCTGAGCACCGAGGCCGCGCGGCAGATCGCGATCGAGATCGCCAACGCCACCTTCGCCGCCCGCCAGCAGACACTGTGGGGCGACGGATCCACGGGGCCAGCGACTCGACTCACTTCGGCGCGTTCGACCAGAACATCTTCACCGAGTGGCACTCCCGCTACGGCGGCCGAGGGGTGCTGATCTACTGGCACGTCGAGCGCGGCTCCGTGGTGATCCACTCGCAGCGGCTGAACTGCTCGGCCTCCGAGGTGCACGCGATGGTCGACGGCGCGATCCGGCATGGCACCGACATGCAGGTCGAGGCCAATTACGTGGACACGCATGGTCAGTCCGAGATCGGGTTCGGCATCACGAAGCTGCTCGGGTTCGACCTGCTGCCGAGGATCAAGCGGATCAACAAGGTCAAGCTGTACCGCCCGGCTGCTGGCGAGCCAGACGCCTGGCCGGGTCTGGCACCGGCGATGACCCGCCCGGTCCGGTGGGACCGCATCGCTGAGCAGTACGACCAGATGCTCAAGTACGCCACCGCGATCCGCGTGGGCACCGCCTCGACCGAGGCGATCCTGCGGCGATTCATGAAGGCCAACGCAGCGCACCCGACCTACCAGGCGATGATCGAGCTGGGCCGGGCGCAAAAGACCATCTTCTTGGCCCGTTACCTGCACAGCCGGGCACTCCAGCGAGAGATCCACGAGGGCCTGAACGTGGTCGAGTCGTGGAATCGGGCCAACGCGGTCATCTTCTACGGCAAGGGCGGGGACCTGGCCACCAACCGGCGCGACGAGCAGGAGATGAGCGTGCTGTGCCTGCGGATCTTGCAGGCCGCCCTGGTGTACGTGAACACCCTGATGATCCAGGACCTGCTCGCTGGCTCCGAGTGGGACGACGCGCTCACCGCTGAGGATCGGCGCGGGCTGACGCCGCTGTTCTGGGCGCACGTGCTGCCCTACGGCGAGGTGCGGCTGAACATGGACGCCCGTCTTCGCCTGGCCGCCGCCGCCTCCAGCGGCTGACTGGCCGGTCTCGAAACCAAGGTTCCGCGACAGCGTGCAGGCGAGTTCGGACATCGACATCACCCCAGGTCACGCTGTCTCACAATCTAACGTCGAAACACCGCCTCGAAACACGGCCACATGGTAAACTTATGAGACAGTTGCGGGAGGAAACGAGACGATCATGACCGGCGAGTCCGCCATTACCGACCCGCGGATCGCCGCCGCCCTGGATGCCGACCGGGACCAGGCCAGGACGGTGACGTGATGGAACTGGGCTACGCCCGCGTCTCGACCACACACCAGGACCTCGAACGACAGCTCGACGCCCTGGGCCACCACGGCATACCCGACGAGCGGATCTACACCGACAAGAAGACCGGCGCCACCATCGACCGGCCCGGCTTCACCGAGCTGCGCCGCTACGCCCGCTCCGGCGACACGATCATCGCGACCAACCTCGACCGACTCGGCCGCAATCTGCGCGAATGCCTCAACGTCGTGCACGAGCTGCGCGAGCAGGGCATCGGGATCAAGACCCTGAAGGACCCGATCCCGATCGACACCACCGACGACTCGCCGATGGCCGAACTCGCCGTCGCGCTACTGGCGCTGTTCGCACACATGGAACGAGTGTTCATGCGCGAACGCGCCGCCCACGCCCGCGAGGCCACCGCAGCCACGGGCAAACTGCCCGGCCGACCCCGCAAACTCGACCCCAACCAGCTCGCCGCGGCCCAGGCCGCCCTCGACACCGGCCAGACCGCCGACCAGATCGCAGCCGCGTTCGGCGTCAGCCGCGCCACCCTCTACCGCAACCTCACCGAAAATAAACCCGCTGACCAGCAATGATCGACTCGTTTGCGGCTGGTGACAACTCCCTTACCGGCGCCCCAAGCCGGGCAAGCCGGGACAGCCGGGACACATTGAGCGTTCCAGCAGGTCACATGCGCTTTTTCCCTGTCCCGGCTTGAGGGGGTGTCCGGCTCAAGCCGGGACACCCCCTCAACGAACAACACGCTCACGCAAGCCGAAGGCCGCCCTTACCGCATCCTGACCAGCGGTTATGCCTCGCCTGGCCCCGCGCCTCCTTGTTCAGCACTGTCGGTGACCAGATCAGGGGTGTAGCGCCGCCACGCGTCGCCGAACACGTCACGCTGGTAGCACCTGACCTTCCCGAGCCCAGGGAGCCGCATTTGCGTGGACTGGATGTCGTACTCGGCGAGGAGCTTCCCGAGGCGCATGGCGGTGAGTCCTTCGCCGCGTGGCCCGTAGTCCGCCCACGGCGCCTCCGGATCAGCCCGGAGCTGCTGGAGCAGCCGCATCGTCGGCAACGCCTGCTCGTCCCCGAACGCCGCATGGCAGTCCGCGAGGAGCCGGATGCGTTCGGACCGGTCATCCCCGGCACTGTCCTCTTGGAGGGCGAGGATGGCTTGGCGGGCGCGTTCGGGCCAGTGGCCTCCGGCGTGGTCGGCGATGGCGATGAGTGGTTCCCAGGTGTCAGCGGCCCGGTCCTCGACCGGCATCACCGGCTCAGCCGCCTCCAAGACCGATAGGTCGTTGCGGAGCCAGCTGTGCAGCCGCTCAGCGAGCTTCTGGAGGCGTGGCCGGTCGCGTCGGTGCCGGTAGGGCGCCACCTGTTCTCCGGGGGCTCTGCGGCGCATCTGGACGACGATGGCGCGGTCTTCGATGGTGTCGGGCATGCGTCCGATCCCGGCCAGCGCTGCCATGGCGAACGTCGAGATCGACTCGACGCGGTTTTTGGCGAGTCGTAGCGCTTGGCGGGCGGTGCGTTGCGTTGGTGTCGGCGTTCAGGAGTCCGCGGAGGTCTTCGTGGCCGGTGGCTGCGGGTCCGAAGATCGTGTCGGCCTCATCGACGAGCATCGTGGGTGGGTCGGCGGTGATGGAGCGGTAGACCGCTGCCGGTGTGGCGTTGACGGTGATGAACGGCTGGTGGCAGGCGCCTTCGACGACGTCGAGGAGGCGGGATTTCCCGCAGCGCTTCTCCGGTGCCCGCACGACCAGGCGTGGTGCGTGGGCCCAGGCGGGTTGGGCGTGGGTGGCGGCGATCCAGAGCACGACCCCGACGACGGCGGCGTCGGAGGGGAGGGCGACGTAGCGGCGCAGCGCGGTCTCCAGGTCGTCGAGGATCACCGCCCCGTCGACGTCGCTACTGGTGCTGTTGGTCGGTGGTGGGGTGAAGGTGCCGGATTCGGAACCTTCGCCCTGACCTGCGGGAACCTGTCGTCGTGGGTGTTCACGCGGTCCTCCTGGAGGTGGTGGCGGCGGGTGCGGTGCTCGGGTGGTGTCGCCAGAGGCGTCCGGTCACCTCGGGCTCGTGCGGGTGCTCGGTCCAGGTCTCGGTCGGGGCGTAGGCGCGGAGCTCGGCGGCCGGGGGCCGTCCGGGTAGCGGCGAGACGCGTCCTGCATGGCTGCCAGGTCGTCGGCCCAGTACCAGCGCCCACGCCAGGGCCCGTCGACGAGGACGGCGAGTTCGCGGCCGTCGGCGACCTGGACCGCCAGCCGCGACATCCGGGGCGGCCGGTGCGCGGGGGAAGGGCGGTGCTGCCGCGTCGCTTCCGGTCCTCGCCCGCTGGGGCGGCTGTGGTCCGGGTCGACTTGCCCACGACCAGCTGTGTGGGCTGCGGTGGTGCTCATGCCGCGTCCCCACGTGCCCCACCGGGCCGGGTCGCCGTGGGGCGGATACCGGCGCCGCATCAACTCCGCGAGGGACGGCTGTCGGGCGAGCCCGGCAGCGGTGTAGGCGACCGAGACCTGCTTGCTGGCGTCGCGCAACGCGACCCAGCGGGCGTGGCGCAGGTCGGCGACCTCCACGCCCACGCGGGCGGCGACGAGCAGCGGTGCGGTCGGCTGGGCTCGTCCGAGGACGGCGGCCAGCACGGCCGGGTCGACGAAGCTGATCACCTCCAGCGCGTCGGCCCGATCCGGTGGGGCAGGCGCGGGATCGGGACTGCCAGGGCTCGACACGGGAGGGGTCAGGGGCTGCAGGTGTTGCCGGTGGTTCCGGTAGTCCAGGAGAGTGTGTGACTGTGTGTGGTCATGGGGGCTCCTGTTTTCGGCATGGCGAAGGGGAGGGAGGGAGGCGCCGAAGTGCTCCCGTCCCTGCTCAACTGCGGGTTTCAGAGGGCTGGAGGGGGTGGGTCCCTGGGGTCCCTGGGTGACTGTCAGTGCAGGTCAGGTTGGGGAGGACCCGTCGGGGACCCGGGAGGGAGAACTCCCTGGGTCCCTCCCGGGTCCCTGAGGGGGTCCCTCAGCTCAGGTCGTCGGACCCTTCGCCCATTCGTCACTGTCGGTGACAGGATCGGTGGGTGTGTTGCGGTCGGTGAGGGCTTCTGCGATGCGGTCGGTGGAGACCTGTTTGGTGCCGCCGGTCTTGTAGGGCTTCGCCCCGTCGGGGAGTGCGTCGGCGAGGCGTTCGAAGGTCCAGGTCCCGTAGTGGGCGCGGTCGAGTTCGGCGAGCAGCGCGAGCGCTTCCTGGGTGCGCATCCGCTTCGCGCCCGCCTCGGTGAGGACGTGAGCAGGTCCTCCAGAAGGTCCCGGCGAGGCGGCGGTGCCGGGGCGGTCGCTGCTCCGGTGGCGAGCCCGGCCTCTTCCCGCAGCTTCACCGCCCGCTCGACGATCGGTGTCAGCTCGTCGACGCCGTTGCCGCGTTGGATGTAGAAGCAGCGCATCAGCCCGTCCCGGCTGGTGAACCCGGATGTCATGGCGGTGCCGAGGTCCCCGAGGTCCACGGTGCCGTCGCTGCCCACGGTCATGGGTTGCAGGGTGGGGGCGGTGATCCCGGCGGTGGTTTGCCGGTGCCGAGGATCGCGTCGTTGCCCTGGTGATCGGCGATGGCGAAACACGCCCGGTTCGACAGGGACTTTCGCCACCGCCCGAGGCAGGGACTCTTTCGACGGGACTGGTGTCGCGACAACAGGAACGTCACCCCGTATTTGCGGGCCTTCGCGACGATCTTGGCGACCAGCTCG
>NZ_JAHLJA010000186.1:0-10734 GCF_020496245.1 Pseudonocardia sp. ICBG601 | reverse complement strand
GCCGAATCCGTGGCGATGACCAGATCGAAACATCTCGACAGCTCCGCGAGGCATTGGCGAAGCGGGCTTTCTCATGACAGCGCAAATTCCGCGGCGTCGGACCAGAGCGGCCGCGAACTCGCTGAAGAGTTCGGAATATCCCGCTCCACGGTCACAAAAATGATCGCCGAACCCCGAGACCGCTACGAGCAGCGGGCCAAGCAAGCAACGTCGAGCCAGGGCCGTGGATCTGCGCCTCCAGGGGTCAGCTACCGAGGATCGCTGTCAGCACTGGCGAAGCACGGCACCGTCGGTCGCCTCCTCGCTGACGCCCGGCGCCACGGGGAGTGGGCGCTCGCCGTGGGCGCGCCCCGCGCGCAGTTGCACAGAGTGAGATTTCGAGGGATGTCCGAAACGGCCCCAAGCCGGGGTGCCGGTAAGGATCGTGTCATCAGCCGCAAACGAGCGCTGGGGGCTTGACCCTGAATCTCTGGTCGCGGCGGTGTCCGGGGGGTGGGAGTAGCGTCCGTGCGTGGCGCGTGAGCTGGGTCAGGACGAACTGATCGATCGGTGGACGCTGGTCGAGGCCGAGCTGGCGATGGTGGCCGGCAAGCGTGGCGCGACGCGGCTCGGGTTCGCGGTGTTGCTGCGCTTTTACACCGAGCACGGCCGGTTTCCCCGCAGCCGGAGCGAGATCCCCGACGCCGCTGTGGACTACGTGGCCCGGCAGGTCGGTGTGCCGGTGACCGAGCTGGCGTTCTACGACTGGTCCGGCCGCACGATCGAGTTCCATCGCAGCCAGATTCGCCGGACACTGGGGTTCCGGGAGTGCAGCGTCGCCGACGCCGACAAGCTCACCGAGTGGCTGGTCACCACCGTCACCCAGACCGAGCGCGGCGCTGAACGTGTCCGTGACCAGCTGCTGGACCGGTGCCGGGAGGAACGTATCGAGCCGCCCACCGGCGGCCGCGTCGACCGGATCGTGCGCTCGGCGCTGCACCGCGGCGAGGAGCTGCTGTTCGCACGGGTGGCGATCCGCTTATCCGAGGCGGTGCGCGTTCGGCTGTTCGCCTTGGTCGCGGCCGGTGCCGATGACGACGGCCAACCCGGCGGGGACGGTGACGGGCCGGCGGTGCTGGCCTCGATCCGGTCCGATCCGGGCAACGTCAGCCTGAACACGATGTTGACCGAGATCGCCAAGCTGGAAGCGGTACGGGCGGTCGGCCTGTCAGCCGGCGTGTTCGCCGACATCGCCCCGAAGGTGGTCGCCGCCTGGCGGGCGCGGGCGGCGGTCGAGGCGCCCAGCCACCTGCGCGGACACGCGCCTGAGGTGACGCTGGCCCTGCTGGCGGCGTTGTTGCACTGCCGGGAACGGGAGATCACCGACACGCTGGTCGAGCTGCTGATCTCCACCGTGCACCGGATCAACGCCCGCGCCGAGGTCCGGGTGACCAAGGAGCTGATCAAGGAGTTCAAGCGGGTCACCGGCAAGGAGAACTTGCTGTTCCGGGTCGCCGAGGCGACCGTGAACGCCGGCGACCAGCTCGTGCGCGACACCGTGTTCCCGGTCGCGCCGCAGGCCGTGCTGGCCGACCTGATCGCGGAGTTCAAGTCCTCCGGCCGACCTACCAGCGCACCGTGAAGGCCACGCTGAAGGGCTCCTACACCAACCACTACCGGACTGGGCTGATCAAGCTGCTGGACGTGCTGGAGTTCCGCAGCAACAACACCACCCACCGGCCGGTGCTCGACGCGCTGGAGCTGATCACCCGCTACGCCAGCGCCGGGAACCTGCACTACTACCCGGCCGGCGAGCACATCCCGGTCCATCGCGGCCTGAGCGAGGACTGGGAGGCGCTGGTTTACAAGGACGACAAGCGCCGCCGGCAACGGGTCGTGCGCATGGTCTACGAGGTGTGCACCTTCCAGGCGCTACGCGAGCAGTTGCGGTGCAAGGAAATCTGGGTCGTCGGCGCGGACACCTGGCGCAACCCGGCCGAAGACCTTCCGACCGATTTCGAGGACCATCGCGTCGAGCACTACCAGGCGCTGCGCAAGCCGCTGGACCCCAGCCAGTTCATCGCCGACCTGCAAGCCGAGATGCGCGCCGAGCTGGAGGCCCTGCACACCGCCCTGCCGGGCTGCGATTGGTTGTCGATTAGCGACCGCGCGGCTGGCGCGGTCAAGCTGGCCCCGCTGGAGGCCTCGCCGGAGCCGCGCAACCTGCGCCGGCTCAAGCAGGCTGTGCAGGCCCGGTGGGGCACGGTGCCGCTGATCGACATGCTCAAGGAGGCGGTGCTGCGCACCGGCTGCCTGTCGGCGGTGACCTCGGTCGCCGACCGCGGCACCTTGCCCGAGCACGTGCTGGCCGAGCGGTTGCTGCTGGCTATCTACGGGTACGGCACCAACACCGGCATCCGTGCGGTCGCCGGCGGCGAGCACGGGCATTCCGAGGACGAGATTCGCTACGCCCGGCGCCGCTACCTGAGCACCGAGGCCGCGCGGCAGATCGCGATCGAGATCGCCAACGCCACCTTCGCCGCCCGCCAGCAGACACTGTGGGGCGACGGATCCACGGTGGCCAGCGACTCGACTCACTTCGGCGCGTTCGACCAGAACATCTTCACCGAGTGGCACTCCCGCTACGGCGGCCGAGGGGTGCTGATCTACTGGCACGTCGAGCGCGGCTCCGTGGTGATCCACTCGCAGCGGCTGAACTGCTCGGCCTCCGAGGTGCACGCGATGGTCGACGGCGCGATCCGGCATGGCACCGACATGCAGGTCGAGGCCAATTACGTGGACACGCATGGTCAGTCCGAGATCGGGTTCGGCATCACGAAGCTGCTCGGGTTCGACCTGCTGCCGAGGATCAAGCGGATCAACAAGGTCAAGCTGTACCGCCGGCTGCGGCTGCTGGCGAGCCAGACGCCTGGCCGGGTCTGGCACCGGCGATGACCCGCCCGGTCCGGTGGGACCGCATCGCTGAGCAGTACGACCAGATGCTCAAGTACGCCACCGCGATCCGCGTGGGCACCGCCTCGACCGAGGCGATCCTGCGGCGATTCATGAAGGCCAACGCAGCGCACCCGACCTACCAGGCGATGATCGAGCTGGGCCGGGCGCAAAAGACCATCTTCTTGGCCCGTTACCTGCACAGCCGGGCACTCCAGCGAGAGATCCACGAGGGCCTGAACGTGGTCGAGTCGTGGAATCGGGCCAACGCGGTCATCTTCTACGGCAAGGGCGGGGACCTGGCCACCAACCGGCGCGACGAGCAGGAGATGAGCGTGCTGTGCCTGCGGATCTTGCAGGCCGCCCTGGTGTACGTGAACACCCTGATGATCCAGGACCTGCTCGCTGGCTCCGAGTGGGACGACGCGCTCACCGCTGAGGATCGGCGCGGGCTGACGCCGCTGTTCTGGGCGCACGTGCTGCCCTACGGCGAGGTGCGGCTGAACATGGACGCCCGTCTTCGCCTGGCCGCCGCCGCCTCCAGCGGCTGACTGGCCGGTCTCGAAACCAAGGTTCCGCGACAGCGTGCAGGCGAGTTCGGACATCGACATCACCCCAGGTCACGCTGTCTCACAATCTAACGTCGAAACACCGCCTCGAAACACGGCCACATGGTAAACTTATGAGACAGTTGCGGGAGGAAACGAGACGATCATGACCGGCGAGTCCGCCATTACCGACCCGCGGATCGCCGCCGCCCTGGATGCCGACCGGGACCAGGCCAGGACGGTGACGTGATGGAACTGGGCTACGCCCGCGTCTCGACCACACACCAGGACCTCGAACGACAGCTCGACGCCCTGGGCCACCACGGCATACCCGACGAGCGGATCTACACCGACAAGAAGACCGGCGCCACCATCGACCGGCCCGGCTTCACCGAGCTGCGCCGCTACGCCCGCTCCGGCGACACGATCATCGCGACCAACCTCGACCGACTCGGCCGCAATCTGCGCGAATGCCTCAACGTCGTGCACGAGCTGCGCGAGCAGGGCATCGGGATCAAGACCCTGAAGGACCCGATCCCGATCGACACCACCGACGACTCGCCGATGGCCGAACTCGCCGTCGCGCTACTGGCGCTGTTCGCACACATGGAACGAGTGTTCATGCGCGAACGCGCCGCCCACGCCCGCGAGGCCACCGCAGCCACGGGCAAACTGCCCGGCCGACCCCGCAAACTCGACCCCAACCAGCTCGCCGCGGCCCAGGCCGCCCTCGACACCGGCCAGACCGCCGACCAGATCGCAGCCGCGTTCGGCGTCAGCCGCGCCACCCTCTACCGCAACCTCACCGAAAATAAACCCGCTGACCAGCAATGATCGACTCGTTTGCGGCTGGTGACAACTCCCTTACCGGCGCCCCAAGCCGGGGCAAGCCGGGACAGCCGGGACACATTGAGCGTTCCAGCAGGTCACATGCGCTTTTTCCCTGTCCCGGCTTGAGGGGGTGTCCCGGCTCAAGCCGGGACACCCCCTCAACGAACAACACGCTCACGCAAGCCGAAGGCCGCCCTTACCGCATCCACCAGCGGTTATGCCTCGCCTGGCCCCGCGCCTCCTTGTTCAGCACTGTCGGTGACCAGATCAGGGGTGTAGCGCCGCCACGCGTCGCCGAACACGTCACGCTGGTAGCACCTGACCTTCCCGAGCCCAGGGAGCCGCATTTGCGTGGACTGGATGTCGTACTCGGCGAGGAGCTTCCGAGGCGCATGGCGGTGAGTCCTTCGCCGCGTGGCCCGTAGTCCGCCCACGGCGCCTCCGGATCAGCCCGGAGCTGCTGGAGCAGCCGCATCGTCGGCAACGCCTGCTCGTCCCCGAACGCCGCATGGCAGTCCGCGAGGAGCCGGATGCGTTCGGACCGGTCATCCCCGGCACTGTCCTCTTGGAGGGCGAGGATGGCTTGGCGGGCGCGTTCGGGCCAGTGGCCTCCGGCGTGGTCGGCGATGGCGATGAGTGGTTCCCAGGTGTCAGCGGCCCGGTCCTCGACCGGCATCACCGGCTCAGCCGCCTCCAAGACCGATAGGTCGTTGCGGAGCCAGCTGTGCAGCCGCTCAGCGAGCTTCTGGAGGCGTGGCCGGTCGCGTCGGTGCCGGTAGGGCGCCACCTGTTCTCCGGGGGCTCTGCGGCGCATCTGGACGACGATGGCGCGGTCTTCGATGGTGTCGGGCATGCGTCCGATCCCGGCCAGCGCTGCCATGGCGAACGTCGAGATCGACTCGACGCGGTTTTTGGCGAGGTCGTAGCGCTTGGCGGGCCGGTTGCGTTGGTGTCCGGCGTTCAGGAGTCCGCGGAGGTCTTCGTGGCCGGTGGCTGCGGGTCCGAAGATCGTGTCGGCCTCATCGACGAGCATCGTGGGTGGGTCGGCGGTGATGGAGCGGTAGACCGCTGCCGGTGTGGCGTTGACGGTGATGAACGGCTGGTGGCAGGCGCCTTCGACGACGTCGAGGAGGCGGGATTTCCCGCAGCGCTTCTCCGGTGCCCGCACGACCAGGCGTGGTGCGTGGGCCCAGGCGGGTTGGGCGTGGGTGGCGGCGATCCAGAGCACGACCCCGACGACGGCGGCGTCGGAGGGGAGGGCGACGTAGCGGCGCAGCGCGGTCTCCAGGTCGTCGAGGATCACCGCCCCGTCGACGTCGCTACTGGTGCTGTTGGTCGGTGGTGGGGTGAAGGTGCCGGATTCGGAACCTTCGCCCTGACCTGCGGGAACCTGGTCGTCGTGGGTGTTCACGCGGTCCTCCTGGAGGTGGTGGCGGCGGGTGCGGTGCTCGGGTGGTGTCGCCAGAGGCGTCCGGTCACCTCGGGCTCGTGCGGGTGCTCGGTCCAGGTCTCGGTCGGGGCGTAGGCGCGGAGCTCGGCGGCCGGATGGCCGTCCGGGTAGCGGCGAGACGCGTCCTGCATGGCTGCCAGGTCGTCGGCCCAGTACCAGCGCCCACGCCAGGGCCCGTCGACGAGGACGGCGAGTTCGCGGCCGTCGGCGACCTGGACCGCCAGCCGCGACATCCGGGGCGGCCGGTGCGCGGGGGAAGGGCGGTGCTGCCGCGTCGCTTCCGGTCCTCGCCCGCTGGGGCGGGCTGTGGTCCGGGTCGACTTGCCCACGACCAGCTGTGGGGCTGCGGTGGTGCTCATGCCGCGTCCCCACGTGCCCACCGGGCCGGGTCGCCGTGGGGCGGATACCGGCGCCGCATCAACTCCGCGAGGGACGGCTGTCGGGCGAGCCCGGCAGCGGTGTAGGCGACCGAGACCTGCTTGCTGGCGTCGCGCAACGCGACCCAGCGGGCGTGGCGCAGGTCGGCGACCTCCACGCCCACGCGGGCGGCGACGAGCAGCGGTGCGGTCGGCTGGGCTCGTCCGAGGACGGCGGCCAGCACGGCCGGGTCGACGAAGCTGATCACCTCCAGCGCGTCGGCCCGATCCGGGTGGGGCAGGCGCGGGATCGGGACTGCCAGGGCTCGACACGGGAGCGGGTCAGGTGCTGCAGGTGTTGCCGGTGGTTCCGGTAGTCCAGGAGAGTGGTGACTGTGTGTGGTCATGGGGGCTCCTGTTTTCGGCATGGCGAAGGGGAGGGAGGGAGGCGCCGAAGTGCTCCCGTCCCTGCTCAACTGCGGGTTTCAGAGGTGCTGGAGGGGGTGGGTCCCTGGGGTCCCTGGGTGACTGTCAGTGCAGGTCAGGTTGGGGAGGGACCCGTCGGGGACCCGGGAGGGAGAACTCCCTGGGTCCCTCCCGGGTCCCTGAGGGGGTCCCTCAGTCCTCAGCTCAGGTCGTCGGACCCTTCGCCCATTCGTCACTGTCGGTGACAGGATCGGTGGGTGTGTTGCGGTCGGTGAGGGCTTCTGCGATGCGGTCGGTGGAGACCTGTTTGGTGCCGCCGGTCTTGTAGGGCTTCGCCCCGTCGGGGAGTGCGTCGGCGAGGCGTTCGAAGGTCCAGGTCCCGTAGTGGGCGCGGTCGAGTTCGGCGAGCAGCGCGAGCGCTTCCTGGGTGCGCATCCGCTTCGCGCCCGCCTCGGTGAGGACGTGGAGCAGGTCCTCCAGAAGGTCCCGGCGAGGCGGCGGTGCCGGGGCGGTCGCTGCTCCGGTGGCGAGCCCGGCCTCTTCCCGCAGCTTCACCGCCCGCTCGACGATCGGTGTCAGCTCGTCGACGCCGTTGCCGCGTTGGATGTAGAAGCAGCGCATCAGCCCGTCCCGGCTGGTGAACCCGGATGTCATGGCGGTGCCGAGGTCCCCGAGGTCCACGGTGCCGTCGCTGCCCACGGTCATGGGTTGCAGGGTGGTGGCGGTGATCCCGGCGGTGTGTTTGCCGGTGCCGAGGATCGCGTCGTTGCCCTGGTGATCGGCGATGGCGAAACACGCCCGGTTCGACAGGACTTTCGCCACCGCCCGAGGCAGGGACTCTTTCGACGGGACTGGTGTCGCGAACAGGAACGTCACCCCGTATTTGCGGGCCTTCGCGACGATCTTGGCGACCAGCTCGGCGGCTTCGGCGCCGACGTCGGAGACGAACAGTTCCTGGCACTCGTCGATGACCACGACGCGGGGCCGCATGGAGGCGGGCCGGCGCGGCGGCGGCGAGTGCCCGGGTGAGCTTGGGTTCGCCTGCTGCGGACAGTTTCCGTCCGCGTTCGGACAGCTCGGACATGAGCTGTTTGAGGCCGTTGAGGACGGTGGGGACCTCGTCGGGGTCGTCGGAGACGAACAGCGTCCGGGCGACCGGGGCGAAGGGGTCGTAGTCGGCGTTGTGGGCCATGCAGTAGATGTCGATCTCGACGAGTGGGTCGAGGATGGCTCCGGCGAGGACGTTGATGATCAGGGTGGACTTCCCGGAGCCCATCATCCCGGCGATGCCCCAGTTCGTGCCGAACAGCCGTCCGTTGACCAGGTCAGCGCGGGGGGTGACGCCGACGGGGACACCACGGAAGTAGTCGGTGGTCCCGTCGTGCAGCAGCGGCCAGGGCGCGACCGGTTTGGTGAGTGAGCCTTGGTCGGCGACCCACAGGTCCAGCATGCCGGGGTGGTCGCGGGCTTCGGTGGGCCACACCTCCACCGGCAACCTCAGGAGGTTGTGGGCCAGGACGTCTTTGCGCTTGTTGAGCATCTCGACGGTGACGCCCTCGGGCAGGAGGAACTGGCAGTGCCAGCCCTTCCCGTCGTGGACGGGTGGGAGGTTCCAGCGGGGTGTCCAGCCGTGTTTGAACTTGCTGTTCAGGGCGCTCAGGCCGAGGTTGCGCAGCGCGTTGACCACGGCGCTTTCGTCGACGATCACACCCCGCCCGGTGCTGGTCTCGTCGTCGTCGACAGTCGCGGTCCAGGTGGGTGGGGTGGTGCGGGCCCGCCCCGAGTGCCCACAGCCCGAGCACCGCCCCGGCCCCGGCCAGGGTGGCGATCACGGTGGCGTAGACGGTCACGAACGTAACGGTCCAGGCGACCGCGTCGATCACCCCGGCAACAGGGGCGATGACCAGGGAAACATCCTTCGCCGCGATCGCGAGGACGGCGCCGAGGGCGAGGAGCATCCCGAGCGCGATCAGCGCGCCGACCCCCGCAGCACGCGCCCACGCCAGGGGCGCGTTGATCCAGTCCATCACCCGGCCATGACGCCGCTGCTTTTCGGCGGTGTCGCGGGCCTCCCACTCCAGGAGCCGGTCCTGGTCCCCGGCGATCTCAGCGGCCCGCATCTGCCGCTCATAGCGGGAGGTGCCGTGGGTGTCCCGCCAGCGTTGGATGAGGACTCCGGCGCCGGAGAACACGAACCACGTGTTCCTGACCAGGGCTTTCGTTGTGGTGACGGTGACGGGGTGGGTGGCGGCGGCGAGGGCGCTCCGGCCTGCGGTGTGTAGGTCGGAGCGGTAGAGGTCCCGCCGCGACACCACCACGTCGGTTCCCGGTGTCGAGGCGCTGTCTGTCTGCGGGCCGCAGGTGTGGTCGACGATCTCGCCCTCGATCACCACCGAGGGCTCGGTGTCGGAGTTGTCGGTGCGGTGGTGCAGGGTGATGACCGGCGCCAGCTCACGCGCATGGTGGTCTGGGCTGGCGCCGCCAGACTTCCCCGCGTGTCGTGGTCGTTGTTGTTCATCGGGGGCCTCCGGCGGTCTCGTCGCGGAGTTGGCGGGCCCGCGCGGCGGAACAGCGCAGCGTCCGGCGGATGGACTCGGCCGATCCGGGGTCGACCCGGCCGTCGGCGACGGCGGCCCGGAGCTGGTCGCGAAGATCATCCAGGCTGCGGGGAGTCGACCCGGTTTCAAGATCATGGTCGGGGTCGACTCCGCCCCTCGACGATGATCTTGGTGGGGTCGACTGTCGCAGGTCAGCCCTCGACTCCCCACCCGACTCCTCGTCGCGGCGGTTGAGGACGGCGACACCGCCTCCATGATCATCGTCGAGGTCGGAGTCGAGGTAGTCGAGGTCGTAGTCGTAGTCGTTGGTGAGGCGGAGCCGACACAGTCCGCGCCTTCGACGAGGGCGGCGAGTGCCCAGTCCCAGTCGTCGGCGCGGCCCTCGCCGCCCGGCACGGGCGGGGCGCCGTGGCGTCCCGGGGCGGTCGTCGCGGCGAGCGCCCGTCGGTGGACCTGGTAGGTCCCGGGCCGGTAGGTCAGCTGGGCGGTGCCGTCGGTGCCGATGGTTGCTGCCGCGTCGCGGACGGCGAGGCGTCGTGCTCGGTCGGTCTTCGCCTCTACCAGCGCGGTCAGGTGGGCGTCCCGGCGCTCGGCTCGGGAGCGGGGTGCCCCGGCGAGGGTGAGCTGGTGTGCGGTGACGCCTGCGATGGACACGACGGCCATGACGATCCCGGCGGTGAGGCCCTGTTCGAGGCCGTGGAGGAGGTTCATCGAGGCCGCGACCAGGGAGAACAGCACCACCCCGGCCTGCAACCCGACCACGGGCCGGTCCGGTGTCTGGTGTCGGGAGGCGACGATGGCGAGGGCGAAGGCCCACATGCCGAGTTCGGTGATCCCGGCCAGGAGCACGCCGAGCGGGCCGTAGATGGTGGTGCCGTAGGCGGCCATCGCGGGTGCGGCCAGAGCGAAGGACAGGAGCGCGATCGGGTAGATCAGCAACTCGACGACGTGGGCAGAAGACCAGGTCAGGGCGCGTGTGCGGGCTGCGGCCCGGGCGGCTGTGCGGGCTCGTCGCTGCTCGGTGCGGCGCCGCTCAGCGCTCTCGCGGTCGGCCCGGTCGCGGTCGCGGCGGGCGTCCTGCTCGGCGATCCGCCGCTGCGCCGCAGCGTCAGCGGCTTCCCGGGCGAGGCGGGCGTCCAGAGCGCGGCTCTCACGCCGCTCCGCCGCCCGTGTTGCAGCCCACGAGTGGTTCGTGGTGGTCATGCTCCGGCCCTCCCCTCAACCCGCTGACCAGCCGAAACCCGCCCAGAAGGCGACACAGCGCCGCCGGAGACGTCGCC
The DNA here is from genome assembly GCF_020496245.1 of Pseudonocardia sp. ICBG601. Lineage (NCBI taxonomy): Bacteria > Bacillati > Actinomycetota > Actinomycetes > Pseudonocardiales > Pseudonocardiaceae > Pseudonocardia > Pseudonocardia sp. ICBG601. The sequence continues at coordinate 354 of NZ_JAHLJA010000186.1, read as the reverse complement.
TGCCGGGTCCTGTCCGGCCAGGGTGGTTGAGGCTGGGACGGCTCGACGGGCCTGCCAGAGCCGCAGCTCAGCGGCCGCCCACCAGCCGGTTACGAAGCCGAGCGGTGCGGCGAACCACCAGGTCAGCCACACCGCCGCGACGGTTAGGGCGGCGACGACGGCGATCTCGACCAGCCGGTCCCGGACCGCCGCCACGACACGACGAAACAGCGCGTTCATGCCACCTCACACCCGAAATGACCCGCTGGCCAGCGGAAACGGCCACAGGCCGTCGGGTCGGAAGCATCAGCAGACGACCTGCGGACGCCCCGTCAGACGGCCCGGTCGGGGCGTCTGAGTCCTGGAGGAGGGCGC
>NZ_JAHLJA010000185.1:0-45709 GCF_020496245.1 Pseudonocardia sp. ICBG601 | reverse complement strand
GGACGGTGCCGACCAGGGCGAGGGCGGCGACGACCAGCAGCGACTTCGTCCTGGTGGCGGCGGTGATGCCGGAGCCGCGCAGGCGGCTGTAGGCCCACAGGTCCGGCTGCGGCGGCGACCGCGCCCACCGCGGACACCCCGACGAGCTGGGCGGTGGCCTGCCCGGCCCCGGTCAGCGCGCCCCCGGACAGGGCGTCTGTGAACAGACCACCGAACCAGCCGGCCGAGGCGCCGCCGACACCGAAACCGCCGACCACGGCAAGGACCGCGGCGACCTTCTCCAATCCACGCCCTCCCAGGCACGTCCAGGTACACGAGGGACGATCGCCAGGACCAGCGCCAGAGCGCCGAGAGCGTGAGCATCGAACTCGGAATGAACATCGACCACGACACAACGACACCGTCCTTTCAGAACGCGAGGGCGAGTAGAACGACCACGACAACCGTGATCACGAAGCCGGACGGCTTGTCCCGAACCACGTTCGACACCCAATCCAGCGGGAACACCACGACCAGGGCGGCCAGAGTCAGCGCCGAGTGCGCCGCCCTCACCAGCGGATTGCTGGACGTGGTCCAGTCCCCCGACCGGGAGTACGCCCAGGTCTGGGCGTACGAGGGTGGCTGCTCGTTCCACCGTGGGCGGGCCTCCACCACGTCGCTGACGATCTGGGCGATGCGCTGGTCCCACGGCGCCAACGGCTTCACCTGCGCGGGCTCCACCTGGCTGTCGGCCTGGTCCTCACCGACCGTGGACGAATCGGCATCCCCGTCGACGATGTAGAGGCCCGGCCGTTCCGGAGTGGTCTCGTCCTGGTGTTGGTCAGATGCGGGCTGCGCCACGACGACCACCTCCCAGCTGCTCCCGCTTACGGCACCGGCCACAGACCTGCGCCGCCCGGCCCGGCGGGATCTCGAACGACCGCGTACACACCACGCACCGCCCACGGACCTTCACCGCCGCTCACCACCTGCAGCCAGCACAGCGGCACGCCGCTGCTCGGCCCGAGCGGCCTGACGCTCCTTCGCCCGGACCGCCTTACGCGCCGCGACCTCCTGCGCGTCATGCAGCTCAACGAACAGGTCCGCGAGGTCATCGGCGATCCGATCCAGCCGACGTTCGATGTCCGGGGACAGCGGTTGTGCGGATGGAAGTCATCGCCGGGATCGCCGCACGGACAGCGCTCAGCGCTGCTGCGGCACGGTCACCTGGAGTTCGTGCTCGCCCGTAAGCGGTCGCGAAGATGCTGCGCTGCGCCGTGATCCTGCGCAGCGCCGCGTAGGCGCTGCGCGCCTTCGCATCAGCTGCCGCGTGCGGCTGCTGCTCGACCTCGGCCTCAGTGCTCATGCTGCGACCGCCGGACGAACAGGCTCGGGCGCCGGGATCGTGGCGGCGTGGCGGTGCGCGATGCGCTGCTCACGCGTCGTACCGCCCCAGATGCCGTACTGGCCAGTCGCCGTCGCCCACTCCCGACACGCCACACGCACCGGGCAGCCGGTGCACACCAGCCGGGCCTGCAACACACCCAGCTCACTGACCGGGAAAAACACCTCCGTGTCGACACCCAGGCAGTGACGGGCTGGATGGGACGACAGCTCTACAGGGACCGGAGCTACAGGTCCCGGATCATCGTCAAAGACAGGACTACGCTCGACCACGTGGGTCGCCTCCTCCTACTCAGGGGGTTACTCGCAGGGTCTCGGCGGGGACACAACCCGTCGAGACCCGACTATTTGGACTCCTAGCCGCCGCACCCAGAGTGCATAGAAGCGACATGCATTCGAGCATGACGTAGCGGTCGTCGGGCGTCAAGGGGTCGCTCCGGCAACCCTGCCTACGCGGCCCCCAAGCGGGGGCCTCGCCGCAGTCCCGGAGCCATGGAAGCAGGGAGGAGCAGACGTGACTGGAGACCGAGTCGACGCTCAACGCCACCTCGGCGAAGAGCTTCGGACACGACGGCACGCGGCTGGCCTGACGGGCACGCACTCGCCGCAATAATCGGTCTCGACCAATCGCGAATCAGTAGAATCGAATTAGGGCGATTAAGAATATCCGAGTTCGAGCTACAGAGATGGCTCCAGGAAACATCAACGCCACCGGAGGTGTGTGCGCAGATAACGAGCATCGCCCAGCGGGCATGCGGAACGGTCGCATTATGGAGAAACGTTCCAGTTAGCGGCTGGAATATTCAGGCAAGAGATATTTCCGCCCTGGAAAGGGCCGCATCACGAGTTGCCGCGTGTGGCAAAACTCGACTATTCCAGACGTCCTTCAGACTGCTGCCTACATGCACTGGCTGGCCGTGACGGTCGCCGCAAATTCGAAGCAGCGCCTAGCCGCGAACATTCTCGCCAAGGTCACACGACAGAAGATTCTCTACGAGACCCCCAGCCGCCTCGACGTTGTCATTTCCGAGCGGGCGCTTAGATGCCCCTCAGGAGATAGAGGCATCATGATTGATCAGTTGCATTGGCTCGGCTCTCTGGCGCGTTACGGTAGATTTAATTTGTGGATCCTAACCGCAAACGCCGAGTCGCATATTGATCGCGGTCCGAGTTTCACGATTTACATGTCACCCAATAAGGATGCTGACGATCTAGCTGTTCGAACTCCTGGCGACGTCACAATCAGCCCTGAAGCCAAGCCAGAGAACGTGCGGCACTACATCGACCAGTTCCGTGACTACCAAAGGCGCAGTTTGCGCGGCGACCAGGCGATCGAGTTCGTTGAGGGTCTTGCTCGGGAGATGAGCGACGGCAGGTCCGGTGCCAGCGCCGCCGACGGTGAGTGTGACGGCGCGTGATTGTCCAGTTGTCCAGCTGGACAACGGAGCGGGCGTGCTAGTGTGCGTCCTACGCGCGTGCGTGCACGCACGCGCGTAGGACGCCGAAGTCCAACCGCTTGTCCAGTCTTTGTCCAGTGGTTTGTCTACCTCCTGGACAAGCACAGAGCGTGACGTAGACAAGCTAGCCAAGCTCGAGGCCCCAGGGGCCTGCTTTCCAGGTCGCCCGCCGAGACGCGGCGTAGCGCACCCCATGACTTGAGCACGGCGAGCACCCCCGGCGAGCACCCCGGCGAGCACCCCCGGCGAGCACCCCCGGCGAGCACCCCGGCGAGCACCCCCGGCGAGCACCCCCGGCGAGCACCCCCGGCGAGCACCCCCGGCGAGCACCCCCGGCGAGCACCCCCGGCGAGCACCCCCGGCGAGCACCCCGGCGAGCACCCCGGCGAGCACCCCCGGCGAGCACCCCGGCGGCGAGCACCCCCGGCGAGCACCCCCGGCGAGCAGAGCACCCCCGGCGAGCACCCCCGGCGAGCACCCCCGGCGAGCACCCCCGGCGAGCACCCCCGGCGAGCAAGCACCCCCGGCGAGCACCCCCGGCGAGCACCCCCACGCGGCGGCGAGCACCCCCGGCGAGCCCCCCGGCGAGCACCCCCGGCGAGCACCCCCGGCGAGCACCCCCGGCGAGCACCCCCGGCGAGGCGAGCACCCCCGGCGAGCACGAGCACCCCCGGCGAGCACCGAAGAACGGTGGCCGGGACTTCTTGTCTTTGCCGGTCGCATACGGCCCCGGGCGGACACTGCGCATTCATGGTCGGCGGGGTCGTGTAATGTCACGTGCGCCACTACACGTGCGGCGGAGGAGCGGGATCGGTCATGACTGTTCATGAACTCAGGCCCACGAGCGGAAACGGCGAGCCCGGCGTGGGCTCTGCCGGTGAGCTGTGGGCCGGTCGGGAACAGCAACTGATCCCGGAGGAAAACCTCCCGCAGTCGGGGCGTGCTCGGCAGACATTGTGGGGCGTCGGTGTGGCCGCGTGTTCTCGCGGTTCTTGTGGTGGGTTCTGTGGGTCTTCCCGCGGCGGTGGCGTCGTATTGGCATTTGCAGGAGGTCGCGGCCCGGTTTAATCCGGGGTCGGCGTTGGCGTATTGGCTGCCGCTGTCGGTGGACGGGCTCCTCGCTGCAGCGCTGGTGGTGGTGTGGTCGCGCCGCACTCGGGGTGAGCGGGTCGGGTTCGGGCCGTGGGCGGCATTCGCGTTCGGGATGATCGTGACGTTGTTGGCGAACGCCGCCTCTGTTGTCCCGGAGAGTGAATGGGTGCGGGATGGATCGGTGTTGGCGTCGGTGGCGGCGTGGATGGTCGCGTTGTTCCCGCCGGTCGCGTTCGCGATCAGTCTGGAATTGATCGCGATCGTGCTGCGTCCCACCCGCGCTGCCCTCGCTGCGAGCCGGACGGTGGGGCCGGGCGTCGCTGGTGGCGCGGCACGCTGGACGGCCACGGCCGCCCCTGCCGGGCAAGTGTCGACCGCGGCTGTGGGCGCTGCGCACGAGGACCGCTCCGAGTCCTCGGCGATCTCGATGCAGTCGATGCAGTCGGCGTGGGCGGTGGAGGAGCCTGGTGCGGATCAGGGCGACACGGCGCCGCTGCCGGTGGTGACGTCGGGCCCAGCGCGGCGTCAGGACACCCCCGAGGGCGGCAGCGACGACGCGGCGGCCTGCACGGCCGTCGTGAGCGCGGTGGGGGAGACGAAGCTGGCGAAGGCCGAAGCGCTGTTGGCGGCGGCGTGGGCCCGAGGTGAGGACCTGTCGCTGTCCGAGGTCGATCGGATGATCGGCGGGAACCGCACGGCGGCGAAGGCCAAGCGCAGGCTGCGGGACCGCGGCATGCTCCCGCCCGCGGAACACGGTCTCCCGTCACAGCGCGCTGGTGCTCCTGACGCTGCAACTGCTGGCTCTGGTCGGGTGGGCCCGCGGATGGTCCCGGCCTGACCGAGCCTGCTGGGTGTCAGGTCCAGGTCACGGTGATGACCAGCATCGCGGCGACGATGACCAGGCCGAGGATCACCAGTGTGAGCCACGGCCCGGTGTCGGGCCGGGCGGTGGATGACGCGGCAGCCGATGACGTCGCGGGCGCTGGGGCCGTGTTCGCGCTCTGCTGAGCTGTGGCCCGAGGACGGGCACGGTGGTCGTGGGTCAGGGCGTCGTGCAGGGCGGCGCGGTTGAACACGACGGTGTCGGCGGTGGCCGCGGCTTCGGCGGCGGTGCGGTCGGGGCCGGACATCCAGGTCGGCCAGGGCAGCCGATCGTTCTGGGCGGCTGGGTCGTTGCGTGGTGTGTTCATGTGTGCACTGTGCGCGACAGGTGACGTGGGTGTGTGAGCAGGTCCCGGGTGCTGCGGCGTCGCTGCTCTGGCCCGCTTTGGCCCTGTCGGCGGCTCGTGGGCAAGTCGACCCGGACCGCAGCCCGCCCCCTCGGGGCGGGTGAGGACCGGGAGCGACGCGGCAGCACCGTCTTCAGCCCGGCACCGCCCGCTGGCGGGTGTCGAGTTTGTCCTGGTTATCGCCATGCTTTCGGGTTGAGTCGCTGTCGGCGGCCGGTCGTGGACGGGGTGCTGGTGCTGGTGCGGGACTGGAGGCGGGTGCGGGTGGCGTCGATCAGTGCGCGGGTGTCGGCCGAGATCGGGGAGCGGGTGGCGGCGGCGGCCTGAGCGGTCTGGCGTTGTTCGTCGGCGGTGATGCGGTCGATCGCTGGGCGGTCGTGGTGACAGCGCAGTGGTGGGTCGTAGGAGCCGCCGGCGGGGTCGTGCGGGTCGAGGACGTAGCTGTACTCGTCGCATTCGGTGCAGTCGGCGATCTGCTGGCGTGCGTGTTGCGCGGCCTCAGAGCGCTTCTGAGCGGCTTCGGTGGCCTTCTGGGCCTCTTGTGCCTGCATCCGCTTACGGACCGTTCCGCAGCCGCCACAGGGCCGATCGTGGGGGTCGGGGGCGGCGAGGTGCCGGGCGCAGCGCCAGGTCTCGCGGCGGGCCGGGTCCGGCTCCGGCACCGCGGCGCTGGGCGTCGGCTCTGTCGGCTCTGTCGGCGCGGCCGGGGTCGGAGTCGGTGCGGGTGCCGGCGCGGGTGCCGGTGTCGTGTTGTGCCCGGCTGTGGCGAGGGCGGTCAGGGCGCTGGTGAGCGCGGTGGTGAGCTCGGCCAGCTGCGCGGTCACCGCTCCCAGCTCGCCTCCTGCACCGGTCGCTGCGGTCCCGGTCCCGGTCCCGCGTCCGTGCCCGTCTCGTGGCCGGGGTTGTGGCTCGGGTCGAGGACTCGGGGGGAGGGGGGCGTCGGCGGGGCCGAGCGGCTCAGGGGCGCGCACGCGCCCCCCCCAGTTCGTCTCGTTCACCTTCGTCTGGTTCTGATCCGATTTTTCGGATGACCGGTCATCCGAAAAATCGGATGACCCCCCAAACGGGTGATCCGATTTTTCGGATGACCCCCCACGACCTGCGGAAACAGGGCCATTCCGAGGGCTATGACGGGCGGTACGGCGGGGCGCGGGGCACGCCCGCGAGGCCCGGGAGGCAGGCGGTGGGGGCCCGGCGGGGGTGTTCGCGGGGGCCTCTGCCGCGGTCCGGGCGGCCTCCTGGGCGGCGTCGCGGGCGCGCTGGGCGTAGAGCTCCTGGAAACTGGTCAGGCCGGTATAGCCCGGGGGCGGGGTGAGGTGGACGGTGTAGACGTTGCGGCGCCCGGTACGGGTCGGGACGGTCTCGACATCGACCGCGCCGATCGCCTCCAGCTCCCGCACCGCCGCGATCACGCTGTCGATCTTGCTCAGGCCCATCGCGTCGGCCAGGCCCCGCATCCCCGGCCAGGCCCGGTCATCACCACGCGCGGTGTTCACATGCCCGCGCAGCATCCAGTACAGCTGGCACGCCCGCGGCGAGAGCCTGGCCAGCACGACGAAGTCCCCGACCATCGCGAACGGGAACCCACGCCCCTCCCGCAACCCATCCGCGCCGGTCTCATGCCCGCCAACCGACGGGCGGATCATCGTCGCCGCGCTCATCGGGCACCACCGGTCAGGACGAGAGCGGCCAGGCCAGCCGGCACAAGCGGGGCGACCACCACCGGCGGCGAGTACAGCTGGTCGAGGTCGAGGTCGAGGTCGAGGTCGAGGGGGGTCTCGACGGGTCGAGAGGACATGGCTAGAGTGCTCCCTTGCATTCAGAAGTGCACTGTGACTGCGGCGCCCACACTTTTTGCGTGAGCGGGGCGCCGCAGTCCTTTTTCCTGTGCAGAACGTAGCGGAGTCGGTGCCTATCGGCACCGGCCGCCCCGTCTGCTCCGGGATCGTTCCGGTCCACTGGTTACGCCGCCGCCCCATTGCCCAGGTAGAGCACCTGCTCCACGCCCCCGGCCTCGGCTGGCCGGTCAAGACATCCCGCCGACCGATATACGTCCTCGACGGCGTCGAGATCCCGGCGGCCGTCGGCGGTCGGGGCGAGCCAGTAGGTTGCGCAGTCCCCCGTCCGGAACGCCCCGAGGTGTGGGTGCAGGTCGGGGACGAGCTGGTCGGGCGGGACGACGTAGAACAACGACACGACATCGCCGACCCCGTCGCCTTCTGTCCAGGTTCGTCTTGGTGTGGTCGGTTGTGTGTGCGACGCAGTCATGACGCGGGTCCTGCCGCGGCAGCCGCCGGCGCCGGTGGGCCCGTCGGTGCGGTTGCTGGCGTGTGGACCCGGCGGATGTGAGTGATGTCACTTTCCCATTCGGTGAGTGGTTGTAGGACGACGCCGCGGTTGGTGTCGTAGGCGTTGACGATCAGGCCGTGGCCGACATACATGCCGTTGTGCCGAGGATTCTCACTCGTACCGAGTGAGCCGGGGATGAACACCAGGTCCCCGGGCGCGATGTCGGCGATGCGGACCGGTGTCCCGGCGTGTTTCTGGCTGACCGTCCCCGCTGGGAGTGCGACACCGGCTGAGGCCCAGCTCGCGAGCATGAGTCCGGAGCAGTCGAAGCCGTCCGGGCCGGTCCCGCCCCACACGTACGGTTTCCCGAGCTGGGCCAGGGCGTAGGTCACGGCGGCCCGCGCCACGGGATCGGTGGGCGCGGTGAAGCCCGGTGGGAGCGTCGTCGCATCGACGACACCCGCACCGCCCGGGCGGAGTCCGGCGCCGCCGGAGTCCGGGCAGGCATACACGCTCGACGCGAGCTGGACGTTCGCACCGCCCTGGGCCGCGGTGTCGGGTGCGGGGACGGGATGGTCCGGCCCGACCCAGAGTTGTTCGACCAGCGCCGCGGCCGGTGCCTCTTGGGGCGCGTAGCGGTCGGGGAACGCCGAGCGCTGCACCGCCTGCGCAGCCGTCCCCGGCGGCATGGTCGCCCAGCCGGGCAGCTCCAGGAGGCGGTCGAGGAAGGAGTCGGTGGCCGCGACCGGGTTCAACACCCGCGCGGGCGGGCCCCAGCCCTGGGACGGGCGTTGCTGATACAGCCCGAGGGAGTCCCGGTCGCCGTGGGCGATGTTCCGGAGCTGCGATTCGACGATCGCGGTGGAGATCGCGATCACCGCCGCCCGCCGCGGCAGCTGTCGTTCCACGATCCGGGCGACGATCGTCGCCGCGTTCTCAGTCTGCTCACCCGTCCAGTCGACACCGTCCACAGTCTGCCCGCCGCCGCCGAGTCCGCCGTCGGGTCCGCATCCGAAGCGGCCTCCGGCGATCCCGAGCGCCGCGACGACGGCGAGCCCGCCGATCGCGCAGGTCGCCAGCAGCACCACCGACACCCCGACGCCGCCCGCGACCAGCGCGCCACGCCCCACTAGCGTCCCTCCGTCAATGTGTCGTTGACGCCGTCGATCCCCGGGGCGGTGTCGTCGGCCTCGCCGCGCTGGTCGCCGATGTCCGGGCCGCCGGTACCGTTCGTGCTGGTCAGGGCCTCGACGCGAGGCCCTGAGCGCATGCCGGCGTCGGTGTCGAAGATCGACTTCTCGGTGGCGGAGAGGACGGTTTGGATTTTCATGCCGGGGCGGTTGTCGAGTTTCCACAGTGCTCGGCCCTGGGCGGCCATGGCCCATCCGGTGATCGCGGCCTGCTCGGTGCTCGACAGGCCGAGCTGGTCGGCGAGGTCGTCGGTGATGGCGTCGGATTGGCCGAGCAGGATTTTCGTTGAGCACAGGGCGAGGAAGTCCCGGGCGATCGCGGCCTCGTGTGATCCGGCGGCGCCGACGGCGTGGAGGTCGGACGGCTGATGCATGATCAACAACTGGATGGTGCGGTCGGAGCGGGACAGGCGTAGGTCGGCGTTGATGGCCTGGACCGCGCGTAGGCCCAGGCCCATCTGGCGCCAGACCTCGTCGCGGACCACGATCCGCGGCGCCCCACCCGCCCCGCCGGTGCCGGTGTTGTCGACGGTGTTGTGCAGGGTGGTGAGCATCGACGACCACATGCCCAGGCAGGTCAGGGCGACGTTCATCGCTTTGTCTCCGAGTGGGTCGAGCCGCGACAGGTCCATGGATTGGATGGGTGCGTCCCAGTCGAGGTCGAAGTTCGTCTCGGCGTCGAACAGCCCGGCCAGCGGCCCGGTGACCAGGTTCGACAGGGCGTCGGTGATCGCCCGAGTCTGCGTGGTGAACTCGGTGCGGTCAGCGAACCGGGTCGCGGTCCACAAGTCGGTGTCGGGGTCGGCGAGCAGGCCGGTGACCTGCGGGATCGTGACCGGGCGGAGCTGGTCGGTGGTGTCATCGGCGCCGAGCAGACGGCGCAGGACCGCGTGCAGGACGTACTCGTCGGTCACCGACGGGACGTGGCCCTGGGCCGCGGCCAGCGACAGCAGCAGCCGGTTCCAGCGGCCGAGGATCACGTCGAGTTCGCGGCGTTGCCGCTCGGTGCTCCAGGCCGGCCAGTACGTACGCAGTGGCCCGAGGTCCAGGGCGTTGAGCCGGCGCGGTGACCCGGGCCCGAGCGCGATCGGTTCGATCCCCAGTGCCCGCAGCACCGGCGTGTACTCGCCCTTCCGATCGCCGGAGATCAGCGTTTTGAAGCCGAACGGCATCATCCGCAGGCAGAACGCACACACGGTCGAGGATTTCCCCCGCCCGGGCTTGCCGAAGATCATCATGTTCGGGTTGGTGACGATCTTTCTCAGGACCCATTCCGGTGGGTGGGTGTAGAAAGAGCCGCCGGTGGCGACGTCGTAGCCCATCCGGGCACCGACCGCGGGCACACCGTGCGCTGCCAGCAACGGGAACAGGCCGCCGATCTGGTCGGTCGTGGCCCGGTAGACCGGCAGCCGGCGGGCGGCATCGACCGGGGCCCAGCCCCGACCGGGCTCCCGGTGTCCGCGGCGCGGATCGAGGTTCCAGGCGACACCGTCATCGAGCCGGCCGGTCTCCGGCGCCGCAGTCACGGTGAGCTGTTCGGTGGTGAGGTCGGTGAACGCGGTCAGCAGTTCGCCGGTACTCCGCGACACCGGCACACCACGCCGCCGCCGTCCGAACCGCCGCGTGAACCGTCGAGAGGACATGGTCATCGTTGCCACCTGCGGTTCGGCAGACCGGGGAGGCCGTAGCCGACGGGCAGGCACGCCGCGGCGAACGCCGCGTCCTGAGTCAGCTCCAAACGTAGGAGGCCGAAGCGGTCCGCGGCGTCGTTCTCGATCCCGGCCGCGGCGTCCTCGATGCCCCAGTCCGCCCAGTCCGACGGGACCGTCGTCGCGGCGGCGATGGTGTAGCGGACCAGGGCGTGCCCGGCCGCGACCGCGGCCTCGTGGGCGTGCCCACCAGCGTGACGCTGCTCCTCCTCCACGGTCGTGCCGAACCCACGGGTCGCTTTCAGGTCGGCGATCAGGGTGGCGCGGAACCGGGTGCGGGAGACGTGCCGGCGGGCATGGGACGGATCGAGGACTTCGTAGTGGATCTGCAACGACCGACGTTCCCCCGCCCGCCGCACCGCCAGCAGCGGTCCGAGGGACCCGAAGCTCGTGCCCCCGACCGGCGGCTGCACTGCATAGGCCACCGTCGCGAATCCGTCGTGGGCGTAATGCCGCGCGGCCGGGGTCGGCGCCAGCACCGGCCCGGCCATCGACCACGACAGATGCCCGGCCCGGTCCGGCCGCGTCAGCTGCTGATGCCGCAGATGCGCCGCCGCGGCCGGGTTGAAACCGGTCCGTACCGCTTCGGCGACACCGGCGGACGACAGCCAGGTCACCTCGGTGACGCCGAGGCCGCGCAGCGCGTCGGCGACACCGTCCAACACGCGGTAAAGGGCATAGGCGCGCCCCGGGATACCGCCGCCGGCGGCCTTCGCCGCCCGCCGCAGCGAGTGCTCGGTGCCGGCGACGGTGACGAACAGCTCGGTCCGCACACTCGCGGCGGCGACGTCGCGGTCGATCTCCGCGGCGATCGCCCGGGTCAGCTCCGGGGCGTCCGGGCTCTCGTGCTGTTCGCGCCACACCAGATAGTCGGTGCCGTCATCCGGCACGGTCCGCACCAGCAGCGAGACCCGGTCGATGACCTCGCGGTGGGCGACCCCGATCAGCATCGTCCCCAGCTGATCGGCCAGGCCTTCGCACTCGGCAGGTGCCGCCATCGCGACACCGGCATGGGTCAGCCGGCCGGTGATCGCCCACCGGCCGTCGACGCTGTCCTGGATCAGACACAGGCGTTTCTCCGACAACGGGGGGCCGTCGTGGAACCGGAACCGCGCCAACACTCCCGGTAGGTCCGGGGCGTCGGGATCGGTGGCGCGGCCCGCGGCGGCCTTGGACTGCCACGGCGACCAGGTCATAAGGACTCCTGTAGTGAACATGGCCAGGTCAGTGAGCCAGTGCAGCGCGGGACGCCCGCGGATCGGGATAGTCGTCAGCGCCCACACCGCCGCCGCGACCAGCAGCCAGCCGAACGCTGCCGACCACCGCCCCGACCCGACCGCCACCACCACCGGCACACACGCCGCACCCACCACCACGGCTTGGCCGGTCGACAGGCCCGCGAGCCATCCGGCGCCTTCGCGGTGGTGCAGATTCCGATACATCCGCCCGGGATCGGTCGTGGTCATCGGTCGCTCCCGGTGTCCGGCCGCGGCCGCGGCGGTGTCGTAGACGTCGGCGGCGGTGTGGTCGGTGGCGGTTTCGGTGGGCGCCGGTCGGCCTCCGGCGCCGGGCGCGGCGCCCGCTCCTGCTGCTGGGCGCGCCGGTCCAGCTCACGCCGCCGCTGCGCAGACACACCACCAGCACCGCCACCAGCACCGCCGCCAGCGCCGCTGCCGGTGTCGGGGATGTGGTCGGTCTGGTCACGTGTCGCGGCCCGGCCCAGCTCCGGCGCCGGAGCAGGAGCAGGAGCAGGCGGGTCGACCTGCGCCGGGGCACCGCCGTGGCCGACATCGGGCGCCGCCGCCGGCCGGGCCGGTACCGGGGACGGGCGGACGCTGGGCGTGCGGTGCAGCACGAAGCCGCCGCCGTGCCCGACACCGGTCTGAGCGGCCTGCTGGTTCAACCGGCCCGCCGCGTACTCCCCCGCCGCCGCGACACCGTGATAGCCCCTGGTCAGGGCCCCGCCGACCGCGCGCCCGGCCCGCACCGCGCCCGCCGCGACACCACCACGCCCACCGGCCTGGGCGCGGGCGTGGTCGGCGAACCGCGCCGTATGCGCTTCCTCGGCTGCGACACCACCGGGGCGGGCCGCCCCCGCCGGGGCCGGGCGCCGCGCCATGACCGCCCGCACATCCATTCCCGCGCCGGTCGCCGGATCGACGAACGCCAGCAGCTTGTAGGCCGCCCACGGGCAGAACACCGCCGCCAGCAACGTCACCGCACCGGCCAACACCCCGGACACACCGGAGGCGCTGCCCAGCATCCCGACCCCGATGACCAGCAGCAACGCCAACGCCGGCTCGAGGAGGATCGCCGCGGCCAGCCACCGCGCGGTCCGCCACCACCACGCCGACGTCGCCCCCGACAACAACCCCGCCGCCGCGATCGGCGATACCGCGATCAGCATGACGATGATCGCCTGGCGCACGACCATCTCGAACGCGAAACCGACCGACGCCGCCGCACCGAGTGCTCCGGCGATGGCCATGATGATCGCCCGCGACATCTCCGTCAGGCCCTCACCCAGGTCCGGGTTATCGATGAAGATCGCCCCGACACCGGTCACCGGCTCCTCGGCCGGGGCGTCCGGGTCGACCGGTGGCGGGTCGAGGACCCGGGCGAAATCCGGTGAGCCCAACGCTAGATCGAGCAGGCCGCGGGCGATCCCGTCCGCCGCGGCGACCAGACCCGCCGACAACGACAAGATGAACGCCAGCGCGATCCCGAAATGGACCGGGCCCAGCAGCAACCGCGACGCGCCCCACCCGCCCCGGGCCACGACCGCCACGATCTGAGAGAAGAACACGCAGGTAGCGACCAGGATCGCCAGCCACCACAACGCCGGCCACACCTGCCCCAGACCGCGATCCGGAGCGAACAACGCAACCAGATCGAACCGCGTCAGATGGTCGATCAGGGCGAGGGTGTCGCGCAGCATCGCCAGACCGGCCGTCCACACCGACTCCAGGACACCGACGACACCGGCCTTGACGTAGCCGCTGATGGCGGTGGACATGGTGTCCGCCGGGTTCGCGGCGATCCCGAGCAGCGCGTCGCTCAGACTCGCTTCACCGGTCTCCGGCGGAGCAGGTTCAGGCGGTGGCGGGGTCGGCGGTGGTTGGGTCGCCCACCCGGTCCGTCCGAGCACGTCGGCGGTCATCGGATCAGGTCTCGGTATCCGGCGGCGACCGCTTCAGCGGTCCCGGGCCACGGTGACGGTGGGATCGCCGGGCGTTGGCCTGTGACGATGCGCCACTGCTCACCGCCGGGTGTGGCGACGCGGCGCATCGCTTGGCAGTCTGCGACCCCGGCGCTGGTGACCTGGCCGATGTAATCGGCGCTGTACTCGCCCAGCACACACGCCACGACGAATCGGTCCCCGACCGTGCCCTTGATCAGGGCCGCCCGCGGTGTCCACGTCATCGACATCCCGGGATAGGGCCCGTGCGCGGGCAATCCGGCCTTCTTCCGGAAGTCTGTCAACACCAGGGCCAACCATGCCTGGGTTCCGGGCTCGGCGGAGCCGGGCTCGACGATCGAGTCGAACGCACGCGCGTAGTCGGCTGGGTCCCCGCTGAGCATCCCGGCCTGGGTCATCGCGACCAGCTGCGCGACCGCGCCCTCCGGTGTTGCGGGGAAGCTGTCGGGCACCCACACGCCGACCGTGCGCCCCGCCGGAGGCAGCGTGATCGGCGGTCCAGCCGTCTCGGTGGTCAACGTGTGTGGCTGACCAGCGGCCGCGGGAAGCGCCAGCATCGGCGCGGCAGCGAGTTCCTGTTCCGAGGCCCACTCCCGGGCCTCCACGCCTGCCGCCGCGGGTGGAGCGGCGGGAGCCGGTGCGGGTTCGTCGCGTCCGCCGAGCCAGCCCATGATCGTGTAGACCAGGCCGGCGACCAGCAGTGTCGCCAGGACGCCGACTCCGGCGGCGATCGCGTAGCCGCGGCGCCGGTTCGGCTCCCGCACCACCGGCGGCGTAGACGGAGTGGTCATCCGAAGTCCCCGGTCGCGATCGTCTTCAGCAGGTTCTGGCCGGACGCCCAGAGCACACCGGCCAGGACCGAGGTGCCGACCATCCCGGCACCGATCGTCGCCGCGATCCGGTTGCCCCACAGTCGTCCGGCGCCGATGGTCAGGACACCGAGGAAGAACAGGACCGGCACCGACCAGCCGGCCAGCGACATGATGACACCGCCGAGGTAGTCGGCGGTGTCACCGAACCGGCCGGGCAACGGCCTCGGTACCACCGTCGGCAACGGCGGCAACGGATCGGTGGTGCCCTGACCAGCCGGCGGCGCCGGCGGGGGCGCCGGCTGCTGGCCCGGTCGCACGACACCGAACCATCCAGCACCATCGGACACAGTTCTCAACACGAGCAAGCGCTCCTCAACGGGACACACACGAACACGGACACGGGCGGGATGACGGGCAAGCGTGGTGTGTCGGTCACGGGCCTGGTCCGGGGTGCGGGGGTCGGCGGGCGGCAGGCGACCCGGCCAGCACGTCGATCACGCCCCACGCGGCCAGCAACG
This sequence comes from Pseudonocardia sp. ICBG601, assembly GCF_020496245.1. Classification (NCBI taxonomy): domain Bacteria; kingdom Bacillati; phylum Actinomycetota; class Actinomycetes; order Pseudonocardiales; family Pseudonocardiaceae; genus Pseudonocardia; species Pseudonocardia sp. ICBG601. The sequence continues at coordinate 30,831 of NZ_JAHLJA010000185.1, read as the reverse complement.
GCCGCAGCGCGTCCAGCGCCTTGGGCGGCAACGGTTCGGCGGTGACGCCGTCCAGCTCGACCGCGGGCACGTCCGGGATGAACACCGCATCGTCGAGCAACGCCGCCAGGTGCGGCCCGGCGGCGCCGTCGATCCCAGCAGGCCACCGCTTCGCCCCGTTCACCACCAGCTGGAACACCGGAGTCGCTGCTCCGGCCTGGACCCAGCCGTCCAGACGGGCCACGAGCTGCTCAGCCCGGCGCAACGACGGCCGCGTCGCGCGCACGACCAGCACCGGCCGCGGGCTTGGGTGCCCAGCGCGTAGCCAGCCACCGGCCCCAGCGCCCGGGGACGCGGCGGCCCGCCAGCCACCGTGGCCGAGGTCGGCGACGGTCACGTGCAACGGTCGCAGCGGCGGGGAGGACGGTAGCCAGTCCGGTGGGGCCGGGACCATCCCCGGCGTGATCCCGGGCAGCGTCGTGTCCAGGCGGGCGACGATCGCACCGTTGCCGGACACGCCGCGCCAGGAATAGCGGACCTGGACCTGGTCGCAGATCGGGCGGGTCCAGGGGCCGTCGATCCCGGCGGCCTGGGCGAGTCCGGACCGGGCCGGGTCGTCGGCATCGACCAGCAGACAACACCGTTTCCCCTGGCGGGTGATGTCGGCGATCGCCGCGGCGACGGTCGAGGCCCCGGCACCAGCAGAGCCGGCCAGGACCGGGATGACCGCCCCGAACGGTGTCCAGTCCGCATCGCCGACGTGCGCGGGCCACACCTGCTGTGCCCGGTCCGCCACCGCGGTGACGGCGGCGCCCATCTGCTCGGCCACCGCCACCGCATCGGTAGGACTACCGGTGCGGTGGGTGCGGGCCGCGGCTGCTGCGGTCAGGTCCACGATCATCTCGACATCCCAGAAGTCCAGGTCAGGAGCTCGACGACGGGCGGCGGTGCCGAGCAGGTGATAGAGGTCGGGCAGCGACCGAGGCCGTTCGGCACGCCGGGAGACGTCCCGCTCCTGCTCGTCTGCCGGGTCGGGTGCGGGTGCTTCCGCGGCGGCGGTCATCGAAGAAGTCCGAGCCGCTTCGAACACGTCGGCCACGCCGCCCAGCCCTGCACGGCCTGGACACGCTTGGCCACCTCGATCTGCTCGGCCCGGGACGCCTCGTGTGCTGGGCCTTCGCCGCCGAAGGCCCGCCACGTCGAGCTTGAAAACTGCAAGCCACCGGCGAATCCATTGCCCGTGTTCGTGCTCCAGTCACCACCGGACTCGCACTGCGCTAGCTTGTCCCAGGTCGAGCCCGCCGCCGGTGCTACGACTCCTCCGTCTGACACCTCCGGCGGCGGCTCGGCCCCCACCACAGGCTTGCGCGGCTGCTCACCAGCACCGCGGTCGGAACCGTCGTCGCGGCCGCCGGTCGAGGCGTCCGTCGTCGATGCCTGGTCCCTGGACCGCCCACCCACACTGTCTCCAGCGTCGTCTTCCGCGCTGTCTTTCACCCCGGCACCGGTGCTGGTGCTGCTGCCGGTGGTGCGGTCGAGGGCGTCGAGGAGGTCCTGGGCGACCGGGTCGACCTCGGCCGCGGCGCGGGCCTGAGCGGTCAGCTTCTCGATGCCCGCCGACACCGCTCCCGAACTCGCCGACACAGCTCCCGACCTGCTGGTCTGGGTCTCGGGCGTTGCGCTCGTGTCCTGACCCGCGCTGGTGTCCTGACCAGCGCCGCTCTCGGTAGCGGCGGAACTGGACGTGGCCTCGGCGGTGCTGCCGTTTCTGCTGGTCTGGGTGCGGGTGATCGCTGCGCCGGGCCGGACCTCACCGGCCTCTGACTCTGACTCCGACGGCGGCTTCGGTGTCGGGGCCGTGCCCGCCGTGGGCTGGTCGCTGTCGGCGGTGGCGCGGAGGTGGTCGAGGGCGTCCAGATCGGCCGGGTCGGCGCCCAGCGCGGCGAGGCGATCACGGTCGATGCCGTCGAGGACGGTCGCCCCGAGCTGGGTGGCATCGGCGTCACCGGAGGTGGCGATCGCCGACAGCAGGTCGCTGACCATCCCGATCGCCTCCCGCGCCGCCGCAGCGTCCTCCGACGACGAGGCCTGTCCAGGGCCGGTCTGCACGTCGGTGACGACGGTGTTCGACGATGTCGAACGCGGGGCGGTGGCCGGTGTCGAGTTCGCGGGTGTTGAGGTCGCGGGTGTTGAGGTTCGGGGCGTGGTCGGCGCGCTGCTCGGGGCGGGATCGGTCGTGTCCCGGCTGTCGGTGGCCCGGTCGCTGCTGCTGTTGGGGCCGGTGGGCGTCGGTGGTGTCGTGGTGGGTGCGGCTGCCGCAGGCAGCGCAGCAGTAGCGGCCGGTGCCGCCGGTTCACCGGCCGGTGCAGTGCTGGTCGGGACGGTCTTTTCTCCCGCGGGCGGTGCTCCCAGCGAAGCCGGAGGCGTGGCCGAGTGGTGCTGGTCGGTGCAGGCCGCGGGTACCGGCGGCGCCGCAGCCCGCGGCCGCTCCATCGGTGCTGCCGGTGCTGCCGGTGCTGTGACGGCGGAGCGGGCCTGGTCGACAGCACCAAGCACCGCAGCGGTCCCGGCGGCGGTGTCGTCGACGAGGTCCGCCGCAGGCGGCGGGGCCACCAGATCGGCCGGGGTGGGGCCGAGCCCGGCCGCGGCCAGCCGCACACCCACCTCGCGGACCTGCGGATCAGCGCTGTCCAGGTGGTGAAGCTGGTCAGAGACGTCCACGGCGTGCTGACGCCACTCGACCGACTGTGTGGCGGGGCGGAATCCGAGGTCGGTGATCTGTTCGGCGAGGGCGTGGTCGGCCGGGTCGGCGGACAGGGACAGCTCGGTGAGCAGCGCCCGCGCCTGGGCGCGGGTCTCGGTGGCGGCGGCATGCTGGCGGGCGGCGATGTTCTGGTCGCAGTCGCCGTTCGCGGTCAGCCCGAGCACCGCCACCGAGCGCCGTTCCGGGTCGGTGACGACCGCGACGGCGTAGCCGCCGCCGCCGAGTAGCGCGGTCGCGGTCAGGACCGCGACCGCCGAGCGCCGCACCACCGGCGCCGTCGACGGCGCCCGGGCAGGAAGCAGACGGTCCGGCAGGCGTCGGCGCGGTACGTGGTCGGCCCACGACGGCCGCGCAGCACGCCGCCGAGACAGTCTCGGTCGTGGAGACATTCGGGGAAATCCTCCAGGTCAGCGGGGGAGCAGACGAGCCAGAAAACGAGCGAGCACAGTAGGCAGTGGGCGGCTACGACCTGCCCACGTTGTTGATCTCGTCGGTGATCGACGTCGACGAATCCGCATCCGTGGAGCCGGCGCTGCCGCCGGAGGTCGTGGACGAGCCCTCACCTGCGGCGAGGCCCCACTGCTTGACCCAGTCGACCTGCATCCGCCCGGACTCGCCGTCGCCGCGCGGGAACCAGTCCAGCTGCAAACAGAGGTGCATCGGGCCGGGCGGCAAGATCGAAGTGTCGGTGGTCTTCCACCATTCGCGGCCGTCGACGAACGCGGTCACACCGCCGGGTGTCCACTCGACCGCGTAGTTGTGCCACTGCGTGGCGTCGATGGTCAGTTCGCCGTGGACCTGGGAGTTGTCCGCGCCGTAGTGCAAGAACAACTCGATCTTGTCCCGCGACGGATCCATGATCTCCGCGAAATCGATCTCCCCGCCGACCGGGAAGTTCTCTTCGGTCGGCCACAACAACGCGAGGGCGTTGTAGGACGGCGAACCGGTAGGTGCGCGCATCCGCGTCTCCCACCGTCCGTATTTCTGGGAGTGCGCGGTCCAGGCCAGGCCGGCGGTGGTGCCGTCCCCGGTGCCGTCGATGGTGAGGACACCGCCGGCGACGGTCGCCGCAGCCGGGGAACGGACACCGTTCCCGGCATGCCCGGGGCCGTCGTAGGCGTTCCATCCCGGTCCGAGCGTGGTGCCGGTGAAGTCGTCGACGACGTCCGGGGCGCCCCAGCCGAACATCTCACCTGCGGTGTCGCCCTGGCCGGGCCCGGACGGCAGCGGGGAAGAACCGGCCGGGCCCTGTGCGTCCTGCCCGACCTGTCCGGTCTGTGCTGGATGTTCGGTGGATCCGTTTTCATGATCATCCGGGTGGTTCCCGGCCTGGTAGCAGGTGGCGGGGATGAAGCCGGTCTGGTCGGCGCCGACGCTGGTCAACGCCTCCCGCCACATCTGCGCCCGCTCGGAACGATCGCCGTCGAGTTCGGCCAGGACGTGCACCGCGGTGATGCGCCAGCTGCACTCGACTCGTGCGTCCGCCGGGACAGGCGCGGCCGGAGCGAACGCGACCGCCAGCGACGTCACCGCTCCCACCACGGCGGTGACCAGCCCGGAGCCGATCACCGCATACCGGCCTGACGGTCGGCGTGGTCGGCGCGGAAACCGTGGGAAGCCAGACCGTGGGTGCGGTGCTGGAAACCGTCGGCGACCACCGCGGCGAGTTCGAGGACCGCATCCCGCGTCGCGGGGGCCAGGGCGTCGAGGTCGATGATGTCGCCCGTGGCGAGGTGTGGGTCGGCGGGCAGTTCGACCACCGCCCGCACCCTGGAGGTGAAGTAGTCGCGGATGACGGTGTCATCGACATACCGGGACTGCCTGTCACAGGACAGGACGACGACGGCGTCACGGACCAGGTCCCGATACCGAAACCGGCCCTGGTCGTCCTGGTGGGTGGCCAGCCACTGCAACGTCCGCGCCGCCCGCGACGCCCCGTCTTTCGTCGGGGCACCGACCACGACCAGGGAGTCGGCGTGGCGCAGCGTGCCCTGCATCGCCGAGTGCACCAGGCCGGTCCCGCAGTCGGTGAGCAGCAGCTCGTGGTAGATCGAGAGCAGCCGCAGGACGCGTTCGTAGTCGCGCTCGGAGAACATCTCCGACAGTTCCGGGGCCTGCTCGCTGGTGAGGACGCGTAGGCGTCCGGCGAGGTGGGTGTATCCCGACAGTTGCGTAGAAGTACGGACCTGGTCCAGGTCGCGTAGTAGGTCCCGCACCGTCCGCCGCCCCGCCTGGGCCTCGCCGACCAGGCGGTCACCCAAGGTCCCCGCGTCGGGGTTGGCGTCGATCGCGATGACTCGGTCCCCGCGGTACTCGGCCATCGCCAGCCCGAGCACACCGGTACACGTCGTCTTCCCGACACCACCCTTGATCGAGCCGACCGCGACGCTGAACGGCCCGGACAGCGGTGTCGTGACCCGCCGCACCTGGTCTTTCAACCGCAGCTCGGCCTCGGACAGGCCCGGATTCCACCGCCCAGCCGTGAGCGCGTAGACCGCAGCACGCCAACCATGCGTCGGCGCGGCCAACTTCGGACGCACCACATCAGCGAACGCACCACCATCAGAGAAACCGGCGACCGGAACGTCCTGGCCGCCGAGCGCGGCGGCGGTGTCGGTGTTCCAGAACGCCGCTGCTGTCTCCGCTGGCTCGGGCGCAGGTCGAACGGGCTGCGGGCCAGGGCCGGTCGCCACCAGCTGTTCCGGGAAGCCGTTCGGCACCGGCCGCTCGGCCGGGACCTCCGGCGACACCGCCGCTGCGGTTGTCGTCGACTCCGCCGTGGGCGGTGCGCCGGGAGCGGCCCACGCCGCAGCATCGCCGGTCAGCCACGACGGCGTCTCCTCCGACGTCTCCGGCGGCGACGGCACCTGGTTGCTCGACGACATCAGCGCTCACTTGCCTGTTCACCAGCAGGTTCGGTGAGCAGCCCGGGATCGACGACCAGACGGCCATCCTCCGGAGCGCGCGTGACCGGCACCGTCATCCGCACCCACCGCGGCTCGCACGCTGTCCACGACGCATCCGACTCCGCCGGCGCACACGAGCGGCCGATCGTCCCCGGCGGTTCCACCCACTCGCTGTCCTCGCCCTCGGGATAGTCGTCAGGATCGGGAGCAGCAGCGGTGCGGACATACGGGGTGGCGCGGACGATGACCTCGGCGAACACCGTCGTTTCCGAGCGCCGATAGATCCGGCCCGGTAACGGGGAATCAGCCCGCTGACGGCCCGCACCGGACCAGCCCCACGTACACGCGGCCGCATCCGCGAGGACCTCACGCAGCACCTCGGCGCGCCGCCACGGGACGTCCTCGTCGAAGGACTGGAAGTCGCAGGCGAACCGGCCCGCGAACGCCGCCGCCTCCACATCCGACACCAACTCCCACGACCGCACCGACCGCGTAAACGGCTGCTCTGGCGTTCGTCGCGTGCTCGTGTGAGAGCTCGGCAGACACTGGTCGAACCGTGCTGACGGTGCGACCAGTTCGGCATCCGGCACGTCTCTGTCAGACGTCGTCGCCCGGGCTGACGTCTCTGGACGCCCAACCTTCTCGATCCGCGGCGCCGGGATACGCGAACTGCGGTGGGCGATGACGTGCACGGAGGCGGTGTTGCCGACTTCGTCAGCGCTCTCGTCGAGGCCCGGCGCACTTCGCCACATGGACGAAGTCTCTGGCTGGGGGAGGCGGGCCCGGCGCGGCATCAGCCAGCCACCTCGCAGCCGGTAGCACGTCCGCGACCCGGACGTTGACCAGGGAAGACGATGATCGCCTGGCGCTGCACCTGGCTACCTCTTGACCCCTTCACTGCCCGCCTGCCCTCCCGGTAGACATCACAGTCTGCATCTGATCGAATCTCGAGCGTGAACATACCGCACACCAAGGAGGTTTCGCCAGAAACTCATCAATCCGGCATGCACGCCAGCAAATCCAGTAGCCTCGCTCGCGGCGAGGCCGCTCGCCTGGGCGAGGAGGCATCGCGCGATGACAGCAGCGGACGACGGCGCAGGCGGCGACCTCAGCGATGGCCTAACTGCCCGGTTGAACTACCTGTTCGAGCACATTCGCCCCGAGGGCGAGGTCCGCCGGTACAGCGGCCGCGAACTCGTAACAGCGGTCAACACCGCAAATATCGAGCTGTCCGAGTCGTATTTGTCCCAGTTACGTCGTGGCATGACAGGGAACCCGACGCTCAGGGTTCTGAAAGGCATCGCGGACTTTTTCGAAGTCCCGGTCGGGTTCCTACTGGATGACCCTGAGGGAGTTCGTGCCGTGGAGGCTCGGGTAAATCTACAGGAAGCTATGCGGGACACCCAAGTGCAGGATATCGCTTACCGCACGGCTGCCCTTAACCCCTGCCAACGGGTCGCTCTCGATGAGTTGCTAACCGATCTCATCCAGAAGCGGCGCCAGAAAATGGAGACGCGCGGCGATGGAATCTGACACCTTCCCTTTGCGTAGCTGCGTCCATTGATATGGACGTTGAGATCGAGCGTCTCCTGTACGCTCCGATAAGATCACTTAGCCCAACGGATCGACTGCGCCGGCTAGGCCTGCTGTACGAGGGTGACTGTTTCGATGAGATTGGCGTAGAGGCTACTACCCATCGTCTCCACTCCCGGCTGCATCTGCTTGCTGCCGGTGAACCTCAATCTCGACCGGCCGAGTTGACATTGTTGAATGATGTGATGGCCGGTCGAATTCAGACCCCACCACCAGGGCTTGTGGAACTATTCACGCGAGCACTCGGCGTGCCAGGCGCATATCTCACCACCCACGAAGAAGCGGAAGAAGCGGAAGAAGCGCTACTAGGTCGACTATTCTCTGAGAGAGATGCAGACAGGCCAGCGCTGTGCCGCGTGCAACCAGCACGGCCTATCCGCGCAGCCATCTGTGTGAAGCTACTTGAGGTAGTACGAATTCGCCAGAGGTGCTGACCATGTGCCACTCCACGCTGGACCAGCCGCTACCCGTCAATCACACTCCTCGAAGGAATGTGCGCGATGCCCACTGCAACTCCCTCACCCATTGACTTCGGGCCATTAAATCCGATGTCAGACGCGGCTCTCTGGACTTTCTGGCGGGCCTTATTAGAAGACCTCGGTGTCTCCTTACCTCTGAACCCGTGGATTCTGAGCCAGAGGCTTGCCGATTACATCGGCAAAGACATCGACCTCGAAGAGTGTTCGATTCCTGGAGCTCCCGGGGTCGGATTCGGCGCCCTGATACCTTTTCCCGACGGGTATCTCATTGCCTATGCGTCAGACGTCTCTCCTTCATATAAAGCGTACATAGTATGTCATGAGCTGACTCACATCGCTCGCGGACACCCACGAAACAAGGAGATGCTGTGCGGAAATTTTGACGAAATTAATCGGGAGGCACTACAGCCCGGGTCGGGAAGGTATTTCAGCACCTGGAAAGAGTGGGAGGCGGAGACCTCCGCTGCTATTCTTGTTGAGCTGATGCATCGTCGGCCCTTGACTGACGTCGAAGGCAGCGACCTCAGCGAGAGCGAGCGGCTGTACGCACGCGCTATCGGTGGCCGCGCCTGGAGGCGATCTCGATGAATGCCGCAGCGCAGGCCATTATTACCGTTATCGGCGCTGTATTCTTGGTCGCTATAGCGCACAAAGTGGTTGAGATTCGACGAGACCCTGCCAACGGTGCGGCCTGGGGCACTCTGGCAATCCTCACCGCGTTGATGATCGTGACGACCGTTCGCGAGAACTCACCGGTTGAGTTCTTATCAACATATGGTAGTACGTCAACCGGAATTGTCCTGCGGAATATTCCCCAGGTCGTAGGCTTTTTCGGGCTACAGCTACTTCATTTGCACAAGAATACTCGATGCCGAGCGCACAAGCAGCGGCTCTACCTAGAAGCAGCAGCCTTGTTCGCGACCATCGCCGTGATGTGTGTGCTTACCGTTACGCTGCCGCCTGGAGTGGGCTTACAGGCGTCAGATCAAAATCTTGCTCATTTCCATGTACTCCTTTTCTACTACGTGATCGGCGCATATATCCTCTATTGCCTGATCTCTCAACTGCGGTGGAACCTCGTTTTCTCGCGAACCTTTAAGTCTCGCTTGCTGCGCTGGGCGGCTGGAGTTTCAGCTCTAGGGGATGCCCTTCTCATCTGCACTAGGTTGAGTCGGGACATCGGCCAGAGCTACAGCCACTTCGTCTCAGGCGAACGCCCGATCATCACATCAGTCCTGGAGAAGCTGTTCGTCGTCACAGGATTCCCCACGCTCGTCGTAGGACTCACGCTTCCGACGGTCGTGATCATCTGCCAGAACACATCGGATCTATACGTTAAAGTCCAACGATGGTGGAACCTTCGATTCCTGTACTCCGGGATTAGATGGGCTTATCCCGGACTCCATCGACCAGCGCAGCACCACGGACACGGACACGGACACGGACACGGACACGGACACGGACACGGACAACTCTATCCTGGAGGCCTATCGGCGCAAGAGGGCTCGACTGATGCGAGATATTCATGGAGAGCGAGTGCAGCGATGCCGAGATGGGTACGCCCGAAATCGTAATAACGATGGCGATGGGCGGCCGTTGGCTCTTGCTCGCGCGCTCAACTCCTTACCCTCCGCCAGCGCCGTCTACGACTCAACCGACGATGACCAAGTCATCACGCATCTCCTAGCCGTGTCACAGGAACTCGGTCGCGCTGGTCCAATCTATCTCAACGAGAGCGACAATATCCTATCTTCTTAGGAAGCTCCTCTCCTTACTCTCGGAAGGTCGCCAACCAATGGATACGTTGATTACTGTCGCTGACATCATCGATGGAGACCCTGATCCAGCTGGTGCCGATCGCGCCCCTGATTCGGATATGCCGCTAGCGGTCCTCGTTCGCGACCTCGTGATTCATGCCGTTGGCAGCCTCGCAGAGGTTGCTCATCAGGCAGAGCGGGGGGTCACGCGGTTAGACTTTCCGGGCTGCACGTTACTACCAGGATTGATCAATGCCCATGTGCATCTCTGCGGCGACCTAAGCCGTCAGCCCTTCGATACAGCCACAAAGGGGCACCACGACGAGCTGGTGTCCTTAATCCACGATAATGCAATGGCACTGCTCAAAGGCGGATGCACGACGGCGCGAGATCTCGGTGACAGCCGAGGATTGGCCCTCTCTCTCAGGGACCAAATCAATTCAGGCCAAGTGCTAGGGCCTCGGATTCTGGCCTCGGGGACACCGCTCACTACTCCACAGGGCCACTGTTGGTTCCTCGGTGGTGAAGTCGCTGACCGAGGACAGGTTGACGATCGCATCAAGATTCTCGCGGAAGCAAAAGTTGACTGGATCAAAGTCATGGCCGGTGGGGGGCAAATGACGCCATCGGGGCCATCGATGTTCGAGTCCCAGTTCCCGCTGTCTGAGCTAAAGTATATTGCCCGGACGGCCTCTGACTACGGGATACCTGTTGCGGCTCACGCGCACGCCACAAAAACGATCAAGCAGTGCGTTGACGCTGGCGTGCACACCATTGAGCACTGCGGCTGGTGGGAGGCCGAGAGGAGGATCGACCTCGATAATGAGGTGGCGACCCAGATGGCCGCTTCATCAATTATTGCGGGCGACACCGCCCCGCCGCAGTGGCGCATGCTAGCCGACCTCCTCCCCTTCCCCGACGACCACCGGATTGGCGACCACCTACCATGGCTCCGAGCACACGGCGTGCCGATCCTTATCGGCAGTGACTCCGGTCTGCCAAACGCAATTTTCGATGATTTTCCAGCCTCCTTGGAGCATTATGTAGAGCGCGGGTTCACGCGCTCCGAGGTGATCGATCACGTCACTGGAAAAGCGGCTGATAATCTGGGGATCAGCGAACAGACCGGCAGGATTCGCCCGGGCCTGCGTGCCGATCTCCTTGTCGCGACTGGTGACCCACGCACTAATCTGGACTACCTGCGACGCCTCCATCTCGTCATGGCACACGGCCGCCGCATCGTCTGACCGCCCCTCTAGTAGCGGCCTCAACAACTCAGGTTCACTGAACCCGACCATCCATCAAAGATAAATTGTCGCCAAGAAAGGTATTCAACGGTGCGTAAAATGCGGATAGTTCTCGCCCGGAAGCTCGGACAGGGACGTCATGAGTAGCACCACGAGCATGGTGACCGCGCGGGCGCCGGACCTTCCCGATATCCCACTGTTCGGTGGTGTCACGGTCGGGCAGGTGTTCGTGGCGGTCGCGGCGGTCGTGGTCCCCGCGACCGTGCTGGGGCATGTGCTCGTCATCTGGGCGTGGGCCCGTGGGTGGGAGCCGCACCGGCTGCGCACCGTTGCTCTCGTGGTCGTGGCCGCCGCTGTGCTGGCCGGACCTGTCGTCGGGACGGTCCCGTGGTGGGGCGCCGCAACCGCGGTCGGGGCGGTCCGGCAGGCGTGGGACGGGCACTACCTGCCCGCCGGGATCGACTCCGCCGCCGCGACCGCCCCTCTCGTGGCGATCACGTCCTGGGCGTGGTGGCACCTCTACACCAAGCGGATGCGGTCCGGTGTCGCCCAGGCCGCCGGGGAACGTCACGTCCGCCGCCAGCTACACATCCGCGCCGGTGCGGCGGCCCGCCGCGCCCGCCGCGAGCGCACCCCGCTGGCCAGCCACGGCCGTGACGGCACACCCTCGGTCGTCCTCGGCCCACGTTATGACACCGTCCGCGCCCAACCGGACCTACTCACCGACACCCTGCGCCGTCGCGCCGCGCCGTGGTTACAGGTCCCGATGCCCGCGATCGCCCTTCACGCCGTCTGCCTGGCCGAGACCGGCGCCGGGAAGACCACGATGCTGGTGCGCTGCTCAGGCAGCTGGGCCGAAATCACCTGGACCGCCTACAACCAGCAACAGCACGGCGCTGCGGGATCACGGCCGTTGGTGATCTTCCTGGCGGCGAAAGGCGGCCCCGACGCCGACACCGACGCCCACGAATGGGCCGACGCCCTGGAAGAGCTGGGACTGTCGCCAGACCGGATCGGGGTGTTCCCGTTCGAGACGCGGCTGAACATGTGGCGCATGCCCGCCACCCAGCTCCGCGCCGCCCTGCACAAACTCGCGAAAACCGATCACCGCTTCTACGACGTCCTCCAACGCGGCCTGCTCCACCTGATCATCGACGCACCGACCGAGAAACCACCCGCATCCTCGGCGGAGTTCCTCCAACGCCTCGACCCGGCCTGGCTGGCTGCGGCGTGGGCGGGGCATCCGGTCGAGGAACGCGCCATCGCCGCGTTGACCAAGACCACCGGCGTCGGAGCGGGCGCCTCATCGCTGGACTCCGACCTGTTGCTGTTCGCGGATTTGTTCCGCAGCATCGGCGGCGACTTCGACGCCGGCCAGCCCTTGTCGGACTTCGACGCCCTCTACGTCTCCGTGCCCGGCGCCACCGACCAGGTCGTCGCCGCCACGAAGACCGCCGTCCTCATCGAACTCTTGACTTACGAACTCGGTGTCGCCCACCACGGGCAACGCCGTCAGGTGTTGTTCGTCATCGACGAGTTCTCCGCGGTCTCCGGTGACACCGCCGGCGACGTCATCAACCTCGTCGAACGCCTGCGGTCGCTGGGCGGCTCGGTGATCGTGTCCGCCCAGTCCTATGAAGGCCTCGCCGACACCGAAGACCAACGCCGCCGGCTGCTGGGCGCGATGGGCGGCGGCGCCCTACTCGGCCGCACCAGCAACGCCGAAGCGTTGGCCGAGCGGTTCGGGACGCGGCTGGTCGACGAAGTCGGCTACCAACTCGACGGTGGCCGTATGACCGGTGTCGGCACGATACGGCGCCAGCACACCTACCTGCTCGATCCGAACCGGCTCCGCCAACTCCCCCGCCACCACCTCGCCTACGCCACACCCGACCAGGTCATCTACGGCGTCGTCGCCCCACTCACCGCCGCGCCCGCGATCGTCGGCTCGCCACGGCGGACCGCACCCACCGACGGTCCGGCACTGTCCCGGCGCCGACTCACCGCAGGCCAGGCCGCCGCGATCAACCGGCGCCTCCGCCGACCCGGCACCACGACCGGTAACGGCGCCCGGGCCACCGGCGGCGGAGATGGCCAGGCCCCGGACTGGACCGGGGACGACTGGACACACGACACCAGCAACGAGGACCCACGATGAGCCCGAGCCCGAGTGTCCATCCTGAACAGGCGCGGGCCGCCGCAGCGGCGCTGCTCGGTGTCCCCGCCGGCGCCTCACCTGAGCTGCTACGGACCGCGTGGCGGGCCGCCGCCCGCCACCACCACCCCGACCGGGGCGGCGACCCGGAACGGTTCATCGCCCTGACCAGCGCCTACGAACTACTCACCACACCACCAGCGCCACCGCGAGCAACTCCACACACGACGACACCGGCGGGCCCGGCGGGGCCGGCGGGGCCGGCGGGGCCGCGCGCGTCGGCGCCGGCCATCGGTGGACTTCTGTTCCTACGGGCTTTCGGGCTGCTCACTGCCGTCGGTGTCCTCACCGCTGGTCTCGCCCTGGTCGCCGCGCCGGTCGTGGCCGCGATGGTCGCGGTGCTGGGCGCGGTAGCGGCCGCCCACCATGTCTACCTGGCCGCCGCCCACGCTGAATCCCGCTCGCCGGTAAGCGGTCCCTGACCGTGGGGCGGGCGCCGTCCAGACCGCGCTTACTCCGACCGCGAAACAGGAACTCCGGCGCCCGCCACCAGCGACGATAGCCTCAACCGGTCGTCGTGTGTGTCCGACGAGGTCACCGGATGCCCGACGACGGACCGACACCACGCCCGTCTCGACGGCTGCTCTTCCTCGATACAAGGCCGCCCGAGCGGTGCTCAGGCCGCGGGCGCCGTAGCCGTAGCGGGCTGGAGCCGGGCCCGGACCTGCCCGTCAACGGCGTTGTCGCCGGAGACGAGGACCTCGAGGCTGCTGGTTCATCCGGTCTGTTCGTGGTCGGGGCAGGTCGGGTCACGCCCACCGGCCTCATCGTCCTCACCGCGCCGACCGCCGCGGCGCCGGCTCCCAACACGGAACCTCGGTGATGTCCCGGATCGCCCACTTCAGCTGCGGCGCCAACGCCTCCGGGGACCGCGCCCGCGCCCGCCGCGCCCGGTCCCGCTCCAGGAACTCCCCCGCAACATCCTGAACCTGCCCCAACACATTCGGCGCGCACCAATACATCACACCGACACACTCCAACTCCCGGGCCCGGGCCACCACCGTCGACAACAAACCCTTCACCATATCCGCCTCCCCATTCTTCGGCGGCGACTCAAGATAGCGTGACCGTGTTTTCCGCGACAACTCCACCTCCACCAGAGCGCGGCGCCCATCCGGGAAAACCTCAACCCCATCCGGCATATGCGGCACCGGCACACCACGCGGACGCCACCCCGTTAAATGCTGCAACGTCCGCTCCGACACCCACCGCCCCACATCTAAACCCACCCGATGAAACCGCACCGCCGCCACCGCACGCACATGCCCCGACACCGTCTGCCGCGGCCGCCACCCCGGCACATCCCACCCCAACAACTCCCGCACCAACGTCCGCGACGGCCACACCCACATCGCCCCCGCATCCACCTTCCCCGTACACACCCACCCCGCACGCTTCCAACGACCCACCACCGCATGCGCCGCCTGCGCCGACACCCCCAACACACTCGACAACAAATCCAGAGGCAACCCATACTGATGCGCAGCAATCTCCAACAAACCCGTATCCCGCGCCGTCAACACCACCGACCCCGCATCCCGACGCCGCGCACGCACCCGCTCACCGACTTCACCCAACACCACAACCACCCTTTCCTGCTACCCATCCAAAATATTCCGCCAACAACATCGCACACCACCGAGGCGTCAGCGAGGCGAACAACCCCACCCGCCGCAAAAGATCACCACCCAACCCGACCACCCCGATAAACCGAGGATTTGACTACGCCGATGCGCAGCGAGGCGAACAACCCACCTACGAACAGATACGCCCAACCCAACCCAACCACCACCTCCCCCACAGTCTGTTGACTTTGACCTTGACCTTGCTTTTTTAAAGGCATTGAACTTCGTACTAGAACACTGGGGTCACTCCGTGACCCGGTCGGGCTGGGGGGCCGGGGCCCGACACCACCCCCGGCCGTCAGCGAAGCAGGCTGGGGGTGGTGTCGGGCCCCGGCCCCCCAGCCCGACACACTAGACCAGCAGGTCACACCAGCGAAACGGCCTCGCCCAGCAGCAGAAAACCATCAACGCCGCTTCTCAGGCGCTTCCAGCCGCTTCAAAGCCGTATCAAAGCCCCTCAGCCACCCGACACGCCCGCGACGCCGCCACGGCCGGCCGCCTGCCAACGCGTCAACACCCCCGGAAGGCAGACACCAAGAACGCCGAAAAACGACCATGCCCGCCGCGAAGCCAAACGCCGACCGTCAAGAAAAAACACTACTTCAGCACGAACACTGTTTCAGTACCGAGAAAAGATGCCACCAAGCCGCTTCCCGGCCTCGCCCACCTAGAACAGGCCGCGGTCCGAATCGACTCACCGACACCCCGACCAACACCGCTTCATAACGAGCGGCCACCGCGAAACCAGAATCACCGACAGAGCAAACTATCGACCCCGCAGGAAACGCGGAACCCAGCCCCAGGCCGCGGCCCCTTCTCCCGCCTCACCACCGCACGCAGAAACAACTCACCAATGCCGCATTAAAACCCCGACACTGAACGGCAATTCGAGGCCATGATCGGCCAGCAACCGCCCCACATCGGCATGCGCGATAGGAGCCCCGTCCTTCAACGCATACAACGCCATCTTCTCGACATCGGCCATGAACTCCGGATGAGCCGCGCACCAGTCCTTGACTTTCCGCTCCGCGGCGTCCCGCTGATTCTTTTTCTTCGGCGATGCCGACTTGTAACCATGCGCGCGATACGCATTCTGCACCGACCTGTAGCCGCAACCCTGCGCGTCATCGATAATCTCGCCAGTAGTGACATCGACAACGACATACCGAAGATCCCGGACCCGCGACAACGCGGTACTGATAACCACCTTCACCGCCGTGGAATCGCGGTTCTCGACGGTCATGTGGCAAGGTCCGCGAAGCGACTGTAGTGCAACTGTTGAGCGACAGTGACCGTGATGGTCGGCCCGCCCCGATGTTTCGCGAGGATCAGATCAGCTTCCCCAGCACGATCAGAGTCAGAGTCATACACCTCGGGACGGTGCAACAGGATCACGATATCGGCGTCCTGTTCCAGGGCGCCGGACTCGCGCAGGTCCGACAACAACGGCCGCTTATCGATACGCTGCTCAGGCCCACGATTGAGCTGGGACAGCGCAATCACCGGGACGTCGAGGTCTTTCGCGAGGATCTTCAACTGCCGGGAGAAATCGCTGACCTCGACCTGCCGGTTCTCCGCCCGCGCCCCCGACGACATGAGCTGCAGATAGTCCACGACGATCAGGTCCAGGCCGTACCGGGCTTTGACCCGCCGGGCCTTCGCCCGGATCTGAGTGACGGTCGTGGTCGCGGTGTCATCGATGACCAACACACCGGATCCGGTGATCCGCTCCGCGGCCGCGTGGATCCGCTCGTAGTCACGAGCCTCCAACGCATACGGGGTCTTCATATCCGCCAAGCGGACCTTGGCCTCAGCGGAGATGATCCGGTCACGCAGCTCCGACTCCGACATCTCCAACGAGAAGACCATGCTGGTCTTCCCGTGGCGCACCGACGCCGCACGCACCATGTCCAACGCCACGGTCGACTTCCCCAAACCAGGCCGCCCCGCGATCACGACCAGCTGTCCCGGCTTCCACCCACCGGTGACCCGATCCAGGTCGAGGAACCCACTCGGCAGCCCCGGAGCGGCCCACCCGGACTGCAGACCGTCCAGCGCCGCCAACCACGCCGCGTGCCCAGACCCGAACACCGCGTAACTGGAGGAATCGTCGAGGCCGTTGACCACGCCATCCAGCGTAGAACGAGCACGATCCAGGGTCTCCCCGATCTCACCGGTCCGCAGCCCGGTATGACCGAGTTGCTGAATCCGCAACCCGCACTCCACCAGGCGCCGCAACGTCGCCTTCTCGACCACCAGCTCGGCGTAGAACCCGGCATTCGCCGCGACCGGGACCGCCGCGAGCAGCGTGTGCAGATGCGCCGCACCGCCGATCCGGCCGAGCTCGCCCCGCCGGTCCAGCTCGGCGGCGACCGCGACCGGATCAGACGGCTCCCCGTTACCGTCGAGGTCGCAGACCGCCTGGTAGATGCTCGCATGCGCAGGCCGGTAGAAATCCCGGGCCGCGACGATCTCGGTGACCTCGCCAATCACCTCTGCCGAGAGCAGCATCGCCCCGAGCACCGCCTGCTCGGCAGCCAGATCATGCGGCGGTAACAGAGCATCGTCACCACAGGCAGCAGGAACCGGACCGCTCATGCGCCGGCCTCCTGCCCTGTCGTGGGACGACACGCGGGGCACCGACGGTGCCGACCCTCGTCATCGACCACCGTCCGGCACCCCGGACCCTCACCAGCCCGCGCCTCACAGGTCTCAGAGCGTGTTTGGAAATTCTAGTGGGTTGAGGGTGTCGTGTGTTTCTGCTGGCGGGTGGCGGGGTATCCACGGGCGATGCGGCGGGTGATGGTGTTGATCGCGGCCCAGCGGATCATGGCTTCGGATGTGGTGGGGTGGCGTTCGTAGTCTCGGGCCAGGCGTCGGGTGTGCGGTGAGCCAGGCCAGGGTCCGTTCGACCACCCACCTTCGTGGGAGGACGGTGAATCCGCGCTGCTCGGGTGGCTTGCGGATGATCTCGATCGTTGTCTGCAGGATCGTGGCGGCCCAGTCGAGCAGTCGCCCGGCGAAGCCGGCGTCGGCGTAGACGAACCGCACCCTGGTGCGCAGGTAGAGGTTGAGCAGGATCGGCTTGGCGCCGTCGCGGTCCTGTACCGAGGCCGAGCACACCATCGTGGTCAGCAGCAGACCGAGGGTGTCGGTCACGATGAACCGTTTCCGTCCGCCTGTCTTCTTCCCGGCGTCGTAGCCGCGGGAGTCCTGGCCGACGGTGTCGGCGCCCTTGACCGACTGGGAATCGATGATCCCCGCACTCGGCTCCGGATCACGGCCCTCGGCGATACGTAACTGCCCCCGCACGACCGGGAGGATCTTCTCGGTGACCTTCTGCTGTTCCCACTGGTTGAAGTACCAGTAGACGGTCTGCCAGGGCGGGAAGTCCACCGGCAACGCCCGCCAGGCACACCCGGTCCGCACGACATACAAGATCGCGTCCAGCACGTCCCGACGAGCATGAGCAACAGGCCGCCCCCGCCGCGCGAGCGGCGGTAACAACGGCTCGATCACCACCCACTGGGCATCACTGGTGTCCGAGGGGTACCGGCGCGGTCGTTCCTGCATGCCGACCACGATGGAGCACCCCAGCCGTGTCGACCATCCCGACACACCCACCATTTCCAAACACGCTCTCACACGCAGCCAGGACATCCACCACAGCCCCCGTGCCCGAACCAGCGCCCTCAGGCGACGGCGCAGCGACGCCGCGGTCGCCGGGGATCTGGATGCCCCGAACCGGGCCCTGTGCGCGCTTCTGAGCGCCCTGCGCAACCCCGGAGCGTCCGGGAGGGGCAGCGGGTCAGTGGCCAGCGGCTCGCCGTCCAAAGCCCGCACCCGCCGGGCCAAATGCTTGGTGAAAGCGTTCACCACGTAAGCAACCGGACGAGGCCCCCTAGCCTCGGACAACGCCAGCTGCCCGACCTCTCCGGCCTGGGCCAGAGAGATCCCACCCACCGTGATCGCCTCGGTGATAGCGGCCTGGACCTGATCAGCATCAGCACTCGAGAGCCGCCACCCGGTCTTGCCCCGGGCTTCTGACCACGCTGCCCACGGCAGCCGCCGCACCAACGCTCGCACCTCGCCAGCCCGGCGCTCGTCGTGGCCCGGGGCGGGCGGCGAAGCCGACCCGCCCGGCACGGGCTCGATCTCTTCGATCTCTCTCTCCGAGAGAGATCGAAGATCTCTCTCGATCTGAAGATGTCCCCCGAATCCGGTGACAGTCCTGACCTGCGAAAACTCCGACTGTCCCCCGAATCCGGGGACAGCACCCTCACCCCGTCCCCCAGATCCGGGGACAGCACCGACCAGGGCAAACTCGTCCTGTCCCCGGGAAACGGGGACAGCGACCTCGGGGCTTGACCCCAGATCTTGGACACGCTGATTCCAGCACTGCTGGGGAAGCGAGATGATCCAGCGATCATGGCCAGGAAGAGTTTCACCGACGAGTTCCGTCGGCAGGCTGTTGATCTGTATGAGTCCACCCCGGGTGCCACCGTCCGTGGTATCGCCGACGACCTGGGCATCGCGCGGGGCACGTTGCGGGACTGGCTCACGATCCACGGCACGGGGAACAAGACCGCAGCTGATGGCAGTAGCTGCCCCAGCCCGGTACAGCCCATGCGTACCACGCCGGGGTCGGGCCTGGGTGGGGAGGAACCACCGAGGCAGAAGATCGCCCGTCTCGAGGCCCGGGTCCGTGAACTCGAGATCAGCGAGAAGAAGCTGACCGCCGAGCGGGAGATCCTGCAGCGGGCGGCCAAGTATTTCGCGGGGGAGACGCGCTGGTGACCCGCTTCCAGTTCGTCGCTGACCACCGGCACACCTTCGAGGTGAAGCGGTTGTGCGAGCTCGTGCACGTCTCGAGGTCGTCGTTCTACGCCTGGTTGGCTGCGGCCCCGGTCCGGGCGCGGCGGGCCGCTGGTGATGCGGTGTTGGTGGCGCGGATCCAGACGATCCATGACGGCGACAACACCATCGGTGCGCCGCGGGCCACCACAGAGCTCAACGACGGTGTCGCCGCCGCCGATCGGGTCAACCACAAACGCGTCGCGCGGGTCATGCGCGCGGCCGGGATCGCCGGCTACCGCCGCCGACGGCCGCGTGCACACCACGATCGTCGAGCAGCCCGGCAGACGGTGCCCGACCTGCTCAGGCGGGATTTCACCGCCCCAGCACCGAACCAGGTCTACGTCGGTGACATCACCTACCTGCCCCTCGCAGGCGGGACGAACCTGTATCTGGCCACGGTGATCGACTGCTGCTCCCGCAAACTCGCCGGCTGGGCCCTGGCTGATCACATGCGCACCGACCTGGTCAACGACGCGCTCCACGCCGCGGAACGGGCTCGTGGGTCTGCTGCGCGGGGCGGTCTTCCACAGCGACACGGAGCGGTCTACACCTCGAGTGCCTACGCCGAGCTCTGCGACCGGCTCGGGGTGACCCGTTCCATGGGCGCGGTCGGGTCGTCGGCGGACAACGCCTTGGCCGAGTCGTTCAACGCCACCGTCAAACGCGAGGTCCTCCAGGACAGCACCTGCTGGCCCGACGCGGCCACCTGCCGACGGCAGGTCTTCAGATGCTGACCCGCTACAACACCCGCCGACGGCACTCCTACTGCCAGCACTGTCCCCGAACACCTACGAACAGGCCCCCGGGCTACCCGTCTCCCCCACCGCGCTCACGACGGCCGTGCAGGCCGCCGCGTCGTCGCTGCCGCCCTCGGGGGTGTCCTGACGCCGCGCTGGGCCCGACGTCACCACCGGCAGCGGCGCCGTGTCGCCCTGATCCGCACCAGGCTCCTCCACCGCCCACGCCGACTGCATCGACTGCATCGAGATCGCCGAGGACTCGGAGCGGTCCTCGTGCGCAGCGCCCACAGCCGCGGTCGACACTTGCCCGGCAGGGGCGGCCGGTGCCGTCCAGCGTGCCGCGCCACCAGCGACACGCCCGGCCCCACCGTCCGGCTCGCAGCGAGGGCAGCGCGGGTGGGACGCAGCACGATCGCGATCAATTCCAGACTGATCGCGAACGCGACCGGCGGGAAACAACGCGACCATCCACGCCGCCACCGACGCCAACACCGATCCATCCCGCACCCATTCACTCTCCGGGACAACAGAGGCGGCGTTCGCCAACAACGTCACGATCATCCCGAACGCGAATGCCGCCCACGGCCCGAACCCGACCCGCTCACCCCGAGTGCGGCGCGACCACAACCCCACCAGCGCTGCAGCGAGGAGCCCGTCCACCGACAGCGGCAGCCAATACGCCAACGCCGACCCCGGATTAAACCGGGCCGCGACCTCCTGCAAATGCCAATACGACGCCACCGCCGCGGGAAGACCCACAGAACCCACCACAAGAACCGCGAGAACACGCGGCCACACCGACGCCCACAATGTCTGCCGAGCACGCCCCGACTGCGGGAGGTTTTCCTCCGGGATCAGTTGCTGTTCCCGACCGGCCCACAGCTCACCGGCAGAGCCCACGCCGGGCTCGCCGTTTCCGCTCGTGGGCCTGAGTTCATGAACAGTCATGACCGATCCCGCTCCTCCGCCGCACGTGTAGTGGCGCACGTGACATTACACGACCCCGCCGACCATGAATGCGCAGTGTCCGCCCGGGGCCGTATGCGACCGGCAAAGACAAGAAGTCCCGGGCCACCGTTCTTCGGTGCTCGCCGGGGGTGCTCGCCGGGGTGCTCGCCGGGGGTGCTCGCCGGGGGTGCTCGCCGGGGGTGCTCGCCGGGGGTGCTCGCCGGGGGTGCTCGCCGGGGTGCTCGCCGGGGGTGCTCGCCGGGGGTGCTCGCCGGGGTGCTCGCCGGGGTGCTCGCCGGGGGTGCTCGCCGGGGGTGCTCGCCGGGGGTGCTCGCCGGGGGTGCTCGCCGGGGTGCTCGCCGGGGGTGCTCGCCGGGGGTGCTCGCCGGGGTGCTCGCCGGGGGTGCTCGCCGGGGGTGCTCGCCGGGGGTGCTCGCCGGGGGTGCTCGCCGGGGGTGCTCGCCGGGGGTGCTCGCCGGGGGTGCTCGCCGGGGGTGCTCGCCGGGGTGCTCGCCGGGGGTGCTCGCCGGGGGTGCTCGCCGGGGGTGCTCGCCGGGGTGCTCGCCGGGGGTGCTCGCCGGGGGTGCTCGCCGGGGGTGCTCGCCGGGGGTGCTCGCGGGGGCTCGCCGGGGGTGCTCGCCGGGGGTGCTCGCCGGGGGTGCTCGCCGGGGGTGCTCGCCGGGGGTGCTCGCCGGGGGTGCTCGCCGGGGGTGCTCGCCGGGGTGCTCGCCGGGGGTGCTCGCCGGGGGTGCTCGCCGGGGGTGCTCGCCGGGGGTGCTCGCCGGGGTGCTCGCCGGGGGTGCTCGCCGGGGGTGCTCGCCGGGGGTGCTCGGCCAAGTCATGGGGTGCGCTACGCCGCGTCGGCGAGCGACCTGGAAAGCAGCCCCTGGGGCCTCGGGAGCTTGTCTACGTCACGCTCTGTGCTTGTCCAGGAGGTAGACAAACCACTGGACAAAGACTGGACAAGCGGTTGGACTTCGGCGTCCTACGCGCGTGCGTGCACGCACGCGCGTAGGACGCACACTAGCACGCCCGCTCCGTTGTCCAGCTGGACAACTGGACAATCACGCGCCGTCACACTCACCGTCGGCGGCGCTGGCACCGGACCTGCCGTCGCTCATCTCCCGAGCAAGACCCTCAACGAACTCGATCGCCTGGTCGCCGCGCAAACTGCGCCTTTGGTAGTCACGGAACTGGTCGATGTAGTGCCGCACGTTCTCTGGCTTGGCTTCAGGGCTGATTGTGACGTCGCCAGGAGTTCGAACAGCTAGATCGTCAGCATCCTTATTGGGTGACATGTAAATCGTGAAACTCGGACCGCGATCAATATGCGACTCGGCGTTTGCGGTTAGGATCCACAAATTAAATCTACCGTAACGCGCCAGAGAGCCGAGCCAATGCAACTGATCAATCATGATGCCTCTATCTCCTGAGGGGCATCTAAGCGCCCGCTCGGAAATGACAACGTCGAGGCGGCTGGGGGTCTCGTAGAGAATCTTCTGTCGTGTGACCTTGGCGAGAATGTTCGCGGCTAGGCGCTGCTTCGAATTTGCGGCGACCGTCACGGCCAGCCAGTGCATGTAGGCAGCAGTCTGAAGGACGTCTGGAATAGTCGAGTTTTGCCACACGGCAACTCGTGATGCGGCCCTTTCCAGGGCGGAAATATCTCTTGCCTGAATATTCCAGCCGCTAACTGGAACGTTTCTCCATAATGCGACCGTTCCGCATGCCCGCTGGGCGATGCTCGTTATCTGCGCACACACCTCCGGTGGCGTTGATGTTTCCTGGAGCCATCTCTGTAGCTCGAACTCGGATATTCTTAATCGCCCTAATTCGATTCTACTGATTCGCGATTGGTCGAGACCGATTATTGCGGCGAGTGCGTGCCCGGTCAGGCCAGCCGCGTGCCGTCGTGTCCGAAGCTCTTCGCCGAGGTGGCGTTGAGCGTCGACTCGGTCTCCAGTCACGTCTGCTCCTCCCTGCTTCCATGGCTCCGGGACTGCGGCGAGGCCCCCGCTTGGGGGCCGCGTAGGCAGGGTTGCCGGAGCGACCCCTTGACGCCCGACGACCGCTACGTCATGCTCGAATGCATGTCGCTTCTATGCACTCTGGGTGCGGCGGCTAGGAGTCCAAATAGTCGGGTCTCGACGGGTTGTGTCCCCGCCGAGACCCTGCGAGTAACCCCCTGAGTAGGAGGAGGCGACCCACGTGGTCGAGCGTAGTCCTGTCTTTGACGATGATCCGGGACCTGTAGCTCCGGTCCCTGTAGAGCTGTCGTCCCATCCAGCCCGTCACTGCCTGGGTGTCGACACGGAGGTGTTTTTCCCGTCAGTGAGCTGGGTGTGTTGCAGGCCCGGCTGGTGTGCACCGGCTGCCCGGTGCGTGTGGCGTGTCGGGAGTGGGCGACGGCGACTGGCCAGTACGGCATCTGGGGCGGTACGACGCGTGAGCAGCGCATCGCGCACCGCCACGCCGCCACGATCCCGGCGCCCGAGCCTGTTCGTCCGGCGGTCGCAGCATGAGCACTGAGGCCGAGGTCGAGCAGCAGCCGCACGCGGCAGCTGATGCGAAGGCGCGCAGCGCCTACGCGGCGCTGCGCAGGATCACGGCGCAGCGCAGCATCTTCGCGACCGCTTACGGGCGAGCACGAACTCCAGGTGACCGTGCCGCAGCAGCGCTGAGCGCTGTCCGTGCGGCGATCCCGGCGATGACTTCCATCCGCACAACGCTGTCCCCGGACATCGAACGTCGGCTGGATCGGATCGCCGATGACCTCGCGGACCTGTTCGTTGAGCTGCATGACGCGCAGGAGGTCGCGGCGCGTAAGGCGGTCCGGGCGAAGGAGCGTCAGGCCGCTCGGGCCGAGCAGCGGCGTGCCGCTGTGCTGGCTGCAGGTGGTGAGCGGCGGTGAAGGTCCGTGGGCGGTGCGTGGTGTGTACGCGGTCGTTCGAGATCCCGCCGGGCCGGGCGGCGCAGGTCTGTGGCCGGTGCCGTAAGCGGGAGCAGCTGGGAGGTGGTCGTCGTGGCGCAGCCCGCATCTGACCAACACCAGGACGAGACCACTCCGGAACGGCCGGGCCTCTACATCGTCGACGGGGATGCCGATTCGTCCACGGTCGGTGAGGACCAGGCCGACAGCCAGGTGGAGCCCGCGCAGGTGAAGCCGTTGGCGCCGTGGGACCAGCGCATCGCCCAGATCGTCAGCGACGTGGTGGAGGCCCGCCCACGGTGGAACGAGCAGCCACCCTCGTACGCCCAGACCTGGGCGTACTCCCGGTCGGGGGACTGGACCACGTCCAGCAATCCGCTGGTGAGGGCGGCGCACTCGGCGCTGACTCTGGCCGCCCTGGTCGTGGTGTTCCCGCTGGATTGGGTGTCGAACGTGGTTCGGGACAAGCCGTCCGGCTTCGTGATCACGGTTGTCGTGGTCGTTCTACTCGCCCTCGCGTTCTGAAAGGACGGTGTCGTTGTGTCGTGGTCGATGTTCATTCCGAGTTCGATGCTCACGCTCGGCGCTCTGGCGCTGGTCCTGGCGATCGTCCTCGTGTACCTGGACGTGCCTGGGAAGGGCGTGGATTGGGAGAAGGTCGCCGCGGTCCTTGCCGTGGTCGGCGGGTTCGGTGTCGGCGGCGCCTCGGCCGGCTGGTTCGGTGGTCTGTTCACCGCCCTGTCCGGGGGCGCGCTGACCGGGGCCGGGCAGGCCACCGCCCAGCTCGTCGGGGTGTCCGCGGTGGGCGCGGTCGCCGCCGCAGCCGGACTGTGGGCCTACAGCCGCCTGCGCGGCTCCGGCATCACCGCCGCCACCAGGACGAAGTCGCTGCTGGTCGTCGCCGCCCTCGCCCTGGTCGGCACCGTCCTGGCCGGTGTCCCGCGCCTCTACAGCGCGGCGGACACCTTCATCGCCGCTCTCGCGGCATCGCTGACCTGATGACCGATCTAGCCACAAGTCGATACGACGCTAGAGAAGAGAGGAGTGGCTGGTGGAGGCGTTCTTCCTGACGTGTGTGGTGGTGGCGTTCTTCGTGACGAAGGGCCGTACCGATACCGCTGCTTACAGCAACGGCAAGGAACCACCGGGCCTGGCCCGGGCGCGGATGCGTCACGAGGCCGGTGGTGGGGCGCGCACTGCGTCGGGTCGTCCGACCGGGCGCGGTGCGTTCGGGCTGCTGGTGGCCTCGCGGTGGGCGGAGGCGTGTCGGGCCGCGCAGCACCGGGGCGAGCATCGGGCGGCACGGCGGCGGGCGTGGTTCGACGAGACCGCCCCGGGCGGGATGAGCGGTGGCGTGCGGTCCAGCAGCGGCGTCTGGAGCGGGCGGATCGGGCGCGGGCCCGCTGGGCGCAGGCCCGCGGCCTGCACCCAGCCACCAGCACCAGCGGCGCCAGCGGTAGCGGTGCGGTCGGCGGTGTGGCTGGGCCTGCGGGCGCCTCGTCCCCGCAGCCGTGGGGCCGCCGCCGCCACGCACGGGCGGCGGTCGGCGCGTCGGGAGCCGCCGGCACGACCGCGACCGACGATCCCGGTCTGCCCACCCCGGGCAGCGCTGACGGCTCTGACGGCGCCGACGGTGTGGGTGTCGAGGTGCGTGGTGCTGATCCCGAGCCGGGGACCGGCTCGGCGTCGGCTTCTCCGCCCGGTCCGTCCCCGGCGGCAGACCTGCCGCCGGACACCACCACCAACACCAGCCCGGGCATCGGCACGAGCACCGGCACGGGCACTTCTTCTTCTGGAGGCGATGGGATGTATGAGGCAGCGGTAGCACGACTGATCGCGGCAGCGGATGCGTGTGGCGTCTACCAGACGCAGCTGGCGGCGTTCACCGATCGGCTGGCGGGGGATGGCTGGGGCGACCAGGTCACCGGCCCGCTGGGCGACTCGCTGTCGGGGTTGAACGCCGCGGAGGGCCTGTATCGGGGTTTGGCCGAGCAGATGCGCGCCCAGGGCGACCGCGGTCGGGACGCCTACGACCAGGCCCCGTACGTGCCGGGCCCGCACGCCGTCCTCTGAATCGGCACCTGACCAGCACACACACAGACACAGAACAGAGTGGAGATGACGGGATGGCGGCATTGGACGGGGACGGGAACTACGAGTACGCGGCGGCCGCGCTGCGGGACGCGGCCTCGGATCTGGAACAGCTGCTCGGCACCCACCGGGGCCTGGTCGACGAGTTCGAAGGTCATGGCTGGACCGGCCTCGACGGCCTCGACTCGGCGGGCACCCATGTCGGCGCGGTGATCGACAACCTCGCCCTTGCCGCGGAGCGGATCGGGGTGGGCGGGCAGATCGTCCGCGACGCTCTGACCTCGAACAACATGATTACCCGGGCGTCGAAGGCGTCGCTGGGCCACGGCTGACCGTCTGGTTGGTGAGTTTCGAGTCCCGCCCACACCACGGGTGTGGGCGGGCGCTCCGGGCGCATCAGCGACTCCATCAGCACGGTTCTGACCAGCAGAAAAACAGGAAGGGAGGCCGGGCATGGCCCATTCGACGAAGTCCGCCCCGGCAGTGACGCGGAAGACCCGGTTCGAACATGCTGCTCGGCTCGCCGCGCAGCGGGCCGAGGCGCGTGCGCAGGCCCGACAGAAGACCGGCGACGGTGGTGTTGACGAGCCGTCGACACCAGGTGTGGTTTCGGTGTTCTGGTCGCGGGTGACGAGCACGGTCGTCCCGGCCGGTGTCGACCCGGACGACGCCACGGCTGGTGGGGATGATCGGGTCGAGAACGCCCGGCGGGTCCTGGTGGCGGATCGGAACCGGCGTCGTCGGTGGCCGTGGGTCCCGGCGGCGGTCGGTGGTGCGGTCGGGATGGGTGGGCACTGGCTCGGCGCGGCCGCGTCGGCGGTGGCCGATGTCGGCCCGGTGTGCTGGCCGCCCCGGCGGCGGTGGTGCCGGTGGGTGCGGCGGCGGTGGTCGCGGCCCGTTACCGGTCGGTGCTGAGCCGAGCGGTGCTGGGCCGGTGGTGGCCTGAGCTGGCCGCCGGTGGCGCGGGCGCCTCAGTGCTGGCGTATCAGCTTGCTGCTGCCGGGCCGTCACCGCTGCTCGGCGCGGCTGCCGTAGTAGGGACGACCGCGCTGGGTGCCCGCTGGTGGCGGGCCCATCCGATCGGGCCGCGCGTCGCGGCGTTGACCGCGCCGGTGCTGCCTGCGCCCGCGACACCGGACCCGGAGTGCGATCCGTACTGCCGGGCGTGGGCGGAGACCAACGGCGGCAAGGACGGGAAGCTGCCCGGTTCCCGGTTGACGAACCGGGTCGATGGTGAGTTCACGGTCACTTTCGATGTGGTGCTGCGTCGCGGCCGACACACCTACCACGACCTGATCGCGCACCGGGCGCTGCTGGCCTCCGGGATGGGCGAGCCGTCGACGTCGGTGGTGTTCAAACCACCGAAGAAAGGCCAGGGCGCCCAGTACGGGCGGATGGCGCTCATCCACACCGACCCGACCGCGCAAACCCGCTACTTCACCACACCGCGAGTCGACGACGGCGTCATCCGCGGTGTCGCCCGCTCCACGGACGGAACCGGGGACGTCGACGTGACCATGTGGCGGTCGTCCGGACCGTCCCGACGATGATCGTCGGCTCGCCCGGCGGCGGGAAGTCCGGCGCGACGAACGTGCTCACCACTGCCGCCCTGTCCACCGGTGTGTTGAACCTGCTCTACCGCCGACCCGAAAGGGAATTCCTCGACCGCGTTGGCCGAACGGGCCCGGATCGCGATCATCGGCCGCCAGAACGTCCTCGCCTTGCCGGGCCTGGTGCGGGCGATCCTCGCCGCCCGCGCCCAGATCGCCGCCGAACTCCGCGCGGACCTGCTCCTACCCAGCCAGCAGGTACCCGGGTGGATGTTCCTGCACGACGAGTACTCGCTGATTGCGCACGATCCGAAGGTCGCCAAGACCTGGACCGAGACGGTCAACACCGTCCGCGCCCTGGGGATCTGGCTGGTCGGTCTCAACCAGTCCCAAGGCCAGGCCGAATGGGGATCGGACCACGCCCGGTCGGCGTTCGCCTCGCAGGTGATCGCGTTCCGGACGAACTCGAAGTCGTCATCGGACCTGGTCCCGGGTCTGTTGTTCGACCCGAACGAGCTCCCGCTGGCCGCGGACGCCGACGGGGAGCCCACCGACCGCCCCGAACCGGGCATGGCCGTGCACGCCCACCGGGCGGCGCCGGTCCGCTGGGACTGGCTGCCGTCGGAGGCCGACGCCGCCGAGTTGGCCCGCACCGGGCAGGCCCCGCCGCCGGAGACGACCTCGACCGCGTTCGACCGCTACTTCGCCCAGCCGGAGTTGCATCCACTCGACGAAGCAGCGGTCACCAGCGTGCTCGGCCCGCCCGTGAACGGCCGTTGGCAGGTCGGCGGCCTGGGCGCCACCCACACTCTCGGCGACGACGACAGCGTCGCTGGTGGAGCAGGGGCCCTCGTCGTCGCGGCCGGTCGGGGGGCTCGCCGGGCGCCCTGGGGCAGTCGCGGCGTCGAGGCCGGCGGGAGGCTGCCGCCGCGGTGGAACCGGCAGAGGTGGTGTTGTCCCCGGTGCAGGCCGAAGTCCTGGCCCTGATCGCGGCCGGTATACGTACGACCGGAAACTCGTCGACGCGGCGACCGCATCGAAAGCCGCGGTGCATGACGCCCTGGACGTGTTGATCGGTTACGGCCGGATCACCCGGGTCGCGCGGGGCCGCTACCAGGCCGCCGGCAACGAGCCACGCTCCCGGGGCGGACATCTCGCCCATCCGGTGTCGAACGGGACAGACGGTAGGGAAGGATCGTGGCGGTGACCCGGACCTGGACTGTGCTGTTCACGGTGCTCGCCGCGGCGGTGTTCGTGTTGGTCGAGATCTGGGCCTTCCGCGAAGAGACCGCGGTCGCCGACGCCGGAACGTCGGCGACGACCTCCACAACGGTGCCGTCGGAGATGGTGACTGCGTCCGGCCCGGTCGACCTGTCGGCGCTCCGGATCGCCCCCGACCGGCACGGCCGGGACTACCGCCGCGAGGCGTTCGGGCCCGGGTGGGCCCCGGCGGTCGGGCCGGGCTGCGACGTCCGCGACGCGGTCCTGGCCCGCGACCTGGTCGATACCACGGTCAAGAACGGCTGTGACGTCACCGCGGGAACGCTGTATGACCCGTACAGCGGGCAGACCGTGACCGGCCCGACCCGTGACCTCGACGTCGACCACGTCATCCCTCTCGCGCTGGCGCACCGCAGCGGTGCGCACGCCTGGACCGACCAGCAGCGGGACGCGTTTCGCGAACGATCCGGACAACCTGCGCGCCACGACCGCGGCGATCAACCGGTCCAAGTCCGACCACGGCCCGGAACACTGGATGCCTGCGGTCGACGCGTGCGCCTACGCCCACGACTTCACCCGGATCGCCACCCGCTACCAGCTCACGATCACCGCGCAGCGCGCGGCGGCGCTACAGCGGGCTTGTCGATGACGATGTTCTGCGCTGGCGTGTCGCACCATCCCTCGGGCGGTATCTTCCGATACCGTCTGGTTGTCGGGCGGTTCTCCGGGGGAGGTGCGGGTGTTGATGCGATCTGATGTTGCTGAGTGGCTCGGCGCAGACGCTGTCGGGCTTTCTGATGAGCAGGCCGCGCGGGTCGATGCTGCGTTCGCTGTGATCATGTCCCGGTATGCCGGGCCGGATAAGGCCGTCGAGCGTGAGGCGGCGCTGGGTGCTGCCGCGCAGGTCGTCCTGGGCCGGGCCTCTCTGGATGAGATTTCGATGCTGTGGCATCAGGCTAAGGAGATCGAACGGGACGGCTCGCGGCGTTGTCCGGTGCGTTGGTCGTGACACCGGGTTCGGAGCGGACGTTGGCTGAGCGTTCGGGTGCGGCACGGATGACCGTCCGCAGGGCCTTGGGGAGAAAGGTCCCGGGGGAGAAAGGTCCCGCGAGGACGATGTGACGAGTATCAGTGTCTGAATGCGACAAACGGCGCCCCATCCCTAGCCAGTAAAGGCGCCGCAAGTCGTCCAACAACAAACAGCCGTGAAGGCTGAGATGGAGAACTGTACCCATGATTGGCTACCCCGGCTACCCCGGCTACCGGCCGTCTATGCCTGCTGACCTGCGGGTTTCGGTTGTGGCGGGTGCGCGATGAGCGGTGGGAACTTTTCGGACGGTGCTGCCGTGCCGTGCGGCGGACGGCGCCCGCGAGCGGTTCACGGTGGGTGTGGCGTCGGCGACGTCGGTCGGGTTGTCGCCGCGGTGGGTGCATTACAGCGGGGTGTCTGCGGTGGCGCGGGCGGCGGCGGAGGTCCTGGCTGATATGGCCACGATGGGCCCGGTCGGGGATGCGGCGCCGGTGCTGGATCGGGAACGTCTGGCCTATCACGTCGGTGTCGGGCGGGCGGACAAGCTGGCCCCGATCCTGGGTGAGTTGGTTGAGATCGGGTTCCTGACCGTCCATGACGGCGGTACCGACCCAGGCACTGGGCGTCGGCGTCAGCGGCGGGACGGGCGGGGTCGGCCGGTCCCGGACCGGTTCGCGGTGAGTCTGCACCCGCCGGCCGGCTACCGCGGTCCGTCGACGTTGGCCGAGGCCGACGCGGCGTTCTCCGCGGCGCGTGATGCGGTGTATCGGGACGTCGAGGCGTCCGTGTGACGCCTCGCGCGGGCCGTCACAGCATCCCGCGGCCCCGGCCGACCCGGCCGGAGCACCGCAGGTCAGCACTGTCCCGGATTCGGGGGACGGGTCGGGGGGCCTTGACCCC
>NZ_JAHLJA010000184.1:0-31197 GCF_020496245.1 Pseudonocardia sp. ICBG601 | reverse complement strand
GCAACCAGATCGAACCGCGTCAGATGGTCGATTAGGGCGAGGGGTGTCGCGGCAGCATCGCCAGACCGGCCGTCCACACCGACTCCAGGACACCGACGACACCGGCCTTGACGTAGCCGCTGATGGCGGTGGACATGGTGTCCGCCGGGTTCGCGGCGATCCCGAGCAGCGCGTCGCTCAGACTCGCTTCACCGGTCTCCGGCGGAGCAGGTTCAGGCGGTGGCGGGGTCGGCGGTGGTTGGGTCGCCCACCCGGTCCGTCCGAGCACGTCGGCGGTCATCGGATCAGGTCTCGGTATCCGGCGGCGACCGCTTCAGCGGTCCCGGGCCACGGTGACGGTGGGATCGCCGGGCGTTGGCCTGTGACGATGCGCCACTGCTCACCGCGGGGTGTGCGACGCGGCGCATCGCTTGGCAGTCTGCGACCCCGGCGCTGGTGACCTGGCCGATGTAATCGGCGCTGTACTCGCCCAGCACACACGCCACGACGAATCGGTCCCCGACCGTGCCCTTGATCAGGGCCGCCCGCGGTGTCCACGTCATCGACATCCCGGGATAGGGCCCGTGCGCGGGCAATCCGGCCTTCTTCCGGAAGTCTGTCAACACCAGGGCCAACCATGCCTGGGTTCCGGGCTCGGCGGAGCCGGGCTCGACGATCGAGTCGAACGCACGCGCGTAGTCGGCTGGGTCCCCGCTGAGCATCCCGGCCTGGGTCATCGCGACCAGCTGCGCGACCGCGCCCTCCGGTGTTGCGGGGAAGCTGTCGGGCACCCACACGCCGACCGTGCGCCCCGCCGGAGGCAGCGTGATCGGCGGTCCAGCCGTCTCGGTGGTCAACGTGTGTGGCTGACCAGCGGCCGCGGGAAGCGCCAGCATCGGCGCGGCAGCGAGTTCCTGTTCCGAGGCCCACTCCCGGGCCTCCACGCCTGCCGCCGCGGGTGGAGCGGCGGGAGCCGGTGCGGGTTCGTCGCGTCCGCCGAGCCAGCCCATGATCGTGTAGACCAGGCCGGCGACCAGCAGTGTCGCCAGGACGCCGACTCCGGCGGCGATCGCGTAGCCGCGGCGCCGGTTCGGCTCCCGCACCACCGGCGGCGTAGACGGAGTGGTCATCCGAAGTCCCCGGTCGCGATCGTCTTCAGCAGGTTCTGGCCGGACGCCCAGAGCACACCGGCCAAGACCGAGGTGCCGACCATCCCGGCACCGATCGTCGCCGCGATCCGATTGCCCCACAGTCGTCCGGCGCCGATGGTCAGGACACCGAGGAAGAACAGGACCGGCACCGACCAGCCGGCCAGCGACATGATGACACCGCCGAGGTAGTCGGCGGTGTCACCGAACCGGCCGGGCAACGGCCTCGGTACCACCGTCGGCAGCTGCGGCAGGCCTTGTTCCTGCCCGGCCGGCGGCGGCGCAGGCGGCGGCTGCTGACCCGGAAGCCCAGCACCGAACCACCCGGCGCCGAACCGGCCGGCACTGAACCACACAGCATTATCGGAAATAGTTCTCAACACGGGGTGCTCCTCAGCGCAGCGAACACGGACACGGACACGGCGGGAACCAGCTGTCAACGGCGGTGTGCTGGTCACGGGCCTGGTCCTCGGCCTGGTCCTGGGGTGTCGCGGGCGGCGGCCGACCCGGCCAGGAGGTCGATCACGCCCCAGGAGGCAAGCAGCGGTCGGAGTGCGTCGGTGACTTTGTCCGGTAGCAGGTCGGGAGTGACACCGTCGGCTTCGACCGCGGCGTTCGGTGGGATGAACACCGCGTCATCGAGCAGCGTCGACAGTCGTGGCCCGGTGGCGCCGTCGATCCCGACCGGCCAGCGTTTGGCGCCGTTGACGACCAGCGCGCACACCGGTGCCGCGACACCGGCCTGTACCCAGGTGTCGTGGCGGGCCAGGACCTGCTCGGCGGCGCGCAGCGACGGCCGCGTAGCGCGCACGACCAGCACCGGGCGCGGCATCGGCTCCCCGCCGCGTAGCCAGCCTCCGGCACCGGAGGTCACCGACGCTGCGGCCCGCCAGCCGCCGTTGCCCAGATCAGCGACGGTGACGTGCAGCGGTCGCGGCGGCGGGGACGGGAGCCAGTCCGGCGGCGCGGGCACCATCCCCGGTGTCACACCGGGGAGCGTGGTGTCGAGGCGGGCCAGCAGCGCACCGGTGCCGGGACGGCCCCCGCGCCAGCTGTAGCGGACCTGGACCTGGTCGGTGACCGGGCGGGTCCACGGCCCGTCCGCGCCGGCGGCCTGAGCGAGACCGGACCGGGCCGGATCGTCGGCGTCGATGAGCAGGCAGCAGCGTTTGTCTGGTGGGGCGATGTCGGTGATCGCCGCGGCGACCGTCGATGCCCCGCGGCGGGGGACCCGGCCAGCACGGGGATGACCGCGCCGAACGGTGTCCAGTCCGCCGCCCCGACGTGGTCGGGCCACACCTGCCGGGCCCGGGCTGTCACGGCGGCGACCGTGGCGCCCATCTGCTCAGCCAGGGCGAGCGTGTCGGTAGGACTACCGGCGCGGGCGGTACGGGCCGCGGCGACGGCGGTCAAATCCACGATCATCTCCACATCCGTTGCATCCAGGCCCGCCCCGACGGCGCCGCGGCGGGCGGCGGTACCGAGCAGGTGACACAGCTGCGGGACCGACCGCGGCCGCGCAGCCGAACCGGACGCGGGCAGGCCGGGACCTTCCACGGCGCGGTCGTCGGTGCCGTCGGTGCCGTCGGTGTCGTCGGTCGAGTGGGTGGCGGCGGTCATCGGAGCCCGAGTCGCTTCGAACAGGCCGGCCACGCCGCCCAGCCCTGCACGGCCTGCACGCGTTTGGCGACCTCGATCTGCTCTTCCCGGCTGGCCTCGTGCGCTTCGCCTTCGCCGCCGAACGCCCGCCAGGTCGACGGGGAAAATTGCAGGCCGCCGGCGTAGCCGTTGCCCGTGTTGGTGCTCCAGTTCCCGCCGGACTCGCAGTGGGCTAGCTTGTCCCAGGTCGAGCCCGCCGCCGAGGTTGCGACTCCTCCGTCTGTCACCGGCGGCGGCTCGGCCCCCACCCCGGCCCTACGCGGCTGCTCACCAGCAGCGCCGCCACGAGCGGCGTGGTCATCGGTAGCGGCCACGCCGTCCTCGGCCCGCTCACCAGCAGCGGCGTCTCCGGTGGTGTCGTTCCCGGCGGCACCGGTGCCGCTGTCGGTGCTGGTCGTGCGGCTGCCCTTCACACCGGTGCCGGCACCGGTGCTGGTGCTGGGGCGGTCGAGGGCGTCGAGGAGGTCCTGGGCGACCGGGTCGACCTCGGCTGCGGCGCGGGCCTGCGCGGTCAGCTTCTCGATGCCCGCCGACACCGCTCCCGCACTCGACGACACCGCCCCACCACCTGCGGCGCCACCAGCGGCGCCGTCGCCGTCGGTGCTGCCGCCGCTGCTACCGCTGCTGCTGCTGCTGCCGTTGGTGGTGTCGGTAGTAGTGGTACGGAGCTGGTCGAGGGCGGCCAGGTCGGCGGGGTCGGCGCCCAGCGCGGCGAGCCGGTCACGATCCAGGGCGTCGAGGACGGTGACGCCGACCTGTGTGGCGTCGCCGCTGCCGTCGGCGCGGATCGCGGTGAGCAGGTCGGTGACCATGCCGATCGCCGCTCGCGCGGTCGCAACGTCCTCCGCTGACGGTGTTTGTCCTGGGCTGGTCTGCACGTCGGTGACCACACGGTTCGCCGACGAGGACGCTGGGGTCGGTGCCGCGCTGATCGGTGCGGGATCGGTCGCGACCTGGTTGTCGTCGTCCCGGCCGCTACCGGTGGTGCGCGCGCCCGTCTTCTCACCGTTGCCGGGGTTGGGGCGGGGGTCGGCGCTGGGCGTCGGTGCTGGTGTTGGTGTTGTCGTGGGCGGTGAGGCTGCTGTGGGCATCGCGGCGGTAGCGGCCGGTGCCGCTGGTTCACCGGTCGGCTTTTTCTCCGCGGGCGGTTGTCCCGGCGCCGCCGGAGGCGGGGCCGGTGGCGGGGCCGGTGGCGGGGCCGTGCGGTGCTGGTCGGTGCAGGCTGCGGGGACCGGCGGCGCCGCAGCCCGCGGCTGCTCCGCCCGGTCTGGCGGTGCCGCTGCTGTGGCTGGTGTGGTGACTGCGGAGCGGGCCTGGTCCAGTGCGCCGACCGCGGCATCGGCGCCGGCGCCGGCGGCGGTGTCGTCGACGAGATCGGCTGCGGGTGGCGGCGTCATCAGGTCGGCCGGTGTCGGGCCGCGCCCGGCCGCGGCGAGGCGCACACCGACCTCCTGGACCTGCGGATCGGCGCTGTTGAGGTGGTGGAGCTGGTCGGAGACGTCCACGGCCTGCTGCCGCCACTCGACCGACTCGGTCGCGGGCCGGAACCCGAGATCGGTGATCTGCCCGGCCAGAGCTCGGTCGGCTGGGTCGTCGGACAGGGTGAGGTGGGTGAGCAGCGTCCGGGCCTGCGCTCGTGTCGCGGTCGCTGCGGCGTGCTGACGTGCGGCCTTGCGATTATCGCAAGCTCCGGTCGCGGTCAGCCCGAGCACCGTCACCGGCCCTGCCCCGGGTCGGTGGTGAGGGCGGTGGCGGTGTAGGCACCGGCGCCGAGTAGCGCGGTCGCGGTCAGGACCGCGACCGCGGACCGACGCACCACCACCGACGGCGGCGCCGACACCCGGGCAGGCAGACGGTCGGACAGGCGGCGGCGGGGGACGTGGTCGGCCCACGACGGCCGCGCCGCACGAGACGACCGTCGCCGACGCGGACGCGGTAGCGGGGACATGCGGGGAAAACCTCCAGGTCAGCAGGTCAGCAGGGGGCCGAGGAGCACGAGCGGGTGCGGTAGGTCAGGTGCGGCTAGGACCTGCCGGTGTTGTTGTTGATCTCGTCGGTGATCGAGGTCGACGAATCCGCATCGGTCGAGCCGGCGCTGCCGCCGGAGGTCGTGGACGAGCCCTCACCTGCGGCGAGGCCCCACTGCTTGACCCAGTCGACCTGCATCCGCCCGGACTCGCCGTCCCCGCGCGGGAACCAGTCCAGCTGCAAACAGAGGTGCATCGGGCCGGGCGGCAAGATCGAGGTGTCGGTGGTTTTCCACCATTCGCGGCCGTCGACGAACGCGGTCACACCGCCGGGTGTCCACTCGACCGCGTAGTTGTGCCACCGGGTGGCGTCGATCTGGAGTTCGCCGTGGACCTGGGAGTTGTCCGCGCCGTAGTGCAGGAACAACTCGATCTTGTCCCGGGACGGATCCATGATCTCGGCGAAGTCGATCTCCCCACCGATCGGGAAGTTCTCCTCGGTCGGCCACAACAGGGCCAGCGCGTTGTAGGAGGGGGAGCCGGTCGGGGCGCGCATCCGCACTTCCCACCGTCCGTATTTCTGGGAGTGCGCGGTCCAGGCCAGGCCGGCGGTCGTGCCGTCCCCGGTGCCGTCGATGGTGAGGACACCGCCGGCGACGGTCGCCGCAGCCGGGGAACGGACACCGTTCCCGGCATGCCCGGGGCCGTCGTAGGCGTTCCATCCCGGTCCGAGCGTGGTGCCGGTGAAGTCGTCGACGACGTCCGGGGCGCCCCAGCCGAACATCTCACCTGCGGTGTCGCCCTGGCCGGGCCCGGACGGCAGCGGGGAAGAACCGGCCGGGCCCTGTGCGTCCTGCCCGACCTGTCCGGTCTGTGCTGGATGTTCGGTGGATCCGTTTTCATGATCATCCGGGTGGTTCCCGGCCTGGTAGCAGGTGGCGGGGATGAAGCCGGTCTGGTCGGCGCCGACGCTGGTCAACGCCTCCCGCCACATCTGCGCCCGCTCGGAACGATCGCCGTCGAGTTCGGCCAGGACGTGCACCGCGGTGATGCGCCAGCTGCACTCGACTCGTGCGTCCGCCGGGACAGGCGCGGCCGGAGCGAACGCGACCGCCAGCGACGTCACCGCTCCCACCACGGCGGTGACCAGCCCGGAGCCGATCACCGCATACCGGCCTGACGGTCGGCGTCGGTGGTCGGCGCGGAAACCGTGGGAAGCCAGACCGTGGGTGCGGTGCTGGAAACCGTCGGCGACCACCGCGGCGAGTTCGAGGACCGCATCCCGCGTCGCGGGGGCCAGGGCGTCGAGGTCGATGATGTCGC
Organism: Pseudonocardia sp. ICBG601; assembly: GCF_020496245.1. Taxonomy (NCBI): domain Bacteria; kingdom Bacillati; phylum Actinomycetota; class Actinomycetes; order Pseudonocardiales; family Pseudonocardiaceae; genus Pseudonocardia; species Pseudonocardia sp. ICBG601. The sequence goes on along the minus strand of NZ_JAHLJA010000184.1, from coordinate 25,121 downwards.
CCGTGGCGAGGTGTGGGTCGGCGGGCAGTTCGACCACCGCCCGCACCCTGGAGGCGAAGTAGTCGCGGATGACGGTGTCATCGACATACCGTGACTGGCGATCACAGGACAGGACGACGACGGCGTCACGGACCAGGTCCCGATACGGAAACCGGCCCTGGTCGTCCTGGTGGGTGGCGAGCCACTGCAGCGTCCGCGCAGCCCGTGACGCGCCGTCTTTCGTCGGGGCGCCGACCACGACCAGGGAGTCGGCGTGGCGCAGCGTGCCCTGCATCGCCGAGTGCACCAGGCCGGTCCCGCAGTCGGTGAGCAGCAGCTCGTGGTAGATCGAGAGCAGCCGCAGGACGCGTTCGTAGTCGCGCTCGGAGAACATCTCCGACAACTCCGGGGCCTGCTCCGAGGTGAGCACGCGTAGACGTCCGGCGAGGTGGGTGTAGCCCGACAGCTGCGTAGAAGTACGGACCTGATCCAGATCCCGCAGCAGGTCCCGCACCGTCCGCCGCCCAGCCTGGGCCTCCCCGACCAGGCGATCCCCGAGCGTCCCCGCGTCCGGGTTCGCGTCGATCGCGATGACCCGATCCCCGCGGTACTCGGCCATCGCCAGACCCAGCACACCGGTACACGTCGTCTTCCCGACACCACCTTTGATGCTGCCGACCGCGACGGAGAACGGCCCGGACAACGGTGTCGTGACCCGCCGCACCTGGTCCTTCAACCGCAGCTCGGCCTCGGACAGGCCCGGATTCCACCGCCCAGCCGTGAGCGCGTAGACGGCGGCGCGCCAGCCGTGTGTCGGCGCCGCGAGCTTCGGGCGCACCACATCAGCGAACGCACCACCATCGGAAAACCCGGGTGCTCCAGGTGCGGAGCCATCACCGGCCTCGCCGCCGGTGTCGGTGCTCCAGAACGCCGCCGCCGGCGGTGCCGCCACCGGTTCCAGCGGCTCGACCGCCGGGCGCGCCGACCGCTCGCCCGGATCCTCAGGAACCGATGCTCCGCGCCGGCGTCTCGGCCGCGGGCGGCGTACCGGGAACCGCCCACGCCGCAGCATCTCCGGTCAACCACGACGGCGTCCCGCCCGACTCCGCCGCCTCCGGCGACGACGACACGTGATTACTCGACGACATCAACGACCACCGCCTGTTTCGTCAGCGGTGGGACCGGTGAGCAGACCGGGATCGACGACCAGACGGCCGTCCTCCGGAGCGCGTGTGACGGGCACCGTCATCCGCACCCAGCACGCCTCACCCGCGGCCCAGGCCGCGTCCGTCTCCGGCGGCGCGCAAGAGCGGCCGACCATCCCCGGCACCGCCGCCACCTCCCCGACCTCCGGACCATCGACATCGACAGGCACACCGCCGGTGGTGTCGACGCGGACATACGGCGTGGCGCGGACGACGACCTCGACGAACACCACCGTGTCCGACCGGCGATACAACCGGCCCGGCAACGGCGCATCCGCACGCTGACGGCCCGCGCCGGCCCAGCCCCACGTACACGCCTGCGCATCCGCGAGAACTTCGCGCAGGACCTCAGCGCGGCGCCACGGCACGTCCTCGTCGAACGACTGGAAATCGCAGGCGAAGCGGGCAGCGAACGCCGACGCCTCCACATCCGACACGGGCTCCACCGAACGCACCGCACGGGCGAACGACGGCTCCGCCGGGACACGGTCGAGAGGCCGCCGCCGCGGCGGCGCCGCCGCTGGGAACGCTTCGTCGAACCTGACCTGCGGCGACGCTAACTCAACATGGTCACCAGGATCGGGCGCAGCAGAGCAGTAGTGCCGGTCAGCCCCTCCACGCTGCGCTGCTGGACGGTCCGGTCGTGGGCGCCGCGAGGTAATGACGTGCACGGATGCGGTCCCAAGCTCATCCCGAGGTTCTGCGCTGTCGGCCGCCGTGTCCCTGGGACCGAGTCCTGGCGCTACCAGCCACGGAGAGACGCACTCGGCGGGACCGGGGCTGCTGCGTCGTGACATCAGACCGGCCGATCGCAGCCGGAGACAGACGGGAAACCGGAGTACTGCACCGACTGGGGCCGGCAGCGACAAGGTGCGGCTGTCGCCGCTGTCGCTGGGGCTGGGCGGTGGCGGTGACGGTGGCGGAAGCCGACGTGCCATGCTCACTCTCGGTGCGCGAGTGGCGGACGCAGCGCATACTTCGCCGCTAGCGTTCCGTCATCGCCCAGCCACTGTCGCTGCATGCCCCGCCTCCACTCAGTATTCGATATACCGAACTATATGCTACTGTGGAAACACGATAGCATCAGCACTTCACCCTGTCGAACGACTGGGTGGTTGGGCGAGGGAAAGGTTGCGGGGATGGCCAGGAAGAAGCAGGAGCCGATCGAGCCGCCGACGGCGGGATCGAGCTTCGCGGAGAAGCTGCGCTACCTCCAGGCGAAGACGATCCAGCCGGACGGGTCGGCCTGGTCTGCGCAGGCGGCGGTGAACGCCATCACAGCCACTGGCGCTGCGATGTCTCCCGCATACTTCTCCGAGATGCGCTCAGGGGCCACCGCGAATCCGTCGGCGAAGGTGATCCAATCGCTGGCCGACCTGTTCGGCGTGAGCCCGGCGTTCTTCTTCAACGATGCAGCCGCTGTCGAGCAGGAAACAGCCCAGATCGAGTTGGAAGTCGCGTTACGGGAAGCGCATATCGAGCATGTGGCCGCGAAAGCCTCACAGCTCAGCCCGGCCCAGCAGGCGGCTTTTAATCGTGCGTTGACGCAGGTGGTTCTTGGCGGTGACACAGCTTCACGCCCGGCTGCCGCTCCTGAGTAGCCCTCAGTCTAGGACGTTCATTCACCTTTAGTCGGGGGAAGAGATCGAGAGGAACCCTCGTGCTCGGTAGATATCGACTGCTCCCCCAGTGGAAAAGGAAGAATTTGTCGAAAATGGCTGGGGGGGGGGCGTGACTCACGACGGCGCCACTGGGATCGAGCAGCGGACCAGCGAGCCGCTGGATGCCAGCCTCTTTCGACTGCTCGCCGAGACTGGCATGAGGATTCCGTTTTGCATGGATGCGCTGCAGGAACGAATGGCTGAGGTACTTGGGGTTCCCATCGTGACACAGCGGATTCCGGTGGCGACTTCGTCGGGGACCGGAGCCGTTATCTATGATTCGACGGAGAAAAGCTACAAGATCATGGTCCAGGGTGCCACTATCTGTCGCCACCAGGACTACATCCTTGGCCACGAACTCGTCCACATATGGCGGGATCACCTGAATGATCCCGCCACGGAAAAAACCCGGTTCATCTGCAGTCGGACCAGGATCGCTCTGCCATCACACTCCAGTCCGGCTGAGCAAGCGAAAATTGCTCGGCTGAACGAGATGGAGACCGAGGCCGACGCAGGCGGTCTCATTCTCAGTTCGTGGACCAAACGGAGCCGTCCCAGCTATCTCCAGGTCAGTGACGATCCCGTTCTCGCGGACCTCACCTACACCCTGATGGGGTCCCGATGGAAATAGCTCGACTCATCCAAATTTTCCTTATCATCGTTCTGGTCGTCACGGCTTCTATCAAGACCTACGACTACTATCGGCCAGGCCCGGATATCCCCCGAGTGATCCGGAAGCAGGCCGCATGGCTCGGCATCAGCGTCTGGTTCGTGGCAGTAGGCAATATCCTCAGCTTCCCACAGGTGAGTGCCGCCATCGACAGCGTCTCCTGGGTGGGCGCTGGAAAGATCGTCTTCAACGGGCTGATCACATTCGGTCTGGGATTACTGGCCGCTTATTTCTCTAGTTTGCGCTACCGGAATGATCGACTCATTCGCTTGGTCCCCCGCGCAGCGGCGGTCGTTGTCGCAACGATGCTGCTGTTACAGCTCATTACCCCGGTCGAGCTGCGGTCGCACACCATCATGAACCCGGGTAACGGGTACCCGACAATAGTCCTCTCCTACTTCATCGGTGGAGCCTGGTTCATCTGGACGACCGCGAGCATTGCCAGTTTCGCGTTCGCGCTCGCTCGTAAATCCACCAAAGCTCTCGCTGGGGCGTGTTCACTCCTGGGGCTGGGTTGCACGCTCTTTGCGCTAGCATCGGTTTCGCGGCTCGTTGTCATCACGCACAATTCGCTTCAGCCGCCTGACGCCGCTATCTCTGCGATCAATACCGCCAACTTCATCGCGAGCAGCGTCGGGCAGCTCTGCGCGGCCCTGGCGATCATCGTGTTCGGGATTCTCCGACTCATTGACTACCGGCAGAGGCGCTGGGCGATCAGCCATAGCGACACCCTGCGCAACCGTCTTGTCGACACCATCCCCGGCGTTGAGATCGACATATCAGACAACGGCGATATCGCTAAACTGTTCGACCAGGCCGACAGCCCAGAGGGCCAGTTCAGAGTCTCATGCGACTACGAGAAACGACTATTTGAAGTCATCGAGGGACTTCTCCGGATAAGTGGCGTCCTGAACCAGTTCCTCGAAACGTACGGTCCGACGCCCGCGCCCCGCGAGTTCGCGGCAGTCGTGTACTACGCCACCAGCTTCACGCCGCCACTCAGCTCGCAAGACGCGGCGGCGCCGAGTCCTGCGCTACTTGATCTACTCTACGGCCACAATGATAGCGAGACTGCCGCCGCCGACGCCGTCTACTTCCTCGTCCAGGTATCGCAAGAATTGAAAAAGATGACCTTTGGAGACTAGCTGGCCCGCTGGCGCGACCCGCGACCCTCAACAACAACATGGCTAGAAAAAATCAGGATGCGCCCGATGAAACTTTCGACTGAAGACCGGATCACCGTGACCGCCTACATCGATCCGGTGTGCCCGTATGCGTGGGTCACGTCCCAGTGGCTACGAGACGTCGCCCGCGCCCGCCCTCTCGACCTGGACTTCCGGACGATGTCCCTTGCGATCCTCAATCAGGACCCGGCCGATCCGCTGGAGCTGACGCGGGGTTATGAGAGTGCGTGGCGCCCGGTCCGGGTCGCGGAAGCGATCGCCGCGACCCGCGGGCCCGAGCACCGTCACCGTTACTTCTACGAGTTCGGTCACCGCTATCACGACCTGCGGGAACGTCCCCGCGACACCGTCCTACGCGACACACTCGCCGCCCTCGACGCCATGACCCTCTACGGCGCCGCGGACGACCAGGTCTGGGACGAAGCGGTGATCGCCAGCCACCACGCCGCCCTCGACGGGGTCGGCGACGACGTCGGCACCCCGATCGTGCGGATCGGCGGGACGGGGATCTTCGGACCGGTTCTCACCACCGTCCCCGACACTGCACGTGGCGCGGCGATCTTCGATGCGGTCGCGACGTTGATCGCGCACCCGGAGTTCACCGAACTCAAGCGCACCCGAACGACGAGTAGCGATGAGTGACCTCGCGAAGGTGCTCGCGGCGCGGGCCCCGGACCTTCCGGATATCCCGTTGTTCGGTTCGGTGACGGTGGGTCAGGTGTTCGTGGCGGTCGCGGCGGTCGTGGTGCCCGCCACGGTGGTCGGGCATGTGCTGGTGTTGTGGGCGTGGGCCCGCGGCTGGGAACCGCGCCGGCTGCGCAACCTCGCCCTGGTCGTCGTGGCCGCTGCGGCGCTGGCCGGGCCGATCGTCGGCATGCTGCCCTGGTGGGGCCTGGAGCTGACGGCCTCGGCGGTGCGTCAGGCATGGGACGGGCACTACCTGCCCGCTGGGATCGACTCCGCCGCGGCGACCGCCCCTCTGGTGGCGATCACGTCCTGGGTGTGGTGGCACTTCTACACCAAGCGGATGCGGTCCGGTGTCGCCCAGGCCGCCGGGGAACGTCACGTCCGCCGCCAGCTACACATCCGCGCCGGTGCGGCGGCCCGCCGCGCCCCGCCGCGAGCGCATCCCGCTGGCCCACACCGACCGCACCGGCACACGCTCGGTTGTCCTCGGCCCCTGTTATGACACTGTCCGCGCTCAACCGGACCTGCTCACTGACACTCTGCGGCGGCGCGCCGCGCCGTGGTTACAGGTCCCGATGCCCGCGATCGCCCTTCACGCCGTCTGCCTGGCCGAGACCGGCGCCGGGAAGACCACGATGCTGGTGCGCTGCTCAGCCAGCTGGGCCGAAATCACCTGGACCGCCTACAACCAGCAACAGCACGGCGCTGCGGGATCACGGCCGTTGGTGATCTTCCTGGCGGCGAAAGGCGGCCCCGACGCCGACACCGACGCCCACGAATGGGCCGACGCCCTGGAAGAGCTGGGACTGTCGCCAGACCGGATCGGGGTGTTCCCGTTCGAGACGCGGCTGAACATGTGGCGCATGCCCGCCACCCAGCTCCGCGCCGCCCTGCACAAACTCGCGAAAACCGATCACCGCTTCTACGACGTCCTCCAACGCGGCCTGCTCCACCTGATCATCGACGCACCGACCGAGAAACCACCCGCATCCTCGGCGGAGTTCCTCCAACGCCTCGACCCGGCCTGGCTGGCTGCGGCGTGGGCGGGGCATCCGGTCGAGGAACGCGCCATCGCCGCGTTGACCAAGACCACCGGCGTCGGAGCGGGCGCCTCATCGCTGGACTCCGACCTGTTGCTGTTCGCGGATTTGTTCCGCAGCATCGGCGGCGACTTCGACGCCGGCCAGCCCTTGTCGGACTTCGACGCCCTCTACGTCTCCGTGCCCGGCGCCACCGACCAGGTCGTCGCCGCCACGAAGACCGCCGTCCTCATCGAACTCTTGACTTACGAACTCGGTGTCGCCCACCACGGGCAACGCCGTCAGGTGTTGTTCGTCATCGACGAGTTCTCCGCGGTCTCCGGTGACACCGCCGGCGACGTCATCAACCTCGTCGAACGCCTGCGGTCGCTGGGCGGCTCGGTGATCGTGTCCGCCCAGTCCTATGAAGGCCTCGCCGACACCGAAGACCAACGCCGCCGGCTGCTGGGCGCGATGGGCGGCGGCGCCCTACTCGGCCGCACCAGCAACGCCGAAGCGTTGGCCGAGCGGTTCGGGACGCGGCTGGTCGACGAAGTCGGCTACCAACTCGACGGTGGCCGTATGACCGGTGTCGGCACGATACGGCGCCAGCACACCTACCTGCTCGATCCGAACCGGCTCCGCCAACTCCCCCGCCACCACCTCGCCTACGCCACACCCGACCAGGTCATCTACGGCGTCGTCGCCCCACTCACCGCCGCGCCCGCGATCGTCGGCTCGCCACGGCGGACCGCACCCACCGACGGTCCGGCCCTGTCCCGGCGCCGACTCACCGCAGGCCAGGCCGCCGCGATCAACCGGCGCCTCCGCCGACCCGGCACCACGACCGGTAACGGCGCCCGGGCCACCGGCGGCGGAGATGGCCAGGCCCCGGACTGGACCGGGGACGACTGGACACACGACACCAGCAACGAGGACCCACGATGAGCCCGAGCCCGAGTGTCCATCCTGAACAGGCGCGGGCCGCCGCAGCGGCGCTGCTCGGTGTCCCCGCCGGCGCCTCACCTGAGCTGCTACGGACCGCGTGGCGGGCCGCCGCCCGCCACCACCACCCCGACCGGGGCGGCGACCCGGAACGGTTCATCGCCCTGACCAGCGCCTACGAACTACTCACCACACCACCAGCGCCACCGCGAGCAACTCCACACACGACGACACCGGCGGGCCCGGCGGGGCCGGCGGGGCCGGCGGGGCCGCGCGCGTCGGCGCCGGCCATCGGTGGACTTCTGTTCCTACGGGCTTTCGGGCTGCTCACTGCCGTCGGTGTCCTCACCGCTGGTCTCGCCCTGGTCGCCGCGCCGGTCGTGGCCGCGATGGTCGCGGTGCTGGGCGCGGTAGCGGCCGCCCACCATGTCTACCTGGCCGCCGCCCACGCTGAATCCCGCTCGCCGGTAAGCGGTCCCTGACCGTGGGGCGGGCGCCGTCCAGACCGCGCTTACTCCGACCGCGAAACAGGAACTCCGGCGCCCGCCACCAGCGACGATAGCCTCAACCGGTCGTCGTGTGTGTCCGACGAGGTCACCGGATGCCCGACGACGGACCGACACCACGCCCGTCTCGACGGCTGCTCTTCCTCGATACAAGGCCGCCCGAGCGGTGCTCAGGCCGCGGGCGCCGTAGCCGTAGCGGGCTGGAGCCGGGCCCGGACCTGCCCGTCAACGGCGTTGTCGCCGGAGACGAGGACCTCGAGGCTGCTGGTTCATCCGGTCTGTTCGTGGTCGGGGCAGGTCGGGTCACGCCCACCGGCCTCATCGTCCTCACCGCGCCGACCGCCGCGGCGCCGGCTCCCAACACGGAACCTCGGTGATGTCCCGGATCGCCCACTTCAGCTGCGGCGCCAACGCCTCCGGGGACCGCGCCCGCGCCCGCCGCGCCCGGTCCCGCTCCAGGAACTCCCCCGCAACATCCTGAACCTGCCCCAACACATTCGGCGCGCACCAATACATCACACCGACACACTCCAACTCCCGGGCCCGGGCCACCACCGTCGACAACAAACCCTTCACCATATCCGCCTCCCCATTCTTCGGCGGCGACTCAAGATAGCGTGACCGTGTTTTCCGCGACAACTCCACCTCCACCAGAGCGCGGCGCCCATCCGGGAAAACCTCAACCCCATCCGGCATATGCGGCACCGGCACACCACGCGGACGCCACCCCGTTAAATGCTGCAACGTCCGCTCCGACACCCACCGCCCCACATCTAAACCCACCCGATGAAACCGCACCGCCGCCACCGCACGCACATGCCCCGACACCGTCTGCCGCGGCCGCCACCCCGGCACATCCCACCCCAACAACTCCCGCACCAACGTCCGCGACGGCCACACCCACATCGCCCCCGCATCCACCTTCCCCGTACACACCCACCCCGCACGCTTCCAACGACCCACCACCGCATGCGCCGCCTGCGCCGACACCCCCAACACACTCGACAACAAATCCAGAGGCAACCCATACTGATGCGCAGCAATCTCCAACAAACCCGTATCCCGCGCCGTCAACACCACCGACCCCGCATCCCGACGCCGCGCACGCACCCGCTCACCGACTTCACCCAACACCACAACCACCCTTTCCTGCTACCCATCCAAAATATTCCGCCAACAACATCGCACACCACCGAGGCGTCAGCGAGGCGAACAACCCCACCCGCCGCAAAAGATCACCACCCAACCCGACCACCCCGATAAACCGAGGATTTGACTACGCCGATGCGCAGCGAGGCGAACAACCCACCTACGAACAGATACGCCCAACCCAACCCGACCACCACCTCCCCCACAGTCTGTTGACTTTGACCTTGACCTTGCTTTTTTAAAGGCATTGAACTTCGTACTAGAACACTGGGGTCACTCCGTGACCCGGTCGGGCTGGGGGGCCGGGGCCCGACACCACCCCGGCCGTCAGCGAAGCAGGCTGGGGGTGGTGTCGGGCCCCGGCCCCCCAGCCCGACACACTAGACCAGCAGGCCACACGCCCAAACTGACCACGACCAGCAGCAGAAAACCCTCAACGCCGCTTCTCAGGAGCTTCCAGCCGCTTCAAAGCCGTATCAAAGCCCATCAGCGATCCGACACACCCGCACCGCCGCCACGGCCGGGCCGCCTGCCAACCCGTCAACACTCCCGGAGGGCAGGCACCAAGAACGCCGAAAAACGACCATGCCCCGGCGCGAAACCAAACGCCGACCGTCAAGAAAAGACACTGTTTCAGCACGAACACTGTTTCAGCACCGAGAAAAGACGCCGCCAATCCGCTTCCCGTCCTCACCCACCTTAGGGCAGGCCGCGGCCCGGATCGACTCGCCGACCGCCCGACCGATAGCACTTCATAACGAGCGCCACCGCGAAACCCGAATCACCGACAGAACAAACAATCAACCCCCACAGGAAATGCGGCACCCAACCCCGGACCGCAGCCCTCTCCCCGGCTCACCACCGCACACAGAAACAACTCACCAATACCGCATTAAAACCCCGACACTGAACGGCAACTCCACACCATGATCGGTCAGCAGCCGCTCCATATCAGCGCGCGTGAGCGACTCACCGTCCTTCAACGCATAGAACGCCATCTTCTCGACATCAGCCATGAACGCCGGATGCGCGGCACACCAATCCTTGACCTTCAGCTTCACCGCGGCCCGCTGCTTCTTTTTCTTCGGCGAAACCGACGTGTAGCCATGCGCTCGATGCGCGTTCTGCGCCGACCTATAGCCGTAACCCTGCGCGTCATCGATAACCTCGCCAGTAGCGACATCGACAACGACATACCGCAAATCCCGGCCACGCGACAACGCGGTACTGATAACCACCTTCACGCCGCGACTAACGCCATTCTCGGGGCTCACCCGACCTCCCGCACACAACCCGGGCAGACCCGCCCAGGACAAATGTCGTCACCGCACACCTCACACTCGACGAGCGTCATCGACACTGCCCTCCAGGTCAACATCCCCATCGTTCAAACGGCAGTCCCCCGCCGCCGGGTTCTCCTCGCGCCGAGAAAGGTCGACAACCTGGTAACGACCCCGCACCACACGAATAATCCGGCCATAGCCGATCAGCGCATCCAGCGCGTCATGCACCGCAGCTTTCGACGCGGTCACAGCATCGACCAGCGCCCCGGTCGTCGCCGTCCCGCCCGCGACCAAGGCCAAGACCTCAGCCTGCACCGGGGACAACACCACCGCCGACGCCGCCAGTTCCACCGCAGCGGCAGACTCCCCGTCGGCGCTGGCGCGGCTAGCGCGGCTGGCGCGGCTGCCCCAAGGTGCTCGCCGGGCCCCCCGACCGGCCGCGACGACGACGGCGGCCCCACCGGCGGCTCCACCAGCGACACTGTCGTCGTCGCCGAGAGTGTGGGTGCCGCCCAGGCCACCGACCTGCCACCGCCCGCCCACGGGCGGCCCGAGCACCGCGGTGACCGCAGCCTCGTCGAGCGGATGCAACGCCGGCTGGGCGAAGTAGCGGTCGAACGCCGCCGACGCGGTCAACGCCGGCGCCGTCAGGCCCTTGCTGACCATCCGGGCCGCGTCCGCATCGCTGGGCAGCCAGTCCCAGCGCACCGGCGCATCCAGATGGGCGTGCACCGCCATCCCCGGCACCGGACGCCGCGGCCGCCCATCATTGAGCGGCAACTCCGCCGGATCGAACAACAGGCCGGGCACCAGATCCGAAGATGATTTCGAGTTCGTGCGGAACGCGACCACCTGCGAGGCGAACGCCGACCGCGCATGATCACCGCCCCACGCGGCCTGGCCTTGGGACTGGTTCAGCCCGACCAGCCAAATCCCCAGCGCCCGCACGGTGTTGACCGTCTCGGTCCACAACGCGGCGACCTTCGGATCGTGCGCGACAAACGAGTACTCGTCATGAAGGAACATCCACCCAGGCACCTGCTCGCTGGGGAAGATCAGGTCGGAGCCGGCCTCGGCGGCGATCTGTGCCCGCGCGGCCAGGATCGCAGTCACCAGCCGCGGCAGCGCCAGCACGTTCTGCTTCCCGATGACCGCGACCCGCGCCCGGCTGGCCAGGGCGGTCGAGGAATTCCCTTTCGGATCGGCATACAGCAGGTTCAACACACCGGTCGACAACGCTGCGGTGGTCAGGATGTTCGTCGCCCCGGACTTCCCACCCCCAGTCGACCCGACAACCGCCGTCGGCACCGTCCCACCGTCATCCCACATCAGCACATCCACCTCGCCCGAGCCGTCGATCGACCGGCCCACACCGCGGATGGTCCCGTCATCGACGCGAGGCGCGGTGAACAACCGGGTGTCGGCGACCGGATCGGTGTGAATGATCGTCAACCGCGCCCTGTTCGCGCCCTGCCCGCGGCGGCCCGGGGCGAACAGGACCCGGTCGGCGTCGACACCGAGCCCACCGGCCAGCCGCACTCGATGGGTGACCAGGTCCTCCACGGTGTGCGCGCCCGGCCGCAGCACCACATCGAACGTGGTCGTGTGCGCGTCGTCGGCGCGGCCGGTCAACCGCGAACCGGGAACCTTCCCGTCCTTCGAACCGTTGGTCTCCGCCCACGCCCGGCACAACGGATCGAGTTCGGGGTCCCGCGGCGCCGACGGCGGCACCACCGGCGCCGACAACGCCGCGACCCGCGGCCCGAGCGGATGCGCCCGCCACCACCGCGCCCCCACCGCCGTCGTCCCGAGCACCGCGGCAGCACCCAGCAACGGCGACGGCCCCGCCACGGCCAGGCCGTAGGCCAACGACGACGCCCCCACCGCGCCGGCGGCCAGCTCGGGCCACCACCGGCCCAGCACCACTCGGCTCAACACCGACCGGTAACGAGCCGCGACCACCACCGCACCGGCAACCGGCACCACCGCCGCCGGTCCGGCCAGCACGGCCGGGCCGACATCGGCCACCACAGCGGCGGCCGAGCCGAGCCAGTGCCCGCCCATCCCAGCCGCACCACCGACCGCGGCCGGGACCCACGGCCACCGTCTGCGCCGGTTCCGATCCGCGACCAGGACTCGACGCGCGTTCTCCGCGCGGTCATCACCACCAGCCGCGTCGTCGGCCGTGTCGACACCTGCCGGGACGACCGCGCTCGCCACCCGCGACCAGAACACAGCCGCCGCACCCGCACCGGCTGCTGTCGTCGTGTCGTCGACACCACCGTCGCGGACGCGGGCGGCCTGGCGGGCCTGCGCCCGCGCCTCGGCCCGCTGCGCGGCGAGCCGAGCGGCATGTTCGAACCGCGTCTTCCGCGTGATCGTCTGCGTGGGCTTCGTCGACCGGGTCATGACCGGCCTCCCTTTCTGTTTTTCTGCTGGTCAGAACCGTGCTGATGGAGCTAGAGCGCCCGCCCAGACACCGACCGGAGGTCGGGATGCCTGGGCGGGACTCGAAACCCACCAGCCGCTCAGCCGTGGCCCAGCGACGCCTTCGACGCCCGCGTGATCATGTGATTGGAGGTGAGGGCATCACGCACGATCTGCCCGCCCACACCGATCCGCTCCGCCACCAGCGACAGGTTGTCGATCACCGCCCCGACATGCGTGCCCACACCGTCGAGGCCGTCCAGACCGACCCAGCCATGACCTTCGAACTCGTCGGTGATCGACCGGTGGGTGCCGAGGAGCTGTTCCAGATCCGAGGCCGCGTCCCGCAGCGCGGCTGCGGCGTACTCGTAGTTGCCGTCCGCGTCCAGTGAAGCCATCTCCACGATCTCTCTTCCCGTATCGTCGTTTGTGCTGGTCAGGTGCCGATTCAGAGGACGGCGTGCGGGCCGGGCACGTACGGGGCCTGGTCGTAGGCGTCCCGGCCGCGGTCACCCTGGGCGCGCATCTGCTCGGCCAGCCCGCGGTACAGGCCTTCGGCGGCGTTCAAACCGGACAGCGAGTCGCCCAGTGGGCCGGTGACCTGGTCGCCCCAGCCGTCCCCGGCCAGCCGATCGGTGAACGCCGCCAGCTGCGTCTGGTAGACGCCACACGCATCCGCCGCCGCGATCAACCGTGCTACCGCTGCTTCATACATCCCATCGCCTCCAGAAGAAGAAGTGCCCGTACTCGCGTTCGTGCTTGCGTTCGTGCTGGTGGTGGTGCCCGGCGGCAGGTCTGCCGCCGGGGACGGACCGGTCGGAGAAGCCGGCGCCGACCCGGTCCCCGGCTCGGGCTCGGGATCAGCACCACGCACCTCGACACCCACGCCCACGCCGCCGCCATCGGCGCTGTCAGCGCTGTCCGGGGTGGGCAGACCGGGATCGTCGGTCGCGGTCGTGCCGGCGGCTCCCGACGCGCCGACCGCCGCCCGTGCGTGGCGTCGGCGGCCCCACGGCTGCGGGGACGAGGCGCCCACCGGCCCGGCCCCGCCGACGGGGCCGCTACCGCTGGCACCGCCCGCGACACCGCTGGCGCTGGTGGCCGGGTGCAGGCCGCGGGCCTGCGCCCAGCGGGCCCGCGCCCGATCCGCCCGCTCCATACGACGCTGCTGGGTGGCGCGCCAGCGTTCATCCCGCCCGGGGGCGGTCTCGTCGAACCAGGCCCGCCGACGTGCCGCCCGGTGCTCGCCGCGGTGCTGCGCGGCCCGGCAGGCGTCCGCCCACCGCGACGCGACCAGCAGCCCGAACGCGCACCGCCCCGTCGGATGCCCCGAGCTGGTGCGGGCACCGCCGCCGGCGGCGTGGCGCATCCGGGCCCGCGCCAGACCCGGTGGTTCCTTGCCGTTGCTGTAAGCGGCGGTGTCGGTGCGGCCCTTGGTCACGAAGAACGCCACCACGACACAGGCCAGGAAGAACGCCTCCACCACCTGCTCCTTCCTTCTTCTCTAGCGTCGTATCGACACACAGCTAGAACCGCCCGTCAGGTCAGCGACGCCGCGAGAGCGGCGATGAAGGTGTCCGCCGCGCTGTACAGCCGCGGCACACCGGCCAGGACGGTCCCCACCAGAGCGAGGGCGCCGACGACCAGCAACGACTTCGTCCGCGTCGCCGCCGTAATCCCCGACCCGCGCAACCGCGAGTACGCCCACAGACCTGCACCAGCGGCGACCGCACCCACCGCGGACACACCGACCAGCTGGACGGTGGCCTGCCCGGCACCGCTCAACGCGCCACCGGACAGGGCGGTGAACAGGGCGCCGAACCAGCCCGCCGACGCGCCGCCGACGCCGAACCCGCCGACCACCGCCAACACAGCGGCGACCTTCTCCCAATCCACACCCTGACCAGGCACATCCAGATAGACCAAGACGACCGCCAGGACCAGCGCCAGAGCACCGAGCGTGAGCATCGAACTCGGAATGAACATCGACCACGACATCAACGATCACCGTCCTTTCAGAACGCGCAGGCGAGTAGGACGACAACGACGACGGTGACCACGAACCCGGACGGCTTGTCCCGGATGACGTTCGACACCCAATCCAGCGGGAACACCACCGCCAGCGCGGCCAGCGTCAGTACCGAGTGCGCCGCCCTCACCAGCGGATTACTGGACGTGGTCCAGTCCCCCGACCGGGAATACGCCCAGGTCTGGGCATACGACGGCGGCGCCTCGTTCCACCGCGGCCGCGCCTCCACCACGTCACTGACGACCTGGGCGATGCGCTGATCCCACGGCGCCAACGGCACCAGCACCGGCTCCACCAGGCTGTCGGCCTGCTCCTCACCGGCCGCCGTCGTCGCGTCCGGATCGACGACATACAGGCCCGGCCGCGCCGGGCCGTCGGCTTCCTGAGTGTGCTGCTGGTCAGATGCGGGCTGCGGCACGACGACCACCTCCCAGCTGCTCCCGCTTACGGCAGCGGCCACAGACCTGCGCCGCCCGGCCCGGCGGAATCTCGAATGACCGCGTACACACCACGCACCGCCCGCGGACCTTCACCGCCGCTCACCACCTGCGGCCAGCACAGCGGCCCGCCGCTGCTCGGCACGGGCGGCCTGACGCTCCTTCGCCCGGACCGCCTTACGCGCTGCGGCCTCCTGGGCGTCGTGAAGCTCGACGAACAGGTCCGCGAGGTCGTCGGCGATCCGATCCAGCCGGCGTTCGATGTCCGGGGACAGCGTTGTGCGGATGCTGGTCATTGCCGGGATCGCCGCGCGGACAGCGCTCAGCGCGGCTGCTGCGCGGGCGCCGGGCGTGCTCGCCCGGCCGTACGCGGTCGTGAAGATGTCCCGCTGGGCCACGATCCGCCGCAACGCCGCGAACGCGCTCCGCGCTTTCACATCCTCCGCCGTAAACGGCGGCGTCTCCACCACGGTGTTCATGCCGCGACCACCGGACGCGTCGGCTCGACCACCGCAGACACCTCTGCATGGCGCTGGGCGGTGCGCTCCTCGCGCGTGGTGCCGCCCCAAATGCCGTACTGGCCCGTCGCCGTCGCCCACTCCCGGCACGCGACACGCACCGGGCAGCCGGTACACACCAGCCGGGCCTGCAACACACCCAGCTCGCTGAACGGGAAGAACACCTCCGTGTCGACGCCGAGACAGTGCCGCCCCGGATGGGACGACAGCCCGACAGGGACCGGGACTGTAGGTCCCGGATCATCGTCAAAGACAGGACTACGCTCGACCACGTGGGCCACCTCCTAGCACTCCGGGGTGGCCCGCAAGGGTCTCGACGGGGTGTCTTCCCGTCGGGGCCCGACCACCTCTCATCGATGCACGCACATCGATGTTGATTCCTGACAGCGTCAAGTGTTGAGCGGCGACGGCAGCCCTGTCAAGAGGCAACGCGAAACCTGAACCGCATCGCTTGCCGGGGGAGACGAGTCCAGCCCTAACATCAGCCGACTAGGCCGAACAACGCCTCAACGTCTACCCGCCCGAGCAGCAAGCCCGAGTCGACACAGCCACAGGAGGTGCACCTTGACTAACGACAGGCGACAACTCGGCGAACAGCTGCAGCGATACCGAATTAAGGCCGACCTCTCTGGGCGCAAGTTGGCGGCGGCACTCAACTGCGACCAGTCCCGGATCAGCCGAATCGAATCTGGAAAGACTCGCCTATCCGCAGAAGAGGTGCAGAGGTGGCTTAAAGCCACCTCTGCACCTTTCGAAGATTACGGATCAGTGCTATCTCTCGTAGATTCGATCACATCGAGCCCGCTTCCTTCTAGAACTCCAGCACTAAGAGGGTGGCGGGCGCGACGCACTGATCGCGCCGCCATCGAACTAGAGGCAGAAGGAGTTCTAGTAATACAGAGCGCATTCGTCCCCGAAGTGCTCCAAACTCCTTCCTACATGAACCGCTTCACGCGCATGAGCACAGGGCGATCGAAGCAGAGCGTGAACTCCCAGATGTCGACCCAGATCTCACGTCAAGAAATCCTCCACAAAAGTAACTCGCGCTTAGAGATAGTGATCTTCGAAGGCGCATTACGGCGACGTATTGGGAGTCGCTCGGTCATGCTCAATCAGCTGGATTGGATTGCGGCGATCGTCCGCCGACAACAAGTCGACCTCGCCGTACTGCCCACCAAGTCTGAAGCTGGCGAAGATTGCGACACTGGAATTGAAATTTACTTAAGTCCCGACGGGAGGGGCGACAACTTAGTCATGACCGCCAGCGGGGACGGTCCCAACAGCGACCAGACGGTCGCGCAGCGCTGCATCGACCAGTTCCGCGCCTACCAGCGTCACAGCTGGCGTGGTGACCAGGCGATCGAGTTCGTTGAGGGCCTCGCGCGGGAGATGGGCAGCGGCGAGTCCAGCAGCGGTGACGCTGGTGAGGATCGTGACGGTGCGTGATTGTCCAGTTGTCCAGCTGGACAACGGACCGGGCGTGCTAGCGTGCGTCCTACGCGCGTGCGTGCACGCACGCGCGTAGGACGCAGAAGTCCAGCTGCTTGTCCAGTCTTTGTCCAGTGGTTTGTCTAGCTGCTGGACAAGCACAGAGCGTGACGCAGGCGCCCGCAGCGTCTTCCCGGGTCGGCGCTTCCAGACCGCCCATCGGGGCGGCGATGCCCAGTCCGCAAGTCCATGACGTGACAGGGCGAGCACCCCCGGCGAGCACCCCGGCGAGCACCCCCGGCGAGCACCCCCGGCGAGCACCCCCGGCGAGCACCCCCGGCGAGCCCCCCGCGAGCACCCCGGCGAGCACCCCCGGCGAGCACCCCCGGCGAGCACCCCCGGCGAGCACCCCCGGCGAGCACCCCGGCGAGCACCCCGGCGAGCACCCCCGGCGAGCACCCCCGGCGAGCACCCCCGGCGAGCACCCCCGGCGAGCACCCCCGGCGAGCACCCCCGGCGAGCACCCCCGGCGAGCACCCCCGGCGAGCACCCCCGGCGAGCACCCCCGGCGAGCACCCCCGGCGAGCACCCCCGGCGAGCACCCCCGGCGAGCACCCCCGGCGAGCACCCCCGGCGAGCACCCCCGGCGAGCACCCCCGGCGAGCACCCCCGGCGAGCACCCCCGGCGAGCACCCCCGGCGAGCACCCCCGGCGAGCACCCCCGGCGAGCACCCCCGGCGAGCACCCCCGGCGAGCACCCCCGGCGAGCACCCCCGGCGAGCACCGAAGAACGGTGGCCCGGGACTTCTTGTCTTTGCCGGTCGCATACGGCCCCGGGCGGACACTGCGCATTCATGGTCGGCGGGGTCGTGTAATGTCACGTGCGCCACTACACGGGCGGCGGAGGAGCGGGATCGGTCATGACTGTTCATGAACTCAGGCCCACGAGCGGAAACGGCGAGCCCGGCGTGGGCTCTGCCGGTGAGCTGTGGGCCGGTCGGGAACAGCAACTGATCCCGGAGGAAAACCTCCCGCAGTCGGGGCGTGCTCGGCAGACATTGTGGGCGTCGGTGTGGCCGCGTGTTCTCGCGGTTCTTGTGGTGGGTTCTGTGGGTCTTCCCGCGGCGGTGGCGTCGTATTGGCATTTGCAGGAGGTCGCCGCCCGGTTCAATCCGGGGTCGGCGTTGGCGTATTGGCTGCCGCTGTCGGTGGACGGGCTCCTCGCTGCAGCGCTGGTGGTGGTGTGGTCGCGCCGCACTCGGGGTGAGCGGGTCGGGTTCGGGCCGTGGGCGGCATTCGCGTTCGGGATGATCGTGACGTTGTTGGCGAACGCCGCCTCTGTTGTCCCGGAGAGTGAATGGGTGCGGGATGGATCGGTGTTGGCGTCGGTGGCGGCGTGGATGGTCGCGTTGTTCCCGCCGGTCGCGTTCGCGATCAGTCTGGAATTGATCGCGATCGTGCTGCGTCCCACCCGCGCTGCCCTCGCTGCGAGCCGGACGGTGGGGCCGGGCGTCGCTGGTGGCGCGGCACGCTGGACGGCCACGGCCGCCCCTGCCGGGCAAGTGTCGACCGCGGCTGTGGGCGCTGCGCACGAGGACCGCTCCGAGTCCTCGGCGATCTCGATGCAGTCGATGCAGTCGGCGTGGGCGGTGGAGGAGCCTGGTGCGGATCAGGGCGACACGGCGCCGCTGCCGGTGGTGACGTCGGGCCCAGCGCGGCGTCAGGACACCCCCGAGGGCGGCAGCGACGACGCGGCGGCCTGCACGGCCGTCGTGAGCGCGGTGGGGGAGACGAAGCTGGCGAAGGCCGAAGCGCTGTTGGCGGCGGCGTGGGCCCGAGGTGAGGACCTGTCGCTGTCCGAGGTCGATCGGATGATCGGCGGGAACCGCACGGCGGCGAAGGCCAAGCGCAGGCTGCGGGACCGCGGCATGCTCCCGCCCGCGGAACACGGTCTCCCGTCACAGCGCGCTGGTGCTCCTGACGCTGCACCTGCTGGCTCTGGTCGGGTGGGTCCGCGGATGGTCCCGGCCTGACCGAGCCTGCTGGGTGTCAGGTCCAGGTCACGGTGATGACCAGCATCGCGGCGACGATGACCAGGCCGAGGATCACCAGGGTGAGCCACGGCCCGGTGTCGGGTCGGGCGGTGGATGACGCGGCAGCCGATGACGTCGCGGGCGCTGGGGCCGTGTTCGCGCTCTGCTGAGCTGTGGCCCGAGGACGGGCACGGTGGTCGTGGGTCAGGGCGTCGTGCAGGGCGGCGCGGTTGAACACGACGGTGTCGGCGGTGGCCGCGGCTTCGGCGGCGGTGCGGTCGGGTCCGGACATCCAGGTCGGCCAGGGCAGCCGATCGTTCTGGGCGGCTGGGTCGTTGCGTGGTGTGTTCATGTGTGCACTGTGCGCGACAGGTGACGTGGGTGTGTGAGCAGGTCCCGGGTGCTGCGGCGTCGCTGCTCTGGCCCGCTTTGGCCCTGTCGGCGGCTCGTGGGCAAGTCGACCCGGACCGCAGCCCGCCCCTCGGGGCGGGTGAGGACCGGAAGCGGCGCGGCAGCACCGTTTTCGGTACGGCGCCGTCTTCGGTGCAGCGGGTACCGCCCGCTGGGTTCAGGACTGGTTTGTGCTGGTTATCGCCATGCTTTTGGGTTGAGTCGTCGTCGGTGGCCGGTCGTGGACGGGGTGCTGGTGCGGGTGAGTAGGTGGGCGCGGGTGGACTCGATCAGGGCGCGGGTGGCGGCCGAGCGCTGGTAGGGCTGCGCGGCGGCGGCCTGGGTGGCCCGGCGGTGTTCGTCGTCGGTGATGCGGTCGGTGGCGGGGCGGTCGTGGTGGCAGCGCAGTGGTGGGTCGTAGGAGCCGCCGGCGGGGTCGTACGGGTCGAGGACATAGCCGTACTCGTCGCATTCGGGACAGGCGTCCCGTTCGCTACGGGCTCGCTGCGCGGCCTCAGAGCGCTTCTGAGCGGCTTCGGTGGCCTGCCGGGCCTCCTGGGCCTGCATCCGCTTACGGACCGCTCCACAGCCGCCACAGGGCCCATCGTGGGGGTCCGGGGCGGCGAGGTGCCGGGCGCAGCGCCAGGTCTCGCGCCGGGCCGGGTCCGGCTCCAGCACCGCGGCGCTGGGCGCCGGCTCTGTCGGCTCTGTCGGCGCGCTCGCGGCCGGGGCCGGGAGCGGGGCTGCGGTCGGGTGCGTGGCCAGGGTGGTGGCCAGCTGCGCGGCGACCTGGGCCAGCGCCGTAGTCACGGCGCCCAGCTCACTCACCAGCGCCGCCGAGGGGGTGCTGGCCGACGGGGTCGCGATCGGGGGATGCGGCGCGGTCAGCTCCGGAGCGGGGGCGGGGTGTGGCTCTGGTCGAGGGCTCTGGGGGTGGGGGGCGTGGACGGGCTCAGCGACCTCGGTGGTCGGGCGGTTCGTGCGCGCTCGCGCCCTCCCCCCCTTCGGGTCGTTCAACTTCAGGTCGTTCTGTGCCGGTTTTTCGGCAGATGGGTATGCCGCAAAATCGGCATACCCCCCCAATGCTAACGACTCTGGGGGTCCCCCATTTGGGGGATCTGCCGTTTTTGCGGCATACCCCCTACGACCTGCGGGTTCTTGACCGGATCGGGTCGTGCCGTGGCTTACGGCGTCGGTGGTGCGGCGCTGCGGGCGGGTCGCGGCGCGGTTCGTGGCGGGGCAGGCGCGGGCGGGCTTGGGTGCCGGTGGCGGGGGGCCGGCGGGGCGTGCGGCGAGGGCCTTCGCGGTGGCTTCGGCGTCTTCGGCGGCGACGAGCGCGGCGAGTTCCTGGGTGCTGCCCAGGCCGGTGTAGCCGGGCGGTGGGGCCTCGTGGACGGTGTAGATGTTGCGGCGCCCGGTCGCGGTCGCGACGGTCTCGACATCGACCGCGCCGATCTTGACGAGCTCGCCGATCGCCGCACCCACCGTGTGGGCCTTGGACACCCCGAGCCCGCGGGCGAGCAACCG
The DNA here is from genome assembly GCF_020496245.1 of Pseudonocardia sp. ICBG601. Lineage (NCBI taxonomy): Bacteria > Bacillati > Actinomycetota > Actinomycetes > Pseudonocardiales > Pseudonocardiaceae > Pseudonocardia > Pseudonocardia sp. ICBG601. The sequence goes on along the minus strand of NZ_JAHLJA010000184.1, from coordinate 4,044 downwards.
CTGCCCCGGCCAGGCCCGCTCATCCCCGCGCTGGGTGTTCACAAACGACCGGAGCAGCACATAGGCATGGATCGCCCGCGGTGACACCCCGGACAGCGCCACCCAGTCCCCGACCGTCGTGTACGGGAACCGACGCCCCTCCCGCAACACATCACCCTCCCCGGGCTGTTCCGCGCCGGCGTAGCCGCCGCTGTAGCCGGTCCCGGACGGGCGGATCATCGCCGACGCGCTCATCGGGCACCACCGGTCAGGACGAGAACGGCCAGGCCAGCCGCCGCAAACGGGGCAACCACCACCGGCGGCGAGTACAGCTGGTCGAGGTCGAGGTCGAGGTCGAGGTCGAGGGGGGTCTCGACGCTTCGGTGGGTCATGGTTAGAGTGCCCCTTGCAGTTGGGACCAGCAGCAGCAGCAGCTAAACCAGCAGCAGCAGCGGCAACGCTGATCATCGGTGGCTGCGGCGCCCTTTTTCTTTGCCAAAAGTGCTGGGGCGCCGCAGTCATGGACTGTGAGCTGAGCGTAGCGGGCCGGGGTCCGGTCAGGATCGCCCGCACCACCTATCCCAGGATCGTGCCGCTCCACCGGGCCTACGCCGCCCGGCCCGTGCTGCGGTGGTCGCCGGCGGTGGGCGTGAGCCAGTAGGTCGCGCAGTCGCCGCAGACCAGGGCCTCGGCCGGGCCGAACATCACCGTTCGCGGTTCGTGGTCGCATGCCGGGCACCGGTAGCCACCAGCGGTGTCGTCCCATCGCAGACCGAGCGCGTCGGTCGTCGTGTTCGCGGTGAGTGCGACCGGGCAGACGACGGTGTGGGTCATGGCGTCGTGCCTGCCGCAGCAGCCGCAGGCGCCGGCGCGTTGGTCGGCGCGGGCGCGTGGACCCGGCGGATGTGAGTGATGTCACTTTCCCATTCGGTGAGTGGTTGTAGGACGACGCCTCGGGTGGTGTCGTAGGCGTTGATGACCAGGCCGTGGCCGACATACATGCCGTTGTGCCGAGGATTCTCACTCGTGCCGAGTGAGCCGGGGATGAACACCAGGTCCCCGGGCGCGATGTCCTGGAGGCGGACCGGTGTCCCGGCGTGTTTCTGGCTGACCGTCCCGGCGGGCAGGGCGACACCGGCTGAGGCCCAGGCGGCGAGCATGAGTCCGGAGCAGTCGAAGCCGTCCGGGCCGGTCCCGCCCCACACATACGGTTTCCCGAGCTGGGCCAGGGCGTAGCCGACCGCGGTCCGCGCTACGGGATCGGTGGGTGCGGTGAAGCCCGGTGGGAGCGTCGTCGCATCGACGACGCCCGCACCGCCCGTGCGGAGTCCGGCGCCGCCGGAATCGGGGCAGGCATAGACCGTGGAAGCGAGCTGCGTGTTCGTGGCGACTGAGCTGTCGGTGCCCGGTGGTAGCGGTACCGGGTTGTCCGCCCCCACCCAGAGCTGCTCGACCAGCGCCGCGGCCGGGCCCTCCTGGGGGGCGTAGCGATCCGGGAACGCCGAGCGCTGCACCGCCTGCGCCGCCGTCCCCGGTGCCATGGTGTGCCATCCGGGCAGCGCGATGAGGCGGTCGAGGAAGGAGTCGGTGGCCGCGACCGGGTTGAGCACCCGGGCGGGCGGGCCCCAGCCCTGGGACGGGCGTTGCTGGTAGAGGCCGAGGGAGTCGCGGTCGCCGTAGGCGACGTTGACCAGCCGGGATTCGACGATGACGGTGGAGAGCGCGATCACCGCCGCTCTTCTGGGTAGTTGTCGTTCCACGACCCGGGCGACGATCGTGGCCGCGTTCTCGGTCTGCTCCGCACTCCAGGCGACCCCGTCCACGGACTGTGCCCCGCCCCCGAGGCCTCCGTCGGGTCCGCAGCCGAAGCGGCCCCCGGCGATCCCCAATGCCGCGATCACGGCGAGCCCGCCGAGCGCAGCGGTCACCAGCAGCACCACCGACACCCCGAGCCCACCGGCCACCAGCACACCCCGGCCCACTACGACTCCTTCGTCAACGAGTCGTTGACACCGTCGGTCCCGGTGGGGTCGCCGCCGGCCTCGGCGCACTGCTGGTCGATGTCCGGGCTGCCGGTATCGTTGATGCTGGTCAGGGCCTCGGCGCGAGGTCCTGAGCGCATGCCGGCGTCGGTGTCGAAGATCGACTTTTCGGTGCCGGACAGGACGGTTTGGATTTTCATGCCAGGCCGGTTGTCGAGTTTCCACAGTGCCCGGCCCTGGGCGGCCATGGCCCATCCGGTGATCGCGGCTTGCTCGGTCTCGGACAGGCCGAGCTGGTCGGCGAGGTCGTCGGTGATGGCATCGGATTGGCCGAGCAGGATTTTCGTCGAGCACAGGGCGAGGAAGTCCCGGGCGATCGCGGCCTCGTGTGATCCGGCGGCGCCGACGGCGTGGAGGTCGGACGGCTGGTGCATGATCAATAACTGGATGGTGCGATCACTGCGGGACAGGCGTAGGTCGGCGTTGATGGCCTGGACTGCGCGTAGGCCCAGGCCCATTTGGCGCCAGACCTCGTCGCGGACCACGATCCGCGGCGCCCCACCCGCCCCGCCGGTGCCGGTGTTGTCGACGGTGTTGTGCAGGGTGGTGAGCATCGACGACCACATCCCGAGGCAGGTCAGGGCGACGTTCATGGCTTTGTCGCCGAGTGGGTCGAGGCGGGACAGGTCCATGGATTGGATGGGGGCGTCCCAGTCGAGGTCGAAGTTCGTCTCGGCGTCGAACAGCCCGGCCAGCGGCCCGGTGACCAGGTTCGACAGGGCGTCGGTGACCGCCCGAGTCTGCGTGGTGAACTCGGTGCGGTCGACGAACCGGGTCCCGGCCCACAAGTCGGTGTCGGGGTCGGCGAGCAGTCCGGTGACCTGCGGGATCGTGACCGGGCGGAGCTGGTCGGTGGTGTCATCGGCGCCGAGCAGACGCCGCAGGACCGCGTGCAGGACGTACTCGTCGGTCACCGACGGGACGTGACCCTGGGCCGCGGCCAGCGACAGCAGCAGCCGGTTCCAGCGCCCGAGGATCACGTCGAGTTCGCGGCGTTGCCGCTCCGTGCTCCAGGCCGGCCAGTATGTGCGCAGCGGCCCGAGGTCCAGGGCGTTGAGCCGCCGCGGTGACCCGGGCCCGAGCGCGATCGGTTCAATCCCGAGTGCGCGCAGCACCGGCGTGTACTCGCCCTTCCGATCACCACTGATGAGGGTTTTGAAGCCGAACGGCATCATCCGCAGGCAGAACGCACACACCGTGGACGATTTCCCCCGCCCGGGCTTACCGAAGATCATCATGTTCGGGTTGGTGACGATCTTTCTCAGGACCCACTCGGGCGGGTGGGTGTAGAAGGAGCCGCCGGTGGCGACGTCGTAGCCCATCCGGGCGCCGACCGCGGGGACACCGTGCGCTGCCAGCAACGGGAACAGGCCGCCGATCTGGTCGGTGGTGGCCCGGAACACCGGTAGGCGTCGGGCGGCATCGACCGGGGCCCAGCCCCGACCGAGCTCCCGGTGCCCGCGGCGCGGATCGAGGTTCCAGGCGACACCCTCATCCAGGGCGCCGGTCTCCGGCGGTGCGGCGATGGTGAGCTGTTCGGTGGTGAGGTCGGTGAACGCGGTCAGCAGTTCGCCGGTACTACGCGACACCGGCACACTCCGCCGCCGCCGCGTGAACATCCTGCTGTTGAGCCGGGTCATCGTTGCCACCGCCGGTTCGGCAGACCGGGGAGGCCGTAGCCGACGGGCAGGCATGCCGCGGTGAACGCGGCGTCCTGGGTGAGTTCCAGGCGCAGCAGGCCGAAGCGGTCCGCGGCGTCGTTCTCGATTCCGGCCGCGGCGTCCTCGATGCCCCAGTCCGCCCAGTCCGACGGGACGGTGGTCGCGGCGGCGATGGTGTAGCGGACCAGGGCGTGCCCGGCCGCGACCGCGGCCTCGTGGGCGTGCCCACCAGCGTGGCGCTGCTGGTCTTCCACGGTGGTGCCGAACCCGCGTGTGGCCTTCAGGTCGGCGATCAGGGTGTCGCGGAACCGGTGCGGGCGAGACGTGTCGGCGGGCATGGACGGATCGAGGACTTCGTAGTG
>NZ_JAHLJA010000183.1:0-59641 GCF_020496245.1 Pseudonocardia sp. ICBG601 | reverse complement strand
AGCGCAGCCTTCCCACCGCGGGAGTGCCGATGACCGCGACCCGGCCGGGGTCGACCCCGACGGCGGTGGCGTCGTCGGTGTGGAGGTAGTCCAGCGCTCGGGACGCGGCCCACGCCCACGCGGCGATCGTCCGGCCCGCGTTGTCGGGCAGCTCGGCGTCTGGGTGGTGGAAGGCGCCGATGACACCGTCACGGAACCGGCCGGGGTCGTCCGGGGCGACCTCGCCTGCGTCGAGGGCGGCCAGGGCGTAGCCGGCGCCGACGATCTGGGAGATCGGGGCGTAGTCGCTGGTGGAGCCGGTGTCGTCTACCGCGGAGCGGTGGTCGATGAGCAGGAACGTCCCGCGGACCTCTCGCCCAGCCGGTGTGAACAGGCGCAGGGTGAACCGGGCGGTCCCGGCCGGGCCGGTCACGGCGATGACGACCTTCTGCCCGGCCGCCCCGTCACCGGTAGCGCCGAGGTCGGTGACGTCGTAGGTGACCGCGTCCGGGTGGGGCAGCGGGCGGCCGTAGACGTGTTCGCGGAACGCCTGCAGGAGCTGCGGGCGCTGCTGGGTCTCCCACCGCCCGACCGGTGAACCGCCCTCGTTCCGGGCCTCGTCCTGGTCGGCGTTACGGTGCTCGGGTGGGGCCGCTGCGGCGGCTGCGGACTTCGTTCTCATTACCGTGGCTGCGGCGGCGGCCTCACCCGTGCTGAGGCCCAGCGTGGCGGCGAGCGCGACCACGCAGACGGCGGTGCGTCGGCGGCGGGTCATGAGGCCGCTCCTGTCGCAACAGCCGGTGCCGGTGTGCCCGCCGGTGCGATTGCTGGTGTGTGGACGCGGCGGATGTGGGTGACCTTGTCCGCCCAGTCGGACAGTGGCTGTAGGACGACGCCGCGGGTGGTGTCGTAGGCGTTGACGATCAGGCCGTGTCCGACATACATGCCGTTGTGCCGAGGATTCCCGGCTGTGCCGAGCGAGCCCGGGATGAACACCAGGTCGCCGGGCGCGATGTCCTGGATGCGGACCGATGTCCCGGCGTGTTTCTGGCTGACCGTCCCTGCTGGGAGCGCGACACCGGCAGCGGCCCAGCTCGCGAGCATGAGTCCGGAGCAGTCGAACCCGTCCGGGCCTGTCCCTCCCCACACGTACGGTTTCCCGAGCTGGGCCAGGGCGTAGCCGACCGCCGCCCGCGCGACCGGGTCGGCGGGCGGGGTGAACCCGGCCGGGAGTTTCTTCGGGTCGACCGGTCCGGTCGGCAGCGGCACTCCGGCGCCGCCGGAGTCCGGGCAGGCATACACGCTCGCGGCGAGTTGTGCGTTCGTGGTGACTGAGCTGTCGGTGCCGCGTGGTAGCTCTACGGGATTGTCCGCACCCACCCAGAGTTGGTCGACCAGCGCTGCGGCCGGGCCCTCCTGAGGCGCGTAGCGATCCGGGAACGCTGAGCGCTGCACCGCCTGCGCCGCCGTCCCCGGTGCCATGGTGTGCCATCCGGGCAGCGCGATGAGGCGGTCGAGGAAGGAGTCGGTGGCCGCGACCGGGTTGAGCACCGGGCGGGCGGGCCCCAGCCCTGGGACGGGCGTTGCTGGTAGAGGCCGAGGGAGTCGCGGTCGCCGTAGGCGACGTTGACCAGCCGGGATTCGACGATGACGGTGGAGAGCGCGATCACCGCCGCTCTTCTGGGTAGTTGTCGTTCCACGACGCGGGCGACGATCGTGGCCGCGTTCTCGGTCTGCTCGCCCGTCCACTCGACACCGTCCACGGACTGCGCCCCGCCGCCGAGCCCACCGTCGGGTCCGCAGCCGAACCGGCCCCCGGCGATCCCCAACACAGCGATCACGGCGAGCCCGCCGATCGCGGCGGTCACCAGCAGCACCACCGACAACCCGAGCCCGCCCGCGACCAGCACGCCCCGTCCCACTACGACTCCTCCGTCAACGAGTCGTTGACACCGGCGATCCCGGTGGGGTCGCCGGTGTCGGCGCGCGGGAGGTCATCGTCCGGGCTTCCGGTGGTATCGGTGCTGGTCAGGGCCTCGACGCGAGGGCCGGTGCGCATTCCGGCGTCGGTGTCGAAGATCGTTTTTTCGGTGGCGGACAGGACGGTTTGGATTTTCATGCCGGGGCGGTTGTCGAGTTTCCACAGTGCGCGGCCTTGCGCTTGCATGGCCCATCCGGTGATCGCGGCCTGCTCGGTGGTCGAGAGGCCGAGTTGGTCGGCGAGGTCGTCGGTGATGGCGTCGGATTGGCCGAGGAGGATTTTCGTCGAGCACAGGGCGAGGAAGTCCCGGGCGATCGCGGCCTCGTGTGATCCGGCGGCGCCGACGGCGTGGAGGTCGGACGGCTGGTGCATGATCAATAACTGGATGGTGCGATCACTGCGGGACAGGCGTAGGTCGGCGTTGATGGCCTGGACTGCGCGTAGGCCCAGGCCCATTTGGCGCCAGACCTCGTCGCGGACCACGATCCGCGGCGCCCCACCCGCCCCGCCGGTGCCGGTGTTGTCGACGGTGTTGTGCAGGGTGGTGAGCATCGACGACCACATCCCGAGGCAGGTCAGGGCGACGTTCATGGCTTTGTCGCCGAGTGGGTCGAGGCGGGACAGGTCCATGGATTGGATGGGGGCGTCCCAGTCGAGGTCGAAGTTCGTCTCGGCGTCGAACAGCCCGGCCAGCGGCCCGGTGACCAGGTTCGACAGGGCGTCGGTGACCGCCCGAGTCTGCGTGGTGAACTCGGTTGCGGTCGACGAACCGGGTCCCGCCCACAAGTCGGTGTCGGGGTCGGCGAGCAGGCGGTGACCTGCGGGATCGTGACCGGGCGGAGCTGGTCGGTGGTGTCATCGGCGCCGAGCAGGCGGCGCAGGACGCGTGCAGGACGTATTCGTCGGTCACCGACGGGACGTGGCCCTGGGCCGCGGCCAGCGACAGCAGCAGCCGGTTCCAGCGGCCGAGGATCACGTCGAGTTCGCGGCGTTGCCGCTCGGTGCTCCAGGCCGGCCAGTACGTACGTAGTGGCCCGAGGTCCAGGGCGTTGAGGCGGCGCGGTGACCCGGGGCCGAGCGCGATCGGTTCGATCCCGAGTGCGCGCAGCACCGGCGTGTACTCGCCCTTCCGATCACCACTGATGAGGGTTTTGAAGCCGAACGGCATCATCCGCAGGCAGAACGCACACACCGTCGACGACTTCCCCCGCCCGGGCTTCCCGAAGATCATCATGTTCGGGTTGGTGACGATCTTTCTCAGGACCCACTCGGGCGGGTGGGTGTAGAAGGAGCCGCCGGTGGAGACGTCATAACCCATCCGGGCGCCGACCGCGGGGACACCGTGCGCGGCCAGCAGCGGGAACAGCCCACCGATCTGGTCGGTGGTGGCCCGGAACACGGTAGGCGTCGGGCGGCGTCGACCGGGGCCCAGCCCCGACCGGGCTCCCGGTGTCCGCGGCGCGGGTCGAGGTTCCAGGCGACACCGTCGTCGAGGCGGCCGGTCTCCGGCGCCGCAGTCACGGTGAGCTGTTCGGTGGTGAGGTCGGTGAACGCGGTCAGCAGTTCGCCGGTACTACGCGACACCGGCACACTCCGCCGCCGCCGCGTGAACATCCTGCTGTTGAGCCGGGTCATCGTTGCCACCGCCGGTTCGGCAGACCGGGGAGGCCGTAGCCGACGGGCAGGCATGCCGCGGTGAACGCGGCGTCCTGGGTGAGTTCCAGGCGCAGCAGGCCGAGCGGTCCCGGTCCGCGGCGTCGTTCTCGATCCCGGCCGCGGCGTCCTCGATGCCCCAGTCCGCCCAGTCCGACGGGACCGTGGTCGCGGCGGCGATGGTGTAGCGGACCAGGGCGTGCCCGGCCGCGACCGCGGCCTCGTGGGCGTGCCCACCAGCGTGACGCTGCTGGTCCTCCACCGTCGTGCCGAACCCGCGGGCGGCCTTCAGATCCGCGACCAGGGTGTCGCGGAACCTCGTGCGCGCCACATGCCGTCGGGCATGGGAGGGATCGAGGACCTCGTAGTGGATCTGCAACGACCGCCGCTCCCCCGCCCGCCGCACCGCCAGCAGCGGTCCGAGGGACCCGAAGCTCGTGCCGCCGACCGGTGGCTGGACGGCGTAGGCGACGGTGGCGAATCCGTCGTGGGCGTAATGCCGCGCCGCCGGGGTCGGCGCCAGCACCGGCCCGGCCATCGACCACGACAGATGCCCGGCCCGGTCCGGGCGAGTCAGCTGCTGATGCCGCAGATGCGCTGCGGCGGCCGGATTGAAACCCGTCCGCACGGCTTCGGCGACCGCGGCGGAGGACAACCATGCCACGTCGGTGACGCCGATGCCGCGTAGCGCGTCGGCGACACCGTCCAACACGCGGTAGAGGGCATACGCGCGCCGGCCACGCCGCCGCCGGCGGCTTTCGCCGCCCGGCGTAGTGAGTGCTCGGTCCCGCACACAGTCACGAACAACTCCGTCCGCACCGACGCGGCGGCCACAGTCCGGTCGATCTCCGCGGCGATCTGCCGGGTCAGCTCGGGGGCGTCGGCGACCTCGTGCTGTTCGCGCCACAACGCATAGTCGGTGCCGTCATCGGGGACGGTGCGCACCAGCAGCGACACTCGGTCGATGACCTCGCGGTGCGCGACGCCGATCAACATCGTCCCGAGCTGCGCGGCCAGGCCCTCGGACTCGCCCGCCGACGCCATCGCCACCCCGGAGTGCGTGAGCCGCCCGGTGATAGCCCACCGGCCGTCGACGCTGTCCTGGATCAGGCACAGGCGTTGGTCCGAGAGCGGGGGGCCGTCGTGGAAGCGGAACCGGGCCAACACGCCCGGCAGGTCCGGGGCGGCCGGGTCCTCGGCCCGCCCGGCCGCAGCGCGGGATTGCCAGGGGGACCAGCTCATTGCGACTCCTGTGGTGAACATGCACAGGTCAACCAGCCAGAACAGTGCGGGCCGGCCGCGGATCGGGACCGTCACCAACACCCACACCCCGCCGCGACCAGTAGCCAGCCGAACGCGGCCGACCACCGCCCCGCCCCGACCGCTACGACCACCGGCACACACGCGGCCCCGACCACGACCGCCTGACCGGTCGACAGGCCCGCGAGCCATCCGGCGCCTTCGCGGTGGTGCAGATTCCGATACATCCGCCCGGGATCGGTCGTGGTCATCGGTCGCTCCCGGTGTCCGGCCGCGGCCGCGGCGGTGTCGTGGACGGCGGTGTCGTGGACGGCGGCGGCGGTGTGGTCGGTGGCGGCTTGGGTGGGCGCCGGTCGGTCTCCGGCGCCGGGCGCGGGGCCCGCTCCTGCTGCTGGGCGAGCCGGTCCAGCTCACGCCGCCGCTGCGCAGACTCACCACCCGCAGCGCCACCCGAATCCCCGCCACCAGCGCCGCCACCAGCGCCGCTGCCGGTGTCGGGGATTCGGTCGGTCTGGTCACGTGTCGCGGCCCGGCCCAGCTCCGGCGCCGGAGCAGGAGCAGGCGGGGTGACCTGCGGCGGGGCGCCGCCGTGGCCGACATCGGGCGCCGCCGCCGGCCGGGCCGGTACCGGGGACGGGCGGACGCTGGGCGTGTGGCGCAGCACGAAGCCGCCGCCGTGCCCGACACCGGTCTGGGCGGCCTGCTGGTTCAACCGGCCCGCGGCGTACTCCCCGCCGCCGCCACCCGTGATAGCCGGCCGACAATGCCCCGCCGACCGTGCGGCCGGCCCGCACCGCGCCCGCCGCGACACCACCACGCCCACCGGCCTGAGCGCGGGCGTGGTCGGCGAACCGCCCCGTATGCGCTTCCTCGGCTGCGACACCACCGGGGCGGGCCGCCCCCGCCGGGGCCGGGCGCCGCGCCATGACCGCCCGCACATCCATGCCCGCGCCGGTCGCCGGATCGACGAACGCGAGAAGTTTGTAGGCCGCCCACGGGCAGAACACCGCCGCCAGCAACGTCACCGCCCCCGCCAACACCCCGGACACACCGGAGGCGCTGCCCAGCATCCCGACACCGATGACCAGCAGCAACGCCAACGCCGGTTCCAGCAGGATCGCCGCAGCCAGCCACCGCGCGGTCCGCCACCACCACGCCGACGTCGCCCCCGACAACAACCCCGCCGCCGCGATCGGCGATACCGCAATCAACATGACGATGATCGCCTGGCGCACGACCATCTCGAACGCGAAACCGACCGACGCCGCCGACCCGAGCGCCCCAGCGATCGCCATGATGATCGCCCTCGTCATCTCCGTCAGGCCCTCACCCAGGTCCGGGTTGTCGATGAAGATCGCCCCGACACCGGTCACCGGCTCCTCCGCCGGGGCGTCCGGGTCGGCCGGCGGCGGGTCCAGCACCCGGGCGAAATCCGGTGAGCCCAACGCTAGATCGAGCAGGCCGCGGGCGATCCCGTCCGCCGCGGCGACCAGGCCTGCCGACAACGACAAGATGAAGGCCAGCGCGATCCCGAAATGGACCGGTCCCAGCAACAACCGCGACGCCCCCCACCCGCCCCGGGCCACGACCGCCACGATCTGGGAGAAGAACACGCAGGTAGCGACCAGGATCGCCAGCCACCACAACGCCGGCCACACCTGCCCCAGACCGCGATCCGGAGCGAACAACGCAACCAGATCGAACCGCGTCAGATGATCGATCAGGGCGAGGGTGTCGCGCAGCATCGCCAAACCGGCCGTCCACACCGACTCCAGGACACCGACCACACCGGCCTTGACGTACTCCGTCGCCGCGGTGGACAAGGCGCCGCCGGGATCGGTAGCGATGCCCCCGCACTGCTCCAGAAATCTGGTTCAGGAGCAGGGGGCGGCGCGGGCTCGGGAGGTGGCTGTGCCAGCCACCGGGCCAGCAGCTCAGGCCCGGTGCCCTCGGAACTCTTGGCGGGGGTCATCGAGCGATGGCCCGGTATCCGGCGGCGACCGCTTCAGCGGTCCCCGGCCACGGCGACGGAGCCTGCTCCGCGCTGGGGGCCCGCGCGATGCGCCACTGCTCCCCGTCGGCGGTCGCGACGCGGCGCATCGCCTCGCAGTCGCCCATCCCGCCGGACACGACCTGGCCCTTGAAGTCAAACGTGAACTCACCCAGCACACAGACCACGACGAACCGATCTCCGACCTGGCCCTTGACCAGCGCCTCTGCCGGAGTCCAGGTGATCGACATCCCGGGCTTCGGCCCATGTGCCGGGAGCCCGGCGTTCTTCCGGAAGTTCGTCAGGATCCAGGACAGGAACGCGCCCCTCCCGGGGGGCGCCCCGGCCTCCGCGATCGAGTCGTACGCGCGGGCGTAGTCGGCCGGGTCGCCACCGAGCATCCCGGCCTGAGACATCGCCACCAGCTGCGCGATCGCGCCCTCCGGCGTCGCGGGGAAGCTGTCGGGGAACGGCACACCCACCACACGCCCCGGGGCGGGGAGCGTGATCGGCGGCCCGGCCGTCTCGGTGGTCAACGTGTGCGGCTGGCTCGCGGCTTCCGGCAGCACCAGCATCGGCGCGGCCGCGAGTTCCTGTTCCGAGGCCCACTCCCGGGCCTCCACACCTGCCGCCGCGGGTGGTGCGGCGGGAGCCGGTGCGGGTTCGTCCCGCACCCCGATCCAGCCCGTCACGGTGTAGGCCAGGCCGGCGACCAGCAGTGTCGCCAGGACGCCGACTCCGGCGGCGATCGCGTAGCCGCGGCGCCGGTTCGGCTCCCGCACCACCGGCGGCGTAGACGGGCTGGTCATCCGAAGTCCCCGGTCGCGATCGTCTTCAGCAGGTTCTGGCCGGACGCCCAGAGCACACCGGCCAAGACCGAGGTGCCGACCATCCCGGCACCGATCGTCGCCGCGATCCGATTGCCCCACAGTCGTCCGGCGCCGATGGTCAGGACACCGAGGAAGAACAGGACCGGCACCGACCAGCCGGCCAGCGACATGATGACACCGCCGAGGTAGTCGGCGGTGTCACCGAACCGGCCGGGCAACGGCCTCGGTACCACCGTCGGCAGCTGCGGCAGGCCTTGTTCCTGCCCGGCCGGCGGCGGCGCAGGCGGCGGCTGCTGACCCGGAAGCCCAGCACCGAACCACCCGGCGCCGAACCGGCCGGCACTGAACCACACAGCATTATCGGAAATAGTTCTCAACACGGGGGTGCTCCTCAGCGCAGCGAACACGGACACGGACACGGCGGGAACCAGCTGTCAACGGCGGTGTGCTGGTCACGGGCCTGGTCCTCGGCCTGGTCCTGGGGTGTCGCGGGCGGCGGCCGACCCGGCCAGGAGGTCGATCACGCCCCAGGAGGCAAGCAGCGGTCGGAGTGCGTCGGTGACTTTGTCCGGTAGCAGGTCGGGAGTGACACCGTCGGCTTCGACCGCGGCGTTCGGTGGGATGAACACCGCGTCATCGAGCAGCGTCGACAGTCGTGGCCCGGTGGCGCCGTCGATCCCGACCGGCCAGCGTTTGGCGCCGTTGACGACCAGCGCGCACACCGGTGCCGCGACACCGGCCTGTACCCAGGTGTCGTGGCGGGCCAGGACCTGCTCGGCGGCGCGCAGCGACGGCCGCGTAGCGCGCACGACCAGCACCGGGCGCGGCATCGGCTCCCCGCCGCGTAGCCAGCCTCCGGCACCGGAGGTCACCGACGCTGCGGCCCGCCAGCCGCCGTTGCCCAGATCAGCGACGGTGACGTGCAGCGGTCGCGGCGGCGGGGACGGGAGCCAGTCCGGCGGCGCGGGCACCATCCCCGGTGTCACACCGGGGAGCGTGGTGTCGAGGCGGGCCAGCAGCGCACCGGTGCCGGGACGGCCCCCGCGCCAGCTGTAGCGGACCTGGACCTGGTCGGTGACCGGGCGGGTCCACGGCCCGTCCGCGCCGGCGGCCTGAGCGAGACCGGCCCGGGCCGGATCGTCGGCGTCGATGAGCAGGCAGCAGCGTTTGTCCTGGTGGGCGATGTCGGTGATCGCCGCGGCGACCGTCGATGCCCCCGCGGCGGGGGACCCGGCCAGCACGGGGATGACCGCGCCGAACGGTGTCCAGTCCGCCGCCCCGACGTGGTCGGGCCACACCTGCCGGGCCCGGGCTGTCACGGCGGCGACCGTGGCGCCCATCTGCTCAGCCAGGGCGAGCGTGTCGGTAGGACTACCGGCGCGGGCGGTACGGGCCGCGGCGACGGCGGTCAAATCCACGATCATCTCCACATCCGTTGCATCCAGGCCCGCCCCGCCGCCTCGGCGGGCGGCGGTACCGAGCAGGTGACACAGCTGCGGGACCGACCGCGGCCGCGCCGCCGAACCGGCCGCGGGCAGGCCGGGACCTTCCACGGCGCGGTCGTCGGTGCCGTCGGTTGCGTTGGTGGCGGCGGTCATCGGAGCCCGAGTCGCTTCGAACAGGCCGGCCACGCCGCCCAGCCCTGCACGGCCTGCACGCGTTTGGCGACCTCGATCTGCTCTTCCCGGCTGGCCTCGTGCGCTTCGCCTTCGCCGCCGAACGCCCGCCAGGTCGACGGGGAAAATTGCAGGCCGCCGGCGTAGCCGTTGCCCGTGTTGGTGCTCCAGTTCCCGCCGGACTCGCAGTGGGCTAGCTTGTCCCAGGTCGAGCTCGCCGCCGAGGTTGCGACTCCTCCGTCTGTCACCGGCGGCGGCTCGGCCCTCACCCCGGCCCTACGCGGCTGCTCACCAGCAGTGCCGCCACGAGCGGCGTGGTCATCGGTAGCGGCCACGCCGTCCTCGGCCCGCTCACCAGCAGCGGCGTCTCCGGTGGTGTCGTTCCCGGCGGCACCGGTGCCGCTGTCGGTGCTGGTCGTGCGGCTGCCCTTCACACCGGTGCCGGCACCGGTGCTGGGGCCGGCGGTGCGGTCGAGGGCGTCGAGGAGGTCCTGGGCGACCGGGTCGACCTCGGCTGCGGCGCGGGCCTGCGCGGTCAGCTTCTCGATGCCCGCCGACACCGCTCCCGAACTCGCCGACACAGCTCCCGACCTGCTGGTCTGGGTCTCGGGCGTTGCGCTCGTGTCCTGACCCGCGCTGGTGTCCTGACCAGCGCCGCTCTCGGTAGCGGCGGAACTGGACGTGGCCTCGGCGGTGCTGCCGTTTCTGCTGGTCTGGGTGCGGGTGATCGCTGCGCCGGGCCGGACCTCACCGGCCTCTGACTCTGACTCCGACGGCGGCTTCGGTGTCGGGGCCGTGCCCGCCGTGGGCTGGTCGCTGTCGGCGGTGGCGCGGAGGTGGTCGAGGGCGTCCAGATCGGCCGGGTCGGCGCCCAGCGCGGCGAGGCGATCACGGTCGAGGGCGTCGAGGACGGTCGCCCCGAGCTGGGTGGCATCGGCGTCACCGGAGGTGGCGATCGCCGACAGCAGGTCGCTGACCATCCCGATCGCCTCCCGCGCCGCCGCAGCGTCCTCCGACGACGAGGCCTGTCCAGGGCCGGTCTGCACGTCGGTGACGACGGTGTTCGACGATGTCGAACGCGGGGCGGTGGCCGGTGTCGAGTTCGCGGGTGTTGAGGTCGCGGGTGTTGAGGTTCGGGGCGTGGTCGGCGCGCTGCTCGGGGCGGGATCGGTCGTGTCCCGGCTGTCGGTGGCCCGGTCGCTGCTGCTGTTGGGGCCGGTGGGCGTCGGTGGTGTCGTGGTGGGTGCGGCTGGGGCAGGCAGCGCAGCAGCAGCGGCCGGTGCCGCCGGTTCACCAGTCGGTGCGGGCCGTGCCGCGGCGGTCTTTTCCCCCGCGGGCGGTGTTCCCGGCGCCGCCGGCGCCGTGGCCGGGCGGGGCTGGTCGGTGCAGGCCGCCGGGACCGGCGGCGCCGCGGCCCGCGGCCGCTCCACCCGTTCCGTCGGTGCTGCTGGTGCTGTGACCGCGGCGCGGGCCTGGTCGACCGCGCCGAGAACGGCCGCGGCGCCGGCGGCGGTGTCGTCGACGAGGTCCGCCGCAGGCGGAGGCGGGGTCGTCAGGTCGGCCGGGGTGGGACCGAGCCCGGCCGCGGCCAGGCGCACACCCACCTCGCGGACCTGCGGATCAGCGCTGTCCAGGTGGTGAAGCTGGTCAGAGACGTCCACGGCGTGCTGACGCCACTCGACCGACTGTGTGGCGGGGCGGAATCCGAGGTCGGTGATCTGTTCGGCGAGGGCGTGGTCGGCCGGGTCGGCGGACAGGGACAGCTCGGTGAGCAGCGCCCGCGCCTGGGCGCGGGTCTCGGTGGCGGCGGCATGCTGGCGGGCGGCGATGTTCTGGTCGCAGTCGCCGTTCGCGGTCAGCCCGAGCACCGCCACCGAGCGCCGTTCCGGGTCGGTGACGACCGCGACGGCGTAGCCGCCGCCGCCGAGTAGCGCGGTCGCGGTCAGGACCGCGACCGCCGAGCGCCGCACCACCACCGGCGCCGTCGACGGCGCCCGGGCAGGAAGCAGACGGTCCGGCAGGCGTCGGCGCGGTACGTGGTCGGCCCACGACGGCCGCGCAGCACGCCGCCGAGACAGTCTCGGTCGTGGAGACATTCGGGGAAATCCTCCAGGTCAGCGGGGGAGCAGACGAGCCAGAAAACGAGCGAGCACAGTAGGCAGTGGGCGGCTACGACCTGCCCACGTTGTTGATCTTGTCGGTGATCGAGGTCGAGGAGTCCGCGTCGGTCGAGCCGGCGCTGCCGCCGGAGGTCGTGGACGGGCCCTCACCGGCGGCGAGGCCCCACTGCTTGACCCAGTCGACCTGCATCCGCCCGGACTCGCCGTCTCCGCGCGGGAACCAGTCCAGCTGCAAACAGAGGTGCATCGGGCCGGGCGGCAAGATCGAGGTGTCTTCTGTCTTCCACCATTCGCGGCCGTCGACGAACGCGGTCACACCCTCCGGTGTCCACTCGACCGCGTAGTTGTGCCACTCGGTGGCGTCGATCTTGAGTTCGCCGTGGACCTGGGAGTTGTCCGCGCCGTAGTGCAAGAACAACTCGATCTTGTCCCGGGCTGGGTCCATGATCTCGGCGAAGTCGATCTCCCCGCCGACCGGGAAGTTCTCCTGCGTGGGCCACAACAACGCGAGGGCGTTGTAGGACGGCGAACCGGTAGGTGCGCGCATCCGCGTCTCCCACCGTCCGTATTTCTGGGAGTGCGCGGTCCAGGCCAGGCCGGCGGTCGTGCCGTCCCCGGTCCCGTCGATCGTCAGAATGCCGTCAGCGACGGTCGCCGCGGCCGGGGAGCGGGTGCCGTTCCCGGCATGCCCGGGGCCGTCGTAGGCGTTCCAGCCGGGCCCCAGCTGTGTGCCGGTGAAGTCGTCGACAACGTCCGGGGCACCCCAGCCGAACACCTCACCTGCGGTGTCGCCCTGGTCGGGCACGCCCGGCAGCGCAGAAGAACCGCCCTGCGCGTCCTGTCCGGTCTGTCCGGTCTGTGCTGGATGCTCGGTGGATCCGCTTTCATGATCATCCGGGTGGCTCCCGGGTGTGGTGGTGTCGGGCTGCTGATAGCAGGCCGCGGGGATGAAGCCGGGCTGGTCGGCGCCGACGCTGGTCAACGCCGCCCGCCACATCTGCGCCCGCTCGGAACGATCGCCGTCGAGTTCGGCCAGGACGTGCACCGCAGTGATACGCCAGCCGCACTCGACTCGTGCGTCCGCCGGGACAGGCGCGGCCGGAGTGAACGCGACCGCCAGCGACGTCACCGCCGACACCACCGTGCTGACCAGGCCCGATCCGATCACCGCATACCGGCCTGACGGTCGGCGTGGTCGGTGCGGAAGCCGTGCGAGGCCAGACCATGAGTGCGGCTCTGGAAACCGTCGGCGACCACAGCGGCGAGTTCGAGGACCGCGTCCCGCGTCGCCGGTGCGAGGGCGTCGAGGTCGATGATGTCGCCCGTGGCGAGGTGTGGGTCGGCGGGAAGTTCGACCACTGCCCGCACCCTGGAGGCGAAGTAGTCGCGGATGACGGTGTCATCGACATACCGGGACTGCCTGTCACACGACAGGACGACCACGGCGTCGCGGACCAGGTCCCGATACGGAAACCGGCCCTGGTCGTCCTGGTGGGTGGCGAGCCATTGCAACGTCCGCGCCGCCCGCGACGCCCCGTCCTTCGTCGGGGCGCCGACCACGACCAGGGAATCCGCGTGGCGCAGCGTCCCTTGCATTGCTGAGTGCACCAGGCCGGTCCCGCAGTCGGTGAGCAGCAGCTCGTGATAGATCGAGAGCAGGCGCAGGACACGCTCGTAGTCGCGCTCGGAGAACATCTCCGACAGTTCCGGGGTTTGCTCCGAGGTGAGGACGCGTAGGCGTCCGGCGAGGTGGGTGTAACCCGACAGCTGCGTAGAAGTACGGACCTGATCCAGATCCCGCAACAGGTCCCGCACCGTCCGCTTCCCGGCTTGGGCCTCGCCGACGAGGCGGTCCCCGAGTGTCCCGGCGTCAGGGTTGGCGTCGATGGCGATGACTCGGTCCCCGCGGTACTCAGCCATCGCCAACCCGAGCGCACAGGTACACGTCGTCTTCCCGACACCACCCTTGATCGACCCGACCGCGACGCTGAACGGCCCCGACAGCGGTGTCGTGATCCGCCGGACCTGCTCCTTCAACCGCAGCTCGGCCTCGGACAGGCCTGGGTTCCACCGCCCGGCCGTCATGGCGTAGACCGCAGCACGCCAACCGTGTGTCGGCGCGGCCAGCTTCGGCCGCACCACATCGGCGAACGCGCCACCATCAGAGAAACCGGCGACCGGAACGTCCTGGCCGCCGAGCTCGGCGGCGGTGTCGGTGTTCCAGAACGCCGCTGCTGTCTCCGCTGGCTCGGGCGCAGGTCGAACGGGCTGCGAACCAGGACCGGCCCCCGCCACCAGCTGCTCCGGGAAGCCGTTCGGCACCGGCTGCTCGGCGGGGACCTCGGGAGCTGTCGCTGCGGTCGGCGGCGGCGCGGGCGTGGGCGGTGCGCCGGGTGCGGCCCACGCCGCCGCATCGCCGGTCAGCCACGACGGCGCCCCGGTCGGCGTCGACGTCTCCGGCGGCGGCACGTGGTTGCCACTCGGCATCAGCGGTCACCTGCTTGTTCACCGGTGGCTCCGGAGAGCAGACCGGGATCGACGACCAGGCGGCCGTCCTCGGGTGCGCGTGTGACGGGCACGGTCATCCGCACCCACCGCGGCTCGCCCGCCGTCCACGCTGCGTCCGACTCCGGTGGGGCGCAGGAGCGGCCGATCGTCCCCGCCGGCTCCACCAGACCGCCGCGCTCAGCGGCGTTCTCGGGATAGTCGGACTCGGCCACTGCCCCGGCACGGGCATACGGAGTGGCCCGGACGACGACCTCGACGAACACCACCGTGTCCGAGCGCCGATACAACCGCCCCGGCAACGGGGAATCCGCACGCTGACGACCCGCACCCGACCAGCCCCACGTACACGCCTGCGCATCGACGAGGACCTCACGCAGGACCTCGGCCCGCCGCCACGGCACGTCCTCATCGAAGGACTGGAAATCGCAGGCGAACCGGCCCGCGAACGCCGCCGCCTCCACATCCGACACCGGCTCCCAGGACCGCACCGACCGCGTAAACGACGCTTCCTCAGGCCCCCGAGCCAGCGACCGTCCACGGCGGGCCTGCGGCGCTGTCGACGGGATCTCTGTGTTGAACCGCGCTTGCGGCGTAGCTAGTTCGATCTCGGCCTCGGGGCATGGACGGCGCTGTTCGGCATGGACGGGACCGAGCGCTGTTGGTTGGCTGGCGGGTCGGGTGCTTCGTGGCCGCCGCGGGGTGATGGCGTGAACAGACGCCGTACCGGCAGCACACGGGGCTACCGAGGCCTCGGCGGGGGCGCCGCTGGGGCTGTTGTGGGACGTGCTGTCGATGCCCGGTGCTGATCGCCACGGCGACGTCTGTTCTGTGGCCACACCGCGAACCCGTCTCGCCATCAGGTCAGGCTCCAGGGGCGAGCCAGTGGCTCTCTTCATGGATCGCCTCGATAGGAGATGCACCCCTGGTTCGCCCGCGGTCCCCGTCGAGCGAGGCAGGCAACAGGCGCGCGAGGTCCGCCGCATGACTGACTGCATGCCGCCGATCGCTCACGGAGAATTTTTTACCAGCGTAGCTAGTGGTGTGCAAGCTTGACGGGAAACCTTATGGCGGCAGTGGGCTTCGAGGAGGGAGCGCGCTACGCTGTGATGAGATGCTCGGTCGGAGGGAAGGTGTGGCTGGTGACGGACAAGCAGGAGGTTTCCCCCAAGCTGGATTCGCTGGCGGACCGGATCAACTACTTGTTCGCGGCGTTGCCGCCGCCGGACGGCTCCCGGGCCGAGTACGCCAACCAGCATGTCCTCACGTGGCTGCGAGAGCATGACTACGAGCTGTCTCCCTCGCACATCTCCGAGCTGCGCCGCGGGATCAAGACCAACCCGACCATGCGGGTCTTGCAAGGCCTCGCCAACTTCTTCGAGGTCCGGGTCGGCTTCTTCTACGGCGATACCGACGCGGTCCGAGACACGCTCTCGGAGCTCCGGCTGCGTCGGGCGATGCGCGAGAACCAGGTGACCGACATCGCAGCCCGGGTCGCGGGCATGAGCCCTGCCCATCGTCATCTCGTCGCGGACTTCATCACCGACGTGATCTACAAGCACGGCAAAGGCGGCAGCTCATCATCCACCTGACGCCGACGGTAGACGCTCCCCTTCGTCCTGCACCTGCGAGACGAAAGAGGCGGCATGCCTGGCCCCAAGGATGACGACGACAGTCTGGCCTTGCGCCTCCGCCGACTCGTCGACCTGACCCAGGTACGCGGCCACTCGATAGCTGGCACGGGACAGTGGCAGAGCTTTCGCGCTTATCTGAGCAACCTTCCCGCAAGTGAACTCCAGGGAAAAGCGACACCGAGCGACAGCGCCCTGGGCGTTCTCGTCGCTGCGCTCCACGACGATCCTTCGCCGACACAGCTGGAGGACGTTGCCGTTTTCCTTGAAGCCCCGCCACGCTATTTCGACATGGCCCGACCACGTCACAAGGTTGAACGGGACCTCCTGCTCGCACAGCTTTGCAAGGTTGGCGCCGGGGGTATGCGGCTTTGCCGAGGCCAGCCCACCGGATTCGAACTCGTCGAGATCCTCGAATGCGTGCTCGACATCGCCTGCAGACACAGCGCCCCGCCCGTCGACGCTCTCTAGAGAAACTCCTGCACCCTACGAGTGACTGGACTGTTGCTAACCGTTAGACATGCGTCTCTCCAGGACCCCCGGAAGCTGTACTCAGGCCGCTACAGATGGTTAGATGTACTGGTCAGGGAACATGGCGAGCGGGAGGCGGGCAGTGAATGAACGAGAGCTACGGAAGTTCGGGAAGGCGCTCCTGACGGAGCTGGGCCTGCGGAAACCTCCCGCCCCGCCGGAGTTCTGCCGTCGCCTCTCCGAGCATCTCGGCGTCCCCATCGTTCTGGAAAGCGGTCGCCGCCCTGGGGTTCGGTCGTATGCGTGCGTCGTCCCGTTTCCCGATCAGTTTGTGATCGCCTACTTCGACACGCTTTCCCCGGCCCGCGTCAACTATGTGATCTACCACGAAATAGCGCACATCATCCTCGGGCACCTCGCCGGGAACACCAGCGGCGTACCACTTGTCTGCGGCGCACTCTTCTCTAAAGACGAAGACGAAGACGAAGACGAAGACGAAGGTACCCCACAGAAGTCATTTTACGCCACCCCCCGTGAGTGGGAAGCAGAGACAATGGCGGCAATCCTGTCGGGCTGGTCGAAGATGCCGATCCAGGCAGACTGGAAACACCTCGGTCCTTACGGAGATGCACTAGGCAGAGCGTTCGGCGGGCGAGGGGTCTGAAATCGGCATGTCCTACTTCTTGTTGACCCTCTGCGGTGTAGCTTTCTTGTGGCAGATCACCGATGCGGTCCGTTCAAAAGTATGCGTCGAAAAGTTGTCAGCGGTACTGTTTTGCCTGGGTCTCGGGCTTATGGTGTTGCTGTATCGCCGCGACGTGACGGTCGTTATCGACGGACTTTTGGGAGGCAACTTTACTGCGCTTGTGCGGAACCTGGTCCTCGTCACCGCCTTCACTGCGATGCAACTATTCCACCTTAGAAACATCGCAAATATTCGAGTTTCTTTGCGAAAATCCGCTCAGTCTGTCGAGTTGACACTAATGTCAATTACTGCGGCGATAATGGTCGCCGCCACAGCTTCGATCGGGACCGGTGCCGATCTAGTTGCCAGCAAGGAGAATCTCCACTCCCCGGCAGTTCTTACCTTCTTTGTCATCGCAAGCGTGTACTTAATATATGCGTGCCTGACTCAGATCTGCTGGACTACCCGCGGTCTGCTGACTGGAACGATTGGTAGAGGAGCTGAGTTCAGGTTCGCAGCTCTGTGCCTAGCCATCGGCTGCATCGCATACCTGACACTACTCAGTCGTCGCATGTATCACTACAGTGTAGCTATATTCGTCAGCCCCGATCAGGTCACCATGACAGCCTGGGCTGCGGAGATATTTTTGATTCGCACAAGCATTCTGGCGATGCTCCTTGGAGTCATGTTGCCAGTCGCAGTGGCAGATATAAAACGATGGGCCAATTGGATTAATGCATTAATTTCCGACATCTGGCTGCGGCCGCTCGACGTGATCGCCTGTACTCTTTTTCCGCGTCTACTCATTCCGGCTGAACCTGAGGGGCGAGGTAGAGACGGCGACGGTGTCGAGCCAGGGGGTGGCCCAGGCGGCCGTGTCTCGCCTACCGCGCGTGAGTTGCGGGAGAACAGGTGCAGTGATGGGTACGGTCGACTGCACGACATCATCGCGGGGGAATCACATGACAGTCGGGCTGATGTCGCGGCGGTCATCGACGTCCTCGCCGCGATTCCCGGTGGGCTCCCCACTGAATGCGAGAGTGGGGATACCCGGCATCTGATCCGGATATCGCGGTGGTTGAAGAAGAACCGTGTCGCGGACATGCTGGCTGGGATGAACAACACGCCGCGAGCGGCGGTAGGGGTAGCGGGCATGGAGAAGGGCGAGATCTGATGGTAACGCTGTATGAGGCGGATCGGGTGATCTCGCCCGGGGCGGAACTCCCCGATGGTGCGGACGCGGTCCTGGTCGACGGCAGGTGTATCGCCGCGGTCGGCCGAGCTGGTGACCTGCGGGCAGGACACCCGGGTGCTGACGTGCGGAGTTTCCCCGGCGCGAGCATCATGCCCGGGCTGATCGACAGCCACGTCCACCTTGTCGCCGACAGCACGACGGCGCCGTTCACCACGGCGACGACCGGAACGTTGACCGAGGTCAGGGCTCTGGCCCGGCGGAACGCGACCGCCTGTCTGCGGGCGGGGATCACGACCGTCCGCGACCTAGGCGACAGCCGTGGTGTGGTCGCCGACCTCCGTGACACCGCCGCGCCCGCAGCGCCGCGGCCGCGGATCCTGTCGGCGGGGATGCCGTTGACGATCACCGGTGGGCATTGCTGGTACCTCGGTGGGGTCGCTGACACTGCTGCTGAGCTCCGTACCGCGATCGACCTCGCCGCCCCGACGGTGGACCTGATCAAGGTGATGGCCGGTGGCGGCTACCTCACCACCGGCGGGCCCGGGGTGTTCGACGCCCAGTACTCGACCGAGTTGTTGAAGGTCGTGGTCGACCACGCCGCCCAGCACGGGCTTCCGGTGGCTGCGCACGCCCACGGCAGTGAGCCGATCATCCGGTGTATCGACGCCGGTGTGGCGACGATCGAGCACTGCGGGTGGCGCTCGGGGCCTGCGCAGCGGAACTGGGACGACGACAGTGCCCGCGCGATGGCCGTCCAGAACACCGCTGCGGGGACCACGACCCCGACGCACTGGCGCACGATCGCCGACATGGTCACCAGCACCGCCACCGCGTCCGGGTCGGACTACCAGTTCGGTGCCCAGATCACCTGGATGGACTCCCACGGCGTGCCAATTCTCATCGGCACCGACGCCGGAACCCCGCAAGCAGTGTTCGACGACATCCGCACCCCTCTGGAGCTGTTCGAACAGCTCGGGTTCACCCCGGCCCGGATCATCGAGCTGGCCACCACCCAGGCCGCCCGGATCCTCGGGCTCGCCGAGACCACCGGAGCGGTCCGCCCCGACCTCGACGCCGATCTCATGATCGTCACCGGTGACCCCCTCGTCGACCTCGACGCGCTCCGCCGCCCGGAACTCGTCATCGCCCAAGGCACCGCCTACACCCCCGACCGGCTCACCGACCCCACCCCCGTCCCCGGCGCCTCGGTCACGGGGACGTCGTCTCCGTGAGCGTCGTCAAAATCCACGTCCTCCACCTCGACGACGAGCAACGCGCCGACGTGGAGGAGCGGTTCGCGGCCTGCCGCGCGGCCGAGCACATGACCGACGTGCCCGGGTTCCGCAGCGTCGAACTCCTCCGACCAACCGACGGGCAGCCCCACTACTTCCTGCTCTCCCGCTGGGACGACGACGCCGCCTACTGCGACTGGCTCGCCCACGGCACCACCTACCGAACCATGACCACCGCCAGCGTCGACCTCCTCGAATTCGACGCCGTCGAACCCCGGCACAAACAAGATCTGATCATTCATATTCTGCAACTCTGGTCACTTTCACGAGCGGATACGAACACGATGACAACGAGCATCACAGCAGGGAAATGTGTTATCGACGTTACGGACAGCGGCGGGCCGGGCGCCGCTATCGTGTTGGCTCACGGTTTCGCTTTGGATCGTTCGATGTTCGACGGCGCGATACCGGCATCTCCGGATCGGCGGGTCATCACCTGGGACGCACCTGGTCATGGGGACAGTCCGGCCAGCGATGAGCCGTTCTCGTTCTGGGATCTCGCGCGGGACCAGCTGGCAGTGATGGACGCTCTCGGGATCGACAAAGCAGCGGTCGGCGGCTGTTCACAGGGTGGTTTCATCGCACTCCGGACTGCGTTACTCGCGCCGGAACGCGTGACCGCACTCATCCTGATCGACACCGAAGCCGCCGCATTGGACACGGCCGAGACCGCCGCATATCAAAACATGTTCGCGGCACTAGCCGAGGCTGGTCCGACGCCGGAACTGACCACAGCATTATCCGGGCAGATCATCGGAGACCATCCCGCCGCGGACACCTGGGCCCGGACCTGGCAGACCCGCGGAATCCCCCTCGGTCACCCGGTCGATTGCCTGCTGAACCGTGACGACATCACCGACCAACTCCCCCAGATCAGAGTTCCCGCACTGGTAGTGCGCGGTGAGCACGACCACTCGATTCCCCCGGAACGGCAGCAACAGCTCCGCGACGCGCTCCCCGGCCCGAGCGAGGTACTTGTCATCAACGGCGCCGGACATTCCCCGACGGTGACCCACCCCTACGCAGTCCGTACGGCCGTGGACCACTTTCTGACCGCTACAACTTTTCATTTACAGTAGGAACCCGTGACTTTCTCTCCCGATAACCGGATCACCGCGACCGCCTACATCGATCCGGTGTGTCCGTATGCGTGGATCACCGAACTCAAGCGCACCCGAACGACGAGCAGCGATGAGTGACCTCACGCAGGCGCTCGCGGCGCGGGCCCCGGACCTTCCCGACATCCCGTTGTTCGGTGGTGTCACGGTCGGTCAGGTGTTCGTGGCGGTCGCGGCGGTCGTGGTGCCCGCCACCGTGGTCGGGCATGTGCTGGTGTTGTGGGCGTGGGCCCGCGGCTGGGAGCCACACCGCCTGCGCACCGTCGCTCTCGTGGTCGTGGCCGCCGCTGTGCTGGCCGGACCGATCGTCGGAACGGTCCCGTGGTGGGGCGCCGCGACCGCGGGTGGCGCGGTCCGGCAGGCGTGGGACGGGCACTACCTGTCCGCTGGGATCGACTCCGCCGCCGCGACCGCACCTCTCGTGGCGGCGGCGTCTTGGGTGTGGTGGCACTTCTACACCAAGCGGATGCGGTCCGGTGTCGCCCAGGCCGCCGGGGAGCGTCATGTCCGCCGGCAGCTGCGTATCCGCGCCGGTGCGGCGGAGCGGCGCGCCCGCCGCGAGCGCATCCCGCTGACCAGCCACGGCTGTGACGGCGTCCCGTCGGTGGTCCTCGGCCCCCGGTATGAGACCGTCCGCGCCCAACCGGACCTGCTCACAGACACCCTGACCGGCCGCGCCGCACCCTGGCTGGAACTTCCGCTGGCGCGGATCGCGCTGCACATGGCGTGTATCGCCGAGACCGGCGCCGGGAAGACCACGATGCTGGTGCGCTGCTCAGCCTGCTGGGCCGAGATCGCCTGGACCGCCTACAACCAGCAACAGAGCACCGGCGGGCCTGGCGGGGCGCGGCCGTTGGTGATCTTCCTGGCCGCGAAGGGCGGCCCCGACGCCGACACCGACGCCCACGAATGGGCCGACGCGATGGAAGACCTCGGCCTGCACCCGGACCGTGTCGGGGTGTTCCCGTTCGAGACGCGGCTGAACATGTGGCGCATGCCCGCCACGCAGCTCCGCGCCGCCCTGCACAAACTCGCGAAAACCGATCACCGCTTCTACGACGTCCTGCAACGCGGCCTGCTCCACCTGATCATCGACGCACCGACCGAGAAACCACCCGCCTCCTCGGCGGAGTTCCTCCAACGCCTCGACCCGGCCTGGCTCACGGCGGCGTGGGCGGGGCATCCGGTCGAGGAACGCAGCATCGCCGCCCTGACCAAGACCACCGGCGCCGGAGCGGGCGCCTCATCGCTGGACTCCGACCTGTTGCTGTTCGCGGATTTGTTCCGCAGCATCGGCGGCGACTTCGACGCCGGCCAACCCTTGTCGGACTTCGACGCCCTCTATGTCTCCGTGCCCGGCGCCACCGACCAGGTCGTCGCCGCCACCAAGACCGCCGTCCTCATCGAACTGCTCACCTACGAACTCGGTGTCGCTCACGACGGGCAACGCCGTCAGGTGTTGTTCGTCATCGACGAGTTCTCCGCGGTCTCCGGTGACACCGCCGGTGACGTCATCAACCTCGTCGAACGGCTGCGTTCCCTGGGCGGCTCGGTCATCGTGTCCGCCCAGTCCTATGAAGGCCTCGCCGACACCGAAGACCAACGCCGCCGGCTGCTGGGCGCGATGGGCGGCGGCGCCCTACTCGGCCGCACCAGCAACGCCGAACAACTCGCCGAGCGGTTCGGGACGCGGCTGGTCGACGAAGTCGGCTACCAACTCGACGGTGGCCGTATGACCGGTGTCGGCACCGTGCGCCGCCAGCACACCTACCTGCTCGACCCGAACCGGCTCCGACAGCTCCCCCGCCACCACCTCGCCTACGCCACACCCGACCAGGTCGTCTACGGCGTTGTCACCCCACTCGCCGCCTCGCCCGCGATCGTCGGCTCGCCGCGGCGGACCGCACCCACCGACGGGCCGGCCCTGTCCCGGCGCCGACTCACCGCAGGCCAGGCCGCCGCGATCAACCGGCGCCGCCACCGCCCCGGCACCACCGGGCCCGACAGCCGCAGCAGCGCGACCACCGAGTCCGCACCACCGCCGCCGCCGCGGTGGACGACACCGAGTTGGATGGACGACACCACCACCGACAACCGTGACGACGAGACGAACGGATACCCGCTGTGAGCACAGAACAAATCCCGGATTACCCCGATGTCATCCGAGTCGGCCGACAGTCTCCGACACCCGAGACAGCCGGCCAGTGGGTCCTGCTGTCCGGTGCCTCTCCCGAGGCATACCGCTTCTACCATGTGTTGCGCGTCTACGCCGAGATCGAGCTACCGCCCGGTCAATCGATCTGGGGCATCGTCAGCGCGCTCCCGGAGATGACCGAGCAGAAGACGTTCGAGGCGTTGTTCGAACTCGAAAATCTCGGCGCGATCGACCTCGAACAGGCCCGCACCCCGAGAACCAGCATCTTCTGTTACACCGTCCACGAGGCGCCGTATCCCGGCTACGCCGGCCCGGTCGACGTCGACGACCTCTATAACCGCAACCCGGACCTGCACCCATGAACACGCCCACACCCACCGGCCAGGACCGGGCCCAGGCCGCCGCGCTGCTCGGCGTCCCACCCACCGCGACGCCAGAGGCACTACGGGCGGCGTGGCGGACCGCGGTCCGCCACGCCCACCCTGACCGGGGCGGTGACACCGAACGGTTCATCGCTGTCAACGCCGCCTACGAACTACTCACCACACCACCCGCACCGCCGCCAGCCCGGCCGACACCGCCTACACCGACACCGCCGCCGCCGGGACCGCAGGGCACAGCTACGCCAAGCAGCGACCTCCCGGGCTCTCCCGTCGACGGACTCCTGATCCTGCGGGTCGCCGCTCTGCTGGTCGCCGCTGGTGTCCTCACCGCCGGTGTCGCCATGATCGCCGCACCGGTCGCGGCCGCCATGGTCGCGTTGGTGGCCACGGCAGCGGTCGCCCACCACGTCTACCTCGCCACCGAGACTCACCGCCCGGGCTGAACCCAGCGGGGTCGTGGGGCGGGCGCCGACTAGACCGCGTTTGCTCCGACCGCGAAACAGGAGTGGGCCTTCGCCCTCGCCATCACCGCAACCCGACACCAGACACCGGACCGGCCGGTGCTCGGGTTGCAGGCCGGGGTCGTTCTCTTTTCCCTGGTCGCGGCCTCGATGAACCTCCTCCACGGCCTCGAACAGGGCCTCACCGCCGGTGTCGTCATGGCGATCGTGTCCATCGCAGGCGTCGCCGCGCACCAGCTCACCCTGGCCGGAGCGCCCCGCTCGCGGGCCGAGCGCCGGGCCGCGCGCCTGGGAACGCTGGTCGCGGCGAAGACCGAGAAGGCACGGCGCCTCGCCGTCCGCGACGCGGTCGCGGTCATCGGAGCGGACGGGACCGCGTCCCTGACCTACCGGCCCGGGACCTACCAGGTCCACCGCCGGGCTCTCGCCGCGACGACCGTCCCGGGACGCCCTGCCGCACCAACCCAGCCGGTCGGCATCAACATCGCCGATGACTGGGACTGGGCACTCGCCGCTCTGGTCGAGGGCGCGGGATGCGTCGGATCGCGGCTCACCAACGACCTCGACCACCAGGCCGACCCGGCCCCCGACTGCCTCGACTCCGGGGTCGACTCGCACCCCGACGATGATCATGGGGGTGGTGTCGCGCTCCTCGACCGAACACCGGACGAGTCGGGCAGGGAGTCGAGGCCTGACCTGCGACAGTCGACCCACCCAAGATCATCGTCGACCCTCGGAGTCGACCCCGACCATGATCTTGAAACCGGGTCGACTCCACGCAGTATCGATGATCTTCGCCAGCTCCTCCGGGCCGCCATCGCCGACGGCCGCGTCGACCCCGGCTCGGCCGAATCGATCCGCCGGACACTGCGCTGCTCCGCTGCCCGCGCCCGCCAACTCCGCGACGAGGTCCGCGGCGAGACCGGAGGCCCGCGATGAACAACGACGACCGTGAGAAGAACGAGAAGTCTGGCGGCGCCAGCCCGAACCAGCACGCGCCATCAGGGGACAGACTGGCGCCGGTCATCACCCTGCACCACCACGACCAGCACACCGACGACACCCCCGAGGTCGTCGAAGGCGAGATCGTCGACCCGACCTGCGGACCGCAGGTGGAAGACCCCGCGCCCGGGACACCGGGGGCCGAGGTGGTGTCGCGGCGCGACATCTACCGCTCCGACCTGCACGCCGCAGGCCGAGGCGCCCTCGCCGTCGCCACCCACCCCGTCACCGTCGGCGGAACGAAGGCCCTGGTCCGCAACACGTGGTTCGTGTTCTCCGGCGCCGGTGTGCTGGTCCAACGCTGGCGCGACACCCACGGCACCACCCGCTATGAGCGTCAGATGCGCGCCGCTGAAGCCGCAGGTGACCAGGATCGCCTGCTGGAGTGGGAGGCCCGCGACGTCGCCGAAAAGGCCCGCCGTCATGGCCGGGTGATGGACTGGGTCAACGCCCCGCTGGCCTGGGCACGCGCCGCCGGAGTCGGCGCCCTGATCACGCTCGGCATGCTGGTCGGCCTCGGCGCCGTCCTCGCCATCGCCGCCAAGGACATCTCCCTGGTCATCGCCCCCATCACCACCGTGATCCACACGATCGCCTGGGTCGTCACGTTCGTAACCGTCTACGCCACCGTCCTCACCACCCTCGCCCTGACCGGGGCTGCGCTCGGGCTGTGGGCACTCGGCCGAGCGCGGACGGAGGTTCCGGCCTGGGTCGCCACGCCATCACCGCCTGACCAGGCGCGCGGGGAGCTGGTCACCGCCGACGGGATCGTGACCGCCCTGACCCATCTGCCCATCCCGAAACTGCGCGACGCGATCAAGAAGAACAGCTGGACACCACGGTTCGCGCTGATCCCCACCCGGGAAGGACACGGCGCCTTCCGCGGCTACCGGACGATCTTCGACCTCCCCATGGGCGTCACCCCGAAAATGATCACCGACCAGGCCGAAGTCCTCGCCCGCAACCTCCACCGCATCACCGTCGAGGTCTGGGCCAGCGACCACGGCAAAGAACCCGGCGGCACCGCCGGATACGTCAACCTCTACGTCGCCGACTCCGGCGTCATGGACAAACCCACACCCGCCTACCCGCTCCTGCACGACGGGCAGACCGACGTGTTCACCGGCGTCCCGATGGGCATCACCCAACGCGGCGAGCCCGTCACCATGCCCGTCGTCGGCTCCAACTCCGTGTTCGGCGGCCAGCCCGGGCAGGGCAAGTCCAACGCCGTCCGCGTCGCCGTCGCCGGGATCGCCCTCGACCCCCTCGCCGAGATCCGGGTCCACGTGTTCGCCCTCAACGGCGACTTCGACGCCTACACCCCCCGCCTGTCCCGCTACGACAAAGGCGCCACCACTGACCACGTCACCGCCGCCGCCGAACACCTCCACCACCTCTACGACGAGGTCGGACGCCGCGAAGGACGCCTCGCCCAGCTCGGAGCGAAGAAGCTCACCCGGCCCATCGCCGCCAAACACCCCGACCTGCGGCCGCTGGTCGTGGCGTTCTCCGAGTGCCACGAGCTGTTCTCTCACTCTGAGCACGGCTCCCTCGCCGCCGAGCTGGCCATCGCCGTGGTCAAACGCGGCCGCAAGACCGGCATCACCCTGATCTTCGACACCCAGTCCGCCCGCGCCAACGCCATCCCCGGCCAGCTCGTCGAGAACGTCGGGTTCAACGGCTGCTTCGCGGTCAAGACCTGGCGTTCCAACGACGGGTTCCTCGGCGACGGCAGCTTCGCCGCCGGTATCCGGGCCACCGAGCTCCGCTTCAACACCGACCGCGGCACCATGATCACCACCGGTGCCACCGACGAACTCTTCGACCTCGTCCGCACCTACTTCATCGACGTCGACGACGACACCGGCTGGGACCAAGCCACCGACATCATCACCCGCGCCACCACCAACCTCGCCGCACATACCCCCAGCGCGACCAGCCACGACACCGAGGACGAGATACCGGCGCGCAGTCTGCTCGCCGACCTCATCACCGTCTGCGGCGGCGAGCGGGTCCCCGCCGCTGACCTCCCCGCGCGCCTGCGCGACCTCGCCCCCGACTGGGCGCCCTACCAGCGGCTGACCGGGACCAAACTCCGCGCCCGCCTCGCAGCCGAACACGGCATCCACGTGCCCTCAACGAAGAACAAGTACCCGGTCGACCCCGACACGCTCCGTGACACCCACGCACGGGAAGAACAGACCGCACGAGACGAGGACGACACGGCCGGAGACGACGACACTGGCCACGGGTGAGGTCGAGAACCAGACCACCCCGCCTCGCGAATCCGGCCCCTCAGCGGGGTCTACGACGGGCGGCCTCGCCCACCTAACCATCTAACTCGCCGCAGTTCAGCAGCCCGGGAGCGCGGTGGGCGGGCCAGGTGAAAAACCTAACCCGCCCACCCCGACCTCACCCATCACCTCACCTCGCACCTCACCCACGACGCCACCCCACGCCCCGGTCGCGCCGCGACCCCGCCATGCCCAAAACAGGAGACCCCATGAACACCCACAGTCACCACCCTGAACGACCGGAACCACCCGCCGCCCGAACGCTGGCGGTCCCGATGTCGCGCCCGTCCGAGACGGATCGGGCCGACGCCCTGGAGGTGATCGGGCACCTCGATCCGGCCGTACTGGCCGCCGTGCTCGGGCGGGCGCAGCCGACCGCGCCGCTGCTGGTCGCCGCCCGGCTGGGCGTGGAGGTCGCCGACCTGCGCCACGCCCACGCGACCGCACTACGCGACGCCAGCAAGCAAGTCTCGGTCGCCTACACCGCCGCCGGGCTCGCCCGACAGCCGTCCTGGGCCGAACTCATGCGGCGCCGCTACCCGCCTCACGGCGACCGGCCTGGATGGGCGCGAGGGGACGCGGCATGACCACCACCGCAGACGACGCCCTCTGGGCCGTGGGCAAGTCGACCCGGACCGCAGCCCGCCCCAGCGGGCGAGGACCGGAAGCGACGCGGCAGCACCTTTCAGCCGCGCACCGGATGTCGCGGCTCGCAGTCCAGGTCGCCGACCGACGTGAACTCGCCGTCCTCGTCGACGGGCCGTGGCGCGGCCGCTGGTACTGGGCCGACCAGCTGACCGACATGCAGACCGCGTCCCGCCGCTACCCGGACGGCCACCCCGCCGCCGAGCTGCGCACCTACGCCCCCAGCGGCGAGTTCGCGCCGCACCCGGCCGAGCCCGAGGTGACCGGTCGCGTCTGGCGACACCACCCGCACCCATCCGCAACCGCCGCAACCACCTTCAGGAGGACGACGTGAACGACCACGACGAACCCGCAGGTCAGGCCGAAGGTTCCGAATCCGGCACCTTCGACACACCGACACCCGAGCCCCCGAACAGCACCACCAGCCACGGCGTGGACGGGGCGGTGATCCTCGACGACCTGGAAACCGCGCTGCGCCGCTACGTCGCCCTGCCATCCGACGCGGCCGTGGTCGGTGTCGTGCTCTGGATCGCCGCCACCCACGCCCAACCCGCCTGGGCCCACGCCCCGCGCCTGGTCGTGCGGGCTCCGGAGAAGCGCTGCGGGAAATCCCGCCTCCTCGACGTCGTCGAAGGCGCCTGCCACCAGCCGTTCATCACCGTCAACGCCACACCGGCAGCGGTCTACCGCTCCATCACCGCCGACCCACCCACGATGCTCGTCGACGAGGCCGACACGATCTTCGGACCCGCAGCCACAGGCCACGAGGACCTCCGCGGACTGCTCAACGCCGGACACCAACGCAACCGGCCCGCGAAGCGCTACGACCTGGCGAAAAACCGCGTCGAGTCGATCTCGACGTTCGCGATGGCCGCCCTCGCTGGGATCGGACGCATGCCCGACACCATCGAAGACCGCGCCATCGTCGTCCAGATGCGCCGCAGAGCCCCCGGAGAACACGTGGCGCCGTATCGACACCGACGCGACCGGCCGCGCCTCCAGAAGCTCGCTGAACGCCTCCACGGCTGGCTCCGCGACGACCTCACCGCCCTGGAGGCAGCCGAACCCGTGATGCCGGTCGAGGACCGGGCCGCCGACACCTGGGAACCGTTGATCGCGGTCGCCGACCACGCAGGCGAGCCCTGGCCCGAACGAGCCCGCCAGGCGATCCTCGCGTTGCAAGCCGAAGACGCCGGGGACGACCGCTCCGAACGCATCCGACTCCTCGCCGACTGCCACGCAGCGTTCGGGGACGAGCAGGCGTTGCCGACGATGCGGCTCCTCCAACAACTCCGCGCCGACCCCGAAGCACCCTGGGCCGACTACGGGCCACGCGGCGAAGGACTCACCGCCCGACGACTCGGCGCTTTGCTAGGCGAGTACGACATCCAGTCTGTCCAGACGCAGTTCCCTGGACTGGGGCGAATCAGGGGATACCACCGTGACGCGTTCGCCGACGCCTGGCGGCGCTACACACCAGACCTCGTCACCAACGGTGATGCCACCGCCCAGGGGGGCAACTGACCGGCGTTTCTGCTGTTCAGCGCACCCTTGTGGCGGTCCTCGGATCGTTTGAGCGCGTCGTTCGGTGGGGGCCTGCTCGGATTGATCCGAGCAGGCCCCTCAATCCGAGCAGGGGGAAACCCGCCGCTGACCTGCACAGTTAGCAGTACTTGCTCGGATTGCTCGGATAGGCTCGGATTGGGGGTGGTTTCGGGACATCTCCCAAAATATCACTCTGTGTGATCGGAGGTGGGGCGTGCCACGGCGGTCGCCCACTCACCGTGTCGCCGGGCGTCAGCGAGGAGGCGGCCGACGATGGCGGGGGTGTCGCCGGTCTGGGCCGCAATCTCTCGGTAGGTCAACCCCTGGCGGCGGAGCGCCACGACAGCTTCGCGTCGTGTTCTGGCTCGTTGTTCATAGTCAGCGCGCGGCTCGGCCACCATCCTGACAACGGTGGCGCGAGTGATCCCGAATTGCTCGGCGATTTCGCGAGCGGTCCTGGTGCGGCGGCGCGCGACTCTCGCCGTCATAAGAGAGCCGCTTTTACTACTAGTCGCTGAAGCTCGGATGAAGCATCAACTTGACTCCCGCCACGCACGAGTCCTCCGGGTCGGCTGTTTCCGGCGAGTCCTCCGTTGCGTCCTGATCCTTTGCGTCCGCGTGCGGCTTGGATGGCGGAGAAGGCGGCGTCGTAGGCGGCGGGGCCGTCGTTCCACATGCGGGAGTAGTTGATGGTCCAGTCGGAGATGGACTGGGAGATGTGGCCGAGTTCGTTTCCTCCGAGGGGGTGGGGGAAGTCGGCGTTGAGGATGGCGACGTGTTTGGCGACAGCGGCGCGGTAGCCGTCGGCGTCGCCCCAGTGGTGCCGCATTTCCCGGTAGGCGAAGCGGCGGACCATGTGGAACAGGGTTTCGTTGCGGGAGTAGCCGACGGGTGCGCGGCGGCGTTGGTTGTGCCATGCCCGGCCGGGCATGTGCCCGGCGGCGGTCAGGATCGCCCCGAATTGGTTGAGGGTGGAGGTTTTGTCGTGGAGGATGTGGGTGATCCAGCGGGAGTGGAACGGGTTTTTGATCAGCCGCCCGGGATAGGACGGGTCCCCCCCGACGGCGCGCCGTAGGGCTTCTTCGATGGACAGGCCGTAGCGGACCGCGCGGCGTGATCCGTAGGGGTGCCGGTAAGGATCGTGTCATCAGCCGCAAACGAGCGCTGGGGGCTTGACCCTGAATCTCTGGTCGCGGCGGTGTCCGGGGGGTGGGAGTAGCGTCCGTGCGTGGCGCGTGAGCTGGGTCAGGACGAACTGATCGATCGGTGGACGCTGGTCGAGGCCGAGCTGGCGATGGTGGCCGGCAAGCGTGGCGCGACGCGGCTCGGGTTCGCGGTGTTGCTGCGCTTTTACACCGAGCACGGCCGGTTTCCCCGCAGCCGGAGCGAGATCCCCGACGCCGCTGTGGACTACGTGGCCCGGCAGGTCGGTGTGCCGGTGACCGAGCTGGCGTTCTACGACTGGTCCGGCCGCACGATCGAGTTCCATCGCAGCCAGATTCGCCGGACACTGGGGTTCCGGGAGTGCAGCGTCGCCGACGCCGACAAGCTCACCGAGTGGCTGGTCACCACCGTCACCCAGACCGAGCGCGGCGCTGAACGTGTCCGTGACCAGCTGCTGGACCGGTGCCGGGAGGAACGTATCGAGCCGCCCACCGGCGGCCGCGTCGACCGGATCGTGCGCTCGGCGCTGCACCGCGGCGAGGAGCTGCTGTTCGCACGGGTGGCGATCCGCTTATCCGAGGCGGTGCGCGTTCGGCTGTTCGCCTTGGTCGCGGCCGGTGCCGATGACGACGGCCAACCCGGCGGGGACGGTGACGGGCCGGCGGTGCTGGCCTCGATCCGGTCCGATCCGGGCAACGTCAGCCTGAACACGATGTTGACCGAGATCGCCAAGCTGGAAGCGGTACGGGCGGTCGGCCTGTCAGCCGGCGTGTTCGCCGACATCGCCCCGAAGGTGGTCGCCGCCTGGCGGGCGCGGGCGGCGGTCGAGGCGCCCAGCCACCTGCGCGGACACGCGCCTGAGGTGACGCTGGCCCTGCTGGCGGCGTTGTTGCACTGCCGGGAACGGGAGATCACCGACACGCTGGTCGAGCTGCTGATCTCCACCGTGCACCGGATCAACGCCCGCGCCGAGGTCCGGGTGACCAAGGAGCTGATCAAGGAGTTCAAGCGGGTCACCGGCAAGGAGAACTTGCTGTTCCGGGTCGCCGAGGCGACCGTGAACGCCGGCGACCAGCTCGTGCGCGACACCGTGTTCCCGGTCGCGCCGCAGGCCGTGCTGGCCGACCTGATCGCGGAGTTCAAGTCCTCCGGGCCGACCTACCAGCGCACCGTGAAGGCCACGCTGAAGGGCTCCTACACCAACCACTACCGGACTGGGCTGATCAAGCTGCTGGACGTGCTGGAGTTCCGCAGCAACAACACCACCCACCGGCCGGTGCTCGACGCGCTGGAGCTGATCACCCGCTACGCCAGCGCCGGGAACCTGCACTACTACCCGGCCGGCGAGCACATCCCGGTCCATCGCGGCCTGAGCGAGGACTGGGAGGCGCTGGTTTACAAGGACGACAAGCGCCGCCGGCAACGGGTCGTGCGCATGGTCTACGAGGTGTGCACCTTCCAGGCGCTACGCGAGCAGTTGCGGTGCAAGGAAATCTGGGTCGTCGGCGCGGACACCTGGCGCAACCCGGCCGAAGACCTTCCGACCGATTTCGAGGACCATCGCGTCGAGCACTACCAGGCGCTGCGCAAGCCGCTGGACCCCAGCCAGTTCATCGCCGACCTGCAAGCCGAGATGCGCGCCGAGCTGGAGGCCCTGCACACCGCCCTGCCGGGCTGCGATTGGTTGTCGATTAGCGACCGCGCGGCTGGCGCGGTCAAGCTGGCCCCGCTGGAGGCCTCGCCGGAGCCGCGCAACCTGCGCCGGCTCAAGCAGGCTGTGCAGGCCCGGTGGGGCACGGTGCCGCTGATCGACATGCTCAAGGAGGCGGTGCTGCGCACCGGCTGCCTGTCGGCGGTGACCTCGGTCGCCGACCGCGGCACCTTGCCCGAGCACGTGCTGGCCGAGCGGTTGCTGCTGGCTATCTACGGGTACGGCACCAACACCGGCATCCGTGCGGTCGCCGGCGGCGAGCACGGGCATTCCGAGGACGAGATTCGCTACGCCCGGCGCCGCTACCTGAGCACCGAGGCCGCGCGGCAGATCGCGATCGAGATCGCCAACGCCACCTTCGCCGCCCGCCAGCAGACACTGTGGGGCGACGGATCCACCGCCGTGGCCAGCGACTCGACTCACTTCGGCGCGTTCGACCAGAACATCTTCACCGAGTGGCACTCCCGCTACGGCGGCCGAGGGGTGCTGATCTACTGGCACGTCGAGCGCGGCTCCGTGGTGATCCACTCGCAGCGGCTGAACTGCTCGGCCTCCGAGGTGCACGCGATGGTCGACGGCGCGATCCGGCATGGCACCGACATGCAGGTCGAGGCCAATTACGTGGACACGCATGGTCAGTCCGAGATCGGGTTCGGCATCACGAAGCTGCTCGGGTTCGACCTGCTGCCGAGGATCAAGCGGATCAACAAGGTCAAGCTGTACCGCCCGGCTGCTGGCGAGCCAGACGCCTGGCCGGGTCTGGCACCGGCGATGACCCGCCCGGTCCGGTGGGACCGCATCGCTGAGCAGTACGACCAGATGCTCAAGTACGCCACCGCGATCCGCGTGGGCACCGCCTCGACCGAGGCGATCCTGCGGCGATTCATGAAGGCCAACGCAGCGCACCCGACCTACCAGGCGATGATCGAGCTGGGCCGGGCGCAAAAGACCATCTTCTTGGCCCGTTACCTGCACAGCCGGGCACTCCAGCGAGAGATCCACGAGGGCCTGAACGTGGTCGAGTCGTGGAATCGGGCCAACGCGGTCATCTTCTACGGCAAGGGCGGGGACCTGGCCACCAACCGGCGCGACGAGCAGGAGATGAGCGTGCTGTGCCTGCGGATCTTGCAGGCCGCCCTGGTGTACGTGAACACCCTGATGATCCAGGACCTGCTCGCTGGCTCCGAGTGGGACGACGCGCTCACCGCTGAGGATCGGCGCGGGCTGACGCCGCTGTTCTGGGCGCACGTGCTGCCCTACGGCGAGGTGCGGCTGAACATGGACGCCCGTCTTCGCCTGGCCGCCGCCGCCTCCAGCGGCTGACTGGCCGGTCTCGAAACCAAGGTTCCGCGACAGCGTGCAGGCGAGTTCGGACATCGACATCACCCCAGGTCACGCTGTCTCACAATCTAACGTCGAAACACCGCCTCGAAACACGGCCACATGGTAAACTTATGAGACAGTTGCGGGAGGAAACGAGACGATCATGACCGGCGAGTCCGCCATTACCGACCCGCGGATCGCCGCCGCCCTGGATGCCGACCGGGACCAGGCCAGGACGGTGACGTGATGGAACTGGGCTACGCCCGCGTCTCGACCACACACCAGGACCTCGAACGACAGCTCGACGCCCTGGGCCACCACGGCATACCCGACGAGCGGATCTACACCGACAAGAAGACCGGCGCCACCATCGACCGGCCCGGCTTCACCGAGCTGCGCCGCTACGCCCGCTCCGGCGACACGATCATCGCGACCAACCTCGACCGACTCGGCCGCAATCTGCGCGAATGCCTCAACGTCGTGCACGAGCTGCGCGAGCAGGGCATCGGGATCAAGACCCTGAAGGACCCGATCCCGATCGACACCACCGACGACTCGCCGATGGCCGAACTCGCCGTCGCGCTACTGGCGCTGTTCGCACACATGGAACGAGTGTTCATGCGCGAACGCGCCGCCCACGCCCGCGAGGCCACCGCAGCCACGGGCAAACTGCCCGGCCGACCCCGCAAACTCGACCCCAACCAGCTCGCCGCGGCCCAGGCCGCCCTCGACACCGGCCAGACCGCCGACCAGATCGCAGCCGCGTTCGGCGTCAGCCGCGCCACCCTCTACCGCAACCTCACCGAAAATAAACCCGCTGACCAGCAATGATCGACTCGTTTGCGGCTGGTGACAACTCCCTTACCGGCGCCCCTGCTGGCGGCGCATCGCGGTCTGTAACGGCGCCGTGATCACTTGCGCGACCTGCGGCGACACCTCAAGGAGTTGCAGCACGCAATGAAAACTCTTCGCCACCAACGCACCCCCCACAGGTCCAGGTCCAGGATAGTCCGATTCATGCCGCGCTAGTCGATCTTGCGGGTGCTGGTCTGGAGACCGTCGGCGCCGACGACCCTGCCGGCGAGGTGTTCGACCTCGGCGGAGCTGAACCGGTCGGGCAGCGCGACCGGGAGCAGCCGGAAACCGTCACGGATCGTGTTCAGCGCGGTCGCCAGCCCAGCGACGCCGTCACGGGCGACGACGTCGATCTCCACGCTGAGCAGGTCACGATCATGGCCGTGACGAGCCGGATTCAGAATGACCGCAGCAACCGCACGAGACAACACACCGCGGCGCAACAGCCCCGTGAAGTGCTCCGTGAGGACCTCCGCCGCCCGCCGAAGGTCCTTCCCCGGCGGCAGATCGAAGTCCTGACGGCAGATGACCAACACCGCGTTCACGCCCACCGGCCTCACCGCGCCGCCCGCCGCGGCTCCCAGCACGGCACCTCCTCCAGACTCCGCACCGCCCACCGCAACTCCGGACCCAACGCCTGCGGGTCCCGCGCCCGCCCGCGGCGTTCCCGCGTCCGAGCCACGTACTCCTCAACAACATCCCGGACCCGCTCCAGAATCCTCGGCGCGCACCAATACACCACACCCATACAACCCAACTCCCGAGCCCGGGCCTCCACATCCGACAACAACCCAGCCGCCATGTCCCCGCTCCCGTCCTGCGGGCGCGGCTCCAGATAACGCGACCGGGTTTTCGCGGTCAACTCCACCTCCGTCAAAATCCGGCGCCCATCCGGACGAACCTCAACACCATCCGGAACATGCCGAACACGCTCCCCTTTCCGCCGCCAACCCACCTGATGCTGCAACGTCCGCTCCGACACCCACCGACCCACATCCAAACCCACCCGATGAAAACGCACCGCCGCCACCGCACGCACATGACCCACCACCGGCGGCGTCGGCCGCCACCCCGGCGTATCCCACCCCAAACACTCCCGCGCCTGACCCTGCCCCAACCAAAACCACGTCGCCCCCGCATCCACCTTCCCCGAACGCACCCACCCCGCCCGCTTCCACCGCAACATCACCGACTGCACCGACTGCACCGACACCCCCAACACACTCCCCAACAAATCCTCCGGCAACCCATACTGATGCGCCATCACCTCCATCAACACCGCATCCCGCTCAGTCTGCCGAACACCACCCACATCCCGACGCTTCGCACGCACCCGCACCACTTCCTCCAACACCACAACCACCCTCCTCAGCCGTTCATCCACCACATTCTTTTCACAACACCCCACTCGACGCCGAGGCGACAGCGAGGCGAACAACCCCACCCCCTACAGAA
Source organism: Pseudonocardia sp. ICBG601 (assembly GCF_020496245.1). NCBI lineage: Bacteria > Bacillati > Actinomycetota > Actinomycetes > Pseudonocardiales > Pseudonocardiaceae > Pseudonocardia > Pseudonocardia sp. ICBG601. The sequence continues at coordinate 24,322 of NZ_JAHLJA010000183.1, read as the reverse complement.
AGATCACCACCAAACCAACCCACCTCCACAAAACGAGGGTAATCTTCGCCGAAGCGCAGCGAGGCGAACAACCCACCCACACCACAGATACACCCAACCCAGCCCAACCACCATCCTCCCCACAGTCTGTTGACTTTGACCTTGACCTTGCTTTTTTAAAGGCATTGAACTTCGTACTCTGCTCTCTGGGTCACTCCGTGACCCGGCTGGGTGCCGCTGGGCCCGCCGGACACCTCGACCGGCCGTCAGCGAAGCAGGGTGGTTGAGGTGTCCGGCGGGCCCAGCGGCACCCAGCCCACAAAACCGTAGGTCACACCGCACAAACCGGCCTCCCACACCCCCGGAGATGATCTACAGGAATCCGGGGGAATCCGAGCCAATAATAAGCCAATCCGAGGGTACCCTGCCAGGGGCGACGAGCGCGGACCACCGCGCGGAGTCGGGACGAGGCGCACCCCGTCAGCGGCCCGACCAGAAAGCCCGCCTCCGGCAAGAGCGACAAGAAGACGTCGCATTCAGCAACGCAAACAGCTTTCACTAATTACGGTCGGGATAGCAGCCCCGACACAGGTCCGGAACACACACCTCGAAACACCGACGACACGAGACGCCAGGACAGACGAGCTGCGCTGGGTTCACAAAGGAGACACCTTTGCGAACCCAGCGCAGCCCAAGACACACCGCCCACAACACACGGTAAAAGCACTCGCTCAGCGCGTCACCAGTGCCGCATCAAAGTCCCGACGCTGAGCGGCAATTCCAGGCCATGTTCGACCAGCAATCGCTTTACGTCGGCCTGTGTGAGCGGTTCTCCGTTCTTCACCGCGCAGAACGGCATCTTCTCGGCATCGGCTATGAACGCCAGATGCGCCGCGCGCCAGTCCTTGACCTTCAGTTTCACCGCGTCCCGCTACTTCTTTTTCTTCGGCGGCAACGACTTGTAAGCGTGCGCGCGGTGCGCGTTCTGCGCAGACTTGTAGCCGTAACCCTGCGCATCATCGATGATCTCGCCGGTAACGGCGTCGAGAACGACATACCGCAGATCCCGGCCCCGCGACAACGCGGTACTAATGACCACTTTCACTTCGGTGATGGTGCGGTTCTCGGCGGTCACCGTCGGGCCAGCCCGGCGAAACGGCTGTAGTGCAGCTGGTGCGCCACAGCGACCGTGCGAGTCGGCCCACCCCGGTTCTTCGCCAGAATCAAATCCGCCTCACCGGCGCGCGGGTCCTCATGATCGTAGGCGTCCGGACGGTGCAACAGGATCACGACATCGGCGTCCTGTTCCAACGCGCCGGATTCCCGCAGGTCCGACAACATCGGCCTCTTATCGACACGCTGCTCCGGCCCACGATTGAGCTGGGACAGCGCAATCACCGGGACATCGAAATCTTTCGCCAGCACCTTCAACTGCCGGGAGAAATCGCTGACCGCGACCTGCCGGTTCTCCGTCCGCGCACCCGAGGACATCAGCTGCAGGTAGTCCACGACGATCAAGTCCAGACCGTGCCGGGCCTGCAACCGGCGGGCCTTCGCCCGGATCTGAGCGACCGTCGTGGTCGCGGTGTCATCGATGAACAACGCACCACCGCCGATGACCCGGGCCGCCGCCGCAGTGATCCGCTCGTAGGCGAGCGCATCGAGCGCGTGCGGAGTCCGCAGATCCGACACCCGCACCCGCGCCTCCGCAGCGACGATCTTGTCGCGAAGCTCGGACTCCGACATCTCCAGCGAGAAGACCACGCTGGTCCTGCCATGGCGCACCGACGCCGACCGCACCATATCCAGAGCCAGCGTCGACTTCCCCAGACCCGGCCGCGCGGCGATCACGATCAACTGCCCGGGCTTCCAGCCGCCGGTGACCTCATCCAGATCATCCAAGCCGCTGGGCAGTCCGGACTCGCCGAAACCGGCTTGTAGGCCGTCGAGCCTTCACGGCTGTTGTATGCGAACGACTAGCGGCCCTTTTCCTGCCAAGGGGGGGGCGTTCGTCGTATTCGGGGACTATCCGAAACCCAGGCCGACATGACGCCGCTAGGGATCATCGCGCTTCGCGGTGCGGGGGCGGTGCGTGACAATGCTGCGGCCCAGCGCCCGACGGACGGTCATCCGGGCCGCACCGGAACGCTCAACCAGCGACTGCTCAGACCCCGGCGTGGCGATCAACGCCCCCGTCACTCTCGCCATCCGCAACCGCTCAGCCCGCTTAGCCCGATGCCACCGCCCCGAAATCGCCTCCAGGGTCTTGACACCCAGCGCCACCTGCACCGCAGCAGCCCGAGCCTCAGCCCGCTCCTCCACCTCATCCCGATCCGCATACCGAGACTCGATCGCATCAAACGCCGCCGCGATCCGCTCAGACTGCGCCTCGGTGACATCCCCAGCGCCAGCACCGAGCCACTCAGCAACATCCGACCGCACCGCACTACCCTCCACAACTCGCACTCCACCCAACACCCCAACCGTACTGCAATAGACTGACTTGGCAAGTCAGCCATCAGCGACACGCCGGACAGATCACGTGCAGGCCTGCTGCAGCGCCGACGCCCGCGCCGCGGTGACCGTGAGCTGGTAGCGGGTGGCGACTCGGGCGAAGTCGTGGGCGTAGGCACACGCGTCGACCTGCGGCATCCAGTGCTCGGGCCCGTGGTCGGACTTTGCTCGGTTGACCGCCGCGGTGGTGGCGCGCAGGTTGTCCGGGTCGTTCGCGAACACCTCGCGCTGCTGGTCGGTCCAGGCGTGTGCGCCGGTGCGATGGGCCAGGGCGAGCGGGACGACGTGGTCGATGTCGATCTGCCTGCTCGACCCGGTCACGGTCTGGCCGCTGTACGGATCCTGCAGCGTCCCGGCGGTCACGTCGCAGCCGCGGGCCACGGTGGTGGCGGTCAGGTCGCGGGCCAGGACCGCGTCGCGGACATCGCAGCCCGGCCCGACCGCGGGGGCCCACCCGGGCCCGAACGCCTCCCGGCGGTAGTCGCGACCGTGCCGGTCCGGGGCAATCCGGAGCGCCGACAGGTCGACCGGGCCGGACGCGGTCACCATCTCCGGAACCGACGGCCCCGCCGTCGTCGTCGATGTTCCGGTGTCGGCAGCGGCGGTGTCGGTCTCCTCGCGGGCGGCCCAGATCTCGACCAGCACGAACACCGCCGCCGCGAGCACCGTGAACAGCACAGTCCAGGTCCGGGTCACCGCAGCGATCCTTCCCTATCGTCCGCCCTGTTCGACACGGGATAGCCGGAATGTCCGGCTACCGGCGCCGTCACGACCGGTCCCCGGCGGCCTGGTAGCGGCCCCGCGCGACCCGGATGATCCGGCCGTAACCGATCAACGCGTCCAGGGCGTCATGCACCGCAGCTTTCGACGCTGTCGCAGCATCGACGAGGTTCCCGGTCGTCGCCGTCCCGGCCGCGATCAGCGCGAGGACTTCGGCCTGCACCGGGGACAACACCACCTCTGCCGGTTCCACCGGAGCGGCAGACTCGCCGCCGGCCTCGACGCCGCGGCTCCCCCAGGGAGCCCGGCGGCCCCCCCGACCGGGCGGGACGACGACAGCGGCTCCACCAGCGCCGCTGCCGGCGTCGCCGAGAGTGTGGGTGGCGCCCAGCCCACCGACCTGCCACCGCCCGTTCACGGGCGGGCCGAGGACGCTGGTGACCGCCGCCTCGTCGAGTGGATGCAACTCCGGCTGGTTGAAGTACCGGTCGAACGCGGTCGACGCGGTCAGTGCCGGCGCCGGGAGACCTTTGCTGACCATCCGGGCCGCGTCCGCATCGCTGGGCAGCCAGTCCCAGCGGACCGGGGCATCCAGATGGGCGTGGACGGCCATCCCGGGCACCGGGCGCCGCGGCCGCCCATCATTGAGCGGGAGCTCTGCCGGGTCGAACAGCAGACCGGGCACCAGATCCGACGAGGATTTCGAGTTCGTCCGGAACGCGATCACCTGCGAGGCGAACGCCGAGCGGGCGTGGTCCCCGCCCCACGCGCCCTGTCCCTGGGACTGGTTCAACCCGACCAACCAGATCCCCAGCGCACGCACCGTGTTGACCGTCTCGGTCCACAACGCGGCGACCTTCGGGTCGTGGGCGACGAAGGAGTACTCGTCATGCAGGAACGTCCACCCAGGAACCTGCTCGCTGGGGAAGATCAGGTCGGAGCGCTGTTCGGCGGCGATCTGTGCCCGCGCCTCCAGGATCGCCGTGACCAGCCGCGGCAGCGCGAGCACGTTCTGCTTCCCGATCACCGCGACCCGCGCCCGCGCCGCGAGCGCGGTCGAGGAGTTCCCTTTCGGGTCGGCGTAGAGCAGGTTCAGCACACCGGTCGACAACGCGGCGGTGGTCAGGATGTTCGTCGCCCCGGACTTCCCACCGCCGGTCGAGCCGACGACCGCGGTCGGCACGGTGCCGCCGTCGTCCCACATCAGCACATCCACCTCACCGGAACCGTCGATCGACCGGCCCACGCCCTTGATCGTCCCGTCGACGACCTTCGGGGCGGTGAACAGCCGGGTGTCGGCGACCGGGTCGGTGTGGATGATCGTCAACCGTGCCCGGTTCGCGCCCTGCCCGGGGCGTCCCGGGGCGAACAGGACCCGGTCGGCGTCGAGGCCGAGCCCACCGGCCAGCCGCACCCGATGAGTCACCAGATCCTCCACGGTGTGCGCACCCGGCCGCAGAACCACATCGAAGGTCGTCGTGTGCGCATCGTCGGCGCGGCCGGTCAACCGCGACCCAGGAACCTTCCCGTCCTTCGAACCATTCGTCTCCGCCCACGCCCGACACAACGCATCCAGATCCGGATCCCGCAGCGCCGGCGGCGGCACCACCGGCGCCGCCAACGCCGCAACACGCGGCCCGAGCGGATGCACCCGCCACCACCGAGCCCCCAGCACCGTGGTCCCCACGACCGCCGCCGCACCGAGCAGCGGGGACGGACCAGTCGCGGCCAGGCCGTAGGCCAGCGCTGACGCGCCCACCACCCCGGCGACCAAATCGGGCCACCACCGGCCCACCGAGGATCGGTAACGGGCCGCGACCACCGCCGCCGCACCCACCGGCACCACCGCCGCCGGGACCGCCAACACCGCCGGCCCCACATCCGCTACTGCCGCTGCTCCGGCGCCGAGCCAGTGCCCGCCCATCCCCGCCGCCCCGCCGACCGCGGCCGGGATCCACGGCCACCGCCGGCGCCGGTTCCGATCCGCGACCAGGACTCGACGCGCGTTCTCCGCCCGATCATCACCACCACCAGCAGCGTCGTCGGCCGTGTCGACACCGGCCGGAACGACCGTGCTCGTCAACCGCGACCAGAACACCGAAGCCGCGCCCGCACCGGCCGCGGTCGTCGTGTCGGCGACAGCACCGTCGCGGTCGCGGGCGGTCTGGCGGGCCTGCGCCCGCACCTCGGCACGCGCCGCCGCGAGCCGAGCGGCATGCTCGAACCGCGTCTTCCGCGTGATCGTCTGCGTGGACTTCGTTGAACGGGCCATGACGGTCCTCCCTTCCTGTTTTTCTGCTGGTCAGAACCGTGCTGATGGAGCCGCTGATGGGGCCGGAGCACCCGCCCAGACACCGGCGGCTGCCGGGATGCCTGGGCGGGACTCGAAACCCACCAGGCGGTCAGCCGTGTCCCAGCGACGCCTTCGACGCACGCGTGATCATGTGATTCGAGGTGAGCGCGTCCCGCACGATCTGCCCGCCCACACCGATCCGCTCCGCCGCAGTCGTGAGGTTGTCGATCACCGCGCCGATCTGCGTGCCCGCGCCGTCGAGGCCGTCCATCCCGGTCCAGCCGTGGCCTTCGAACTCATCGGTGATCGACCGGTGCGTCGCCACGAGCTGCTCCAGGTCCGACGCTGCGTCCCGCAACGCGGCCGAGGCGAACTCGAAGTTGCCGTCCCCATCCAGTGAAGCCATCTCCACCATCTCCACTCCGTGTCTATGCCTGTGGCTGTGTGTGTGCTGGTCAGGCGCCGAGAGACGGCGCCGGTTAGAGGACGGCGTGCGGGCCCGGCACGTACGGCGCCTGGTCGTAGGCGTCCCGCCCGCGGTCGCCCTGGGCGCGCATCTGCTCGGCCAGCCCCCGGTACAGGCCCTCGGCGGCGTTCAGCCCGGACAGCGAATCCGAGAGTGGGCCGGTGACCTGCCCCCCCCCAGCCGTCCCCAGCAAGCCGGTCAGTGAACGCCGAGAGCTGGGTCTGGTAGACGCCACACGCATCCGCCGCAGCGATCAACCGGGCAACAGCGGCCTCATACATCCCTGAACCTCCAGAAGAAGCAGTGCTGGGGACCGTCGACGGCGGCGCCGCCGACGGGGACGTGCCGGATGAAGACGACGCCGGTGCCGCCTCCGGATCCGTGGTGGGCAGGTCGTCGAGGGCGCCGGCCCTGTCCGGGGCCGGGCGGGCCACCGGAACCTGCTCAGCCGCCGACGGGCCGGGCAGACCAGAATCATCAGTCGACACCGCCGCCCCGCCCGCCGATCCGGTGGCGGGGCCGGTGGCCCGGGCGTGACGGCGGCGTCCCCACGGCTCCGGGCTCGTCACCCCCGCAGGCCCGGCCGAACCGGTGCCGCTCGCCCCGCTGCCACCGCCCGCACCGTCGGAGCCGGTGCCGGTGCCGGTGCCGGTGCCGGTGCCGGTGCCGGTGCCGGTGCCGGTGCCGGTGCCGGTGCCGGTGCCGGTGCCGGTGGTGGTGGTGGTGGTGGTGGGGAGCAGGCCGCGGGCCTGTGCCCACCGGGCCCGCGCCCGATCCGCCCGCTCCATACGCCGCTGCTGGACCGCGCGCCAACGCTCATCCCGGGACGGGGCGGTGGCATCGAACCACGCCCGCCGACGCGCCGCCCGATGCTCACCACGGTGCTGCGCGGCCCGGCACGCGTTCGCCCACCGCGAGGCGACCAGCAGTCCGAACGCGCCGCGCCCGGTCGGACGGCCCGACGCGGTACGGGCACCGCCTGCGTTCTCGTGGCGCATCCGGGCTCGTGCCAGCCCGGGTGGTTCTTTGCCGTTGCTGTAGGCGGCGGTGTCGGTGCGGCCCTTGGTCACGAAGAACGCGACCACGACACAGGTCAGGAAAAACGCCTCCACCAGCTACTCCTCTCTTCTCTAGCGCTGTATCGGCCTGTAGCTAGACCGGTCATCAGGTCAGCGATGCCGCGAGGGCGGCGATGAAGGTGTCCGCCGCGCTGTACAAGCGCGGGACACCGGCCAGGACCGTGCCGACCAGCGCGAGAGCGGCGACGACCAGCAGCGACTTCGTCCTGGTGGCGGCGGTGATCCCGGAGCCGCGTAGGCGGCTGTAGGCCCACAGGCCCGCGCCGGCGGCGACCGCGCCCACCGCGGACACACCGACCAGTTGGGCGGTGGCCTGCCCGGCCCCGGTCAGCGCGCCACCGGACAGGGCGGTGAACAGACCGCCGAACCAGCCGGCCGAGGCGCCGCCGACGCCGAACCCGCCGACCACCGCCAACACCGCGGCGACCTTCTCCCAGTCCACGCCCTTCCCAGGCACGTCCAGATAGACCAGGACGATCGCCAGGACCAGGGCCAGCGCGCCGAGCGCGGGCATCGAACTCGGAATGAACATCGACCACGACACAACAGATCGCCTCCTTCTAGAGGGCGAGGGCGAGTAGGGCGACAACGACAACGGTGAGCACGAAGCCGGACGGCTTGTCCCGGACCACGTTCGACACCCAGTCCAGCGGGAACACCACCGCCAGCGCGGCCAGCGTCAGCGCCGCGTGCACGGCCCTCACCAGCGGATTGGTGCTGGTGGTCCAGTCCCCGGACCGTGAGTAGGCCCAGGTCTGGGCGTACGAGGGTGGTGCCTCGTTCCACCGCGGGCGGGCCTCCACCACGTCACTGACGAGCTGGGCGATGCGCTGGTCCCACGGCGCCAGCGGCTTCAATCCCGGCTCCGCCGGGCCAGCCGCCTGGTCCTCGCCGCCGGTGGGCGGCGCGGTGCTCGGGTCGACGACGTAGAGACCCGGCCGCTCCGGAGCGGACTCGCCCTTCTGCTGGTCAGATGCGGGCTGCGGCACGACGACCACCTCCCACCTTCCGACGATGACAGCGGCCACAGATCTGCGACGGACGGGCCCCGTCCTGCGGGAACTCGAATGACCGCGTGCAGAGCACGCACCGGCCGCGGACCTTCACCGCTGCTCACCGCTCGTGTCGAGGGCGGCGGTTTGGCGCTGCTCGCGGCGGGCCTGGCTGCGGGCCGCGGTGCGTTGCTTCGTCCTGATCGCGGCTGCTGCGGCGGCTTCCTGCGCGGTGTGCAGTTCGGTGAGCAGGTCGGCGAGGTCGTCGGCGATCCGGTCCAGCCGACGACCAACCTCGGCCGACTCCGCCAGCGGGCGTGTGACTGTGGCCGGGAGCGCGGCGCGGACCGCGACCAACGCGGCAGCGACTCGATCGATCGGTGTGGTGGCACGGCCGTAGGCGGTGACGAACCGGGCCCGCTGGGCCTCGACCCGGCGCAGGATCGTGTGCGCAATTCGCGCCCGCAACACCGGAACAACAGCATCCGCCGCTTCGATGGGCGGCGCGGTAGTGGGCGTGGTCATGCCGCCACCGCCGACCGGGCAGCCACGACGCCGATCTCCGCGCGACGGGCCGTGTCACGCTCGTCGGCGGTGGTGCCGCCCCAGATGCCGTACTGGCCCGTCGCTGTCGCCCACTCCCGGCACGCGACACGCACCGGGCACCCGGTGCACACCAGCCGGGCCTGCAACACGCCCAGCTCACTGACCGGGAAGAACACCTCGGTATCGACACCCAGGCAGTGCCGCCCAGGATGCGACACCAACACAGGCGGGACCGGGACTACAGGTCCCGGATCGTCGTCAAAGACAGGACTACGCTCGACCACGTAGGTCGCCTCCTAGCACTCCAGGGCGGCCTATAAGGGCCTCAGCGGGATACCGCCCGTTGGGGCCCGACCACCTCCAGGTCGATGCGAAATCGCATCGACCACATGCGCACTGCTGAGTGTGCAGGACCTCTCCGGGCACGTCAAGAGTGCTCCCAGACCCCCTGCGCTCTAACGTCGATCAAGGCTGGCTCGTCCTCGACGGTCGACGTGACCGAGGTCGTGACGGCGGTCTCCACTGCGAAGGCCACGACGTCTTCGCAGGACCGGTCGGCCGCGACATTGGAGGGAGTGAACCGTGACGACCAGTCGAGCCACTGAGCGTTCTCAGCTGGGAGAGAGGTTGCGCCGCTATCGCATGGCGGCAGGACTATCCGGCCGTGAGTTAGGGGCGCTGCTTGACTGCGATCAGTCACGCATTAGCAGGATTGAATCAGGAAACATTGGAATTCCCTCAGAGGACGCAGAGAGATGGCTCCAGGCAACAGGGGCGCCCGTAGGCGAGCACGGGAAGGTGCTGAGCCTTGTCTCGGCAGCCTCTCGTGCCCCCCTGCCTCCACGGACTCCCTCTCTCGCAGGATGGAAGTCCCGGCGCACTGATCGCGCAGCGATCGAGTTGGAGGCCTCGGGCGCCTTAGTGCTGAATCATTCATTCATTCCCGAAGTACTACAGACAGCAGCATACGCGCGTCGATTTGTTCGACTCAATTCGACGCTCTCGAAGAGGGGCGTCGATAGCTGGCTCTCTTCTTGTGTCTTACGCCAAGAGGTGCTGTACAGGGAGGGGAGCCACTTGGAGGTCATCCTCGGTGAAAGTTCCCTGCGGCGACCGCTGGGAAATTCGGCAGTAATGCTAGATCAATTGAATAGAATTCAGTCACTAGCGAGGCAGCGTCGACTCGACCTGGCGGTTCTGCCGGATAGCGTCCAAGAAATGAGAGAGGGGGTGAACTTTTCTGTCTACCTAGCGCCGAACGCTGATGCTGCTAATTTAGTTGCGTCCTCTGACGATGTAGATGTCAGCGACAAGGGCGAGGTCGTGGAACGTCACGTGAATCTCTTCCGTTCCTGTCAGCGACACAGCTGGCGTGGTGACCAGGCGATCGAGTTCGTCGAGAGTCTCGCTCGGGAGATGGGCAGCGGCGGGTCCGGTGCCAGCGACGCCGACGGTGAGCGTGACGGTGCGTGATTGTCCAGTTGTCCAGCTGGACAACGAGCCGAGCGTGCTAGCGTGCGTCCTACGCGTGCGCGTGCACGCGCACGCGTAGGACGCCGGAGCCCAGCCGTTTGCCCAGTCTTTGTCCAGTGGTTTGTCCACCCGCTGGACAAGCACAGAGCGTGACGCACGCAAGCGCGGCGGCCTCTGGGGTCGGCTCTTCCAGGCCGTTCGCTGCCGGGGCGATGCTCAGACCGTAAGCCCATGTCTTGTCGGCGCACCCCCTCGGCGCACCCCCTCGGCGCACCCCCTCGGCGCACCCCCTCGGCGCACCCCCTCGGCGCACCCCCCCCAGAACCGGGCGCACCCCCTCGGCGCACCCCCTCGGCGCACCCCCCCAGAACCGGGCGCACCCCCTCGGCGCACCCCCTCGGCGCACCCCCCCCAGAACCGGGCGCACCCCCTCGGCGCACCCCCTCGGCGCACCCCCTCGGCGCACCCCCCCCAGAACCGGGCGCACCCCCTCGGCGCACCCCCTCGGCGCACCCCCTCGGCGCACCCCCTCGGCGCACCCCCCCCAGAACCGGGCGCACCCCCTCGGCGCACCCCCTCGGCGCACCCCCTCGGCGCACCCCCTCGGCGCACCCCCTCGGCGCACCCCCTCGGCGCACCCCCCCCAGAACCGGGCGCACCCCCTCGGCGCACCCCCTCGGCGCACCCCCTCGGCGCACCCCCCCCAGAACCGGGCGCACCCCCTCGGCGCACCCCCTCGGCGCACCCCCTCGGCGCACCCCCTCGGCGCACCCCCTCGGCGCACCCCCCCCAGAACCCCCTCGGCGCACCCCCTCGGCGCACCCCCTCGGCGCACCCCCTCGGCGCACCCCCTCGGCGCACCCCCTCGGCGCACCCCCCCCAGAACCGGGCGCACCCCCTCGGCGCACCCCCTCGGCGCACCCCCTCGGCGCACCCCCCCCCAGAACCGGGCGCACCCCCTCGGCGCACCCCCTCGGCGCACCCCCTCGGCGCACCCCCTCGGCGCACCCCCTCGGCGCACCCCCCCCAGAACCGGGCGCACCCCCTCGGCGCGGGCCGGGCGCGCGGCAGACTGGACGGTCGCTCTTCTTCGCGTCGGTTATCGAGCTTCCCGAGCTTGGGTCTGGGTTTCCTTGTCTCGGGCTGCTCTGTTCTTTGCCTCGCGGCCGCCAGTGAATTCATGGGCGGCGGGGTCGTGTAATGTCGTGTGTGCCACCACTGGCGCGGCAGAGACGAGGGATCGGTCATGACTGTTCATGAACTCAGGCCCATGAGCGGAATCGGCGAGGGTGGCGAGAGCTCTGTCGGTGAGCGGTGGGCTCGGCGGGAGCAGCAGCCGATCTCGGAGGAGAGCCCACCGCAGTCGGGTCGTGTTCGCCCGGGTTTGTGGGCGTCGGTGTGGCCGCGTGTTCTTGCGGTGCTTGTGGTGGGTTCTGTGGGTCTTCCGGCGGCGGTGGCGTCGTATTGGCATTTGCAGGAGGTCGCGGCCCGGTTCAATCCGGGGTCGGCGTTGGCGTATTGGCTGCCGCTGTCGGTGGACGGGCTCCTCGCGGCGGCGTTGGTGGTGGTGTGGTCACGTCGGACGCGGGGGGAGCGGGTCGGGTTCGGGCCGTGGGCGGCATTCGCGTTCGGGATGTTCGTGACGTTGCTGGCGAACGCCGCGTCTGTCGTCCCGGAGAGCGAATGGGCGCGTACCGGATCGCATTTGGCGTCGGTGGCGGCGTGGATGGTGGCGTTGTTCCCGCCGGTGGCGTTCGCGATCAGTCTGGAATTGATCGCGATCGTGCTGCGGCCCACCCGTGCGGCGGCCCGTGCGGCGACGCGGACCGTCGCTGCTGCCGCGCCTCGGTGGACAGCTCCGAGCGGCCGCGCCGGCCACGCCTCGCCCGACGGCGACGGCGCAGTCGCTGCGTCGGGCGGGGAGCGTGCTGAGGGCTCCCAGGCCTCGGCGGCGGCGGCGCTGCCGGTGCAGCCGGTGGATCCGGCCGATGACGACCCGAGCGCCGGCGGCCAGGGCGACACGGCCCCGTTGCCTGTGGTGACACCGGTCCCGGTGCGGCGAGCCGGCTCCGCCGAGACCGATGGCTGCGGCGACGGCGTGGGCGTGGGCGTGGGCGTGGGTGTGGGCCAGCGGACTGGTGTTGGTGTCGAGATTGCGGCGGGTGAGACGAAGCAGGCCAAGGCCGAGGCGTTGTTCGTTGCGGCCTGGACGCGTGGGGAGGACCTGTCGTTGTCGGAGGTCGACCGGATGATCGGCGGGAACCGGACCGCTGCGAAGGCCAAGCGCAGCCTGCGCGACCGCGGAATGCTCCCGCCCGCTGAACACGGCCTCCCCGCGCCGCGCGCCGGCGCATCCGGCGGTGCGGCTGCTCGGTCTGGTCGGGTGGACGCGCGGATGGTCCCGGCCTGACCGCGCCGTCGAGGAGCGGGCAGCAGCCCGGTGGCGGGCCCGGCGTAGCGGAGACCTTCAGTTCCAGATCACGGTGATGGTGAGCATCGCGGCGACGATGACCAGGCCGAGGACCATGAGTGTGAGCCACGGCCCGGTGTCCGGCCGGGCCGTGGATGACGTGGCAGCCGATGACGTGGCGGTCCTCGTGGGCGGCTGAGCTGCGGCACGAGGCCGGGCACGGTGGTCGTGTGCCAGGTCGTCATGCAGGGCAGCGCGGTTGAACACCACCGTGTCGGCGGTAGCCGCGGCTTCAGCGGCGACGCGGTCGGGTCCGGACATCCAGGTCGGCCAGGGCAGCCGATCGCCACGGGGATCGTTGCATGGTGTGTTCATGTGTGCACTGTGCGCGACAGGTGACGTGGTCGTGTGAGCAGGTCCCGGGTGCTGCGGCGTTGCTGCTCTGGCCGGCGGCGGCTGGGTTCGTGGGCAAGTCGATCCGGACCGCAGCCCGCCCTCGGCGGGTGAGGACCGGAAGCGACGCGGCAGCACCGTTTTCGACACCGTCTTCGGCTCGGCAGCGTCTTCCGTGCACCGGGCACCACCCGCCGGCGGATGTCGGGTTTGCCCGATTGTGTCCGGTTTGTCTGGTTATCGCCATGCTTTCGGGTTGAGTCGCCGCCGGCCGGTCGTGGCCGGGGTGCTGGTGCGGGTGCTGGTGCGGTTCAGGAGGTGGACACGGGTGGACTCGATCAGGGCGAGGGTGGCGGCCGAGCGCTGGTAGGGCTGCGCGGCGGCGGCCTGGGTGGCCCGGCGTTGTTCGTCTTCGGTGATGCGGTCGGTGGCGGGGCGGTCGTGGTGACAGCGCAGTGGTGGGTCGTAGGAGCCGCCGGCGGGGTCGTGCGGGTCGAGGACGTAGCCGTACTCGTCGCATTCGGTGCAGTCGGCGATCTGCCGGCGTGCGTGTTGCGCGGTCTCAGAGCGCTTCTGAGCGGCTTCGGCGACCTGGAGGTCTCGGAGTGCCTCGTGGTGGCGGCGGACCGCTCCACAGCCGCCACAGGGCCGATCCTGGGGATCTGGTGCGGCGAGGTGCCGGGCGCATTTCCAGGTGTCGGGCCGGGCCTGGTCCGGAGCGGTAGCGATCGCGGGTAGCGCGCCGCCGGTCGGGGTCGGGAGCGGTGCGGCGGTCGGGTGCGCGGCCAGGGTGGTGGAGAGCTGCGCGGCGACCTGGGCCAGTGCCGCGGTCACCGCTCCCAGTTCGCTCACCAGTGCCGCCTCAGCGCCGTCTGCTGCCGGGGTCGCGATCGGGGACTGCGCCACGGCCGTCTCCGCCGCGGGTGCGGGTCCTGGCTCGAGTGCAGGGCTCTGGGGGGGCGTGGACGGGCCCGGAGACCTCGGCGGCCGAGCGGTTCGTGCACGCTCGCGCCCTCCCCCCTTCGGGTCGTTCAACTTCGGGTCGTTCTGTGCCGGTTTTTCGGCAGACCCATCTGCCGCAAAATCGGCATATCCCCCCAATGCTAACGACTCGTCGTGTCCCCCGTTTGGGGGATCTGCCGATTTTGCGGCATACCCCCTGCGACCTGCGGGTTCTTGACCGGATCGGGTCGTGTCGTGGCTTACGGCGGCGGTGGTGCGGCGGCGCGCCCGGGTCGCGGCGCGGTTCGTGGCGCGGTTCGTGGCGGGGCAGGAGCGGGCGGTCTCGGCCGCTGGTGGCGGGGGTCCGGCGGGGCGTGCGGCGAGGGCCTTCGCGGTGGCTTCGGCGTCCTCGGCGGCGACGAGCGCGGCGAGTTCCTGGGTGCTGGCCAGGCCGGTGTAGCCGGGCGGTGGGGCCTCGTGGACGGTGTAGATGTTGCGGCGCCCGGTCGCGGTCGCGACGGTCTCGACATCGACCGCGCCGATCTCGACGAGCTCGGCGATCGCCGCGCCCACGGTGTGGGCCTTGGACACCCCGAGGCCGCGGGCGAGGAGCCGCTGCCCCGGCCAGGCCCGTTCATCACCGCGCTGGGTGTTCACGAACGACCGGAGCAGCACATAGGCCTGGATCGCCCGCGGTGACACCCCGGACAGGGCCACCCAGTCCCCGACCGTCGTGTACGGGAACTTCCGACCTGGCAGGTACTCATCCCCCACGTCCCGCTCGCGCCGAGACCCGGGCATCGACAGGGCGCGAGCCGCCACCGCCGCCGCCCGTGCGCCACCGCGATCACGCAGGCCAGCAGCAGAAGACGAAGCACCTACCGACGAGTACCGCTGGTCGAGGTCGAGGTCGAGGTCGAGGTCGACTCGGTTTGCAGCCATGGATACAGTGCTCCTGCTCAATCGCTGAGTGCGGTGGCTGCGGCACCCGGAATCTCGGAAAAGAACAGGGTGCCGCAGTCATTACTTGGACGCAGACAGTAGCGGGCCAGGGTCCGGTCAGGACCGCCCGCACCGCCTACTTCAGGATCGTGCTGGTCCACCGGGCCTACGCCGCCCGCGCCGCAGCCGAGACCGCCCCGCCCGCGGCGGCGCCGTCACCGGAGTTGGCCAGGTCGCTGTCCAGGCATCCCGCTGCGAGGTAGTCGCCCGCGGCGGCCTCCAGATCCCGGCGCCCGTCAGTGGCGGGCGCCAGCCAGTAGGTCGCGCAATCGCTACAGACCAGCGCCTCGACCATGCCGAACGCCAGCGTCCGGGGCTCGTGGTTGCAGGTCGGGCACCGGTAGCCACCAGCGGTGTTGTCCCACCGCAGGCCGTTCACGTCGGTCGTCGCGGCGCTGGTCGGGAAGGTCAGATAGTTGGTCATGCTGCTGCGTCTCCGTCCTGTGCGGTGTCGTTGTCGGTGCGCGCCTGGCGGGGCGGGGTGAAGCCGAGTTCGCCCAGGCGCCAGGTCAGCTGTCCGGTCGTGTACTCGCCCCGGGACTCGGCGGCGCTGGTTGCTTCGGTGTCCTCGGTGGGTGTGGCGGCAGGTCGCTGTCGTTGCTGCCAGCGCCAGGTGCCGCCCCGGTGGTCGTGTCGTCGTCTCATCACTGCCGGTCCTCCTTGTGGGTCGGTGAATTGGCTGGTCAACGGGCTCATGCCGCCCGCCCGGTGGCGCGGTGGCGGAGCCGAGCCCGGAACGTGGTGGTGTCGACCAGCTGGGCGGTGACGTGGCCGTCGGCGACCAGGACCCCGTGTTGGTCGTGCGCGGTGACCGCGAACACGGATCTGTTGCCGGTCGTGCTGGTGCGCCGTGCGGTGACGTGGAGGCGGTCCCCGGGGATCGCCGGCGCCCGATGCGCCACCTCCACCCGGGTCCCGACCGGGGCCTGCCCGGCCCGGGCCCGGCGCCACAGGTAGGTCAGGCACGGTGCTTCGAGCAGCCCGATGAGGTAGCCGGTCGCGAACACGTGCTCCCCACGGCGGAAGGCCCCGAGGTGTGGGTGCAGGTCGGGGACGAGCTGGTCGTCCGGGACGACGTAGAACAGCGACACGACCTCACCGGCCCTGTCGTCTTCTGTCCGGGTTTGTCCTGTTGTGTCGGGTTGTGTGTGGATGGTGGTCACCATCGGAAGAGGTCTCCGTCGAGGTAGAAGCGCCAGTCGTCGGTGGTGAGGCCGTGGCTACCGGTGCGTAGGTGGTAGGACATGCCGGGCCCGCGATACGGCCGGTCGGTCGCTGGTGGCCACGCCGTGTTCGGGAGCCCGGTGCCGGGGAGCTGGTAGAGCGCCCACGCGCGCTCGGCGGCGGTGTAGGCGGCGTGTTCGCCCTGCGGGTCGGCCGTCGCGTCGTCAGTGGCGCTCGCGACGACCAGCCGGCCCGGTGCGACGAGCGAGAGGAGCTGGTCCTGGTCGATGGGCAGAGTGTCGGTCCGGTCGGCGTAGGCGCGGTAGACCGGTGGGAACCAGTGCGGGAACGCCGAGGTGAGGGCGTCGAGGGATTCGCCGCGGCCGGTGTCGGCGGGTTTCGCCCCGCCCGCGCCGGAGTTGTTGGAGACCACGACGGGGAACCGGGTGTCCTGCGCCCCGGCCCACAGCGCAGCCTTCCCACCGCGGGAGTGCCCGATGACCGCGACCCGGCCGGGGTCGACCCCGACGGCGGTGGCGTCGTCGGTGTGGAGGTAGTCCAGCGCTCGGGACGCGGCCCACGCCCACGCGGCGATCGTCCGGCCCGCGTTGTCGGGCAGCTCGGCGTCTGGGTGGTGGAAGGCGCCGATGACACCGTCACGGAACCGGCCGGGGTCGTCCGGGGCGACCTCGCCTGCGTCGAGGGCGGCCAGGGCGTAGCCGGCGCCGACGATCTGGGAGATCGGGGCGTAGTCGCTGGTGGAGCCGGTGTCGTCTACCGCGGAGCGGTGGTCGATGAGCAGGAACGTCCCGCGGACCTCTCGCCCAGCCGGTGTGAACAGGCGCAGGGTGAACCGGGCGGTCCCGGCCGGGCCGGTCACGGCGATGACGACCTTCTGCCCGGCCGCCCCGTCACCGGTAGCGCCGAGGTCGGTGACGTCGTAGGTGACCGCGTCCGGGTGGGGCAGCGGGCGGCCGTAGACGTGTTCGCGGAACGCCTGCAGGAGCTGCGGGCGCTGCTGGGTCTCCCACCGCCCGACCGGTGAACCGCCCTCGTTCCGGGCCTCGTCCTGGTCGGCGTTACGGTGCTCGGGTGGGGCCGCTGCGGCGGCTGCGGACTTCGTTCTCATTACCGTGGCTGCGGCGGCGGCCTCACCCGTGCTGAGGCCCAGCGTGGCGGCGAGCGCGACCACGCAGACGGCGGTGCGTCGGCGGCGGGTCATGAGGCCGCTCCTGTCGCAACAGCCGGTGCCGGTGTGCCCGCCGGTGCGATTGCTGGTGTGTGGACGCGGCGGATGTGGGTGACCTTGTCCGCCCAGTCGGACAGTGGCTGTAGGACGACGCCGCGGGTGGTGTCGTAGGCGTTGACGATCAGGCCGTGTCCGACATACATGCCGTTGTGCCGAGGATTCCCGGCTGTGCCGAGCGAGCCCGGGATGAACACCAGGTCGCCGGGCGCGATGTCCTGGATGCGGACCGATGTCCCGGCGTGTTTCTGGCTGACCGTCCCTGCTGGGAGCGCGACACCGGCAGCGGCCCAGCTCGCGAGCATGAGTCCGGAGCAGTCGAACCCGTCCGGGCCTGTCCCTCCCCACACGTACGGTTTCCCGAGCTGGGCCAGGGCGTAGCCGACCGCCGCCCGCGCGACCGGGTCGGCGGGCGGGGTGAACCCGGCCGGGAGTTTCTTCGGGTCGACCGGTCCGGTCGGCAGCGGCACTCCGGCGCCGCCGGAGTCCGGGCAGGCATACACGCTCGCGGCGAGTTGTGCGTTCGTGGTGACTGAGCTGTCGGTGCCGCGTGGTAGCTCTACGGGATTGTCCGCACCCACCCAGAGTTGGTCGACCAGCGCTGCGGCCGGGCCCTCCTGAGGCGCGTAGCGATCCGGGAACGCTGAGCGCTGCACCGCCTGCGCCGCCGTCCCCGGTGCCATGGTGTGCCATCCGGGCAGCGCGATGAGGCGGTCGAGGAAGGAGTCGGTGGCCGCGACCGGGTTGAGCACCCGGGCGGGCGGGCCCCAGCCCTGGGACGGGCGTTGCTGGTAGAGGCCGAGGGAGTCGCGGTCGCCGTAGGCGACGTTGACCAGCCGGGATTCGACGATGACGGTGGAGAGCGCGATCACCGCCGCTCTTCTGGGTAGTTGTCGTTCCACGACGCGGGCGACGATCGTGGCCGCGTTCTCGGTCTGCTCGCCCGTCCACTCGACACCGTCCACGGACTGCGCCCCGCCGCCGAGCCCACCGTCGGGTCCGCAGCCGAACCGGCCCCCGGCGATCCCCAACACAGCGATCACGGCGAGCCCGCCGATCGCGGCGGTCACCAGCAGCACCACCGACAACCCGAGCCCGCCCGCGACCAGCACGCCCCGTCCCACTACGACTCCTCCGTCAACGAGTCGTTGACACCGGCGATCCCGGTGGGGTCGCCGGTGTCGGCGCGCGGGAGGTCATCGTCCGGGCTTCCGGTGGTATCGGTGCTGGTCAGGGCCTCGACGCGAGGGCCGGTGCGCATTCCGGCGTCGGTGTCGAAGATCGTTTTTTCGGTGGCGGACAGGACGGTTTGGATTTTCATGCCGGGGCGGTTGTCGAGTTTCCACAGTGCGCGGCCTTGCGCTTGCATGGCCCATCCGGTGATCGCGGCCTGCTCGGTGGTCGAGAGGCCGAGTTGGTCGGCGAGGTCGTCGGTGATGGCGTCGGATTGGCCGAGGAGGATTTTCGTCGAGCACAGGGCGAGGAAGTCCCGGGCGATCGCGGCCTCGTGTGATCCGGCGGCGCCGACGGCGTGGAGGTCGGACGGCTGGTGCATGATCAATAACTGGATGGTGCGATCACTGCGGGACAGGCGTAGGTCGGCGTTGATGGCCTGGACTGCGCGTAGGCCCAGGCCCATTTGGCGCCAGACCTCGTCGCGGACCACGATCCGCGGCGCCCCACCCGCCCCGCCGGTGCCGGTGTTGTCGACGGTGTTGTGCAGGGTGGTGAGCATCGACGACCACATCCCGAGGCAGGTCAGGGCGACGTTCATGGCTTTGTCGCCGAGTGGGTCGAGGCGGGACAGGTCCATGGATTGGATGGGGGCGTCCCAGTCGAGGTCGAAGTTCGTCTCGGCGTCGAACAGCCCGGCCAGCGGCCCGGTGACCAGGTTCGACAGGGCGTCGGTGACCGCCCGAGTCTGCGTGGTGAACTCGGTGCGGTCGACGAACCGGGTCCCGGCCCACAAGTCGGTGTCGGGGTCGGCGAGCAGGCCGGTGACCTGCGGGATCGTGACCGGGCGGAGCTGGTCGGTGGTGTCATCGGCGCCGAGCAGGCGGCGCAGGACCGCGTGCAGGACGTATTCGTCGGTCACCGACGGGACGTGGCCCTGGGCCGCGGCCAGCGACAGCAGCAGCCGGTTCCAGCGGCCGAGGATCACGTCGAGTTCGCGGCGTTGCCGCTCGGTGCTCCAGGCCGGCCAGTACGTACGTAGTGGCCCGAGGTCCAGGGCGTTGAGGCGGCGCGGTGACCCGGGGCCGAGCGCGATCGGTTCGATCCCGAGTGCGCGCAGCACCGGCGTGTACTCGCCCTTCCGATCACCACTGATGAGGGTTTTGAAGCCGAACGGCATCATCCGCAGGCAGAACGCACACACCGTCGACGACTTCCCCCGCCCGGGCTTCCCGAAGATCATCATGTTCGGGTTGGTGACGATCTTTCTCAGGACCCACTCGGGCGGGTGGGTGTAGAAGGAGCCGCCGGTGGAGACGTCATAACCCATCCGGGCGCCGACCGCGGGGACACCGTGCGCGGCCAGCAGCGGGAACAGCCCACCGATCTGGTCGGTGGTGGCCCGGAACACCGGTAGGCGTCGGGCGGCGTCGACCGGGGCCCAGCCCCGACCGGGCTCCCGGTGTCCGCGGCGCGGGTCGAGGTTCCAGGCGACACCGTCGTCGAGGCGGCCGGTCTCCGGCGCCGCAGTCACGGTGAGCTGTTCGGTGGTGAGGTCGGTGAACGCGGTCAGCAGTTCGCCGGTACTACGCGACACCGGCACACTCCGCCGCCGCCGCGTGAACATCCTGCTGTTGAGCCGGGTCATCGTTGCCACCGCCGGTTCGGCAGACCGGGGAGGCCGTAGCCGACGGGCAGGCATGCCGCGGTGAACGCGGCGTCCTGGGTGAGTTCCAGGCGCAGCAGGCCGAAGCGGTCCGCGGCGTCGTTCTCGATCCCGGCCGCGGCGTCCTCGATGCCCCAGTCCGCCCAGTCCGACGGGACCGTGGTCGCGGCGGCGATGGTGTAGCGGACCAGGGCGTGCCCGGCCGCGACCGCGGCCTCGTGGGCGTGCCCACCAGCGTGACGCTGCTGGTCCTCCACCGTCGTGCCGAACCCGCGGGCGGCCTTCAGATCCGCGACCAGGGTGTCGCGGAACCTCGTGCGCGCCACATGCCGTCGGGCATGGGAGGGATCGAGGACCTCGTAGTGGATCTGCAACGACCGCCGCTCCCCCGCCCGCCGCACCGCCAGCAGCGGTCCGAGGGACCCGAAGCTCGTGCCGCCGACCGGTGGCTGGACGGCGTAGGCGACGGTGGCGAATCCGTCGTGGGCGTAATGCCGCGCCGCCGGGGTCGGCGCCAGCACCGGCCCGGCCATCGACCACGACAGATGCCCGGCCCGGTCCGGGCGAGTCAGCTGCTGATGCCGCAGATGCGCTGCGGCGGCCGGATTGAAACCCGTCCGCACGGCTTCGGCGACCGCGGCGGAGGACAACCATGCCACGTCGGTGACGCCGATGCCGCGTAGCGCGTCGGCGACACCGTCCAACACGCGGTAGAGGGCATACGCGCGGCCGGCCACGCCGCCGCCGGCGGCTTTCGCCGCCCGGCGTAGTGAGTGCTCGGTCCCGCACACAGTCACGAACAACTCCGTCCGCACCGACGCGGCGGCCACAGTCCGGTCGATCTCCGCGGCGATCTGCCGGGTCAGCTCGGGGGCGTCGGCGACCTCGTGCTGTTCGCGCCACAACGCATAGTCGGTGCCGTCATCGGGGACGGTGCGCACCAGCAGCGACACTCGGTCGATGACCTCGCGGTGCGCGACGCCGATCAACATCGTCCCGAGCTGCGCGGCCAGGCCCTCGGACTCGCCCGCCGACGCCATCGCCACCCCGGAGTGCGTGAGCCGCCCGGTGATAGCCCACCGGCCGTCGACGCTGTCCTGGATCAGGCACAGGCGTTGGTCCGAGAGCGGGGGGCCGTCGTGGAAGCGGAACCGGGCCAACACGCCCGGCAGGTCCGGGGCGGCCGGGTCTCCCTCGGCCCGCCCGGCCGCAGCGCGGGATTGCCAGGGGGACCAGCTCATTGCGACTCCTGTGGTGAACATGCACAGGTCAACCAGCCAGAACAGTGCGGGCCGGCCGCGGATCGGGACCGTCACCAACACCCACACCCCGGCCGCGACCAGTAGCCAGCCGAACGCGGCCGACCACCGCCCCGCCCCGACCGCTACGACCACCGGCACACACGCGGCCCCGACCACGACCGCCTGACCGGTCGACAGGCCCGCGAGCCATCCGGCGCCTTCGCGGTGGTGCAGATTCCGATACATCCGCCCGGGATCGGTCGTGGTCATCGGTCGCTCCCGGTGTCCGGCCGCGGCCGCGGCGGTGTCGTGGACGGCGGTGTCGTGGACGGCGGCGGCGGTGTGGTCGGTGGCGGCTTGGGTGGGCGCCGGTCGGTCTCCGGCGCCGGGCGCGGGGCCCGCTCCTGCTGCTGGGCGAGCCGGTCCAGCTCACGCCGCCGCTGCGCAGACTCACCACCCGCAGCGCCACCCGAATCCCCGCCACCAGCGCCGCCACCAGCGCCGCTGCCGGTGTCGGGGATTCGGTCGGTCTGGTCACGTGTCGCGGCCCGGCCCAGCTCCGGCGCCGGAGCAGGAGCAGGCGGGGTGACCTGCGGCGGGGCGCCGCCGTGGCCGACATCGGGCGCCGCCGCCGGCCGGGCCGGTACCGGGGACGGGCGGACGCTGGGCGTGTGGCGCAGCACGAAGCCGCCGCCGTGCCCGACACCGGTCTGGGCGGCCTGCTGGTTCAACCGGCCCGCGGCGTACCCCGCCGCCGCCACCCCGTGATAGCCGGCCGACAATGCCCCGCCGACCGTGCGGCCGGCCCGCACCGCGCCCGCCGCGACACCACCACGCCCACCGGCCTGAGCGCGGGCGTGGTCGGCGAACCGCCCCGTATGCGCTTCCTCGGCTGCGACACCACCGGGGCGGGCCGCCCCCGCCGGGGCCGGGCGCCGCGCCATGACCGCCCGCACATCCATGCCCGCGCCGGTCGCCGGATCGACGAACGCGAGAAGTTTGTAGGCCGCCCACGGGCAGAAACACCGCCGCCAGCAACGTCACCGCCCCCGCCAACACCCCGGACACACGGAGGCGCTGCCCAGCATCCCGACACCGATGACCAGCAGCAACGCCAACGCCGGTTCCAGCAGGATCGCCGCAGCCAGCCACCGCGCGGTCCGCCACCACCACGCCGACGTCGCCCCCGACAACAACCCCGCCGCCGCGATCGGCGATACCGCAATCAACATGACGATGATCGCCTGGCGCACGACCATCTCGAACGCGAAACCGACCGACGCCGCCGACCCGAGCGCCCCAGCGATCGCCATGATGATCGCCCTCGTCATCTCCGTCAGGCCCTCACCCAGGTCCGGGTTGTCGATGAAGATCGCCCCGACACCGGTCACCGGCTCCTCCGCCGGGGCGTCCGGGTCGGCCGGCGGCGGGTCCAGCACCCGGGCGAAATCCGGTGAGCCCAACGCTAGATCGAGCAGGCCGCGGGCGATCCCGTCCGCCGCGGCGACCAGGCCTGCCGACAACGACAAGATGAAGGCCAGCGCGATCCCGAAATGGACCGGTCCCAGCAACAACCGCGACGCCCCCCACCCGCCCCGGGCCACGACCGCCACGATCTGGGAGAAGAACACGCAGGTAGCGACCAGGATCGCCAGCCACCACAACGCCGGCCACACCTGCCCCAGACCGCGATCCGGAGCGAACAACGCAACCAGATCGAACCGCGTCAGATGATCGATCAGGGCGAGGGTGTCGCGCAGCATCGCCAAACCGGCCGTCCACACCGACTCCAGGACACCGACCACACCGGCCTTGACGTACTCCGTCGCCGCGGTGGACAAGGCGCCGCCGGGATCGGTAGCGATGCCCCACGCACTGCTCCAGAAATCTGGTTCAGGAGCAGGGGGCGGCGCGGGCTCGGGGAGGTGGCTGTGCCAGCCACCGGGCCAGCAGCTCAGGCCCGGTGCCCTCGGAACTCTTGGCGGGGGTCATCGAGCGATGGCCCGGTATCCGGCGGCGACCGCTTCAGCGGTCCCCGGCCACGGCGACGGAGCCTGCTCCGCGCTGGGGGCCCGCGCGATGCGCCACTGCTCCCCGTCGGCGGTCGCGACGCGGCGCATCGCCTCGCAGTCGCCCATCCCGCCGGACACGACCTGGCCCTTGAAGTCAAACGTGAACTCACCCAGCACACAGACCACGACGAACCGATCTCCGACCTGGCCCTTGACCAGCGCCTCTGCCGGAGTCCAGGTGATCGACATCCCGGGCTTCGGCCCATGTGCCGGGAGCCCGGCGTTCTTCCGGAAGTTCGTCAGGATCCAGGACAGGAACGCGCCCCTCCCGGGGGGCGCCCCGGCCTCCGCGATCGAGTCGTACGCGCGGGCGTAGTCGGCCGGGTCGCCACCGAGCATCCCGGCCTGAGACATCGCCACCAGCTGCGCGATCGCGCCCTCCGGCGTCGCGGGGAAGCTGTCGGGGAACGGCACACCCACCACACGCCCCGCCCCCGGGCGGGGGAGCGTGATCGGCGGCCCGGCCGTCTCGGTGGTCAACGTGTGCGGCTGGCTCGCGGCTTCCGGCAGCACCAGCATCGGCGCGGCCGCGAGTTCCTGTTCCGAGGCCCACTCCCGGGCCTCCACACCTGCCGCCGCGGGTGGTGCGGCGGGAGCCGGTGCGGGTTCGTCCCGCACCCCGATCCAGCCCGTCACGGTGTAGGCCAGGCCGGCGACCAGCAGTGTCGCCAGGACGCCGACTCCGGCGGCGATCGCGTAGCCGCGGCGCCGGTTCGGCTCCCGCACCACCGGCGGCGTAGACGGGCTGGTCATCCGAAGTCCCCGGTCGCGATCGTCTTCAGCAGGTTCTGGCCGGACGCCCAGAGCACACCGGCCAAGACCGAGGTGCCGACCATCCCGGCACCGATCGTCGCCGCGATCCGATTGCCCCACAGTCGTCCGGCGCCGATGGTCAGGACACCGAGGAAGAAACAGGACGGCACCCGGACCAGCCGGCCAGCGACATGATGA
>NZ_JAHLJA010000182.1:0-18169 GCF_020496245.1 Pseudonocardia sp. ICBG601 | reverse complement strand
CCCCTCGGCGCACCCCCTCGGCGCACCCCCCCCAGAACCGGGCGCACCCCTCGGCGCACCCCCTCGGCGCACCCCCTCGGCGCACCCCCTCGGCGCACCCCCTCGGCGCACCCCCCCCAGAACCGGGCGCACCCCCTCGGCGCGGGCCGGGCGCGCGGCAGACTGGACGGTCGCTCTTCTTCGCGTCGGTTATCGAGCTTCCCGAGCTTGGGTCTGGGTTTCCTTGTCTCGGGCTGCTCTGTTCTTTGCCTCGCGGCCGCCAGTGAATTCATGGGCGGCGGGGTCGTGTAATGTCGTGTGTGCCACCACTGGCGCGGCAGAGACGAGGGATCGGTCATGACTGTTCATGAACTCAGGCCCATGAGCGGAATCGGCGAGGGTGGCGAGAGCTCTGTCGGTGAGCGGTGGGCTCGGCGGGAGCAGCAGCCGATCTCGGAGGAGAGCCCACCGCAGTCGGGTCGTGTTCGCCCGGGTTTGTGGGCGTCGGTGTGGCCGCGTGTTCTTGCGGTGCTTGTGGTGGGTTCTGTGGGTCTTCCGGCGGCGGTGGCGTCGTATTGGCATTTGCAGGAGGTCGCGGCCCGGTTCAATCCGGGGTCGGCGTTGGCGTATTGGCTGCCGCTGTCGGTGGACGGGCTCCTCGCGGCGGCGTTGGTGGTGGTGTGGTCACGTCGGACGCGGGGGGAGCGGGTCGGGTTCGGGCCGTGGGCGGCATTCGCGTTCGGGATGTTCGTGACGTTGCTGGCGAACGCCGCGTCTGTCGTCCCGGAGAGCGAATGGGCGCGTACCGGATCGCATTTGGCGTCGGTGGCGGCGTGGATGGTGGCGTTGTTCCCGCCGGTGGCGTTCGCGATCAGTCTGGAATTGATCGCGATCGTGCTGCGGCCCACCCGTGCGGCGGCCCGTGCGGCGACGCGGACCGTCGCTGC
Source organism: Pseudonocardia sp. ICBG601 (assembly GCF_020496245.1). NCBI lineage: Bacteria > Bacillati > Actinomycetota > Actinomycetes > Pseudonocardiales > Pseudonocardiaceae > Pseudonocardia > Pseudonocardia sp. ICBG601. The sequence goes on along the minus strand of NZ_JAHLJA010000182.1, from coordinate 17,243 downwards.
TGCCGCGCCTCGGTGGACAGCTCCGAGCGGCCGCGCCGGCCACGCCTCGCCCGACGGCGACGGCGCAGTCGCTGCGTCGGGCGGGGAGCGTGCTGAGGGCTCCCAGGCCTCGGCGGCGGCGGCGCTGCCGGTGCAGCCGGTGGATCCGGCCGATGACGACCCGAGCGCCGGCGGCCAGGGCGACACGGCCCCGTTGCCTGTGGTGACACCGGTCCCGGTGCGGCGAGCCGGCTCCGCCGAGACCGATGGCTGCGGCGACGGCGTGGGCGTGGGCGTGGGCGTGGGTGTGGGCCAGCGGACTGGTGTTGGTGTCGAGATTGCGGCGGGTGAGACGAAGCAGGCCAAGGCCGAGGCGTTGTTCGTTGCGGCCTGGACGCGTGGGGAGGACCTGTCGTTGTCGGAGGTCGACCGGATGATCGGCGGGAACCGGACCGCTGCGAAGGCCAAGCGCAGCCTGCGCGACCGCGGAATGCTCCCGCCCGCTGAACACGGCCTCCCCGCGCCGCGCGCCGGCGCATCCGGCGGTGCGGCTGCTCGGTCTGGTCGGGTGGACGCGCGGATGGTCCCGGCCTGACCGCGCCGTCGAGGAGCGGGCAGCAGCCCGGTGGCGGGCCCGGCGTAGCGGAGACCTTCAGTTCCAGATCACGGTGATGGTGAGCATCGCGGCGACGATGACCAGGCCGAGGACCATGAGTGTGAGCCACGGCCCGGTGTCCGGCCGGGCCGTGGATGACGTGGCAGCCGATGACGTGGCGGTCCTCGTGGGCGGCTGAGCTGCGGCACGAGGCCGGGCACGGTGGTCGTGTGCCAGGTCGTCATGCAGGGCAGCGCGGTTGAACACCACCGTGTCGGCGGTAGCCGCGGCTTCAGCGGCGACGCGGTCGGGTCCGGACATCCAGGTCGGCCAGGGCAGCCGATCGCCACGGGGATCGTTGCATGGTGTGTTCATGTGTGCACTGTGCGCGACAGGTGACGTGGTCGTGTGAGCAGGTCCCGGGTGCTGCGGCGTTGCTGCTCTGGCCGGCGGCGGCTGGGTTCGTGGGCAAGTCGATCCGGACCGCAGCCCGCCCTCGGCGGGTGAGGACCGGAAGCGACGCGGCAGCACCGTTTTCGACACCGTCTTCGGCTCGGCAGCGTCTTCCGTGCACCGGGCACCACCCGCCGGCGGATGTCGGGTTTGCCCGATTGTGTCCGGTTTGTCTGGTTATCGCCATGCTTTCGGGTTGAGTCGCCGCCGGCCGGTCGTGGCCGGGGTGCTGGTGCGGGTGCTGGTGCGGTTCAGGAGGTGGACACGGGTGGACTCGATCAGGGCGAGGGTGGCGGCCGAGCGCTGGTAGGGCTGCGCGGCGGCGGCCTGGGTGGCCCGGCGTTGTTCGTCTTCGGTGATGCGGTCGGTGGCGGGGCGGTCGTGGTGACAGCGCAGTGGTGGGTCGTAGGAGCCGCCGGCGGGGTCGTGCGGGTCGAGGACGTAGCCGTACTCGTCGCATTCGGTGCAGTCGGCGATCTGCCGGCGTGCGTGTTGCGCGGTCTCAGAGCGCTTCTGAGCGGCTTCGGCGACCTGGAGGTCTCGGAGTGCCTCGTGGTGGCGGCGGACCGCTCCACAGCCGCCACAGGGCCGATCCTGGGGATCTGGTGCGGCGAGGTGCCGGGCGCATTTCCAGGTGTCGGGCCGGGCCTGGTCCGGAGCGGTAGCGATCGCGGGTAGCGCGCCGCCGGTCGGGGTCGGGAGCGGTGCGGCGGTCGGGTGCGCGGCCAGGGTGGTGGAGAGCTGCGCGGCGACCTGGGCCAGTGCCGCGGTCACCGCTCCCAGTTCGCTCACCAGTGCCGCCTCAGCGCCGTCTGCTGCCGGGGTCGCGATCGGGGACTGCGCCACGGCCGTCTCCGCCGCGGGTGCGGGTCCTGGCTCGAGTGCAGGGCTCTGGGGGGGCGTGGACGGGCCCGGAGACCTCGGCGGCCGAGCGGTTCGTGCACGCTCGCGCCCTCCCCCCTTCGGGTCGTTCAACTTCGGGTCGTTCTGTGCCGGTTTTTCGGCAGACCCATCTGCCGCAAAATCGGCATATCCCCCCAATGCTAACGACTCGTCGTGTCCCCCGTTTGGGGGATCTGCCGATTTTGCGGCATACCCCCTGCGACCTGCGGGTTCTTGACCGGATCGGGTCGTGTCGTGGCTTACGGCGGCGGTGGTGCGGCGGCGCGCCCGGGTCGCGGCGCGGTTCGTGGCGCGGTTCGTGGCGGGGCAGGAGCGGGCGGTCTCGGCCGCTGGTGGCGGGGGTCCGGCGGGGCGTGCGGCGAGGGCCTTCGCGGTGGCTTCGGCGTCCTCGGCGGCGACGAGCGCGGCGAGTTCCTGGGTGCTGGCCAGGCCGGTGTAGCCGGGCGGTGGGGCCTCGTGGACGGTGTAGATGTTGCGGCGCCCGGTCGCGGTCGCGACGGTCTCGACATCGACCGCGCCGATCTCGACGAGCTCGGCGATCGCCGCGCCCACGGTGTGGGCCTTGGACACCCCGAGGCCGCGGGCGAGGAGCCGCTGCCCCGGCCAGGCCCGTTCATCACCGCGCTGGGTGTTCACGAACGACCGGAGCAGCACATAGGCCTGGATCGCCCGCGGTGACACCCCGGACAGGGCCACCCAGTCCCCGACCGTCGTGTACGGGAACTTCCGACCTGGCAGGTACTCATCCCCCACGTCCCGCTCGCGCCGAGACCCGGGCATCGACAGGGCGCGAGCCGCCACCGCCGCCGCCCGTGCGCCACCGCGATCACGCAGGCCAGCAGCAGAAGACGAAGCACCTACCGACGAGTACCGCTGGTCGAGGTCGAGGTCGAGGTCGAGGTCGACTCGGTTTGCAGCCATGGATACAGTGCTCCTGCTCAATCGCTGAGTGCGGTGGCTGCGGCACCCGGAATCTCGGAAAAGAACAGGGTGCCGCAGTCATTACTTGGACGCAGACAGTAGCGGGCCAGGGTCCGGTCAGGACCGCCCGCACCGCCTACTTCAGGATCGTGCTGGTCCACCGGGCCTACGCCGCCCGCGCCGCAGCCGAGACCGCCCCGCCCGCGGCGGCGCCGTCACCGGAGTTGGCCAGGTCGCTGTCCAGGCATCCCGCTGCGAGGTAGTCGCCCGCGGCGGCCTCCAGATCCCGGCGCCCGTCAGTGGCGGGCGCCAGCCAGTAGGTCGCGCAATCGCTACAGACCAGCGCCTCGACCATGCCGAACGCCAGCGTCCGGGGCTCGTGGTTGCAGGTCGGGCACCGGTAGCCACCAGCGGTGTTGTCCCACCGCAGGCCGTTCACGTCGGTCGTCGCGGCGCTGGTCGGGAAGGTCAGATAGTTGGTCATGCTGCTGCGTCTCCGTCCTGTGCGGTGTCGTTGTCGGTGCGCGCCTGGCGGGGCGGGGTGAAGCCGAGTTCGCCCAGGCGCCAGGTCAGCTGTCCGGTCGTGTACTCGCCCCGGGACTCGGCGGCGCTGGTTGCTTCGGTGTCCTCGGTGGGTGTGGCGGCAGGTCGCTGTCGTTGCTGCCAGCGCCAGGTGCCGCCCCGGTGGTCGTGTCGTCGTCTCATCACTGCCGGTCCTCCTTGTGGGTCGGTGAATTGGCTGGTCAACGGGCTCATGCCGCCCGCCCGGTGGCGCGGTGGCGGAGCCGAGCCCGGAACGTGGTGGTGTCGACCAGCTGGGCGGTGACGTGGCCGTCGGCGACCAGGACCCCGTGTTGGTCGTGCGCGGTGACCGCGAACACGGATCTGTTGCCGGTCGTGCTGGTGCGCCGTGCGGTGACGTGGAGGCGGTCCCCGGGGATCGCCGGCGCCCGATGCGCCACCTCCACCCGGGTCCCGACCGGGGCCTGCCCGGCCCGGGCCCGGCGCCACAGGTAGGTCAGGCACGGTGCTTCGAGCAGCCCGATGAGGTAGCCGGTCGCGAACACGTGCTCCCCACGGCGGAAGGCCCCGAGGTGTGGGTGCAGGTCGGGGACGAGCTGGTCGTCCGGGACGACGTAGAACAGCGACACGACCTCACCGGCCCTGTCGTCTTCTGTCCGGGTTTGTCCTGTTGTGTCGGGTTGTGTGTGGATGGTGGTCACCATCGGAAGAGGTCTCCGTCGAGGTAGAAGCGCCAGTCGTCGGTGGTGAGGCCGTGGCTACCGGTGCGTAGGTGGTAGGACATGCCGGGCCCGCGATACGGCCGGTCGGTCGCTGGTGGCCACGCCGTGTTCGGGAGCCCGGTGCCGGGGAGCTGGTAGAGCGCCCACGCGCGCTCGGCGGCGGTGTAGGCGGCGTGTTCGCCCTGCGGGTCGGCCGTCGCGTCGTCAGTGGCGCTCGCGACGACCAGCCGGCCCGGTGCGACGAGCGAGAGGAGCTGGTCCTGGTCGATGGGCAGAGTGTCGGTCCGGTCGGCGTAGGCGCGGTAGACCGGTGGGAACCAGTGCGGGAACGCCGAGGTGAGGGCGTCGAGGGATTCGCCGCGGCCGGTGTCGGCGGGTTTCGCCCCGCCCGCGCCGGAGTTGTTGGAGACCACGACGGGGAACCGGGTGTCCTGCGCCCCGGCCCACAGCGCAGCCTTCCCACCGCGGGAGTGCCCGATGACCGCGACCCGGCCGGGGTCGACCCCGACGGCGGTGGCGTCGTCGGTGTGGAGGTAGTCCAGCGCTCGGGACGCGGCCCACGCCCACGCGGCGATCGTCCGGCCCGCGTTGTCGGGCAGCTCGGCGTCTGGGTGGTGGAAGGCGCCGATGACACCGTCACGGAACCGGCCGGGGTCGTCCGGGGCGACCTCGCCTGCGTCGAGGGCGGCCAGGGCGTAGCCGGCGCCGACGATCTGGGAGATCGGGGCGTAGTCGCTGGTGGAGCCGGTGTCGTCTACCGCGGAGCGGTGGTCGATGAGCAGGAACGTCCCGCGGACCTCTCGCCCAGCCGGTGTGAACAGGCGCAGGGTGAACCGGGCGGTCCCGGCCGGGCCGGTCACGGCGATGACGACCTTCTGCCCGGCCGCCCCGTCACCGGTAGCGCCGAGGTCGGTGACGTCGTAGGTGACCGCGTCCGGGTGGGGCAGCGGGCGGCCGTAGACGTGTTCGCGGAACGCCTGCAGGAGCTGCGGGCGCTGCTGGGTCTCCCACCGCCCGACCGGTGAACCGCCCTCGTTCCGGGCCTCGTCCTGGTCGGCGTTACGGTGCTCGGGTGGGGCCGCTGCGGCGGCTGCGGACTTCGTTCTCATTACCGTGGCTGCGGCGGCGGCCTCACCCGTGCTGAGGCCCAGCGTGGCGGCGAGCGCGACCACGCAGACGGCGGTGCGTCGGCGGCGGGTCATGAGGCCGCTCCTGTCGCAACAGCCGGTGCCGGTGTGCCCGCCGGTGCGATTGCTGGTGTGTGGACGCGGCGGATGTGGGTGACCTTGTCCGCCCAGTCGGACAGTGGCTGTAGGACGACGCCGCGGGTGGTGTCGTAGGCGTTGACGATCAGGCCGTGTCCGACATACATGCCGTTGTGCCGAGGATTCCCGGCTGTGCCGAGCGAGCCCGGGATGAACACCAGGTCGCCGGGCGCGATGTCCTGGATGCGGACCGATGTCCCGGCGTGTTTCTGGCTGACCGTCCCTGCTGGGAGCGCGACACCGGCAGCGGCCCAGCTCGCGAGCATGAGTCCGGAGCAGTCGAACCCGTCCGGGCCTGTCCCTCCCCACACGTACGGTTTCCCGAGCTGGGCCAGGGCGTAGCCGACCGCCGCCCGCGCGACCGGGTCGGCGGGCGGGGTGAACCCGGCCGGGAGTTTCTTCGGGTCGACCGGTCCGGTCGGCAGCGGCACTCCGGCGCCGCCGGAGTCCGGGCAGGCATACACGCTCGCGGCGAGTTGTGCGTTCGTGGTGACTGAGCTGTCGGTGCCGCGTGGTAGCTCTACGGGATTGTCCGCACCCACCCAGAGTTGGTCGACCAGCGCTGCGGCCGGGCCCTCCTGAGGCGCGTAGCGATCCGGGAACGCTGAGCGCTGCACCGCCTGCGCCGCCGTCCCCGGTGCCATGGTGTGCCATCCGGGCAGCGCGATGAGGCGGTCGAGGAAGGAGTCGGTGGCCGCGACCGGGTTGAGCACCCGGGCGGGCGGGCCCCAGCCCTGGGACGGGCGTTGCTGGTAGAGGCCGAGGGAGTCGCGGTCGCCGTAGGCGACGTTGACCAGCCGGGATTCGACGATGACGGTGGAGAGCGCGATCACCGCCGCTCTTCTGGGTAGTTGTCGTTCCACGACGCGGGCGACGATCGTGGCCGCGTTCTCGGTCTGCTCGCCCGTCCACTCGACACCGTCCACGGACTGCGCCCCGCCGCCGAGCCCACCGTCGGGTCCGCAGCCGAACCGGCCCCCGGCGATCCCCAACACAGCGATCACGGCGAGCCCGCCGATCGCGGCGGTCACCAGCAGCACCACCGACAACCCGAGCCCGCCCGCGACCAGCACGCCCCGTCCCACTACGACTCCTCCGTCAACGAGTCGTTGACACCGGCGATCCCGGTGGGGTCGCCGGTGTCGGCGCGCGGGAGGTCATCGTCCGGGCTTCCGGTGGTATCGGTGCTGGTCAGGGCCTCGACGCGAGGGCCGGTGCGCATTCCGGCGTCGGTGTCGAAGATCGTTTTTTCGGTGGCGGACAGGACGGTTTGGATTTTCATGCCGGGGCGGTTGTCGAGTTTCCACAGTGCGCGGCCTTGCGCTTGCATGGCCCATCCGGTGATCGCGGCCTGCTCGGTGGTCGAGAGGCCGAGTTGGTCGGCGAGGTCGTCGGTGATGGCGTCGGATTGGCCGAGGAGGATTTTCGTCGAGCACAGGGCGAGGAAGTCCCGGGCGATCGCGGCCTCGTGTGATCCGGCGGCGCCGACGGCGTGGAGGTCGGACGGCTGGTGCATGATCAATAACTGGATGGTGCGATCACTGCGGGACAGGCGTAGGTCGGCGTTGATGGCCTGGACTGCGCGTAGGCCCAGGCCCATTTGGCGCCAGACCTCGTCGCGGACCACGATCCGCGGCGCCCCACCCGCCCCGCCGGTGCCGGTGTTGTCGACGGTGTTGTGCAGGGTGGTGAGCATCGACGACCACATCCCGAGGCAGGTCAGGGCGACGTTCATGGCTTTGTCGCCGAGTGGGTCGAGGCGGGACAGGTCCATGGATTGGATGGGGGCGTCCCAGTCGAGGTCGAAGTTCGTCTCGGCGTCGAACAGCCCGGCCAGCGGCCCGGTGACCAGGTTCGACAGGGCGTCGGTGACCGCCCGAGTCTGCGTGGTGAACTCGGTGCGGTCGACGAACCGGGTCCCGGCCCACAAGTCGGTGTCGGGGTCGGCGAGCAGGCCGGTGACCTGCGGGATCGTGACCGGGCGGAGCTGGTCGGTGGTGTCATCGGCGCCGAGCAGGCGGCGCAGGACCGCGTGCAGGACGTATTCGTCGGTCACCGACGGGACGTGGCCCTGGGCCGCGGCCAGCGACAGCAGCAGCCGGTTCCAGCGGCCGAGGATCACGTCGAGTTCGCGGCGTTGCCGCTCGGTGCTCCAGGCCGGCCAGTACGTACGTAGTGGCCCGAGGTCCAGGGCGTTGAGGCGGCGCGGTGACCCGGGGCCGAGCGCGATCGGTTCGATCCCGAGTGCGCGCAGCACCGGCGTGTACTCGCCCTTCCGATCACCACTGATGAGGGTTTTGAAGCCGAACGGCATCATCCGCAGGCAGAACGCACACACCGTCGACGACTTCCCCCGCCCGGGCTTCCCGAAGATCATCATGTTCGGGTTGGTGACGATCTTTCTCAGGACCCACTCGGGCGGGTGGGTGTAGAAGGAGCCGCCGGTGGAGACGTCATAACCCATCCGGGCGCCGACCGCGGGGACACCGTGCGCGGCCAGCAGCGGGAACAGCCCACCGATCTGGTCGGTGGTGGCCCGGAACACCGGTAGGCGTCGGGCGGCGTCGACCGGGGCCCAGCCCCGACCGGGCTCCCGGTGTCCGCGGCGCGGGTCGAGGTTCCAGGCGACACCGTCGTCGAGGCGGCCGGTCTCCGGCGCCGCAGTCACGGTGAGCTGTTCGGTGGTGAGGTCGGTGAACGCGGTCAGCAGTTCGCCGGTACTACGCGACACCGGCACACTCCGCCGCCGCCGCGTGAACATCCTGCTGTTGAGCCGGGTCATCGTTGCCACCGCCGGTTCGGCAGACCGGGGAGGCCGTAGCCGACGGGCAGGCATGCCGCGGTGAACGCGGCGTCCTGGGTGAGTTCCAGGCGCAGCAGGCCGAAGCGGTCCGCGGCGTCGTTCTCGATCCCGGCCGCGGCGTCCTCGATGCCCCAGTCCGCCCAGTCCGACGGGACCGTGGTCGCGGCGGCGATGGTGTAGCGGACCAGGGCGTGCCCGGCCGCGACCGCGGCCTCGTGGGCGTGCCCACCAGCGTGACGCTGCTGGTCCTCCACCGTCGTGCCGAACCCGCGGGCGGCCTTCAGATCCGCGACCAGGGTGTCGCGGAACCTCGTGCGCGCCACATGCCGTCGGGCATGGGAGGGATCGAGGACCTCGTAGTGGATCTGCAACGACCGCCGCTCCCCCGCCCGCCGCACCGCCAGCAGCGGTCCGAGGGACCCGAAGCTCGTGCCGCCGACCGGTGGCTGGACGGCGTAGGCGACGGTGGCGAATCCGTCGTGGGCGTAATGCCGCGCCGCCGGGGTCGGCGCCAGCACCGGCCCGGCCATCGACCACGACAGATGCCCGGCCCGGTCCGGGCGAGTCAGCTGCTGATGCCGCAGATGCGCTGCGGCGGCCGGATTGAAACCCGTCCGCACGGCTTCGGCGACCGCGGCGGAGGACAACCATGCCACGTCGGTGACGCCGATGCCGCGTAGCGCGTCGGCGACACCGTCCAACACGCGGTAGAGGGCATACGCGCGGCCGGCCACGCCGCCGCCGGCGGCTTTCGCCGCCCGGCGTAGTGAGTGCTCGGTCCCGCACACAGTCACGAACAACTCCGTCCGCACCGACGCGGCGGCCACAGTCCGGTCGATCTCCGCGGCGATCTGCCGGGTCAGCTCGGGGGCGTCGGCGACCTCGTGCTGTTCGCGCCACAACGCATAGTCGGTGCCGTCATCGGGGACGGTGCGCACCAGCAGCGACACTCGGTCGATGACCTCGCGGTGCGCGACGCCGATCAACATCGTCCCGAGCTGCGCGGCCAGGCCCTCGGACTCGCCCGCCGACGCCATCGCCACCCCGGAGTGCGTGAGCCGCCCGGTGATAGCCCACCGGCCGTCGACGCTGTCCTGGATCAGGCACAGGCGTTGGTCCGAGAGCGGGGGGCCGTCGTGGAAGCGGAACCGGGCCAACACGCCCGGCAGGTCCGGGGCGGCCGGGTCCTCGGCCCGCCCGGCCGCAGCGCGGGATTGCCAGGGGGACCAGCTCATTGCGACTCCTGTGGTGAACATGCACAGGTCAACCAGCCAGAACAGTGCGGGCCGGCCGCGGATCGGGACCGTCACCAACACCCACACCCCGGCCGCGACCAGTAGCCAGCCGAACGCGGCCGACCACCGCCCCGCCCCGACCGCTACGACCACCGGCACACACGCGGCCCGACCACGACCGCCTGACCGGTCGACAGGCCCGCGAGCCATCCGGCGCCTTCGCGGTGGTGCAGATTCCGATACATCCGCCCGGGATCGGTCGTGGTCATCGGTCGCTCCCGGTGTCCGGCCGCGGCCGCGGCGGTGTCGTGGACGGCGGTGTCGTGGACGGCGGCGGCGGTGTGGTCGGTGGCGGCTTGGGTGGGCGCCGGTCGGTCTCCGGCGCCGGGCGCGGGGCCCGCTCCTGCTGCTGGGCGAGCCGGTCCAGCTCACGCCGCCGCTGCGCAGACTCACCACCCGCAGCGCCACCCGAATCCCCGCCACCAGCGCCGCCACCAGCGCCGCTGCCGGTGTCGGGGATTCGGTCGGTCTGGTCACGTGTCGCGGCCCGGCCCAGCTCCGGCGCCGGAGCAGGAGCAGGCGGGGTGACCTGCGGCGGGGCGCCGCCGTGGCCGACATCGGGCGCCGCCGCCGGCCGGGCCGGTACCGGGGACGGGCGGACGCTGGGCGTGTGGCGCAGCACGAAGCCGCCGCCGTGCCCGACACCGGTCTGGGCGGCCTGCTGGTTCAACCGGCCCGCGGCGTACTCCCCCGCCGCCGCCACCCCGTGATAGCCGGCCGACAATGCCCCGCCGACCGTGCGGCCGGCCCGCACCGCGCCCGCCGCGACACCACCACGCCCACCGGCCTGAGCGCGGGCGTGGTCGGCGAACCGCCCCGTATGCGCTTCCTCGGCTGCGACACCACCGGGGCGGGCCGCCCCCGCCGGGGCCGGGCGCCGCGCCATGACCGCCCGCACATCCATGCCCGCGCCGGTCGCCGGATCGACGAACGCGAGAAGTTTGTAGGCCGCCCACGGGCAGAACACCGCCGCCAGCAACGTCACCGCCCCCGCCAACACCCCGGACACACCGGAGGCGCTGCCCAGCATCCCGACACCGATGACCAGCAGCAACGCCAACGCCGGTTCCAGCAGGATCGCCGCAGCCAGCCACCGCGCGGTCCGCCACCACCACGCCGACGTCGCCCCCGACAACAACCCCGCCGCCGCGATCGGCGATACCGCAATCAACATGACGATGATCGCCTGGCGCACGACCATCTCGAACGCGAAACCGACCGACGCCGCCGACCCGAGCGCCCCAGCGATCGCCATGATGATCGCCCTCGTCATCTCCGTCAGGCCCTCACCCAGGTCCGGGTTGTCGATGAAGATCGCCCCGACACCGGTCACCGGCTCCTCCGCCGGGGCGTCCGGGTCGGCCGGCGGCGGGTCCAGCACCCGGGCGAAATCCGGTGAGCCCAACGCTAGATCGAGCAGGCCGCGGGCGATCCCGTCCGCCGCGGCGACCAGCCTGCCGACAACGACAAGATGAAGGCCAGCGCGATCCCGAAATGGACCGGTCCCAGCAACAACCGCGACGCCCCCCACCCGCCCCGGGCCACGACCGCCACGATCTGGGAGAAGAACACGCAGGTAGCGACCAGGATCGCCAGCCACCACAACGCCGGCCACACCTGCCCCAGACCGCGATCCGGAGCGAACAACGCAACCAGATCGAACCGCGTCAGATGATCGATCAGGGCGAGGGTGTCGCGCAGCATCGCCAAACCGGCCGTCCACACCGACTCCAGGACACCGACCACACCGGCCTTGACGTACTCCGTCGCCGCGGTGGACAAGGCGCCGCCGGGATCGGTAGCGATGCCCCACGCACTGCTCCAGAAATCTGGTTCAGGAGCAGGGGGCGGCGCGGGCTCGGGAGGTGGCTGTGCCAGCCACCGGGCCAGCAGCTCAGGCCCGGTGCCCTCGGAACTCTTGGCGGGGGTCATCGAGCGATGGCCCGGTATCCGGCGGCGACCGCTTCAGCGGTCCCCGGCCACGGCGACGGAGCCTGCTCCGCGCTGGGGGCCCGCGCGATGCGCCACTGCTCCCCGTCGGCGGTCGCGACGCGGCGCATCGCCTCGCAGTCGCCCATCCCGCCGGACACGACCTGGCCCTTGAAGTCAAACGTGAACTCACCCAGCACACAGACCACGACGAACCGATCTCCGACCTGGCCCTTGACCAGCGCCTCTGCCGGAGTCCAGGTGATCGACATCCCGGGCTTCGGCCCATGTGCCGGGAGCCCGGCGTTCTTCCGGAAGTTCGTCAGGATCCAGGACAGGAACGCGCCCCTCCCGGGGGGCGCCCCGGCCTCCGCGATCGAGTCGTACGCGCGGGCGTAGTCGGCCGGGTCGCCACCGAGCATCCCGGCCTGAGACATCGCCACCAGCTGCGCGATCGCGCCCTCCGGCGTCGCGGGGAAGCTGTCGGGGAACGGCACACCCACCACACGCCCCGGGGCGGGGAGCGTGATCGGCGGCCCGGCCGTCTCGGTGGTCAACGTGTGCGGCTGGCTCGCGGCTTCCGGCAGCACCAGCATCGGCGCGGCCGCGAGTTCCTGTTCCGAGGCCCACTCCCGGGCCTCCACACCTGCCGCCGCGGGTGGTGCGGCGGGAGCCGGTGCGGGTTCGTCCCGCACCCCGATCCAGCCCGTCACGGTGTAGGCCAGGCCGGCGACCAGCAGTGTCGCCAGGACGCCGACTCCGGCGGCGATCGCGTAGCCGCGGCGCCGGTTCGGCTCCCGCACCACCGGCGGCGTAGACGGGCTGGTCATCCGAAGTCCCCGGTCGCGATCGTCTTCAGCAGGTTCTGGCCGGACGCCCAGAGCACACCGGCCAAGACCGAGGTGCCGACCATCCCGGCACCGATCGTCGCCGCGATCCGATTGCCCCACAGTCGTCCGGCGCCGATGGTCAGGACACCGAGGAAGAACAGGACCGGCACCGACCAGCCGGCCAGCGACATGATGACACCGCCGAGGTAGTCGGCGGTGTCACCGAACCGGCCGGGCAACGGCCTCGGTACCACCGTCGGCAGCTGCGGCAGGCCTTGTTCCTGCCCGGCCGGCGGCGGCGCAGGCGGCGGCTGCTGACCCGGAAGCCCAGCACCGAACCACCCGGCGCCGAACCGGCCGGCACTGAACCACACAGCATTATCGGAAATAGTTCTCAACACGGGGGTGCTCCTCAGCGCAGCGAACACGGACACGGACACGGCGGGAACCAGCTGTCAACGGCGGTGTGCTGGTCACGGGCCTGGTCCTCGGCCTGGTCCTGGGGTGTCGCGGGCGGCGGCCGACCCGGCCAGGAGGTCGATCACGCCCCAGGAGGCAAGCAGCGGTCGGAGTGCGTCGGTGACTTTGTCCGGTAGCAGGTCGGGAGTGACACCGTCGGCTTCGACCGCGGCGTTCGGTGGGATGAACACCGCGTCATCGAGCAGCGTCGACAGTCGTGGCCCGGTGGCGCCGTCGATCCCGACCGGCCAGCGTTTGGCGCCGTTGACGACCAGCGCGCACACCGGTGCCGCGACACCGGCCTGTACCCAGGTGTCGTGGCGGGCCAGGACCTGCTCGGCGGCGCGCAGCGACGGCCGCGTAGCGCGCACGACCAGCACCGGGCGCGGCATCGGCTCCCCGCCGCGTAGCCAGCCTCCGGCACCGGAGGTCACCGACGCTGCGGCCCGCCAGCCGCCGTTGCCCAGATCAGCGACGGTGACGTGCAGCGGTCGCGGCGGCGGGGACGGGAGCCAGTCCGGCGGCGCGGGCACCATCCCCGGTGTCACACCGGGGAGCGTGGTGTCGAGGCGGGCCAGCAGCGCACCGGTGCCGGGACGGCCCCCGCGCCAGCTGTAGCGGACCTGGACCTGGTCGGTGACCGGGCGGGTCCACGGCCCGTCCGCGCCGGCGGCCTGAGCGAGACCGGCCCGGGCCGGATCGTCGGCGTCGATGAGCAGGCAGCAGCGTTTGTCCTGGTGGGCGATGTCGGTGATCGCCGCGGCGACCGTCGATGCCCCCGCGGCGGGGGACCCGGCCAGCACGGGGATGACCGCGCCGAACGGTGTCCAGTCCGCCGCCCCGACGTGGTCGGGCCACACCTGCCGGGCCCGGGCTGTCACGGCGGCGACCGTGGCGCCCATCTGCTCAGCCAGGGCGAGCGTGTCGGTAGGACTACCGGCGCGGGCGGTACGGGCCGCGGCGACGGCGGTCAAATCCACGATCATCTCCACATCCGTTGCATCCAGGCCCGCCCCGCCGCCTCGGCGGGCGGCGGTACCGAGCAGGTGACACAGCTGCGGGACCGACCGCGGCCGCGCCGCCGAACCGGCCGCGGGCAGGCCGGGACCTTCCACGGCGCGGTCGTCGGTGCCGTCGGTTGCGTTGGTGGCGGCGGTCATCGGAGCCCGAGTCGCTTCGAACAGGCCGGCCACGCCGCCCAGCCCTGCACGGCCTGCACGCGTTTGGCGACCTCGATCTGCTCTTCCCGGCTGGCCTCGTGCGCTTCGCCTTCGCCGCCGAACGCCCGCCAGGTCGACGGGGAAAATTGCAGGCCGCCGGCGTAGCCGTTGCCCGTGTTGGTGCTCCAGTTCCCGCCGGACTCGCAGTGGGCTAGCTTGTCCCAGGTCGAGCTCGCCGCCGAGGTTGCGACTCCTCCGTCTGTCACCGGCGGCGGCTCGGCCCTCACCCCGGCCCTACGCGGCTGCTCACCAGCAGTGCCGCCACGAGCGGCGTGGTCATCGGTAGCGGCCACGCCGTCCTCGGCCCGCTCACCAGCAGCGGCGTCTCCGGTGGTGTCGTTCCCGGCGGCACCGGTGCCGCTGTCGGTGCTGGTCGTGCGGCTGCCCTTCACACCGGTGCCGGCACCGGTGCTGGGGCCGGCGGTGCGGTCGAGGGCGTCGAGGAGGTCCTGGGCGACCGGGTCGACCTCGGCTGCGGCGCGGGCCTGCGCGGTCAGCTTCTCGATGCCCGCCGACACCGCTCCCGAACTCGCCGACACAGCTCCCGACCTGCTGGTCTGGGTCTCGGGCGTTGCGCTCGTGTCCTGACCCGCGCTGGTGTCCTGACCAGCGCCGCTCTCGGTAGCGGCGGAACTGGACGTGGCCTCGGCGGTGCTGCCGTTTCTGCTGGTCTGGGTGCGGGTGATCGCTGCGCCGGGCCGGACCTCACCGGCCTCTGACTCTGACTCCGACGGCGGCTTCGGTGTCGGGGCCGTGCCCGCCGTGGGCTGGTCGCTGTCGGCGGTGGCGCGGAGGTGGTCGAGGGCGTCCAGATCGGCCGGGTCGGCGCCCAGCGCGGCGAGGCGATCACGGTCGAGGGCGTCGAGGACGGTCGCCCCGAGCTGGGTGGCATCGGCGTCACCGGAGGTGGCGATCGCCGACAGCAGGTCGCTGACCATCCCGATCGCCTCCCGCGCCGCCGCAGCGTCCTCCGACGACGAGGCCTGTCCAGGGCCGGTCTGCACGTCGGTGACGACGGTGTTCGACGATGTCGAACGCGGGGCGGTGGCCGGTGTCGAGTTCGCGGGTGTTGAGGTCGCGGGTGTTGAGGTTCGGGGCGTGGTCGGCGCGCTGCTCGGGGCGGGATCGGTCGTGTCCCGGCTGTCGGTGGCCCGGTCGCTGCTGCTGTTGGGGCCGGTGGGCGTCGGTGGTGTCGTGGTGGGTGCGGCTGGGGCAGGCAGCGCAGCAGCAGCGGCCGGTGCCGCCGGTTCACCAGTCGGTGCGGGCCGTGCCGCGGCGGTCTTTTCCCCCGCGGGCGGTGTTCCCGGCGCCGCCGGCGCCGTGGCCGGGCGGGGCTGGTCGGTGCAGGCCGCCGGGACCGGCGGCGCCGCGGCCCGCGGCCGCTCCACCCGTTCCGTCGGTGCTGCTGGTGCTGTGACCGCGGCGCGGGCCTGGTCGACCGCGCCGAGAACGGCCGCGGCGCCGGCGGCGGTGTCGTCGACGAGGTCCGCCGCAGGCGGAGGCGGGGTCGTCAGGTCGGCCGGGGTGGGACCGAGCCCGGCCGCGGCCAGGCGCACACCCACCTCGCGGACCTGCGGATCAGCGCTGTCCAGGTGGTGAAGCTGGTCAGAGACGTCCACGGCGTGCTGACGCCACTCGACCGACTGTGTGGCGGGGCGGAATCCGAGGTCGGTGATCTGTTCGGCGAGGGCGTGGTCGGCCGGGTCGGCGGACAGGGACAGCTCGGTGAGCAGCGCCCGCGCCTGGGCGCGGGTCTCGGTGGCGGCGGCATGCTGGCGGGCGGCGATGTTCTGGTCGCAGTCGCCGTTCGCGGTCAGCCCGAGCACCGCCACCGAGCGCCGTTCCGGGTCGGTGACGACCGCGACGGCGTAGCCGCCGCCGCCGAGTAGCGCGGTCGCGGTCAGGACCGCGACCGCCGAGCGCCGCACCACCACCGGCGCCGTCGACGGCGCCCGGGCAGGAAGCAGACGGTCCGGCAGGCGTCGGCGCGGTACGTGGTCGGCCCACGACGGCCGCGCAGCACGCCGCCGAGACAGTCTCGGTCGTGGAGACATTCGGGGAAATCCTCCAGGTCAGCGGGGGAGCAGACGAGCCAGAAAACGAGCGAGCACAGTAGGCAGTGGGCGGCTACGACCTGCCCACGTTGTTGATCTTGTCGGTGATCGAGGTCGAGGAGTCCGCGTCGGTCGAGCCGGCGCTGCCGCCGGAGGTCGTGGACGGGCCCTCACCGGCGGCGAGGCCCCACTGCTTGACCCAGTCGACCTGCATCCGCCCGGACTCGCCGTCTCCGCGCGGGAACCAGTCCAGCTGCAAACAGAGGTGCATCGGGCCGGGCGGCAAGATCGAGGTGTCTTCTGTCTTCCACCATTCGCGGCCGTCGACGAACGCGGTCACACCCTCCGGTGTCCACTCGACCGCGTAGTTGTGCCACTCGGTGGCGTCGATCTTGAGTTCGCCGTGGACCTGGGAGTTGTCCGCGCCGTAGTGCAAGAACAACTCGATCTTGTCCCGGGCTGGGTCCATGATCTCGGCGAAGTCGATCTCCCCGCCGACCGGGAAGTTCTCCTGCGTGGGCCACAACAACGCGAGGGCGTTGTAGGACGGCGAACCGGTAGGTGCGCGCATCCGCGTCTCCCACCGTCCGTATTTCTGGGAGTGCGCGGTCCAGGCCAGGCCGGCGGTCGTGCCGTCCCCGGTCCCGTCGATCGTCAGAATGCCGTCAGCGACGGTCGCCGCGGCCGGGGAGCGGGTGCCGTTCCCGGCATGCCCGGGGCCGTCGTAGGCGTTCCAGCCGGGCCCCAGCTGTGTGCCGGTGAAGTCGTCGACAACGTCCGGGGCACCCCAGCCGAACACCTCACCTGCGGTGTCGCCCTGGTCGGGCACGCCCGGCAGCGCAGAAGAACCGCCCTGCGCGTCCTGTCCGGTCTGTCCGGTCTGTGCTGGATGCTCGGTGGATCCGCTTTCATGATCATCCGGGTGGCTCCCGGGTGTGGTGGTGTCGGGCTGCTGATAGCAGGCCGCGGGGATGAAGCCGGGCTGGTCGGCGCCGACGCTGGTCAACGCCGCCCGCCACATCTGCGCCCGCTCGGAACGATCGCCGTCGAGTTCGGCCAGGACGTGCACCGCAGTGATACGCCAGCCGCACTCGACTCGTGCGTCCGCCGGGACAGGCGCGGCCGGAGTGAACGCGACCGCCAGCGACGTCACCGCCGACACCACCGTGCTGACCAGGCCCGATCCGATCACCGCATACCGGCCTGACGGTCGGCGTGGTCGGTGCGGAAGCCGTGCGAGGCCAGACCATGAGTGCGGCTCTGGAAACCGTCGGCGACCACAGCGGCGAGTTC
>NZ_JAHLJA010000181.1:0-62817 GCF_020496245.1 Pseudonocardia sp. ICBG601 | reverse complement strand
ACACGACCGCGCCCCAGGACACGAGCGCGGCCCAGGAGCGCAACACCGAGCCGGACATACGAGTCCTGCTCCCGTGGGTGCGGTGCACCATCGCCGAGCGGTGCGAGCGGAAACTGCCTCAGGGCCAGGGGCGGATCCGGTGGTGTCGCTCCTGGTGGCGTCACCGTGAAGCCCTCGCCCGCTTCGCCGCCCTGTACCGGGCCTGGGTCGAGGCCACCGACCCCGAGACCGGCACCGGCACCGCCCTGGTCGCCTACTACGAACACCTCGACCACGCCCTCGAGGTCCTGATGAGCGACCACGGGCCGTTCTCCGCCGGGGCTTGACCCCAGATCTTGGACACGCTGATTCCAGCACTGCTGGGGAAGCGAGATGATCCAGCGATCATGGCCAGGAAGAGTTTCACCGACGAGTTCCGTCGGCAGGCTGTTGATCTGTATGAGTCCACCCCGGGTGCCACCGTCCGTGGTATCGCCGACGACCTGGGCATCGCGCGGGGCACGTTGCGGGACTGGCTCACGATCCACGGCACGGGGAACAAGACCGCAGCTGATGGCAGTAGCTGCCCCAGCCCGGTACAGCCCATGCGTACCACGCCGGGGTCGGGCCTGGGTGGGGAGGAACCACCGAGGCAGAAGATCGCCCGTCTCGAGGCCCGGGTCCGTGAACTCGAGATCAGCGAGAAGAAGCTGACCGCCGAGCGGGAGATCCTGCAGCGGGCGGCCAAGTATTTCGCGGGGGAGACGCGCTGGTGACCCGCTTCCAGTTCGTCGCTGACCACCGGCACACCTTCGAGGTGAAGCGGTTGTGCGAGCTCGTGCACGTCTCGAGGTCGTCGTTCTACGCCTGGTTGGCTGCGGCCCCGGTCCGGGCGCGGCGGGCCGCTGGTGATGCGGTGTTGGTGGCGCGGATCCAGACGATCCATGACGGCGACAACACCATCGGTGCGCCGCGGGCCACCACAGAGCTCAACGACGGTGTCGCCGCCGCCGATCGGGTCAACCACAAACGCGTCGCGCGGGTCATGCGCGCGGCCGGGATCGCCGGCTACCGCCGCCGACGCCGCGTGCACACCACGATCGTCGAGCAGCCCCGGCAGACGGTGCCCGACCTGCTCAGGCGGGATTTCACCGCCCCAGCACCGAACCAGGTCTACGTCGGTGACATCACCTACCTGCCCCTCGCAGGCGGGACGAACCTGTATCTGGCCACGGTGATCGACTGCTGCTCCCGCAAACTCGCCGGCTGGGCCCTGGCTGATCACATGCGCACCGACCTGGTCAACGACGCGCTCCACGCCGCGGAACGGGCTCGTGGGTCGCTGCGCGGGGCGGTCTTCCACAGCGACCACGGAGCGGTCTACACCTCGAGTGCCTACGCCGAGCTCTGCGACCGGCTCGGGGTGACCCGTTCCATGGGCGCGGTCGGGTCGTCGGCGGACAACGCCTTGGCCGAGTCGTTCAACGCCACCGTCAAACGCGAGGTCCTCCAGGACAGCACCTGCTGGCCCGACGCGGCCACCTGCCGACGGCAGGTCTTCAGATGGCTGACCCGCTACAACACCCGCCGACGGCACTCCTACTGCCAGCACCTGTCCCCGAACACCTACGAACAGGCCCTCCGGGCTACCGTCACAGCCACAGCCGCGTAATCAACCACCGTGTCCAAGATCCGGGGTCAAGGCCCGCCTGCCCAGGCGGCCGCCACCGCACCCCCGGCACAGGTGACCCCACCGTCGGCTACCTCGGCCAGGACCACCACCCCGACGAACCCGACCCCACCGAGCCCGGCGCCGGAGTCGATGACGAGGCCGCAGCAGACGACAAGGAGCAGTCGCAGCGATGACGACAACGACAAACGCGCCGATCAACGACGTCCCGACCCTCGGGCTCGGCCGTGAGCAGTCCCAGGCCTGGGTGCGCCTCGCGTTGACCATCGCGACCACCCTGCGCCAACACCGCCTCGACCGAGGCCGGGCGGCGTTCAGCGACCAGCACGCCGCACTGCGCCGGGGCGCCCAGTACGCGGCCGATCTCGACCCGCGGGTCGCGGCGATGGCCGCCGCCGACGAGACCGCCTTCCACCACGCCGCCACCACCGACACCACTGCTGCTGCTGCGGCCGGGTTCGAGGAGCTGACCAGCCCGGAACCGCAGTTCGGGTGGACCGTCCACACCACCATCGGCCCCATCCCCGCCCACGCCCCCTCCGGCGGCCGGGGCCGCTGGGGACTGTGGGCCCACGGCCGGCGCGGGGACAAAGAACTATCGGTGTTCGTCGTCGTCCCCGACCGCGACCTCGCCACCGCCCTGCGCGACGAACTCACCCACGGCCAGCAACGCACCCTGCTCCAACTCCGCGACCTCGGCGTCTACGGCTGCCTGCGCGCCGACCACGCCCGCACCCAACTCCGCACCACCGACACCCAGTTCACCGACCACGTCCGGCACGCGCTGTACACCGCCTGGCCCCACCACCCCGACCGCGCCACCGCAATCCTCCGTACCGACACCGACAGCGCCGACACCGACAGCGTTGCCCCGGCCGGCGGAACTCTCGAGGACCTGCACCAGCGGCTCCGGGCCTTCGACGAACGCGGCTACCGCCCCGCCGACGTCCTGGCTGCGGTCGACCCCGACCGGCTCGACCGCGACCATCCCCGCGCCGCGCTGATCGCCGCGCTCGACACCCTGACCCCCAGCACACAGCAGCAGCCGAGCACCACGCCCGACGGCCCCGGGCAGACGGTGCCGCAGCGCGGGACCGACCTCTCCGCTGCCGCGCAGCTTCTGCACCGCCACCTCGACGACGACACCACCGCCGCGGTCACCGGATGTCGGCACTGGCCCGGCCTCGCCCGCCAACTCCACGCCTGGCATCGCGACGACACCACCACCGGCTATCTGGCCGCCGAACTCGCCCGGATCCCCACCCACCGCGTCCGCACCGCGCGGGCACCGGCGATCTACCTGCGCTCCCTCCTCGACCGCAGCATCACCTTCCACAGACGACACGACACCACCGCCGGAGACGCCACTGCTGGAGACGACGCTGCCGACGGGCAGAACACCGCCGACGCCACCGCCCAGGAACAGACCCCGGACCGGGAGCAGGTGCCGCCGACACCGTTCGACATCCACCAGCTCGACCCGACCAACGTCCTCGACCGCGAAGCCCTGCGCGCGTCCCGCGGAGCCGGCACCGCCGCCGACGACGACTACATCGACACCCTCCTCGCCGCCGACCACCCCATCGGTCGAGCCGACGAACCCCAGCACATCGCCCCCGGCACTGCCCACGACGCCGTACCCGCCCAGGTACAGCACCCGGAACGCGTTCCTGACCAGCAGAAACAAGAGAGCTCCGCGGACCAGGTGTCAGCAGCCGAGCGCACCGACGCGACCGGCACCGCCGACGGCGTCGTCACCAGGACCACCATCGGCACCGCACAGCCCGCCCCGCCGCTCCCGACCCGATTCGCACGGAAACGACAAAACGCCTACACCCCACGACAGCACCCCTAAGCAGGCGAAAACGCGCATACATGAAATTTCGGGCGATACTTGCCCGAAATTGCACGCTTCGTAGCCACGCATGTGCGATACGCATCTGATCTTGATCGGACGATTCGCATCGTGCTGTACTACGCAGCGTGAGCACGACGACGTACGCACAACGCACCATCACTGTGATCCTGGCAGCGGCGATCCCGATGAGCATGACCACCGGATTCGCCGCCGCAGCACCTTCCCACACGCCGCGACCAGCGGAACGGCACGTCCAGGAAACTTTCGCCGGGCAGGACAGTAAGAATCTTGAAGAGGGGCTGCGGTTCATTGAGTCCATCCCCGAGTCCGTGCTTGTCAGTGATGCCGCATGGGATCAGTGGAAGAGGAATCATCTCTCCCCGCCCGATCGAGCAAATGCCTGGGTGTGCAGCTCGGCGATCGCCATCGCGATCATCTCCAACGGCTTCGCCCCGGCGAAGATCCTCAAGCTGAAGAGCGCGATCAAAGCCGCCGGAGGTGTCAAGAAGGTCGCCCAACTGGGCATCGACGCTTTCAAGGCGGCGCGAGCGCGGGGAGAGTCCGTCGGCGCGGCAGCCGCTGCCGCGCAGGCCGCTATCGTCCAGAACGGCGGCGGCGTCGCCCAGGGCATACTCCTCGAATTCTTCTCACTCAATGCCGTGGTGAGCGGATGCTTCCAGTAACCCTACCCCTCCCCAGAGTCGGGGCACTTCCCGATCGAGCCGGGAACCATGCCTGCTGAACCCGCCAAGAAGCCGTCCTTCCTTGCTGCTTTTATTATTGTGTGCGGGTGCGGCGTGGCGATGTATCTGTCCGCACGTATTTTCCCGGATGAGCCGTGGGCGGACTTGATTTTCTTCGCGAGTCTCATCCTGCAAGGCGCAGTCACCCTGTGGTTCAACTTCACACTCCACCGCAAGGAAAAAGACCCCACGTCACCATCGCAGGACCCTCGAGTTCCACCGGTCAGCGAAAGCACAACCCATTTCACTTCTCATCGAAACAAAGAGGGAAACATGAAAGAAGACGTTCCGGCAGGACCCAGCGGGCCGGGGCCGCGGCCGGGGATCATGGCGTTGCAGCCGTTGCGGTGGTATCAGATCGCCGCCGCGGCGGTTCGGTTCGTCCGGGCGAACCCCGCCGCGGTGCTGGTCCCGACCCTGCTCGCAGCACTGGTCCTGATCGGCGGCGGCGGGCTGACCTGGTGGTGGCTGTTCGACCCGGCCACCGCCATCGACAACGCCGCCGCCGCAGCCGCGCAGGCGACGGACCCGGCCGCGGCAGAAGCCGCAGCACAGACCGCCGCAGCAGCATCCTCACCGCAGGACCTGCTGTTCACCCTCCTGCTGGTCGCGCTCTACTTCATCGTGGCCCCACCCGCAGCGGCCATGGTGCTGTCCACCCTGCGCCCCGCCGTCCTCGGACACAGTCGGGTATCGCTGTCGCAGGCCTGGGCCACCGCCCGCCCTCACCTGCGGTCCCTCTACGGAGTGTGGGCGGTCCTCACCGCGCTCAGCCTGATCCCGACCGCGATCCAGACCGCCGCCGCAGCCCCGTTCTGGAACACCCCCGACGCCCCCGCCGAGGCCTCGGACACCATCGTCGTCCTCGCCAGCATCCTGACCGTGGCCGCAGTCCTGTTACTGATCTACGTCTCGGTCCTGATCGCCTTCGCCCCCGCCGCCGTGATCGTCGAAGGACTCACCGCCGGAGCCGCGCTACGCCGCTCCCTCGACCTGGTCCACCGCTCCTGGTGGCGCTGCTTCGCCGTCCTCGTCGCGATCAGCGTGATCCTCCTGATCGTGGCCACCCTGATCACCCTGCCCGCCCTCGCCGCCGCCATCGCGATCGGATTCACCGGACCACTCTGGATCGCGATCCTCGGCGTCGGTGCTGTCCTGGCCGCGGTGTTCGGGATCAGCTGCAGCTACAGCACCGGCGCCACCGCCCTGCTCTATCAAGACCAACGCATCCGACGGGAGAACTACGCCACCGACCTCATCCACGACGCCCGCCTCGAACCGTAAACCCGCAGGCCAACGGCACAACCGCACCAGCGGCGCTACCGTCCGAGCCCGGGGCCCCGACCCGGGCTCGGACGGTGCTCGTGGACCGGGGACCGCCGCGGTGGCACCGGGCGGGGCGGCTCTCGACGATCCTGCACCGCCACCGGGGACCTGGCGCCGGGCACCACCCCCACCGGCGGCGACACAGCCGCGGCCGGGACAGCGGTCAATGCCGCGTAGCTCCGCCGCGCCGCCGCGGCCTGCGCCGGACGCTGCTGCGCCTCCCGCAACGCCACCACCTCCGCGACCACCGCCGCCACCGCAGCGATCAACCGGGCCGCGTCCTCCCCCCCATCACGCCCCAACGGACCCGCAGCGGCCAACCGCCACGCCGCCGACCGCAACGCCTCCGCCGCCGGCGACCACCGCACCGGCAGCACCCGATACGGCACCCGCACCGCCCGATCCAGATCGGCCCCCGCCCGACCACCGACCTGCCGAGCCACCACCTGACCAGCGGTGACCGTCTCGACCGCAGCCAGCATGTCCCCCACCGCATGCACGACCCCATCACCACCACGACCAGCACCCTCAGCAACAACGACGACGCGAACCCCGCCGTCCCCAGACACCGCCTCCCTCAGCGCTGCGCTCGCCTGGCCCATCGCCGACACCGCACCGGCCACCGCCGCCGCCCGCTCCACACGCGAGGCACGCGACCGATACCGCCGCACCCCGGCCGACTCCACCGACACGACCGGCTCCGCTGACGCCCACCGCGCCCGCAGGTTCGGCAACGACAGATCCGCCGCCAACCGCCGCCCGGAGAACCACACCGACTCCCCCACCCCGTTCACATCATGCGGAACCGCGACCGCATACCCCACCATGCCGCTCGCCCGATCCCCCGCCACCGCGTAACGAGGCCGCACCATCACCCCCCGATCCGCCAACACCGACACGAACGCCTCCGCGTCCCGCGCCTGCACTGCTGCGGCCCGCACCTGCCGCCGCAACCACTCCCGCGACGACGAGTCCGAGAGCTCCCCCAGCCGCTGCGTCAATCCCAACCGGGCGGCCTTCTCCAACTCCGCCCGCGACGGACCCGTCACCGACGACCGATCCACACCCGCCGTCCGCACCAGGTCAAGACGCTCCTCCCACGCCTGACACGTCTCCCGCGCACGCCGCTTGTCAAACGACGGCGACACCCGCCGCCCCGACACCTGCCCCACCAACACCGCCGCCACATGCACATGATCATCAGCGTGGCGGATCGCGACCCACCGACACCCATCCACATCACCACGCCGGGCGATCCCCGTCCGATCCATCAAATCCTCAACCACCTGCGACCACTGCTCATCACTGAGCACCGGATCCTCCGGCGCACACCGCAACGAGCAATGCCACACCGGGCCCTGCTTCGGACGCCTCTCCCCCTTCGCCGGCGGCGTCAACGACACCCCCGCCGCCACCGCAGGATCACTCAACTCCGCCACCAACCCCGCAACATCGAACGACCCATCCGCACGCCGACCCGGCTGATGCGCCTCCGCACAGCCGTCCCACGCCGCGACCACCCGCTGCCCCACATGCTCATTCGCCCGCCCCGGGCCCATCAAGTAGCGGACGAGCCCGGACGGGCGCCACCCCCGACTGATCTTCGCGATCACCCCACACCCCCGCACCCATCCGAACCCGGCGCCCCGCCGCCCACCGGGCTCGGGAACGCGCCCGCGACCGCACCACCGCGCGCTCCGCCCCCACCTGCTCATCCACCACCGCGACCGTCGCATCGATCCGCTCCACCGCCCTGCTGACAAGGTCCAGCACCCGCCCCGCCGACGCCTCCACCACCCCACCGGTGTTCGCGACCCGAGCGACGTCGTTGAGGTTCCCCCCGACATTGCGCAACACCCGCCGATCCTCCATCAACTCCGCCCGCAACCCCATCAACCCCTGCATCCGCGCACCCGACACCCCCGCCGAACGCACCGACACACCCGACCCGACCGCGTCATCACCGGCCGCGTCATCACCGGCCGCGTCATCCCCGACCGCAGCCACCTCCGCCGACCGCACCCCCACCACCCCCAACCACGCCCCCACAGCCATCCCCGACCGCGCCGCCGCCGCCTCCACCACAACCCGCTCCGCAGTCGACAACCACACCAACACCCCATGCGGACGACCACCCACCGCCCGACCACGACGCGACCCCGCCATCCGCCCACGACCCCCCAACCACTCACACCCAACACAACTGCTCGACCCGGACTCCGGGGCGAGCATCTCACGACCGGCGACCCACCGCGTGTTTTCTTAAAGAAAACACACAACTTGCTGCGCCGCAGGCGCACGCACACCGCGCAGCGCAGATCCGCGCTCAGCAGCACCCCCACGGAGCAGCACACGAGAGAGCCCGCCCCTCGACCAGGGCCGCGCTAGGCGCTCACCAGAAGACCCCAGACCCGATACACTCCACGCATGAACGCGCGCGCGGCGACAACAGCAACACCACAAGCCAAGACCCACGCACGCACAGCAGCACGCGAACTCCTCCGCGCACGCATGCAACCCATCACCGCACTCACCGAACTCGCAACCGCCGTCGACACCGCCCGCACAGAAATCGACAACGCCCGACAACGATGGCGCGACGCACAAACCGCCTACGCCCACGCCTACCGCGCCGCCCGAGCAGCCGGCTGGAGCCCCACCGAACTCCACGACATCGGCTGCGGCACCCAACCCGCCGGAACAGCACTACGCACACGCCCCGACAGCGACAGCACCACTCCGACGCCCGCACCTCCGGTGACCACCGACCCGGAACCGCGACCCACCGACACCACCGACAACGCCACCGCTGGACACAGCGCACACGAAGCAGGACCCCGATGACCACCGACAACACCGCCACCACCGCCGGTGGCGCCGCAGCCACCGCCGACGACTCTCAACCGGTCTTGATCTTCGGGCGGGGAGCGCTGACCCGACTCGCCGACGGCCGTAAAACAGCAACCATCAGCAGCGAAATCCCCGACGCAGCACCCGGCGACACCGTGACAGCAACACTCCCCGCCGGGACACCACGCCTGCCCATGCAGATCACGCACTGCTACCCCGTCGACGAACTCACCGCGCTACCCCAGCTCGCCACCCAAGCCGGACTCGAACTATCCGCCTTCACAAAATGCCGATCATGGTCGGCGTACCTCGACAACGTGACCACAACCGGGACCGTCACAACCCCGGCGCGCGTACTGGTCCTCACCACCACCGGGGAACTCGAAGGGGAATTCCCCCCGAAAAAGCGCCCCACCCCGAAACGTAAACGCCAACCCCCGACGCCACCCAAGCCGAAACCCGCCCCAGAACCACTGAAACCCGTGAAAAACGGCTGGATGCAGATCCAAGGCACCGGGCCAGTGAAAATGACACCACTCACCATGGTGCACCCACAAGACACACCTGAACTCCAACAACGAATCGCAGCCGTACTCGCCCGACGCACACCAACACTACAAGAACGCCGAGCACTAGCACCCGTCATCGGAGCACTACTCGAAAAAGGGAAAGCCGGACCAGCAGGACTAGGAAAAGACGACCGAGAACGACTCCGGAAACAACTCCACACAGCAGTCGCCTGGCTCACCCAACACCAACTACTCACACACGGACACTGGAACCCGAAACTCCTCACCGGACTCCGCATCAAACACGCCACCACCCGCGGCGGCGCACCCAAACAATAAAACCTTTCCCCACCGAAACCCGAGTTCACGCCCCCACCCGTGCCGCGCCGACCGGCGCGGTCGAGACGCTCCAGTAGCGCCCGGTCTTGACCGCCAACCCCGCACTCGCCAACGCAGTCAGCGCTTTCGACACCGCCGGGGCCTTCCGACCCGTCGCCGCAGCGATGTCCCCGGTCCGGGTGTGCCCGGCGGCCAGGGCGGCGTAGACCTCCCGCTGCGCAGGCGACAACCCGGCGTGCTCCGCGACCTCGAGGGCGCTGGTCTCCTCAGCCGGGGCAGGAAGGGGCCCGACGTCGGCGGCGGTCAACGCCGCCGGCACGGCGACACCCGCCCACCCCGGTAACGCCACCACCGACACCACCGACGGCGCCGAGAGCTCCGGCGCCGGTGCCTCCGGGGCCAGCTCCCCGGCGGCGCCGGCGCCGGTGTGGGTGGTGCGGCGCCAGGCGGCCAGCTTCGCCGTCTGGGTCTCCCACCGCGCCTGCGGCGACAGGCCCCGCACCGGCTGGAACGGCAGAACCGCCGCAGCAGTGTCGACATCCAGGGCCGCGCCGGGCACCGACCGCACCCACTCCCCCAGGTCCTCTGCCCAGGCGACCCGGCCCATCGTCATCCGCCCACCCGAGTTCGCGAAGCAATACCCACCACCCGACGGCAAGCTCGTGGGGGCGACCGCGAGACCGTCGATCACGGCGTTCTCGCTGCGGTTCATGTTGCGGAAAGCGAACAGGTTCCGTGCAGTCAGGAAACTCCGCAGCACCGTGGACTGCCCGAAGTCCGGCGCCAGCAACGACTGCGTCCCCACCACCAGCCCGACGCCGTATTTACGGCCGATCCGCACCACCCGCTCCAACCGGCCGATGAAATCCGCCGCGACCATGTGCGGATGCGTCGAGAGCCGATGCAACTCATCGATAATCCACATCAGGCCCGGCAGCTCCGGGGTGGGCAGCAGCTTGCGCGCCGGGGACTGGGCCGCCGGATCGGTGATCGGCACCAACGCCGGCTCACCGTCCTCCGACGGCGGACCCTCGGTGAGCGTGGACTTCAGCAGCGACCGCACCTCCAGAGCGGCCTCCACCGCGGCCAGCTGGGCCAGGACACCGTCCGGACCGGACTCGGCCCAATCGGCGACATCGTTGAGCACCGGCGACGAACCGCCGTCGGGGTCGCCGTCACCGAAGAACACATGCCAACACCCCGACGCGGCGAGGCCGAGACCGATCGCCTCCAAACACGCCGACTTGCCCGACCCCGGCTCCCAGGGCCCCGGCAAAGTCGCTAGATGATCTTGTAGGTGGTCAGTGGTCGATGGGGGTCGCGGGCGTGGTGGCGGAGTGCTGCGGCGATGTTGCTGACGCCGTGCAGGCGTAGCGCGGTGATCGCGAGGTTCCGCAACGCCGACATGACCTGCGGGGCGTGACCGGTGTGGGCGGTGGCGCGGTCTTCGTCGAAGCAGACATCACGGACCCAGTGCAGGCGATTCTCGATCGACCAGTGCCCACGGATCCAGCGGGCGAGCAGTCCTGGATCGGCGTCGGTGCTGGTCAGGCTGGTGATCGCGTAGGCGGTCTCGGTTCTCCACTTCCCGCCAGGCCGCAGTGGGCGACGCCGGCGCACCAGCTTGATCGCCTGGGATGCGTGGGGGAAGAACTCTGCGCCCAGGTCGGGACAGGGGTGCAGGCTGACCACGCTGATCGTGCGGGTCTCGACGCGGCCGTGCCCACGCCCGCGTTGACGATCAGCGACGCCGATCTGGGTCCAGGGCAGCGCCCGTACCCGTGCCAGCAGCGTGGGCTGGTTCGCTTTGATCGTCATCAGGTAGTGCCCGCCGCGGCGGTGTAGGTAGTCGGCGTGGGCTCGCTGGGTGTGCAGAGCGTCCGCGGTGACCAGTACATCGTCGAGGTCGAGGGGGTCGAGCAGCGCGGTGAACGCGGTGATCTCGCTGCCCTTCTCTGCGACCTGAACCTGGCCGAGCACGCCACCGCTGGTCTGGTCGAGCACCGACACCAGATGCGGGAGCCAGACCCTGCCGTCGGCGGCACGGACGCGGGCGCCGCGCAGGGTCTTGCCGTCCAAGGCCAGCACGCGACGCTGTTCTCGCCGGGGTGTGCCCTCCGCCGCCGGCTGGGCGCTGAGCTGGGGCAACACCCAGGACTGCAACGCCGCCTCCAGCGCCGAGGCGTCGACCCGTTGCAGGACCCGGCGGATGGTCGACTCGTGCGGAGCGACCGCGCCCACCCCGAGCACGTCCAGCACGGCGCGGCCGACGTCATGGGCGTACTCGGCGATCGCGGTGAACGACCGGGCCCCCGCCAACACCGCGCACGCCCCCAGTAGCAACACCGCGAGGACACCGTGGCGGACACCGCGTGGTTTCCGCGGGTCCGGCACTCGCGACAGGGCCTCCACCAGCGACAACCCCGCCGCCTCACCGACCGGCGCGGCTCTCCCCGCGTCAGGACCGACCTCCAGGCCTTCCAGAGCAGCAACGATCGGAGACACTGACACTGCGGACACAGGCTTCCTGACGTGAGCAAGGATTCGACACCCTCATGATCACGCCAAGCCTGTGTCCGCACCCACCCCCACCCCCCACATCACCGCAGCTCAGGACCCACCCATCACGACTTTGCCGGGGCCCTGCCCCGGCTCCCCGGTCACCAGCCCGTTACGGACACCGACCGCCTCCACCGCATGAAAGACCATCTCCCCATCCCCGTCGGCATACGGCCCAAGCGCGACGGCGCCGGCCTCATACCGCGGCCCGGTATAGGCGATCCCCGCCGACAACACATCCGCCGTGATCACCGTCAACACCGCCCAGCCCTCATCGTCCGGGAACGGCTCCACCACCAGGTGTTTCCCCGACACACCCAACGCCGAAGCGATCCGAGACCGACGCCCCAGGATGTCGTCGAAACACAGCTCACCGGGCGGGGTGCGCACCGTCCAGCGGATCGCCCGGCCGGTCTCCACCCGGTCGGTGAGCAGCGAGTCCGGGAGCGCTTTCCCGCGGCGGGCGACGTTGTCAGCCCACCGTCGCGCAAGACGGTCCCCCACATCACCCGCCACGTCCTCGTCCGGCAAGGCCGGGCCGGCCGTGGGCACGGTGACCGGATGCGCCGCCATCCAGCCCGACCAACACGCCGCCGAGCCCGCCGCGAGTACCCCGAGCAGAGTCGGGTCGGCCGGCCCGGTCAACGCCGCCGCACCCACCCACGCCCCCGCACCCGCGACACCCGCCCACGACACCTTCCGCCAGGACGCCGGGACACGGCGGCGCCACCATGCCCGAGCCCCGGCCAGACCGGCGGACACCGTGAGGCCGAGACCGGCCGCGGCCGCGGCCGCCGCACCTGGCCCATCCGAGGCGGCGACCAGGTCGCACAAGGCCCAGCCCAGGGTCCCGGCCGCCGCGGTCGCCGCGGTCGCCAGATACGGCACCCGCCGCGCCCACACCCCAGCCCGAACCCGCTCCACCCGATCACTCACAGCAGCCTGACCAGGCGTTTCCCGACGCAACACCGAACCCGGGCGGCGCACCACCACCTCCCCACCCACACCGTCGACAGGCTCGACGACAGTGTCAGCAGTCAGGCGCTGCAACGCCGCAGCCAGGACCTCCGGAGTGAGAGCCGCAGACTCTGCCGACACCGTCATCGATATCCCTCCAGGTGGTCGTTCACGGACCGATTCTGTTCAGCACGGTTCGGTGGTGCCCCGCACCGCCGCGACACGGACACCCGACAACCAGTACGCGCGTACCGGTTTCGAGGACGGGGCTGACACCCTGGCCTGGGAGAACTCCCAGGCCAGGGCAGAACCATCAGGTGCGGGTGCCGATGTAGGTGCCCGACACCGTCGCGGCCAGGGAGTCGTCCGAGAGGACCTGGTCCTGGGTCGACAGATGCCGCGCAAAATGGCTCTGAGCGCTGCCCGCGCTGTCGCGGAACAGCGCCGCGTGCTCCTGCATCTGCGACAACAGCGCGATCGGAGCGCCCGACACACCCGCCGCGGACAACGACGACACCGACTGCTCGATCTCTGAGAACATCCGCTCCCCCAACGACCGCATCTGCTCACAGAAATGATGCGCACTACCCGGATCCAGCGTCTCCCCACTCGCCATGGTCGTGGTGTTGGTTGCGGTCATCGAATCTTCCTCTCCATCATTACTGCTGGTCACAGGGCTGTCGGTTGTACTGGCCGGGGCGGGGCGGAGTGGATGCACCGTCGCCCACCCCGGCCCGGTCTCGGTCTCGGTCTCGGTCTCGGTCTCGGGAACGCTGCCGCCGACGCTGGCGGGCGGGTCCTCAGCCTTCTTCTCCGCGGGCACCGGCTCGGGAACCGGCGCCCCCGGGGCCGGCTCGGTCTCGGGGGCGGCAGGCGGGTCGACGGTGATCACCATCGGCCCGGCCGCCGGAGCCCGGTCGCCGGCGCGGGCCGCAGGTCCCGGCGTGCCCGGGCGAGGCGTCCACTCGCCACGACCACCCGCACCCGGACGGCGGGGCCTCTGCCCGACGCGGTCGCGGACAGCGCGGGCCCACCGCTGCCGACGTAGCTGCCCTGCGGCGGCCTGCTCGTGACGCTGTCGGCGGCGGTCGGTGGCGTAGTCCCAGCCGTCGGCCCACCACGCACCCACCGCGCGCCGTGCCGGACCCGGGGCGCGCCGTCCCCGCGGGTGCGCGATCCGCTCCGCCACCCGCGCGGCCAGCGCCTCAGCGATCGTCGGACCTGACCGGCGGGCGTCTTTCGCCATGCGGCGCTCATGCGCACGCTCCGCCCGCCGCCGACGATCCGCCAACCGCGGCGGCTCCGTGCCTCGCGCGGTCGCGATCACCTCGGCACCCGCGTATCTCGCCAGGCCCCACACCAGCAGGGACACCAGCAGAA
Source organism: Pseudonocardia sp. ICBG601 (assembly GCF_020496245.1). Lineage (NCBI taxonomy): Bacteria > Bacillati > Actinomycetota > Actinomycetes > Pseudonocardiales > Pseudonocardiaceae > Pseudonocardia > Pseudonocardia sp. ICBG601. The sequence continues at coordinate 48,627 of NZ_JAHLJA010000181.1, read as the reverse complement.
TCGTCTCCACCGCGCATCACCCGGTGATCCACGTCGAGGCCACCGCTCCCGCACCACCCACACCTCGGGCCAGGACGCTGTAAAAACCAGCCAGCAACGGCGCACCGGACGCCACCGCGAGGGTCGGCGCGGTCAACGCCAGCCACGGATGCCACGACTTCGGGCGCGCGGTCTTCGGCACGATGCCCTTCACCACGACCTCCAAGGTCGCGATCACACACACCGCGGCCAACACCGTCCCCCCAGCGACGCCCAACAGCTGGGTGACCGTCGAGGTCGCCCCCGACAGCGTCGTGAACACCCGCCCCAACAGCGTCCCCAGGACACCACCGATCCCGGTCCCCGCGACCAAGAACAGCGCGGTCGAGGTCTTCGCGCAGTTGCCGTTGTACTTCAACCACCCGCCCAGGACCAGCGCCAACGCCGCGACGACCCCGGTCGACGCCCACCCTGCCGCGTTCACGACGCACCTCCAGCAGACGACCCCGACAGCCACGCCGACAGCCAGGACGGCGCCCAGTACGACCAGGTCACACACTCCGGCACCAAGACCCCGACCAGCGGAACCTGGTCCAGCACCGACGCCACCGTCACCGCCAGCGGCACCACCGTCCACAGTCGGCCCGGGGTCCGGGACGCCCAGCCCAACACCCCGGCCACGATCAACGCGGGGGCCTGCACACACCAAAAGTGCGCGACCGCGACCTGCCGCAGCATCGGATGCCCCGAGGCCGTCCAATCCCCCCGCCGGGCCAGCTCCAAGCCCTCGACCAGAGTGACCGGGCGCTCCACCGCAGCCCGGCAGCCCGTCACCGCGCTAGCAATCGCGGTCATCAAGCCGCGGCTGATCCGCGCCCACAGCGACGGACCTGCGGTCGGGGCCGGGCCCCACCCGGCCTTCCCCGCCACAGCCGACACCACCGCACTCGGGGCCGACTCGCTCGGGGCCGTCGCGCTCGGAATCGACTCGTTCGTCGTTGCACTCGGCGCTGTACTCGGCGCTGTACTCACTGCCGGCTCCTTCCCGCGCTCAACGGCTCACGTGCCTGCAGCTCCAGAAGTCGATCCCCGGCCGTGACCAGCGCCGACACCGCCGACTCGACCGCAGCCGCGGCTTCGGCCGGGTCCGGATGCCGCCGCGACGCCGCGCCGCGGGCGTAATCGAACGCCGCGGCCAACCGCTCCACATCACTCCCGGCCGCGGCGAACCGCACCACGAACCGCGACCGCCGACGGTCCGGACGCCCCCGGCGCGACGCGACCTCCACACCCGCGCCAGCAGCCGCGGCGGTGCGGCGCCGATAGCCGCTCACCGCCGACCACCCCGCCGGCACCCGAGAGCCCGAGTCACCAGAGCAGCGACGCTGCACCACACCGCCACCGCCGCCAGACCCATCACGATCCGCGGCGCCGACCAGTCCCCGGCCGCCGGGAACATCGCCTCCACCAGCACAAACACCGCGAACCCCACACCACCCAGCCCGAGCAGCAGCGGAACCGACGACACCACCGACCCCAGCCGCGACACCGCCGCCCGCACCGGATGCGGCGCGAACCGCGGGCGACGCACCCGCACCCGCTCCGGCGGGAACAACGACAACTGCCCCGACCGGTCTGGCGAGTGATCCAACGCCCGGTCCAGCGGCCGGTCCGACACTCGACGCGACGATCGACGCGGCACCGGACGGGACACTCCAGATGACGACACAGCAACAGACACGCAAACCTCACCCCAAAAAGGAAGAAGCAGAACAAACAGGAGATAACGGACACCATCGGGCCCACGGCAGCCCCACAGCAGCTACAGCACGCCGCTACAACACGCCGAAGACGACCCGAGAAAGAACTAGACAGACCTGCCCGGCAGAGCGAACGGCAGAGCCGAACTGAACGCCTCTGCGCCAGGACTATGCGAAGGCGGCGACCCGGGCGCCGTTCACACGCCCCGCCACCGACGACACCGGCGCCGACACAGCAGACGACGCGGCAGACCCGGCAGGCGCGGCAGGCGCGGTGCGGTGCAGGAACGCGGTGACATGGTCATAGGCGTCCCCGGCGAGCTGGGCGCGGGACTTCCCGACCCCGAAGGTCTTACGGATCGCCTCCCGCGACACCGCCCCCGACGGAGCCGCGATCTGGCCGTCAGCGACCGCCTGACGGGTGCGTTCGTAGAGCACGACCGTGTCCGCCGCCGTCTCGTCCAGGCGGGCGGGGGCGAGTTCGTCGTAGAGGTCGGCGAAGATCGGGCGGAACACCGAGTGCAGCACGTGCTGCACCACCACCGCCGCAGCCACCAGCAGCGGCGGCAGGACATGCGCCAGGGTCGAGCCCGGGTCGAAGCCGTAACGCACGCCCCACGGCACCACCGTGAGCGCCAGGGACGCAGCAGCGAGGCCGGCGTCGAGGGCGTACAGGCCGCGGGGGATGCGGCGGCCGTGCTGCACCGCGGTGAAACCCACGAACAAGCTCACGACCAGCAGCACCGAGGCGAGAGGTTCGATGAGGTAGCCGTACCACGGGCCGTCGACACCGACGACGCCGTCGTGCACGGTCACCGACATGAACAACACCCCCGCCGCGATCAGCAGCGGCGGCACCATCGACAGGCCCACATAACGGCGGTAGGTCGAGGTCAGCCGACGGTCCGGGTTCAGCAGCCGATCACGGTTCGCGACCGCACGATGCGCCCAGCCGGCCTCCCGGCGCTCACCACGAGCGGCGGCGATCTCGGCCATCCGGGTCCGGCGCCGCTCCACGCGCTCCGCGCCCCGCAGCTTCTCAGTCACGCGCCGGTCAGCACGCCGCTCCCGCGACGACCGCGCATCCAGCAGCGCGGGATCGTCCTGGAGCGCGACCACGGCGCGGGCCTGCTCCACCTCCTTGGCGAGCAGGCGGGCCTCACCAATCAGACGCGGCGACGCCGCATCGACGGCGGAGTCGGCGGAGTCGGCGGAGCCGTCAGCGAGGATCAGGTCCTCCAGCCACGACTCCGACCGACCACGACCGGCCAGCTGAACGCCGTTCTTCGAGGAGCCGTTCACGGGGGCGTTCATCGGGCCCACCCCGGCGCAGACGTGCGCGGCAGCGGCATCGTCGCGACGGTCGCCCACAGGCGATCGATGAGCTTCTCAGTCAAACCATCCGGGAACCACCTGGGCTGCTCACAGCCAGGGTCAACATCCGGAGGAAGAGCCCCACCCGGAGGTGGAACCACGAAGGTAGTGCAGGCAAGATGCCACACAGCCGATCACCTGATTCTGTGCAGGTTGGTTGGTCAGACCGGCGCCCCGGACTCTTATCCGGGGTGTCGGTCGCACCATCTGACGAGACGCCAGACGGATGTTTCATGTCTAGCACCCGGCCCAGCCCGTGACAAGCCCCGGGTCGAACCCGCTGTCACCGAGCAGGCACACACCGCACGCGAGGACCGGGCCGGGATGCGGGCGGCGCGGGCCCCGGCGAACGGCGCCGGGACATCGCCGTGACGGTCGCGGCCGAAGGAAAATCCGGGGCGCCTCGCGTGCGCGCGCGACGCGCGCCTACGCGCACATCGCGTTGAGACCGGCCACGACCACCGGCCGCCGAGGTTGCGCAGCGCGTTGGAACCTCCCACCGGTCCATCACCGTCGCCACCGGCGCCAGGCGGGTTGAGCGGTGACCGCCCCGGACCCGGGAACGGGCACGCGTCCCGGACGCGACCACGAGCCGACGTCGCCAGCGGCCGGCGCGGCGACGGCCGCACCGACCGATCCGGTCTCGCCAGGGGAACCGCCGAGACCGTCGGCCCTCCCTGACCCCGGGCGATGCCGGCCGAGTCGTACTGGCCGATCTTCCGTCGAGGAAATTTCCGTGAAGGAAATCCCCACCGGGCGGGTCTCAACGCGATGTGCGCGTAGGCGCGCGGCGCGCGCACGCGAGAGCCCCAGGAATTCCACTCGGCTTTCCCGGGCGCAGCCGCGCACGACGACCGCCGACGACGACGTCCCCGAGCGCCCCGGACGGGCTCGGGACGGTGATCGTCCGCCACGCCCCAGCGCCGCTATCGACGACCTCGACAGCCCTGCTCGGGCAGCGCGTGGCGAGGTGTCCGAGAGTGGCCTCGGGCGGGATCGGGTCCTGCGCGGTCGGGATCGACTGGCAACAGCGGTCCGGCCCTCGGCCGGGCCCCGGGCTGCCCGGACTTCACCGTGACGATCCATTCCTGGGACGACGCGGACATCCGACCTGTCAGCGACCCAGGGGCCCGCGTCAAGATCGCCCTACAGGTATCGGGACCAGCATCTTTGCCGTGCGCAACGTTCGCCGTGCGGCGGCGTGGAGCGACCCGGACGGCACCGGCGACAGCCACTCCGTCAGAAAGAATCCCCTGGTCAGAGCACTGCGGCTCGGCCGGCGCGACCCGTGTCTGCCGGCGACGACCGCTCAAGATCGTTTCATTGCGGCGTTTCCGCTGGTCCCGATACTTGCCGACATCTACTCGCCTAGATGCGCGAGGGAGGATGGCCGAGCGGGGATCACGGCGTTCGAGGCATGTGATCGAACGTATTCCCAGGTCAGGGACATGATCCGGGCGAGGCAGAGGCATGGCCGCCGTTGCGCAGCGGCCTACAAGGAGATCATGAACAAGGTCGTTTTCGCTGGTCCGGATACTTGTCGGTACCCACTCGCAGGAGCGCGCCGAGAGCGGGCGGGCAGGGAGAGAGGTGTTCAGCGCAGTCGCCCTCGACAGGATTCCTCAGGTCAGGGGCGTAATCGTGACCGACAGAGCGGCTCGGAGAGGGGTCGGGGCGGAGCAGAGGTTGATCATGCACCGGGGTGTTTCAGCTGGTCCCGGCGCTTGTCGAGGGTGTATCGCGGCGATCCGGGGGCGTGGCGGGGGGACAGCGGGGCTGTGGCAGTGCGGCTGGCGAGGCAGGAATGGCCAGGTCAGAGTCGCATGGCGAGGCGTGAGCAGGTTCTGTCGTCGGTGGAGACCTCGCCCAGAGGTGGTCTTGCTGGGTGGTGTTTCCGCTGGTCCGGTGCCTTGTGAAGGTCGTCGCCGCGGGCTGATGGTCGTCGCGCCGGTCTTGTCCTGGCTGGGGTCGGGTCGGGGACGTTCACGACGGTGACAGATAGGCCTGTAGCGGCCGCTGAGGGTGTCTGTGACGGCTTCAGGCGCCGTCGGTGGTCGTGGGCAAGCCGACCCGGACCGCAGCCCGCGCTAGCGGGCGAGGACCGGAAGCGGCGCGGCAGCACCGTTCGTGGGACTCGACAACGGGCGGCCGGGGGTGGAGCTGGGGTTCAGCACGAGGTTCCGGCAGCGGAGAGGTGTCGGGAGCACCGAGCTTGGAGCAGAGCAGTGATCTGAGCGCGCGTGGCCTGGCGGGTACCGGTAGAGGCGGGGTCCTGGTCGGGGACAAGTCCGGAGCGCAGCGCGTGCTGGTCGTGGGCCTGGTTACAGGCCAGGACGGCGCGGGCGTCAGCGCGGTGTGTGTCGTCGACGCCGAGGGCGTCGGGGCTCAGCTGGGTGTGGCCGTAGGGCAGCCGCTGGGCGGCGGCCCGGCCGTACCGGGCCGCGATAGCGGCCCGGGCTTGGACGTCGGCGTGCGGGGCGACCAGGGGCCCGTGAGGGCCCTGCCAGGGGGCCAGGCGGTGGCGTAGCCACGCCGACGGGAAGCGCACCTGCCCGGCCGGGCAGCGCTCGACAAGCCGGGGCGGGCGGGCGGGGGTGGGCTGGTGTGCCAGGGCGTAACGGAGGTCGTTGTTGGTCCACCCCGCCCGCCAGAACACCTTCACCTGAGCGCGGATCGCTCGCGGGGACAGCCGCGCCAGCAGCGGATCATCACGCAGCTGCCGGGCTGCCGCGAGCATCTCCCCCCGGCTGACCGGCACCCGCTCATCGAACCAGTCCCCCCACCGACGGCCCTGGCGGGGCGGCTCGGCCCCGGCCCGGGCCCTGACCCGGTTGTGGATGATCGTTGTCGCGCGCGTATGAACAGAACTCTTACCTTCGGTAAGAGTAAACCCCGTTGGGGTCCAACTTTCACCACGCAACGAACCGTGGGAGCCTCCGTCGTGGGTTGGGGAGGGGATGGTGCCGGTCTCGGTGAGCGGGCGGAGGTCGTCGCGGACGGCGGCGGTGTTCGTGTCGGTGATCGCGTGGTCGGGCAGGTGGAGTTGGTAGACCGCTGCCCGGTTGCCGTGCCGTCCGTGGATCATGCTCTGGAGCGGGCCGCGGTACTGCGGGGTGCTACCGGGTTCGATCAGGACGAGCCAGTCGGACTTTTGGAGCTTGGCCAGCCAGGACGCGACCGAGGACCGCGCCCACCCGGTAGCGTCCTGCAGACGTTTCCAGGTCGGCCAGGTCAGGTGATCGGTCCAGTCCGCCCGTCGGGCGAGCTCGCCGAGCAGTGCGTCGAGGCGTCGTCGGGCGTCGCGGCGCAGCCGCCGGTACCAGGCCGACGCACGGATCGCCTCGCACCACGCCTGAGCCGTGCGCGGCAGCCCCCGGGGAAAGCCCGTGCCGGGGTCGGGGGTCGTGTCCTCGGCCAGCTCGGCCCAGCACGGGGTGCAGAGGACCGTACCGAGGACGGTGTCTTGGGGCTGCCCGGAGCGTCGCAGGCAGTGTGTACACATCCGCGCCGCCGGCGGCGGATCAGCGGACAGCTCGTCGGCCGGCGGCCAGCCCGCAGCGATCACCGCCGCGGTCGTGGCGGCCCGCTCACCCGGGTCGCCCGCGGTCAACGACCAGAGCCCGGTGTCGAGCCCGACCCGGACCAGACACCCACAGGCATCCCGGGCGTCCCCGACCGGGGGCGTTGCCAGGTCTTGACGGGTCGCGTTACCCTTCAACCACGCATCCAACGCGTGCTCGCTCCTTCAGGGATTGGGGGGGGCTGAAGGAGCGGAGCTGGACACTCCGTTGTACTTCCGTTGTAGGGCCCGACCGAGAGGTCGGGCCCTACTTCGTTCTGAAGCACATACTGCTGCTGATGCTGCTCCAGCCCGCCATATCAAATTGAGATCCAAGGACGACCAGCATCTGGCTGTCGCCCTAAGCGGTCTAGGTGGTCATCGTCGGCGATCCTTCGCCTGAGCTGGGGGAGCGGCTGTCCGGGGTCCCAGGGGTCCCAGGAGAGCCAGGAGAGCCAGGAGAGCCAGGAGAGCCAGGAGAGCCAGGAGAGCCAGCTCACTGTCCGATCCTGCCAGACCCGGCTACTGACCCGGTCGCCGGCTGCTCTTACGGCCGTGGCGGCCGCGCCGGTGGCCCACCGGGCCCGTGGTGTCCGTCGCAGTCGTCGAGGTCATCCAGGTGCTCGACGCAGTCATCGAGGATCGCCTGGGTGGTCCGGACATGCCACGCCGCCGGCGCCTGATCTTCCAGGGTCGCCCCGTAGGGGTTGCGGACCTTTTCGGCGGCGAGCGTCAGCTCCCGGGTGGCGGTGAGGATCCTGTCCCGCAACCAGTTCTCCTGATCCACCCCGGCCCGCCCCGAACGACGGACCGTCCGAGGCGGGACGAGACCCGGCGGCATCCACTGCCGCCCGGGATCAGGACCGTCGGGGGGCGAGTCGAGCATCGGAACCTCCGGGGGTGGGGGGCGAAATACCTACGCGTGACGCACTGCCGACCACGACGCCGGGTGGCCCACCCGGCGGTAGTGAGTGATCGTGCCGTCACGGGACGTGTCCGGGAGACTGGCACAAGCATCTATCGTGCGTCAACATGATCGTCACTCTCGATCAAGCGACTTGCCGCCGATAGTGATGACTGAGGGCGCCTTGCTGCTAGCCTGGCCCCTGGCCCCTGGCCCCCCCTGGCCCCTGGCCCCTGGCCCCTGGCCCCTGGCCCCTGGCCCCTGGCCCCTGGCCCCTGGCCCCTGGCCCCTGGCCCCTGGCCCCTGGAAGGATGATGCCCCGATGTCGACCGACGAGGGGGAGCACACGCTTACGCTTGCAGCTAAAATTAATCAGGCTTTCGAAACAGTGCATCGGCCAGGTGGGGCACCGTACACGAATCGCGAAGTAGCGAAGTGGTTGGTAGAGAACTCGCAAAACGGCGAGCCGGTCATTAGCGAGAATTACCTGGGACTCTTGCGGCGTGGAGATAGGACTAACCCGGGCATTCGGACGATTGAGGCGCTTGCCAGGTTCTTTGAAGTCCCGGCTGGGTATTTTCTAGAAACTGGTTCAACTACTGCGGAAATTCATGAAGAACTCCAGCTGGTCGCAAGCTTGCGAGACGCTGAAATACGGGGAATTGCGACGAGAGCAGCGACCTTGGATCCTGGAATGCGGGCGTGGCTCCTCGGTGTGGTCGAGACACTCCCCCTCGGGAAGCCGCTGAATACACCTCGGCCAAAATCCCGACAGCAGAGCTTCGAAGTGCGCCTGGACGAAGATCTCGACGCCTGGTGATTCCAAGATGGATCGAACCGTAACTATCGAGCCGAGCCGAGAAGACGGCTTTGCTCGTCGCAAGGAATAAGTCAGACAAGGACTCGGAAATCAAGAGGCTTATGGAGGGGGGGACTCCGCTGTAGCGTCGAGCTGGGAAGTCCCTCGTTTCATGATAACCCTGAGTATCTTTTCAGGTTCCTAGATGCATTATCGCGACGCGGAGAAGCGGATGATTCCTGAGAGGGTCGTGAGGCGAGGGTTGTCGCGTGGGTGGTTGCCCGGCCGAAAAGTAGATACTATCGCGAAAAGACTGGTCCGCGATCTGGGGCTGGTGTTTCCGCTGGACGTTGATGAGTTTTGTCAAAAGTTCGCGGTCCACCGAGGTCGCCCGATCAGCGTCCTAGAGCTCTGTCTCCCCAGCGCGGATGTATTTGGTTTATGGCTGGAAAGTGCGGATAGCGATGCTATCGTGCATGACGCTAACTTACCTCCACGGCAACGTGCGAAGACGATTCTGCATGAGTGCGGCCATATGGCCCTCGACCACAAACCTGACAATGGCGACGAAGATCTGGTTCGCATGATTGCGCCGCACCTCCCTCCAAACATGGTGTGGCGGCGCTGCCTCCGCCGTGATTGCTTTGATTCCCCTCAGGAGAATGACGCTGAACATTTCGCTACCGTGAGGCTTATTCATAAGCCGCAAAGAAGTAGAGGCCTACGATTGCCGCAACTGTGCTTTCGTATTTGCTGATGGGGTAGCGGTATCGGCCACCTTCTTCGCTGAGCATGCGCCATGTTTTGAGGTGCGCGATGGCGTGTTCGACGGCTGCGCGGATTCTGCCGAGGGCGGTGTTGAACTCGACTTGGCTGGGGTCGAGGTCGATACCGGGGGATCGCTTGTGCGGGACCGTGTTGATGCCCTCGACGCCGATGTAGCCGAGGTCGGCGACGGACGGGAGATCGCGCAGACGCTCCGCCAGCCCGGATGCGGCGTAGGCATGTGCGTCGTGGCGGGCGCCGTGAATCGGGACTTCGCCGACCGCGACGAGGACTCCGTCGAGGGTGGCGGCGATCTGCAGGTTCATGCCCGAGTAGCCGGCCTTGACCGAGAACAGGTCGGACACTGCGTTCCAGTCCCACGTCGGGCACACGGTGCCATCGACCAGCACTGTTCCGCCTCCGAGGACCTCCCGCGGGTCGGGCACGACGTCGGCGAGGACCTCGCCGATCACCGGGCGCAGCAGGTCCCAGCGGCGACTGACCGTGGACTGGCTGACCCCGAAGATCGCGCCCGCGAAGTCCTGGGTCACGTTCTTGCGCATCAGCGTCACCACCATGGCCACTGACCGGAACAAGCCCAACGCAACAGGCCTACCTGCAGAAACGAACTTGCCGCCGCATCGGGCGTGTACTCTCACCACCAGATCGGTGAGTTGTCTATCGTCCAACCCTGTCATAGCTTTGAATCGCAACAGCTCTTCGCCGATCCTCGTTCGATGCCTGGGAACACCGAACAAACCGGCAAGGGCTGTTGCACTTCAAGCGCGACACACCGCCGTGCCGGTATCGAGACAAAATCGCCGGTGACGGCTTCCGCAGATCAACAGAATTACTCCCTTGTGAATAAGCCCCCGTGTTGCAATACTGGGGATACGCGGCTGATGCAGAGAGGCGACAGGGAGTGTCGGGGGCCGGCTTCAACGATGTTGTCAACATCTTCTGACGACGCCACATCAGTAGAATAACAGCTTAAAGTGGATGTCGCTACTGTAGTAGTGTGGACGGTGCTGGCTGGAGTATTCGGCTCCCGCCTCGTTCTTCGTCAGAGGGGTTGTCGCAGAACTCGCGGAAACCTGCTAGTTGCTGCCATCCTCGTGATGTCGTGCGTATCGCTTGATCCAGTATCGACTGCTGTCGATTCGCTGGCCCCTGGGCTAGATCGCTTGCTGATCAACCTGATGTTGTTCGTTGTTTTTCTTACAACCGCTCTATTCTTCTCTGGCCGACTGCCCTGGACACGCAGGACAGTCCTCTTCTGCCCTGGAGTGCAGGTTCTCGTAACTGTCTTTGCCGCGATCGCTTTGACGTCCTGTTGGGCGTTGAGCGAGCAGGGAATCCCGCAGTATCAAGAAGTTCTAAGCAAGTACACCCCTAGCCTGCACGCAGCGGGGTACTTTTATCTAGCGGGAAATTTACAGTTCGCGTATTGTTGCATCATTTTATCCTGGAGTTGCTTCCTGGAGGCCTCCTGCCGCGCCGACCGCCTCAAGTGCGCCTTTTATTTGACCTCGATTAGTTCGGCGCTCATGTTCTTCGCAGGCCCCTTTGCGCGGGTCGTGGCACTGACAACGTGGTGGATTTCCGGCAATAAATTTATCCTGCTGGGCGGTGTCCGACTTGTCGTAGGCAGCGCCCTTCAGATGGGGATCATCGGGTTTATTGTAAGTTTGTGCATTTTTGGAGGAGCGCACCTCAAGGTTCGTCAGCAGGAACAGCAGATATTGCAGCGAAAAATAGAGCGCTTGAATCCGCTTTGGGAAGTGCTTGCTGCCGCAGCTCCCGGCACGAAATTTTATCGTCGATCCCGAATCGAAAGAGGTGTCGACTTCTTCCTGCGCGACACGCGATTCTGGGGGCTTATTCACAAGGGAGTAATTCTGTTGATCTGCGGAAGCCGTCACCGGCGATTTTGTCTCGATACCGGCACGGCGGTGTGTCGCGCTTGAAGTGCAACAGCCCTTGCCGGTTTGTTCGGTGTTCCCAGGCATCGAACGAGGATCGGCGAAGAGCTGTTGCGATTCAAAGCTATGACAGGGTTGGACGATAGACAACTCACCGATCTGGTGGTGAGAGTACACGCCCGATGCGGCGGCAAGTTCGTTTCTGCAGGTAGGCCTGTTGCGTTGGGCTTGTTCCGGTCAGTGGCCATGGTGGTGACGCTGATGCGCAAGAACGTGACCCAGGACTTCGCGGGCGCGATCTTCGGGGTCAGCCAGTCCACGGTCAGTCGCCGCTGGGACCTGCTGCGCCCGGTGATCGGCGAGGTCCTCGCCGACGTCGTGCCCGACCCGCGGGAGGTCCTCGGAGGCGGAACAGTGCTGGTCGATGGCACCGTGTGCCCGACGTGGGACTGGAACGCAGTGTCCGACCTGTTCTCGGTCAAGGCCGGCTACTCGGGCATGAACCTGCAGATCGCCGCCACCCTCGACGGAGTCCTCGTCGCGGTCGGCGAAGTCCCGATTCACGGCGCCCGCCACGACGCACATGCCTACGCCGCATCCGGGCTGGCGGAGCGTCTGCGCGATCTCCCGTCCGTCGCCGACCTCGGCTACATCGGCGTCGAGGGCATCAACACGGTCCCGCACAAGCGATCCCCCGGTATCGACCTCGACCCCAGCCAAGTCGAGTTCAACACCGCCCTCGGCAGAATCCGCGCAGCCGTCGAACACGCCATCGCGCACCTCAAAACATGGCGCATGCTCAGCGAAGAAGGTGGCCGATACCGCTACCCCATCAGCAAATACGAAAGCACAGTTGCGGCAATCGTAGGCCTCTACTTCTTTGCGGCTTATGAATAAGCCTCCTGGTATCATAAGGTTCTTGATGAATGCGAGTACGCGTTATGGCGCATCAGTAAGTACGCAGAAGAATCGTCGAAGTCTATGACCCTTAAGCAGCAGGCGAGTGCTGTATACAGAGCACTCGTCGCTACCAATAGGGGAGTTGTAGTCGCGCACGATCCGGTTCCAATCGCGCGGTGTACGGAGGACGACGATCGACCACTGTTGGTATTTGCAGCCGAGTTTGAAAAGCTTGTTCAGCGTTATGGTCCGCCATGTCGGAGTATGCTTAGCGACGATGATCGGAAATTCCAGGAGTGAGCATGCAAAGTATTTACACAGCCCCCTTAGTTCTGCCAGGCCCAGAGGGAACTTCGCTGCACGATGGGGCAGTTTTAGTGTCGGACGGAACGATCTTGGAAGTTGGTTCTCGAGCCGACGTCGAAGCGGTCGCAGAAAACGAGGTGGATCGCTATAATTTCGACGACTCGACGATCATGCCGGGCTTGATTGATGCGCATGTGCATCTCGTATTTCACGGGGGTCCGAATATCCTGGATACCCTATATGCAGAAGATGACGACACACAGCTCGAGCAGAAGATGGTTAAGCGGGCGCAGAAGCTTCTTCGTGCTGGCGTTACTACAGCACAAGATCTTGGCGACAGGAACGGTCTGGCTCGGCGGGTCCGGAATTTAATCACTAGTGGTGAAGCCCTCGGACCGCGCTTACTGACTGCGGGCGCCCCGCTGACCGTGAGGGAAGGACACTGCTGGTTCCTCGGCGGCGTAGTTGATGGTGAACAAGAAATCCGGGACAGGATCCGGCTGCTCGCTGCCCATGGCGTTGACACGGTCAAGATTATGGCCTCGGGAGGTCAGCTAACTCCGGGCCCATATGCGATGTGGGATCCGCAATTCACTCTGGCTGAGCTGCGGGCTGCGGTCGACGAAGCGCACGGCAATGGTTTACGGATCGCCGCTCATGCTCATAGCGCCGCCGCAATCGCTCTGGCGGTTGAAGCTGGAGTAGACACTATTGAGCACGCCACATGGCTCGTGGAAGGGCCTGACTGGGACCCGCGCCCCGAGGTTGCCCAGCAGATGGCAGAGCAAGGGACTGTGCTTTGCCATGCGAGCAGCAACGACTGGCGCGGCCTCGCTACGAAGGTCGGCGAGGCTTGGGCCCGACAGCTGGTGGGACGTGTCGCCTGGTTTGACGAGTATGGGGTTACTCAGATTTCAGGAACTGATGCAGGAGTAACTGACTTCGCTGGTTCAGCGACGGCGGTGGCGCGATTCGCAGAGTATGGATTTTCTTCCGGTAAAGCCGTAGAGATTGGAACCATTTCTGGCGCGAAAGCTCTTGGGTTGTCGCACGTGACAGGATCACTTGTTCCTGGCCTTGCGGCGGATCTACTGATCGTCGACGGAAATGTGCTCAGCGACTTGTCGGCGATAACAAGACCGCGTCTTGTTATCAGTCAGGGGCGTCACATCGTTCCGCAAGGCAGTGCCCCGTAGCAGAAGTCTAAATCCGCCCCACCTTCCTTCTGGCGTCAAGGTCAAGCGAAGTGAGAGATGATGGGGATGCAACCATTCCGGCTATGGGTAGCGCCTGTGAGTTCGACTGTCGTGCTGTGTGGTTTTGTGTTGCTTCCGTGGGGCGCTGCGCGTGAATGGCATGTTGCACTGTCCGTGGTTGCTCTCGGGTTCGTGTCTTTTCTCGCGGGCTGGAAGAGTGAGCACCTGTCGTGGGTCACTGTGGCGCTACTTGTTGCAGTGTCCGCGAGCGTTATCTTTGTTCTTGGTGAGTTAATGAACAGGGGTGAACGGTGGTGGCTGGTCGGTCTTGTGGTGTATCCGATCCCGGCTCTCGTGACTGCTGCGGTGGGGGCTGGGGTCGGCCGGGTGATGCGCAGGCAGAAGATATGGATGGGGAAATGATGTCGTCGCCTGCTGCTTATCGATTGCTGCAGAGGCGGCTGTTGTGGCGGTCGTGAAAATCTATGCTGTGCGTGTCGCGGACGCACAGGAAGTTGACCTAGAGTACCGGTTCGTTTCCTGTCGTGCAGATATGGGCGATGTTCCAGGGTTTCGCGGGTTGGAGTTGCTGCGGTCGGTTGATGGTGGTGGCCGGTATTTTGTGGTGTCGTGGTGGGACTCCGAGGCCTCGTTTTGTGATTGGTTAGCGTATGGCCGGGAGATGGCGCATGGGGTGTCGTCGGCCCGGTCGGGTGTGGTGTCGGAGTTGCTGGAGTTCGAGGTCGTCGACCTGCCCGGTCTCGCCGAGGATTTGAGATAAGCGTGTGACGTGGGTTTACGCGGCTACGCGTGTCGCCTCCGCCGTGAGTGGGGCCCCGTCTGTGTCGGTGGCTGGGTGGTCGAGGCATCCGTGGCTGTGGCGTTCGCCGGCGGCGGCGTCTCGGTCCCAGAAGCCGCAGCTGCCGGTGGCGAGGTGGGCGGGCCAGTAGGCGGCGCAGTCGCTGCAGATGAACGCTTCGGTCGCGCCGAGCCGCAGGTTCTGTGGTGGCTGGTCGCAGGTCGGGCATCGGTAGAGGCCGTGGGTGTCGTCCCAGCGCAGCGCCGCCGGGCGACTCTCGCTGACGGCGTTGATGGCGATGGTCATGCCGTTGCTCCTGTGTTCTCGTGGGTGTCCCGCGCGCGGTGGATGAAGCCGTGCTGGCCGAGGCGGTGGGCGAGCTCCCCGGTCGTGTCCGCCGTGTAGGCCGCCGATCCGGTGTCGGCGCCCTCGCCGTTAGTGCTGTTTCTGCTGGTAGATGCCTCGTGAAGACGGTTCATGGGCGTTCCCTTTCCCGCTGCGCGTTCGTGGAGCGCCGCGCGGAACGCGGTGACGTTGACGAGGTGCTGGACGACGTGTCCGGAGGCGACGAGGACCCCGTGCTGGTCGTGTGCGGTCACGGCGAAGGCGAACCGGGTGCCGATCTCGTGGGTGCAGCGGGCGGTGACGTGGAGTCGGTCCCCGGGGATCGACGGCGCCCGGTGGGTGATCTCGACTTTCGCGCCGACCGGTGTCTGGCCGTCGGCGGCGCGGTGGTGGCGGAGGAAGTCCATGCAGGGCGCTTCGAGGAGGCCGATGAGGTAGCCGGTCGCGAACACCGCTTCCCCGTCCCGGAACGCGTCGAGCGTGGGGTGCAGGTCGGGGACGAGCTGGTCGTCGGGGACGACGTAGAAGATCGACATCTCGGCGCCGGCGCCGGTGCTGCGGCTGGTCTTGGTGGGTCGGAGTGCGGTGGTCATGGCTGGCGGGCCCTGGCCGTCGAGGGGGACGAATCGTCGTCCTTGTCTTCGGTGGGGTCGTCGCCGCTGACCGTGCCGTCAGCGCCGTCAGCGCCGTCAGCGCCGTCGGCGTTGTCGGCGTTGTCGGCGGTGTTGTCGGCGGTGGTGCTGATGGCGTGGCGGTGGTGTGGGGGGACCATGCTGGTGATCAGGGCGGAGACGATGTCGCGTTGGCGTTCGGGCAGCAGTGCCCAGTTGTGGAGTAGGTCGGTGCCGGCGGGTTCGCGGACCAGGATGTGCAGGGTGTGTGAGGGCCCGTCCACGGCTTCGGGGTGGTCGGTGTAGAAGAAGTCGTCGGCGACGTTGTAGTAGCGGGCGAGCCAGCGGGTGTAGGTGGGTGAGGGTTCCTTCCCGCGGGTGCCGTTGAGGATTTTGGTGATGTAGACGTCGCTGACGCCGCCGCCTTGGCTGCGGATCCATCGGACGATGTCGGTGGCGGGGAAGACGGTGCCGTTGGGGCGTCGGATGGCGCTGGCGAGGTAGTTGAGGCGTTCGCTGATGGTGCCGAACCGGTTCGGGTCCGGCGAGCCGGGCTTGATCCGCGGCGGCATCGCCTCCCCGTCTGTCGTCGCGCTGGCGGAAGGGGTTCTTCCGCTGGTCGTTGCGGTGTTGCTGGTGTTGGGGGGCTGTGCTCGTCGACGGGCCATGGTGCTCCTCCTCGTGTCGCGGTCGTTCCGGGTTGTCCCTGCTGGCCCCCGGTTCCCGGGCGTGAAGGTCCGGGACCGGTAGGTCCCGGGACTCTATCTCCGGTCCGGGTTGGCGGGTGTGTAGCACACGCCCTAGTGGACGGATATACAACAGTGGATAGGGTACAGTCGCGGCGTTGTTCAGGACGGGCGCCGATGGGTGGAGGCGGTGGAGCGGGTGGTGAAACGTCGGGTCTCGCCCGGAGTCGGGCCTGCCGGTGTGCGTAGTCGCCGGGGTGCGCGCTGATGGGTCTGGTCGGCGGCGTCTCTGCGCTCGCGGCTGCTGCGGCTCTGCTGCTTGGCTCGGCCACTCCGGACAAGGGCCCCGCGGAGACGGCGGATGCCGTGTGTGGGTGGCGGATCACCGCCACTCATGTCCTGGCTGAACTCGACCTCGGCAGCGTGAGCGGTAGTAGTGCGGGTGTGTTGCGGGCGGCATTGCTCGCCCTCGACGCTGATGAGCCCGGTTTCGTGCCCGTCACCTGCTACAGCGCCGGGGTCGGGAACCGCTTGGATGATCATGGAAACGGTTCCGCTGGTCACCAGGGGCAGGCCGGACAGGACACGCAGGCCCCGGCGGCGGCCACGGCACCGCCCGGTTCCTCTGCTCTGCCGTCCGCACAGGGCCAGGGCGCCACGGCTGGTGAGGTGTTCGGGTGGGGCGCCCCGGATGTCGTGGACGACTTCACCGGCACCGCTCTCGGTCCTGGGTGGAGTGCCTACGACGGTCCCGGGCATGCCGGGAACGGTGTCCGCTCCCCTGCTGCGGCGACCGTCTCCGACGGTGTCCTCACCATCGACGGGACCGGGGACGGCACGACCGCCGGCCTGGCCTGGACCGCGCACTCCCAGAAGTACGGACGCTGGGAAGTGCGGATGCGCGCCCCGACCGGTTCGCCGTCCTACAACGCCCTCGCCCTGTTGTGGCCGACCCAGGAGAACTTCCCGGTCGGCGGGGAGATCGACTTCGCCGAGATCATGGACCCGGCCCGCGACAAGATCGAGTTGTTCCTGCACTACGGCGCGGACAACTCCCAGGTCCACGGCGAACTCAAGATCGACGCCACCCAGTGGCACAACTACGCGGTGGAGTGGACCTCGGCCGGTGTGACCGCGTTCGTCGACGGCCGCGAATGGTGGAAGACAGAAGACACCTCGATCTTGCCGCCCGGCCCGATGCACCTGTGCCTGCAGCTGGACTGGTTCCCGCGCGGCGACGGCGAGTCCGGGCGGATGCAGGTGGATTGGGTGAAGCAGTGGGGCCTGGCCGCAGGTGAGGGCTCGTCCACGACCTCCGGTGGCAGCGAGGGCTCCACTGATGCGGATTCGTCGACGTCGATTACCGATGAGGTGAACAACGTCGACGGTCGGTGATGGCCCCGCTGATGGCCTCGGTGTCGTTGGGTCCTGCCCGCTTTGTTTGTTGATCATGAAGGGAGTTCGTTGATGTCTGCTCGTTCTAGTTCTTCTCCTTTGTCCTCGGTCTCGTCGTCGTTGGTAGCGGGGGTGGTGCGTCGTTCGGCGGTTGCGGTGTTGGCGGCGGGGGCGATGCTCGGTGGGACTGCGGTGACGCCGGTCTTGCTTGCCACCGCTGCGGCGGCGGAGCCCGAGCCCGCGGCCGAGGGACCGTCGGGGGAGGGCGCGGTGGGTGTCCTGGGCGGTCTGACCGACGCGGGTCACAGGGCCGTGGACGCGGTCGGCGCGGCGGGTGGTGCGGTCACCGACGTGGTGAACGGCCCCGCCCCCGCGGCGGCCCCCGCGGCGGCCCCGGCTCCTGTGTCTGAACCACCGCCCCGCCCGACCCCGCCCCAGCCTGCACCCGCACCGCCACGGGCCGCCCCACCCCAGCCGGCTCCTGTTCCGCGACCCGCGCCGCCGCAGAACCTCCCCCCGCCGCCCGCGGCTCCGGCTCCTGCTCCCACTCCGGCTCCGGCCGTATCACCGGCGCCGTCCGTCACACCGCCGCCGCCGCCGTCGTCGGCTGCTCCGGTGCCGGATAAGGCGGTGCCGGTGCGGCCTGCTGCCGTCACCGCGACGCCCGTCCCGGTCGCTTCCGACAGCGGTGGTGAGTCGCCGTCCGGCCCGCCCACGAGCCGACCAGAGGAGAACCACGGCAAGGACTGCTGCGTGGACGTCGCTGACCGGGGCAGCTCTGCCGGTGCAGGTAGTGGCGGCGGTGAGCAGGTGAGTCGCTCGGTGGAGGATGCGCGGGCTGCGGTCGCGCTGTTGGACGAGTTCCTCGACGCCCTGGAAGCCGAGCCGGCCAGCCCGGTCGGCGCGGGGGGTGAGGCGGGCCGGGCGGTCCTCGACGCTGCTGCGGATAGTGGCCGCAGCCCAGCGGTCGGCAGCGCTGTGGGTGAGGTGTCTGTGCCTGTGGCCCCGTCGGAGCGCCCTGTGGACACCGCGGCGCCGAAGCCGCCGCCTGCCAGCGGCTCCGGCACGGTCACGCGAACTGCGGATGAGCACACCAGCGCTGGTCAGAGCAGCGGGCCGCAGGGCGAAGCCCCGGGCGGTGCCCAGCAGAGCGAGGGCCTGGCCGCCGGTGTGGAGAAGCTGACCGAACAGGCCGCCCGTGCGGCGGTGGCCGACCCGACCGCGGTCGCGTTGCTGGAGACTCTCACCGACCCGGAGCTGAACCTCGACGATCTCGACAGCACCACCAGTAGCAGCACCGACAGTGCTGGTAGTGCTGGTGAGACGGTCTCCCGAACCAACGGCGCTCCCGCGGCCGAGGCGTCGTCCGTCGCTGCTCAGGAACCCGACGCCGCTGCTGCGGAGTCGTCGGCTCCGGTCGTGGAGAAGAGCTCGGGCGCGGTCCCGGAGCGGGTGTGGGATGCGCTGGCCGAGTGTGAGTCCGGTGGGGACTGGGCGACCCGTACCGGGGACGGTTTCGCCGGTGGGCTGCAGTTCACGCCGTCGACCTGGGCGACCTTCGGCGGTACCGGCGCCGCCCACGAAGCGTCTCGGGCCGAGCAGATCGCGGTCGCGCAGCGTGTGCAGGAAGGCCAGGGGTGGGGCGCGTGGCCGGCGTGTAGCAAACGGCTCGGCCTCACCGACTGACCTCACCGCCTGACCGGCCGCGACACGGTGAGAGGGAGGCGGGGGTGGGCGTTGGCTCCGGGCCTGTGGTGTGGGAGGGACTGACACAGGGGGACCCGTGCGTCACCTACACCAGGCCGCCGTTCCCACACGAGACGAGGAGGTTCGGTGGTGTGCAGGCCCGGAGACAACCCGCCCGGGCCGACCGGCCGAAGGGCTCTCAAACCTCGGCGGGTCTCGGCCCGAGCACCACGAACCGTAGCGGGTCGATGCGGCCAGTGTCACCACCCCACCAGCTCCGATACCGAGGCCCGGAGAGAAGAGCGAAGAGGAGGCGACCGCGGTGAAGACCGCGACGAGTGGGCTCGCGTGTGTGGTCGCGCTGGTGGGCGTGGTCATCGTGCTGTTCGTGATCGCCCTCGGCGGCGCGATCACCTCAGGCGGACGCACGTCCTCGCTGGGCGTCCCCGGGGTGGTCTGCGCCCCCGCTGGGGTCGACCCGGCCGACCTGGTCGACGGTTTCGGCCCCGCCCAGGTGTCCAACGCCGCGCACATCGTCGCTACCGGTGTCGAGATGGGTGTCCCAGTGCGGGGGCAGGTGATCGCGGTCGCGACCGCCATGCAGGAATCCACACTGCTCAACTACGCCAACACCACCGTCACCGAATCGTTGACACACCCGCATGAGGCCGTCGGGGCCGATCATGACTCGGTTGGGTTGTTCCAGCAGCGGGCCGCCGGCTGGGGACCGGTCACCGTCCGCATGGACCCGAAGGCCTCGGCGCAGCTGTTCTACGAACGCCTCCTTCAGGTCCCCGGCTGGGAGAGCATGCCGCTGACCCGCGCAGCCCAAGCGGTGCAGATCAGCGCGTTCCCCGACGCCTACGCCCGCTGGGAACACCCCGCCGCACTACTCGTCGGCGCCCTGGACAACATCACCTGCACCAGCCCCGGCACCCCGGACAGCCCGCCGGGCTCCCCGGGGCTGCCCGGCGGGGTGGACCCGCACATCCGCCAGGTGATCGACCGCGCCCTGACCCAACAGGGCCAGCCCTATGTCTGGGCCGGAGGCGACGCCCACGGCCCCACCCTCGGCGGGTTCGACTGCTCCGGGCTCATGACCTACGCCTTCGCCGGCATCGGGATCGACGTCCCCGGACAGACCCAAGCCATCTGGCAACGCTTCCCACCGCCCATCACCGACCCCGCCCACGTCCAACCCGGAGACATGCTCCTGTTCTCCAACAACGGACGCCCCGGCGGGATCCACCACGTCGGCCTCTACCTCGGCGCAGGCCAGATGCTCCACGCCCCCCAGACCGGCGACGTCGTCAAAACCGAACCCGACATCTGGAACAACACCTACTACGCCCGCGAGTTCATCGGCGCCGTCCGCGCCACCCACAACCCAGCCACGTAGACGACCGCCCGAGGTCTGCCCCGTGGGAGCTGGTTACGCCTCGTCCGCCGCGGTCGAGGTGGTGGCGAGGTCGACGGTCTCGAACTCCAGCAGGTCAGCACCAGTCCCGACCTGCGGACGAGACGAGTCGCAGTGCGCCGCCTCGCTGCCCTCGGTACGCCACGCCTGGAAAGCGTCGTCGGACTCCCAGCGGGTGTAGACGAAGTGCCGCGTGTCACCAGCGACCGGCCGCAGCAACTCGTAACCGAGGAACCCAGCCACGCCACCCATGCAGCCCTGCGTGAACCGGGCAGCGAACCGCGCCTCCAACTCCGGGCCCTGCCCATCAGGCACCGTGATCGCATTGATCTTCACAACAGTCATAGAGCGACATACTACGCGGGCCCGTGCACGGGCCCGCGTAGTAACTGCGATGATATCTGATGTGATCTCGCCCCTACCGGCTATCGGCTCTGACTTGCTCGCATCCGTGGAAGAACTTCGCATCTGGTCGCGCCCGATGCTCGCCGGACGCGTCATCGCGGTGGCGGCCGGGAAAGGCGGTGTCGGGAAAAGCACTCTGGCCGCAGAGCTGGCCTACTGTCTTGATGCGGTGCTCGTCGATGCTGATTGGGACGACGGCTGCGTGTCCAGAGCTCTCGGATGGCGCCGCGAAACCCGTGCCAGATCTCCACTGCTTGACGCGCTTGACAGCGGTCGCGCACCCCGCCTGATTCGCGGCGGCACTACCAAACCGGACCTGGTCCCGGCCGGTCCAGATTTGGAAGCTCATCAACCGCGCCCGGAGAAATTTGCTGACGATCTCACGCGATGGGCTAGGGAGTGGCAACGACCAGTCGTGATTGACACCCACCCCGGATCAGGGGCCGCAACTTACGGCGCGATGGCTGCGGCTCACGTGGTCCCCTGCCCCACTGAGCTGGGGGAGAAGGACCTCGACGCGCTCGCCGGATGGTGCGAGAAATTGCAAGGGTATCCCCTGTACATTGTCCCATCCCAGGTTCCGAAGAGTCCAGCGGATTCCCACCTTGACTGGCTCGACCAGATCGCCTTAACTTATAATCTTAAGGTAAGCACCGAGGTCCCCCGTGCCGACTGGTTGCCTCAGCGAAAAGCCCGCACCGCCTTGTGTGCGGCAAGATCCCTGTCGAAACGAAACACCCCGATGATCCGTGCCTATATCACGACAGCGAGAGAGGTGGCTGAACGTGCCAACAACGCCTCCTGACGAAAATCTAGATTCACATACCACCAGCGAGACACCCGCTAGTAAGTCGCCGTCACCGACAGCAAAACTCCGCGAGAGAAAAAACTCCCGCCAGCCGCGGCGCCCCCCCGCCCCCCGCCACCCGAAGATTATCGCGCATGAGCCCGCGTCCGCGCATGAGCCCGCGTCCGCGCATGAGCCCGCGTCCGCGCATGAGCCCGCGTCCGCGCATGAGCCCGCGTCCGCGCATGAGCCCGCGTCCGCGCATGAGCCCGCGTCCGCGCATGAGCCCGCGTCCGCGCATGAGCCCGCGTCCGCGCATGAGCCCGCGTCCGCGCATGAGCCCGCGTCCGCGCATGAGCCCGCGTCCGCGTCATCTTCAAAGGCTATCCGGGAATGCCCCGGGAACCGGCCCGAGATGGCTTCTAGCGGCACAACAGAGGGGACCCAGGTAGACGAGCCCCGACCGCTGGTGGCCGCCTATCAGGGGCGCGCTGAGCGGAAGACTGTCGTCGATGCTGCATTGTCCTGGGCCGCAGCAGTGCGCAAACTGGACGCGCGTCGCGCGACCCTCATCCGAGCACTAGAGGCGGCGCGGATGGCCGGCGTGCCCTCTGAAGTGTTATCTACCGTACTTTCTGATGCTGAGGGCCGCGCACTCGGTCAACCTCTGCCCATCGAGGTGCGAAATGCCGCAGAAGGCTAGACAGCCCCTGCAAAGTCTTTGTAAAGAAATACACGCTCAAGCAAGAGAGAGCTCGTAAATGCGCTGAGCGGCGTCACGTATGGCTACGATTTAACGCGTGGAGTCGAACAGTACCGCAACCGCAACTTACCCAAGCCACGCCGAAGCAAGCCACGCCGAAGCAAGATATGATGCTTCGGTCTGCAAACGCTGTGGAGCAATCCAGGATCAGTGGTCACCTTGCCGACTGGAGTGTGTCCTGTAATTCGGTGGTGCAGGTCCAGGGCGCGATCGAATTACAGGACGCACCCCAGTCGCAGCAGGGGCCGAGCCCGTTTCCTCAGAGGTATGGCGCAAATCTGACCAGGATTCGGGGCGATGATTTTCGTCGGAAGGAGCAATTCCATGCCAGAGAAGATGCTCGCAGTGTGGCGGATCTGAGTCATCTCGCCTCCTCTCGAATCGCCATGGTGTCGCCACCGAATACCTCCGTGATTAGCGCAGCGCAGATAACAACGCACCATGCCGTGAAAGTGACGCGGAGTAGCGGTGGTGCGTTGCGGAGTTCCATGAAGTAGTGGCCGACGAGATACACCTTGATGAAGGCGAGCAGGATGATCCCGCTGTTCACAAGACTTGACAGATCGTGAGTGTCGGCCCAGTACCAGGAGAGGATCGTGACGGCCATGAGTCCGACCCAGACCACAAGCGTGCGCGTGTATGGTCGCGTCGTGATGTGACCTGTCATGATTCCTATCTCACGAGATACAGTAGTGTGAACAATATGATCCATATGAGGTCGACGAGGTGCCAGAAACAGGCTCCGGACTCGATGTGACACAGGGCGCGGGCTGTGGGGTTCGGTGTGCGGGCGATGCGACACATGCCGATCAGGACTGCGAGTCCGGCGATGAGGTGTGTCAGGTGTATGGTGGTGAGGACGAAGTAGAACATGAAGAAGCTGTTCGCAAAAGGATCATGCCCGACTGTAAGCATGTCTGACCACTCGGCATATTTGCTGACAACGAACATCAACCCGCACGCTATGGCTGCGGCGAACAGTCGGGCGCTCCACCGGGGCTGGTGATCGCGGAGTGCGATTACGCCCCATGCGACGAACACGGAGCTGGTGAGCAACAGCAGAGTGTCCACCGCACCGTAGGTCAGATGCATCGTCGACTGAGCGATCCGGAAAGTCTCAATCTGCTGGGCGCGTTCGTAGCCGAACACGATGAAGACGAGCCCGAAGATCAGCAGCTCGCCACCGATCAGCACCCACACGCCCAGCTCACCCGGCACTCTGCCGCGGCCACCAGGTGTCCAGTTCCGCGCAGCCGGACCGCTCGAGGTCGAGGCGATCGGATCGGTGAACATATCCGCAGCAGGCTGGCCCTCGCGTGTCATCGAGGTGTCCCGGTGCTCATCCGAGGCGTGTCGTCGAGATCTTGTTCGTGGAGAAACCCGGCCCGGACGTTCCGCACCGTCAACGCGGAGAACGTCAACAGCCATATTCCGAACACGATGATCGGAACTCCCATACACACGATCCCCTGCCACCCGAACGGCCCATCCTTGAAAAACCACACCGTGGCGCAGGGCAGATAGCCGATACCCACCCCCATACTCAGGTAGCCGCTCCACCGCGGATACACCGGAAGATCGCTTCTGTCCAACAGGACACTCAAGCCTAGCGCAACCGCCCACACAGTAAACGGAATCCACGTGCCGAGAAAAATAATGAACCCGGCATCGTTGAGCATTTGCGTGATCTCCGGCGACACCTCACCCGCACGAAACGCCGCTGTCGCCCAGAGGGCAGTGTTGAGCACGATCTGCGCGGTCCCCACCGCCATGCACGTCACCTGCACATACGTCAGCACAGGGAACGCACCTTCTTTACGGCGGGTTTGCGCGGCCATCGCCACACCCCACACCGGGATGACACCGAACGAGATCATCGCGAACACCGCGCCGACCCGAATCGGCAAAGTGTTCTGTGCGTAGTAGGAAGCCACAGTTTCCGCGCTATCATCCGGACCGATCCGAGGCGGCAACCAGCCGCCGAGCAACACGCCACCGATCCCGAAAACGATGATGCACACCGGCGCGGCGACCGCAGCGAGCAGGTGCGCCTGACGACTCATGCTCGTACGCGCAGAATACGAGTCTCTGCGGCCCCTTGGGCCGACGTCAGTCACCACCACAGAATGATCTGGTCTCACCGCCGGAGGAAGACACCCCATGTAAAATCACGATGAAACACAGCTGCACACGCAACGACAACGGCACGCCTCCCCCTGCTACTCCACGCCGCGATGAAGAACAGCTGTCCCGCAGGGCAGGGGAATCCGACGCCGTTGTAAATATCAGATAACGCGCACCGTCGCCGCTTGTCGTGATGGGCCCTACGGCTGGATCCAGATGCCGTTTTTGGTGGTGGTCAGGCTGAGTGTGGCGGGGTCGAGACAGACGGTGACGCCGTCGCGTTCGACGCGGTGGGTGTCCCACAGGACGGCGTTGTCGAAGACGTGTCCGCAGCCGTTGGTGCGGGTGCAGCAGTGGGCGCGGTCGGGTCCGACCCAGGTGTGTCCGCAGCAGCTCATCCGGACAAGTACACCGCTCACAGGCGCCGCGGGTTCCCTTCATGATCATGGAGCCTTTTTCATCGTGATTTTGCTGGTCAGGGGCTTGGTGAGGGTGGTGGTGTAGCTGGGTGAGGCTCCCGGTAGGACAGGGATCGTCCAAGATCAATCATCCTGACCGGGAGCCTCGGCGTGTTGTCCTACCCTGCTGCGAACACCCTTGCCCGGCTGCGCAGCATGATCGGTCGTCAGCGGCGTGCCAGCGGGGGGCGGTGGTGGCGGATCACCGCCGGCCAGCAGGCCGTTGCTGGTCCTCGCGTACCTGCGTAACGGTGACACCTACGCCCGCCTCGCCGCCGGGTTGGGGTGCCGGTAAGGATCGTGTCATCAGCCGCAAACGAGCGCTGGGGGCTTGACCCTGAATCTCTGGTCGCGGCGGTGTCCGGGGGGTGGGAGTAGCGTCCGTGCGTGGCGCGTGAGCTGGGTCAGGACGAACTGATCGATCGGTGGACGCTGGTCGAGGCCGAGCTGGCGATGGTGGCCGGCAAGCGTGGCGCGACGCGGCTCGGGTTCGCGGTGTTGCTGCGCTTTTACACCGAGCACGGCCGGTTTCCCCGCAGCCGGAGCGAGATCCCCGACGCCGCTGTGGACTACGTGGCCCGGCAGGTCGGTGTGCCGGTGACCGAGCTGGCGTTCTACGACTGGTCCGGCCGCACGATCGAGTTCCATCGCAGCCAGATTCGCCGGACACTGGGGTTCCGGGAGTGCAGCGTCGCCGACGCCGACAAGCTCACCGAGTGGCTGGTCACCACCGTCACCCAGACCGAGCGCGGCGCTGAACGTGTCCGTGACCAGCTGCTGGACCGGTGCCGGGAGGAACGTATCGAGCCGCCCACCGGCGGCCGCGTCGACCGGATCGTGCGCTCGGCGCTGCACCGCGGCGAGGAGCTGCTGTTCGCACGGGTGGCGATCCGCTTATCCGAGGCGGTGCGCGTTCGGCTGTTCGCCTTGGTCGCGGCCGGTGCCGATGACGACGGCCAACCCGGCGGGGACGGTGACGGGCCGGCGGTGCTGGCCTCGATCCGGTCCGATCCGGGCAACGTCAGCCTGAACACGATGTTGACCGAGATCGCCAAGCTGGAAGCGGTACGGGCGGTCGGCCTGTCAGCCGGCGTGTTCGCCGACATCGCCCCGAAGGTGGTCGCCGCCTGGCGGGCGCGGGCGGCGGTCGAGGCGCCCAGCCACCTGCGCGGACACGCGCCTGAGGTGACGCTGGCCCTGCTGGCGGCGTTGTTGCACTGCCGGGAACGGGAGATCACCGACACGCTGGTCGAGCTGCTGATCTCCACCGTGCACCGGATCAACGCCCGCGCCGAGGTCCGGGTGACCAAGGAGCTGATCAAGGAGTTCAAGCGGGTCACCGGCAAGGAGAACTTGCTGTTCCGGGTCGCCGAGGCGACCGTGAACGCCGGCGACCAGCTCGTGCGCGACACCGTGTTCCCGGTCGCGCCGCAGGCCGTGCTGGCCGACCTGATCGCGGAGTTCAAGTCCTCCGGGCCGACCTACCAGCGCACCGTGAAGGCCACGCTGAAGGGCTCCTACACCAACCACTACCGGACTGGGCTGATCAAGCTGCTGGACGTGCTGGAGTTCCGCAGCAACAACACCACCCACCGGCCGGTGCTCGACGCGCTGGAGCTGATCACCCGCTACGCCAGCGCCGGGAACCTGCACTACTACCCGGCCGGCGAGCACATCCCGGTCCATCGCGGCCTGAGCGAGGACTGGGAGGCGCTGGTTTACAAGGACGACAAGCGCCGCCGGCAACGGGTCGTGCGCATGGTCTACGAGGTGTGCACCTTCCAGGCGCTACGCGAGCAGTTGCGGTGCAAGGAAATCTGGGTCGTCGGCGCGGACACCTGGCGCAACCCGGCCGAAGACCTTCCGACCGATTTCGAGGACCATCGCGTCGAGCACTACCAGGCGCTGCGCAAGCCGCTGGACCCCAGCCAGTTCATCGCCGACCTGCAAGCCGAGATGCGCGCCGAGCTGGAGGCCCTGCACACCGCCCTGCCGGGCTGCGATTGGTTGTCGATTAGCGACCGCGCGGCTGGCGCGGTCAAGCTGGCCCCGCTGGAGGCCTCGCCGGAGCCGCGCAAGAGCAATGCTTGAGACCTGTGGATGACCTGGAGGGGCCGTACCCTCCCGGTGATCTTGAGGCTCTGAAGCAAGGTCGGCGGGTCAACGCCGGCCGGAAGGGTACGACCCGTGCTCACCGTAGTTCCTGGAGCTGCTGACACCGATGAACCCCGCCGGGGCGGCGGCTCGCTGATCGACGACCTGGTCCGCGAAGGCGCCCGCCGGATGCTGGCCGAGGCGTTGCAGGCCGAGGTCGATGACTACATCGCCCGCCACGCTGAGGAGCGCGACGAGCACGGCCGGCGGCTCGTGGTCCGCAACGGCACCCACCAGCCCCGCGAGGTCCTCACCTCGGCCGGCGCGGTCGAGGTTGTCGCCCCGCGGGTCGACGACCGCCGCATCGATCCCGAGACCGGGCACCGCTGCAGGTTCTCCTCGGCGATCCTGCCGCGATGGTGCCGCCGCACTCCGAAGATCACCGAGGTGTTACCGCTGCTGTATCTGCACGGACTCTCGACCGGGGACTTCGTGCCCGCGCTCGGGCAGTTCCTCGGCTCCACCGCGGGCCTGTCGGCGTCGATGGTCACCAGACTGACCGAGACCTGGAAGACCGAACAGCAGACCTTCTCCCGCCGAGACCTGTCCGGTGTGGACTACGTCTACCTGTGGGCCGACGGGATCCACGTCAACATCCGCCTCGAGGAACACAAGCTGTGCCTACTCGTGCTCATCGGAGTCCGCGCGGACGGCGGCAAGGAACTCGTCGCCCTGACCGATGGCTACCGCGAGTCGAGCGAGTCCTGGGCCGATCTGCTGCGCGACTGCGCGCGGCGCGGCATGCGAGCACCCGTGCTCGCGGTCGCTGACGGCGCGCTCGGGTTCTGGGGCGCGCTGCGCGAGGTGTTCCCGCAGACCCGCGAGCAGCGCTGCTGGGTCCACAAGACCGCCAATGTCCTTGCCGCGCTGCCGAAGTCAGCGCATCCGGGGGCGAAGAAGGCGCTGACCGAGATCTGGAACGCCGAGGACAAGCGCAGAGCCCTCGACGCCGTGGCCCGCTTCGAGGCCGCCTACCGGGCGAAGTTCGGCAAGGCCGTCACGAAGATCGGTGACGACCTCGACGAACTGCTCGCCTTCTACGACTTCCCCGCCGAACACTGGCAACACCTACGCACCACGAACCCGATCGAGTCCACGTTCGCGACCGTCCGCCACCGCACCCGGGTCACCCGCGGGCCCGGGTCACGCGCGGCCGGACTGGCGATGGCGTTCAAACTCATCGAGGCCGCCCAGAACCGATGGCGCGCCGTGAACGGACCGCACCTGGTCGCCCTCGTCCGAGCCGGAGCCCGATTCGACGCCGGCCGCCTCGTCGAACGACCCGATGCCCACACCCACACCGAAGCCGCCTAAAAGATCTTCATCCACAGGTCTTGACGATTGCTCCCGCGCAACCTGCGCCGGCTCAAGCAGGCTGTGCAGGCCCGGTGGGGCACGGTGCCGCTGATCGACATGCTCAAGGAGGCGGTGCTGCGCACCGGCTGCCTGTCGGCGGTGACCTCGGTCGCCGACCGCGGCACCTTGCCCGAGCACGTGCTGGCCGAGCGGTTGCTGCTGGCTATCTACGGGTACGGCACCAACACCGGCATCCGTGCGGTCGCCGGCGGCGAGCACGGGCATTCCGAGGACGAGATTCGCTACGCCCGGCGCCGCTACCTGAGCACCGAGGCCGCGCGGCAGATCGCGATCGAGATCGCCAACGCCACCTTCGCCGCCCGCCAGCAGACACTGTGGGGCGACGGATCCACCGCCGTGGCCAGCGACTCGACTCACTTCGGCGCGTTCGACCAGAACATCTTCACCGAGTGGCACTCCCGCTACGGCGGCCGAGGGGTGCTGATCTACTGGCACGTCGAGCGCGGCTCCGTGGTGATCCACTCGCAGCGGCTGAACTGCTCGGCCTCCGAGGTGCACGCGATGGTCGACGGCGCGATCCGGCATGGCACCGACATGCAGGTCGAGGCCAATTACGTGGACACGCATGGTCAGTCCGAGATCGGGTTCGGCATCACGAAGCTGCTCGGGTTCGACCTGCTGCCGAGGATCAAGCGGATCAACAAGGTCAAGCTGTACCGCCCGGCTGCTGGCGAGCCAGACGCCTGGCCGGGTCTGGCACCGGCGATGACCCGCCCGGTCCGGTGGGACCGCATCGCTGAGCAGTACGACCAGATGCTCAAGTACGCCACCGCGATCCGCGTGGGCACCGCCTCGACCGAGGCGATCCTGCGGCGATTCATGAAGGCCAACGCAGCGCACCCGACCTACCAGGCGATGATCGAGCTGGGCCGGGCGCAAAAGACCATCTTCTTGGCCCGTTACCTGCACAGCCGGGCACTCCAGCGAGAGATCCACGAGGGCCTGAACGTGGTCGAGTCGTGGAATCGGGCCAACGCGGTCATCTTCTACGGCAAGGGCGGGGACCTGGCCACCAACCGGCGCGACGAGCAGGAGATGAGCGTGCTGTGCCTGCGGATCTTGCAGGCCGCCCTGGTGTACGTGAACACCCTGATGATCCAGGACCTGCTCGCTGGCTCCGAGTGGGACGACGCGCTCACCGCTGAGGATCGGCGCGGGCTGACGCCGCTGTTCTGGGCGCACGTGCTGCCCTACGGCGAGGTGCGGCTGAACATGGACGCCCGTCTGCGCCTGGCCGCCGCCGCCTCCAGCGGCTGACTGGCCGGTCTCGAAACCAAGGTTCCGCGACAGCGTGCAGGCGAGTTCGGACATCGACATCACCCCAGGTCACGCTGTCTCACAATCTAACGTCGAAACACCGCCTCGAAACACGGCCACATGGTAAACTTATGAGACAGTTGCGGGAGGAAACGAGACGATCATGACCGGCGAGTCCGCCATTACCGACCCGCGGATCGCCGCCGCCCTGGATGCCGACCGGGACCAGGCCAGGACGGTGACGTGATGGAACTGGGCTACGCCCGCGTCTCGACCACACACCAGGACCTCGAACGACAGCTCGACGCCCTGGGCCACCACGGCATACCCGACGAGCGGATCTACACCGACAAGAAGACCGGCGCCACCATCGACCGGCCCGGCTTCACCGAGCTGCGCCGCTACGCCCGCTCCGGCGACACGATCATCGCGACCAACCTCGACCGACTCGGCCGCAATCTGCGCGAATGCCTCAACGTCGTGCACGAGCTGCGCGAGCAGGGCATCGGGATCAAGACCCTGAAGGACCCGATCCCGATCGACACCACCGACGACTCGCCGATGGCCGAACTCGCCGTCGCGCTACTGGCGCTGTTCGCACACATGGAACGAGTGTTCATGCGCGAACGCGCCGCCCACGCCCGCGAGGCCACCGCAGCCACGGGCAAACTGCCCGGCCGACCCCGCAAACTCGACCCCAACCAGCTCGCCGCGGCCCAGGCCGCCCTCGACACCGGCCAGACCGCCGACCAGATCGCAGCCGCGTTCGGCGTCAGCCGCGCCACCCTCTACCGCAACCTCACCGAAAATAAACCCGCTGACCAGCAATGATCGACTCGTTTGCGGCTGGTGACAACTCCCTTACCGGCGCCCCGGGTTCGGGGTCGCTACCAGCACCGCCTGGCGTTATGTCCACGACACCCTGGCCCTGCTTGCCGCCCTCGCCGAGGACATCACCCAGGTCGCGGCCCGGGTGGTATCGCTGGCCTGGGTGCTGCTGGACGGGACCCTGGTCCCGATCGACCGGGTCGCCGGGCAGCGCCGCTACTACTCCGGACGACACCGCCGCCACGGCGTGAACGTCCAGATCCTCGCCGACCCGTTCGGTCGACTGTTGTGGGCGTCCCCACCACTACCGGGGGCCACCCACGATGTGACCGCGGCCCGCACCGTCGGGGTGATCGACACCCTGACCAGCCGGAACGTCGAGACGTGGGCGGACAAGGCCTACCAAGGCGCCGGAGGGACGATCCGGACCCCCTACAAACGGCACCGGACCCGACCACACCTGTCGACCGGGCAGAAAGCAGTGAACCGCGCTCACACCCGGATCCGGTGCCGAGTCGAACAAGCCGTCGCCGAGCTCAAGGGCTGGCACGTGTTGGACCGGCTCCGCTGCTGCCCCCGCTACGCGAGCACCGTCATCGCCGTGATCACCGTCCTGAACCGGATCGAAACCCGCCGCTGACCAGCAGAAACACGATGAAAAAGGCTCATGTTGTGCGCCGGCCGGTTGCTCTGACGGCAACGGCGGCTTTGGAGGTCGGTGGTGGTTTTAGTGGAGGTGTTCGTGGACGCGCCAGAGCCTGTCCCCGCCGGGGCTGTTGCCGCTGTTGCTGTCGATGCCGCCGCGGGTCAGGGTGAGGGTGGCTGCGACGGGTTCGGGCGGTGTCCGTGGCCCGTGGGGCTCGGTGCAGCGGGTGTGGACGGTACCGGAGACCTGCACCGCGACCCGGTCACTACTCCGCGGGGCTTCGGGTGGGATCACCGCAGCCAGCCCGGACACGGTGACGCTGCAGCGGTCGGCGACCAGTTGTGGCCAGCCGCCCCCGGTCCGCGCCCCATGGGTGACGAGGTGGTCGTTGGCGCGGGCGGCGGGTCCGGTCAGCAGCGGCGCGGCGCGGGCGGTCCAGGCCAGCGGGTCCGGATCGGTGTGGGAGATGCTGCGGGTGGCGATCAGCCACCGCTGGGCGGTGATCAGCGGATCAGCCGAGGCCACCCCCACGCCGTCGGGAGTCACGACGGCCGCGCCGACCGCGGACGCGGTCGTGGGCGGCGGCCCGACCGACGACAGTAGCGACACCGACAGCAGCACCGCCCCACCCAGGGTGGCGACCCCAGCGATGACCAGACCGAGGATCACCCCGAACCGGCCACGGCGGCCACGGCGGGTTCGGCGCAGGTCGGGTTCGAGGAACGACCGTTCCACCTGCCCCGAACCTCCCGACCCGTCCGTCATGTCCGCCGTGTCCGTCTTGTCCGGTCTCGCGTTTCAGGATATCGCCGCCGCAGGTAGCGGCGTTACCGACGCCGACACCGACGCCGACGACCACCCGACGACGCGCGGTGGCCCACAGCGGTGCGGGTCGGGCCTGCCCGGCCTCGGTCGTCGCGTTCGTGCGCGGCACCCCATCGAGCATGTATGGTTTCACCGCTCGTGATTCCGTTCAATAAGGTGGCATTCCCCGGCGGGGTGTCGGGGGATGGGGCTGGGGTGGTGGGTGTGCGGGAGCGTCCACGTGTGGCCGGGGTCGCCGGCGGGGTCGGCACGTCGGTGCTGGCTGCGGCGGTGGGTGGTGTGGATCGGGGGGTGTATCGGGCGCAGACCGAGGTGGCGGTGGTGGTGTGCCGGTCGACGGTGTCCTCGGTCGGCGGTGCGGCGCACGCGTTGCAGCACACCCCGAGCCCGCCGGTGCTGGCTGTGGTCGACGATGCTCCTGGCGCGGCATGGGGTTCGAATACGCGGAACCGGCTACGCAGTATCGAGCCACACACCGCCGCGATCGTGCCCATCCCCCTCGTGACCGTCTGGCGGGACATGCTGCGCCCGATCCAGCGCGCCGCCCAGCTCCTGGCCCTCGACCCCGCGGAGTTGTCGAAACCCGAACGAGCGCTGGTCCGCGCGCTGGGGCAAGTGATCGACGCCGTCCTCGCCCTCCCCGACCACGCCGCCCTTCCCGAGCACGACGTCAGGTCGGCCCCGGCCGACGCCGCTCCGGTCGCTCCGGTCGGTCCGGTCGTGGTGGCGTCGCCGGGTGCTCGGGTGCGTCCGGCATGACCACCACCGCGGCGCTGCCGCGTCCCCGTTCGAGGAGCTCTCATGTCCCTGGTGATGACCGCTGCAGTATCGACGTCCGACACGCTCACCGCCCTGGACCCGGGTCTGGTGCCGGGGCAGGTGGCGCCGCCAGACCCGCCGGCGCAGCGCCCACCGGGGAAGCTGGGCGATTTCGTCGATCAGATCATCGGCTGGATCAAGTGGGGTCTGATCGCCGCCGGGGTGGTCGGGCTGCTGGTGTGTGCGGGGATGATCGTCATCGGCCGCAAACGCAATCACGCGATGGCCATCGACGGCCTGACCGGCACCCTCTGGGTCGTCGGCGGCCTCGCCCTGGCCGCAGGAGCCTCGGGGATCGTCGCGGTCTTCCTCTAGGGCTGAGGATCGACCAACAGCTGGGAGCGGATGAACCCGGAGACGTCGAGTTCCTCCTCCGGGGTGGGCGCGTCGAGGTAGCGGACCTGCAGGTCCCGGCCCCCGAACAGGATCATCCGCCGGATGATCTCATCGTCGACCTCTGCGAGACCGTTCGCGGACAGCCCGGCGTTGAGCCACAACCAGGCCGACTGCATCGCCGCCACCGCCTGCGCGACACCGTCAGCGACCGCGGTCCCGCCGGGCAGCTCCCCCGTGGCGAGCACCGTCACCGTCAGCACGACCCCGTCGGTCGGGTCAGGCAACGGCGCAACGGTCGCATCGACGACCCGGTATTCCCGGATCTGCTCGATCAGGAACTCCGACAGGACGTAGTTGACCTCGACCGGGTTCCATCCCAGCGACGGGAACACCTGACCGACCGAAACAAGAAGAGCACCATCGACCTCGACCTCGCCCTCACCTGCGCCATTACCTTCGCCTTTGCCGTCACTCACGGTCGCTCATCCTCCCCGGCCGCCCCGGCCGGGCCCGGGCCGGTATCCCGCACGTCCACGTCCACGTCCACGTCTGCGTGTGGGTGTCTCTTTATGGGGGTGGGGTGAGGTATGGGGTTCTGGACAGATCCCGGGGGTGCTCTGGCAGAGTCGGCGGCGGAGATCCTGGCCGCCTTGTTGACGTGGTGGCTGGCCGAGGACACCGTCTTCGACGGCCTGGCTGCGCATGCGGAGCGGTTCGCGGTGCTGACCGGGCCGATCGTGGCCGCGATCGTCACCATCACCCTGCTGTGCCAGGTGGGGAAGATGATCCTGACCCGCCGCGGTGAACCCCTCCTCGACGCCGCCGCCGGGCTCATCCAGTTCGTGGCCGCCACCACCGTCGGGGTCCTACTCGCCGTCACCGCGCTCGCTGGGGCGGATGCGGCGACCACGCATTTCCTCGGGGCGGCGTTGCCGGAGTTCGTCGACCGCCTCACCACCGTCCTGCAGCTGTCGCAGATGGGGGTGGGGTCGCAGATCCTGCTCGGCGCCATCGTCCTCGTGCTGGGGGTGTTGCAGTGGCTGGCGATGTTCGTCCGCCAGGCGGGGATCTTCGTGCTGATCGCGGTCCTCCCGATCGCCGCAGCCGGGGCGCTGTCCGGGGCGACCCGCCGGTGGCTCCCCACCGTCGTCGCGTGGTTGGCCGCGTTGATCTTCTACAAGCCGATCGCCGGGCTGATCTACGCGATCGGGATGACCCTGATCGCCACCCCCACCCCGGCCGGGGGTGGCCCGGAGTGGGTCGCGATCCTGGTCGGGATCGTCATCCTCGCCCTCGCGGTGATCGCCCTACCGGCGCTGATGCGGTTCTTCTCCTTCACCGGCACCACGATCACCAGCAGCTCCGCCGGCGGAATGGCGGCTGGTGCCGCGACCGGGGCGGTGTCGTTGGCCGGGATGCGCAACGCCCGCACACTGGAGCTGACCGGCCCCGACAGCGCCCCCGCCTGGACCACCCCACCTGCTGCGACACCGCCTGGCACCAGCCCGGGAGCCGGTGGAGCCGGGCCCGGCCCGGGCGCCGGCAGCGGCCCGGGGACCCCCGCTCCCCCTGGAGCGGGCTCTGGGGCTACGGCCGGACCGCAGAGCACCCCGACACCGGCCCCCGGCACGGCACCGGGCGCCGCCGCCGGGCCCGGCGCTGCGGGCACCAGGGCTGCCAGTGGCGCTGGTGCTGGTGCTGGTGGTGCTGCGGTGTCGGGGCCCGCCACGGCGGCGGCCGCTGGAGCGGCGGCGGTGCAGGCCGCGCAGTCGGCGGCCGAGACCACCGCCGCCCAGCTGAGCAGCCCCACCCGCAACAACCCCGATCCCGACCCCGGCGCAGGCAGCCATGGCAGCGCTGGCGGGCCGTCGGGTGCCGGGGCGGCCCCACCCGGCTCCGGCACCGACGGGACAGGACGGTGACCAGGCATGGCTAGCAGCACAGGCACAGCACGGCGGACCTATGGGAACTGGCGCCGCGCCCGCGGGTTCGGCATCGGCACGCTGTCACCGACCGAGACGAAAGTCGTGTTCACCGCCCTGGTCGTCCCGGCGCTGGTCGCGATCGTCTCCGGCCGCGCCGCGCTCACGGTGGCTGTGGTGGGTGCGGCGGCGGTCGCGGTGACGGTGGTCAAGGTCGACGGACAGTCGATCACCGGCCTGTTCGCCCGGCGGCTGCGGTTCCACCGCGCCCAGCGGGCCGGCTGGACCGAACTGTCCGGCGGGCTACTCACCGAACATCCCCGCCGCCACGACCTGCCCGGCCCCCTCGCGGCGGTGGTGCCGCTCTCGACCGACGACGGCCGCGGCTCCCGCCAAGGCCTGCTCTGGGACCGGCGCACCGGGACCCTGACCGCGGTGTTGCGGGTGTCCCCGGTCGGGCTGGATTTGATCGACCGTGCCCAGGCCGATATCTGGGTCGCGCAGTGGGGCGCGTTCCTCGCCGACCTCGGCTACCAACCCATGATCCGCCACCTCAGCGTCACCGTGGACACCTCCCCCACCGGCGGGGCGACCCTGCGCGACGACGTCACCGCCCGCCTGCACCCCGACGCCCCCGCACCGGCGCGGGCAGTCATGGCCGCCCTCGCCGCCGCCGCACCGTCCTCCGCAGCCGAGGTCGCCACCTATGTCGCGCTCTGCTTCGACCCATCCCGCGCCACCCCACGCCCCCCGGACCTCCCCGCCGCGGTCGCCGAAGTCACCCGATGGCTGCCCGGCACCGAACGAGCCCTGGCCGCGACCGGGGTCGCGGTCCTGGGACGTGCCACCACCCACTGGCTGACCGATCACCTACGCGCCGCCTACGACCCCGCAGCCCGCGCTGATCTCGCAGCAGCCGCCGCTGCTGCTGGCGCTGCTGATGGGGGTGACGGCGGCGGTGCGCCGCCGGACTCGTCACAGCACTGGGCCGTCGAGTGGGCTGATGCGGCCCCGATCCGCGCTCGGGAATCCTGGGATCACTGGCGGCACGACTCGGGGATGTCGGTGTCCTGGGCGATGATCGACGCACCGAGACAAGCTGTCATGGACCGCATCCTCGCTCCACTGCTGGCCCCCGGCCCTTTCGCGCGGCGCACCACCCTGCTCTACACCCCCTTCAACGCCGCTGCGGCGGCGACCGAGGTGGAACGGGAGATCACCCACACCCACATCCGCCGATCCTGGGCCCGCAAAACCCGCCGCGACGAGACCCAACGCGACCGCGACGACCTCGCCCGCGCGGTCCAGACCGCACGAGAAGAAGCCGAAGGCGCTGGCCTGGGCCGCTTCACCCTCTATGCCACCACCACCGTCACCGACCCCGACCTGCTCCCCGCCGCCGTCGCCGACTGCGAGCAACGCGCCGGCCACAGCAAACTCCGGCTCCGCAGACTGGGCGGCGCCCACGCCGCCGGGTTCGCCGCCGCCCTCGGCCTCGGCGTCAACCCCGACGAACTCCACCACCGCCACTAGCCGCCGCTCACCCTGCAGAGAGCAGACGTTCATGACCACGACCACTCCCGGGGCCGGCTGGCCGGGTGAGCCGGCCCATCCGGCCGCGCCCGACCTCGTCACCGCGCAGCAGACCCGGGGACGGGACCTGCCCCCGGCGTGGGGCTGGCCCGGGCTCGGCGGCGGCCGGGCGGCGAACGTCGAGCCCGGGATGATGTGGCAGGCCACGACCTCCCAGGTGTGCGGACTGTTCCCGTTCGCCGTAGCCGGGGGTGCTGCGCCCCGCGGCGTCCCCGTCGGGCGGCATCTGCACACCGGGGAACCCGTCGGTCTGGACCCCGCTCACTGGCTCCGGTCGGGCCTGGTGTCCAACACCGGCATGTGGATCCAGGGTCAACCAGGCATCGGGAAATCGACGATCGTGAAACGTCTGCTCACCGGGCTGGTCGCGTTCGGGGCGACCGCGGTGATCCCCGGCGACGTCAAAGGCGAATACACCGCCCTCGTCGAGCACCTCGGCGGGACCGTGTGGCGCCTCGGCCGCGGACTCCACTGCCTGAACCCCCTCGATGCCGGGCCGTTGCGCGCCGCCCTACGGGCCGCGGTCGGGACCGAACGCACCCAGCTGGTCGAGACGATCCGCGCGCGGCGCCTGTCCCTGCTCGAAGCACTCGTGGTGATCGTGCGGCGTGGGCCGATCACCGTCACTGAACGCCGACTACTCGACACCGCCCTCGACCACACCACCCCAGACAACGCCGGGAACGGCACCGGGACCGGCGCTGGGGGCGGGGCGGAGCCGGTGCTCGGTGACATCCTCAACGTCCTGACCACCCCGCCGGCCAGCCTGCTGGCTGTCACCGCCGCCGACACCGAGGCCCAGTACCGGCGCGAGGCCCGCGACCTGGTCAACACCCTCGCGTTGCTGTGCACCGGCGCGATGCGCGGCCTATTCGACCGACCGTCCTCGGTCACCGCCGACCTCGACACCCCCGCCCTGTCCCTGGACATCTCCGCGCTCGATCACGACGACGATGACGTCGTCGCCGCCGCCATGCTCTCGGCCTGGGCGTGGGCGGCGGGGGTCACCACCGCCGCCGCCACGCTCGGCGGCCACCGGACGGTGTTCCGGGTCCAGGACGAGCTCTGGCGGGCCCTGCGGGTCGCACCCGGACTGGTCGAACTCTCCGACCGCGTCACCCGCCTGGGCCGCTCACGCGGGGAGATCTCCGCCCAAGTCACCCACTCCCTCGACGACCTCGACGCCCTCCCGACACCGGAAGACCGGGCGAAAGCCCGCGGGCTGGCCGGGCGCAACGCCATCACCATCCTCGGCGGCATGAACACCGCCGACCTCGACCGCCTCCACGCCATCACCCCGCTCAGCGCCGCCGAGACCGCGATGATCCACGGCTGGGCCGCACCACCGACCTGGGTCCCCGGACAACTCCACCCCGGCCGCGGCAAATATCTGATCAAGTCCGGCGGCCGCACCGGCCTCCCGATCCACCTGACCCTCACCGGCGACGAACTCGACCTCTACCACACCGAACACACCTGGCACCCACCCCGACACCAGCACTGACCAGGAGATATCCATGGCCGACCAGGAGGCCCCAGTGGCCACGCCCGAGCCCTGTGACCTGCAGCGACCCCACCCCGCCGACGCTGATATCGCTACGCGGGCAGAACAGCCAGCACCATCGACACCGAGATCGGCAGCACCGAGATCGACAGCTCTGTCGGTAGCGGGGTGCGAGCTCGGCGCTGTCCTGGCGATCGCCGGCCCGCGGTCCGGGAAGACCCGGCCGTGGCACCCACCAGAGCATTCGGGCAAAAGTGATGAACCCCATCACAACCCCCCAGACGGGCCTGA
Source organism: Pseudonocardia sp. ICBG601 (assembly GCF_020496245.1). NCBI lineage: Bacteria > Bacillati > Actinomycetota > Actinomycetes > Pseudonocardiales > Pseudonocardiaceae > Pseudonocardia > Pseudonocardia sp. ICBG601. Next base: position 10,135 of record NZ_JAHLJA010000181.1, on the reverse strand, counting down.
GGGCTGGCAGCATCACCGCCGCGATACCGGACACACCTCCGGTGACGCTGGCGCTGCTGCCCCGGGCCATGGCCCCCGACCGGTCAGGGGCAGCAGTACCAGCCGCCTCTCCCCACACGACGGCGACAGGCAGGACGCGGCGGGGACGACACCGTGACCGCGTCGACCAGCTCGTCGCAGCCCCCGTCAGGGATCCCGTGGGCACAGCTCGCCGCCCCACTCGCGTTGCTCGGTGTCCTCACCACCGGGACCTCGACCGTCACACTGATCTGGTCGGCCACAACGCTCGCCGCCCCGGACACGGCACCCCTGTGGGGAGCGCCCACCGCGAAAGCCCTGATCGCCGCCGGCAGCGCGGGCAGCCTCGACCCACTCATCGGACCGGCCGGGTCCCGACCACTGTTCTGGACCGTCCTCGCCGGGACCGCGATCATCCTCACCACAGCCATCGTCGCCGGCGCCGTGACCTGGAGTCTGCGCGACGCCACCCGTCCGCAGCGGCCCCCGGCGGCGCTCACCCGCAACGCACTGCCCGGGATGCGCGGACCCGCCGCCCACCAGCGCGCCACCGAGCTCCGCCCCTCCCTCCTCGACCAGCAGCAGCCCGCCCAGCAGCACGGCCAGAACGAGCCGCCCCCGCACCGAGGTCGGCGGCGCGATCGTGGGCGGGTGGATGAGCGTGACCTCGGCATGCTCCTCGGCCGCATCCCGAGCAACAGCATGGGCAGCGTCCTGGGCGGGGAGCGGGCTCGGCGGGTCTATGCCGCGGAGGAAGACGTCGTCCTGGTCATCGCCGGGCCCCGCTCGAACAAGACCAGTGCGCTGGTCGTGCCCGCGATCCTGTCCGCGCCGGGCCCGGTGATCGCGACCAGCAACAAAAACGACATCTACACCCTCACCGCCCGCCTGCGCGCCGGGATCGACGGTGCCCGGGTGTGGGTCGCCGACCCACAGCACCTCACCGGTATCGAGCAGGCCTGGTGGCTCGACCCCCTTGCTGCGGTGCACGACCTCGCCGACGCCTCCACCCTGCTCGCCCACTTCACCACCCCCACCAGCAGCGCTGGGAGTGGGAGTGGGGAGTTCTTCGCCCAGTCCTCCCGGCGTCTGCTCGCCGCGCTGGTCCTGGCCGCCGCCCACGCCGCCCGCAACAGCGACCGCACCCCGGCGGGGGTGCCGGTGTCGATCCGTGACGTCCGCCGCTGGGCCGCCACCGAAGACCCCACCCCCGTCGCGGTCCTACGTGCCCACGGGTTCACCGAGGTCGCCGACGGCCTCCAAGCCCAGTACGAAGCACCCGGTGAGACCCGCGGCGGGATCTTCGCCGGCGCCCTGACCACCCTGGGCGCCCTGGAGAACGAACACGTCACCCGCATCATCACCCCACCCGCGACCTGGCGCACCCCACCCGACGACCCGGCCGCGGTGGCCGAGCTGGACCCGTGGACCTTCGTCGTCGGCCACACCGACCCCGACACCGGACACATCGTGCCGCCGCGCGACACCCTGTATCTACTCACCCAGGACGGACCCGGCTCCGGGGCGCCGGTCATCGCCGCGCTCGTCGACCACCTCCTGCGCGTCGCCACCCAGGCAGCAGCGGCCCAGGGCGGGCGCTGCGACCCGCCTGTGCGGGTGATCCTCGACGAAGCAGCGAACGTGTGCCCGATCGCCAATTTGCCCGCCCTCTACTCCTACTTCGGCTCGCACAGCATCCAGGTCGCCACCAGGGCCCCGGCAAAGTCGTTAGATGATCTTGTGGCGAGCCGTGACAAGCGGCGCAGCTGCGCCGCCGCTCGGCGCTATAGCTGGTCCCGGGCAGGTGCAGCGCGGCAATCAGAAGGCCGCGTGGGGCGACTACCGCCGCCTATCGCGACTTTGCCGGGGCCCTGAGGTCGCCACGTTCCTGCAGTCCTTCCCCCAAGGCACCGACGTCTGGGGATCTGCCGGGATGAACAAACTCTGGGGCGCCGCCACCATCACCCTGATCGGCGCCGGGGTCACCGACCTCGACCTCACCCGCCACCTGGCCGCTCTCCTCGGCGACCTCGAACTCCCCACCGTCACGCACACCCACTCCCGCGGCGGGACCTCCACCTCCCACACCACCAGGGACAAACCGGCCATGTCGGTCGCCGACATCGCCGCCCTCGACAAGCGCTACGCCATCTGCCTCGCCACCGGGACACGACCCACTGTCCTGGAACTGCTGCCCTGGTACCGCGAACCCGACGCCGCCGGACACACCCACGACGACATCACCGCCGCAGCCGCTGCGGCCAGCGCGGACGTGCGACACGCCGCGATCACACACCTCGGCGCCGACAACCCCCTCACCCGCCGCCTCCACACCCACAACCAGCAGCACCACGGCCAGGAGTCGCCGTGACCAGCGACAACGACACCGCCGGCGTCGGCGCGGCTCCGACCCCGCTGGCGACGGCGGCGGCGGTCACGGCACTCGCGGCGCAGAACACCCTGCTCCACCACCGGCTACTCGAACTCGACAGCCGACTCGACGACCTCGCCGAGTCCTTCGACGTCCTCGAAGAAACCCTGACCGCCACCGCCCGCACCATGTCCACCGACACGACCGGAGCCGACCCCAGCACCGAGACCAGGACCGAGGACGGGCAGACCAGTAGCGCCGCCGCAGACACGACCGCGCCCCAGGACACGAGCGCGGCCCAGGAGCGCAACACCGAGCCGGACATACGAGTCCTGCTCCCGTGGGTGCGGTGCACCATCGCCGAGCGGTGCGAGCGGAAACTGCCTCAGGGCCAGGGGCGGATCCGGTGGTGTCGCTCCTGGTGGCGTCACCGTGAAGCCCTCGCCCGCTTCGCCGCCCTGTACCGGGCCTGGGTCGAGGCCACCGACCCCGAGACCGGCACCGGCACCGCCCTGGTCGCCTACTACGAACACCTCGACCACGCCCTCGAGGTCCTGATGAGCGACCACGGGCCGTTCTCCGCCGGGGCTTGACCCCAGATCTTGGACACGCTGATTCCAGCACTGCTGGGGAAGCGAGATGATCCAGCGATCATGGCCAGGAAGAGTTTCACCGACGAGTTCCGTCGGCAGGCTGTTGATCTGTATGAGTCCACCCCGGGTGCCACCGTCCGTGGTATCGCCGACGACCTGGGCATCGCGCGGGGCACGTTGCGGGACTGGCTCACGATCCACGGCACGGGGAACAAGACCGCAGCTGATGGCAGTAGCTGCCCCAGCCCGGTACAGCCCATGCGTACCACGCCGGGGTCGGGCCTGGGTGGGGAGGAACCACCGAGGCAGAAGATCGCCCGTCTCGAGGCCCGGGTCCGTGAACTCGAGATCAGCGAGAAGAAGCTGACCGCCGAGCGGGAGATCCTGCAGCGGGCGGCCAAGTATTTCGCGGGGGAGACGCGCTGGTGACCCGCTTCCAGTTCGTCGCTGACCACCGGCACACCTTCGAGGTGAAGCGGTTGTGCGAGCTCGTGCACGTCTCGAGGTCGTCGTTCTACGCCTGGTTGGCTGCGGCCCCGGTCCGGGCGCGGCGGGCCGCTGGTGATGCGGTGTTGGTGGCGCGGATCCAGACGATCCATGACGGCGACAACACCATCGGTGCGCCGCGGGCCACCACAGAGCTCAACGACGGTGTCGCCGCCGCCGATCGGGTCAACCACAAACGCGTCGCGCGGGTCATGCGCGCGGCCGGGATCGCCGGCTACCGCCGCCGACGCCGCGTGCACACCACGATCGTCGAGCAGCCCCGGCAGACGGTGCCCGACCTGCTCAGGCGGGATTTCACCGCCCCAGCACCGAACCAGGTCTACGTCGGTGACATCACCTACCTGCCCCTCGCAGGCGGGACGAACCTGTATCTGGCCACGGTGATCGACTGCTGCTCCCGCAAACTCGCCGGCTGGGCCCTGGCTGATCACATGCGCACCGACCTGGTCAACGACGCGCTCCACGCCGCGGAACGGGCTCGTGGGTCGCTGCGCGGGGCGGTCTTCCACAGCGACCACGGAGCGGTCTACACCTCGAGTGCCTACGCCGAGCTCTGCGACCGGCTCGGGGTGACCCGTTCCATGGGCGCGGTCGGGTCGTCGGCGGACAACGCCTTGGCCGAGTCGTTCAACGCCACCGTCAAACGCGAGGTCCTCCAGGACAGCACCTGCTGGCCCGACGCGGCCACCTGCCGACGGCAGGTCTTCAGATGGCTGACCCGCTACAACACCCGCCGACGGCACTCCTACTGCCAGCACCTGTCCCCGAACACCTACGAACAGGCCCTCCGGGCTACCGTCACAGCCACAGCCGCGTAATCAACCACCGTGTCCAAGATCCGGGGTCAAGGCCCGCCTGCCCAGGCGGCCGCCACCGCACCCCCGGCACAGGTGACCCCACCGTCGGCTACCTCGGCCAGGACCACCACCCCGACGAACCCGACCCCACCGAGCCCGGCGCCGGAGTCGATGACGAGGCCGCAGCAGACGACAAGGAGCAGTCGCAGCGATGACGACAACGACAAACGCGCCGATCAACGACGTCCCGACCCTCGGGCTCGGCCGTGAGCAGTCCCAGGCCTGGGTGCGCCTCGCGTTGACCATCGCGACCACCCTGCGCCAACACCGCCTCGACCGAGGCCGGGCGGCGTTCAGCGACCAGCACGCCGCACTGCGCCGGGGCGCCCAGTACGCGGCCGATCTCGACCCGCGGGTCGCGGCGATGGCCGCCGCCGACGAGACCGCCTTCCACCACGCCGCCACCACCGACACCACTGCTGCTGCTGCGGCCGGGTTCGAGGAGCTGACCAGCCCGGAACCGCAGTTCGGGTGGACCGTCCACACCACCATCGGCCCCATCCCCGCCCACGCCCCCTCCGGCGGCCGGGGCCGCTGGGGACTGTGGGCCCACGGCCGGCGCGGGGACAAAGAACTATCGGTGTTCGTCGTCGTCCCCGACCGCGACCTCGCCACCGCCCTGCGCGACGAACTCACCCACGGCCAGCAACGCACCCTGCTCCAACTCCGCGACCTCGGCGTCTACGGCTGCCTGCGCGCCGACCACGCCCGCACCCAACTCCGCACCACCGACACCCAGTTCACCGACCACGTCCGGCACGCGCTGTACACCGCCTGGCCCCACCACCCCGACCGCGCCACCGCAATCCTCCGTACCGACACCGACAGCGCCGACACCGACAGCGTTGCCCCGGCCGGCGGAACTCTCGAGGACCTGCACCAGCGGCTCCGGGCCTTCGACGAACGCGGCTACCGCCCCGCCGACGTCCTGGCTGCGGTCGACCCCGACCGGCTCGACCGCGACCATCCCCGCGCCGCGCTGATCGCCGCGCTCGACACCCTGACCCCCAGCACACAGCAGCAGCCGAGCACCACGCCCGACGGCCCCGGGCAGACGGTGCCGCAGCGCGGGACCGACCTCTCCGCTGCCGCGCAGCTTCTGCACCGCCACCTCGACGACGACACCACCGCCGCGGTCACCGGATGTCGGCACTGGCCCGGCCTCGCCCGCCAACTCCACGCCTGGCATCGCGACGACACCACCACCGGCTATCTGGCCGCCGAACTCGCCCGGATCCCCACCCACCGCGTCCGCACCGCGCGGGCACCGGCGATCTACCTGCGCTCCCTCCTCGACCGCAGCATCACCTTCCACAGACGACACGACACCACCGCCGGAGACGCCACTGCTGGAGACGACGCTGCCGACGGGCAGAACACCGCCGACGCCACCGCCCAGGAACAGACCCCGGACCGGGAGCAGGTGCCGCCGACACCGTTCGACATCCACCAGCTCGACCCGACCAACGTCCTCGACCGCGAAGCCCTGCGCGCGTCCCGCGGAGCCGGCACCGCCGCCGACGACGACTACATCGACACCCTCCTCGCCGCCGACCACCCCATCGGTCGAGCCGACGAACCCCAGCACATCGCCCCCGGCACTGCCCACGACGCCGTACCCGCCCAGGTACAGCACCCGGAACGCGTTCCTGACCAGCAGAAACAAGAGAGCTCCGCGGACCAGGTGTCAGCAGCCGAGCGCACCGACGCGACCGGCACCGCCGACGGCGTCGTCACCAGGACCACCATCGGCACCGCACAGCCCGCCCCGCCGCTCCCGACCCGATTCGCACGGAAACGACAAAACGCCTACACACCCCACGACAGCACCCCTAAGCAGGCGAAAACGCGCATACATGAAATTTCGGGCGATACTTGCCCGAAATTGCACGCTTCGTAGCCACGCATGTGCGATACGCATCTGATCTTGATCGGACGATTCGCATCGTGCTGTACTACGCAGCGTGAGCACGACGACGTACGCACAACGCACCATCACTGTGATCCTGGCAGCGGCGATCCCGATGAGCATGACCACCGGATTCGCCGCCGCAGCACCTTCCCACACGCCGCGACCAGCGGAACGGCACGTCCAGGAAACTTTCGCCGGGCAGGACAGTAAGAATCTTGAAGAGGGGCTGCGGTTCATTGAGTCCATCCCCGAGTCCGTGCTTGTCAGTGATGCCGCATGGGATCAGTGGAAGAGGAATCATCTCTCCCCGCCCGATCGAGCAAATGCCTGGGTGTGCAGCTCGGCGATCGCCATCGCGATCATCTCCAACGGCTTCGCCCCGGCGAAGATCCTCAAGCTGAAGAGCGCGATCAAAGCCGCCGGAGGTGTCAAGAAGGTCGCCCAACTGGGCATCGACGCTTTCAAGGCGGCGCGAGCGCGGGGAGAGTCCGTCGGCGCGGCAGCCGCTGCCGCGCAGGCCGCTATCGTCCAGAACGGCGGCGGCGTCGCCCAGGGCATACTCCTCGAATTCTTCTCACTCAATGCCGTGGTGAGCGGATGCTTCCAGTAACCCTACCCCTCCCCAGAGTCGGGGCACTTCCCGATCGAGCCGGGAACCATGCCTGCTGAACCCGCCAAGAAGCCGTCCTTCCTTGCTGCTTTTATTATTGTGTGCGGGTGCGGCGTGGCGATGTATCTGTCCGCACGTATTTTCCCGGATGAGCCGTGGGCGGACTTGATTTCTTCGCGAGTCTCATCCTGCAAGGCGCAGTCACCCTGTGGTTCAACTTCACACTCCACCGCAAGGAAAAAGACCCCACGTCACCATCGCAGGACCCTCGAGTTCCACCGGTCAGCGAAAGCACAACCCATTTCACTTCTCATCGAAACAAAGAGGGAAACATGAAAGAAGACGTTCCGGCAGGACCCAGCGGGCCGGGGCCGCGGCCGGGGATCATGGCGTTGCAGCCGTTGCGGTGGTATCAGATCGCCGCCGCGGCGGTTCGGTTCGTCCGGGCGAACCCCGCCGCGGTGCTGGTCCCGACCCTGCTCGCAGCACTGGTCCTGATCGGCGGCGGCGGGCTGACCTGGTGGTGGCTGTTCGACCCGGCCACCGCCATCGACAACGCCGCCGCCGCAGCCGCGCAGGCGACGGACCCGGCCGCGGCAGAAGCCGCAGCACAGACCGCCGCAGCAGCATCCTCACCGCAGGACCTGCTGTTCACCCTCCTGCTGGTCGCGCTCTACTTCATCGTGGCCCCACCCGCAGCGGCCATGGTGCTGTCCACCCTGCGCCCGCCGTCCTCGGACACAGTCGGGTATCGCTGTCGCAGGCCTGGGCCACCGCCCGCCCTCACCTGCGGTCCCTCTACGGAGTGTGGGCGGTCCTCACCGCGCTCAGCCTGATCCCGACCGCGATCCAGACCGCCGCCGCAGCCCCGTTCTGGAACACCCCCGACGCCCCCGCCGAGGCCTCGGACACCATCGTCGTCCTCGCCAGCATCCTGACCGTGGCCGCAGTCCTGTTACTGATCTACGTCTCGGTCCTGATCGCCTTCGCCCCCGCCGCCGTGATCGTCGAAGGACTCACCGCCGGAGCCGCGCTACGCCGCTCCCTCGACCTGGTCCACCGCTCCTGGTGGCGCTGCTTCGCCGTCCTCGTCGCGATCAGCGTGATCCTCCTGATCGTGGCCACCCTGATCACCCTGCCCGCCCTCGCCGCCGCCATCGCGATCGGATTCACCGGACCACTCTGGATCGCGATCCTCGGCGTCGGTGCTGTCCTGGCCGCGGTGTTCGGGATCAGCTGCAGCTACAGCACCGGCGCCACCGCCCTGCTCTATCAAGACCAACGCATCCGACGGGAGAACTACGCCACCGACCTCATCCACGACGCCCGCCTCGAACCGTAAACCCGCAGGCCAACGGCACAACCGCACCAGCGGCGCTACCGTCCGAGCCCGGGGCCCCGACCCGGGCTCGGACGGTGCTCGTGGACCGGGGACCGCCGCGGTGGCACCGGGCGGGGCGGCTCTCGACGATCCTGCACCGCCACCGGGGACCTGGCGCCGGGCACCACCCCCACCGGCGGCGACACAGCCGCGGCCGGGACAGCGGTCAATGCCGCGTAGCTCCGCCGCGCCGCCGCGGCCTGCGCCGGACGCTGCTGCGCCTCCCGCAACGCCACCACCTCCCGCGACCACCGCCGCCACCGCAGCGATCAACCGGGCCGCGTCCTCCCCCCCATCACGCCCCAACGGACCCGCAGCGGCCCACCGCCACGCCGCCGACCGCAACGCCTCCGCCGCCGGCGACCACCGCACCGGCAGCACCCGATACGGCACCCGCACCGCCCGATCCAGATCGGCCCCCGCCCGACCACCGACCTGCCGAGCACCACCTGACCAGCGGTGACCGTCTCGACCGCAGCCAGCATGTCCCCCACCGCATGCACGACCCCATCACCCACCACGACCAGCACCCTCAGCAACAACGACGACGCGAACCCGCCGTCCCCAGACACCGCCTCCCTCAGCGCTGCGCTCGCCTGGCCCATCGCCGACACCGCACCGGCCACCGCCGCCGCCCGCTCCACACGCGAGGCACGCGACCGATACCGCCGCACCCCGGCCGACTCCACCGACACGACCGGCTCCGCTGACGCCCACGCGCCCCGCAGGTTCGGCAACGACAGATCCGCCGCCAACCGCCGCCCGGAGACCACACCGACTCCCCCACCCCGTTCACATCATGCGGAACCGCGACCGCATACCCCACCATGCCGCTCGCCCGATCCCCCGCCACCGCGTAACGAGGCCGCACCATCACCCCCGATCCGCCAACACCGACACGAACGCCTCCGCGTCCCGCGCCTGCACTGCTGCGGCCCGCACCTGCCGCCGCAACCACTCCCGCGACGACGAGTCCGAGAGCTCCCCCAGCCGCTGCGTCAATCCCAACCGGGCGGCCTTCTCCAACTCCGCCCGCGACGGACCCGTCACCGACGACCGATCCACACCCGCCGTCCGCACCAGGTCAAGACGCTCCTCCACGCCTGACACGTCTCCCGCGCACGCCGCTTGTCAAACGACGGCGACACCCGCCGCCCCGACACCTGCCCCACCAACACCGCCGCCACATGCACATGATCATCAGCGTGGCGGATCGCGACCCCACGACACCCATCCACATCACCACGCCGGGCGATCCCCGTCCGATCCATCAAATCCTCAACCACCTGCGACCACTGCTCATCACTGAGCACCGGATCCTCCGGCGCACACCGCAACGAGCAATGCCACACCGGCCCTGCTTCGGACGCCTCTCCCCCTTCGCCGGCGGCGTCAACGACACCCCCGCCGCCACCGCAGGATCACTCAACTCCGCCACCAACCCCGCAACATCGAACGACCCATCCGCACGCCGACCCGGCTGATGCGCCTCCGCACAGCCGTCCCACGCCGCGACCACCCGCTGCCCCACATGCTCATTCGCCCGCCCCGGGCCCATCAAGTAGCGGACGAGCCCGGACGGGCGCCACCCCCGACTGATCTTCGCGATCACCCCACACCCCCGCACCCATCCGAACCGGCGCCCCCGCCGCCCACCGGGCTCGGGAACGGCGCCCGCGACCGCACCACCGCGCGCTCCGCCCCCACCTGCTCATCCACCACCGCGACCGTCGCATCGATCCGCTCCACCGCCCTGCTGACAAGGTCCAGCACCCGCCCCGCCGACGCCTCCACCACCCCACCGGTGTTCGCGACCCGAGCGAGACCCCGTCGTTGAGGTTCCCCCCGACATTGCGCAACACCCGCCGATCCTCCATCAACTCCGC
>NZ_JAHLJA010000180.1:0-15154 GCF_020496245.1 Pseudonocardia sp. ICBG601 | reverse complement strand
CCAGCGCGGACGTGCGACACGCCGCGATCACACACCTCGGCCGCCGACAACCCCCTCAACCCGCCGCCTCCACACCCCAACCAGCAGCACCACGGCCAGGAGTCGCCGTGACCAGCGACAACGACACCGCCGGCGTCGGCGCGGCTCCGACCCCGCTGGCGACGGCGGCGGCGGTCCACGGCACTCGCGGCGCAGAACACCCTGCTCCACCACCGGCTACTCGACTCGACAGCCGACTCGACGAACCTCGCGAGTCCTTCGACGTCCTCGAAGAAACCCTGACCGCCACCGCCCGCACCATGTCCACCGACACGACCGGAGCCGACCCCAGCACCGAGACCAGGACCGAGGACGGGCAGACCAGTAGCCCGCCGCAGACACGACCGCGCCCCAGGACACGAGCGCGGCCCAGGAGCGCAACACCGAGCCGGACATACGAGTCCTGCTCCCGTGGGTGCGGTGCACCATCGCCGAGCGGTGCGAGCGGAAACTGCCTCAGGGCCAGGGGCGGATCCGGTGGTGTCGCTCCTGGTGGCGTCACCGTGAAGCCCTCGCCCGCTTCGCCGCCCTGTACCGGGCCTGGGTCGAGGCCACCGACCCCGAGACCGGCACCGGCACCGCCCTGGTCGCCTACTACGAACACCTCGACCACGCCCTCGAGGTCCTGATGAGCGACCACGGGCCGTTCTCCGCCGGGGCTTGACCCCAGATCTTGGACACGCTGATTCCAGCACTGCTGGGGAAGCGAGATGATGATCCAGCGATCATGGCCAGGAAGAGTTTCACCGACGAGTTCCGTCGGCAGGCTGTTGATCTGTATGAGTCCACCCCGGGTGCCACCGTCCGTGGTATCGCCGACGACCTGGGCATCGCGCGGGGCACGTTGCGGGACTGGCTCACGATCCACGGCACGGGGAACAAGACCGCAGCTGATGGCAGTAGCTGCCCCAGCCCGGTACAGCCCATGCGTACCACGCCGGGGTCGGGCCTGGGTGGGGAGGAACCACCGAGGCAGAAGATCGCCCGTCTCGAGGCCCGGGTCCGTGAACTCGAGATCAGCGAGAAGAAGCTGACCGCCGAGCGGGAGATCCTGCAGCGGGCGGCCAAGTATTTCGCGGGGGAGACGCGCTGGTGACCCGCTTCCAGTTCGTCGCTGACCACCGGCACACCTTCGAGGTGAAGCGGTTGTGCGAGCTCGTGCACGTCTCGAGGTCGTCGTTCTACGCCTGGTTGGCTGCGGCCCCGGTCCGGGCGCGGCGGGCCGCTGGTGATGCGGTGTTGGTGGCGCGGATCCAGACGATCCATGACGGCGACAACACCATCGGTGCGCCGCGGGCCACCACAGAGCTCAACGACGGTGTCGCCGCCGCCGATCGGGTCAACCACAAACGCGTCGCGCGGGTCATGCGCGCGGCCGGGATCGCCGGCTACCGCCGCCGACGCCGCGTGCACACCACGATCGTCGAGCAGCCCCGGCAGACGGTGCCCGACCTGCTCAGGCGGGATTTCACCGCCCCAGCACCGAACCAGGTCTACGTCGGTGACATCACCTACCTGCCCCTCGCAGGCGGGACGAACCTGTATCTGGCCACGGTGATCGACTGCTGCTCCCGCAAACTCGCCGGCTGGGCCCTGGCTGATCACATGCGCACCGACCTGGTCAACGACGCGCTCCACGCCGCGGAACGGGCTCGTGGGTCGCTGCGCGGGGCGGTCTTCCACAGCGACCACGGAGCGGTCTACACCTCGAGTGCCTACGCCGAGCTCTGCGACCGGCTCGGGGTGACCCGTTCCATGGGCGCGGTCGGGTCGTCGGCGGACAACGCCTTGGCCGAGTCGTTCAACGCCACCGTCAAACGCGAGGTCCTCCAGGACAGCACCTGCTGGCCCGACGCGGCCACCTGCCGACGGCAGGTCTTCAGATGGCTGACCCGCTACAACACCCGCCGACGGCACTCCTACTGCCAGCACCTGTCCCCGAACACCTACGAACAGGCCCTCCGGGCTACCGTCACAGCCACAGCCGCGTAATCAACCACCGTGTCCAAGATCCGGGGTCAAGGCCCGCCTGCCCAGGCGGCCGCCACCGCACCCCCGGCACAGGTGACCCCACCGTCGGCTACCTCGGCCAGGACCACCACCCCGACGAACCCGACCCCACCGAGCCCGGCGCCGGAGTCGATGACGAGGCCGCAGCAGACGACAAGGAGCAGTCGCAGCGATGACGACAACGACAAACGCGCCGATCAACGACGTCCCGACCCTCGGGCTCGGCCGTGAGCAGTCCCAGGCCTGGGTGCGCCTCGCGTTGACCATCGCGACCACCCTGCGCCAACACCGCCTCGACCGAGGCCGGGCGGCGTTCAGCGACCAGCACGCCGCACTGCGCCGGGGCGCCCAGTACGCGGCCGATCTCGACCCGCGGGTCGCGGCGATGGCCGCCGCCGACGAGACCGCCTTCCACCACGCCGCCACCACCGACACCACTGCTGCTGCTGCGGCCGGGTTCGAGGAGCTGACCAGCCCGGAACCGCAGTTCGGGTGGACCGTCCACACCACCATCGGCCCCATCCCCGCCCACGCCCCCTCCGGCGGCCGGGGCCGCTGGGGACTGTGGGCCCACGGCCGGCGCGGGGACAAAGAACTATCGGTGTTCGTCGTCGTCCCCGACCGCGACCTCGCCACCGCCCTGCGCGACGAACTCACCCACGGCCAGCAACGCACCCTGCTCCAACTCCGCGACCTCGGCGTCTACGGCTGCCTGCGCGCCGACCACGCCCGCACCCAACTCCGCACCACCGACACCCAGTTCACCGACCACGTCCGGCACGCGCTGTACACCGCCTGGCCCCACCACCCCGACCGCGCCACCGCAATCCTCCGTACCGACACCGACAGCGCCGACACCGACAGCGTTGCCCCGGCCGGCGGAACTCTCGAGGACCTGCACCAGCGGCTCCGGGCCTTCGACGAACGCGGCTACCGCCCCGCCGACGTCCTGGCTGCGGTCGACCCCGACCGGCTCGACCGCGACCATCCCCGCGCCGCGCTGATCGCCGCGCTCGACACCCTGACCCCCAGCACACAGCAGCAGCCGAGCACCACGCCCGACGGCCCCGGGCAGACGGTGCCGCAGCGCGGGACCGACCTCTCCGCTGCCGCGCAGCTTCTGCACCGCCACCTCGACGACGACACCACCGCCGCGGTCACCGGATGTCGGCACTGGCCCGGCCTCGCCCGCCAACTCCACGCCTGGCATCGCGACGACACCACCACCGGCTATCTGGCCGCCGAACTCGCCCGGATCCCCACCCACCGCGTCCGCACCGCGCGGGCACCGGCGATCTACCTGCGCTCCCTCCTCGACCGCAGCATCACCTTCCACAGACGACACGACACCACCGCCGGAGACGCCACTGCTGGAGACGACGCTGCCGACGGGCAGAACACCGCCGACGCCACCGCCCAGGAACAGACCCCGGACCGGGAGCAGGTGCCGCCGACACCGTTCGACATCCACCAGCTCGACCCGACCAACGTCCTCGACCGCGAAGCCCTGCGCGCGTCCCGCGGAGCCGGCACCGCCGCCGACGACGACTACATCGACACCCTCCTCGCCGCCGACCACCCCATCGGTCGAGCCGACGAACCCCAGCACATCGCCCCCGGCACTGCCCACGACGCCGTACCCGCCCAGGTACAGCACCCGGAACGCGTTCCTGACCAGCAGAAACAAGAGAGCTCCGCGGACCAGGTGTCAGCAGCCGAGCGCACCGACGCGACCGGCACCGCCGACGGCGTCGTCACCAGGACCACCATCGGCACCGCACAGCCCGCCCCGCCGCTCCCGACCCGATTCGCACGGAAACGACAAAACGCCTACACCCCACGACAGCACCCCTAAGCAGGCGAAAACGCGCATACATGAAATTTCGGGCGATACTTGCCCGAAATTGCACGCTTCGTAGCCACGCATGTGCGATACGCATCTGATCTTGATCGGACGATTCGCATCGTGCTGTACTACGCAGCGTGAGCACGACGACGTACGCACAACGCACCATCACTGTGATCCTGGCAGCGGCGATCCCGATGAGCATGACCACCGGATTCGCCGCCGCAGCACCTTCCCACACGCCGCGACCAGCGGAACGGCACGTCCAGGAAACTTTCGCCGGGCAGGACAGTAAGAATCTTGAAGAGGGGCTGCGGTTCATTGAGTCCATCCCCGAGTCCGTGCTTGTCAGTGATGCCGCATGGGATCAGTGGAAGAGGAATCATCTCTCCCCGCCCGATCGAGCAAATGCCTGGGTGTGCAGCTCGGCGATCGCCATCGCGATCATCTCCAACGGCTTCGCCCCGGCGAAGATCCTCAAGCTGAAGAGCGCGATCAAAGCCGCCGGAGGTGTCAAGAAGGTCGCCCAACTGGGCATCGACGCTTTCAAGGCGGCGCGAGCGCGGGGAGAGTCCGTCGGCGCGGCAGCCGCTGCCGCGCAGGCCGCTATCGTCCAGAACGGCGGCGGCGTCGCCCAGGGCATACTCCTCGAATTCTTCTCACTCATGCCGTGGTGAGCGGATGCTTCCAGTAACCCTACCCCTCCCCAGAGTCGGGGCACTTCCGATCGAGCCGGGAACCATGCCTGCTGAACCCGCCAAGAAGCCGTCCTTCCTTGCTGCTTTTATTATTGTGTGCGGGTGCGGCGTGGCGATGTATCTGTCCGCACGTATTTTCCCGGATGAGCCGTGGGCGGACTTGATTTTCTTCGCGAGTCTCATCCTGCAAGGCGCAGTCACCCTGTGGTTCAACTTCACACTCCACCGCAAGGAAAAAGACCCCACGTCACCATCGCAGGACCCTCGAGTTCCACCGGTCAGCGAAAGCACAACCCATTTCACTTCTCATCGAAACAAAGAGGGAAACATGAAAGAAGACGTTCCGGCAGGACCCAGCGGGCCGGGGCCGCGGCCGGGGATCATGGCGTTGCAGCCGTTGCGGTGGTATCAGATCGCCGCCGCGGCGGTTCGGTTCGTCCGGGCGAACCCCGCCGCGGTGCTGGTCCCGACCCTGCTCGCAGCACTGGTCCTGATCGGCGGCGGCGGGCTGACCTGGTGGTGGCTGTTCGACCCGGCCACCGCCATCGACAACGCCGCCGCCGCAGCCGCGCAGGCGACGGACCCGGCCGCGGCAGAAGCCGCAGCACAGACCGCCGCAGCAGCATCCTCACCGCAGGACCTGCTGTTCACCCTCCTGCTGGTCGCGCTCTACTTCATCGTGGCCCCACCCGCAGCGGCCATGGTGCTGTCCACCCTGCGCCCCGCCGTCCTCGGACACAGTCGGGTATCGCTGTCGCAGGCCTGGGCCACCGCCCGCCCTCACCTGCGGTCCCTCTACGGAGTGTGGGCGGTCCTCACCGCGCTCAGCCTGATCCCGACCGCGATCCAGACCGCCGCCGCAGCCCCGTTCTGGAACACCCCCGACGCCCCCGCCGAGGCCTCGGACACCATCGTCGTCCTCGCCAGCATCCTGACCGTGGCCGCAGTCCTGTTACTGATCTACGTCTCGGTCCTGATCGCCTTCGCCCCCGCCGCCGTGATCGTCGAAGGACTCACCGCCGGAGCCGCGCTACGCCGCTCCCTCGACCTGGTCCACCGCTCCTGGTGGCGCTGCTTCGCCGTCCTCGTCGCGATCAGCGTGATCCTCCTGATCGTGGCCACCCTGATCACCCTGCCCGCCCTCGCCGCCGCCATCGCGATCGGATTCACCGGACCACTCTGGATCGCGATCCTCGGCGTCGGTGCTGTCCTGGCCGCGGTGTTCGGGATCAGCTGCAGCTACAGCACCGGCGCCACCGCCCTGCTCTATCAAGACCAACGCATCCGACGGGAGAACTACGCCACCGACCTCATCCACGACGCCCGCCTCGAACCGTAAACCCGCAGGCCAACGGCACAACCGCACCAGCGGCGCTACCGTCCGAGCCCGGGGCCCCGACCCGGGCTCGGACGGTGCTCGTGGACCGGGGACCGCCGCGGTGGCACCGGGCGGGGCGGCTCTCGACGATCCTGCACCGCCACCGGGGACCTGGCGCCGGGCACCACCCCCACCGGCGGCGACACAGCCGCGGCCGGGACAGCGGTCAATGCCGCGTAGCTCCGCCGCGCCGCCGCGGCCTGCGCCGGACGCTGCTGCGCCTCCCGCAACGCCACCACCTCCGCGACCACCGCCGCCACCGCAGCGATCAACCGGGCCGCGTCCTCCCCCCCATCACGCCCCAACGGACCCGCAGCGGCCAACCGCCACGCCGCCGACCGCAACGCCTCCGCCGCCGGCGACCACCGCACCGGCAGCACCCGATACGGCACCCGCACCGCCCGATCCAGATCGGCCCCCGCCCGACCACCGACCTGCCGAGCCACCACCTGACCAGCGGTGACCGTCTCGACCGCAGCCAGCATGTCCCCCACCGCATGCACGACCCCATCACCACCACGACCAGCACCCTCAGCAACAACGACGACGCGAACCCCGCCGTCCCCAGACACCGCCTCCCTCAGCGCTGCGCTCGCCTGGCCCATCGCCGACACCGCACCGGCCACCGCCGCCGCCCGCTCCACACGCGAGGCACGCGACCGATACCGCCGCACCCCGGCCGACTCCACCGACACGACCGGCTCCGCTGACGCCCACCGCGCCCGCAGGTTCGGCAACGACAGATCCGCCGCCAACCGCCGCCCGGAGAACCACACCGACTCCCCCACCCCGTTCACATCATGCGGAACCGCGACCGCATACCCCACCATGCCGCTCGCCCGATCCCCCGCCACCGCGTAACGAGGCCGCACCATCACCCCCCGATCCGCCAACACCGACACGAACGCCTCCGCGTCCCGCGCCTGCACTGCTGCGGCCCGCACCTGCCGCCGCAACCACTCCCGCGACGACGAGTCCGAGAGCTCCCCCAGCCGCTGCGTCAATCCCAACCGGGCGGCCTTCTCCAACTCCGCCCGCGACGGACCCGTCACCGACGACCGATCCACACCCGCCGTCCGCACCAGGTCAAGACGCTCCTCCCACGCCTGACACGTCTCCCGCGCACGCCGCTTGTCAAACGACGGCGACACCCGCCGCCCCGACACCTGCCCCACCAACACCGCCGCCACATGCACATGATCATCAGCGTGGCGGATCGCGACCCACCGACACCCATCCACATCACCACGCCGGGCGATCCCCGTCCGATCCATCAAATCCTCAACCACCTGCGACCACTGCTCATCACTGAGCACCGGATCCTCCGGCGCACACCGCAACGAGCAATGCCACACCGGGCCCTGCTTCGGACGCCTCTCCCCCTTCGCCGGCGGCGTCAACGACACCCCCGCCGCCACCGCAGGATCACTCAACTCCGCCACCAACCCCGCAACATCGAACGACCCATCCGCACGCCGACCCGGCTGATGCGCCTCCGCACAGCCGTCCCACGCCGCGACCACCCGCTGCCCCACATGCTCATTCGCCCGCCCCGGGCCCATCAAGTAGCGGACGAGCCCGGACGGGCGCCACCCCCGACTGATCTTCGCGATCACCCCACACCCCCGCACCCATCCGAACCCGGCGCCCCCGCCGCCCACCGGGCTCGGGAACGCGCCCGCGACCGCACCACCGCGCGCTCCGCCCCCACCTGCTCATCCACCACCGCGACCGTCGCATCGATCCGCTCCACCGCCCTGCTGACAAGGTCCAGCACCCGCCCCGCCGACGCCTCCACCACCCCACCGGTGTTCGCGACCCGAGCGACGTCGTTGAGGTTCCCCCCGACATTGCGCAACACCCGCCGATCCTCCATCAACTCCGCCCGCAACCCCATCAACCCCTGCATCCGCGCACCCGACACCCCCGCCGAACGCACCGACACACCCGACCCGACCGCGTCATCACCGGCCGCGTCATCACCGGCCGCGTCATCCCCGACCGCAGCCACCTCCGCCGACCGCACCCCCACCACCCCCAACCACGCCCCCACAGCCATCCCCGACCGCGCCGCCGCCGCCTCCACCACAACCCGCTCCGCAGTCGACAACCACACCAACACCCCATGCGGACGACCACCCACCGCCCGACCACGACGCGACCCCGCCATCCGCCCACGACCCCCCAACCACTCACACCCAACACAACTGCTCGACCCGGACTCCGGGGCGAGCATCTCACGACCGGCGACCCACCGCGTGTTTTCTTAAAGAAAACACACAACTTGCTGCGCCGCAGGCGCACGCACACCGCGCAGCGCAGATCCGCGCTCAGCAGCACCCCCACGGAGCAGCACACGAGAGAGCCCGCCCCTCGACCAGGGCCGCGCTAGGCGCTCACCAGAAGACCCCAGACCCGATACACTCCACGCATGAACGCGCGCGCGGCGACAACAGCAACACCACAAGCCAAGACCCACGCACGCACAGCAGCACGCGAACTCCTCCGCGCACGCATGCAACCCATCACCGCACTCACCGAACTCGCAACCGCCGTCGACACCGCCCGCACAGAAATCGACAACGCCCGACAACGATGGCGCGACGCACAAACCGCCTACGCCCACGCCTACCGCGCCGCCCGAGCAGCCGGCTGGAGCCCCACCGAACTCCACGACATCGGCTGCGGCACCCAACCCGCCGGAACAGCACTACGCACACGCCCCGACAGCGACAGCACCACTCCGACGCCCGCACCTCCGGTGACCACCGACCCGGAACCGCGACCCACCGACACCACCGACAACGCCACCGCTGGACACAGCGCACACGAAGCAGGACCCCGATGACCACCGACAACACCGCCACCACCGCCGGTGGCGCCGCAGCCACCGCCGACGACTCTCAACCGGTCTTGATCTTCGGGCGGGGAGCGCTGACCCGACTCGCCGACGGCCGTAAAACAGCAACCATCAGCAGCGAAATCCCCGACGCAGCACCCGGCGACACCGTGACAGCAACACTCCCCGCCGGGACACCACGCCTGCCCATGCAGATCACGCACTGCTACCCCGTCGACGAACTCACCGCGCTACCCCAGCTCGCCACCCAAGCCGGACTCGAACTATCCGCCTTCACAAAATGCCGATCATGGTCGGCGTACCTCGACAACGTGACCACAACCGGGACCGTCACAACCCCGGCGCGCGTACTGGTCCTCACCACCACCGGGGAACTCGAAGGGGAATTCCCCCCGAAAAAGCGCCCCACCCCGAAACGTAAACGCCAACCCCCGACGCCACCCAAGCCGAAACCCGCCCCAGAACCACTGAAACCCGTGAAAAACGGCTGGATGCAGATCCAAGGCACCGGGCCAGTGAAAATGACACCACTCACCATGGTGCACCCACAAGACACACCTGAACTCCAACAACGAATCGCAGCCGTACTCGCCCGACGCACACCAACACTACAAGAACGCCGAGCACTAGCACCCGTCATCGGAGCACTACTCGAAAAAGGGAAAGCCGGACCAGCAGGACTAGGAAAAGACGACCGAGAACGACTCCGGAAACAACTCCACACAGCAGTCGCCTGGCTCACCCAACACCAACTACTCACACACGGACACTGGAACCCGAAACTCCTCACCGGACTCCGCATCAAACACGCCACCACCCGCGGCGGCGCACCCAAACAATAAAACCTTTCCCCACCGAAACCCGAGTTCACGCCCCCACCCGTGCCGCGCCGACCGGCGCGGTCGAGACGCTCCAGTAGCGCCCGGTCTTGACCGCCAACCCCGCACTCGCCAACGCAGTCAGCGCTTTCGACACCGCCGGGGCCTTCCGACCCGTCGCCGCAGCGATGTCCCCGGTCCGGGTGTGCCCGGCGGCCAGGGCGGCGTAGACCTCCCGCTGCGCAGGCGACAACCCGGCGTGCTCCGCGACCTCGAGGGCGCTGGTCTCCTCAGCCGGGGCAGGAAGGGGCCCGACGTCGGCGGCGGTCAACGCCGCCGGCACGGCGACACCCGCCCACCCCGGTAACGCCACCACCGACACCACCGACGGCGCCGAGAGCTCCGGCGCCGGTGCCTCCGGGGCCAGCTCCCCGGCGGCGCCGGCGCCGGTGTGGGTGGTGCGGCGCCAGGCGGCCAGCTTCGCCGTCTGGGTCTCCCACCGCGCCTGCGGCGACAGGCCCCGCACCGGCTGGAACGGCAGAACCGCCGCAGCAGTGTCGACATCCAGGGCCGCGCCGGGCACCGACCGCACCCACTCCCCCAGGTCCTCTGCCCAGGCGACCCGGCCCATCGTCATCCGCCCACCCGAGTTCGCGAAGCAATACCCACCACCCGACGGCAAGCTCGTGGGGGCGACCGCGAGACCGTCGATCACGGCGTTCTCGCTGCGGTTCATGTTGCGGAAAGCGAACAGGTTCCGTGCAGTCAGGAAACTCCGCAGCACCGTGGACTGCCCGAAGTCCGGCGCCAGCAACGACTGCGTCCCCACCACCAGCCCGACGCCGTATTTACGGCCGATCCGCACCACCCGCTCCAACCGGCCGATGAAATCCGCCGCGACCATGTGCGGATGCGTCGAGAGCCGATGCAACTCATCGATAATCCACATCAGGCCCGGCAGCTCCGGGGTGGGCAGCAGCTTGCGCGCCGGGGACTGGGCCGCCGGATCGGTGATCGGCACCAACGCCGGCTCACCGTCCTCCGACGGCGGACCCTCGGTGAGCGTGGACTTCAGCAGCGACCGCACCTCCAGAGCGGCCTCCACCGCGGCCAGCTGGGCCAGGACACCGTCCGGACCGGACTCGGCCCAATCGGCGACATCGTTGAGCACCGGCGACGAACCGCCGTCGGGGTCGCCGTCACCGAAGAACACATGCCAACACCCCGACGCGGCGAGGCCGAGACCGATCGCCTCCAAACACGCCGACTTGCCCGACCCCGGCTCCCAGGGCCCCGGCAAAGTCGCTAGATGATCTTGTAGGTGGTCAGTGGTCGATGGGGGTCGCGGGCGTGGTGGCGGAGTGCTGCGGCGATGTTGCTGACGCCGTGCAGGCGTAGCGCGGTGATCGCGAGGTTCCGCAACGCCGACATGACCTGCGGGGCGTGACCGGTGTGGGCGGTGGCGCGGTCTTCGTCGAAGCAGACATCACGGACCCAGTGCAGGCGATTCTCGATCGACCAGTGCCCACGGATCCAGCGGGCGAGCAGTCCTGGATCGGCGTCGGTGCTGGTCAGGCTGGTGATCGCGTAGGCGGTCTCGGTTCTCCACTTCCCGCCAGGCCGCAGTGGGCGACGCCGGCGCACCAGCTTGATCGCCTGGGATGCGTGGGGGAAGAACTCTGCGCCCAGGTCGGGACAGGGGTGCAGGCTGACCACGCTGATCGTGCGGGTCTCGACGCGGCCGTGCCCACGCCCGCGTTGACGATCAGCGACGCCGATCTGGGTCCAGGGCAGCGCCCGTACCCGTGCCAGCAGCGTGGGCTGGTTCGCTTTGATCGTCATCAGGTAGTGCCCGCCGCGGCGGTGTAGGTAGTCGGCGTGGGCTCGCTGGGTGTGCAGAGCGTCCGCGGTGACCAGTACATCGTCGAGGTCGAGGGGGTCGAGCAGCGCGGTGAACGCGGTGATCTCGCTGCCCTTCTCTGCGACCTGAACCTGGCCGAGCACGCCACCGCTGGTCTGGTCGAGCACCGACACCAGATGCGGGAGCCAGACCCTGCCGTCGGCGGCACGGACGCGGGCGCCGCGCAGGGTCTTGCCGTCCAAGGCCAGCACGCGACGCTGTTCTCGCCGGGGTGTGCCCTCCGCCGCCGGCTGGGCGCTGAGCTGGGGCAACACCCAGGACTGCAACGCCGCCTCCAGCGCCGAGGCGTCGACCCGTTGCAGGACCCGGCGGATGGTCGACTCGTGCGGAGCGACCGCGCCCACCCCGAGCACGTCCAGCACGGCGCGGCCGACGTCATGGGCGTACTCGGCGATCGCGGTGAACGACCGGGCCCCCGCCAACACCGCGCACGCCCCCAGTAGCAACACCGCGAGGACACCGTGGCGGACACCGCGTGGTTTCCGCGGGTCCGGCACTCGCGACAGGGCCTCCACCAGCGACAACCCCGCCGCCTCACCGACCGGCGCGGCTCTCCCCGCGTCAGGACCGACCTCCAGGCCTTCCAGAGCAGCAACGATCGGAGACACTGACACTGCGGACACAGGCTTCCTGACGTGAGCAAGGATTCGACACCCTCATGATCACGCCAAGCCTGTGTCCGCACCCACCCCCACCCCCCACATCACCGCAGCTCAGGACCCACCCATCACGACTTTGCCGGGGCCCTGCCCCGGCTCCCCGGTCACCAGCCCGTTACGGACACCGACCGCCTCCACCGCATGAAAGACCATCTCCCCATCCCCGTCGGCATACGGCCCAAGCGCGACGGCGCCGGCCTCATACCGCGGCCCGGTATAGGCGATCCCCGCCGACAACACATCCGCCGTGATCACCGTCAACACCGCCCAGCCCTCATCGTCCGGGAACGGCTCCACCACCAGGTGTTTCCCCGACACACCCAACGCCGAAGCGATCCGAGACCGACGCCCCAGGATGTCGTCGAAACACAGCTCACCGGGCGGGGTGCGCACCGTCCAGCGGATCGCCCGGCCGGTCTCCACCCGGTCGGTGAGCAGCGAGTCCGGGAGCGCTTTCCCGCGGCGGGCGACGTTGTCAGCCCACCGTCGCGCAAGACGGTCCCCCACATCACCCGCCACGTCCTCGTCCGGCAAGGCCGGGCCGGCCGTGGGCACGGTGACCGGATGCGCCGCCATCCAGCCCGACCAACACGCCGCCGAGCCCGCCGCGAGTACCCCGAGCAGAGTCGGGTCGGCCGGCCCGGTCAACGCCGCCGCACCCACCCACGCCCCCGCACCCGCGACACCCGCCCACGACACCTTCCGCCAGGACGCCGGGACACGGCGGCGCCACCATGCCCGAGCCCCGGCCAGACCGGCGGACACCGTGAGGCCGAGACCGGCCGCGGCCGCGGCCGCCGCACCTGGCCCATCCGAGGCGGCGACCAGGTCGCACAAGGCCCAGCCCAGGGTCCCGGCCGCCGCGGTCGCCGCGGTCGCCAGATACGGCACCCGCCGCGCCCACACCCCAGCCCGAACCCGCTCCACCCGATCACTCACAGCAGCCTGACCAGGCGTTTCCCGACGCAACACCGAACCCGGGCGGCGCACCACCACCTCCCCACCCACACCGTCGACAGGCTCGACGACAGTGTCAGCAGTCAGGCGCTGCAACGCCGCAGCCAGGACCTCCGGAGTGAGAGCCGCAGACTCTGCCGACACCGTCATCGATATCCCTCCAGGTGGTCGTTCACGGACCGATTCTGTTCAGCACGGTTCGGTGGTGCCCCGCACCGCCGCGACACGGACACCCGACAACCAGTACGCGCGTACCGGTTTCGAGGACGGGGCTGACACCCTGGCCTGGGAGAACTCCCAGGCCAGGGCAGAACCATCAGGTGCGGGTGCCGATGTAGGTGCCCGACACCGTCGCGGCCAGGGAGTCGTCCGAGAGGACCTGGTCCTGGGTCGACAGATGCCGCGCAAAATGGCTCTGAGCGCTGCCCGCGCTGTCGCGGAACAGCGCCGCGTGCTCCTGCATCTGCGACAACAGCGCGATCGGAGCGCCCGACACACCCGCCGCGGACAACGACGACACCGACTGCTCGATCTCTGAGAACATCCGCTCCCCCAACGACCGCATCTGCTCACAGAAATGATGCGCACTACCCGGATCCAGCGTCTCCCCACTCGCCATGGTCGTGGTGTTGGTTGCGGTCATCGAATCTTCCTCTCCATCATTACTGCTGGTCACAGGGCTGTCGGTTGTACTGGCCGGGGCGGGGCGGAGTGGATGCACCGTCGCCCACCCCGGCCCGGTCTCGGTCTCGGTCTCGGTCTCGGTCTCGGGAACGCTGCCGCCGACGCTGGCGGGCGGGTCCTCAGCCTTCTTCTCCGCGGGCACCGGCTCGGGAACCGGCGCCCCCGGGGCCGGCTCGGTCTCGGGGGCGGCAGGCGGGTCGACGGTGATCACCATCGGCCCGGCCGCCGGAGCCCGGTCGCCGGCGCGGGCCGCAGGTCCCGGCGTGCCCGGGCGAGGCGTCCACTCGCCACGACCACCCGCACCCGGACGGCGGGGCCTCTGCCCGACGCGGTCGCGGACAGCGCGGGCCCACCGCTGCCGACGTAGCTGCCCTGCGGCGGCCTGCTCGTGACGCTGTCGGCGGCGGTCGGTGGCGTAGTCCCAGCCGTCGGCCCACCACGCACCCACCGCGCGCCGTGCCGGACCCGGGGCGCGCCGTCCCCGCGGGTGCGCGATCCGCTCCGCCACCCGCGCGGCCAGCGCCTCAGCGATCGTCGGACCTGACCGGCGGGCGTCTTTCGCCATGCGGCGCTCATGCGCACGCTCCGCCCGCCGCCGACGATCCGCCAACCGCGGCGGCTCCGTGCCTCGCGCGGTCGCGATCACCTCGGCACCCGCGTATCTCGCCAGGCCCCACACCAGCAGGGACACCAGCAGAATCGTCTCCACCGCGCATCACCCGGTGATCCACGTCGAGGCCACCGCTCCCGCACCACCCACACCTCGGGCCAGGACGCTGTAAAAACCAGCCAGCAACGGCGCACCGGACGCCACCGCGAGGGTCGGCGCGGTCAACGCCAGCCACGGATGCCACGACTTCGGGCGCGCGGTCTTCGGCACGATGCCCTTCACCACGACCTCCAAGGTCGCGATCACACACACCGCGGCCAACACCGTCCCCCCAGCGACGCCCAACAGCTGGGTGACCGTCGAGGTCGCCCCCGACAGCGTCGTGAACACCCGCCCCAACAGCGTCCCCAGGACACCACCGATCCCGGTCCCCGCGACCAAGAACAGCGCGGTCGAGGTCTTCGCGCAGTTGCCGTTGTACTTCAACCACCCGCCAGGACCAGCGCCAACGCCGCGACGACCCCGGTCGACGCCCACCCTGCCGCGTTCACGACGCACCTCCAGCAGACGACCCCGACAGCCACGCCGACAGCCAGGACGGCGCCCAGTACGACCAGGTCACACACTCCGGCACCAAGACCCCGACCAGCGGAACCTGGTCCAGCACCGACGCC
>NZ_JAHLJA010000179.1:0-12367 GCF_020496245.1 Pseudonocardia sp. ICBG601 | reverse complement strand
GCGTGAGCGCGGCGGCGCCGGTGGCGGCGAGGACACGGAGCCCGGTGGCGGTGGTCATGCGGTCGCGGTCCCTTCCTCAGATGCCGTCCCAGGTGCTGTGTCAGATGCGGTTCCGAGGGGGACGGTTTCGAATTCCAGCAGGTCAGCGCCGGTCCCGACCTGCGGGCGGTCGCTGTCGCTGTCGCAGTGCGCGGCCGCGGCGCCGACGGTGCGCCATGCCTGGAAGGCGGCGTCGTGCTCCCAGCGGGTGTAGACGAAGTACCGGGTGTCGCCCGCGACGGGGCGGAGCAGCTCGTAGCCGAGGAACCCGGGCACCTCGTTCATGCAGCCCTGAGCGAAGCGGGCGGCGAACCGGGCCTCCAGCTCCGGTCCGGCTCCGTCGGGGACGGTGATGGCGTTGATCTTCACGACAGACACGTGAGTCTCCTGGGTGGGTGTTTGTGCTGGTGGGCAGGGGGTCATCCGATTTTTCGGATGACCCGGTCGGGGCTCGGCGCCTGCTTCTTCTGTTGGCGGGCGATGGCGCGGGACAGGGCGATGAGGTGTTCGACTTCGCTGTCGAAGCCGACGTTGTGGGCGTCGGCTGGGACGGCGAAGCGGCAGGGCTGGTCGGGGTTCCCGGGGTCGTCGCCGCGTGCGGCGCGGTCGAGACCGAGCAGGACGAGCCGGGCTTGTTCGTCGATGTCGAGGGCCGTGTCGGTGTGGGTGTCGGTGGGGGCGACGTGCGCCCCGACGGGGAGGAGGCCGTCTTGGCAGGCGATCGCGCGGTGCGGCCACCGGTCACGCATCTCGGCGTTGCTGAGCAGCAGTTCCCGGGTGAACGACTCCGGTGGTCGGAGCGCGAGCTTCGGATAGACAGCGCAGAGCGCTCGGTAGAGCGGTCGCAGCGCGAGGAACGCCCGCCGGGGCTCGACCGAGTCGTGGGCGGCGACGATGCCGAGGCCGATCAGTAGTAGCGCGATCCCGGCGAGGTTGAGGATGCGTGGTAGGAGGTTCGCGGCGTCGGTGATCGGGGTGTGGGTGGCCCAAGCGGCGGCGACGAGCGGGACACGGAGGATGACGCCGCCGAATCCGGTGACGGCCATGCCGATCCCGGCGAGGGTGTAGCCGCCGCGTGCGCAGCGCACGGTGTAGCGGGACTCTCCCCAGGCCAGAGCGGCGCAGAGAGCGCTGGCGGCGAGTAGGTAGCTGCCGAGGACGAAGACCCCGAGGTAGGGCAGTGGCGTGTCCTGGCGGCCGAGGTCGAGCAGCCGGGTCGCGCGCTCGGCGGCGGGGGTGGCCAGCCACAGGCCCGCGACGACAGCGGACACGGCGAGGGCGATGGAGAGCTGGGTGGGGAACGACCGCACCCAGCGGGGCCGGGCCTTCTCGCCGGATGCGAACAGGTAGACGAAGCCGCTGTACATGATGGCCAGCAGGACGTAGCCGCACAGGTAGCTCAGGCCGGGTGTCACGGTATCGAGCGCTGCTTTGACCGGTGGCAGACTGAAGGTGTTCGACGCGGCCGCGATCGCGAACAGCAGCGCGACGGCCTTGTGCCAGTCGGCGGGCTCGTCGGCGCGGGCGAGGACGGCCAACCGCCAGCCGGTCAAGATCAGTAGTGCTACCCAGAGGATGATCCCGCCGAGCGATCCCAATGAACCGTCCTGCCTGTCGATCGTCGCTGTGTGAAGGCGTCTAGTGCTGTCTAGATGCTGCGGACAGGGCCGGACAGCCCGGTTTCGAAGAAGCCTCGCCCGCGTTGCCGGGCGCGGGTGTAGGCGGCTTCGGTGAGGATGTGGGCGAAGGTCTCGGCTTCCCATTCGGCGCCGACGTAGTGCCCGGTCCGGGCCAGGTAGGTGACCACGGCGTCCGGGTCGAGGGTGGGCATCAGGATGCGCAGCATCTCGCTGTGCTCGGGGGTGGTCTGCCCGGTGTGGTCGGCGACGATGTGTCCGGTCTCGTGCCGGATGCTGTGGTCGCGCTGGGTCGCGGACAGGTCGTGCGAGTGGATGATCAGGTCGACGGTCTTGGTCTTGACCCAGAACCCGAACAGGGTCGAGCAGGGGAACCGACGCGACACGATCTCGATCGGCCGGTTCCGGTGGATGCCCAACCGGCGGCACAGCTCGGTGGCGCTGATGTCGGGGTGCCGGTAAGGATCGTGTCATCAGCCGCAAACGAGCGCTGGGGGCTTGACCCTGAATCTCTGGTCGCGGCGGTGTCCGGGGGGTGGGAGTAGCGTCCGTGCGTGGCGCGTGAGCTGGGTCAGGACGAACTGATCGATCGGTGGACGCTGGTCGAGGCCGAGCTGGCGATGGTGGCCGGCAAGCGTGGCGCGACGCGGCTCGGGTTCGCGGTGTTGCTGCGCTTTTACACCGAGCACGGCCGGTTTCCCCGCAGCCGGAGCGAGATCCCCGACGCCGCTGTGGACTACGTGGCCCGGCAGGTCGGTGTGCCGGTGACCGAGCTGGCGTTCTACGACTGGTCCGGCCGCACGATCGAGTTCCATCGCAGCCAGATTCGCCGGACACTGGGGTTCCGGGAGTGCAGCGTCGCCGACGCCGACAAGCTCACCGAGTGGCTGGTCACCACCGTCACCCAGACCGAGCGCGGCGCTGAACGTGTCCGTGACCAGCTGCTGGACCGGTGCCGGGAGGAACGTATCGAGCCGCCCACCGGCGGCCGCGTCGACCGGATCGTGCGCTCGGCGCTGCACCGCGGCGAGGAGCTGCTGTTCGCACGGGTGGCGATCCGCTTATCCGAGGCGGTGCGCGTTCGGCTGTTCGCCTTGGTCGCGGCCGGTGCCGATGACGACGGCCAACCCGGCGGGGACGGTGACGGGCCGGCGGTGCTGGCCTCGATCCGGTCCGATCCGGGCAACGTCAGCCTGAACACGATGTTGACCGAGATCGCCAAGCTGGAAGCGGTACGGGCGGTCGGCCTGTCAGCCGGCGTGTTCGCCGACATCGCCCCGAAGGTGGTCGCCGCCTGGCGGGCGCGGGCGGCGGTCGAGGCGCCCAGCCACCTGCGCGGACACGCGCCTGAGGTGACGCTGGCCCTGCTGGCGGCGTTGTTGCACTGCCGGGAACGGGAGATCACCGACACGCTGGTCGAGCTGCTGATCTCCACCGTGCACCGGATCAACGCCCGCGCCGAGGTCCGGGTGACCAAGGAGCTGATCAAGGAGTTCAAGCGGGTCACCGGCAAGGAGAACTTGCTGTTCCGGGTCGCCGAGGCGACCGTGAACGCCGGCGACCAGCTCGTGCGCGACACCGTGTTCCCGGTCGCGCCGCAGGCCGTGCTGGCCGACCTGATCGCGGAGTTCAAGTCCTCCGGGCCGACCTACCAGCGCACCGTGAAGGCCACGCTGAAGGGCTCCTACAC
Source organism: Pseudonocardia sp. ICBG601 (assembly GCF_020496245.1). Classification (NCBI taxonomy): domain Bacteria; kingdom Bacillati; phylum Actinomycetota; class Actinomycetes; order Pseudonocardiales; family Pseudonocardiaceae; genus Pseudonocardia; species Pseudonocardia sp. ICBG601. The sequence goes on along the minus strand of NZ_JAHLJA010000179.1, from coordinate 9,001 downwards.
CAACCACTACCGGACTGGGCTGATCAAGCTGCTGGACGTGCTGGAGTTCCGCAGCAACAACACCACCCACCGGCCGGTGCTCGACGCGCTGGAGCTGATCACCCGCTACGCCAGCGCCGGGAACCTGCACTACTACCCGGCCGGCGAGCACATCCCGGTCCATCGCGGCCTGAGCGAGGACTGGGAGGCGCTGGTTTACAAGGACGACAAGCGCCGCCGGCAACGGGTCGTGCGCATGGTCTACGAGGTGTGCACCTTCCAGGCGCTACGCGAGCAGTTGCGGTGCAAGGAAATCTGGGTCGTCGGCGCGGACACCTGGCGCAACCCGGCCGAAGACCTTCCGACCGATTTCGAGGACCATCGCGTCGAGCACTACCAGGCGCTGCGCAAGCCGCTGGACCCCAGCCAGTTCATCGCCGACCTGCAAGCCGAGATGCGCGCCGAGCTGGAGGCCCTGCACACCGCCCTGCCGGGCTGCGATTGGTTGTCGATTAGCGACCGCGCGGCTGGCGCGGTCAAGCTGGCCCCGCTGGAGGCCTCGCCGGAGCCGCGCAACCTGCGCCGGCTCAAGCAGGCTGTGCAGGCCCGGTGGGGCACGGTGCCGCTGATCGACATGCTCAAGGAGGCGGTGCTGCGCACCGGCTGCCTGTCGGCGGTGACCTCGGTCGCCGACCGCGGCACCTTGCCCGAGCACGTGCTGGCCGAGCGGTTGCTGCTGGCTATCTACGGGTACGGCACCAACACCGGCATCCGTGCGGTCGCCGGCGGCGAGCACGGGCATTCCGAGGACGAGATTCGCTACGCCCGGCGCCGCTACCTGAGCACCGAGGCCGCGCGGCAGATCGCGATCGAGATCGCCAACGCCACCTTCGCCGCCCGCCAGCAGACACTGTGGGGCGACGGATCCACCGCCGTGGCCAGCGACTCGACTCACTTCGGCGCGTTCGACCAGAACATCTTCACCGAGTGGCACTCCCGCTACGGCGGCCGAGGGGTGCTGATCTACTGGCACGTCGAGCGCGGCTCCGTGGTGATCCACTCGCAGCGGCTGAACTGCTCGGCCTCCGAGGTGCACGCGATGGTCGACGGCGCGATCCGGCATGGCACCGACATGCAGGTCGAGGCCAATTACGTGGACACGCATGGTCAGTCCGAGATCGGGTTCGGCATCACGAAGCTGCTCGGGTTCGACCTGCTGCCGAGGATCAAGCGGATCAACAAGGTCAAGCTGTACCGCCCGGCTGCTGGCGAGCCAGACGCCTGGCCGGGTCTGGCACCGGCGATGACCCGCCCGGTCCGGTGGGACCGCATCGCTGAGCAGTACGACCAGATGCTCAAGTACGCCACCGCGATCCGCGTGGGCACCGCCTCGACCGAGGCGATCCTGCGGCGATTCATGAAGGCCAACGCAGCGCACCCGACCTACCAGGCGATGATCGAGCTGGGCCGGGCGCAAAAGACCATCTTCTTGGCCCGTTACCTGCACAGCCGGGCACTCCAGCGAGAGATCCACGAGGGCCTGAACGTGGTCGAGTCGTGGAATCGGGCCAACGCGGTCATCTTCTACGGCAAGGGCGGGGACCTGGCCACCAACCGGCGCGACGAGCAGGAGATGAGCGTGCTGTGCCTGCGGATCTTGCAGGCCGCCCTGGTGTACGTGAACACCCTGATGATCCAGGACCTGCTCGCTGGCTCCGAGTGGGACGACGCGCTCACCGCTGAGGATCGGCGCGGGCTGACGCCGCTGTTCTGGGCGCACGTGCTGCCCTACGGCGAGGTGCGGCTGAACATGGACGCCCGTCTGCGCCTGGCCGCCGCCGCCTCCAGCGGCTGACTGGCCGGTCTCGAAACCAAGGTTCCGCGACAGCGTGCAGGCGAGTTCGGACATCGACATCACCCCAGGTCACGCTGTCTCACAATCTAACGTCGAAACACCGCCTCGAAACACGGCCACATGGTAAACTTATGAGACAGTTGCGGGAGGAAACGAGACGATCATGACCGGCGAGTCCGCCATTACCGACCCGCGGATCGCCGCCGCCCTGGATGCCGACCGGGACCAGGCCAGGACGGTGACGTGATGGAACTGGGCTACGCCCGCGGCTCGACCACACACCAGGACCTCGAACGACAGCTCGACGCCCTGGGCCACCACGGCATACCCGACGAGCGGATCTACACCGACAAGAAGACCGGCGCCACCATCGACCGGCCCGGCTTCACCGAGCTGCGCCGCTACGCCCGCTCCGGCGACACGATCATCGCGACCAACCTCGACCGACTCGGCCGCAATCTGCGCGAATGCCTCAACGTCGTGCACGAGCTGCGCGAGCAGGGCATCGGGATCAAGACCCTGAAGGACCCGATCCCGATCGACACCACCGACGACTCGCCGATGGCCGAACTCGCCGTCGCGCTACTGGCGCTGTTCGCACACATGGAACGAGTGTTCATGCGCGAACGCGCCGCCCACGCCCGCGAGGCCACCGCAGCCACGGGCAAACTGCCCGGCCGACCCCGCAAACTCGACCCCAACCAGCTCGCCGCGGCCCAGGCCGCCCTCGACACCGGCCAGACCGCCGACCAGATCGCAGCCGCGTTCGGCGTCAGCCGCGCCACCCTCTACCGCAACCTCACCGAAAATAAACCCGCTGACCAGCAATGATCGACTCGTTTGCGGCTGGTGACAACTCCCTTACCGGCGCCCCAGGTTGCGGTGTTCCGTAGATGTTGCTGAGCGTCCCCCCGGCCTCTCTTTTGCTGCTTGTGGTGCCGGAGGGCTGCGGTTGTGAGCGTTACGGATGCAGACCCTTTTGCGCTAGGACCAGTCCGGGGCTGAGCACGGTGTTGGCGCGACTGGCTCCGCGATTTCAGGCGAGTGTTGGGGGGGTGGGATTGTTGATTCGTGCGGCGAGCTGTTTCGGCGGGTGGAGCGGCTGACTGTTGCGTTTGCTGGACGTTAGGTGTGAGTGGTTGAGGTTAGGTTCGGTGCCGCGCTGTCGTGAGAGGTCGGGCATCGTCTGGGTCGGTGCCCGACCCTGTCGCTGGAGATCGTCTTGGGTCTCGGATTTGCTTATTAGCGGCCCGGATTTCCCCGGATTTGCATAGATCATCTCCGGGGGTTCGGGCCTGGGGGCTCTCGGGTCGTCGTGCCGGGCTGATGGTGGCCCTGTGACGGACGCCGGGGGCGGGTGAGGAGACGTGCTGATCGGCTTTGATGGGGCTTTGACCTGGCTGGAAGCGCCTGAGAGGCGGTATTGACGCGCTTCGGGGGTGGGTCCGGTCGGTCATGGCGGGTGGACCTGTGGTGGTGGTGCCCGGTGGGTCGGGCTGGCGCCCGACACTTCAACCACCCTGCTTCGCTGACGGTCGGTCGAGGTGTCGGGCGCCAGCCCGACCCAGCGGCAGGTGGTCGCGGAGCGGCCATGATCGTCAGTACGTAGTTCCATGGTTTGGAAAAGGTAAAGGTCAAGGTCAACTGACTGCGACGGGAGTGGGTGGTTTGAGCTGGTTTGGGTGTATCTGTCCGTAGTGGCTGAGCGTGTTCACATGATTACGCCGAAGGATGCTTCTTGACCAACGGGGGGGGGTGTGTTCCCATGCGGTCATGGGAACGAAGAAGTTCGCGTGTGCGTCTCGTGTTATCGGGACTGTGTTGACTGTCGCTGTTGCGATGGGGTCGGCCACTGGGATCGCTTCGGCTGAATCTGCGCATTTCGCCGAGGGGGCGGCCGAGGTTGGCAATAGCTTTGCATCACTGTCGCCCAGTCCGGATCATTTTACTTACACGGCGCAGGCTGATGGCGAAACGTTGCTGCTGAAAGTGTCGCCTGAAGTTCATTTCGTAAAGCAGGGAAGTGTTACGACCCTGAAGCTCGGGAACGACACTCTCGAAACTCTCCCCTCGACGGCTTCGAGCGATCAGCGTGGGACTGTTCGTTTGCAGTATGAACTGGTGTCTCCTTCGGTTGTTCGAGTGATTCCGTCATCTCATGATCAGAGTCCAGGAGACAAAGCCGTTCCCTATGGGTGGTGGAAGGACTGGGGGAAGTGCGCTGCCGGTATTGCTGGTGGCGCTGTCTCTGGGGCAACGACGGTTGGGCTTGGCGGGGCTGCTGTGGGGGCAGTGACGATTCCTATTGCCGGTTCCGTCCCCGGAGGAGCTATTGGTGCTGTTGGTGGCGGGATCGGCGGCGGGCTTACGGGCGCTGTAGCGGCGTGCTGATCTGGGAGTACAGGCATGCAGAATGGTATTTCTGAACATGAAGTGGTGAAGCGGCTTTCCTTTGCTCTTCGTGGGGCATGGCTTGGCCTGGCGATCTGGGTATGCACTCAGTTCGTGGTCGGAAATATTCACGTCCTGTGGAAGCAGGGAATGTTCCATATGCAAGTTGGAGTAGTTCTGACGCTTACAATCGTGCGTGCGATAAAGAAGCGGCGGGCCAGGCGTGAGATGTCGAAGGAAAGCGAATAGCGGTGTTCGCGGTCTCCGCGTGTAGCCCTCGAAGTCTGTATCTGGTCGTCAGGGCCCCGGCAAAGTCGCTAGATGATCTTGTAGGTGGTCAGTGGTCGATGGGGGTCGCGGGCGTGGTGGCGGAGTGCTGCGGCGATGTTGCTGACGCCGTGCAGGCGTAGCGCGGTGATCGCGAGGTTCCGCAACGCCGACATGACCTGCGGGGCGTGACCGGTGTGGGCGGTGGCGCGGTCTTCGTCGAAGCAGACATCACGGACCCAGTGCAGGCGATTCTCGATCGACCAGTGCCCACGGATCCAGCGGGCGAGCAGTCCTGGATCGGCGTCGGTGCTGGTCAGGCTGGTGATCGCGTAGGCGGTCTCGGTTCTCCACTTCCCGCCAGGCCGCAGTGGGCGACGCCGGCGCACCAGCTTGATCGCCTGGGATGCGTGGGGGAAGAACTCTGCGCCCAGGTCGGGACAGGGGTGCAGGCTGACCACGCTGATCGTGCGGGTCTCGACGCGGCCGTGCCCACGCCCGCGTTGACGATCAGCGACGCCGATCTGGGTCCAGGGCAGCGCCCGTACCCGCGCGAGCAGCGTGGGCTGGTTCGCTTTGATCGTCATCAGGTAGTGCCCGCCGCGGCGGTGTAGGTAGTCGGCGTGGGCTCGCTGGGTGTGCAGAGCGTCCGCGGTGACCAGTACATCGTCGAGGTCGAGGGGGTCGAGCAGCGCGGTGAACGCGGTGATCTCGCTGCCCTTCTCTGCGACCTGAACCTGGCCGAGCACGCCACCGCTGGTCTGGTCGAGCACCGACACCAGATGCGGAAGCCAGACCCTGCCGTCGGCGGCACGGACGCGGGCGCCGCGCAGGGTCTTGCCGTCCAAGGCCAGCACGCGACGCTGTTCTCGCCGGGGTGTGCCCTCCGCCGCCGGCTGGGCGCTGAGCTGGGGCAACACCCAGGACTGCAACGCCGCCTCCAGCGCCGAGGCGTCGACCCGTTGCAGGACCCGGCGGATGGTCGACTCGTGCGGAGCGACCGCGCCCACCCCGAGCACGTCCAGCACGGCGCGGCCGACGTCATGGGCGTACTCGGCGATCGCGGTGAACGACCGGGCCCCCGCCAACACCGCGCACGCCCCCAGTAGCAACACCGCGAGGACACCGTGGCGGACACCGCGTGGTTTCCGCGGGTCCGGCACTCGCGACAGGGCCTCCACCAGCGACAACCCCGCCGCCTCACCGACCGGCGCGGCTCTCCCCGCGTCAGGACCGACCTCCAGGCCTTCCAGAGCAGCAACGATCGGAGACACTGACACTGCGGACACAGGCTTCCTGACGTGAGCAAGGATTCGACACCCTCATGATCACGCCAAGCCTGTGTCCGCACCCACCCCCACCCCCCACATCACCGCAGCTCAGGACCCACCCATCACGACTTTGCCGGGGCCCTGCTCCCCCAGCGGCTTGATCGCATGGGGAACCCCCGCCGGCAGGAACATGAAGCTGCCCGGGCCGACCTCGTGCTGCTCGTCGTCGAAGGTCACCCGGAGCGTGCCGTCCAACAGGAAGAAGAGTTCGTCGGCGGTCTCATGGATGTGGAGTGGGAGTTCGTGACCCACCGACACCTCGAGGACCGAGTACTGGCCGTCGGTGTGAGCGGCGCCCGCCTTGAGCAGGTAGAGCGGTGCGATGTCGACGCGGGTCTCCAGGGCCTCGCCCGGTCCGAGCTTGATGAACCGAGCCTTCTTCGAGGATCGATCGGCGTCGACCTGTCCGGCATTCATCCAGGGAACTCTCTTTCTCGTGACGGGCGGCTTCAGAGGCCGTACGGGCCGAAGCGGCCCCAGGCCACCAGGACGGCGAGGACCAGCAGGACGGCGTTGAAGCCGATCGCGGAGAACTCCTTCTTCCGGGCGTGGTACGTCGCGGCGAGCAGCATCGTCGCTCCGAGGCCGACGGCGGCCAGTGGCGTCAGCACGGTGGCGATACCGGTGGCCGCGGGCAGGATCAGCCCGAGGGCGCCGGCGAGTTCCACGATGCCGATGAAGCGGACGGTGCCGGCCGAGAAGTCGGCCACCCAGGGCAGCTTCTCGACGAGCTTGTCCTTGGACTGCGCGACCTTCATGACACCGGCCATGGCGAACATGCCGGCCAGTACGACCTGCACGATCCACAGGAAGACGTTCATCAGCGGTGGACTCCTTCGGGGAGAGGGGAAGAGCCGGGACGGGGCGGAGCGGGCTGCGCCCCGAGGAGGCTGCCGCCGGTGGCGTCGAGGGCGGCTCCGGTGATCCAGCGCGCCCGGTCGGTGGCGAGGAAGAAGGGGGCCTTGGCGTTGACCGCGAAGATCTCGTCGATCTGCTCGGCGGGCACCTGTTCCGGGGCGCTGCCGGCGGGCGTCGTCGCGGCGGCGTTGTTCACCAGGATGTCCAGGACGGCCTCCCCGGTGTGGTCGCGCTGTCCTGCCTCCAGCTGGTGGAGGAGCTGGTCGACGGCGCCGGGCGTGCCCAGCTCCGCGCCGACGGCGAAGGCCCGGCCGCCCTCCTTCTCGATGAGGTCGACGGTCTGCTCGGCGGCCTGCTCGTCGCGTCCGTAGTGCACGGCGGCCAGGGCCCCCTCGCGGGCGAGGCCGAGCGCGATGGCCCGGCCGATGCTGCGGCTGGATCCGGTGACGAGGGCGGTCTTGCCGCTGAGTGTGCTGGTCATGCTGGTGTCCTCGCGCTCCTCGGGAGGTGGGGTGCCGGTTGCTGTCAGGTCACTCCGGTCCGGCGTCGCGATCGACGGACGGCGCATCCGAGCTCGGAGCGCTGTTGCGCATGAGGCGGATGCGGATCACGGAGTGGGTCAGCGGCGTGCGTTCCAGACCAGGGGCGCCTGGCGGATCCAGGCGTCGTCCTCGACGGTCTGGACGAGGAACCGGGCGAGGTCGGCGCGGTTGATCGTCGTGCCGGGCTTCTCGGTGCCGGCCTCGGCCGCTCGCACGGGACCGGAGGCGGGCTTGTCGGTCAGGGCGACGGCGCGAGCCAGGGTCCAGTCGACGTCGGACGAGGCGCGCACGACCTGGTCGACGCCGGTGTGGTCGTCGAAGCCCACCTTGACGTTCGACAGCGTGATGAACGCCTTGACCAGCGGGTTGAGCCGAGCCCAGTCGTCGCCCGCGCCCTGGGTGGAGGTCAACACGATGCGGCGGATGCCCTGCTCGCCCATGACGGTGAGGGTGTCGCGGGCGGCGTCGGCCATGAACGTCGGCGGGCTGACCGGCTTGGCCCACGGGTTGTCGGACGCGCGGGCGTTGTTCAGCACGCTGATCACCGCCTCGGTGCCTTTCGCGGCCCGGCGGATGTCGTCGATGTTCGCGGGGGTGCCCTGGACCAGCTCGACGCCGGCCGGCGCCCGCACCGCGTCGGGGTTGCGGACCAGCGCGCGGACGAGGTGGCCGCGCCGGGCCGCATGCTCCAGCACGTGGGCGCCGGTGCGGCCGCTGCCGCCGAGGACCAGCAGGGTGCTCATGGTGATCGCAGTGCCTTTCGAGGAGTGCAGGGGTGAGTTCAGGGGGTGGATCAGGCGCGCTCGGGGACGGCGCAGCCGTTCGGTCCGCAGACCGGGGCATCGCCGCCGGCGGTGGCGAGGGTCAGGGGGGGGCTGTCGTCCCAGGCCGTGCGCAGCAGCTCGAGGAGGCTGTCGCTGTCCTGGGCGCCGGGCACGCCGTAGCGGCCGTCGACGACGATGAACGGCGCACCGGCCGCCCCCAGGCGCTGGGCGCGGGCCGCGTCGTCGCGGACCTGCCGGCGGTAGCGGCGGTCGGTCAGGGCCTGGCGGGTCTGCTCGCGGTCCAGGCCGAGCTCGTCGGACAGACCCAGCAGGTCCTCCGGGGAGAAGACCGGCTCGGCCCTGCCGAAGTAGGTCCCGAAGATCAGGTCCCAGGCCTCGCGGTTGCGGCCCTGGGCGCTGGCGTGGGCGAGGAACTCGTGCGCCAGATCGGTGTTGCCGACCTCGTTGTCCAGCACCCGGTAGGGGGTCAGGCCCTCGCTCTCGGCGAGCTTCTCGATCCGCCGGGTCGAGGCCTCGGCCCGGTCGCCGCCGATACCGTGCTGGCGGAGCAGGGCCTCACGGACGGAGAAGGTGCGCCCCTCCGGGAAGCTGCCGCTGAGCGGGAACGAGTGGTGGACCAGGTCCACCTCGTCCGAGTGCTCGAACCGCTCGACGGCCCTGGCCACCCGGTGGTTCCCCAGCCCGCACCACGGGCAGGTCACCTCGGACCAGATCTCCACCTTCATCACGCGCCTCCATTACTTACGACTTGTGCGTAACGCCATGATGGACCAGCATGGGAGGCGATACAAAAGGCACATCGGTGTGCGTGCCGGAGAGGAATGTGCGTCATGGAGACGACCGCGGAACGAGAGACGGCAGCAGGAGCGGCGGCGATCGGGCCGTGTGCGGCCATTCCTGCCGAACACATGGACTTCATCCGCCAGACCCTCGACCGCGTCGGCGACAAGTGGAGCCTGCTGATCATCGCGGTCCTGCAGTCAGGACCACTGC
>NZ_JAHLJA010000178.1:0-98305 GCF_020496245.1 Pseudonocardia sp. ICBG601 | reverse complement strand
GCGGTGATCGCGAGGTTCCGCAACGCCGACATGACCTGCGGGGCGTGACCGGTGTGGGCGGTGGCGCGGTCTTCGTCGAAGCAGACATCACGGACCCAGTGCAGGCGATTCTCGATCGACCAGTGCCCACGGATCCAGCGGGCGAGCAGTCCTGGATCGGCGTCGGTGCTGGTCAGGCTGGTGATCGCGTAGGCGGTCTCGGTTCTCCACTTCCCGCCAGGCCGCAGTGGGCGACGCCGGCGCACCAGCTTGATCGCCTGGGATGCGTGGGGGAAGAACTCTGCGCCCAGGTCGGGACAGGGGTGCAGGCTGACCACGCTGATCGTGCGGGTCTCGACGCGGCCGTGCCCACGCCCGCGTTGACGATCAGCGACGCCGATCTGGGTCCAGGGCAGCGCCCGTACCCGTGCCAGCAGCGTGGGCTGGTTCGCTTTGATCGTCATCAGGTAGTGCCCGCCGCGTGCGGTGTAGGTAGTCGGCGTGGGCTCGCTGGGTGTGCAGAGCGTCCGCGGTGACCAGTACATCGTCGAGGTCGAGGGGGTCGAGCAGCGCGGTGAACGCGGTGATCTCGCTGCCCTTCTCTGCGACCTGAACCTGGCCGAGCACGCCACCGCTGGTCTGGTCGAGCACCGACACCAGATGCGGAAGCCAGACCCTGCCGTCGGCGGCACGGACGCGGGCGCCGCGCAGGGTCTTGCCGTCCAAGGCCAGCACGCGACGCTGTTCTCGCCGGGGTGTGCCCTCCGCCGCCGGCTGGGCGCTGAGCTGGGGCAACACCCAGGACTGCAACGCCGCCTCCAGCGCCGAGGCGTCGACCCGTTGCAGGACCCGGCGGGATGGTCGACTCGTGCGGAGCGACCGCGCCCACCCCGAGCACGTCCAGCACGGCGCGGCCGACGTCATGGGCGTACTCGGCGATCGCGGTGAACGACCGGGCCCCCGCCAACACCGCGCACGCCCCCAGTAGCAACACCGCGAGGACACCGTGGCGGACACCGCGTGGTTTCCGCGGGTCCGGCACTCGCGACAGGGCCTCCACCAGCGACAACCCCGCCGCCTCACCGACCGGCGCGGCTCTCCCCGCGTCAGGACCGACCTCCAGGCCTTCCAGAGCAGCAACGATCGGAGACACTGACACTGCGGACACAGGCTTCCTGACGTGAGCAAGGATTCGACACCCTCATGATCACGCCAAGCCTGTGTCCGCACCCACCCCCACCCCCCACATCACCGCAGCTCAGGACCCACCCATCACGACTTTGCCGGGGCCCTGCTCCCCCAGCGGCTTGATCGCATGGGGAACCCCCGCCGGCAGGAACATGAAGCTGCCCGGGCCGACCTCGTGCTGCTCGTCGTCGAAGGTCACCCGGAGCGTGCCGTCCAACAGGAAGAAGAGTTCGTCGGCGGTCTCATGGATGTGGAGTGGGAGTTCGTGACCCACCGACACCTCGAGGACCGAGTACTGGCCGTCGGTGTGAGCGGCGCCCGCCTTGAGCAGGTAGAGCGGTGCGATGTCGACGCGGGTCTCCAGGGCCTCGCCCGGTCCGAGCTTGATGAACCGAGCCTTCTTCGAGGATCGATCGGCGTCGACCTGTCCGGCATTCATCCAGGGAACTCTCTTTCTCGTGACGGGCGGCTTCAGAGGCCGTACGGGCCGAAGCGGCCCCAGGCCACCAGGACGGCGAGGACCAGCAGGACGGCGTTGAAGCCGATCGCGGAGAACTCCTTCTTCCGGGCGTGGTACGTCGCGGCGAGCAGCATCGTCGCTCCGAGGCCGACGGCGGCCAGTGGCGTCAGCACGGTGGCGATACCGGTGGCCGCGGGCAGGATCAGCCCGAGGGCGCCGGCGAGTTCCACGATGCCGATGAAGCGGACGGTGCCGGCCGAGAAGTCGGCCACCCAGGGCAGCTTCTCGACGAGCTTGTCCTTGGACTGCGCGACCTTCATGACACCGGCCATGGCGAACATGCCGGCCAGTACGACCTGCACGATCCACAGGAAGACGTTCATCAGCGGTGGACTCCTTCGGGGAGAGGGGAAGAGCCGGGACGGGGCGGAGCGGGCTGCGCCCCGAGGAGGCTGCCGCCGGTGGCGTCGAGGGCGGCTCCGGTGATCCAGCGCGCCCGGTCGGTGGCGAGGAAGAAGGGGGCCTTGGCGTTGACCGCGAAGATCTCGTCGATCTGCTCGGCGGGCACCTGTTCCGGGGCGCTGCCGGCGGGCGTCGTCGCGGCGGCGTTGTTCACCAGGATGTCCAGGACGGCCTCCCCGGTGTGGTCGCGCTGTCCTGCCTCCAGCTGGTGGAGGAGCTGGTCGACGGCGCCGGGCGTGCCCAGCTCCGCGCCGACGGCGAAGGCCCGGCCGCCCTCCTTCTCGATGAGGTCGACGGTCTGCTCGGCGGCCTGCTCGTCGCGTCCGTAGTGCACGGCGGCCAGGGCCCCCTCGCGGGCGAGGCCGAGCGCGATGGCCCGGCCGATGCTGCGGCTGGATCCGGTGACGAGGGCGGTCTTGCCGCTGAGTGTGCTGGTCATGCTGGTGTCCTCGCGCTCCTCGGGAGGTGGGGTGCCGGTTGCTGTCAGGTCACTCCGGTCCGGCGTCGCGATCGACGGACGGCGCATCCGAGCTCGGAGCGCTGTTGCGCATGAGGCGGATGCGGATCACGGAGTGGGTCAGCGGCGTGCGTTCCAGACCAGGGGCGCCTGGCGGATCCAGGCGTCGTCCTCGACGGTCTGGACGAGGAACCGGGCGAGGTCGGCGCGGTTGATCGTCGTGCCGGGCTTCTCGGTGCCGGCCTCGGCCGCTCGCACGGGACCGGAGGCGGGCTTGTCGGTCAGGGCGACGGCGCGAGCCAGGGTCCAGTCGACGTCGGACGAGGCGCGCACGACCTGGTCGACGCCGGTGTGGTCGTCGAAGCCCACCTTGACGTTCGACAGCGTGATGAACGCCTTGACCAGCGGGTTGAGCCGAGCCCAGTCGTCGCCCGCGCCCTGGGTGGAGGTCAACACGATGCGGCGGATGCCCTGCTCGCCCATGACGGTGAGGGTGTCGCGGGCGGCGTCGGCCATGAACGTCGGCGGGCTGACCGGCTTGGCCCACGGGTTGTCGGACGCGCGGGCGTTGTTCAGCACGCTGATCACCGCCTCGGTGCCTTTCGCGGCCCGGCGGATGTCGTCGATGTTCGCGGGGGTGCCCTGGACCAGCTCGACGCCGGCCGGCGCCCGCACCGCGTCGGGGTTGCGGACCAGCGCGCGGACGAGGTGGCCGCGCCGGGCCGCATGCTCCAGCACGTGGGCGCCGGTGCGGCCGCTGCCGCCGAGGACCAGCAGGGTGCTCATGGTGATCGCAGTGCCTTTCGAGGAGTGCAGGGGTGAGTTCAGGGGGTGGATCAGGCGCGCTCGGGGACGGCGCAGCCGTTCGGTCCGCAGACCGGGGCATCGCCGCCGGCGGTGGCGAGGGTCAGGGGGGGGCTGTCGTCCCAGGCCGTGCGCAGCAGCTCGAGGAGGCTGTCGCTGTCCTGGGCGCCGGGCACGCCGTAGCGGCCGTCGACGACGATGAACGGCGCACCGGCCGCCCCCAGGCGCTGGGCGCGGGCCGCGTCGTCGCGGACCTGCCGGCGGTAGCGGCGGTCGGTCAGGGCCTGGCGGGTCTGCTCGCGGTCCAGGCCGAGCTCGTCGGACAGACCCAGCAGGTCCTCCGGGGAGAAGACCGGCTCGGCCCTGCCGAAGTAGGTCCCGAAGATCAGGTCCCAGGCCTCGCGGTTGCGGCCCTGGGCGCTGGCGTGGGCGAGGAACTCGTGCGCCAGATCGGTGTTGCCGACCTCGTTGTCCAGCACCCGGTAGGGGGTCAGGCCCTCGCTCTCGGCGAGCTTCTCGATCCGCCGGGTCGAGGCCTCGGCCCGGTCGCCGCCGATACCGTGCTGGCGGAGCAGGGCCTCACGGACGGAGAAGGTGCGCCCCTCCGGGAAGCTGCCGCTGAGCGGGAACGAGTGGTGGACCAGGTCCACCTCGTCCGAGTGCTCGAACCGCTCGACGGCCCTGGCCACCCGGTGGTTCCCCAGCCCGCACCACGGGCAGGTCACCTCGGACCAGATCTCCACCTTCATCACGCGCCTCCATTACTTACGACTTGTGCGTAACGCCATGATGGACCAGCATGGGAGGCGATACAAAAGGCACATCGGTGTGCGTGCCGGAGAGGAATGTGCGTCATGGAGACGACCGCGGAACGAGAGACGGCAGCAGGAGCGGCGGCGATCGGGCCGTGTGCGGCCATTCCTGCCGAACACATGGACTTCATCCGCCAGACCCTCGACCGCGTCGGCGACAAGTGGAGCCTGCTGATCATCGCGGTCCTGCAGTCAGGACCACTGCGCTACACCGACCTGCAACGACAGGTCCCCGGCATCTCCCAGCGCATGCTCACCCTCACCCTGCGCCAGCTCCACCAGGACGGCCTGATCACCCGCACCGCCTACGCCGAGGTCCCCCCGCGCGTCGAGTACGCCCTCGCCCCGCTGGGGCACGGCCTCCACGAGATCGTCACCTCCCTGATCGGTTGGGCTGCCGACCACCACGACGAGATCCGTGCCAACCGCGAACGCGCCGCGGCGGCCGGACGATGAAGAAGCCTGCGTTCGCCGGCGTCGCGACGATCCGCGAAGCCAGCAGCCCGGTGAAGCTGTCGGCGTTACCGGCGGCCTCGCCATGGAGGCCATCGGTGCGCTGGGCACGGCCATCGTCAGTACGGTGCCGGCGCTTCTCGCCGTCGCGCTGCGGTGGGCTGCCTCGCTGATCCGATGCGGGCCGTGGGCGGCACGGCCGGCCATGCAGATGAACGTCAGACGCCGGTCAGCTCGCCGGCGGCACACCCTGACCGTGGTGTTCGAGGCGGGCTTGGAGCCCGTCGAGCAGGGTGCGGAGTCCGAACTCGAAGCTGGCGTCGTTGACGTCGGCCGGGTCAGCGCCGGCGAGGGCGATGTAGCGCTCCAGGAGCAGTGGGTGGTCGGCGAGGTCGGCCTTGACCTGCTCGACCAGCTCGGCCGCATCCGCTGACTCGCTGCCGGGCGGCGGGGTCCGCCCCCAGGCGTCACCGACGACGTAGGAGAACACGGTCGCACCGGCCCAGTCGAGGTCGAATCCGGCGAAGCCGGCCTGGTGGCAGACCTGGAGCAGGTGGTCCTGGAACCGCACGATGCCTGGTCCGTGGATGCGGGGATTGGCACTGAATGCTGCGGTCAGCCAGGGGTGGCCGGTGAACAGTCCGCGCAGTTCGCGGGCGGTGGCGGCAAGCCGACCCCGCCACGACTCGTCGCCGCTGGTCAGTTCGAGCTCGGCGAAGACCGTGTCGACGGCGAGACCGACGAGGTTGTCCATGTTGCCGACGTGCCAATACATCGCGTTCGCCGAGGCGTTCAGGACCGTGCCGAGTCGCCGAGTACTCAGCGCGTCGAGACCTTCGGCGTCCAGAAGGGCGACGGCGGCGGCAATGACGCGCTGCCGGTCGAGTCGTTCGGTGGCCACGAGCCCTACCCTACGAACCTTCTTGTGCACTGCGCAAGTCTCTTGTACGGTGCGCAAGTCAAACTTGCGCAGTGCACAAGGAAGGAACCGCGATGACGGCTTCACCCGACCACGACAGCCCATCGACCGCTCCCGCAGCAGTGAGCAGGCGTTCGTGGCTGACACTGCTGGCGGTCGCGCTAGGGATCATGGTGATCCAGCTCGACGGCACGATCGTCTCCGTCGCCAACCCCGCGATCGCCGCGGATCTGGAAGCCAGCCCGACTCAGATCCAGTGGGTCACCACCGGCTACCTGCTGGTCTTCGCCGGTCTGCTGATCCCCGCGGGCACGGTGGCCGACCGGCTCGGGCACAAGCGGGTCTTCCTCATCGGCGTCGGCGGCTTCACCCTTGCCTCACTGTTGTGCGGGGTGTCGGTGAGCGTGGAGATGCTGATCGCCGGGCGCGTCCTACAAGCGGTCTTCGCCGCCGCGATCGGCCCGGCCGGACTCGCGCTGATCCGCACCGCGTTCCCCGCCGGCGCGCTGTCTCGTGCACTCGGCGTCTTCGGCGCGGTCACCGCTGCCGCCCTTGCGTCGGGTCCGCTCCTGGGTGGGGCGCTGATGGCGCTGGGTAGCTGGCACCTGGTGTTCTTGGTCAACCTGCCCTTCGGGCTGTTGGCCGTGCTGGTGGGCGCTCGGGTGCTGCAGCACTCACCGCCGCAGTCCCGCGAGCGGCTCGACCTCGCCGGAGCCGTCACCCTGGTGGCCTCGATGGTCGCTGTCATCTGGGGCATTACCGCCATCCAGGAGAACGGCTGGACGGCGGGCACCATCGGCTTCCTGGTCGCCGGGCTCGTCCTGCTGGCGGGCTTCATCCTCATCGCGGCCCGGGTGCGCCGCCCGATGGTGCCCCTGGCGCTGTTCCGCGACCGGACCTTCGCCATCGGGTGCGTGCTCAGTGTGGTGACCATGTTCGTGTTCTTCGCGATCATGTTCTACCTGACGTTCTTCTTCCAGGGCCTCCAAGGTAGGACGGCCATCGCGACCGGCCTGGCGATGCTGCCGCTGACCGCGATCTTCACCATCGCCTCGCCCCTGGCCGGATGGACCACCGAACGCCTCGGCAGCCGCGGCACGGTCCTCATCGGAGCCGGCACCATCACCGCATCACTGCTCATCCTGCTCGGCCTCGACACCGACTCCTCGGTGCTGTCGCTGGCACCCGCACTGCTGCTGGCCGGCGCCGGCGCCGGGTTCCTGCTGGTCCCGGCCATCAACCTCGTCGTCGGCAGCGCCCCCGAGGCGCAGTCCGGTGTCGCCTCCGGGATCCAACAAGCCACCCAACAGCTCGGCGGCACCCTGGGCATCGCCGTGTTCGGGAGCATCATCTCCAGCATCGTCGCCCAGACCTTCGCCCAAGCCGTCCGGGCGACCAGCGCACCCGCCGAACTCGTCGGTGACCTCGGTGCCGACGCCGGCCTGCACGAGAGCGTCGCGCTCGGGTTTCCCGCCGGAACCCAGGAACAGCTCCGCGAGCAACTCGGCGGTCCCCTCGCCGGCGAGGTCATCCACGCGGCGCACCTGACGTTCCTGAACGCCCTCGACACGGTCTTCACCGTCGCCATCGTCACGGTGCTCGCCGCCGCCGCGCTGTCGCTGTTCATCAAGACCCCGCGCGCGAGTCAGTCCGCCGGAGCTGAGGCGACGACGTCCCGGACTCGATGACACCCCCTCATGGCCCGCTCGCCGAAACGGTCCACTCCGAGCCGGCGCGATCGCCGAACAAGAGAGCCAGGGGTACGAAATCGAACGTGACGCGCTGCGCGATGAACGCGCCAGGCTGGTGCAGGCTCGCTACGCGGGAACCGTGCCCCTCGACCGCTCGCATCCGAACAGGAGGTCCAGACCCTCGTCATCCGCCGGACAGGACAGGCGGCGGGAAGGTGGAACTCACAGCGGTGATGTCGCCGGTGTGAACAACGACCTTGTGGTGGAGCTGAGGGGAATCGAACCCCTGACCTTCTCGATGCGAACGAGACGCGCTACCAACTGCGCTACAGCCCCAGGTGTATCAGGCCCGCCCTCGCGGGCTGACCTGAAGAACCCTAACAGACCCCTACTCCCCCACCGCACGCCGGTGGGGGGTACCCGCGTCGAACTCGTCGGGCTCCTCCTCGGCGTCCACGTCGACCAGCGACGTCCCGGCCGGGACGGGCGGCGGCGGGGCCGCGGCGAGGCGCGGGAGCGACGACTCGTGCTCGGTCCCGACGGGCCCCTCGACGGTGCGTCCGCGGGCCGGGAGCACGCCCAGCGGCTCGCCGGTGCCGCGGACGCGGGTGGGCTCGCCGTCGTCGGCGGTCCAGTCGTCGTCCTCGTCGGTGACCGCGGTGTCGGGGGCGGCGGTCGCGCGGATCTCGTCGTCGGCCCGCCCGGTGGAGGCCTCGCGGCCGCGGTGGGCCCACTCGTCGAGCTCGGGGTCGTCGGCGGCCGGGGACTGCCGGGTGCCGGCCAGGCGTGCGGCACGGCGGGCTCGGATGCCCTCCTCGATCCGGACCTGGCGACGCAGGTAGGTCAGGTAGCCGACCAGGCCGACGCCGACGGCGCCGGTGACCCACCAGAACACCGTCGAGACCAGCAGCGCGGCCGCGCCGGCGGCGAGCAGCAGCACGAGCAGACCGAGGACGACGCGCTGGCGGAACGCGTACTTGGCGTGCGCGGCCGCGGCGGCGGCCTCCGGGTCGAAGCCCCCGCGGCCGGGCCGGTAGCGGGCCGGCGGGCGGGACCAGCCGTCCTCGTCGACCTCGCCGATCCCGTCGGCGTCGATCCCGTGCTCGTCGTCGGCGTCGACGAGGTCGGCGGGTGCGTGGTCCTCGTCGAACCGGGGGTCGCGCTCCCGGTCCGACCGGACCCGCTCGTCGAGGCCGGCCTCGTCGTGGTCCACGAGGTCGTGGTCGAGATCGGCGCGGTCGTCGTCGCGTTCGAGATCGGCGCGGTCGAGATCGTCATCGCGATCGTCGCGGTCGTCGAGATCGGCGCCCCCGGGCCCGCGGACCCGGCCGTCGTCGTCGATCTCGGCGTCGTCGTAGACGTCCTCGGCGTCGTCGTAGGCGTACTGGTCGGCCTCGTCGGAGCGCCCACGGGGAGCGGGGACGTCGTCCCGCGCCTCCGCCAGCTCGCCGACCGTGGTCGGACCGGATCGCTGTGTCACAAGAACCTCCGGGTGTCGATGCCGCGCGGGACGTTCCAGCACCCGCCCGGACAGCAGCGCCGGGCTGAGCCGGGCCACTTCCTGCTGGCGCCGGGCGACGGTCGGAACGAGGATCAGCAGCCAGAGCACGACCAGACCCACGAAGATCACAGAGCTGGGCACGGCTGCCTCCTCCCCGACCGGTGCAGTCCACCCGGTGGAACGGCCCCGACCCGCGCCACCACCGATCACCGTAATCGGGCGTGTGCCCGTACCCGGGCCGCGACGCGCCGTGGTCCCTCGGACGGACGGTGCGAAACCAGAGACGTGCGGTACACGTGTGACTCCGGTGAGTGATCGAACGAGGTGCGGGGGCTGCGCAGGGTCAGGACCGCGACGCGCGGCCGTGGCGCACCAGCCGGGCCGCGAAACCACCCGGCGGGACCTCCTCGGCGGTCACGGCGTAGGCGTAGTGGTCGCGCCAGGCGCCGTCGACGTCGAGGTAGCGCTGGAGCAGTCCCTCGCGGCGCAGCCCGAGCCGGGCGAGCACGGCGATGCTGGCCGCGTTCTCCGGGCGGACCGTGGCCTCGACGCGGTGCAGCCGGACCGGGCCGAAGCAGTGGTCCAGGACGAGCGCGACCGCCGCGGTGGTGATCCCGCGCCCGCCCAGCGTCGAGTCCAGCCAGTAGCCGACGTAGCCCGACAACAGCGGTTCCCGCACGACGTTGCCGACCATGACGTGCCCGGCCATCGCCCCGTCGACGGTGATCGCGAACGGCAGCGACAGCCCGCGCCGGGCGGCCCCGCGCAGCAGCCACCACCGGCCGGGCCACTCCACACCGGAGTTGCGGCGGGCCCATCCGCCGTAGGTCGTCGGCTCCCAGGGGCGCAGGAAGTGCTCGTCCCGCACCCGGATCCGGGCCCAGTCACCGCCGTCGCGCAGCCGGACCGGGCGCAGCCCCACCTCGTGCCCGCGCACCCGCAGCGGCCCGAGCACGGCGGGCCAGCCGGGGTGGCCGCCAGGCGGTTCGGGGACGACGGGCGGCGGCACTCGGCTCAGTTCCGCCCGCGGGGGACGAGCTCGACGTGCTCACCGACGGTCATCTCGGTGACGTCCTCGTCGATGACCGCCAGGGCGTTGACCTCGGACAGCACGGCCAGCAGGTGGGTACCCGACGCGCCGAGCGGCTGGGCGAGCAGCTCGCCGTCGTCGTCGGACCGCAGCAGCCGTGCCGGGATGTAGGACCGCCGCCCGGCCGGCGAGACGATCGGCGAGGTCAGCCGCGCGGTCCAGGTGCGCCGCAGCGGCTCCTGGCCCAGCGCCAGCCGGATCAGCGGCCGGACGAACACCTCGAACAGCACCAGCGCCGTCGCCGGGTGCGACGGGAACAGGAACACCGGCACGGCGTCCGGGCCGAGCCGGCCGTAGCCCTGCGCGGAACCGGGGTGCATCGCGACGCGGGTGTCGTCGATGCCGCCGAGGTCGGCCAGCCCGCTCTTGGCCTCGGCCGCGGTCGTCCCGCCGCCCGCCCCGCAGACCACGACGATCTCCGACGCCGGCAGCAGGTCCTCGACCGCACCGCGGATCTCCGCGGCGCTGCCGCCGACGGTGCGGGGCCGGTTGGTCTCCGCGCCCGCCTCACGGGCGGCGGCGACCACCGCGTGCGAGCAGACGTCGGCGACCTGCCCGGACGCCGCCGAGCGGCTCACCTCCACCAGCTCGTCGCCGACCGAGACGACCGAGACCCGCGGCCGCGGGTGCACGAGCAGCTTGTCCCGGCCCGCGGCGGCGAGCATCGCGACCTGGGCCGAGCCGACGACGTCACCCTCGCGGACGGCGACGTCGCCGGACTGGACGTCCTCCCCCACCCGGCGCACGAAGCCCGCCGACGGCACGCCGCGGCGGATCGTGAGGCGCGCGGCGCCGCCGTCGGTCCACCCCAGCGGGGCGACGGCGTCGGCGAGGGTCGGCAGCGGCGCCCCCGCCGCGACACGGACGGCCTGGCCGGGCTGCAGCCGCAGCGGCTGCCGCGACCCGGCGGCGATCTCGCCCACCACCGGCACGGTGACCGGGGAGGCGTCGCTGGCCCCGGCGACGTCGACGCTGCGCACCGCGTAGCCGTCGATCGCCGCCTGGTCGAAGACCGGCAGCGGACGCGCCGCGACGACCTCCTCGGCGCTGCGCAGCCCCTGCGCGTCGGTGATCGCGACGCGCACCGGGGCCGGGCGCACCGCCACGTCCAGGATCCGGGACAGGTGATCGGTGACCGTGCGCACTCTCAGTCCTTCAGTCGCTCGTTCAGCCAGGTCCGCAGATCCTCGCCGTACTCCGGGTGCTGCAGCATGAAGTCGACGTAGGCCCGCGCGTACCCGGCGGGGTTGCCCAGGTCGTGGCGCCCGCCGCGGTGCACGACCACGTGCACCGGGTGCCCCTCGGAGATCAGCAGCGCGACGGCGTCGGTCAGCTGCAGCTCACCGCCCGCGCCCGGGGTGATCCGGTCCAGCGCGTCGAAGATCGCGCGGTCGAGCAGGTAGCGACCGGCCGCGGCCAGGGTCGACGGCGCCTCGTCCGGGGCGGGCTTCTCGACCATCCCGTGGACCTGCTTCACGTCGTCGGCGCCGGTGTCGGAGACCTCGAAGACGCCGTAGGCCGAGATCTGCTCGCGCGGCACGTCGAAGGCGCAGAGCACGCTGCCGCCGTGCTCCTCGCGGACCTGCGCCATCCGGGCGAGGACCCCGGTCGGGAGGACCAGGTCGTCGGGCAGGAGGACGGCGACGGCCTGCTCGTCGTCGGCCAGCGCCGGGCCGGCCTGGGCGACGGCGTGGCCGAGGCCCTTCGGCTCGTACTGGTACACCGACTCGACCTCGAGCAGGCCGGGGGCGCGGCGGACCTTGTCGGCCAGCTCGCCCTTGCCCCGGCCCTCCAGGGTCTTGACCAGCTCGTCGTCGGTGCGGAAGTAGGCCGCGACCGAGTCCTTGCCCGGAGAGGTCACGACCAGCAGCCGCTGTGCGCCGGCCTCGGCGGCCTCCGCGGCGACGAGCTCGATCCCGGGCGTGTCGACGACGGGGAGCAGCTCCTTCGGCACGGCCTTGGTCGTCGGCAGGAACCGGGTGCCCAGACCCGCCGCCGGGACGACGGCGGTGCGGAAGGCCCCGGTGCCGCTGGACGTCTGCACGCTCATGGTCGGCGAGCCTAGCCACAGCTCTAGCCTGGAGCCGTGACGGCTCGCGCGGGGGACGGGGGTGGATCATCGCCTGATCAGGGTGGACGACCCGGTGAGGCCAAGCGGGCACTGCGGCGGCTGCTGCTGGCGGAGCGTCGCGGGCGCCCGGTCACCGACCGGGCCGCGGCGACCGCCGCGCTGTCGGTGCACCTGTGCGCGCTCGCCGCCGCGACGCCCGGCCCGGTGGCCTGCTACCTGCCGATCGGCACCGAACCCGGCGGGGCGGGATCGGGGGTGCCGTCACTGCCCGACGCCCTGGTCGCCGTGGGCCACGAGCTCCTCGCCCCGGTGGTGCCGGACGAGCCGGGGCCGCTGGACTGGACCGTCTACCGGGGGCCGGACGACCTGGCGCCCGGGCCGCTCGGGGTCGTCGAACCGACCGGTCCCCGGCTCGGACCCGCCGCGCTCGCGACGGCGGGCCTGGTCGTGGTGCCCGCGCTGGCCGTCGACCGGCGCGGACGACGGCTGGGCCGCGGCGGCGGCTTCTACGACCGGACGCTCGCGCTCGCCGCGCCCGGCGCCCTGCTGGTCGTCCCGCTGTACGACGGCGAGCTGCGCGACGAGGTCCCGGCCGAGGACCACGACGTGGCGGTGGGGGCGGTCGTCCTGCCCGGTGACGGGGTGGTGCATCTCTCGCCCTGACCGTGTGGACGGGTCGGCCCGCCCGTCGCCGCGGAGTATGCTGGCACTCGCTCTCGTCGAGTGCCAGCCCATGGGCGGGCACCGCCCCAGTTCGTCCGGAGGATGTTGTGCCGACCTACCAGTACGCATGCACCGCGTGTGACCACCGCTTCGAGGCGGTGCAGTCGTTCTCCGACGATGCCCTCAGCACCTGCCCGAACTGCGGCGGGAAGCTGCGCAAGGTCTTCTCCTCGGTGGGCATCGTCTTCAAGGGCAGCGGCTTCTACCGCACCGACTCCCGCTCGGGTTCGGTGAGCAGCGGGTCCTCCTCCGAGTCGGCGAAGTCCGACAGCTCCTCGTCGAGCTCGTCGTCGGACTCCTCGTCGGGTTCGTCGGGCTCCTCGTCCTCCTCCTCGGACTCGGGCAGCTCGTCGTCCTCGACGTCGTCCACCGCCTCGTCCTCGAAGGCCGCCGCCTCCTGATCCGTCCACAACCGGCCGAGTTGTCCACAGGCCGGTGGATCGGCCCGTTCTGAGCCGCGTCCCGCCCTAGCGTCGGAACCACGACGGCGGAGGGACGGTCATGGCGGAGGAGACACAGCGGGCGGAC
This sequence comes from Pseudonocardia sp. ICBG601, assembly GCF_020496245.1. Taxonomy (NCBI): domain Bacteria; kingdom Bacillati; phylum Actinomycetota; class Actinomycetes; order Pseudonocardiales; family Pseudonocardiaceae; genus Pseudonocardia; species Pseudonocardia sp. ICBG601. The sequence continues at coordinate 85,167 of NZ_JAHLJA010000178.1, read as the reverse complement.
CGCCCGTGGGAGCGGTTGCTGCGGCGGCCCTCCTGGTCACGGGCGTTGCTGGCCCGCCGCGTGCTGGCCGCTGCTCTCGCGGTCGCGGCCGTGGTGGTGGCGCTGCTCCCCGCCGCGGGTGACGAGCGGGTCCCGGTGCTGGTCGCGGCGCGCGACCTCGCCCCCGGCACGGCGCTGGGCCCGGCCGACGTGGTCGTGGCCGCCTGGCCGCCCGCCCTCGCCCCCGCCGGTGCACTGACCGCGCCCGCCGCCGTGGCGGGGCGGCTGCTCGCCGGACCGGTGGCCGCGGGCGAGCCGATCGGTGAGCTGCGGCTGGTCGGGTCCGCGCTCGCCGTCGTCACCGGCGGGCCGGGCGCCTCGGCGGTGCCGCTGCGCCCGGCCGACCCGGCGGTGGCCGCACTGCTGTCCCCCGGCTCCCGGGTGGACGTCGTGGCGGGCGGCCCGGACGGCGCGCGTGTGCTGGCCGCCCGGGCCGGGGTGGTGGCGGTGCTGCCGCCCGCCACGGGGGCCGCCGGAGCGCGGGCGGACCCGGGGCCGCTGGTGCTGGTCGCGCTGCCCGAGGCGGAGGCGACCGCGGTGGCGGCGGCGACGCTGGCCGGCGAGGTCACGGTGACCCTGCGATGACCGCGGCGGCACCACGGGCCGCAGGCGTCGGGTGCCCGGCACGCGGCCGGGCACCCGGTCGGTCAGCCGGCGATCGTGCCGATCGACTCGTGCTGCTTGCCGAAGACGACCATGTCGTCGTCCATGATCGCCCGGGGGTTGAACAGCGGGTCGGCGAGGATGCCGTGCACGCGGCGGCGCTGCATGCCCATGTTGCCGCCGTCGTAGATCGGGAGCACCGCGACCTCGCGCAGCAGCTTGCCGAAGCCGTTGGCGGTCTCCAGGCTGTTGACGCCGACGATCTGCATGCACTTGTACACGCAGTCGATCATCATCTCGGTCACCTGGATCTTGTTCATCGCGCCGACCAGCTCGGCGTGCTGGTCGTGCTTGTCCAGGTAGTCGGCGGCCCGCCAGCAGAAGTAGCGCGCCATCTCGATCTTCGACGCGACGTCGCCGAGCACGTAGCCGACGTTCTGGAACTCGATGATCGGCTTCAGGGCACCCGCGGTGTTGTTGCGGGCGAAGTCCAGGGCCGTCTCGTAGGCGGTGCGGGCCATGCCCACCGCCGCGATCGCCGCCACCGGTCCGGACCAGGCGAAGTTCCGGTTGATCACGAGGTCGCCGTTGCCCTCGGCGCCGGGGAGGAGGTTCTCCACCGGGATCCGGGCGTCGGTGAACACGATCTCGGCGTTCGACGCGAGCCGGTGACCGATCTTGTCGAGGTGGCGGAAGGTGACGCCCGGCGTGCCGCCCTCCAGGATCAGCGCGGACAGTCCCTCGGTGCCGCCCACCTCGGAGTCGGTCCGGACGATGAGCGTCCCGGCGTTCACGCCGTTCTCGTCCCACCCCGCCGAGGACGGCCAGTACTTGCGCCCGTTGACGACGAAGTGGTCGCCGTCGCGGACGGCGGTGAGTCCGACGCCGGCCGGGCGCGGCAGCGGGATGTCGAAGTTCGCGGTGCCGGCCGGGTTGCCGGGCGGCTCGCTCGCGGTCCACCCGCCCAGGTAGGTGCCGGTCGGGTCGGAGGTGGCGGCCCGCAGGATGCGTTCCTTCTGCTCGTCGCTGCCGTACCAGGCGATGGGCATGAGGCCGAGGCCGTTGCAGAGCACGGTGCAGGCGAAGCCGGGGTCGACAGCGCAGATCTCCTCGGCGGCGATGACCAGGTCGACGCAGGAGACCCCTCCGCCGCCGTACTCGGCGGGCAGCATGCACATGGCGATGCCCGCCTTGTACGCCTCGACGTAGGCGCCCTTGGTCATCCGGAAGCCCTCGAGCGGGTCGGGCTCGGCGTCCGCCGCCGCGACGACCGGCTGGAGGACGTTCTCGGAGAACGCACGGACGTCGTGCTGCAGCTTGCGCTGCTCGTCGGACAAGGTGAAGTCGACAGGCATGGCGCTTCCCTTCGCATCGGGATCGGGGACGGCACCGGGCCGGAACCGGTACCCGGCGTACCGGTTCGGAACTGGCTCGGTGGCCGCCGACCATCGGGCCCGCGGCGCCGTCGACGGAAGGTCCGTGTCACGAGCGGCGCCACCCCGGTCACGTGCGGTGTCGCGACACCCTCGTGCAACGCCCGGGAGTGCCACGGCGGCGTCGACGGCACCGGTCCGAGGGCCGCCACACGAGCTTCACCTGGGGAAACACAGCGGTAACCGGTAGATCGAATACTGCTTTCATCCCCGGCGACGAGGAGCACACGCGCCCGTGAAACACACCAGCCACGCCGACTACGCCCTCCGTGTCCTCATGTACCTCCGGGTCGCCCCGGGCGGGCGGGGCTCGGTCGGCGAGATGGCCGACGCCCACCGCGTCTCCCGCCACCACCTGGAGAAGGTCGTCCAGCGGCTCGCCGCCGCCGGGCTCGTCGCGACCTCCCGCGGGCGGGGCGGCGGTGTGCGGCTGGCCGCGCGGCCGTCGTCGATCACGGTCGGGGCGGTGATGCGGGCGATGGAGAGCGACTTCGCCGTCGTCGAGTGCCTGGGGTCGGCGCGCTACTGCCGGATCGCGGGGGTGTGCGGGGCCCGGAACGTGTTCTCCGATGCGCTGGACGCCTACTTCGCGGTGCTCGACGCCGCGACCCTCGACGACATCGCGGACAACGACATCGGGCTGCGCGGAGCCCTCGAGCTCACCGGGACCGGCTTCCGCGGCCACGGGCCCGACTCCCCCCGGTGACCGGAGCCGCAGGAGGTGACCGATGGCCGTCGACTTCACGCTCTCCCGTTCCCAACGCGACCTGAAGCGCCGGGCTCGTGAGTTCGCCCGGGAGGTGCTGCGCCCGGTCGTCGAGCGGGCCGAGTCGCTGCCCGACCCGCAGGAGGCGTTCCGGGCGACCCGACCCGCCTACGAGGCCGCCTACGCCGCGGGGCTGACCACGCTGTTCCTGCCCCGCGAGCTCGGCGGCGGCGGGCTGTCCCAGGTGGACTTCCTGATCGCGGTCGAGGAGCTGTGCGCGGTCGATCCCGGCTTCGCGACGACCCTGCTGGTCAACGGCCTCGCCCTGAAGCCGCTGCTCTGGGCCGCCCCCGAGGAGCTGCGCGACCGGTGGATCCGGCGCGCCACCGGTGACCCCACCGGTCGCTTCCTGGCCGGGTGGGCGGTGAGCGAGCGGGGCGGGACCGCGAACTTCGACCACCCCGACCGGCGGGCCGGCATCCAGCTCGTCGCCACCCACGACCGCGCCCGCGGCGAGTACGTCCTGCACGGGGAGAAGCACTGGCCGTGCAACGCGGGCGGCTGGGACCTGCGGGGCGCCGACCTGAGCGTCTGCATCGTGCGGACCGACCGCACCGCGGGCGGGACCTCGGCACTGAGAGCGTGTTTGGAAATTCTAGTGGGTTGAGGGTGTCGTGTGTTTCTGCTGGCGGGTGGCGGGGTATCCACGGGCGATGCGGCGGGTGATGGTGTTGATCGCGGCCCAGCGGATCATGGCTTCGGATGTGGTGGGGTGGCGTTCGTAGTCTCGGGCCAGGCGTCGGTGTGCGGTGAGCCAGGCCAGGGTCCGTTCGACCACCCACCTTCGTGGGAGGACGGTGAATCCGCGCTGCTCGGGTGGCTTGCGGATGATCTCGATCGTTGTCTGCAGGATCGTGGCGGCCCAGTCGAGCAGTCGCCCGGCGAAGCCGGCGTCGGCGTAGACGAACCGCACCCTGGTGCGCAGGTAGAGGTTGAGCAGGATCGGCTTGGCGCCGTCGCGGTCCTGTACCGAGGCCGAGCACACCATCGTGGTCAGCAGCAGACCGAGGGTGTCGGTCACGATGAACCGTTTCCGTCCGCCTGTCTTCTTCCCGGCGTCGTAGCCGCGGGAGTCCTGGCCGACGGTGTCGGCGCCCTTGACCGACTGGGAATCGATGATCCCCGCACTCGGCTCCGGATCACGGCCCTCGGCGATACGTAACTGCCCCCGCACGACCGGGAGGATCTTCTCGGTGACCTTCTGCTGTTCCCACTGGTTGAAGTACCAGTAGACGGTCTGCCAGGGCGGGAAGTCCACCGGCAACGCCCGCCAGGCACACCCGGTCCGCACGACATACAAGATCGCGTCCAGCACGTCCCGACGAGCATGAGCAACAGGCCGCCCCCGCCGCGCGAGCGGCGGTAACAACGGCTCGATCACCACCCACTGGGCATCACTGGTGTCCGAGGGGTACCGGCGCGGTCGTTCCTGCATGCCGACCACGATGGAGCACCCCAGCCGTGTCGACCATCCCGACACACCCACCATTTCCAAACACGCTCTGAGCGCCGTCGTCGTCGAGCGGGGCACGCCGGGGCTGTCGTTCGAGGTGATCGACAAGATGGCCCACCGCACCTGCCAGAACGTGACGATGACCTTCCGCGGCGTCCGTGTCCCCGAGGAGAACGTCTTCGCCCACGGCGACGGGGACCTGCTCATCAACCGGGCCTTCACCTGGTCGGGCCCGATCGCCGGGATCGCCGCGGTCGGCGTCGCGCGGGCCGCATTCGAGTTCACGCTCAAGTGGGCGCGGACCTTCACCGGCGGCGGCTCGGCGCCGGTGATCGAGCACCAGGCGGTCGGGAACCTGCTCGCCGACGTCGCGGCGCGGATCGAGGCGGCCCGCTACCTGTGCTGGAAGGCCGCGCACTACCTGGACCGGCACGACGGGCAGGGTCAGGCGCTCGCCGGGATGTCGAAGACGTTCTGCACCGAGCTCGTCAGCCAGGTGGTGAACGACTGCATGCGGGTGGTCGGGGTGAACGCCCTGGACCGCCGGTTCCCGATGGAGCGCTTCTACCGCGAGGCCGCCGTCTTCCCCCTCTACGACGCCGGCAACCTGGCCATGCAGCGCCGTCGCACCTGGGGCGTCATGACCGACCCCGGCTACGACCCCGACGTCTTCGCCGACGGCGACCCGCTCCCCTTCACCCGATCCATGGAGGGCATCGGCACCGTTCCGGGGGTGCGCTGATGCCCGACCGGGACGGCTCATCGGCCTTCACCCGCACCCGGGACGCGTGGGAGCGCTTCGCGGCGGGCGACGAGGTGCCCGCGGACGTGCCGTTGTCGATCGCGCTGTCCTGGTTGCGCTGCCGGGACCACCACCGGCTCGACCCGCTGGCGCCGGTGCAGGCCCCCGTGCGGGACGACGTGGTCTACCGCCGGGAGCACGCCTCGGTGTTCACGATGCTCGGTGCCGTCGCGGCGGGGATCGCCGGCAGGCACGACGGGTGCGTCGCCGCGGTCACCGACGGCGACGGCCGGGTGCTGGCCTCGTGGGCGGCACGCGGCTCGAGCGAGTGCGCCCCGGCCCCGGGCAGCGTCTGGGCCGAGGCGCGGGCCGGGACCAATGGTGCCGGGACGGCGCTCGCCCACCCGCGGGCGGTCTGTGTGCGGGGGCCGGAGCACTGGAGCTCGGCACTGCACGACCACAGCTGTGTGTCGACGGCGGTGTGCGACCCGGTGCTCGGCACGGCGGTGGCGGCGCTGACCGTCTCCACCCGGGGTCACTGCCTGCCGGTCCGCCCCGACGACCTGCTCCTCGCCACCGGCCCAGCGCTCCGCGTGCTGTGCGACGCCGCGGCCCGCTCCAGCGCCGTGCTGGCGGGTGCCTTCGTCGACCTGGACCGGCGCGAACGGCGACCGCTGCTCGCGCTCGACGGCGGCGGCCGGGTCGTCGCGGCGAACTCGGCGGCCCGCCGGCGGGGCCTGCTCCCCCGCTCCGACGGCGGCCGGGCGCTCGGCCGGGCCGTCGCACCGGCGCTGATACGGGCCAGCGGGGGCGACACCTGGTCGGGGACGGTCCTCGTCGGCGCCGCGGGTGACACCGGCGGCGCCGGTGGCACCGGTGGCGCCGGCGGCGCGGACCCGCTGGTGTTCCGGCTGCGCCCGGTGCCCGGTGACGCGGGTCCGGTCGGCTTCCTCGCCGTCGCCGACGGCGCCGGGGCGGGCACCGACGACGTGCTGCCGGTCCCGGCTCCCACCCCCGCCGGGGACGCGCCGGACCGGGTCGCCGCGGTCGGACGGGGCGGACGGCTGCACCTGCTGGCCTGCGACGACGTCCGGCACGCCCGCGCCGACGGCCACGACGTCTGGCTGGTCACCGACGTCGGTGTGCTGCGGGCGGCGCACCGCGGGATCGACCGGTTGGCCCGCGAGCTGGAGCCCGCCGGGTTCCTCCGGGTGCACCGTGGACACCTGGTGAACGCCGCGCGGATCCGGAGCGTGCACCGCGGACCGGACGGCATGACGGTGGCCACCGACCGGGCCGGTGCCGAACGGATCCCGGTGTCGCGCCGCGCCGTCCCGGCGGTGCGGGCCGCGCTCGGTCTCTGAGCCGCCGGGCCCGGCGGGTCAGCCGCCGTGGTGCGGGGGGCGGTTCTCGGTGAACCAGCGGTCGGGGTCCGCGGAGTCGCGCTCGTCGGCGGCGCCGTAGTCGGCCCGCTCGTCGGCGGTGGTCGAGGGGTCGTCGCCGAAGATCTCCTCGATCCGTCGGCGCATCCGGTCCGCGGGCTCGCTCATGGCTCCATGGTGCCGTGCGCGGGCGGCGCGGGTGGACACCGATCCCGCGTCACCGTGCCGTGCCGGGCTCGCGGGGCCCCACGACGACCCGTCCGGGTGCCACCATGGAGGCAGCCGTACGCATCCGCCCGGGGTTCCCCGGGCGGCGACAGGAGAGGCGGACCGCTCATGGGGTTCCTGGACAAGGCACGCGAGGCTGCCGAGAACGCGATCGAGAAGGCGAAGCCGCACCTGGACAAGGCATTGGAGCAGGCGGGCCCGCACCTGGAGAAGGCCAAGGAGAAGGCGGGCCCGCTCGTCGGGAAGGCCGCGGAGAAGGTCGACCAGGCCACGGGCGGCAAGTACTCGGAGCAGATCGACGGGGTGAAGGGCAAGGTCGAGGGCGCGCTCGGGCACCACGACCCGGCCGCTCCCGGCGCCGGCACGCACGGCGACGCCGTCCCGCCGGTGCCGCCCGCCCCGCCCGGCGGTGACGCGTTGAAGCCGCAGGGCAACCCGGCCGCGTCGCAGCAGCCGCCGGCCGTGCCCCCGGTCCCGCCGGAGCGCAAGGACGACGGCGGCGTCCCGCCGGTGCCCCCGGCGAGCTGACCACACGACGAACGGGCCCCGGCATCCGCCTGGGCCCGTTCCGGTCGTGGGACCGGCCGCCGTGTGACCGGGTCAGTCGTCGAGGCCGGACAGCTCCGAGATGACGTGCGGGACGAGCGGGGTCAGCGTCGCCATGCCGTCGCGGACGGCCGCGCGGGACGCGGCCAGGTTGACCACCAGCGTGCTGCCAGAGACGCCGACGACGCCCCGGGACACTCCGGCGTCGACCGCTCCGGCGGCGAGACCGGAGGCGCGGATGGCCTCGGCGATGCCCGGCACCGGCCGGTCGAGGACACCGGTGGTGGCATCCGGGGTGACGTCGCGGGGGGACACGCCCGTTCCGCCGACGGTCACGACCAGGTCGACGCCGCCGATCACGGCGGTGTTCAGCGCGCTGCGGATGGCCACCACGTCGCCGGGGGCCGAGACCACGCCGTCGACGAGGAAGTTGGCCTCCTCCAGCAGCTCGGTGACCAGCGGACCGGTGCCGTCGGACCGCTCACCCGCGCTGACCCGGTCGTCGACGATCACCACGAGAGCACGGCCGATCTGCGGACCCGACATCTCCATGCCGTCACCCTAGCGCCGGCCCGGGGCCACCCCGGGGGAGGCCGTGCCGGTGCCGGGAGGGGGGACCGGCACCGGCACGACACTCCGGGCGCATTCGATGGGGCACCACCGAATGCCGAACCACCCCATCACGACGGTTCTTCACCCGTCAACGACCTGCCGTTCGCACCACCCGCACGGCCCCGTCCGGTCGGACGACGTCCACCCGGGCGGGCCGTCACTGCTCGCCCAGCGTCACCTCGACGGTCCGGGTCGCCCCGCCCGCGTCGAGGACCTCCAGCTGGACGACGCTGCCCGGCGGCTGCGACCGCACCGCGGCCTGCAGGTCCGTGCCGGTGGTGACCCGCTGGTCACCCAGCCGGGCGACGATCTCCTGCAGACGCAGCCCGGCCTTCGCGGCCGCGCCGTCCGGGGTGACCTCCTGGATCACCGCGCCGCGCAGCTGCGGGTCGTTGCCGACGGTCACGCCGAGCACGGCGTGCGTGGCCTTGCCTCCGGAACGCAGCTGGTCGGCGATGCGGCGGGCCTGGTTGATCGGGATCGAGAAGCCGACGCCGATCGAGCCGCCGCCCGGCCCGGCCGTCGCGATCGCGGAGTTGATGCCGACGACCCGGCCGTCGGCGTCCACCAGCGGGCCCCCGGAGTTGCCGGGGTTGATGGCGGCGTCGGTCTGGATGGCGTTCAGCACCGTGTCGCTGGCCCCCGGCGCACCGGACTCGGCGGGGATGCCGACGGCCCGGTCGACGGCCGAGACGATGCCGGTGGTGACCGAACCGCCGAGCCCGAGCGGCGACCCGAACGCGGTGACCTGCTGGCCGACCCGGACGCGGTCGGAGTCGCCGAGCTCGACCGTGTTCAGGCCGGGCAGGTCGGTGCGCACGAGCGCGATGTCGGACTGCGGGTCCTGCCCGACGATCGACCCGATGGCGGAGCGGCCGTCCTGCAGGACCACGCGCAGCGTCCCGCCCTGCGCCGCCGGGGCGACGACGTGGTTGTTGGTCAGGATCAGGCCGTCGTTGCCGACGATCATGCCGGAGCCCTCGCCGCGGTCACCGACGTTGCCCGCACCGCCGTCGACCCTGATCTGGACGACGGCGGGCAGCACCTTCTCGGCGACGGCCTCGATCGATCCGGCCGGTGCCGTACCCCCGGACCCGCCCGCGAGGCGCGTGCCGACCAGCCCGCCGAGGGCACCCGCGACCAGCGCGATGAGCAGCCCGGCCGCGACCAGGACGACTCCTCGGCGTCCGCGGCCGGGCGGACGCGGCGGGGCGGGTGGGGCGCCGACGGCCCACGGGGGCGGGGTGGGCCCACCGGGGGCCGGTGCGCCGGCCGCGTCCGGGTGCGCCGGGAGCTCCCGGGTGCCGTCCGCCGGCACCGGCGTCGTGTCCGTCGGGCTGTCCCGGGTGTCCGCATTGGGCGCGGCGCCGCCGGAGCCCGTGGCGGGCGCGTCGGCGGCGGTGGAGCCGGGGCGGGCCCACGGGTTGGCGGGCACGGCCCAGCGGTCGGTGGGCGGGTCCTGGGTGGAGACGGCCTCGGTGTCGGGGCCGTGGTCGGGGTACGGGGCAGCGGCCTCGTCGGCCGGGGTGCCGGTGGACTCGGGAGCCGTGCCGGACATGCCGGTCGCGCCGGCCGTCGACGCGGCGGTCACGCCGGATCCGGTGGACGCGCCGCCGTCGGAGGCCGCAGGTGCCGGCGCGGACTCCCCACCCGGACCGGCCGCGGCGGTGCCGTCGGCCGGGCCCGCGTCGACACCGTCCCCGGCAGCGCCCGGTGAGCCGGTGGCCGGGCCGTCGGCGGACCCGTCCGACGCAGATCCGTCACCGGGGCCCCGGACGAGGAGGACCGTGGTCCGTCCTGCTCGGTGTCGGTGTCGCCGGAGGGCCCCGCCGGTCCCGCGGGGGCGGAGGTCGCGCCGTCGCGGCCGGAACCGCCCCCGGAGTCCCCGCCGGACGTCCCCGCTGCGGTGCGGGTCGGCTCGTCGGGCGGGTTGTCCTGGGTCATGCGTCCACCGTCCGTCGTCTCACAGGAGCACCACCCCGTCACGGGGGTGTCGCACCAGGTTATGGGCTGTCCGGCTCCGCCACGTACCGGCCCGGCAGGGCCATCGAGAGCAGCGCACCGCCCTCCGGGGCCCGCCCGGCCCGCACCTCTCCCCCGTGCCGCGCCGCCGCCTGCGCGACGATGGACAGCCCCAGCCCGGAGCCGGGCATGGTGCGCGAGGTGTCGGCCCGGTAGAAGCGGTCGAACACGTGCGGCAGGTCCTCGGCGGCGATCCCGTCGCCCTCGTCGGCGACCTCGATGACCAGCCACTCCGGCGAGATCGGCACCATCGACAGCCGCACGGTGCCGCCGGGCGGGCTCCACTTCACGGCGTTGTCGAGCAGGTTGAGGACGGCACGTTCGAGCGCGCTGGCGTCGCCGTCGAGGATCCACGGGGTCCGGTGGACCTCGAACTCGACCTCCCCCGCCCGTCGCTTCACCCGGTCCAGGGCGCGGTCGACGATCTCGGTGAGCTCCAGTGCCTCGCTCGTCATGGTCGGGGCGTCGTCGCGGGCGAGCTCGACGAGGTCCCCGACGAGGTGGGACAGCTCCTCGACCTGGGCGCGGACGTCGTCGAGCAGCTCGGTGCGGTCCTGGGCCGGCAGGTCGGGGGTGTCCGGCCGGTCGGCGGAGGCGAGCAGCTCCAGGTTGGTGCGCAGCGAGGTCAGCGGGGTGCGCAGCTCGTGCCCGGCGTCGGCGACGAGCCGGCGCTGCTGTTCCCGCGACGCGGCCAGCGCGCCGAGCATCGTGTTGAACGACTGGGTGAGCCGGGCCAGCTCGTCGGACCCGGAGACCGGGATCGGACGCAGGTCACCGGTCTTGGCGACGCGTTCGGTCGCCGCGGTGAGCCGCAGCACCGGCCGCAGCCCGGTCCGGGCGACCGCGACCCCGGCGAGCGCGGCCAGCACGACACCGCCGAGCCCGACGATCGGCAGCGCGGTGCCCATCCGGGTCACCACCCGGGTCATCGTGTCGAGCCGCTGGGCCAGCACCAGCGCACGGCCGTCCCCGGCCCGGACGGCGACGATCCGGTACGGCACGCCGTCGAGATCGGCGGTGCGTCCCGGCTGGGTCGGCCCGCCCTGGGCGACGGCGACCTCCGGCTCCCCCAGCGGCGGCCGCGACGACTCGTCGGCCGAGGTCGCGATGCCGGAGGAGTAGACGAGCGCGATGTGCAGGTCGGCGGCGCCGAGCACGTCGGGCGGGAGCGCGGCGAGCAGCCGCGGGTCGATCAGGTCGCTCTGCGCGGCGGCGTAGGCACGCTGGCGCAGCGTCTCGTCCAGCGAGCTGGTGAGGTTCTGGCGCACCACGAGGAACGCGGCGGCGGACACGAGCAGCACCATCGCGGCGGCGACGAGTGCGGCCAGCACCCCGATCCGGGCGCGCAGCGTGAACCGCTCGCGGTCCGGCTCGGCCGCGGGCCCGCGGCGCCACCAGCGCTCGGCCCGCTCCTCGTCGAGCGGGAGCGGCTGGGTCACGGCGGGGTGTCCCGCAGGACGTAGCCGACGCCGCGCACCGTGTGGATCAGCCGCGGCTCGCCCTCGGCCTCGGTCTTGCGGCGCAGGTAGCCGACGTAGACCTCCAGGGCGTTGCCGCTGGTCGGGAAGTCGTAACCCCACACCTGCTCGAGGATCTGGGCGCGGGTCAGCACCCGGCGCGGGTGCGCGAGCAGCAGCTCCAGCAGGGAGAACTCGGTGCGGGTGAGGCTGATCGGCCGTCCGCCGCGGGTCACCTCACGGGTGTCGGGGTCCAGCGACAGGTCGCCGAAGGTCAGCGCGGGGCTGGTGCCGGCGTCGTCGTCGGTGTCGGGGGTGCGGCGGCGCAGCAGCGCACGCAGCCGGGCCAGCAGCTCCTCCAGCGCGAACGGCTTGGGCAGGTAGTCGTCGGCGCCGGCGTCGAGCCCGGCGACCCGGTCGGACACCGCGTCGCGTGCGGTCAGCACGAGGATCGGGAGCGCGTCACCGGCGCTGCGCAGCCGCCGGCACACCTCCAGACCGTCGACGCGCGGCATCATCACGTCCAGGACGAGCGCGTCCGGCCGGTCGGTGAGCATCTTGTCCAGCGCGACCTGGCCGTCCTCGGCGAGGTCGACCTGGTAGCCGTTGAAGGCCAGCGAACGACGCAGCGAGTCCCGGACCGCCTTGTCGTCGTCGACGACCAGAATGCGCATGGGCGCCAGTCTCGCCGACGGCTCTGAGAGGAACCTGAGCAGGCCCTGATCGGCAGATGGTGATCAGGGCCCGGCGGTCAGGACGCCTTGTAGGCGGCGGCCATGTCCTCGCCGCCGTGGCCGCGCTCCGACGCCCGCAGCAGCCGGTTCCGCACCGCGGGCGCGACGTCGAGCCGGGTGCCCGAGGCCTGGGCCGCGGCGACGATCAGTCCCGCGTCCTTGGCCGCGTTGTCCACCGTGAAGCTGGGGGTGAAGTCGTCGTCGAGGATCGCCCTCGCCTTGTTCTGCAGGTAGGGCAGGTCCAGCGGGCCGCCGGCGACGGCGTCGAGGAAGGCCTGCGGGTCCACCCCGAGCCCCTGGGCGAGCGCGACGGACTCCCCGGTCGCGGCGGTGATCGCCAGCACCCAGCTGTTGGCGACGAGCTTGAGCCGGCTCGCCTGCGCGGACCCGCAGTCCTCGGCCACCCACACGGTCTGCCGGCCGACGGCGTCGAGCACCGGGTCGACGACCGGGCGCGCCGCGGGGTCGCCGGCGACGAACACGGTCAGCTGCCCGGCCTCGGCGGGCGCGCGGGTGCCGAGCACCGGCGCGTCGAGCAGGGTCAGGCTGTGGCGCTCGGCGATCGCGCGGAGCCCGTCGAACGGCTCGACGCCGACGGTGGTGGTCTGCAGCCACACCTGGCCCGGCGCGAGACCGTCGGCGGCCTGCTCCAGGACGGCGGTCACGTCGTCGGCGTTCCCCAGCATCGTCACGACGACGTCGGCGCCGCGGACGGCGTCGGCGCCGCGGACGGCGTCGGCCGGGTCGGTGTGCAGGGCCGCGCCCGCGTCGGCGAGCGGCTGCGCCTTGGCCGCGGTCCGGTTCCAGACCCGCAGGTCCAGCCCGGCAGCGAGGATGTTGTGCCCCATCCCGGCGCCCATGATCCCGGTCCCCAGCAGTGCGACGGTCGTCATGGCGTCCACGGTAGATCCGCGACGGTGGTCCCGCCGGGGTCACCGGCGCCGCGGAACCTGCTTCACTGGGGCCGTGGCCGACACGGGTGAGCCCGTCTTCTCCAACCGGACCGGGCGCCCGCCGGGCCGGATCATCACCGCGGTCTCCCGGTTCGTGCCCGGGATCCGCCGCGTGCAGCAGCAGATCGAGCCGTACGCGGCGCACTGGGAGGAACGCAACCGCACCGAGCTGTCCCGGACCGGCCCGCTCTGCGTCGTCCTCGGCGACTCGATGGCCCAGGGCATCGGCGCCTCGCACCCCGAGCGCGGGTGGGCCGGGCAGCTGATCGGTCGGCTGCCCGGGTGGCGGCTGGTGAACCTGTCCCAGTACGGCGCCCGCGTCGACGACGTCCTCGACGCCCAGCTCCCCGTCGCCGAGGGACTGCACCCCGAGCTGCTGCTGTGCCTGGTCGGGTCCAACGACCTGATGCAGCCACGGCACCAGGACGGCGTCGGGCACCGGTACGCGGCGCTGGTCGACCGGCTTCCTCCGGGCACCGTCATCGGGAACCAACCGGGAACGTTCGCGGCGGCACTGCAGGTCAACGGCCTAATCGACGACGCCGTGCGGCACCGCGGGCTCGTACTGGCCGAGCTGCGGGACCCGCGGACGCGGCACTGGCGCGGCAAGCTGGCCTCCGACCGGTTCCATCCCAACGACCGCGGCTACGCCGCCATCGCCGAGGTGTTCTCCGAGGCACTGCGCCGGGCGGGTCGCTAGGGACGGGTGCACCGATCTGGTTGGGTGTCCCGATGGCGACCAGGAAACTGCCGCGCAAGATCTACGACGCCGAGCTCCTCCGCCTGCAGGGCGAGCTGCTGCAGATGCAGGAGTGGGTCCGGGCCTCGGGCGCACGGGTCGTCGTGGTCTTCGAGGGGCGCGACGCCGCCGGCAAGGGCGGTGCGATCCAGCGCGTCACCCAGTACCTCAACCCGCGGTTCGCGCGGATCGTCGCGCTGCCCGCTCCGACCGAGCGGCAGAAGGGGCAGTGGTACTTCCAGCGCTACGTCGAGCAGCTGCCCGCGGCCGGCGAGATCGTGCTGATGGACCGGTCCTGGTACAACCGCGCCGGCGTCGAGCGGGTGATGGGCTTCTGCACCGAGGCCGAGTACCGCCGCTTCCTGCGCCAGGCGCCGGTGTTCGAGAACATGCTCGTCGAGGACGGCATCCACCTGCGCAAGTACTGGTTCTCGGTCAGCGCCGATGAGCAGGCGCGGCGGTTCGCCGAGCGACTGGAGAACCCGCTCAAGCAGTGGAAGCTCTCGCCGATGGACCTCGAGTCGATGACCCGGTGGGACGACTACTCCCGCGCCCGTGACGACATGCTGATCCACACCGACACCGACCACGCGCCGTGGTGGATCGTCGAGGCCGAGGAGAAGCGCAACGCGCGGATCAACATGATCCACCACCTGCTGGGCTCGATCCCCTGGGAGCCGGTGGAGCGACGGGTCCTGACCCTGCCGGACCGGGTGCCGTCGACGGGCTACGAGCGTCCGCCGCGCGAGGTGCAGCGCGACGTGCCCGACCACGCCGCGTCGCTGATCCGGGCCGACTGATCCCGGACGGCCGATCCCGGCGGGCATATCCCGGTCGACTGCCCCGGTCGGCTGATGTCGGTCACAGTCACCCGGTTGGTACGGGCGGTACCGGATACCGTCCCACGGAGCGACGGCGCGGCACGGACGCCGCGCGGAAGGGCGGTGCCGGGATGAGTGTCGTGCTGTTCACCGGGTTCCCCGGTTTCCTCGGGTCGGCTCTGCTGCCGCGGACACTGCGCCGCGCGCCGGACTCGCGCGCGGTCGCCCTGGTGCAGGCCAAGTTCCTGGACCAGGCCCGCACGACCCTGGCGCGGATCGAGCGCGAGGCGCCGGAGATCGCCGGGCGCACCGACCTCGTCGTCGGGGACATCACCGTCGACGGGCTGGGACTGGAGCAGACCGAACGGGAGCGACTGCTCGGTGGGCCGCTGGAGGTCTTCCACCTGGCCGCGGTCTACGACCTCTCGGTGCCGGCGGACATCGCGTGGTCGGTGAACGTCGAGGGCACCCGGCACGTCGTGCGGTTCGCCGAGGCCGCGTCGGAGCTGGTCCGGCTGCAGTACGTGTCGACCTGCTACGTCTCGGGCCGTTACGACGGCATCTTCTCCGAGACCGACCTGGAGCTCGGCCAGCCCTTCGCCAACCACTACGACCACACCAAGCACGAGGCCGAGCGCGTCGTGGTCAAGGCCCGCGACGCCGGCCTGCCGGTGTCGATCTACCGGCCGTCGGTCGTCGTCGGGGACTCGGTCACCGGGGCGACGCAGAAGTTCGACGGCCCGTACTACCTGTTGCAGCTGATGGCCCGGCAGGGCCGGACGGCGTTCGTGCCGCTCCCCCGGGCGGCGGCGCGGACCCGGTTCAACCTGGTGCCCTCGGACTACGTCGTCGACGGGATCGCCGCGCTGGCCGGGCACGGTCCGGCGGTGAACCGGACGTTCGCGCTGGCCCAGCCGGCCCCGCCGACGGTGACCGAGATGTGCGAGGTGTTCGCCGACCGGCTCGGCAAGCGCCTGCGCGTGGTGCCGATGCCGGTCGGGCTCGCCGCGTTCTCCATCGACCACGTGCCCGGCGTCGGACGGCTGTTCAAGGTCCCCTCCAGCACGCTGGAGTACCTGACCCACCCGTCGCACTACGACACCGACGCGACCACCGCGATGCTGGGCCCGCTGGGCGTGCACTGCCCGCCCTTCGAGGAGCACGTCGACGCGATGGTCCGCTTCTTCCGGGAGAATCCGCAGGTCGGAACGGCTGCGATGGTCTGACGCACGGAGGTCTACCGTCTCCGGCGTGGCCATCGAGCGGAACGACGTGCTCCTCGCGGCCGCGACCGTGCTCGTGCAGAACCCGGCCGCGTCGATGTCGGAGATCGCGACCGGCGCCGGCATCAGCCGGGCGACCCTGCACCGGCTCGTCGACGGTCGGGAGGCGCTCCTCGAGGAGCTCAGCGAGATGGGCGTGGAGCGCGGGATCGCCGCGATCCGGGAGGCCCGGACCGACGAGAGCGACCCGATCGAGGCGGTGCGCCGGGTCATCGTCGGCCTGTTGCCCTCGGTGGACCTGTGGGTGCTCGCCGAGCGCATCCAGTCCAGCGACGAGGTCCTGGCCCGCTACGCCGAGATGGACACCCTGCTCGTCGAGCTGTTCCAGCGCGGCCAGCGGAGCGGGGTCTTCTGCGTGACCCTGTCCGCGACGTGGATGACCGAGGCGCTCTACGCCCTGCTGACCCGGTCGGTGCTCGCCGCCCACGACGGAAGGCTCGCCCGGCAGGAGATCGTCGGGGTCACCGAGCGGACCCTGCTGGCCGGGGTCGTGGAGACCGCTGCTCCGAGCGGATGAGGCGTGACACACGATCGTCACCCTTGAGACATCGGAGTCTCACTGGCTACTCTCGTGGTGCGAATCGGACAGACCAGCTTCCGAGTCGACCACTACGAGGAGGTAGCCGATGACCACCCACGAGACCCCGACGCCGTCCTGGCCCGAGACCCTGCGGGACGCCGCCCAGCGCACCGGGAACGTGCTCCGCGAGATCTGGGTGGGCATCGACACCTGGAACGCCGTCACACACGGCCGCACCCCGAGCCGTCGCTGATCCCGGCCTGATCCCGTCCCCCGGTGCGGCACGTCCGCACCGGGGGACACGTCGTCGTTCAGGCCCGGTACGCGTCCGGCGGCGCCAGCCGCGGGTGCAGCTGCGCCCAGGCAAGCAGGCCCAGCGCGGCGGCGACGGCGAGCGTCCCCGCCGTCCCGATCCGGCCGGCCAGGGCCCCGGCCAGCGGCGAGCCCACCGTCTGACCGACACCCAGGGCGAGGCACGCCCAGGTCACCGCACGCGCGGGAGCACCCGGGACGATGTGGGCGGCCCACAGGATGCACAGCCCGGTCAGCCCGATGTAGCCCGCGCCGAACAGGCCCGCCGAGACGATCGCGCCGAGAAGGCCCGGCTCCGGCAGGGCGAGCAGGGCGATCCCGGCCGAGAACAGGGTCCAGACGACGAGCCCGACCGCCCGCAGCCCGTGCCGCTGCGCCGCCCGTCCCACCGCGCCGCCGAGCACGCCGACCACACCGATCGCACACCACGCGACGGTGCCGAGGACCGGCCCGGCCCTGACCTCGTCGAGCCGCGCGGTCGAGAAGGTCCAGTACGGCGCGCTGACCACCCCCAGCAACCCGGCGACGACCAGCAGCGGGAGCACCCGGCCGCGCCCCCGCTCCGTGGGCGCCGCCTCGGGAACGCCCCGCGGCAGCAGCCATGCGGCGGCAACGGTGGCGACGACCGCGACCAGGCCGAACCCGAGCCAGACGGCCCGCCAGTCCCCCGGCAGCAGCGGCGTGAACGCGGTCAGCGCGAGCCCCGCCCCGGTGCCGGTGTTCGCCCAGGACTGCGCCCGGGTGCGCGCGGCGACACCGACCGCCTCGACGACGAGCTGCGCCACCCCCGGGGTGGCGATGCCGGCCCCGGCTCCCGCCACCACGATCGCGACACCGAACACCACCACTCCCGGGGCGAGGGCCATGAGCAGCAGCCCCACCGTCGCGGAGACGGCGGCCGCGACCGTGGCACCGCGCGCCGACCGCGCCGACAGCGCCGGAGCGGCGAGCAACCCGAGGACGTAGCCGGCCGTAGAGAGCCCGCCGAGCACGCCGACCGCGGCCGGGGTCAGGCCGAACGTCTCGGTGAAGCGAGGCACGAACAGCCCGTAGGCGTAGCGGGCGACGCCGTAGCAGAGCGCGATCACCCCCGCGCCGAGCAGCGCGGTCGTCCACCAGGGCCGGTCGGTCGTGGGCGCGGAGCGTTCGCAGGTCGCCGTCATGCCGCTAGTGAACAGACCTGTCTGTTTGTTTGCAACTCGAACTGCCCGATGCAGCAGTTGCCGCTGGTAGGGTCCGTGAAAAGA
This sequence comes from Pseudonocardia sp. ICBG601, assembly GCF_020496245.1. Lineage (NCBI taxonomy): Bacteria > Bacillati > Actinomycetota > Actinomycetes > Pseudonocardiales > Pseudonocardiaceae > Pseudonocardia > Pseudonocardia sp. ICBG601. Next base: position 67,275 of record NZ_JAHLJA010000178.1, on the reverse strand, counting down.
ACAGACCGTTCGGTTGTCCGAGGAGGGCCGCATGGCACGCACACGGCGTGGCGACGCCGGGGCCAAGGTGCTCGACGCCGCGTCCCGGCTCTTCTACCGGGACGGCATCAACGCGGTCGGGGTCGACACCGTCGCCGCGGAGGCGGGCGTCACCAAGACGGCGCTGTACACGAACTTCGGCTCGAAGGACCGGCTCGTCGTCGCCTACCTGCGGGACCGCGACCGCCGATGGCAGTCCGACATCGACCGGATCACCGCCGACCACGCGTCGCCGCGGGACCGGATCCTCGCCGTCTTCGACGCCTACGAGACCTGGCAGTCCCGGGAGGACTTCCGCGGCTGCGCCTTCCTCAACGCGGCCTCGGAGCTGCCGCGGCTCGACCACCCGGCCCGCGAGGTCGTCCGGCACCACAAGACCGCGCTGCGCAGCTACCTGCAGGCCCAGGTCGAGCGGCTGGGCACGGCCGATCCGGCCGCGCTCGCCGGGACCCTGATGATCCTCCTGGAGGGCGCGGTCGCGACGGCGGTGGTCGAGCGCGGGCCGGGGCCGATCCGCGCGGCCCGGGAGGTGGCCGACGGTCTGCTCCCGGCGGCCTGAACGGTCACACCGGGACGGGTCCGTGCGGGTGCTGGTCGTCGACGACGAGCCGGTGCGCGTGCGTCCAGCCGTGCACCGACCGGCGCGCGGTGACGACATGGGCGTGATCGGCGTCGTGGTCGTGACGGTGCCGGACGAGGTCGGCGCCGGCCGTCGGCCAGACCCTCACCGCCACCCCGAGCGCGACGACGGCGAGCGCGGCGAGAACCGACCAGGTCACCGTCCAGCCGGCCGAGACCGCCAGCCAGCCGGTGAGCGGGTAGGTGACCAGCCAGCAGGCGTGCGAGAGCGAGAACTGCGCGCTGAACAGGGCGGGCCGCTGACCGGGCCCCGCCGAGGTGCGCAGCAGACGACCGGTGTTGACCATGATCCACCCCGGGCCGAAGCCGATCAGCGCCCACGCGAGCGCCGCGGTCGTCCACGACGGCGCCGCCGCCAGCAGCAGGGTCGCCCCGGCCGCCAGGCAGGAGATCGTCGCGCCGGCCAGCATCACCGTCCGGGCCGGCAGCCGTCGGGCGAGCCACGGGGAGGTCAGCGCCGCCGCGGCCGTCCCCGCGCCGGACACCGCGAGCAGCAGCCCGACGTCGACCTCGGTGCCCCCGAGCAGGTCGCGGACGACGTTCACCGTCGTCACGAGCGACACCACCCCCACCGCGGCGACGACGACGTTCAGCGCCAGCAGCCCCCGCAGCTGCGGGATCGCCCGGAACAGCCGGACCCCGAGCAGCAGCCGGGTCGCGAAGTCACCCTGGGCACGACCCGCGACCGGCGGGACGACCGTCGACGCCACGAGGACCGCGGAGAGGACGAACCCGGCGCAGGTGCCGACGAACAGCGTCGAGTAGCTCGTCACCGCGACCGCCGCCGCGGCCAGCAACGGACTCAGCACCGTCTCCGCGCTGCTCGCGAGCTGTGCGGCCGACAGTGCTCCGGCATAGCCCTGCTCGTCGGGGACGACGTCGGGGATGACCGACTGGAACACCGGCGTGAACGTCGCCGAGGCGACCTGCAGCACCCCGACCAGGGCGAACACCTGCCAGATCTCGCTCACCCAGGGCAGGACGAGCACGACCGCAGCGCGGACGACGTCCGCAGCGACCATCAGCATCCGCCGCGGGGCCCGGTCGGCGACCGCGCCGACCACCGGCCCCACGACGACGTAGGCCGCCATCTTGATCGTCAGCGCCGAGCCCAGGACGAGAGCGGCCCGCTCGCCGGCGAGGTCGTAGGCGAGGAGCCCGAGCGCGACCGTCGTGAGCCCGGTCCCGACCAGCGCGACGACCTGGGCCGTGAACAACCGACGGAACCGCGTGTTCCGGAACAGCGATCGCACTGACCCTCCCCCGTCGACTGCGGGCACCCTAGAACGATTTACCCATCGCCCCCACGGAGCAGTTGCCGATCCTGAGCATCAGCCGGACAACGCGATCTGCGACTTTCCGGCGACAGCGACCCGGCGCGTCGACGGCGCACGAATCCGCTGGTCAGCGCCCCATGAACGGGCGCACGAGCTGCGAGAGAATCGCTGTCGCCGCTCGCTCGCAGGAGCCTTCCGATGTCGTAGTGGCTGATATCACGAATGGACGCCGCCGCGATTCCGCACCCTCCGGAGGAAACGGGACCCCCTCTCCGGTTCGGCGTTCTCACGCCGGCGCCGTCCCGGGCGATGACGGCGGCGAGGTGGAGCCCGGGGCTTCCGGGTAACCTGCACTCGCGCCCTCGTAGCTCAGGGGATAGAGCACCGCTCTCCTAAAGCGGGTGCCGCAGGTTCGAATCCTGCCGGGGGCACTTCAAGGACGGGAACCAGCCGCAGCGGTCTCCGCGCCTCCGCGACCTTCTCGTCATGCTCCGTGTTGTTCGCGTAGCCGCGCACCAGGCTGGGAACGCAGCTGCGCGCTCGCGGGCACGAGGAGGATGGCCAGGAGCACGAGCCAGGAACCGGCTAGCCCCAGCAGCATGGTCCCGACCGGCCACGCCACCGTGGCCCGGTCCCCCAGCACCGCTCGGGCGACGAGGCCGCAGACGAGCCCGGTGACGACGACCGGGACGGCGGCCGTGATCGATGCGGCGAGGGCCATCGCGAAGCTCTCCGATGCAACTAACGCCGTCACCTGGCGCGGCCGCATACCGGCCGCCAGCAGGAGGGCGATCTCGCGTTCCCGCCCGCGGGCCGACAGCGCGACCACGGCGGCGCTGGTGGCGAGCATCGACACCGCGACGACGGCGATGATCGTCCACACGTCGGCCAGGTCCGTCGGGAGGCCCGGCTGGAGCGCCTCAGTCAGGGCGACGGCAGAGTTGACGGCGCACAGCAGGACCCCGATGCCTCCCAGACCGGCTGCCAGGGGTGCGACGGTGGTCGCGCTGATCTGAACGCGGGCCGCGGCGGCGCGGGCGCCCACGGCAGGCACGATCAGACCCGGCGCTCGGAAGGTCCTGTGGAGCGCTCGCAGGACGACGCCGACGATCTGCGGACAGAGGAGATAGACGCCGACGAGCGCGCTGCCGCCTGCGTCGAGGGCGAGGTTGACCATCGGGGCGGGACCCGTTGCTCCCAGCTGGTCGGCGAAGCCGGCGGCTGCGACGAGTGCCCCCGCGATCAGCAGGAATATCAGGCCGCCGGCGATGCGCAGGACGGTCCTCGCGGAGCGGGGTGCCGGCTCGTCCGGATTTCGGAGGGCGGCGATCGGTGATGTCCGGCAGGCGTGGCGCGCCGGCAGGAGACCGCCCACCAGAGCTGTCGCCGTGCCGAGCACGACGGTGACCGCCGGCGCCCACGGCGAGATCGTGAACTCCGGCTGTTCGACCGCGGACGAGACTGCGGCGTTGAACGCCGGGACGGCCCCTGCCGCCAGAATCGTCGAAGCGAGTGCACCGAGGACCGCCCCGCACAGGCTTACGACAGCCAGCACGAGCAGCGTCGCGCCGAACACGGTGGCGGGGGCGGCCCCGAGCAGCAACCAGAGCGCGTGGGTCCGGCGCGTCGCCTGGACGCTCGCCCGTCCGACCACGGTCAGACCGACCCAGCCGACGAGGGCGACCACGGTGTAGACGGTGATCGAGACGATCTGGAACTCCGCCAAGGGGACACCGGCGGTGGCCACGGCGGCACGGAACGCCGGGTCGGCGGTCCAGGCGAACTGGTGGACGCACAGGCCCACCATGGTCGTGATCACCGCTATCAGGGCGATGGCGGGTGACCACTGCCGCCACTCGTCGGCGACCATTCTGAGCGCGTAGCGCGACACGCGGTCACGCCCCCGGCTCGGTCATGAGGTCCAGCAACGCGCGGCTGGTGGTGCGGCCGGTGGTGCGCACGGTGCGGCCATCGTGCATCACCACGACGGAGTCGGCCAGGGCCGCGGCGTCCAGATCGTGGGTGACCATCACGATCATCTGCCCGTCGTCGGCCATCCGTCGCAGGGTCCCCAGCACGAGCTGTGTGCTGCGCGAGTCCAACGCACCTGTCGGCTCGTCGGCGAACACGATCGCCGGGCGCCGGGCGAGCGCCCGGCACAGGGCTGTGCGCTGCTGCTCTCCGCCGGACAGCGTGCGAGCCGGAGCATGGCGTCGCTCGCCCAGCCCGAAAGAGGCGATCAGATCGTCGACGACGCCGCGCGGGACTCTCGCGTGATCGAGCCGGAACGGGAGCGCGATGTTCTCGTCGACGGTGAGGAACGGCACGAGGTTGTACTGCTGGAAGACGAACCCGACCTCCGAGCGAAGCATGGCCGCGCGCTCGGCCGTGGACTGCCGGTAGACGTCGCGCCCGTTGATCTCGACGATGCCGCCGGTCGGCCGGTCGAGTCCGCTCAGACACGCCAGCAGTGACGACTTCCCGGATCCCGACGGGCCCACCACCGCAGTGAGCCCGCCACCCCGCAGATCGATATGGCACCCTCGCAGTACCTCCGCGCTGCTGCGGCTGCGGGGGGCGCTGCGAGGCGGATGTCACGAGCGCGGAGGGTTGTCGTCACAGGAGAGCTCTTTCGTCGGGTGTCGTGCTTGTGGCGTCCTAGAGGGGCCCCCACGTGATCGAAGCCGATGCGCAATTAGTCTCAAAGGTTCTGAATAAAGCCAAGACCGCCACTTTTCGAGGTTAGATCTTTCATAGTGGAACGCTCCAGCCAGGAGCGTGTTCGAGAGGATGAGATCGTGAATGTGATCACTTACTTCCACTGCCGAGTGGAGGGTGTTCACCGGCGGTCAGAGTGGAAAGAGTGACGAGCGCTCCGGCTCAGGCTCGCGACCGAAAGATCAGATAACCGATCATGAACAGGGCGGCGGGGTAGCACAGGGCGAGGGGGTCGAACCCCAGCAGAGCAACCACTGCGAGAGCGGCGGCCAGCAGGAATCCGAAGCATCGCCCAACCCGGCTGCGCGCTTCGAGTCCGTAGACGACGGCGGTCACCACGTAGAGCAGGAAGAAGTTCTGGCCGGCGACCTCGAACATGGTCGTGACGCTGATCAGGCCCAGCGCCGAGGCACCGACCAGGAGGGCGAAGACGCCTCCGACCACCAGAACGGCCCGACGAGGAGTCCGGCTGGCGCCTGCGACATGGAACAGACCTCGCGGAAGCAACCCTTCGCCCGAGCTGGAGTGGACCAGCCGGGACGCGCCCCACATGGCCCCGACCAGGTTCGCCGCGAGGATGACGACCCCGAGGACAGAGACGAACACGGCCGCCTCCGGGGAGACCGCCCGGCTGACCAGCTCGGCGACGGGTGCAGTCTCGTTCGTCGCATCCCCCGGGCGAAGGATCGCCTGAATACCCGCGGCCAGTACCAGGTAGACACCGATGACGATGACGAAGCTCAGGGCGACCACACGAGGAAAGTCCCGCTTCGGATTCTTGTACTCCCCGAGCGTGAACGCGACGATCTCCCAGCCGGTCAACCCGAAGAACAGCACTCCCACCACCCCGAGGGCGTTCTCCCACCCTGCCACCGTGAACGACGGTGGAGTGAACTCCGCCGCCGGTGACAGAAGACCGACGAGGCCGACAGCAACGAGAGCAATCGTGAGGACGATGGCCAACACGGTCTGCAGGCGAGCCGAGAGGGCCGCACCGACACAGAGCGTTCCGGTCACCAGCAGCAACAGCAGGACCGCGCCTATCCACGCGGTGTTCGCAGGGGCACCGACGGCCGCGGCCAGGTAGCCACCGCCGCTCAACGCGATGGCCGGCATGCCCAGGCTGACGGTGCCGAGCAGGACCATCTCGATCCCGGCCGCCGCTCGGCGCCCGAATCGGGGCCGAACGAACCCGGCGATGCCACCGGCCGTCGGACCCGAGTTGCACAGGTTTAGTGCCCCGGGGCGTTGATGGCGGGTAGCCGGTTGAGGATGGCGCGGGCCTGGTCGGTGATCTGCGGCGCTGCAGTGATCGGGTGACCGCCGACGTCGACGCGGATGGTGCGTAGCGGACGCAGGGTCCTGATCAGTGTCTTGATGGTCACTCCGGTGGCGTCCTGCAGGTGCCGCGAGACCGCGAGGGCGGCGAAGACGACGGTGAGGTGGGCTTCGATGGTGTCGCGTTCGCGGTGGAAGACCGGCCGGGCGCGTAGGTCGGATTTGGTCATGCGGAAGCTGGCCTCGACCTGCCACAGGTCGTGGTAGGCGGCCACGATCGCGAGTCCACCCATGGTGGCCTCTGGCAGGTTGGTGACGTAGCCCTTCAAACCCGCGAGCTGGCGGGCGCGTTCGACCAGGGCCCAGTCGACCTCGGTTCCGCTGTTGGCGATGCGCACGAAGCGGTCCTTCTTCAACGGCCGGGTGCCGGCGGCGACCTTCTCGGCGCGGTCGACCATGGCGTTGATCGCCCGGTCGTCGTGTTTGTGCCGGGCGAACCGGTACTGGTAGACGGTCCGGCGCGAGCGTTTCGCCTTACCCGTCCCTATGTCGCGGCGTGACTCGAGGATCTGGCCATCGTCGAAGGCGTTGCCGTGGCGTTCGAAGTGCATGGCCAGGTCGTAGGGCGCCTTGCTGATCCTCGACCCAACGATGAACGAGAACTCGTTGTCCTCCAACGCGTTTAGGTTGCTCGCGGACAACATCCCGGCGTCCGCGACGACGACCATGTCCCTGACCTGGTGCCGCTTACGGAACTCGTCGAGCACCGGGAGCAGGGTGGTGGTCTCGGCCTTGTTCCCTTCGAAGCAGCGGACCTCGAGTGGAAACCCGGACGGGTCCACGAGCAGCCCGACCTGGATCTGCGGGTCGACCCGGCGTTCCTTGCTCATCCCGACCTTGCGCAGCTTGTCCTCGTTCTCGACCTCGAAGTGCAGCGTGGTCACGTCGTAGAGCACCAGCGACACCGGACCCGACCGGCGCGAGGCCGCAGCACAGGCGGCGGCGAGGGCGGCTCGGTAGTCCTTGTCCACGCAGCGGCGCAACGCCGCGGTGAAGGTGTTGCGGTGCGGCGCGGCCACGCCGAGCTCGTCGAGGACCCCTACTGCGGCGGACTTGCTGGTGGGCTCGACGATTCGCGCGAGCACGAGTGCCCGGAACGCCTCGTCTGCGAGCTGGTCGAAGCCGAGGCGACGGTAGGCCTCGATCAGGACGTTCCACAGGACCTCGCTCGACGACTCGGTCACGATCGCCCCACCTGCACCCCCAGCGGCCGGGGTGTCCAGGTCCAGCGCCTGTTGGCTTGCATGGATGCGGTCTCGTGCTGAGGCGATCAGGACTGCGAGCTCGGCGTCATCGTGCGCGGAGCCGACGTGGGCGACGATCCGGCGGACGCCGTGGCGCTTCTCCACGACCTGCACCGCTGTCGCCCCGGAGGCCGTCTTCACCTTCCGAACGAACGGCACTACCCGAGACTACCGATTAGTGCCCCAGATCCCGATCAAGCGAGCAATGCTTGAGACCTGTGGATGACCTGGAGGGGCCGTACCCTCCCGGTGATCTTGAGGCTCTGAAGCAAGGCCGGCGGGTCAACGCCGGCCGGAAGGGTACGACCCGTGCTCACCGTAGTTCCTGGAGCTGCTGACACCGATGAACCCCGCCGGGGCGGCGGCTCGCTGATCGACGACCTGGTCCGCGAAGGCGCCCGCCGGATGCTCGCGCAAGCGCTGCAGGCTGAGGTCGACGCCTACGTCGCCCGCCACGCCGACGAACGCGACACCGACGGCCACCGGCTGGTGGTGCGCAACGGCTCGCATCAGCCCCGCGAGGTGGCCACGGCCGCGGGCGTCGTCGAGGTGCGGGCGCCGCGGGTCGACGACCGCCGCATCGATCCCGAGACCGGGCACCGCTGCAGGTTCTCCTCGGCGATCCTGCCGCGATGGTGCCGCCGCACTCCGAAGATCACCGAGGTGTTACCGCTGCTGTATCTGCACGGACTCTCGACCGGGGACTTCGTGCCCGCGCTCGGGCAGTTCCTCGGCTCCACCGCGGGCCTGTCGGCGTCGATGGTCACCAGACTGACCGAGACCTGGAAGACCGAACAGCAGACCTTCTCCCGCCGAGACCTGTCCGGTGTGGACTACGTCTACCTGTGGGCCGACGGGATCCACGTCAACATCCGCCTCGAGGAACACAAGCTGTGCCTACTCGTGCTCATCGGAGTCCGCGCGGACGGCGGCAAGGAACTCGTCGCCCTGACCGATGGCTACCGCGAGTCGAGCGAGTCCTGGGCCGATCTGCTGCGCGACTGCGCGCGGCGCGGCATGCGAGCACCCGTGCTCGCGGTCGCTGACGGCGCGCTCGGGTTCTGGGGCGCGCTGCGCGAGGTGTTCCCGCAGACCCGCGAGCAGCGCTGCTGGGTCCACAAGACCGCCAATGTCCTTGCCGCGCTGCCGAAGTCAGCGCATCCGGGGGCGAAGAAGGCGCTGACCGAGATCTGGAACGCCGAGGACAAGCGCAGAGCCCTCGACGCCGTGGCCCGCTTCGAGGCCGCCTACCGGGCGAAGTTCGGCAAGGCCGTCACGAAGATCGGTGACGACCTCGACGAACTGCTCGCCTTCTACGACTTCCCCGCCGAACACTGGCAACACCTACGCACCACGAACCCGATCGAGTCCACGTTCGCGACCGTCCGCCACCGCACCCGGGTCACCCGCGGGCCCGGGTCACGCGCGGCCGGACTGGCGATGGCGTTCAAACTCATCGAGGCCGCCCAGAACCGATGGCGCGCCGTGAACGGACCGCACCTGGTCGCCCTCGTCCGAGCCGGAGCCCGATTCGACGCCGGCCGCCTCGTCGAACGACCCGATGCCCACACCCACACCGAAGCCGCCTAAAAGATCTTCATCCACAGGTCTTGACGATTGCTCCGATCAAGCAGCCAGCTGACCAGCACCGACGGCTCACGACCCCTGACTACCTGTGCAACTCGGGTCAGGCGGTGGGCCCGCCCGCCCGCGACCGGAGCCGTCCACAGATCGTCCTCCGCGACCAGGACGAGCGTGTCACCCGACAGGTGGGGATGGCGCAGGAAGCTCACACGGCGACGTTAGCCGCACGCACCGACGTTCCGGACCCGCCCGTGGCGGGGTCCCCGGTGCAGACGCAGCGCAGCGGGGCGAACCCGTTGAAGCCGACCGAGGAGTAGCTGGTGGTGTAGGCACCGGTGTGCAGCAGCCGGACCACGTCACCGGCGCACAGGTCGTCGGGGAGCAGGTAGGGGTGCCTGCGGTAGAGCACGTCGGCGCTGTCGCAGGTCGGTCCGGCCAGGACGACCGGCGAGCGGGGACCGTCGTCGTGGGCGGTGCGGATCGGGTAGCGCACCAGCTCGCCCTCGGTCTCGGCGAGCCCGCCGAAGCGGCCGATGTCGAGGTAGACCCAGCGCGGACCGGCGTCGCCGTCCCGGTCGGACACGAGCACGACCTCGCTGTAGAGCGTCCCCGCGCCGGCGACGAGGCCCCGGCCCGGTTCGATCATCAGCTCCGGCCGGTCGTCGCCGAACTCCGCGGCGACCGCGTCCCGGATCGCGACGCCGTAGTCCGCCAGGGGGAGGACGTGCGCGTCGTAGTGCGCGGGGAAGCCGCCACCGAGGTTGAGCAGGTACGGCCGCAGACCACGGGCGCGGACCCTGCGGAACACCTCCGCGGCGTCGGCGATCCCGGCCCGCCACGCTCCCGGGTCGAGCTGCTGGGAGCCGACGTGGAACGACACACCCGCCGCGAGCAGCCCGGCCGCGTCGGCGTCGAGCAGCAGCGACGCGGCCGCGGCGGGCGAGCACCCGAACTTGCGGTCCAGCGGGAAGCAGGAGCCCGCGCCGCTGCAGGCGACCCGGACGAACACCTCGGCACCCGGCGCGCACCGGGCGATCTTCGCCAGCTCGGCGGCCGAGTCGACGGCGAACCGGCGCACGCCGCTGCGGTGCGCGAACGCGATGTCGCGTTCCTTCTTGACGGTGCTGCCGTAGGAGATGTCCGCGGGCCGGGCACCGGCCGCCAGGCACAGTTCCAGCTCCGGCCGACTGGCGACGTCGAATCGTGCGCCGAGACCGACCAGGAATGCGACGAGCCGTGGGTCCGGATTCGCCTTGACCGCGTAGAACAGGTCCACGCCGGGGGCTTATTCACAAGGGAGTAATTCTGTTGATCTACGGAAGCCGTCACCGGCGATTTTGTCTCGATACCGGCACGGCGGTGTGTCGCGCTTGAAGTGCAACAGCCCTTGCCGGTTTGTTCGGTGTTCCCAGGCATCGAACGAGGATCGGCGAAGAGCTGTTGCGATTCAAAGCTATGACAGGGTTGGACGATAGACAACTCACCGATCTGGTGGTGAGAGTACACGCCCGATGCGGCGGCAAGTTCGTTTCTGCAGGTAGGCCTGTTGCGTTGGGCTTGTTCCGGTCAGTGGCCATGGTGGTGACGCTGATGCGCAAGAACGTGACCCAGGACTTCGCGGGCGCGATCTTCGGGGTCAGCCAGTCCACGGTCAGTCGCCGCTGGGACCTGCTGCGCCCGGTGATCGGCGAGGTCCTCGCCGACGTCGTGCCCGACCCGCGGGAGGTCCTCGGACCTGACTTCGGTCACTTGTCTTAGTGCTTCGCCGCGGGCTGACGGAGCGCGTCGAGGAGGGCCTGTTTGTCGGCGGGGACGGCGGGCGGGAAGGTCTGCTGGGTGCCGTTGATGGCGATGGTGGCCGAGCGCAGTGGTCGGAGCTGGCGGACGACGTTGCGGATGGTGAGCCCGGTGCGGTTCTGGATCTCGCGGGCGACTGCGAGGGCGGTGAACACGATGGTCAGGTGCGCTTCGATGGACTGGCGTTGGTGGTGGAACATCGGGCGGGCGCGTAGGTCGGTTTTGCTCATCCGGAAGGACTGCTCGACGTGCCAGAGGTCGTGGTAGTCGCCGATGATCTCCCCGGCCGCTGCGCCGCCGGCCGGGATGTTGGTCACGTAGCCCTTCAACCCGACCAACCGGTATGCCCGAGCCAAGGAGGCCTCGTCCAGGGCGCGGGAGCCGTTGGTGACCTTGACGAACCGCGGTGTGCGCGCGGGCTTCTCGCCGGCGATGACCTCGCGGGCCCGGTTCTCCTGCAGGGTCAACGTGCGCCGGTCCCGGACGGCCCGCTTCGTGGAGTAGGCCCAGACCGCCCGCCAGGATCCCGGATGCTGGTTGGGGTTCCAGACGGGCTCGGCCTTGACCTTCGGGCTGTTCTCGCTGCGCCCGGTGCGGCGGTCGCGTGGTGTGAGGGTGTCGATGATCTGCCCGTCGACGAAGGCGTCGCCGTGCCAGTGGAAGTGCGACTCCAGGTCAACCGGGGCCTTGGTGAGTCGGGAGCCGACGATGAACCGCAGGCCGGCCTCGTCGAGGTCGCGCAGGTTCGCGGCCGAGAGCATCCCTGCGTCGGCGACCACGACCATCCCGCCCGGCTCGACCGGCAGCTGGTGTCGGGCCCGGAAGGCCTCGATGATCGGCAGGATCGTCGCGGTCTCGGTCTTGTTGCCCTCGAAACAGCCGATCTCGAGGGGGAACCCTGCGCGATCGACCAGCAGCCCGACGACGACCTGCGGGTCGACCCGGCGTTCCTTGGAGAACCCGACCTTGCGCAGGTCGTCCTCCTTCTCCGCCTCGAAGTAGAGGGTGGTGACGTCGTAGAGACACAACGACACATCCCCACTGCCACGGGCGTGGGTGAAGCAGGCCCTCGCGATCTCGTCGCGGTAGCTGCGCCCGGTGCAGCGCAGCAGGGTGCGGCGCATCGTCTTTTCGCTCGCCGCGGTGACGCCCAGACCGGCCAGCACCCGACCGGTGTCCAGGATGGACGTGGGCTCGACGATCCGGGCGATCACCAGGTCGCGGAACGTGTCATCAGCGACCTCTGCGAACCCGAGGCCCGCGTAGACCTCGGCGAGGATGTCGAACAGCACCCGCGACCCGGTCGTGATCACCTGCGGCGCACCCACCCGCCGGGTTGTGGTGCTCGGGGCGCGCCGCGGCATCTGGCCGAACAGCCCCTCCTGCGTGGCACCGCCGGCCGCGGTGGGCGCGATCAGCTCGGCCCGCCGGGGTGACGGCGCGACGCCCAGATCCAGGGCCTGCTGTGCAGCGTCGTCGATCAGCCCACGGGCCTGCTCGACCAGCAGGCCCAGCTCGGCCTCGGTGTGCGCTGACCCGACATGGGCCACGATCCGTCGATGGCCCTGCACGGACTCGGCGATCTGGACCGCGGTCGCCCCGGAGGCCGTCCGTACCCGCCTCACCCACGCCACCTGACCGAGCGTAGAGCACCGAATTAGTGCCTCACACCGCTCCCGCGCAAACACATCACCGCAGCTCAGCGCAGTACAAGCTGCGAAACCAGGCTCGGGTGACCAAAGTCAGGACCCGCGGGAGGTCCTCGGAGGCGGAACAGTGCTGGTCGATGGCACCGTGTGCCCGACGTGGGACTGGAACGCAGTGTCCGACCTGTTCTCGGTCAAGGCCGGCTACTCGGGCATGAACCTGCAGATCGCCGCCACCCTCGACGGAGTCCTCGTCGCGGTCGGCGAAGTCCCGATTCACGGCGCCCGCCACGACGCACATGCCTACGCCGCATCCGGGCTGGCGGAGCGTCTGCGCGATCTCCCGTCCGTCGCCGACCTCGGCTACATCGGCGTCGAGGGCATCAACACGGTCCCGCACAAGCGATCCCCCGGTATCGACCTCGACCCCAGCCAAGTCGAGTTCAACACCGCCCTCGGCAGAATCCGCGCAGCCGTCGAACACGCCATCGCGCACCTCAAAACATGGCGCATGCTCAGCGAAGAAGGTGGCCGATACCGCTACCCCATCAGCAAATACGAAAGCACAGTTGCGGCAATCGTAGGCCTCTACTTCTTTGCGGCTTATGAATAAGCCTCCCGGTAAGCGCGTCACCGAATTCGGCATACCGTTCTCGGACGGCGTCCATGTCCAACACCAGGCACGGAGTGCAGAAATCGGCGGAATCGGTGGAGTCTGGCCGGCGATCGGACATCGGACACACCTCTTTCCCAGAAACGGGGAGTCACGACGGAAACGGCCTTCTCACGCGCCGTTGACCTGATCGTAAAACAGTGTGGATCGCGTCCGCGAAGTGCTGTGGATCACCGGAAAGAATGGGAACCCACGTCGCGCGATTGATCCCGACAACTCCGACGACCGGTTCGCCGGAGTCCGTCCCGTTACGTCCCGGAAACAGCACGGACGCCGACACCCGAAGTTCCCCGGCGGTACACCGGGTGTTCATCAGGATCGCGTCAGGACCGTGTCAGGAGGAGGCCGAGCTGTGCACCGGGGTGGAGGTCGGCACGATCTGCAGCAGCAGCTCCGCGCACCAGCCGAGCAGCTCGACGTCGCGCAGCGCCGCCCCGCCGATCCGGTTGCCCTGCATCGGCTTGGGCACCGTGACGATCTGCGCGGCCGCCTTGTACTGCGCCTTCGGGTAGAGCCGGCGCAGCCGCAGCTGGGCGGAGTCGGGCAGCTGCATCGGCCCGATCCGCAGCTGGGTGCCCGCCGAGGCGACCTCACGGATGCCGAGGCGGCGGCACAGCTGGCGGAACCGGGCGACCTCCAGCAGGTTGCGCACCGGGGTCGGGGGCTCGCCGTAGCGGTCGGTCAGCTCCTCGACGATCGCGGTGAGCGCGGCGTCGTCGGGCGCCTCGGCGATCTTGCGGTAGACCTCCAGACGCAGCCGCTCGCCGTCGACGTAGTCGTGCGGGACGTGCGCGTCGACCGGCAGGTCGACCCGGACCTCCTGCAGCTCCTCCGGCTCGGCCCCGATCTCCCCGCCCGCCTGCTTGCGGAACGCGGCGACGGCCTCCCCGACCAGGCGGATGTAGAGGTCGAACCCGACACCGGCGATGTGGCCGGACTGTTCGGCGCCCAGGATGTTGCCCGCTCCGCGGATCTCCAGGTCCTTCATCGCGACGGCCGCGCCGGAGCCCAGCTCGGAGTGCTGGGCGATGGTGGCGAGCCGGTCGTGCGCGGTCTCGGTGAGCGGGTGGTCGGCCGGGTAGAGGAAGTAGGCGTAGCCGCGGTCGCGGCCACGCCCGACCCGGCCGCGCAGCTGGTGGAGCTGGGACAGCCCCAGGGTGTCGGAGCGCTCGACGATCAGGGTGTTGGCGTTGGAGATGTCCAGGCCGTTCTCGACGATCGTGGTGCAGATCAGCACGTCGAACTCGCGGTGCCAGAACGCGCTGACGGTCCGCTCCAGCAGGTCCTCGTTCATCTGCCCGTGCGCGACGGCGACCCGGGCCTCGGGGACGAGGTCCTGGATCTTCTTGGCCGCGCGGTCGATCGAGCTGACCCGGTTGTGGACGTAGAACACCTGGCCGTCGCGCAGCAGCTCGCGGCGCACGGCGGCGGCGACCTGCTTGTCGTCGTAGGCGCCGACGTAGGTCAGGGTCGGGTGCCGCTCCTCGGGCGGGGTGGTGATCGCCGACATCTCGCGGATGCCGGCCAGGCTCATCTCCAGGGTCCGCGGGATCGGCGTCGCGGACAGGGTCAGCACGTCGACGTGCGCGCGCAGCGCGGTGATGTGCTCCTTGTGCTCGACGCCGAAGCGCTGCTCCTCGTCGACGATCACCAGGCCGAGGTCCTTCCAGCGGATGCCGGTCTGGAGCAGCCGGTGCGTGCCCACGACTACGTCGACCTGCCCGTCGGCGAGCTTCTCGATCGTCTCCCGCGCCTCGGCCGGGTCGGTGAACCGCGACAGCCCGCGCACGGTCACCGGGAACTGACGCATCCGCTCGGAGAACGTCGACAGGTGCTGGGTGGCGAGCAGCGTCGTCGGGACGAGCACGGCGACCTGCTTGCCGTCCTGCACCGCCTTGAACGCCGCCCGCACCGCGATCTCGGTCTTGCCGAACCCGACGTCGCCGGAGATGACGCGGTCCATCGGGACCGGACGCTCCATGTCCCGCTTGACCTCGTCGATCGCCGACAGCTGGTCGGGGGTCTCGGTGTAGGGGAACGCGTCCTCGAGCTCGCGCTGCCACGGGGTGTCCGCGCCGAACGCGTGCCCCGGCGAGGCCTGGCGGGCCGCGTAGAGCTGCACCAGACCGGCCGCGATGTCCTTGACCGCCTTGCGGGCGCGGCTCTTGGTCTTGGCCCAGTCCCCGCCGCCGAGCTTGTTGACCGCGGGCTGCTCGCCGCCCACGTAGCGGCTGATCTCGTCGAGGGCGTCGGTCGGCACGAACAGCCGGTCGGCGGGCTGGCCGCGCTTGGAGCTGGCGTACTCCAGCACCAGGTACTCGCGGGTGGCGCCCTGGACGGTGCGCTCCTTCATCTCGACGAAGCGCCCGATGCCGTGCTGGTTGTGGACGACGAAGTCGCCGGGCTGCAGCACCGCCAGGTCGACGGCGTTGCGCTTGCGCGGGGTGGTCCGGCGCGGCGCGGTGTCGAGCCCGGCGCGACTGCCGGTCAGGTCGGGCTCGGAGACGACGACCAGCCCCACCTCCGGCGCGGTGAACCCGTTCAGCACCCGCCCGCAGGTGACGGTGACGATCCCCTTCTCCGGGGCGTCGGCCAGCACCGGGACGGCCGCGGCGGGGACCTCCGCCTCGCGCAGCTGCTCCAGCGAGCGGTCCGCGGTGCCCTGCCCGGCCAGCACGAGCACCGCGGCACCGCCGGTGGCGACGTGGGCGCGCAGGTCGGTCAGCGCGCGGTCGGTGTCGCCCCGGTAGGGCTCGATCTCGTGCACGCCCGCCACGACGACGTCGTCGGCACCCGACAGCAGCGGCGACAGCGACACCACGGGGCGGCCGGTCGCCGTCGCGTGGTCGAGCGTGACGCGCAGGTCGCGGTAGGCCGACCCGGAGACGTCGATCGGGGCCTCGCCCCCGGAGCCGGACGCCAGCCAGGACGCCTCCAGGAACTCCTGCCCGGTGCGCACGAGGTCGGCGCAGCGGGTCCGGATGCGCTCGGGGTCGGCGAGCAGCACCCGCGTCCCGTCCGGCAGCAGGTCGGTGAGCGTCTGCATCTCCCCGCCGACCAGCGCCGGGATCAGCGACTCCATGCCCTCGCCGGGGATGCCCTCGGACAGCTTCTCCAGCAGCTCGCGCAGCGGGTTGCGGTTGAGCCCGGCGGTCTCGGGCTGTTCGAGGGCCAGCTCGGCGGCCCGCTCGCGCACGGGGGTGGTGAGCAGCAGCTCGCGACACGGCGGGACGTCGATCCGGGTGACCTCGCCGACCGAACGCTGGTCGGCGACGGAGAACGACCGCACCTCGGAGACCTCGTCGCCCCAGAACTCGACGCGCACCGGATGCTCGGCGGTCGGCGGGAAGATGTCGAGGATGCCGCCGCGCACGGCGAACTCGCCGCGGGTGGTCACCATCTCGGCGCGGCTGTAGGCCAGCTCGACCAGCCGCACGAGGAGCTGCTCGAAGTCGTGCTCCTCGCCGACGGCCAGCGAGACCGGGTCGAGCGTGCCCAGCCCGGGCGCGACGGGCTGGATCAGGCTGCGCGCCGCGGTCACGACCACCCGCGGGGCGGTCTCGGCCGAGGCGAGCCGGCGGAAGATCGTCAGCCGGCGGGCGACGGTGTCCGGGCGCGGGGACAGCTTCTCGTGCGGCAGCGTCTCCCAGCTCGGCAGCACGACGACGGGTGCGCCCGAGCAGTCGTGCACGGTGTCGGCGGCGGCGCCCGGCGCCTCGCCGTGGCCGAGCAGGTCCGACACCGCGGCCGCGAGGTCCTCGGCCTCCCGGTCGGTGGCGGTCACGGCGAGCACCGTGGAGGTCTCGGCGAGCCCGGCGGCGAGCAGCGGGCGCACCGCGGAGGGGCCCTCGACCTGCACGGCAGGGGTCTCACCGGCGCGGGTGTCCGCGGCGCGGGCGGCATCGACGGCGGCACGGAGACCGGCGTCGGACAGGGCGGAGGTGAGCAGACCGGACAGGATGGCCACGACGGCGCTGGCTCCTCGGTGGAGGTGGGCTGGCGGTGCGCGCGGCGGCGGGGGCCGACCGCGGGCAGGGCAGACCCCTGCCCGGGTCGCGGTAGGGCTCCCGACCCGGTCGGGGTGCCGACCCTCGACTTTACGCCTGGCCCGCGCGGCCGCCGACCGCACCGTCGGTGTGCCACGGCACGCCGGTACGGGCCCGCCTCACGGACCGCCCGCCGCCGGTCCCGGGGTGCCCACCGTGCCGCGGACCACGGCCGCGACGGCCGCCTCCGCCCGCTCGGCGACCGTGCCGCCGCCGACCGCGGCGCCGGCGAGGAAGCCGTCGACGTCGAGGGCGCCGTAGCCGTGGGCGGTCGTGACCACCCGCTCCATCAGCGACACCGCCGCGGCCGGGTCGGCGAGTTCCAGGGCCGGGGCGAGCAGGACGTCCCCGATCCGCCGTCCCACGGCCGCGAGGTCGCGGTCGCCCAGTGCCCGCAGCTCGGCGCCGTAGACGAGGTCCAGCCCGACCCGGCGCCCGGTGAGGAACCCGGCATAGGCCCCGCCGACGGCGGCGAGTCGCGAGACCGGGTCGTCCCCGGCCCGCGCGGCCGCGGTCTCCATCTGGTCCGCCAGCTCGCCGGCCGCCGCGGTCACCACCGCGGCCAGCAGCCGGTCGCGGTCGGCGAAGTGCCGGTAGGGGGCAGCCGTGCTCACCCCCAGCCTGCGGGCCAGCACCGCGACCGAGAACCCGCGCACGCCCACCTCGGCCAGCAGGTCGACGCCGGCACGCACGAGTGCGCCCGGCAGGTCGCCGTGATGGAACCTCGCCCGCCGGGCCATGCGCCCTCCTTGCTGTGATCGGGCTATCACATTAGCGTGTAAGTGGGTTATCACTTCGAGTCGGGAGACGCCGTGGACACGCAGGACACCATCACCGGCAGGGTCGTCGCCGTCACCGGCGCGAGCGGGGGCATCGGCGCGGCGACCGCGGTCGAGCTCGGGGCCCGCGGGGCGCACCTGGTCCTGGGGGCGCGTCGGGCGGACCGGCTGGAGGCCGTTGCCGACCGGGTGCGCGCCGCGGGCGGGACGGCGGTCACCGTGCCGATGGACGTACGCGACCGGGCCGACCACACCGCGCTGGTCGACCGCGCACGGGCCGAGTTCGGCAGGCTCGACGTGCTGGTGGCGAACGCGGGGGTGGGCCGGGTCCGTCCGCTCGACGAGCTCCCGGTCGAGGAGTGGGACGAGATGATCGACGTCAACCTGCGCGGCGTCCTGTACGGGCTCGCCGCGGCGCTGCCGGTCTTCCGCGCCCAGCAGGCGGGCCACCTCGTCGTGGTCGCCTCCACGTCCGGCCTGCGGGTCGTCCCCGGTCAGGTCGTCTACGCCGCGACGAAGAACGCCGTCCGGACCCTCTGCGAGGGGCTGCGCCAGGAGGCGGGACCCGCGCTGCGGGTCACCGAGGTATCGCCGGGGTTCGTCGCGACCGACTTCGTCGAGGGCATCGGCGACGAGCGGTTGCGCGCGGACTACCGGGCACAGCGCGGCGAGATCGCCCTCGACCCGGCCGCGATCGCCCGCGCGGTGGTCTTCGCGCTCGAACAGCCCGCCGGGGTCGACGTCAACCAGGTCGTCGTCCGGCCGCGGCCCAGGGGTGAGCCCGGCTCAGATCAGCCCGTCGCGCTCCAGGGTCGCCTCGTAGAGGTCGAGCATCCGCTCGTCGTCGCCCTCGGCGGCGGCGGCCGCGTCGGCGTAGGCCTTCTCGAAGCGCTCCTGGTTGGCCCGCCAGGTGCGACGGAAGGTGTCGGCGTCGCGCCGCCAGTAGCCGAGCACGCCGTAGGCGCCGGGCGGCAGGCCGCGCTCGTGGCGCAGGTGCTTGCGGGCGGCCCGGGTCGCGGACGCCTCACCGCCGACGTAGACGTAGCCGGGCCCCTCCGGCAGCACGAGCCCGGCGACGATCTCCGCCAGCCGGCTGCCGGTCTCGCTCGCGGGCTCGCGACGCACCCGGGCCCGCGCGGGGAAGTCGGCCGGCACCTCGTCGACCTCCAGGACGACCTCGGTGTCGATGTCCTCGGGGGTCTCGGTGACGATCCGGGCGAGCGCCGGGAGGGCCGCCGCGTCGCCGACGAGGATCTGCCAGCCGACCCCGGCCGGGCGCTTGAACCAACTGTTCGCGTGCGAGACCTCGATCTCGTCGCCGACCCGGGCCCGTCGCGCCCAGCCCGCGCCGACCCCGCCGGGGTGGCAGACCAGGTCGATGGACGCCCGGGTGCGGCAGGGGCTGACCTCGCGCAGGGTGTACCAGCGACCGTGGTCGTCGCGGCCGCCGTCGGGCAGCGGGAAGTGGAAGACGCAGGCCTCGTCGGGGACGCCGGGCAGGTCGAGACCGGCCAACGCCTCCCCCTCGAGCCGGGCCCGGACGAAGACGTCCGAGACCCGCTGCAGGCCCACCACACGGACCGCCGCGCGGTCCTCGGTCACGACCGACATCGCCACCTCCCCATAGGTGAGGCTCACCTAATCACAGAGAGGAGGGTGGCATCAACCGGACCTTTCGGTCACGGTGTCGCAGAGTCCCTTCTACTACGTTGCATAGTGGACAACCACCCGATCGTGTCCGCTAGCGTCAGCGGGTGTCAGACGGGTGTCGAACCCGAGTCAGCACGGAGGAGCAAGCGGTGATCACGGTCTACCTGAACCGCCGGATCGACGACGACGCGCGCCGCGAGTCCCTGTTCCGGGGCGACTTCCATCTCTACACCGGGATCGGTGGCGCGAACGCCCTCGCCGACCACGCCAAGGACCTCATCGGTCAGGCCTTCGAGGGCATGGACCCGGAGCGCGCCCAGTACGAGATGGACGTCGACGAGTTCATCCGCCGCGTCGAGCCGCTCAAGCACGAGTTCACCAACGGTGAGAAGACCAAGTCGCTCTGCCAGCAGTTCGCCGTCGACTTCGGTGTCGCCCCCGAGCGGACCTACTTCGACATCCCGCGGCTGCGCGTCATCCCGGCCGACCAGTTCCTCACCGCCGGCGTGTCCTACAACTACAAGGCGCACCGCGACATGTGGTACGGCCACCCGCAGCAGCTCGTGAACTACTGGACCCCGGTGTACGACGTCGTCGGCGAGAACGTCATGAGCATGTACACCGACTACTTCGACCGCCCGGTGAAGAACGGCTCGAACCAGTACGACTACGACGAGTGGGTCGCCAAGCACCGCACCGCGGCCGCCGGTGAGAAGACCACCGACACCCGTCCGCACCCCCTCCCGCTGGAGGACTTCGAGTCCCGCGGCGAGATCCGGATCGCCGCGCAGTCCGGGGACGTCTTCATGTTCTCCTCGAATCACCTGCACGCGTCGGCTCCGAACACCTCCGACGTCACCCGGTTCTCCTACGACCTGCGCACGATCAACCTCGACGACGTGCGCGCCGGCCGCGGACCGAAGAACGTCGACTCCAGCGCGACCGGCACCACGCTGGGCGACTTCCTGCGGGTCTCCGACCTGCCCCGCTGAAGGTCGAGGAGTTCGAGGACGCGCTCACGAACGCCTGACCCCGCCCGTCCGACGGCCCGGTGCCCGCGTGGGTGCCGGGCCGTCGTGCTCTCGACGGCCGGACCGGGTCTGGCTACCGTCGGCCCGATGAGCGGTGAGCTGCGGCCGGTGGACGCCCGCGTCCGGGCCCTGGAGTCGATCCTGGTCGAGAAGGGCTACGTCGACCCGGCCGCGCTCGACGAGATCATCGAGACCTACCAGCACCGGGTGGGCCCGCGGAACGGCGCGCGCGTCGTCGCCCGGGCGTGGACCGACCCGGACTTCGCGGCCCGGCTCGCCGAGGACGCGACCGCGGCGGTCGCCGAGCTCGGCTACGGCGGCCGGGGCGGCGAGCACCTCACGGCGGTGTTCAACGCACCGGGCGAGCACCACCTCGTCGTCTGCACGCTGTGCTCCTGCTACCCGTGGCCGGTCCTCGGTCTGCCGCCGGTCTGGTACAAGTCGCCGGCCTACCGGTCGCGGGCGGTGCTGGACCCGCGCGGGGTGCTCGCCGACTTCGGGACCTCTCGGCGACGACGTCGCCATCGGGTGCACGACTCCACCTCCGAGCTGCGCTACCTGGTCGTCCCGCAGCGACCGGCCGGCACCGACGGCTGGTCGGTCGACGAGCTCGCCGCGATCGTCTCCCGGGACGCCATGATCGGAACCCGGCTGGTGTCGGCGTGAACGGCGCGCACGACCTCGGCGGCGCGATGGGCTTCGGGCCGGTCGAGCCCGAGCCGGAGGACGTCCGGTTCCACGCCGGCTGGGAACGCTGGTGCTGGCGCTGACCCTCGCCGCGGCCCGCCCGGGCGGCTGGTCGATCGACGAGTCCCGGCACGCCCGCGAGTCGCTCCCGCCGCCGATCTACCTGACGCTGACCTACTACGAGATCTGGCTCGCGGCGACCGAGAAGTTGCTGGTCACCCACGGCCTGGTCGGTGCCGACGAGCTCGACGCCGGTCGCCCGCTGCGCCCGCGCGCCGACGCGCCCGCCGCACTGGACGCCGGGTCCGCCGCCCGGGTGCTGGCGACCGGCGCCCCCACCGAACGCGACGACACCGGCCCGCCGCGGTTCGCCCCCGGCGACCGGGTGCGGGCCCGGGTGATGCACCCGCGCGCGGGCACACCCGCCTCCCCCGCTACGTCCGCGGCCGCAGCGGGACCGTCGAGACCCACCGCGGGACCCACGTGCTGCCCGACGCCCGCGCGCACGGCCTCGGCGAGTGCCCGGAGCCGCTCTACACCGTGGTCTTCACCGGCCCCGAGCTGTGGGGCCCGGACGCCGACCCGACCACGACCGTCTCCGTCGACGCCTGGGAGTCCTACCTTGAGCCCGCCTGACGGCCCGGTCTTCGACGAGCCGTGGCAGGCGAAGCGCGTTCGCGCTGGCCGTGGCCCTGCAGGACGCCGGAACGCTGGACCGGCAGGAGTTCGCCGAGACCCTGGGCGCCGAGCTGGACACCGGCCTGGACTACTGGGACGCCTGGCTCGCCGCGCTGGAGCACCTGCTCGACGGGCTCGGCGTCGCCGACCGCGGCGCGGTCGACGAGCGGACCGGCGCCTGGCTGCGCGCCGCCGTCGCGACCCCGCACGGCGCGCCGGTCACGCTCGACGCCGACCCGCTGCGCTCCTAGACGAGGCCCACACCAGCGCGGCCGCGGCGAACCCGACGACGGACAGGATCGTCTCCAGCACCGTCCAGGTCATCAGGGTCTGCTTCACCGTCATGTTGAAGTACTTGGCGACGATCCAGAACCCACCGTTGTTGACGTGGCTGGCGATGATCGACCCGGCCGACACGGCGACGACGATCAGCGCGAGCTGGGGCTGGCTGTAGCCGCCCGCGGCGACGGTCGGGCCGATGATGCCCGCCGTCGTCACGATGGCGACGGTCGCCGAGCCCTGGGCGATCCGCAGCGCCGCGCTGATCAGGTACGCCGAGGCGATCACCGGCAGCCCGATCGCGGTCATCGAGCCGGCCAGTGCGTCGCCGACGCCGGTGGTCTGCAGGACCTTGCCGAAGAACGCCCCCGCTCCGACGACGAGCAGGATCATCCCGACCGGGCGCAGCGACTCGCCGGAGATGCGGCCGAGCTCGGCCATCGACGTCCCGCGCCGGATGCCGAGCAGGTACAGCGCGAGCAGCACCGACAGCGTCAGCGCGATGGCCGGGGTGCCGAGGAGCACGAGCACGTCGCGGAGCACCGTGCCCTCGGGCAGCGCCACCCCCGCGACGGTCGCGGCGAGGATGAGCACCAGCGGGACCGCGATGATCGAGGAGATGAGCGCGACCGACGGGGGCGCGGTCACCGCGGACCGCCGGTACCGGCGGGACCGACGGGCCGGTGGCCGGACCGCTCCCGCCGGGCAGGTCCTCGGGCACGTCGACCTGGACCCGCCGTCCGATGAACGAGCCCCACCAGACGCCGCTGACCAGCCACGCGGGGATGCCGCAGAGCAGGCCCATCGCGATCACCCAGCCCATGCCGACGCCGAGCAGCCCGCCCGCGGTGACCGGTCCGGGGTGCGGCGGCAGGAACGCGTGGGTCATCGACAGGCCGGCGAGCATGGGCATCGCGTAGAGCACCAGCGAGCGGCCGCCGCGGCGCGCGGCCACGTAGACCAGCGGCGCGAGCACGAAGATGCCGATGTCGAAGAACACCGGGATGCCGAGCACCAGCCCGGTGACGCCCATCGCGAGCGGCGCGCCCTTCGGCCCGAACAGCCGGAGCAGCCGTTCGGTCAGGGCGTCCGCGCCGCCGGAGCGTTCCATGATCGCGCCGAGCACGGTGCCCAGCCCGATGACCGGGGCGATGTGGCCGAGGATCCCGGCGAACCCCTTCTCGAACAGCGAGTCCGACGCCTTGATCGGGGTGCCGACGAGTCGGTGACCGACACGCCCGCGACCAGCGCCACCAGCACGCCGGTGACGATCAGCGCGATGAACGGCTCCAGGCGCAGCCGCATGATCATCAGCAGCAGCAGCGCGACGCTGACGGCGGCGAGGGTGAGCAGGCCGGCCGTGTCGTTCTGCAGCCAGTCGAGGAAGGTCATCGTGTCCTCCGGTGGGATGGGTGCCCGGTGCGGTCCGCCGTCGGCCCGGCGGCGCAGCGCACGGCCGGCGAGCGCGTCGGTGCGCTCACCGCCGTCGATCGCGAAGGCCCCGTTGACCAGCACGTACGGGATGCCGGCCGCCTGCTGGGCGGGCTCGGCGAAGGTGGCGGTGTCGGTGACGGTGTCCGGGTCGAACACGACCAGGTCGGCGGCCAGGCCCGGCCGGACGCGGCCGCGGTCGGCCAGGCGGAGCCGGTCGGCGGCGCGTCCGGTGAGGTGGTGGACGCACTCCTCCAGGGAGAACAGCCCGAGCCCGCGGCAGTAATGGCCGAGGTAGCGGGGGAAGGTCCCCCAGGCCCGCGGGTGCGGCTTCGCGCCGACGAGCAGGCCGTCGCTGCCGCCGGTGTGCCGCGGGTGACGCATGATCGCGCGGACGTTCTCCTCGTGCCCGACGTGCTGCAGGATGCCGGTCCCGAAGTCGTCGCGGAGCAGGATGTCCACGCAGGTGTCGAAGGGGTCCCGTCCGGCAGCCGCGATGTCGGCGACCGTCCGCCCGACCATCCCGGCGAGCTCGGGATTCGTGACCCCGCTGATCTCGATCGTCTCCCACTCCGCGACGACGCCGTGGCAGCCGTCGGAGCCGTGGACCTCCAGGTCCTCCCGGATCCGGGCGAGCGCCGCCGGGTCGCGCAGCCGCTCACGGGCCGCGTCGACACCACCGGACTGGCACCAGCTGGGCAGGATCGCCGACAACGTCGTCGCGCCGGGCAGGTAGGGGTAGGTGTCGAGGGTGATGTCGACGCCGCGGGCGACGGCGGCGTCGAGCAGCGCGATCAGCTCCCCGGCCCGGCCCTTGTTGGGGCCGAAGTTGAGCGTGGCGTGGGCCAGGTGCAGCGCGCACCCGGACCGCTCGGCGACGTCGACCATCTCGGCGTAGGCCTCCAGCGCGCCCGCGCCGTAGCTGCGGTGGTGCGGGGAGAAGAAGCCGCCCAGCTCCCCCACCGCCGCGCACAGGGCGGCGAGCTCGGCGCCGTCGGCGTACATGCCGGGGGTGTAGGTGAGCCCGGCCGAGAGACCGACCGCGCCCTGGGCCATGCCGGTGCGGACGACGTCGGCCATCCGGGCGATCTCCGCCTGCGTGGCGGGCCGGTCGTCCCAGCCGCAGACCAGCGCGCGGACCGTGCCGTGCGGGACCAGGTAGGCGGCGTTGCCGGCGATGCCCTCGTCGAGCCGGTCCAGGTACTCGGCGACGGTGCGCCAGGTGAGGAAGTCCGCGCCGGGATCGCCGTTCCAGCCGGCGATCGCGCGGCGCAGCACGGGCAGCACGGCGTCGTCGACGGGGGCGTAGGACAGCCCGTCCTGGCCGAGGACCTCGGTGGTCACGCCCTGCGAGACCTTCGCGAGGTGCGCGGGCTCGGTGAGCAGGCGCAGGTCGGAGTGGGCGTGCATGTCGACGAACCCGGGGGCGACGACCAGTCCGGCCACGTCGACGACCCGGTCGGCCCGCCCGGCCGCGTCCGGTCCGACGGCGGCGATCCGGTCGCCCTCGACGAGCACGTCCGCGGTGTACCGGGGCCCACCCGTCCCGTCGACGACGGTGCCGCCGCGCAGCAGTGTGCCCATCAGAAGAATGTCCGGACGAGCTCGACGACCTGCGGGTCCGGATCCGCACCGTCCAGCACCGGGATCCAGCGCCACTTGTCGAACGCGGTGCACGGGTGCGAGAGCCCGAGCCGGACGACCTGCCCGATCCGGACCGGCTCCTCGGTGCGCAGGAACGCGTGCTGGTCGTTGACGGCGGTGACGGTGCCGGTCAGCGGCCGCGACGGCGCCCCGAGGTCGTCGGCGATGCGTTGCGGCTCGGGCAGCCCCTCGTCGAACGGGACGTCGCGCTTGCCCGCGTCGAGCAGCGCCAGGCCGGGCTCGGGGGTGGACACCACCCGGGCGGTCACGTGCATCGCCGAGCGGAACGGGCGCTGCTCGTCGTCGCGGGCCAGCGGGGAGATGCCGCGGTAGAAGCCGTCGTCGTGGACGAGGTAGGCGCCCGAGCGCAGCACGACCCGGGTGCGCGCGTCGACGAGCCCGGCAAGCGCGGCGACGACCTGGTCGAAGTAGGCGCTGCCGCCCGCGGTGACCACGGCCTCGTCGGTCCCGTAGGACGGGGTGAGCCGCCGGTGCAGCGCGGCGAGGTCGTCGAGGTAGGCGCGGACGGTCGCCAGCGACTCCGCGGACGGGTCGTGCGCGAGTGCCCCCTCGTAGCCGCCGACCCCGGCCAGCACCAGCGCCGGGCTCGCGACGACGGCCGCGGCGACCCGCTCGGCCTCGTCGAGGGTCCGCGCACCGGTCCGCCCGCCAGGGGCCCCCAGCTCGACGGCGACCGCGAGCGGCCGTGCCGGTGATCCCGCCGCGGCGGTCATCGCGGCGACGGCGTCGACCGAGTCGACCCAGCTGAGGACCTCCAGGTCCGGGTCCGCGTCACGGGCGGCGGCGACGGCGCGCACCCCGGCCGGGTCGACGAGCGCGTTCGCCAGCAGCACCCGTCGCACGCCGGCGTCGATCGCGATCCGCGCCTGCCACGGCGTGGCGACGGTGATCCCCCAGGCGCCGTGGCGCAGCTGCAGGTCCCACAGGGCCGGGGCCATCGTCGTCTTGCCGTGCGGGGCGAGGTCGACGCCGTGCGCGGCACACCAGCCGGCCATCCGCTCGGCGTTGGCGTGCAGGGCCGCCCGGTCGAGGGTGAGGACGGGTGTCGCCAGGTCCGACAGCCGCGGCCCACCGGCGAGCCACTCGTCGACGGTGCCGGGCAGCGGCGGGACGGACTTGGCGTACGGTCCGGGCCGTTCGGCGCCGAGCGACGCGTACCGGAGCATCCCGTTCTCCCCCTACGAGCAGTAGCGTTGCGTATTTCGCAGCGCTAGTTGCGTATTCTGGTCGGGCTGTTCTAGCATCGCCGCGACAGATCGGTCAACGACGGCGGAGGAGAACCCAGCAGTGGACATCCCGGACCGGAGCGCCGTGGTGTGCTTCGGCGAGGCCCTCGCCCTGGTCCCCGACGCGGCCGCCGTCGACGACCCACGGGCCCCCGCACAGGCCGCGGGCGCGGAGGTCAACGTCGCGCTCGACCTGGCCGCCGCCGGAGTCACGGTGGCATGGGTCGGTCGCCTCGGCGCCGACCCGCACGGCGACCTGGTGGCGCGCACGCTCGCCGCCGCCGGGGTCGACACCGGCGGGATCGGCGTCGACCCGGACCACCCGACCGGCCGCTACGCCAAGTCCCCCGGCCCCGACGGCAGCACCGTCATGACCTACCGGCGGGCCGGGTCGGCGGCCTCGGCGACCGGCCCCGAGCTGCTGGAGACGCCCGCGGTGCGCGACCGGATCGCCGACGCGGACTGGGTGCACGTCGGCGGGATCACCGCGGCCGTGTCGCCGTCCTGTGCCGCGACGCTGGAGACGCTGCTGGCCCACCCGCGCCGGTACCGGGTGTCGTTCGACGTGAACTGGCGCGAGCAGATGTGGCCCGACGGCGACCCCGCCCCGGTGGTCGCGCTGGCCGGCCGGGCCGACGTCGTCCTGGTCGGCGCGGACGAGGCGCAACGGGTGTTCGGCACCGACGACCCGGCGCGGCTGCGCGCACTGCTGCCCGATCCGGAGCTGGTCGTGGTCAAGGACGGTCCTCGGCGCGCGCTGGCCGTGCACCGCGACGGCGCGGTCACCGAGCGCGCGGCGCTGGTCGTCGACGTCGTCGAGCCGGTGGGGGCGGGCGACGCGTTCGCCGCCGGTCTGCTCACCGGCCTGGTCCGCGGCGAGGACGTGGGCCGCCGCCTGCGCCGCGGCCACCTCGGCGCCGCCGCGGTGCTCGTCGTCCCCGGGGACTCCGCCGCTCCGCTGCCCGAGCATCTGCTCGACCTCGACGACGACGCCTGGGCGGCCCTGCGCGTGACCGCCGACCGGTGGGCCGGGTGAGCACCAGCCTGACCAAGGCGCTGCGGATCCTGGTGCTCCTCGGCGAGGGCCCGGCCTCGCTCGACGAGCTCGCCACGGCGCTCGAGGTGCACAAGACGACCGTCCTGCGCCTGCTGCGCACCCTGGCCGACGAGCACTTCGTGCACCGCGACGACCACCACCGCTACCGGCTCGGCTCGCGGCTGTTCGAGCTGTCCTCGCGCGGGCTGGACCAGCGCGAGGTGCGCACGGTCGCCGCACCGCACCTGCAGGCGTTCAACCGGGCCCACGGCCACACCGTGCACCTGTCCGAGCGCGACGGCGACGAGATCGTCTACATCGACAAGCTGGAGTCCCTCGACAACGTGCGCATGGCGTCGCGGGTCGGTCTGCGCGGACCCGTGCACTCCACCGCCGCCGGGAAGGTGCTGCTCGCCGACCTGTCCGCCGCCGAGCGGAACCGGGTGCTCGACGAGATCGACTTCCCCACCCGCACCCCGAACACGATCACCGACCGCGAGACCTACCTGGCCGAACTCGCCCGCGTGCGCGAGCAGGGCTGGGCGCAGGACCGCGAGGAGAACGAGGCCTCGATCAACTGCATCGGGGCGCCGGTCCGCGGACCGGCCGGAACCGTCGTCGCGGCGGTGTCGGTGTCCGTACCGACCATCGTCGCCGGCTACGACCAGCTGATGGAGCTGGTCCCGTCACTGCTGGCCGTCACCGGGACGATCTCCCGCGACCTCGGCTGGCGCCCGACCCGAGAGGAACCCCCCGTATGAGCACGACCGCCGACGGCGCCGTCTCCACCCCCGACGCGCCCGCGCCGGCGCACACCTTCAGCCAGGGCGTCCGCCGGGGCGGGCTGCTGCAGGTCTCCGGCCAGGGCCCGATGGACCCGGCCACGAAGCAGTACATCGCGCCCGGCGACGTGCACGCCCAGACCTTGCGCACCCTGGAGAACGTCCGTGCCATCCTGGAGGCGGGCGGCGCGTCCGTCGGCGACGTCCTGATGTTCCGGGTGTACCTCACCGAGCGGGAGCACTTCACCGCGATGAACGAGGCCTACGGCGAGTTCGTCTCCCGCTACGTCCCGGAGGGCGCCGCGCTCCCCGCGCGGACGACGGTCTTCGTGGGCCTGCCCCACGCCGAGATGCTGGTGGAGATCGACGCCCTGGCCGCTCCCGCCGCGTAGTGCTCGTCGAGACGCACGTTCTCGCCCCCGGCAGGGCGGAAACGTGCGTCTCGCGTGCGTCGAGCGTTGCGAACCCGTGCCGACGACCACGGGAACACGACGGCCGGCGTGGTCGTGCCCCAGAGACGGGCCTGCTGCTCGACCTCGCGCTGGATCAGCGCGCGTAGCGCAGCTCCGCCCGCGCCCGGGCCTTCGCCGCCTCCACCTCGCGGTCTTTCGGCGGGGCGCTGGTGGTGAGCCCGTCGAGCAGCTCCCTGGTCGCCTCGGCGACGGCGGCGACCGCCTTCTCGAACGCCTCGGCGTTGGCCTGCGAGGGCTTCGCCGCCCCCGAGATCTTGCGGACGTACTGCAGCGCGGCGGCATCCACCTCGTCGGGCGTGGCCGGCGGCTCGAAGTTGTGCAGGGTCCGGATGTTGCGGCACATGGCTCCCCCTGGAGACGTCGACGGCCCGCCCCGCGACCGTAGCGCGGAACGGGCCGTCGGCCGAGCGGTCCTACTTCACGACGTGCATCGACCCGTCGAGCTCCCCCGCCGCCTGACGGCGGTTGAGCACCGCGAGCCGGGTGAAGGAGTTGTCGAACGCGTCCTGGGTGAGTCCGCGGTTCCGGTACTCGGTGGCGAGCTGCTCCGCACCGGCCGGGATCGTCCAGGACGCCTCGAAGCCGAGCTCCTTGCGGGCCCGGGCGAAGTCGACCCGGTAGCTGCGCGGGTCGTTGCCGGCCTCGCCGGTGATGTTGAGCGTCGAGCCGGGGACGGCGTCGATCACGGCCTGCGCGATCTCGGCGACGGTCCGGTTGTTCCGCTCGGTGCCGACGTTGTAGGCCCGGGCCCGGACGACGTCCGCCGGAGCCGCCAGCGCGGCGACCACGGCGCCGGCGATGTCCTCGGCGTGCGCCAGCGGGCGCCACGGGGTGCCGTCGGAGAGCACCGTGACCTCGTTCGTCAGGATCGCGCGGCCGACCAGGTTGTTCAGCACGATGTCGGCGCGCAGCCGCGGCGAGAACCCGAACGCGGTCGCGTTGCGCATCGAGACCGGCACGAAGTCGGCGTCGGCGAGCTCGGCCAGGTCGTCCTCGACGCGGACCTTGGAGATCGCGTACGGGGTGACCGGCTTGAGCGGGGCGTCCTCGTCGACGAGGTCGTCGCCGGACTGGGCGCCGTAGACCGAGCAGGTGGAGGCGTAGACGAAGCGGCCGACGCCGGCCTCCTTCGACAGCCGGGCCAGCCGGGTCGACGCGTGGTGGTTGATGTCGTAGGTGATCTCCGGCGCGAGCGAGCCCAGCGGGTCGTTCGACAGCGCGGCCATGTGGACGACGGCGTCGAACCCGGAGAGCTGCTCCACGGTCACGTCACGGAGGTCGGTGCTGAAGCCCTCGACGTCGGGGGTGTCCAGCGAACCCAGCACGCAGTCGGCGAACAGCCCGGAGTCCAGGCCGGTCACCTCGTGACCCGCGGCCGCCAGCAGGGGCGCCATCACGGTCCCGAGGTAGCCCTGGTGCCCGGTGAGCAGTACGCGCATGTATGTCCCTTTCTCGGAGTGTGTGCGGGGTCAGAAGCCGCCGGGTTCGGAGCCGACCATCGGCGCCGGCGACAGCGTCAGCTTCTGGACGTGGAAGCCCTCGGCGTAGCGGGCGTGGCACTGCACGCCACGCACCCTGGCCAGGCCGCGGAAGGTCTCGTCGTCGAACCAGGTCCGGTCGCGCTGGCTGCCGTAGTGCTCGTGGAGCTTGGCGATCTTCTCGGTGAGCACCGGCTCCGACAGCGGGAGGAAGACCGTCGGCTGGGCGAGGTCACCCTCCCACTTGAGGATCTCGTAGCCGAGCGTCAGGTGGTCGCGGAACGCGGTCGGGATCATCTGCGACAGCGTCCGGTGGTCCTGGTGGGCGTCGTGCGGCGACGGGCCGATCACCAGGTCCGGCTCGCTGCGGCTGCGCAGGTCCTCCAGCGCCATCTTCGCCCGCTCCCAGTGCTGCGGGACGCGGCCGACGGGCAGGTCCATGACGATGACGTCGAGGTGCGCGCCGGGGGTGAACGCGGCCAGCGCGGCCCGCTCCTCCTCCTCGCGCAGCGACCCCGCACCGGTCAGGACCAGCGCGGTGACGTGCACACCCGGGTAGGCACGGCACAGCTCCAGGAGCATCCCGCCGGCCCCGATCGGGATGTCGTCACAGTGGGCGCCGAGCAGCAGGATGCGGTCCAACCGCTCGGGCAGCAGGTTCAGCACGGTCTCTCGTTCCCCCCGGAGTTCCGCGAGCAGTGGTCGTTCGTACCGACGTCTCGCTCAGTCGCGCTGGTGGCTGCTGCGGTGCATCTGGGCGATGGCTGCCTGCAGCGGGTCCTGGTCGGCCTCGTGGGACTCCCACAGCATCCACGGCCGCGCACCGCTCTGGTACGCCGCCTCCAGCGCGTTGCGCTCCTTGACGGTGTCGGCGGGCTGCCAGAAGCCGCGGTGCCGGTAGGCCGACATGCGGCCCTTGCGCGCGAGCGGGGCGGCGGCGTCGGCGATCAGGTCGCAGTCCTTCTCCAGGTAGTCGAAGACCTCCGGCCGGAACATGAGATAGCCGCCGTTCTCCCAGATCGGCATCTCCTGCAGCGTGGTGATCGACTCGAGCCTGCCGTTGTCGTCGACGTCGACGCAGTGGAACGCCGACTGCGGCGGCACCGCCATCAGCTGCCCGACGGCGTCGGTGCCGGCGAACTGCTCGACCATCCGGTCCAGCGGGGCGTCGGTGAGGACGTCGGCGTAGTTCGCGTGGAACATCTCCTCGTCCTTGACCAGCGCCTTCACCCGGCGCAGGCGCTCACCGATCGGCGAGTCCAGACCGGTGTGGACGAACGTGATGTTCCAGTCCTGGACGTCGCTGCCCATGAGCTCGACCTCGCCCTGGTGCAGCACGAAGTCGTTGGACTCGGTCTCGTCGTAGTGGAGGAAGTAGTTCTTGATGTGGTGCGCGCCGTAGCCCAGGCACAGGACGAAGTCCGTGTAGCCGAAGTGGGCGTAGTAGCGCATCACGTGCCAGATCAGCGGCCGCGGGCCCACCGGGTGCATCGGCTTCGGGAGGTCGGAGGCGCCGTCACGCATCCGCATGCCGTAGCCACCGCAGAACAGGACGACCTTCACGTCAGACCACCTCGAGCGACGGGATCGGGAAGACCAGCGTGCCGCCCCACTCACGGACGTAGGACAGCTGCTCGATCAGCTCGGTGCGCAGGTTCCAGGGCAGGATCAGGACGTGGTCGGGGCGGTCCTGCGCGATCCGCTCCGGGGCAGAGATCGGAATCCGGGTCCCCGGCGTTAGCCGCCCGTGCTTGTACGGGTTGCGGTCGACGGTGTACTCGAGCAGGTCGGGCCGGATGCCGCAGTAGTTGAGCAGGGTGTTCCCCTTGCCCGGGGCGCCGTAGCCGACGACGCGCTTGCCCTGGCGGCGGGCGTCGATGAGGAAGGCGACGAGGTCGTCGCGGATGGTGGAGACGGCCTCGGCGAACCCGTCGTGGCCCTCCGGCGTGTGCAGCCCGGCCGCCGCCTCGGCGGCCAGGACCTCGCGGACCTTCGCGCTCGGCTCGCCGGCGATCTCGGTCGGGCGCGCCCACATGCGGATCGAGCCGCCGTGGGTGTCGAGCAGCTCGACGTCGACCAGGGCCAGCCTGCCCGCGGCGAGCGCCCGCTGCCCGGTGAGCAGCGTGTAGTACTGGAAGTGCTCGTGGTAGATCGTGTCGAACTGCTTGCGCTCGACGAGCGTGAGCAGGTGCTGGACCTCGATGGAGACCCAGCCGTCGTCGGCGACCATGGCGCGCAGGCCCTGCGCGAAGCCGACGACGTCGGGGATGTGGGCGAACACGTTGTTGCCGCAGACCAGGTTGGCCGGGCCGTGCTCGGCACGCACCCGGGCGCCGGTCTCCGGGGTGAGGAACGCGGTGAGCGTCGGCACGCCCTTCTCCCGGGCGGCCTCCCCGACGTTCACGCTCGGCTCGACCCCCAGGCAGCGGATGCCCTTCGCGACGACGTGCTGCAGCAGGTAGCCGTCGTTCGACGCGACCTCGACGACGAACGAACCCGAGTCCAGCCCGGCCCGCTGCTGCGCGGAGTCGACGAAGCGCCGGGCGTGCTCCACCCACGACGAGCTGAACGAGGAGAAGTACGCGTACTCGGAGAACGTCTCCTCCGGGCTGATCTCCGGC
Source organism: Pseudonocardia sp. ICBG601 (assembly GCF_020496245.1). Taxonomy (NCBI): domain Bacteria; kingdom Bacillati; phylum Actinomycetota; class Actinomycetes; order Pseudonocardiales; family Pseudonocardiaceae; genus Pseudonocardia; species Pseudonocardia sp. ICBG601. The sequence goes on along the minus strand of NZ_JAHLJA010000178.1, from coordinate 34,458 downwards.
GGCAGCTGGGCGAGCAGACACGAGTTGCACACCCGCACGTGCAGCGGGAAGGTTTGCTCGGGCTGCTGTGCCGTCTCCTCGGTGAGGAACAGCTCGCAGGGCGGCGTCGCACCCAGGTCGCAGAAGCTGCGCAGGTCGGTCGTGCCGCAGAGGCGGCACGTCAACGCGGTTCCGGACCCGATCGACGACGTTGTCCCGGAAGCATCCGTGTTCAGCACGCAGCGAGTCTGACAACTCGACGCGCGGGCGGCACGCCCGGGGTGAATGTCACCCATTCGTGGGTGTTTGTCCGTGATCAGGACCACCTGCGCGCGGCGCGCGGGGCGGGTGCGCTGCGAGGACGCCGTCGCCCACGTGTCACGATGGCGGGGCCCCACGATCCGCCGTGGTGTAACGGCAGCACCTCGGATTTTGGTTCCGATGGTCCAGGTTCGAATCCTGGCGGCGGAGCAAGCCGCTGACATGCGAAACGGCCCGGCAGGGTCTCCCCCGTCCGGGCCGCGGTCCGCCCCTGACATCCGGTTCTGACATCAACCGCCCTCGCCGAACAGGCCGTCCATCCGCGAGGCCATCCGGCGCTTCGAGTCGTCGAGGACGTGGGCGTAGGTGTTCATCGTGATGCCGATCGAGCTGTGTCCCAGCAGCTCCATGACCTCCCGGTCCGACGCACCCTCCGCCAGCAGCAGGGTCGCGCAGGTGTGCCGGAGGTCGTGCACGCGCGAGTGCGGCACCTCCGCCTTGGTCAGCAGCCGGTCGAACGCCCGGTTCACCGAGCGGGGGTCCACGGGCTGGCCGGACGTCGACACGAAGACCAGGTCCTTGGGCTGACCGGCCACCCGACGCTGCTCACCGGCAGCCCTCCCCCGGTTGATGTCGGGCTGCCGACGCAGGGCCGCCACGCACACGGACGGCAACGTAAGGACACGCCGCGACCGGGCGCTCTTGGGCTCACCGAAGACGAACACGCCGTCGAGCTTCTGCACCGTGCGCCGGACCCGTAGCGTTCCCGCGTCCAGGTCGACATCCGACCAGCACAGCCCCAGCACCTCGCCGCGCCGCAGGCCGGTCGTCAGCAGGATCAGCCAGAGCGCCGCGAGCCAGTGGGTGTTGGCGACCCGCAGGAACTTCCGCGCGACCTCAGAGCGTGTTTGGAAATGGTGGGTGTGTCGGGATGGTCGACACGGCTGGGGTGCTCCATCGTGGTCGGCATGCAGGAACGACCGCGCCGGTACCCCTCGGACACCAGTGATGCCCAGTGGGTGGTGATCGAGCCGTTGTTACCGCCGCTCGCGCGGCGGGGGCGGCCTGTTGCTCATGCTCGTCGGGACGTGCTGGACGCGATCTTGTATGTCGTGCGGACCGGGTGTGCCTGGCGGGCGTTGCCGGTGGACTTCCCGCCCTGGCAGACCGTCTACTGGTACTTCAACCAGTGGGAACAGCAGAAGGTCACCGAGAAGATCCTCCCGGTCGTGCGGGGGCAGTTACGTATCGCCGAGGGCCGTGATCCGGAGCCGAGTGCGGGGATCATCGATTCCCAGTCGGTCAAGGGCGCCGACACCGTCGGCCAGGACTCCCGCGGCTACGACGCCGGGAAGAAGACAGGCGGACGGAAACGGTTCATCGTGACCGACACCCTCGGTCTGCTGCTGACCACGATGGTGTGCTCGGCCTCGGTACAGGACCGCGACGGCGCCAAGCCGATCCTGCTCAACCTCTACCTGCGCACCAGGGTGCGGTTCGTCTACGCCGACGCCGGCTTCGCCGGGCGACTGCTCGACTGGGCCGCCACGATCCTGCAGACAACGATCGAGATCATCCGCAAGCCACCCGAGCAGCGCGGATTCACCGTCCTCCCACGAAGGTGGGTGGTCGAACGGACCCTGGCCTGGCTCACCGCACACCGACGCCTGGCCCGAGACTACGAACGCCACCCCACCACATCCGAAGCCATGATCCGCTGGGCCGCGATCAACACCATCACCCGCCGCATCGCCCGTGGATACCCCGCCACCCGCCAGCAGAAACACACGACACCCTCAACCCACTAGAATTTCCAAACACGCTCTCAGGTGAGAGCGGCGTGATCTCCGGCGGGGTCGCCCGCGGCGGGCTGACCAGCTTGGCGACGTTGCGGCCGATCAGCTCGTCCCGGACGGCGTGTTGCAGCGCGCTGCGCAGCACGGCGTGGATGAACTGGATCGTCCGAGGCGAGAGCACACGGCCGCTCTTGCCCTTGGTCCGTGCGAGCGTGGCCATCAGGCCGCGGACGTCGGACGGGCTGAGCCGGTTGAGCTTCTTCCGGCCGAGGTGCGGGGTGATGTAGTCCCTGACCAGAACCCGGTACCGGGCGAAGGTCGACGGGCGCAGGTCGTGCACCGCGATGTGGTCCAGCCAGTACGTCAGGTACTCGTCCAGCCGCATCGCCGAGGACTCCGACGGGACCCCCTTGCGGTTGTTGTCCAGCAGCTCCAGCCGCTTGTCGTTGGCCTCGTCCCAGGTCCGGCCGTAGACGAACTTCCGGCGACGTTGTCCCGTCGGGGTGAGGACGTACACCGCGGCCTGGTAGCGCCCGTCCGAGCGCTTGACCACGGTGCCCATGCCGTTGCGCTCGCGGCCGGCCATCAGGACGCCTCCCGGCTCTCCTGGACCAGCCGGAGGGCGTACTCGTGCACGGCGCTCACCGGGATGCGACGCAGCTTCCCGATCTTCACCGAGTCGATCTCCCCGGCGATGATCAGGTCGAAGACCTTCGAGCGGCCGACGTGCAGCGCCTCCGCCACCTCCTGGACGGTCAGCAGCACGCGTTCCATCACGCCCCCTCCCCCGCTCGTGTCGTCCGGCTCTGCCTCTGCTCGCGTCGTCGTTCGGCGATGCCGAGTGCGATCTCCCGTTCGGCGTCGTTGCGGTGGCCGATGTGCACGACGGCCCAGTCGTTGACCACTAGCACCGCATCCGCGTCGGTGGGGGTGTCGAGGGCGGCGAGGGTTTCGCCGAGGCGGTAGGTGCGCCGGTCGCCGCGGATCGCGCCGAAGGTCGTGGAGTAGGCGCGGGATTTGGTGAGGAAGTGGCCGCGGAACCCGAGCATGTGCGCCCACCGGCGCAGGTTCAGCCCCTCGTACTCCTCCCGGCCGCCGAGCTCCCACGCCGTCTCGATCAGGCGCCGGTGGTGCGCTGTGATGTCGAGGTGCTTCACGTGCGCGATGTCGCGGATCGGTCGGTCGGTGGCCTCGGACTTGCCGGTGCCCTTGGTGGCGTACTTGGCGACGTAGGAGGCCAGGGCTGAGTCGGTGATCTCGCCGGCGTCGTTCTCCAGCGCGGCCGCGGTCGTGCTGGTGATGGGGCGGATGTCGACCTGCGTGCCCCACGCGAGCACCTGCCGGGTGCCGTCGGGCCGGTCGACGGTGAGCGACACGTCGTGTGCTGCGTCCCGGATGGCCGCGTGGAGCGCGTCGGCGGTGATCCCGGCTGGTGGTGCGGTCCAGGGGCCGTCGGGGCCGTCGAGGCGGACGACGGCGTGGAAGTGGACCAGTCCGCGGCGTTGGTACTCGGCGACCTTGGCGTAGGACAGCCGGGCGTGATCCCGGAAGTCGCGGACCCGGACGCCGAGGACCTGGGCGAGCAGGCGGCGGAGGCGGATGGCGAAGCGGTTCCACAGGACTCCGGAGTGGGCCTGCCAGAGCACGGCGCCGATGTAGTCGTGGGTGTCGGGGTCGAGGGCGCAGCCGATGCGGGGGGTCGTCGCGGTGGTGCTTGTCGCCGCAGCGGCAGGGGATGACGAGGCCGCGGGCGGTGACCCGGCGGGTGTGGACCGGCCCGAACGAGGGCGCGGTCAGCGTGACGAACAGCCGCGGGTGCGCTGCCGCGGTGTCGGGGACGCCCTTTCCGCCGGCCATTCCGGAGCGCAGGAGGTGGTAGGCGTCGGAGGCGTAGCGGTCCGAGCACGCCGGGCACACCGACGCCCGTCGGTTGCCGCACGGGGCGAGGATCTCGCCTTCCCGCTCGGCCAAAACGGTGCCGGTGGCCCGGTCGTAGATGCGGGATGAGCCGGTGAGGTGGATGGGGGCGGCGCATCCGCCGATGGCGGTGACCTCCCGGCGCCAGGTCTGGAAGTTCTCCGAGCGCAGCAGGTGGGACAGGTCGTGGTCGTGTGGGGTGCTGGTGGCAGCCGTCATCACGGCACCCCTCCGAGGGACGAGTGAGTGGGTGTGGGGTGGCGCCGGCCCCGCCGGGAGCTGGACTCACAACGGCGGAGCCGGGCCGGATCACCGGGGTCAGCGGCGGTGGAGGCGGTGTTCGTGCTCGATCTCGACCGGGCCGGGTGTGTAGCCGTGGTAGCGGGCCAGAAGGCGGGCGGCGGCCCGGTAGCTGGAGGCGTGGCCGACGAGTGCGCCGTGGTCGTTCTCGACCCGGTAGCGGCCGCCATCGCGCAGCACAGTCCCGCCCTGCCCGGTCGTGCCCAGGCAGACCAGCGCCTTACCGGGCTCGACCACGTCGACGCCGATCAGCCCGGTGGAGCGCTGCGGGGCCTTGGTGGGCTCTGGTGCCCGAGTGGATTCCGGGATGGGCCGCAGGTGGTCCCAGCGCGACACCATGTCCCGGGTCGCCTTGGGCACGAGCACCGAGCGAGCCGGGCCCTCGGAACCGGCGTGGTGGACGTGGTGGGTGCCGCCGAGGCGCAGGTGTCCGGTGTCGAGGAGCTGTGTCACGGTGTCCCCGTCATGCCGGGCCAGTCCATCGGCGCAGCCCGGACGGGCCGGGTCCGCCCGCAGGACCAGGCCGGTGCGCTCAATGACGAACAGGCCCGGATCCTGGGCCAGGGCGACGACCCGGGCGACCTCCCGCGGTCCTGCGTCGCGACGGGCCCGTGGTCGGTGGTCTCGATGACGGCCGGGTCCCCGAACAACGCGCCCTGCACGGTCTCGGTGTGGGCGGTCATGCCGACCACCACCAGGTGGCTCGGGCCTCCCATGACCATTCCCGGGCGAGCTGACGCACGACGTACCACTCCGCCACGGCCGCCCCGGCGAGGACGACCCAGAACCAGCCCGACGCCGACCCGAGATAGAGCCAGGTCCCGCCGACGATCAGAGCGAAGAGAAGGGTGAACCTGAGCCAGGTCCGCAGTACCCATGCGGTGGTGGTGCCCATCAGGCGGCCCCCCGCTCGGTGTCGAGGTCGATCACGTCCGCGTCCGGCGGGGGCGTGCAGCGCTGGACCAGCTCGGTGATGTCGTCGTCGGAGACGAACGCAGCCCGAAACCGGACCGGGAGGCGCGACCCCTTGTCGATGACGAACCCGATCCCCGCATGCCGGGCGTCGCCGGGGATCTCCTCGGCCAGCGCACCCCGCTCCCGAGCCCCCTCCCCGAGGACCATGTCGACGTGGGAGGCGGCGGTGACGCCGAGGCAGATCCGCTGGGTGAACAGCTCCCGCACGTCCACGACGTCCTTGGAGGGCTCCTGTAGGTAGCCGTGGACGGCGAACAGCGACGCCCGCCCCTGCGTCATCACCTCCGCCAACAGTCGCAGCGCATCCCGCACACTCGACCGGTCGCCGTAGGCGGTGAGCATGGCCATCTCGTCGATGACCAGCAGCTCTACCGGCGTCGCCGGGCTGGGGGTGCAGGCGCGGATGTTCTGGTCGCGCATGTCGTCCTGCCGGTCCCGCATCGCGTCCCGGAACTCGGTCAGCAGCTCCAGGGCGGCGGGCATGGTGGTGGCGTAGCGGTGGAACAGCGGCGCGCCCTGCTCGGTCTCCACCCCACCCTTGAGATCGACCATCCACACGCGGACGATGCCGTCGCGGATGCACGGCCCGACCCCGCGCAGGGTCGACCACAGGACTGAGCCCTTGCCTGCTCCGGAGGCGCCGGCGACCAGACGGTGTCCGCCGATGACGGGTGCGGTGAAGGGTTCGCCGCGCTCGTTGTCCCCGATCTCCACCGCACCCAGGTCCACGTCGTCGACCTGCTCGGGGATGTCCGGGGCGGGGATGGTGCGGGTGAACGGCAGCTCCCACTCGATGACGATCGCGACCACGCCCGGTCGGTGGCGGGTGATCGCGACCCGGTGCGCGATCAGGGCCTCCCAGAGGATCGAGGAGCGTTCCTGCCAGTAGGCGACGTCCTGCCCGCGGACCATGCGCACGTAGACGGTGTCGATCGATCGCGACGACGACCGGACCCGCAGCACCCGCGGGACGAGCAGGTCGCAGGTGTGGCGGTGCTCCTTCGTGAGTCCGCAGTCGGACATGAGCTGCGCCCAGCGACGGCCGCGGTAGACCGTCCAACGGCGCCAGGTCGCCCGTAGAGCCGGTGCGGCGAACCGGTCGAAGCTGGCCGGGTGGGCACGGCCCCACACCGCCACAGAGACGACCAGGACGGTCAGGAAGACCGCGGTGACAATCGGGCCGAGCATCAGCGCCAGCCCCAGGACGACCAGCGGGACGGCGACGAACCCAGGATGCCGCGCAGTCCAGGCCAGCGCCTGGAACTCCCGCCCCGGCGGCCGAGACGCACGACCCACATGGGTCCGAGCCCAGGGCCCCGGCAAAGTCGTGATGGGTGGGTCCTGAGCTGCGGTGATGTGGGGGGTGGGGGTGGGTGCGGACACAGGCTTGGCGTGATCATGAGGGTGTCGAATCCTTGCTCACGTCAGGAAGCCTGTGTCCGCAGTGTCAGTGTCTCCGATCGTTGCTGCTCTGGAAGGCCTGGAGGTCGGTCCTGACGCGGGGAGAGCCGCGCCGGTCGGTGAGGCGGCGGGGTTGTCGCTGGTGGAGGCCCTGTCGCGAGTGCCGGACCCGCGGAAACCACGCGGTGTCCGCCACGGTGTCCTCGCGGTGTTGCTACTGGGGGCGTGCGCGGTGTTGGCGGGGGCCCGGTCGTTCACCGCGATCGCCGAGTACGCCCATGACGTCGGCCGCGCCGTGCTGGACGTGCTCGGGGTGGGCGCGGTCGCTCCGCACGAGTCGACCATCCGCCGGGTCCTGCAACGGGTCGACGCCTCGGCGCTGGAGGCGGCGTTGCAGTCCTGGGTGTTGCCCCAGCTCAGCGCCCAGCCGGCCCCGGAGGGCACACCCCGGCGAGAACAGCGCCGCGTGCTGGCCTTGGACGGCAAGACCCTGCGCGGCGCCCGCGTCCGTGCCGCCGACGGCAGGGTCTGGCTCCCGCATCTGGTGTCGGTGCTCGACCAGACCAGCGGTGGCGTGCTCGGCCAGGTTCAGGTCGCAGAGAAAGGCAGCGAGATCACCGCGTTCACCGCGCTGCTCGACCCCCTCGACCTCGACGATGTACTGGTCACCGCGGACGCTCTGCACACCCAGCGAGCCCACGCCGACTACCTACACCGCCGCGGCGGGCACTACCTGATGACGATCAAAGCGAACCAGCCCACGCTGCTGGCACGGGTACGGGCGCTGCCCTGGACCCAGATCGGCGTCGCTGATCGTCAACGCGGGCGTGGGCACGGCCGCGTCGAGACCCGCACGATCAGCGTGGTCAGCCTGCACCCCTGTCCCGACCTGGGCGCAGAGTTCTTCCCCCACGCATCCCAGGCGATCAAGCTGGTGCGCCGGCGTCGCCCACTGCGGCCTGGCGGGAAGTGGAGAACCGAGACCGCCTACGCGATCACCAGCCTGACCAGCACCGACGCCGATCCAGGACTGCTCGCCCGCTGGATCCGTGGGCACTGGTCGATCGAGAATCGCCTGCACTGGGTCCGTGATGTCTGCTTCGACGAAGACCGCGCCACCGCCCACACCGGTCACGCCCCGCAGGTCATGTCGGCGTTGCGGAACCTCGCGATCACCGCGCTACGCCTGCACGGCGTCAGCAACATCGCCGCAGCACTCCGCCACCACGCCCGCGACCCCCATCGACCACTGACCACCTACAAGATCATCTAGCGACTTTGCCGGGGCCCTGGGGGTCGGGTGGGCGTGCTTGAGGCCCATCGCCTTGAACGCGATCCCCGACACCGTGCGCCCGTCGGGGGACTCGATCGAGTACGGGTTGATCTTCGGGTCGATCAACTGCACCCGGGCGTCCCTCCCCGAACCCGTCGCCAGGGTCGGTCGTCAGGGTCACCTTGATCTCCTCACCCTTCGGCGCCCGCTGCCCCGCCTGCACCTGGAGCTTCGCGAACAGCGACACCACGAACTGCGTCACCCCATCCCGATCCGTCACCGGCACCTCCGCACCGTTCGCGTCCTGACGAGTCTTGGGCGCGGGAGGCTCCACCACCGTGAGCTTGTAGCCATCGAGCACCACCGGAAGATCCCTCATCACTCCACCTCTCGTTGTTGATACCCCTAAACTTCTTCCAAGTCGGAGGACTCGTTCAGGGGGCTAAACAAGCATGGCGCTGAGCGGAGCCCTTGTCAAGGGGCCTAAACTGGCAGGCGTGGTTGATGTTGACGAGGAGTTCCACGCGCTGCGTTCGGAGCCGGATCCGGTCCGACGCGGTCGGCGTGCAACCGACTTGCTGGCTACCTACCAGCAGCGATCGGTGGAACTCGCGCGCATCCGTCGCGCCGCGGTCGAGGAGGCCCGTGACCAGCTTGGCGGCAGCTATACCGAGGTGGCCCGTGCGTTCGGCCTGACCAAGGGCCGGATCACCCAGATCCGCAACACCGCGCCTCCGCCGCATCGGGCGTTCTTCGGCGTCGGCCCGCTCGACGTCGCGCTACCCGGCCGGCGCCTGCTTGACCGGCAGGACGTCGTCATCGCCACCGAGGACGATGCCACCGGTGCCTACCTGACCGAGGAGACCGAGCGCCTGGCGTTCACCGTCGAGCGTCGCATCATCGACCCGCGGCAGGAATGGGAACCCGAGCGCGACGCCGTGGTGGTCTGCGGCCCCGCGTCAGCCCACATCGGGAACGTGCTCATGCGGCGCGACCCGCTGCTCTCGATGTCGATCGGCGACGGGGCCCGCTGGGCCATAGTCGACCACGAGACCGGCAAGCGGTTCCTGTCCCCGATGGACGATGAGCAGCCCCGCCGCGCCGATGTCGCCTACCTGGCCCGCCATGCGATGCCCTCCGGCGCTGTCGTGGTCCACATCGCCGGGATTCACGCCCTCGGGTCGGTGGGAGCGGCGCACTACCTCATGGAGCACGTGCCCGAGTTGTGGGCTGAGTTCGGTGACGACTCGTTCAGCATGGCCATCGGCGGACAGTTCCACGAGCTGAACCCCACCGGTCTGGACGTCCTGGTGCCGCCCCGACGGTGGCCGCAATGACCATCCACGGCGCGCTGCTACCGGCCGGATCACCTCCCGGGCAAGACCGGTGGACCGCAACACCGCACGGCATCGTCGTGCTCGACGGTGCCACCGCAAGCGCACCCGAGGTCCCACCGGCCGAGCGCTACGTCGACACCTTGCTCGACGCCCTGGCTAGCCGACTCGCAAGCCGCGACGAGCTGCCCGACGTCATCGCGGGGGCGATCGCCGACGCCACGAGCGCCCTCGGAATCGCGCCTGGGGGAGGGCCGTCATCGACTGTGGCCCTGCTCCGGTGGACCGAGACAACGATCGACGTGGCGGCACTTGGTGACAACACCATCGTGCTCGGACTGACCAACGGGGGAGAGGTACGCCTACGCGACGATCGCCTCTCCACCGTCGCACCAGCCGCCCGCCGCAGCTATCACGAGCGCCTACGCCACGGCCACGGCTACGACGACGGCCACCGAGATCTCCTCACCGCTATCCAGCGCAGCGAAGTTCAGGCCCGCAACACCCAGAACGGCTACTGGATCGCCGAAGCCGATCCCGACGCTGGACACCACGCCGAGACCATGCAACTGCCCAGCGGAGCTGTCTCCTGGGCTGTCATCGCCACTGACGGCGCTCAACGGGTCATCGACCATCTCGGCCTGCCCTGGGCCGAGGTCGCCACGAGCGATGGCGCCGAGATCCGGGCTCTGCTCGGCAGGCTGCACCGCTGGGAGACCGAGAACGACCCGAACGGACAGGCCCTGCCGCGAGCGAAGCCGCACGACGACAAGACCGTCGTCGTCTGGAAGCCTAACCCAGTATGACCAGCGTGCCGCGCCATTCCGTGGCCGTCGCTGGGGTCACCGTCCGCGAATACGGACGCATCCTCGTCGTGCAGTGCCGAGGCAATGAACCTTGCCGACCCGTCGTCTCGGCTGGTCAGCCGGCGTGCGAGGTGAGGTAGCCTCGTATATGTGAAGTTCTTGGCAGACGGGCGATTGACCAGCCATGTGAGCGGCTCAACGCCGAACTGAAGAGCTGGCGAATCTTACGCGATATCCGCTCCAGCCCGGCACAGCGGAGAAGCGCGTGGCCGCAGTGCAGATGCTCATGATCGCCAGCACCTGACCGAGTTGGCAACGGTTCAAAGATTGTCGAACTTGCCGCCTCCCAGACTGCCTACTCGGATCGATCCATCCGCGATAAATCTAAGCGACGACTACGCATACCGAGCATGGATTAACGGGGTCCACTACGATTGGGGCCTCCCAGAGAGGAGGGCGGCTCTTGTGGTGCATCCCCGAAGTCCTGGCGAGAAACCGGTGTGACTGCAATAAGTCTCTCGATGATGCCAGCCTGTGTGCCTCTAGGAGTTGTTCCAGTCCTCGCGACGTCGCGCCCACTCGATCTGTTCAGCAGAGGGCCGGGGCTGGCCATGTACCAGGGCCCCGGCAAAGTCGTGATGGGTGGGTCCTGAGCTGCGGTGACGTGCGGGGTGGGTGCGGACACAGGCTTGGCGTGATCATGAGGGTGTCGAATCCTTGCTCACGTCAGGAAGCCTGTGTCCGCAGTGTCAGTGTCTCCGATCGTTGCTGCTCTGGAAGGCCTGGAGGTCGGTCCTGACGCGGGGAGAGCCGCGCCGGTCGGTGAGGCGGCGGGGTTGTCGCTGGTGGAGGCCCTGTCGCGAGTGCCGGACCCGCGGAAACCACGCGGTGTCCGCCACGGTGTCCTCGCGGTGTTGCTACTGGGGGCGTGCGCGGTGTTGGCGGGGGCCCGGTCGTTCACCGCGATCGCCGAGTACGCCCATGACGTCGGCCGCGCCGTGCTGGACGTGCTCGGGGTGGGCGCGGTCGCTCCGCACGAGTCGACCATCCGCCGGGTCCTGCAACGGGTCGACGCCTCGGCGCTGGAGGCGGCGTTGCAGTCCTGGGTGTTGCCCCAGCTCAGCGCCCAGCCGGCGGCGGAGGGCACACCCCGGCGAGAACAGCGCCGCGTGCTGGCCTTGGACGGCAAGACCCTGCGCGGCGCCCGCGTCCGTGCCGCCGACGGCAGGGTCTGGCTCCCGCATCTGGTGTCGGTGCTCGACCAGACCAGCGGTGGCGTGCTCGGCCAGGTTCAGGTCGCAGAGAAAGGCAGCGAGATCACCGCGTTCACCGCGCTGCTCGACCCCCTCGACCTCGACGATGTACTGGTCACCGCGGACGCTCTGCACACCCAGCGAGCCCACGCCGACTACCTACACCGCCGCGGCGGGCACTACCTGATGACGATCAAAGCGAACCAGCCCACGCTGCTGGCACGGGTACGGGCGCTGCCCTGGACCCAGATCGGCGTCGCTGATCGTCAACGCGGGCGTGGGCACGGCCGCGTCGAGACCCGCACGATCAGCGTGGTCAGCCTGCACCCCTGTCCCGACCTGGGCGCAGAGTTCTTCCCCCACGCATCCCAGGCGATCAAGCTGGTGCGCCGGCGTCGCCCACTGCGGCCTGGCGGGAAGTGGAGAACCGAGACCGCCTACGCGATCACCAGCCTGACCAGCACCGACGCCGATCCAGGACTGCTCGCCCGCTGGATCCGTGGGCACTGGTCGATCGAGAATCGCCTGCACTGGGTCCGTGATGTCTGCTTCGACGAAGACCGCGCCACCGCCCACACCGGTCACGCCCCGCAGGTCATGTCGGCGTTGCGGAACCTCGCGATCACCGCGCTACGCCTGCACGGCGTCAGCAACATCGCCGCAGCACTCCGCCACCACGCCCGCGACCCCCATCGACCACTGACCACCTACAAGATCATCTAGCGACTTTGCCGGGGCCCTGGGCCATGTACGGCGTCCATTTCACGCACCATCCTGGCTAGGATCGCGTACTCGTCCTCGTCAACCTCGGTCACGAAGTTGTGCTCGTACACGCTTTGATTAGCCACCGTTCGCTCTCGTTCGACCCATGAAATCCAATAGTAGTTGGGCATCACATCCTCAATTTTTCCAGGGTGATCTTGGTACAGCGGAACATCTAGATCACGCGGCGGTGTGTACTTGACCAGTTGTCCCACGCCCAGGCCTTGCTTCTCGGTCATGTCCACATCATATACCTTAGAGCTCGACGTGCGCAGTATTCAACGACTAGATGCTCGCTGGCAGCTTCTATGACACGTCCATCTCCTCATGCGACTGAGGCCTCAGTCCATGTATCCGCCAATCCGTCGACAGGGAATGCCGTGATAACGCTGGAATCACCCACTACAACTTCAATCGTCTTACCTGGCCGGAAAGTCCAAGAGTAGCGAGTCCCCTCTGGCCGTGAGTTTGGCACGCCTCGATCTATCGCCTTCGACATCGCCGTGACGGCTTCCGCCCAGTTGGGAACATTATGCTTCACCTCAATGTGGACCGCACCGGTAGTCGTTCCGTTTCCACACAAGATCGGAGCAGGGTCTCGCCGGGCCGGCACATACTGAAAGAACTTATCCTGCACGTCTCGGGGAACAGTGGCTCCCTGCCCCGGGGCAACGTTGGTTGCACCACAGGCGACGACGGCGTCATTAGCGGCTGCCATAGCATTCGATGCATTTACAAGCAGGCCGGACGTCATGAGCACGATAACAGCTGCTGACAAGGAAAGCTTGAGGCTTATTCAGGCCCCGTGAAATAACGATCTAGCCCGGCGTGTCAGGTTGGGCGACAGCCCGTCCATCGCGAATATTGGTTTGTCGAATCAATCCGAGATGAATGGGCTGTCGCAGTATGTACTATACCACTGGCTTTCGGCGTGATGAGATTCAGGATCTTGCCGCTCTGGTGCATGAGCAGGATCAGCGGAACGCGACTGGCCTGCGACGGCCTTGGCCGCCGATTCTGGGATTGTTCTGGTCGGTGGTGATCACGTTGGCGTATCTGCGCGGGAATCGTGTGCAGTGGGAGTTGGCGGAAACCTATGGGGTGTCGCAGTCGACGGTTAGTCGAGCGATCGCGGGGGTGACACCGTTGCTGGCGCAGGCGCTGCGGAGTGTAGTTCCGACTGCGGAGGAGCTTCGTGCCGATCGGCAGTACATCATCGATGGAACCTTGCTGCCCTGCTGGTCATGGACCGCCGTACCAGGTCTGTGGTCGGGCAAGCATCGCACCACCGGCGTCGTCGTCCAGGTCGCAGCCACCCTGGAAGGGCAGCTGTCGTGGATCTCCGACCCGACCCCAGGCTCCCGACACGACCTACATTGCCTCGACCAATCCGGCGCCCTCGACCACCTCGCCACATACCCACCGATCGGCGATAAAGGCTACATCGGGCGCGGCATGCTCACCCCGTTCAAAAAACAACCCGGCCGGGAACTTCTCGACTGGCAGAAAACATTCAACAAGAGCCTCAACCGCACACGCGCCACCATCGAGCGAGTCATCGCCCATATCAAGTCGTGGAAAGTTCTCCACACAGACTACCGCCGACCCTACGCCACATTTAAAACGACGATCTCGGCAGTCATCGGACTCATCTTCTACGCACTTACCTGACGGAGCCTGAATAAGCCTCCTTGTGCTTCAAAGTTGTCGTCTTCATGAAACTCCTCCAGTTCGACTAATCCATCTGATCGGCCTGCTGCTCGGAATGTGGTTCATGAGATCGGGCTGCGTTAACAGGATTCGACGCCATCGAAGCGGCCCGGAGTCCCCTGGATTGGGAAGGCGTGAGAAACCTGCTGTCCGGGTTTGGCGATAAGACACTCGCTGTCCGGAGCGAACGCAATCAGGAACTTGACGCGTTGAGTTACCGCGCAGTTGTTGGTGGCCCGGACGTCTGTGTTACGAGTCCCTCCTTGTCGAGGGAAACGTCGACGCACGCAGGTGGAGGCGCTTGCTCTGTCCGAGCCTGCTTGCCGGAGGGGTTCCGATTCATGATGAAGCCGTCAGGATCGACCGACTTGTCCACGATATACCGATCACCCCGGGGTGTGGCGATGAACGTTGTGCCGTCCGGCTTGGTCAGTTCTACCTGTTCACTGGGAGGCTGGGGCTCATCTCCCTGAGCTGGCACTGAAAAGCCCAGCACCATTGATGAGGTCAGTGTCAGCAGAATTCCGGTGCACTTGCGCATCGTTACCAATCCTTCGGCCCGAGATTACTGGCCCTGGACGGGCCCCTGCCTGCAAGCGGGTCTTCAGGAGCCCGTTCCCTGGCTGGGAGGGATGTCGTTGCGACGACGACATTGGACCGGTTTCAGTAACCGGCGCAATAGAGGCAGAATGCTCATTACCTATACGGGCTAGTGACGTCAACCATGTGAGCTATAGTTGTCGACTTTACGTGAGCTCCTACGCTAAGCAGCTCTGGTTCTTCTGGGCGATGGCCCCGCCCCTCGCCCGGGCAATCGATGTCGCAGACTGGACGGCATTCGTGATCATCGACGGGTGGATCTGCGCCCGATCCGCCCTAGCCCGGACACGACGGGCAAGGGCGCGTCGCGGCAGTGCAGACCACCATGATCGCCAGCACCTGGCCAAGCTGCACCGGCGCAATGGCCGCCGGGAAGCACCTGCTGGACTCCTCGAACCGGACGAGACCTTCGAGCAAGGCGTCGTCGGAGGGATCTGCGAAGAGACCGGCGTGACTGCCGTCGTTGACGACCTCGGCGGGGTCTACAAGAACACAACCGTCGGCGTCGTCGTCGAGATCGTCTACCGCTGCCGCTTCGTCTCCGGCGCACCGACGGCGACCGCGCAATCACAGCGAGCCGAGCAGCTCATGGCCAGCGAAGTCGAAGAGCGCATGATGCCCGCTTACGCTGTCCGAGCCCTCGACATGCTCACCACAGAACGCCGTTCACGGGTCCACGACGGACCCATCGCTCATCCCGCTTTACCTGCATTAACCGCACCGTCGGGCGGCCACAGCGCTCCCTGTGTCTAGATTCTCCACTCAGTATCAAGATGGCGCCTACGGCGCCGCTGCGTGCGAGCCCACCTAGTTTTGAACCGCCCACGACCACGGCCTTGTTCTATCCTCGCCGTTACCGCATCTGCCCGAACGGAGCTTTCGAGTGAATACCCCGAAATTGATACAGGCCACCGTTGACCTCAAGATTCTAAAGGTGGCCGGCACCTGGGAGCCAGATACCGCCGAGCGGACTGCAGCTTGGGAACTTTACGTCGAACTCGTTACGCGAGTGGGCGTGGCTCCGTTATTCAATGGCCTGTCCCGAGAAGCGCTAGATAGCCTGTACTCACTATTCCGCGTCACTCGCGAGATCCTCGTGCGCAACGGTCCGACAGTCGCTCGTCCAAAAAACGACAATAGACTCAGCTTTGGCTACCTTGCTGTCGGAATGCTCAATGTGCTGCTGCGTCCATTTCTGTCTTACTGGCACCCAGAGCTAGCGAGCTGGGAGACCCGCCGAGCCCTTGACGTGTCAATCCGAGATCACGAAAGAAGCTGGGAGCGAGATCTCGAGTTCAGGGAAGCTCTCGCCGAGCTCCAGGTCAGCATGCGAGAATTCGTGACGGCGATGGCCAATGCCTGCAATGTGCCCGGGGGCTTATTCACAAGGGAGTAATTCTGTTGATCTGCGGAAGCCGTCACCGGCGATTTTGTCTCGATACCGGCACGGCGGTGTGTCGCGCTTGAAGTGCAACAGCCCTTGCCGGTTTGTTCGGTGTTCCCAGGCATCGAACGAGGATCGGCGAAGAGCTGTTGCGATTCAAAGCTATGACAGGGTTGGACGATAGACAACTCACCGATCTGGTGGTGAGAGTACACGCCCGATGCGGCGGCAAGTTCGTTTCTGCAGGTAGGCCTGTTGCGTTGGGCTTGTTCCGGTCAGTGGCCATGGTGGTGACGCTGATGCGCAAGAACGTGACCCAGGACTTCGCGGGCGCGATCTTCGGGGTCAGCCAGTCCACGGTCAGTCGCCGCTGGGACCTGCTGCGCCCGGTGATCGGCGAGGTCCTCGCCGACGTCGTGCCCGACCCGCGGGAGGTCCTCGGAGGCGGAACAGTGCTGGTCGATGGCACCGTGTGCCCGACGTGGGACTGGAACGCAGTGTCCGACCTGTTCTCGGTCAAGGCCGGCTACTCGGGCATGAACCTGCAGATCGCCGCCACCCTCGACGGAGTCCTCGTCGCGGTCGGCGAAGTCCCGATTCACGGCGCCCGCCACGACGCACATGCCTACGCCGCATCCGGGCTGGCGGAGCGTCTGCGCGATCTCCCGTCCGTCGCCGACCTCGGCTACATCGGCGTCGAGGGCATCAACACGGTCCCGCACAAGCGATCCCCCGGTATCGACCTCGACCCCAGCCAAGTCGAGTTCAACACCGCCCTCGGCAGAATCCGCGCAGCCGTCGAACACGCCATCGCGCACCTCAAAACATGGCGCATGCTCAGCGAAGAAGGTGGCCGATACCGCTACCCCATCAGCAAATACGAAAGCACAGTTGCGGCAATCGTAGGCCTCTACTTCTTTGCGGCTTATGAATAAGCCTCCCGAAACGATGCGGTTCCACTAGGACTCACTGAGCCTTTCCCAACCTGTTTGTGCTGGTCAGGGGTGTGAGGTGCGTGGCTTGTCGTGAGATGGGTGGGGCTCCTGGTAGACGGATAGCTGTCGCGCCACCGCCTACCGAGGAGCCCCGCGTGTTGTCCTACCCATCCGGGATGTCGATGTCCACTCGCACGGTTCGTGTCCTGGCCGGGCTGCTGCGCGGACATCGTCGCCGGATCGGGACCCGGTGGCGGCTCCTGACCCCGGCCCGTCAGGCCCTGCTCGTGCTCGCGCACCTACGTAAGGGCGAGACCTACACCGACCTGGCCAGCGGATTCAGAGTCGGGAAGTCCACGGTGTCCCGGTATGTCGCCGAGGCGATCGGGCTGCTCGCTGCGCTCGCGCCGACCCTGGAGCAGGCCATCACGGTCGCGGCCGGGAAGGCGTTCGTGATCCTGGACGGGACGCTGCTGCGTATCGACCGGGTCGGCATGGGCTCGGGCTATGACCGGGCGTTCTATAGCGGGAAGCCGAGAACTTTCCACGACTTGATATGGGCGATGACTCGCTCGATGGTGGCGCGTGTGCGGTTGAGGCTCTTGTTGAATGTTTTCTGCCAGTCGAGAAGTTCCCGGCCGGGTTGTTTTTTGAACGGGGTGAGCATGCCGCGCCCGATGTAGCCTTTATCGCCGATCGGTGGGTATGTGGCGAGGTGGTCGAGGGCGCCGGATTGGTCGAGGCAATGTAGGTCGTGTCGGGAGCCTGGGGTCGGGTCGGAGATCCACGACAGCTGCCCTTCCAGGGTGGCTGCGACCTGGACGACGACGCCGGTGGTGCGATGCTTGCCCGACCACAGACCTGGTACGGCGGTCCATGACCAGCAGGGCAGCAGGGTTCCGTCGATGATGTACTGCCGATCGGCACGAAGCTCCTCCGCAGTCGGAACTACACTCCGCAGCGCCTGCGCCAGCAACGGTGTCACCCCCGCGATCGCTCGACTGACCGTCGACTGCGACACCCCGTAGGTTTCCGCCAACTCCCACTGCACACGATTCCCGCGCAGATACGCCAACGTGATCACCACCGACCAGAACAATCCCAGAATCGGCGGCCAAGGCCGTCGCAGGCCAGTCGCGTTCCGCTGATCCTGCTCATGCACCAGAGCGGCAAGATCCTGAATCTCATCACGCCGAAAGCCAGTGGTATAGTACATACTGCGACAGCCCATTCATCTCGGATTGATTCGACAAACCAATCTTCGCGATGGACGGGCTGTCGCCCAACCCGACACGCCGGGCTAGATCGTTATTTCACGGGCCCTGAATAAGCCTCCGAGTGTCACGTCCTCGACGGTTAGGATTAGCACTACGAGGCAGATAGTACGTCAGCAGATAGACACGCGTCGACAGCGCACTCAGGCCACTGCGAGTCTCCCGCACGGCGGCACATGCCCAGTTCCCGAACAGAATCACTAACCGGCCGGAGAAATCTGGATCTGAGAGCGTGTTTGGAAATTCTAGTGGGTTGAGGGTGTCGTGTGTTTCTGCTGGCGGGTGGCGGGGTATCCACGGGCGATGCGGCGGGTGATGGTGTTGATCGCGGCCCAGCGGATCATGGCTTCGGATGTGGTGGGGTGGCGTTCGTAGTCTCGGGCCAGGCGTCGGTGTGCGGTGAGCCAGGCCAGGGTCCGTTCGACCACCCACCTTCGTGGGAGGACGGTGAATCCGCGCTGCTCGGGTGGCTTGCGGATGATCTCGATCGTTGTCTGCAGGATCGTGGCGGCCCAGTCGAGCAGTCGCCCGGCGAAGCCGGCGTCGGCGTAGACGAACCGCACCCTGGTGCGCAGGTAGAGGTTGAGCAGGATCGGCTTGGCGCCGTCGCGGTCCTGTACCGAGGCCGAGCACACCATCGTGGTCAGCAGCAGACCGAGGGTGTCGGTCACGATGAACCGTTTCCGTCCGCCTGTCTTCTTCCCGGCGTCGTAGCCGCGGGAGTCCTGGCCGACGGTGTCGGCGCCCTTGACCGACTGGGAATCGATGATCCCCGCACTCGGCTCCGGATCACGGCCCTCGGCGATACGTAACTGCCCCCGCACGACCGGGAGGATCTTCTCGGTGACCTTCTGCTGTTCCCACTGGTTGAAGTACCAGTAGACGGTCTGCCAGGGCGGGAAGTCCACCGGCAACGCCCGCCAGGCACACCCGGTCCGCACGACATACAAGATCGCGTCCAGCACGTCCCGACGAGCATGAGCAACAGGCCGCCCCCGCCGCGCGAGCGGCGGTAACAACGGCTCGATCACCACCCACTGGGCATCACTGGTGTCCGAGGGGTACCGGCGCGGTCGTTCCTGCATGCCGACCACGATGGAGCACCCCAGCCGTGTCGACCATCCCGACACACCCACCATTTCCAAACACGCTCTGAGGACCGGCTCGGAACCGCGTTTCTTGACTGGGTCAGGCCATAGAGGCGATGGGCAGCACCAGCAGTACCAGGCGCGCTCAGGCGGTCGTAGCACTTGATCTTGTTGTTCGGCGAGGAACAGGATCATGACGTGCGGAAACTGTTGACTTTGGCTGATCGGGAGGAGATCTCCCGGGGGTTGGCCGCTGGCCGGCGGTTGTGCGACATCGCTGCGGTGGTGGGGCGGGATCGGTCGGTGATCTCTCGTGAGGTCGCCCGTCACGGCGGCCGGGCCGGCTACCGGGCGGGGCCGACTGAGAGCGTGTTTGGAAATGGTGGGTGTGTCGGGATGGTCGACACGGCTGGGGTGCTCCATCGTGGTCGGCATGCAGGAACGACCGCGCCGGTACCCCTCGGACACCAGTGATGCCCAGTGGGTGGTGATCGAGCCGTTGTTACCGCCGCTCGCGCGGCGGGGGCGGCCTGTTGCTCATGCTCGTCGGGACGTGCTGGACGCGATCTTGTATGTCGTGCGGACCGGGTGTGCCTGGCGGGCGTTGCCGGTGGACTTCCCGCCCTGGCAGACCGTCTACTGGTACTTCAACCAGTGGGAACAGCAGAAGGTCACCGAGAAGATCCTCCCGGTCGTGCGGGGGCAGTTACGTATCGCCGAGGGCCGTGATCCGGAGCCGAGTGCGGGGATCATCGATTCCCAGTCGGTCAAGGGCGCCGACACCGTCGGCCAGGACTCCCGCGGCTACGACGCCGGGAAGAAGACAGGCGGACGGAAACGGTTCATCGTGACCGACACCCTCGGTCTGCTGCTGACCACGATGGTGTGCTCGGCCTCGGTACAGGACCGCGACGGCGCCAAGCCGATCCTGCTCAACCTCTACCTGCGCACCAGGGTGCGGTTCGTCTACGCCGACGCCGGCTTCGCCGGGCGACTGCTCGACTGGGCCGCCACGATCCTGCAGACAACGATCGAGATCATCCGCAAGCCACCCGAGCAGCGCGGATTCACCGTCCTCCCACGAAGGTGGGTGGTCGAACGGACCCTGGCCTGGCTCACCGCACACCGACGCCTGGCCCGAGACTACGAACGCCACCCCACCACATCCGAAGCCATGATCCGCTGGGCCGCGATCAACACCATCACCCGCCGCATCGCCCGTGGATACCCCGCCACCCGCCAGCAGAAACACACGACACCCTCAACCCACTAGAATTTCCAAACACGCTCTGAGGAAGCGGCGCGGGTCGGGCGGTCCCGGCCGAAGATGTTCGCGGTGGACCGGTCACCGCGGCTGCGGGAAGTAGTGACCGGGTTGTTGCAGATCGGCTGGTCCCCGGCCTCGATCGCGGGCCGTCTGCCCCGGCTCTATCCGACCGACGAGACTGAGCCTTTCCCAACCTGTTTGTGCTGGTCAGGCGGTGGTGATCATGAGGGTCTGGATCGCTGCGACGAGCTGAGCAGCCTGGGAGGGGCTGGAGCGGATCTTGCGGAGGATCTTCCAGTTCTTCAGCTCGGCGTTGACCCGCTCACCCGGTGCCCGCCGTCGGGCGTGAGCGGCGTTGACGGCCTTCTGATTCGCTGACAGGGGCCGGTACCGGCCGGTGTCGAGATCGCGGCGTCGGCGTCGGTGCGGGACGGTGATCGCGGGACCGCCGCCCTGGTAGGCGGTGTCAGCGACCGCCCGCACCCCGGTGGTGTTGACCGCGTCGATGATCCCGTGGATCCGGGCAGCGCCCATGTCGTGCCGTGCCCCCGGTAGCGGCGGGGAGATCCACACCAGCCGACCCGCGGGGTCGGCGATGACCTGCACATTCAGCCCGTGACACTTGTGCTTCCCGCTATAGAACGCCCGGTCATAGCCCGAGCCCATGCCGACCCGGTCGATACGCAGCAGCGTCCCGTCCAGGATCACGAACGCCTTCCCGGCCGCGACCGTGATGGCCTGCTCCAGGGTCGGCGCGAGCGCAGCGAGCAGCCCGATCGCCTCGGCGACATACCGGGACACCGTGGACTTCCCGACTCTGAATCCGCTGGCCAGGTCGGTGTAGGTCTCGCCCTTACGTAGGTGCGCGAGCACGAGCAGGGCCTGACGGGCCGGGGTCAGGAGCCGCCACCGGGTCCCGATCCGGCGACGATGTCCGCGCAGCAGCCCGGCCAGGACACGAACCGTGCGAGTGGACATCGACATCCCGGATGGGTAGGACAACACGCGGGGCTCCTCGGTAGGCGGTGGCGCGACAGCTATCCGTCTACCAGGAGCCCCACCCATCTCACGACAAGCCACGCACCTCACACCCCTGACCAGCACAAACAGGTTGGGAAAGGCTCACTTACCGGGTGTCTCACGAGGCGATCTACCAGTGGGTCTATGCCACCCCAGGGCCCCGGCAAAGTCGCGATAGGCGGCGGTAGTCGCCCCACGCGGCCTTCTGATTGCCGCGCTGCACCTGCCCGGGACCAGCTATAGCGCCGAGCGGCGGCGCAGCTGCGCCGCTTGTCACGGCTCGCCACAAGATCATCTAACGACTTTGCCGGGGCCCTGCGGCGGTGGAAGACCCGCATTGAGCTGGCCAATGCGATCTTCGAGTACCTCGAGATCTGGCACAACCGGCGCCGCCGACACAGCGCCCTGGGCTGGCTCTCACCGCTAGAGTTCGAGACGCAGAGCAAGATCGTCGTGGCCTAGAGATTCCAGCTACGCGACTCCGCAGAACCCGGGGCATCCCAGATGCCTCCACCGAACCCAGGGCGAGTCAATAGCCCGAGCCCATCCCAACCCGGTCAATCGAGAGCAGCGTGCCGTCGAGGATCACGAACGCCTTGCGCCGGGCTACGTCGAGGGCCTCGTCCAGGCTCAGCGCGACCGTGGCGAGGACGTCGACGCCCTCGCGGACGTAGCGGAACACGGTCGTGGTCCCGATGCCGAATCCACCGGCCAGCACGGTGTAGGTCTCGCCCTTGTTCAGGTGCGCCAGCACCAACAGCGCCTGCTGCCCGGGCGGGAGCCGGCGCCATCGGCTGCCGAGGTTCTTGCGGTGCCGGCGTAGTGCATCGGTGAGGGTGTGCAGGGCGCGGTTGGACACGGGCATCGATGACGGGTAGACAAGCACCGGTGAAGCTCCTGGTTGGCGCGGGTTGATCTAGGCAATCACCCATCTACCAGGAGCTTCACCTAGTTCGGCGACACCACGCCGTGGCCCGCCCAACCTCATGATTACCAGGTTGGAAAGCGCCCACCAACCGCTGACCCCATTACCGGCCGACGACGCCGAAACGATCATGAGACGCCCGCGGCCACACCCCAGCGCCGTACCGCACCCAACCGCAATAAACCACGCCAGATTCGCCCGAACGACACAACGATCGTGGAGCAGAACCCTGACCCCATTTCGCACCGTGGAGCAGCGTGCTCCACGATAGCTCCACAATGAGACCACAGTGAATACAACCATGATCAACTAAGACGATCCTCTTATGATCAAGGTTTGGGACAGAACCGCAGGTCAAACGCGAAGCAGGCGGCACCACCAGTAGATGATACCACCTGCTCCGAAGGGTGGAGCTGAGGGGATTCGAACCCCTGACCCCTTGACTGCCAGTCAAGTGCGCTACCAGCTGCGCCACAGCCCCTTGCGACATGAAGAACACTACACCGGCCGGTTTCCGGCCCGGAAAGGGGGGTGCCCCTCCCGGCGTCGCGCCCTACCGTCGACCCCGTGCAGCCCTCTGACATCGGACGACTGGTCACCCTCGGTCCCCCTGCAGTGTCCCCGGACGGCGCGCACGTCGCCGGTCAGCCCACACAGTCCCCGGTCGGTGGGCGAGTAGAGGTCGCCGTAGACCTCTTCGTCGCGGGCCCGCAGGTGCCCGTAGCGGCGGTCCGCCGGGGCCGCCCACGCCGACACCGGGAGGGTGTCGGCGCCGGGCAGCTCCGCCGGGGCCCCACCGATCAGGGCCAGCGGCTTGCGCTCGGCCATCAGGCCAGCGCGATCGGGGTGAGCGAGTTGAAGTTCAGCGCTGTCGCCGAGGTCGCGTAGCCGACGAGCTGCACGACCTGTCCCGGCCCGGACGGCGCGGTGGCCGTCGCCCCGCCCGGTGTCGAGGCCGACAGGTAGTTCCGGCCCGGGGTCAGGTCGGTCACCTGCGTGTCGGTTCCCTCGAAGTAGACCGTGGCTGCGGTGTCGGCGTCGGCCGCGGACAGCACGAAGCCGTGGGCTTCCTTGCCGGTGGTGGACGCGTCGGCCTTCCGGGCGCGGGCGGCGCCGTCACCGGCTGGGTGGATGTTGACCAGGTCCCCGGCGGCGAGGGCTTCGCTGGCGGTGACCTGGGCGGTGTCGGCGCCGAGCCCGACCGGGAGCATGCTCGCGTCGAGGCGCCCGGTCGGGTCCAGCGCGGGAATCTTCCCCGAGTCCGCCGCGCCAGCCGAAACCGTGGACGCCTCGCGCTCGGTGAGCGTCCCGGCGTTGTTGTGCAGGTACTTGTCGGCCATGTCTAGTCCTTTCTAGGGATGGTGCAGCCGGATGGATGGCTGCCGGTGCAGGAACGCCCTGGTCGGGGCCGTGGCGGCTCCGACAGGGGCGGCGAACAGGGCGTCCGGGGCGGTCGGGACGGTCTGGGTGAGCCGCCCGCCCGCGCCGAGGTAGAGCGGCCCGGTCACCCACGACCAGGACGGCTCGTCGGTTTCGCCGTGGATCAGCAGCGGGACCTGGGCGCCCGCTACGGCGGCGCCGAGGGTGAGCCACAGCGGGGCGTGGAGGTGGTCGAGGTCGGTCAGGTCGGCGTAGACCAGGCCGTCGCGGGACGGGGTGACCAGGCGGTGCCCGGACAGCGCGTACGCGGCGACCCCGCTGCTCCGCAGGTGTTTCGACCTCCACACCCGCGCGGCCCGCGACGGGGGCGAGCGGGGCGGGCGGGCCGGTGTCGGAGCCGACGAGTACCAGGTCGGTGTCCGGGGCGGCGTCGACCACGACCACCGAGGCGTCGGGGGCGGTCACCGGGCACCCCCGGGGGCGTCGGTCAAGACCAGCAGTGGCGCGTCGACCAGGCGGAGTGTGTAGGTGCGGCCGTCGCGGCCTGCGCCGGGGTGGCGCAGGTCCACGTGCAGGTCGAGTACGCGTTCAGCCGCCAGGGCAGCGGTGCGCTCCGGGGACAGGTGCAGCTGCACGGTCGCGGTCCGGGCGCCGCCAGCCAGCCGCGTCGCGCCCAGGATCAGCGCCGCACCACCAGCGGCGAAGTCGATCACCGTCGCGGCGGTGCGCGGGTCCACGGCCCGGGCGGTCACCGACCAGCCCCCGGCGTCAGGGACGTCCAGGTCGATCGGGACCCCGCTGACCAGGACCGCCCAGCGCGGCGACAGCCAGGTCGTCCCGGCCAGGACCGGCGGCGCAGGGCTGGTGTGGGTGGCCACCCGATCCCTCCTCTCAGGTCTTTCCTGCATGACATGTCTTTCAGGGTTCCCTGGTCAGGGTCGTATCCAGGTCATGGACACGAACGTGGTCTGGGCGACGTCGGTCGCGATCTCGTAGTCCCCCGACCCGGTCCGGTA
Source organism: Pseudonocardia sp. ICBG601 (assembly GCF_020496245.1). Classification (NCBI taxonomy): domain Bacteria; kingdom Bacillati; phylum Actinomycetota; class Actinomycetes; order Pseudonocardiales; family Pseudonocardiaceae; genus Pseudonocardia; species Pseudonocardia sp. ICBG601. The sequence continues at coordinate 9,802 of NZ_JAHLJA010000178.1, read as the reverse complement.
GGTGCCGATGTTGATCGCCTGCCCGGACTCGAACCGCCGGGTCCGGGTCGCCACATAGGAGCCGCCCGACCCCGACTGGTACGACGCGGACTCGGCGTAGCGGGTCGTGGTCGACCCGGCGGCCAGGATCGCGAAGAACTGCGTCTGCCCGGTCCCGCCCTTCGCGACCCGGCATCCGGCGTCGATCCGCCACACTCCGCCGACGGTGAAGGTGAACCGCCGGTTCGAATCGCTGCGGGTCACCGCCGGGGTGGTGTCCATGACGAACTCGAACGGGATCAGCCCCCAGGAACCGGTCGGGAACTTCGCGGCCTGCCCGCAGGTGTAGTTCGCGAACCGCACCCCGCCCGCCTCGACGTCCTCGGCGAGGGCCTGAAGCTGCGCGGGCCCGTTGGGTGGGTCGGTCGAGGCCGGGTAGCGGTACCCGAAGATCGGCGTCTCAGGCATCTATTCCTCCTGCTCAGGTGGGGTACGGACCCGGCCGACGATCACGTACTCGCTGCCGAGAGCGACCAGCAGCACCGTGCGGTCCGCCGCCAGCGAGGAGACCGCGTCGTGCAGCACCGCCAGGTCCAACAGCGGCTGACCGGCGACCTCGACGGTGTTGGCCAGAGTGTCGGCGTTGAACGCGGTCAACCGGCCCTGCGTAACCGGCAACCCGGGCTTGGGCCGGTCGAACAGCGGCGACAGGTCACCGGGCGGGGTGAAACTCACGGGCGGCGCCCCCCTTCATCGGGGGCGACGTAGGCCTGCACCCGCGCCCCCCGGGTGGAGACCGTCATGTCCCCGCCGGTCAGCGAGAACGTCAACGTGTCGATCACGTGGCGTTCGACGACGATGCGGTCCCGCAGGCCGGGGATCGGCGGATACCAGTCCCCGGGGCGCTGCTCGGGGAAGCGCACCGCGATCAGGTCCAGCGGCTCCAGGGTCGGGTCCGCGGGGATTTGGAACGACAGCGACGAGGGCAGCCCGCGGATCTTGTTGACCCAGGTGTCGGCGGCGGCCTCGCACTGGGCGGTCGTGCGCAGCAGCGGCGACGAATGCCGCCGCAGAATCCGCCCGAACTCCCCGTACCAGGACAAACCGCGCTGCCCGCGCAGCGAGCCCCCGGCCCCGTCGACGGTCTTCGCCGCCCACGGCGGCGGCGCCTCGGTCGCCTGCTCCCCCGACACCCGAGCCGAGGTGTACACCCCGTCGCGGGAGATCTGACGGGACAGTTTCCGCAGGCCACCGCCCGACCCGGCGGTGATCGTCCGGATCGGGGTCAACGCCGGGTCGGCGGCGTCGACGTCATCGGAGACCAGGGTGAGCCGACCCCGGTAGTCGAAGAACGCCCGCTTGCCGTAGCGGTGGGCCAGGTTCGCGATGTGGTCGGCGAATGGTTCCTCCAGCAGCGTCTGCGACCCGACCCGGGCGCTGGTCAGCGAGTAGTCGGCGAGGATGACCCGGTCGCGGTCGGCGACCTTCGCCGGGAACGCCCCGCCGTAGCGGGAGAACCACGACGCCTGGCTGCCGTAGAGCAGGGCGGAGAAGAACTCCTGGTGAGAGGCGGTGCGCGGCGCAACCCACGGGTGTAGCGCCTCGGTGTCGGCGACCTGGGCCATCCGGTCCGATCCCGAGATACGGACCACGCCCCGCTGCTCCTGGGTCACGGTCTCCACCCGGAAGTAACCCAGGGCGGTCCACTCGAACACCCCGCCCGCGACCTCGACGCCGTACTCAACGAACACCTCCGACCCGTTCGGGACGATCCATCCCCACCGGGCAGCGACGGTGATGTCGAGGGTGGAACGGACCCGCGCCGAGGAATCCATCCGCACGTCCCCACCGAGCAGGTCCAGCGGCTCCCCCTCCGGGGACAGCGACTGGGTGAACGCGTGCGGGACCGCGATCAACGTCGCCCGCGCCCGCGCGGAGTGCGAGGACCGCACGATCTCCCGCAGCCGGGTCGAGGTCGGACGCGCCGTCAGTCCTCCACCACCACATCACCCGCGATCGCGGGCAAGTTGACGACATCACCCCAGGTCGCAGCCGCCTCCACCAGGTCGGACCAGGACTGGTAGCTGCGGATCACCGTCTGCCAGGTCGACGTCGCGCCCGCGTAGTGATAGCTGGGTTCGGCGACCTCGTGCAGCGCGATCGTGGTGTAGCGGACCTCGGAGTCGTGGCGGCCCTTCTTCTCGGACTTCGCGCTGTCGATCTGGAAGTAGACCGACGGCAGCCCGAGACGGGTCTCATCGGCGTGGAGCATCATCACCCCGCCCACCGACAGCGCCCGGTCCAGCTCCCGCCACGCCTCCCACGTCGCGGTACGCACGGTGAACTCAAACCGCAACGACCCCATGACCTCCCCGACCGCGATCGGTGCCCGCGCGGCCAGCACATCGAGCAGCGCGCCACGCCCATCCCGATCCGGGTCGGTGTAAGCCACGACCACCACGCGCCGGTTCAGGAACGGAAACCCCAGCCACTTGATCCAGGCCTGGTCGAACACCGACGGGGCGACCTCGACCGGGTCCTCCCACGCCCCGGTCGACAGGCGGGCGGCGTAGCGCAACAGCGGGCGCCCGTCGGGGCCGGGCGGCCAGTCATGGTGGCGGACCTCCGGGGTCGACCCGGCGTTGACCGCGACATGCCAGCCGCCGCGCACCATCCGCGCCCGGGCGTCCCCGGCCCGCCAGTAGTGGAAGTCCACCCACTCCACGCCCTCACCCAGGCCGTCGCAGCCCATCGCGACCGCACCGGTGTCCGGGTCGAACGCGCACCGAAACGCCACCTCAGACACCCCGCCCCGCGCCGACCCGGCGCCGCGTACGCCGGTGCGCCTCGTCGATCTCGCTGCGCACCAGCCCGGTGAACTCCTTACCGTCGATCAGCACCGTCACCGACACCCCCGGCGCCGCGACCTGCGCCGCGGCCCCGGCCGCACCCGCGCCGACCAGCGGCACCGCGCCCGCCCCGGACGACGCCCGGACCGCAGGCAGCGCCGCGTCCACCGCAGCATCCGACAGCGCCCGAGCCGCCGCAGCGACCTCGCCGGTGTTCGCGCTGATCCCGACCGCGACGCCCTCGGGGATGAACCGGCCGACCTGATCGCGGAACACCCGTCGCGGTCCGCCGCGTCGACCTCGGCGCCAACCGGTACCGGACGGCGATCTGGCTCACGCCGACCGACGGCAGCAGTCCGCCGCGGCGGCTGACCGGCTCCGAGCACGGTGACTCCTCCCCCGCCTGGGCACCGGACGGGACGCGGCTCGCCGTCGTCACGGGGCGCGACGGCGGCGGCGGACAGCTGCGGGTACTGCCGATCGGCGTCCCGGGCGAGCCGGTGGTGGTCTGCGAGCGTCCGGAGGGGATCTCCGAGCCGGTGTGGTCGCCGGACGGCACCCGGATCGCGTTCGTGTCCCGGGAGCGGGCGGCCCGGTGGGCCACCGGCGACGACGACCGGGCCCGCGAACCCCGCCGGATCGACCGGCTGTTCAGCCGGCTGGACGGGGAGGGCTGGATCATCGACCGTCCGTCGACGGTGTTCGTCGTCGACGCCGGGGGCGGCGACCCGGTGGCCGTCGCGGGCGGGCCGTACGAGCACTCGTCGCCCGCCTGGTCGCCGGACGGGCGGACCCTCGCCGTCGTCGCGGACCGCGAGCCGGACTGGGACCTGGACGAGACGGCGCGGATCTACCTCGTCGACGCGGCGGGCGGAGACGCGGCGGGCGGAGATGCGGCGGGCGGAGATGCGGCGGGCGGCCGCGAGCCGCGGCTACTCACCCGCAGCGGGCGGCACCACACGCACCCGTCCTGGGCGCCGGACGGCACCCGGCTGGCTACCCTGGCGTCCGACGACCACCTGGCATCCCCGGCACACGCGTCGCCGGCGTTGGTCGACGTCGCGACCGGGCGCGAGGACGTCCTGGCGACCGGCATCGACCGCACCTGGCGGCCCTTCCCCGGCGCCCGCGCCCCGATCTGGGACGACGGGCACCTGCTGGTGTCCTGTGAGGACCGCGGCGGGGTGCACCTGTACCGGGTCGCGGCCGACGGACCGGGTGCGGGCACCGCGGAGGCGCTGCTGACCGGCGCGCGGGCCGTCGCCGCCTACGACCGCGCCGGCGGGAGCACCGTCGTACTGGTCACCGACCACGACCACCTCGGGGAGCTGCACGTCACCGACGGCGGGTCGCTGCGCCGGCTCACCGCACTCACCGAGCCCTTCCACGACGCCGTGCCGCGCGGGCGCACCCCGTACCGGCTGGCCGTGCCGTCCCCGGCCGGGGACGGCGACATCGACACCTGGGTGCTGCTGCCCGACGAGCCCGCCACCGGCGCCGGCGGCCGGCTCCCGGTGCTGCTGTCGATCCACGGCGGCCCGATGACCCAGTACGCCGACGCCTGGTTCGACGAGTTCCGGCTGTGGGCGGGCGCCGGCTACGCCGTCGTATGGTGCAACCCGCACGGATCGACCGGCTACACCCAGGACCGGGTACGGGCGATCCGCAGCCCGCTGGCGGAGACCGCGCCCGGGACCGGCTGGGGCGGGATCGACGCCGACGACGTGCTCGCCGCGCTCGACGGCGCCCTCGCGGAGTTCGACCAGCTCGACCGGGAGCGGGTGGGCGTGCTCGGCGGGTCCTACGGCGGATACCTCCTGACTTCGGTCACTTGTCTTAGTGCTTCGCCGCGGGCTGACGGAGCGCGTCGAGGAGGGCCTGTTTGTCGGCGGGGACGGCGGGCGGGAAGGTCTGCTGGGTGCCGTTGATGGCGATGGTGGCCGAGCGCAGTGGTCGGAGCTGGCGGACGACGTTGCGGATGGTGAGCCCGGTGCGGTTCTGGATCTCGCGGGCGACTGCGAGGGCGGTGAACACGATGGTCAGGTGCGCTTCGATGGACTGGCGTTGGTGGTGGAACATCGGGCGGGCGCGTAGGTCGGTTTTGCTCATCCGGAAGGACTGCTCGACGTGCCAGAGGTCGTGGTAGTCGCCGATGATCTCCCCGGCCGCTGCGCCGCCGGCCGGGATGTTGGTCACGTAGCCCTTCAACCCGACCAACCGGTATGCCCGAGCCAAGGAGGCCTCGTCCAGGGCGCGGGAGCCGTTGGTGACCTTGACGAACCGCGGTGTGCGCGCGGGCTTCTCGCCGGCGATGACCTCGCGGGCCCGGTTCTCCTGCAGGGTCAACGTGCGCCGGTCCCGGACGGCCCGCTTCGTGGAGTAGGCCCAGACCGCCCGCCAGGATCCCGGATGCTGGTTGGGGTTCCAGACGGGCTCGGCCTTGACCTTCGGGCTGTTCTCGCTGCGCCCGGTGCGGCGGTCGCGTGGTGTGAGGGTGTCGATGATCTGCCCGTCGACGAAGGCGTCGCCGTGCCAGTGGAAGTGCGACTCCAGGTCAACCGGGGCCTTGGTGAGTCGGGAGCCGACGATGAACCGCAGGCCGGCCTCGTCGAGGTCGCGCAGGTTCGCGGCCGAGAGCATCCCTGCGTCGGCGACCACGACCATCCCGCCCGGCTCGACCGGCAGCTGGTGTCGGGCCCGGAAGGCCTCGATGATCGGCAGGATCGTCGCGGTCTCGGTCTTGTTGCCCTCGAAACAGCCGATCTCGAGGGGGAACCCTGCGCGATCGACCAGCAGCCCGACGACGACCTGCGGGTCGACCCGGCGTTCCTTGGAGAACCCGACCTTGCGCAGGTCGTCCTCCTTCTCCGCCTCGAAGTAGAGGGTGGTGACGTCGTAGAGACACAACGACACATCCCCACTGCCACGGGCGTGGGTGAAGCAGGCCCTCGCGATCTCGTCGCGGTAGCTGCGCCCGGTGCAGCGCAGCAGGGTGCGGCGCATCGTCTTTTCGCTCGCCGCGGTGACGCCCAGACCGGCCAGCACCCGACCGGTGTCCAGGATGGACGTGGGCTCGACGATCCGGGCGATCACCAGGTCGCGGAACGTGTCATCAGCGACCTCTGCGAACCCGAGGCCCGCGTAGACCTCGGCGAGGATGTCGAACAGCACCCGCGACCCGGTCGTGATCACCTGCGGCGCACCCACCCGCCGGGTTGTGGTGCTCGGGGCGCGCCGCGGCATCTGGCCGAACAGCCCCTCCTGCGTGGCACCGCCGGCCGCGGTGGGCGCGATCAGCTCGGCCCGCCGGGGTGACGGCGCGACGCCCAGATCCAGGGCCTGCTGTGCAGCGTCGTCGATCAGCCCACGGGCCTGCTCGACCAGCAGGCCCAGCTCGGCCTCGGTGTGCGCTGACCCGACATGGGCCACGATCCGTCGATGGCCCTGCACGGACTCGGCGATCTGGACCGCGGTCGCCCCGGAGGCCGTCCGTACCCGCCTCACCCACGCCACCTGACCGAGCGTAGAGCACCGAATTAGTGCCTCACACCGCTCCCGCGCAAACACATCACCGCAGCTCAGCGCAGTACAAGCTGCGAAACCAGGCTCGGGTGACCAAAGTCAGGTCCTACGGCGGATACCTCACTTCGTGGCTGGCCGCGCACCACTCCGACCGGTTCGCCGCCGCCTGCAGCGAGCGGGCGGTGAACAACCTGGAGTCGCTGGACTGGAGCTCGGACGTCGCCGGGTGGTTCAGCCACGAGCTGGGCCGCTCGTGGCTGGACGCGCCGGAGGAGTACCGGCGGATGTCCCCGCTGCACCACGTCCGCGGCATCGACGTACCGATGCTGATCCTGCACTCCGAGGACGACCTGCGGTGCCAGGTCGAGCAGGCCGACGCGTTGTTCGTCGCGCTGCGGCTGCTCGGGCGGCCGGTGGAGTACTGGCGGTTCCCGGAGGAGAGCCACGGGATGTCGCGTGACGGGTCGCCGCGCCACCGCGTCCAGCGGGCGCAGATCATCCTCGACTTCTTCGGCCGGCACCTCGGCGGGCGCAGGCCGGCGCAGGTGCCCGCGGGCTAAGGTCTCGGGCTGAGAGCGTGTTTGGAAATGGTGGGTGTGTCGGGATGGTCGACACGGCTGGGGTGCTCCATCGTGGTCGGCATGCAGGAACGACCGCGCCGGTACCCCTCGGACACCAGTGATGCCCAGTGGGTGGTGATCGAGCCGTTGTTACCGCCGCTCGCGCGGCGGGGGCGGCCTGTTGCTCATGCTCGTCGGGACGTGCTGGACGCGATCTTGTATGTCGTGCGGACCGGGTGTGCCTGGCGGGCGTTGCCGGTGGACTTCCCGCCCTGGCAGACCGTCTACTGGTACTTCAACCAGTGGGAACAGCAGAAGGTCACCGAGAAGATCCTCCCGGTCGTGCGGGGGCAGTTACGTATCGCCGAGGGCCGTGATCCGGAGCCGAGTGCGGGGATCATCGATTCCCAGTCGGTCAAGGGCGCCGACACCGTCGGCCAGGACTCCCGCGGCTACGACGCCGGGAAGAAGACAGGCGGACGGAAACGGTTCATCGTGACCGACACCCTCGGTCTGCTGCTGACCACGATGGTGTGCTCGGCCTCGGTACAGGACCGCGACGGCGCCAAGCCGATCCTGCTCAACCTCTACCTGCGCACCAGGGTGCGGTTCGTCTACGCCGACGCCGGCTTCGCCGGGCGACTGCTCGACTGGGCCGCCACGATCCTGCAGACAACGATCGAGATCATCCGCAAGCCACCCGAGCAGCGCGGATTCACCGTCCTCCCACGAAGGTGGGTGGTCGAACGGACCCTGGCCTGGCTCACCGCACACCGACGCCTGGCCCGAGACTACGAACGCCACCCCACCACATCCGAAGCCATGATCCGCTGGGCCGCGATCAACACCATCACCCGCCGCATCGCCCGTGGATACCCCGCCACCCGCCAGCAGAAACACACGACACCCTCAACCCACTAGAATTTCCAAACACGCTCTGAGGTCGCGGGGCCGTGCTCAGCCGGCCCGGCTCCGGCCGTCGTCCCCGTCGGGGTCGGTCTCCGGGCCGACCGAGCGCGGTGCACCGTCGGCGGCCCGGACCGGCTCGCCGACCGGCTCGCGCAGCCGTCGCAGGGCGGGGTCGTCGGCCCAGAACTCGTCGAACCCGTGCTCGGCGAACCGTTCGGCGACGCGGTGCATCGCGATGTCGTGGCGCACGTAGAGGTGCGCGAGCAGCACCGCGGCCGGGTCGTCGGTGTAGAGGCCCCAGGTGCGGTCGGCGGTGAGGCCCCCGATCACGGCCTGGTCCCGGTCCGCGCCGACGACGAGCATCCGCCGGCCGAGGTTGTCCTCGACCGCCGACGGGGCCGAGTAGCGGTGCTCGGTGTGCCAGCCGACCGGGTCGTCGTCGACGCCGAAGACGACCGTGGCGACGTCGACGCCGTGCTCCTCGGCTCGGCGGACCGTGGGCTTGAGGGTCTCGACGTCCTCCGGCCAGCCGAGCACGTACAGCTCGGAGCGGGCCGCGGCGGCGACGTCCTCGGCCCGTTCGAGCAGCATCCGGCGCTCGGTCAGCGAGTGCACCAGCCGCACCTGCGGCGGCGCGGTCAGCCGCGGGATCTCGTTCTGCAGGATGCCCAGCGTGCGGTCGAAGTCGCGGCGCATCCGCTCCAGCAGCGTCGCGGGCGGCAGCGGGACGTAGCCGGTGCCCTCGGCGGCCCGGACCTCGAATGCCGCGCCGCGGCCGACGAGCTTGCCCAGCGTCTCGTAGACGGTGCTGCGCGGCACCCCGGACCGCCACTTCGCCACCTCGTACCCGTTGACCGCCTCGCCCGCGCTGACCAGCGCCACGTAGGCCTTGGCCTCGTAGCCCGACAAGCCCAGTCGCTGGAGCTCTTCCGTCACCCGACGTACGGCCATTACAAGATCATCTCAATCGTTCGTCACCGCCCCGCGACATCTCGCCGCGCCCACTCCCCAGGTCGATCGCGGGCGACCGATCGATACGCCCGAATCCGCACCATCATCACAATCGTTGATCGGGCGCGCGCGTCACGCCGGCCCGCATCGCCGCATCCGCCTCACGGAGGATCTCCCGCATGGCCGCTCCGGCGGCAGGGGCGTCACCCGCCCGGACGGCGTCGGCGACGTCGCGGTGCAGCCGGATCGCCTCCGGTTCCGGACGACTGGGCATCAGGTGGTGCCGGGTCCGCCCGGCGAGCACCTCGGCGACGACGTCGCCCAGCGCCGCGACCATCTCGTTGCCCGAGGCCGCGAGCAGGGTCCGATGGAAGAGCTGGTCGGCCTCCAGGTAGGCGAACAGGTCCCCGGCGCGGCCGTGCGCGGTCATGTCCATCACCGCACCGACCAGCACCCCGCACTGCTCCGGGGTGGCCCGGTCGGCCGCCAGCTCGGCGGCCAGCGGCTCGACGCCGCAGCGCAGCTCGGACAGCGACCGCAGCTGCTCGTCGCGGCCCGGGCCGTCGAGCCGCCAGCGGATCACCCTGGGGTCGTGCACGTTCCACTGCCCGCGCGGGGAGACGGTGGTGCCGACCCGGCGCCTGCTGCGCACCAGGCCCATCGACTCCAGCACCCGCACGGCCTCCCGGACGACGGTCCGCGACACCCCGTAGCGGTCGCCCAGTTCCTCGGCCCGTAGGACCTCGCCGGGGCCGATCGTGCCTGCGGCGATCGCGGTCCCGAGCCGGTCCAGGACGTCCGCGTGCAGTCCCGTGCCCTCCGTCGCGCCGCTCACGGTCGAATCGTGCCACCTCACGATGCCGAACACCGGAAAAGGCATATCTGAACCGATCCTGTGTTGAAAAAGTAATACTTATGACCGACCCTGGACCCACAACGGCCCGGGTACTCCCGGTCCGCGTGCCGATGCCGCCACACCGTGAGGAGCCGATGCAGTGACGCAACAGCCGGCGACACAGCAGCCACCACCCG
>NZ_JAHLJA010000177.1:0-5155 GCF_020496245.1 Pseudonocardia sp. ICBG601 | reverse complement strand
GAACCGTTGCTCGGCGAACCGGTGTGTGGTGAACCAGCGTCGGCGTGCTCGACGCTGCTCGGGGTCCTCAGCTGCCAGGGCTGCCTTAAGCCAGCCGAACGGTTGTCGCTCGGGTGGATCGTCGAGTTGCACGGCGCGTTCGGTGGTATCGGTCTCGAACTCGAAGTCCAGACCCCGGGCGTCGAGCCAGGCGTGCGCGGCGGGGACACCGCCGTGGCGAGTGGCGAGCAGGAGGTCCTCGGCTTCGGGGTAGACCTTGCGCCAGGTTCGTGCAGGTAGAACCGCTGCGAGTTCGCCTCCAGCGTTCTCCTCCGCGATGGTCTCGTCGTCGATCTCGTCGAGCTTGCACTTGGCCTTGAGCCCGTTCGACCAGACCAGCTGCTGCATGCCCTTCGAGCCCTGCTCCCACTCCTGCCACAACGCGATGTCGCGCTCGTCACCAGTCTCCAGGGCGTCAGCGAGGATCTGGAACGGGGTCCTCGACCCGTTCTTGCCCTGCTTCCAGCGGCCCCCTGCGGTCTCGAACGCCAGCTTGGAGATGTACTTGGCCATCTTCTCCAGCGCGCCGGACCCGACCCGGACATCGACCCCGTGCTCGAACGAGGCGGTGAAGCCGGACTTCGCCAGCCCGGCGGTCCAAAGCTTGTAGACCTTCGTGACCAGCTCCGGAACCCGCGCAGTCACATCCTCCGGGAAGATCAACAAGGCGTGGATGTGCAGGTGCCAGCCGTTCACTTCCGCCTGAGTCGCGTCGATGCCGCGCACGTAGTCCATGTCGAGGAGCTGTTTAAGCTCCTGCCAGGACCGTGACGTGCTCAGGTGCCGCCACGCCCGGGTCAGCGCCCGACGGACTTCCCGCAGGCTGTGGCCCTTGTGATGGCTCATCGTCAAGGTCAGCAGCGCGACCGTCCCACCCCGCTCAGCGTTCCAGTTGATCAAGTGCTGGAGCTCCTTCGCCCGCTTCGCGCTGATCTTCGCCGAGCACACCGGGCAATCCCAGACGCTCCCGCAGGTCACCAGGCCACCGAACCCGGCCGAGCCGGGCTCCTCACCCGAGCCCGGGGTGTGATGCAGCGACACCTCACCTCCAGTGTTGATCGAGACCCGACCGCACCGCGCGACCCGCGGCAACGTCGTGATCTCCGCGAGCTTGCGCCGCGCAACGTACTTCTCCCGCAACGCCTGATCCTGACGCTCCCAGAACGTCCTCGCAAGATCATCCCCATGGCTCTGACCAGCGGCGGAGTCACTTATCGCGTCGTTACCAAGCGCGGGCACGCCCGCGGTGTCGACGCGCGTCAGCGCGGCGGTCATCGAGCACCCCCAGCGATCAGCCCGCTCTGGCCGGTGCCCGGCCGGGACGGGCTCCGGCCCGCTCCTGCCTCCGGCCCGCGGGCCGGACCCGGCCCGGCCGGGCGCGCGCCTGCGGCACGAAGACTGAGAGTGTTCTCGGTGCCGGTGCAGTAGCGCGTGCTGCGGTGAGCCCTCCCTCGAAGCGGCCCAAGTGTCGAACGGTGCTCAGAACCCGCCAAGGGCGCCGCGAGCGGCGTCGCTCCGCGATCGACTCCGTCGACCCTTGACTGAACCTGACCACCGCTCAGGCGGCCTTGTATCGAGGAAGGGCAGCGGTCGAGACGGGCGGTGCCCCTGTTCGCCGTCCGGCATCCGGTGCTGTCGTCGATAGGACGACGCCGACGGTTGACCGACACCACAGCATGCCGCGCGGGACGGCGGGAGGCGTAGGCGATCGAGATGTGCCCGCGTGCCGTAGCCCCGAGTCGCGGGGGCGGGGTTAAGCTTGAAGTAGCCATGTTGGCCGGTCCAGTCCGATCGTTATGGTGATGACTTCCGGCCGACGGGCGAGCCCCTGGGATGACACTCCTGGGGGCTCACTTCTTTGTCGGCCTTGGCCGCTGACTCTGGCCTATTCAGGCCGCTACCTGGTGGAGGCGCGCCGGGGCGTCCCCTGCAACCTCGTCCCAGTACCGGGCGTAGTCGGCGTCCTCCGACGGCCCAGGCAGGCGCGGGCCGCGGGCTCGGGTCAGCGCGATGCCGGGGGCCTGGACCAGGGCGACGCCGGGCGGAGACTGCCGGTGCTGGACCAGCTCGGCGCGGGCGTCCTGGCCATGGAGCATGACCAGGGCCTCGGGGTCGTCGACGCGGAAGCTCAGCCGCAGCCCGAGCTGCCCGCGGGCGAAGCCCTCGATGATCGTCGCGTCGGCGCGCTGGGTGACCACCAGCAGCCGCATCCCGGCCTTGTGCCCCTCCGACACCAGACGCCCGAACGCGTGCAGCAGCTGCTCACGCACCTTCGGCTCGCCCTTCGGGGTCGGGGTGGTGGAGGCCAGCCGCAGTAGGCCGGCCAGCTCCTCGAGCACCACCACGATCAGCGGCCGGTCACGGGTGAAGGCGGTGAGCTTGTCGTGGCGGTCGGGCAGCTCGGCGATACGCGCGTCCATCTCCCCGACCAGCCGGTCGAGCAGGTCGCGGTGAGCCAAGACGTCGCCGCTACCGGTGGCCTGCCACTCGTGGTGCCGGGTGCCTGCCCAGGGGCGGCCGAGCAGCAGCCCGGAGGGGTCTGACCCGGCGATCAGGACGTCGTCCAGGCGGGCGAGCTGCGCCAACACCGAGTAGCACCACACCGACTTACCCGAGCGGGTCGCGCCCTGCACACAAGCGTGCGGAGCCTGGACCCACGGCATCGCCAGCGGGCAGCCAAGCTCGTCGCGGGCGACGAGGACCTGAGCTCCGCTGACCGAGTGGTCGCGGGCGGGGAGCGAGGTGGTGACGTCGACGGCGAGCGGGTCTCCGGTGAGCAACTCGATCCGAACCCAGTGCGGACCCCGAGGCTCGACCCGGATGCGGTCACAGCCCAGAGACCCCGAGAGCCGCTCGGCCACCTCAGGGGCCCGGAAGTCGGCGGCGAGCTGGCCCGGCATGAGCTTGACAATCAGGACCGGGTCGGGGCCAGAGACATCCGCCCGGGCCAGCGTCGGGACGACGATCGTGGTGCCGGAGGCGACCTGCACGGCGTGCGACAACCCGACGTGCTCACAGGCCCGGCGCCACGTGTCGGTGAGCTGGTCGACCAGCTCACGCCCAGCCCGGTCCTGCTCTCGCTCCGCCCGGCAGGCGGTGGTCCAGATGCCCATCTCGGGCCCCCCTTCCTCAGAACGGCCCCGGACCGGAGGTGATCCGGACCGAGGCCTCAGCCGTGGTCGTGGTCAGCTCGCGCGGGCGAGCGGAGTCGAGTCGGTCGACGAGGTCGTGGCGAGGTCGCCGGTGAAGGCCCAGCCGTCGCACCGCGGGCACTGATCAGGCAGCCGGTCACCGTCGTCGACGATCTCGGTGACGTCCTGGCAGAAGGTGCAGACCAGCACCAGGACGGCCGGGCCGGACATCACGCGGCCTGCTCGCCGCGCTTGTGGGCCGTGCCGCCGATCGGGCGGATGCCCTCGGCGCGGTAGTAGACCTGCGCCCCCACCACCTTCTCCTGGCCGGTGTCGCGGTCCTTGATCTTCTTGTCCATCACACCGACCTCCAAGCCGACCAGCTCGACCGACATACCGGGCTGGACACCCTGGCGGGGGTCCTCGTGCGAAGCGATGGTGATCGACAGGACCGCGAACTTCGGGGCACCGAAGGTCCGGAACCCGGCCGTGACCTGCGCCGTCCACTTCGGGGTGCCGTCCTTCATGCACTCCTGGTCGGTCTCGCTGCCGAAGCGCAGCTTCGGTGCGACGTCCATGACCATGACCATCTGGAACGTCGCAGCCTGATCGATCTTGAAGCTGTTCGGACCCTGGTTCGACATGCGCATCTCCCGTGTTCTCGATCCGCCACTCCGGACCTGACCGTCAGCTTATCTACCTGTCTACCTTCCCACACGGGTACCTGGATAGACAAGTAGTCACCGCAAGAGAAAGGGCCGCTCACTCGATCGGCCCAGTCTCTGGCTGTTTTTGGCTGGTCAGTCGGTTGCGTCGAACTCGTAGACGTAGCGGTGCAGGCCACCAGCGGCAACGGAGTCGAAGTACTCGACGACCCGGCCGTCGCCGGTGATGGCGTGGCGGACGAGTGCGGTCACCGGCGCCCCGGTGGGCAGGTGCAGCGCCACCGCCTCCTCCGGTCGGGCCTGGCGTGACATCAGCTCCTCACGGAATCGCGCGAGCGGGAAGCCGTTGGCCTCCAAGAGCCCGTAGATGCCGCCGGGAGCCGTCTGGCCAGCCGAGTAGCCGATCTGGGCGTCGACGCTGGCAGGGATATAGCTGTCGGCGAGCTGGGTCGGTACACCTGCAACCCACATACGCCGGCGCTTTACGACAGCGGTGGCCTCACCGATGACCTCGGCGATCTCCGACGAGACCGTGACGGTCTCGATGGGGCTCTGGTCCTCGGACTGCCAGGTGAGCCCCAGGGCCTCGGCCTCAGCAGCTAGAGCACCCTTGCCTGCCGCCCGAGCGGAGCGAGAGAAGCGGTCGTTGCGCAGCGCCAGGACCGGAGCGACCTCGCGGACGAAGGACCCGATCCCGCGCTTGCTGTCGATGAGCCCTTCCTGTTGCAGCTCTGCGAGCGCACGACGAGCCGTGTTGCGGTTGACCTTGAACTGAGCGACAAGGTCAGGCTCGCTGGGCAGCTTGGCCCCCGGTGCAAGTACGCCGGACCTGATCTGCTCGCGGAGCGTATCCGCGATCTGAGCGAACACCGGACGATCACTCGTGACGTCGATGGACATAACCGCAGCTCCTTCCTCACTGGTGATGATCACGAAGGCAGTTGTCTACCTGTGTGCACAAGTGTAGTGGAGTCACGCGATGCAGTCGCGGCGACACCCCGACGGTGTCGTCGCCGTGCCGGACAGTCGACGGCAAACCGACCCGGACCGCACCCCGGGGGGGCGGAAGCGGCGCGAGTGCCCCGAGAGCGGCTTTGAAGCGCCTTTGAACCGGCTTTGAAGCGACCAGAAACTGATCTCGACCGTCACACCGCCACAACCCGCCTGTGACCTGCGGAAACACCGGTCTCGGTGGGTGGGGTGGCGCCCGACACCTCAACCACCCTGCTTCGCTTGACGGCCGGTCGAGGTGTCGGGCGCCACCCCACCCACCTCTACAGTTCTCGATCTTGAGTCAGGGCTGGGGCCCTGACCTGATCC
>NZ_JAHLJA010000176.1:0-9714 GCF_020496245.1 Pseudonocardia sp. ICBG601 | reverse complement strand
CCGACGGTTGACCGACACCACAGCATGCCGCGCGGGACGGCGGGAGGCGTAGGCGATCGAGATGTGCCCGCGTGCCGTAGCCCCGAGTCGCGGGGGCGGGGTTAAGCTTGAAGTAGCCATGTTGGCCGGTCCAGTCCGATCGTTATGGTGATGACTTCCGGCCGACGGGCGAGCCCCTGGGATGACACTCCTGGGGGCTCACTTCTTTGTCGGCCTTGGCCGCTGACTCTGGCCTATTCAGGCCGCTACCTGGTGGAGGCGCGCCGGGGCGTCCCCTGCAACCTCGTCCCAGTACCGGGCGTAGTCGGCGTCCTCCGACGGCCCAGGCAGGCGCGGGCCGCGGGCTCGGGTCAGCGCGATGCCGGGGGCCTGGACCAGGGCGACGCCGGGCGGAGACTGCCGGTGCTGGACCAGCTCGGCGCGGGCGTCCTGGCCATGGAGCATGACCAGGGCTCGGGGTCGTCGACGCGGAAGCTCAGCCGCAGCCCGAGCTGCCCGCGGGCGAAGCCCTCGATGATCGTCGCGTCGGCGCGCTGGGTGACCACCAGCAGCCGCATCCCGGCCTTGTGCCCCTCCGACACCAGACGCCCGAACGCGTGCAGCAGCTGCTCACGCACCTTCGGCTCGCCCTTCGGGGTCGGGGTGGTGGAGGCCAGCCGCAGTAGGCCGGCCAGCTCCTCGAGCACCACCACGATCAGCGGCCGGTCACGGGTGAAGGCGGTGAGCTTGTCGTGGCGGTCGGGCAGCTCGGCGATACGCGCGTCCATCTCCCCGACCAGCCGGTCGAGCAGGTCGCGGTGAGCCAAGACGTCGCCGCTACCGGTGGCCTGCCACTCGTGGTGCCGGGTGCCTGCCCAGGGGCGGCCGAGCAGCAGCCCGGAGGGGTCTGACCCGGCGATCAGGACGTCGTCCAGGCGGGCGAGCTGCGCCAACACCGAGTAGCACCACACCGACTTACCCGAGCGGGTCGCGCCCTGCACACAAGCGTGCGGAGCCTGGACCCACGGCATCGCCAGCGGGCAGCCAAGCTCGTCGCGGGCGACGAGGACCTGAGCTCCGCTGACCGAGTGGTCGCGGGCGGGGAGCGAGGTGGTGACGTCGACGGCGAGCGGGTCTCCGGTGAGCAACTCGATCCGAACCCAGTGCGGACCCCGAGGCTCGACCCGGATGCGGTCACAGCCCAGAGACCCCGAGAGCCGCTCGGCCACCTCAGGGGCCCGGAAGTCGGCGGCGAGCTGGCCCGGCATGAGCTTGACAATCAGGACCGGGTCGGGGCCAGAGACATCCGCCCGGGCCAGCGTCGGGACGACGATCGTGGTGCCGGAGGCGACCTGCACGGCGTGCGACAACCCGACGTGCTCACAGGCCCGGCGCCACGTGTCGGTGAGCTGGTCGACCAGCTCACGCCCAGCCCGGTCCTGCTCTCGCTCCGCCCGGCAGGCGGTGGTCCAGATGCCCATCTCGGGCCCCCCTTCCTCAGAACGGCCCCGGACCGGAGGTGATCCGGACCGAGGCCTCAGCCGTGGTCGTGGTCAGCTCGCGCGGGCGAGCGGAGTCGAGTCGGTCGACGAGGTCGTGGCGAGGTCGCCGGTGAAGGCCCAGCCGTCGCACCGCGGGCACTGATCAGGCAGCCGGTCACCGTCGTCGACGATCTCGGTGACGTCCTGGCAGAAGGTGCAGACCAGCACCAGGACGGCCGGGCCGGACATCACGCGGCCTGCTCGCCGCGCTTGTGGGCCGTGCCGCCGATCGGGCGGATGCCCTCGGCGCGGTAGTAGACCTGCGCCCCCACCACCTTCTCCTGGCCGGTGTCGCGGTCCTTGATCTTCTTGTCCATCACACCGACCTCCAAGCCGACCAGCTCGACCGACATACCGGGCTGGACACCCTGGCGGGGGTCCTCGTGCGAAGCGATGGTGATCGACAGGACCGCGAACTTCGGGGCACCGAAGGTCCGGAACCCGGCCGTGACCTGCGCCGTCCACTTCGGGGTGCCGTCCTTCATGCACTCCTGGTCGGTCTCGCTGCCGAAGCGCAGCTTCGGTGCGACGTCCATGACCATGACCATCTGGAACGTCGCAGCCTGATCGATCTTGAAGCTGTTCGGACCCTGGTTCGACATGCGCATCTCCCGTGTTCTCGATCCGCCACTCCGGACCTGACCGTCAGCTTATCTACCTGTCTACCTTCCCACACGGGTACCTGGATAGACAAGTAGTCACCGCAAGAGAAAGGGCCGCTCACTCGATCGGCCCAGTCTCTGGCTGTTTTTGGCTGGTCAGTCGGTTGCGTCGAACTCGTAGACGTAGCGGTGCAGGCCACCAGCGGCAACGGAGTCGAAGTACTCGACGACCCGGCCGTCGCCGGTGATGGCGTGGCGGACGAGTGCGGTCACCGGCGCCCCGGTGGGCAGGTGCAGCGCCACCGCCTCCTCCGGTCGGGCCTGGCGTGACATCAGCTCCTCACGGAATCGCGCGAGCGGGAAGCCGTTGGCCTCCAAGAGCCCGTAGATGCCGCCGGGAGCCGTCTGGCCAGCCGAGTAGCCGATCTGGGCGTCGACGCTGGCAGGGATATAGCTGTCGGCGAGCTGGGTCGGTACACCTGCAACCCACATACGCCGGCGCTTTACGACAGCGGTGGCCTCACCGATGACCTCGGCGATCTCCGACGAGACCGTGACGGTCTCGATGGGGCTCTGGTCCTCGGACTGCCAGGTGAGCCCCAGGGCCTCGGCCTCAGCAGCTAGAGCACCCTTGCCTGCCGCCCGAGCGGAGCGAGAGAAGCGGTCGTTGCGCAGCGCCAGGACCGGAGCGACCTCGCGGACGAAGGACCCGATCCCGCGCTTGCTGTCGATGAGCCCTTCCTGTTGCAGCTCTGCGAGCGCACGACGAGCCGTGTTGCGGTTGACCTTGAACTGAGCGACAAGGTCAGGCTCGCTGGGCAGCTTGGCCCCCGGTGCAAGTACGCCGGACCTGATCTGCTCGCGGAGCGTATCCGCGATCTGAGCGAACACCGGACGATCACTCGTGACGTCGATGGACATAACCGCAGCTCCTTCCTCACTGGTGATGATCACGAAGGCAGTTGTCTACCTGTGTGCACAAGTGTAGTGGAGTCACGCGATGCAGTCGCGGCGACACCCCGACGGTGTCGTCGCCGTGCCGGACAGTCGACGGCAAACCGACCCGGACCGCACCCCGGGGGGGGCGGAAGCGGCGCGAGTGCCCCGAGAGCGGCTTTGAAGCGCCTTTGAACCGGCTTTGAAGCGACCAGAAACTGATCTCGACCGTCACACCGCCACAACCCGCCTGTGACCTGCGGAAACACCGGTCTCGGTGGGTGGGGTGGCGCCCGACACCTCAACCACCCTGCTTCGCTTGACGGCCGGTCGAGGTGTCGGGCGCCACCCCACCCACCTCTACAGTTCTCGATCTTGAGTCAGGGCTGGGGCCCTGACCTGATCGTTGCTCAGTGAACCGTTGCTCGGCGAACCGGTGTGTGGTGAACCAGCGTCGGCGTGCTCGACGCTGCTCGGGGTCCTCAGCTGCCAGGGCTGCCTTAAGCCA
The DNA here is from genome assembly GCF_020496245.1 of Pseudonocardia sp. ICBG601. NCBI lineage: Bacteria > Bacillati > Actinomycetota > Actinomycetes > Pseudonocardiales > Pseudonocardiaceae > Pseudonocardia > Pseudonocardia sp. ICBG601. The sequence continues at coordinate 6,148 of NZ_JAHLJA010000176.1, read as the reverse complement.
GCCGAACGGTTGTCGCTCGGGTGGATCGTCGAGTTGCACGGCGCGTTCGGTGGTATCGGTCTCGAACTCGAAGTCCAGACCCCGGGCGTCGAGCCAGGCGTGCGCGGCGGGGACACCGCCGTGGCGAGTGGCGAGCAGGAGGTCCTCGGCTTCGGGGTAGACCTTGCGCCAGGTTCGTGCAGGTAGAACCGCTGCGAGTTCGCCTCCAGCGTTCTCCTCCGCGATGGTCTCGTCGTCGATCTCGTCGAGCTTGCACTTGGCCTTGAGCCCGTTCGACCAGACCAGCTGCTGCATGCCCTTCGAGCCCTGCTCCCACTCCTGCCACAACGCGATGTCGCGCTCGTCACCAGTCTCCAGGGCGTCAGCGAGGATCTGGAACGGGGTCCTCGACCCGTTCTTGCCCTGCTTCCAGCGGCCCCCTGCGGTCTCGAACGCCAGCTTGGAGATGTACTTGGCCATCTTCTCCAGCGCGCCGGACCCGACCCGGACATCGACCCCGTGCTCGAACGAGGCGGTGAAGCCGGACTTCGCCAGCCCGGCGGTCCAAAGCTTGTAGACCTTCGTGACCAGCTCCGGAACCCGCGCAGTCACATCCTCCGGGAAGATCAACAAGGCGTGGATGTGCAGGTGCCAGCCGTTCACTTCCGCCTGAGTCGCGTCGATGCCGCGCACGTAGTCCATGTCGAGGAGCTGTTTAAGCTCCTGCCAGGACCGTGACGTGCTCAGGTGCCGCCACGCCCGGGTCAGCGCCCGACGGACTTCCCGCAGGCTGTGGCCCTTGTGATGGCTCATCGTCAAGGTCAGCAGCGCGACCGTCCCACCCCGCTCAGCGTTCCAGTTGATCAAGTGCTGGAGCTCCTTCGCCCGCTTCGCGCTGATCTTCGCCGAGCACACCGGGCAATCCCAGACGCTCCCGCAGGTCACCAGGCCACCGAACCCGGCCGAGCCGGGCTCCTCACCCGAGCCCGGGGTGTGATGCAGCGACACCTCACCTCCAGTGTTGATCGAGACCCGACCGCACCGCGCGACCCGCGGCAACGTCGTGATCTCCGCGAGCTTGCGCCGCGCAACGTACTTCTCCCGCAACGCCTGATCCTGACGCTCCCAGAACGTCCTCGCAAGATCATCCCCATGGCTCTGACCAGCGGCGGAGTCACTTATCGCGTCGTTACCAAGCGCGGGCACGCCCGCGGGTGTCGACGCGCGTCAGCGCGGCGGTCATCGAGCACCCCCAGCGATCAGCCCGCTCTGGCCGGTGCCCGGCGGGACGGGCTCCGGCCCGCTCCTGCCTCCGGCCCGCGGGCCGGACCCGGCCGGCCGGGCACGGCCAGAGCGGGCTGATCGTGGGGGTGCTCGATGACCGCCGCGCTGACGCGCGTCGACACCGCGGGCGTGCCCGCGCTTGGTAACGACGCGATAAGTGACTCCGCCGCTGGTCAGAGCCATGGGGATGATCTTGCGAGGACGTTCTGGGAGCGTCAGGATCAGGCGTTGCGGGAGAAGTACGTTGCGCGGCGCAAGCTCGCGGAGATCACGACGTTGCCGCGGGTCGCGCGGTGCGGTCGGGTCTCGATCAACACTGGAGGTGAGGTGTCGCTGCATCACACCCCGGGCTCGGGTGAGGAGCCCGGCTCGGCCGGGTTCGGTGGCCTGGTGACCTGCGGGAGCGTCTGGGATTGCCCGGTGTGCTCGGCGAAGATCAGCGCGAAGCGGGCGAAGGAGCTCCAGCACTTGATCAACTGGAACGCTGAGCGGGGTGGGACGGTCGCGCTGCTGACCTTGACGATGAGCCATCACAAGGGCCACAGCCTGCGGGAAGTCCGTCGGGCGCTGACCCGGGCGTGGCGGCACCTGAGCACGTCACGGTCCTGGCAGGAGCTTAAACAGCTCCTCGACATGGACTACGTGCGCGGCATCGACGCGACTCAGGCGGAAGTGAACGGCTGGCACCTGCACATCCACGCCTTGTTGATCTTCCCGGAGGATGTGACTGCGCGGGTTCCGGAGCTGGTCACGAAGGTCTACAAGCTTTGGACCGCCGGGCTGGCGAAGTCCGGCTTCACCGCCTCGTTCGAGCACGGGGTCGATGTCCGGGTCGGGTCCGGCGCGCTGGAGAAGATGGCCAAGTACATCTCCAAGCTGGCGTTCGAGACCGCAGGGGGCCGCTGGAAGCAGGGCAAGAACGGGTCGAGGACCCCGTTCCAGATCCTCGCTGACGCCCTGGAGACTGGTGACGAGCGCGACATCGCGTTGTGGCAGGAGTGGGAGCAGGGCTCGAAGGGCATGCAGCAGCTGGTCTGGTCGAACGGGCTCAAGGCCAAGTGCAAGCTCGACGAGATCGACGACGAGACCATCGCGGAGGAGAACGCTGGAGGCGAACTCGCAGCGGTTCTACCTGCACGAACCTGGCGCAAGGTCTACCCCGAAGCCGAGGACCTCCTGCTCGCCACTCGCCACGGCGGTGTCCCCGCCGCGCACGCCTGGCTCGACGCCCGGGGTCTGGACTTCGAGTTCGAGACCGATACCACCGAACGCGCCGTGCAACTCGACGATCCACCCGAGCGACAACCGTTCGGCTGGCTTAAGGCAGCCCTGGCAGCTGAGGACCCCGAGCAGCGTCGAGCACGCCGACGCTGGTTCACCACACACCGGTTCGCCGAGCAACGGTTCACTGAGCAACGATCAGGTCAGGGCCCCAGCCCTGACTCAAGATCGAGAACTGTAGAGGTGGGTGGGGTGGCGCCCGACACCTCGACCGGCCGTCAAGCGAAGCAGGGTGGTTGAGGTGTCGGGCGCCACCCCACCCACCGAGACCGGTGTTTCCGCAGGTCACAGGCGGGTTGTGGCGGTGTGACGGTCGAGATCAGTTTCTGGTCGCTTCAAAGCCGGTTCAAAGGCGCTTCAAAGCCGCTCTCGGGGCACTCGCGCCGCTTCCGCCCCCCCGGGGTGCGGTCCGGGTCGGTTTGCCGTCGACTGTCCGGCACGGCGACGACACCGTCGGGGTGTCGCCGCGACTGCATCGCGTGACTCCACTACACTTGTGCACACAGGTAGACAACTGCCTTCGTGATCATCACCAGTGAGGAAGGAGCTGCGGTTATGTCCATCGACGTCACGAGTGATCGTCCGGTGTTCGCTCAGATCGCGGATACGCTCCGCGAGCAGATCAGGTCCGGCGTACTTGCACCGGGGGCCAAGCTGCCCAGCGAGCCTGACCTTGTCGCTCAGTTCAAGGTCAACCGCAACACGGCTCGTCGTGCGCTCGCAGAGCTGCAACAGGAAGGGCTCATCGACAGCAAGCGCGGGATCGGGTCCTTCGTCCGCGAGGTCGCTCCGGTCCTGGCGCTGCGCAACGACCGCTTCTCTCGCTCCGCTCGGGCGGCAGGCAAGGGTGCTCTAGCTGCTGAGGCCGAGGCCCTGGGGCTCACCTGGCAGTCCGAGGACCAGAGCCCCATCGAGACCGTCACGGTCTCGTCGGAGATCGCCGAGGTCATCGGTGAGGCCACCGCTGTCGTAAAGCGCCGGCGTATGTGGGTTGCAGGTGTACCGACCCAGCTCGCCGACAGCTATATCCCTGCCAGCGTCGACGCCCAGATCGGCTACTCGGCTGGCCAGACGGCTCCCGGCGGCATCTACGGGCTCTTGGAGGCCAACGGCTTCCCGCTCGCGCGATTCCGTGAGGAGCTGATGTCACGCCAGGCCCGACCGGAGGAGGCGGTGGCGCTGCACCTGCCCACCGGGGCGCCGGTGACCGCACTCGTCCGCCACGCCATCACCGGCGACGGCCGGGTCGTCGAGTACTTCGACTCCGTTGCCGCTGGTGGCCTGCACCGCTACGTCTACGAGTTCGACGCAACCGACTGACCAGCCAAAAACAGCCAGAGACTGGGCCGATCGAGTGAGCGGCCCTTTCTCTTGCGGTGACTACTTGTCTATCCAGGTACCCGTGTGGGAAGGTAGACAGGTAGATAAGCTGACGGTCAGGTCCGGAGTGGCGGATCGAGAACACGGGAGATGCGCATGTCGAACCAGGGTCCGAACAGCTTCAAGATCGATCAGGCTGCGACGTTCCAGATGGTCATGGTCATGGACGTCGCACCGAAGCTGCGCTTCGGCAGCGAGACCGACCAGGAGTGCATGAAGGACGGCACCCCGAAGTGGACGGCGCAGGTCACGGCCGGGTTCCGGACCTTCGGTGCCCCGAAGTTCGCGGTCCTGTCGATCACCATCGCTTCGCACGAGGACCCCCGCCAGGGTGTCCAGCCCGGTATGTCGGTCGAGCTGGTCGGCTTGGAGGTCGGTGTGATGGACAAGAAGATCAAGGACCGCGACACCGGCCAGGAGAAGGTGGTGGGGGCGCAGGTCTACTACCGCGCCGAGGGCATCCGCCCGATCGGCGGCACGGCCCACAAGCGCGGCGAGCAGGCCGCGTGATGTCCGGCCCGGCCGTCCTGGTGCTGGTCTGCACCTTCTGCCAGGACGTCACCGAGATCGTCGACGACGGTGACCGGCTGCCTGATCAGTGCCCGCGGTGCGACGGCTGGGCCTTCACCGGCGACCTCGCCACGACCTCGTCGACCGACTCGACTCCGCTCGCCCGCGCGAGCTGACCACGACCACGGCTGAGGCCTCGGTCCGGATCACCTCCGGTCCGGGGCCGTTCTGAGGAAGGGGGGCCCGAGATGGGCATCTGGACCACCGCCTGCCGGGCGGAGCGAGAGCAGGACCGGGCTGGGCGTGAGCTGGTCGACCAGCTCACCGACACGTGGCGCCGGGCCTGTGAGCACGTCGGGTTGTCGCACGCCGTGCAGGTCGCCTCCGGCACCACGATCGTCGTCCCGACGCTGGCCCGGGCGGATGTCTCTGGCCCCGACCCGGTCCTGATTGTCAAGCTCATGCCGGGCCAGCTCGCCGCCGACTTCCGGGCCCCTGAGGTGGCCGAGCGGCTCTCGGGGTCTCTGGGCTGTGACCGCATCCGGGTCGAGCCTCGGGGTCCGCACTGGGTTCGGATCGAGTTGCTCACCGGAGACCCGCTCGCCGTCGACGTCACCACCTCGCTCCCCGCCCGCGACCACTCGGTCAGCGGAGCTCAGGTCCTCGTCGCCCGCGACGAGCTTGGCTGCCCGCTGGCGATGCCGTGGGTCCAGGCTCCGCACGCTTGTGTGCAGGGCGCGACCCGCTCGGGTAAGTCGGTGTGGTGCTACTCGGTGTTGGCGCAGCTCGCCCGCCTGGACGACGTCCTGATCGCCGGGTCAGACCCCTCCGGGCTGCTGCTCGGCCGCCCCTGGGCAGGCACCCGGCACCACGAGTGGCAGGCCACCGGTAGCGGCGACGTCTTGGCTCACCGCGACCTGCTCGACCGGCTGGTCGGGGAGATGGACGCGCGTATCGCCGAGCTGCCCGACCGCCACGACAAGCTCACCGCCTTCACCCGTGACCGGCCGCTGATCGTGGTGGTGCTCGAGGAGCTGGCCGGCCTACTGCGGCTGGCCTCCACCACCCCGACCCCGAAGGGCGAGCCGAAGGTGCGTGAGCAGCTGCTGCACGCGTTCGGGCGTCTGGTGTCGGAGGGGCACAAGGCCGGGATGCGGCTGCTGGTGGTCACCCAGCGCGCCGACGCGACGATCATCGAGGGCTTCGCCCGCGGGCAGCTCGGGCTGCGGCTGAGCTTCCGCGTCGACGACCCCGAGGCCCTGGTCATGCTCCATGGCCAGGACGCCCGCGCCGAGCTGGTCCAGCACCGGCAGTCTCCGCCCGGCGTCGCCCTGGTCCAGGCCCCCGGCATCGCGCTGACCCGAGCCCGCGGCCCGCGCCTGCCTGGGCCGTCGGAGGACGCCGACTACGCCCGGTACTGGGACGAGGTTGCAGGGGACGCCCCGGCGCGCCTCCACCAGGTAGCGGCCTGAATAGGCCAGAGTCAGCGGCCAAGGCCGACAAAGAAGTGAGCCCCCAGGAGTGTCATCCCAGGGGCTCGCCCGTCGGCCGGAAGTCATCACCATAACGATCGGACTGGACCGGCCAACATGGCTACTTCAAGCTTAACCCCGCCCCCGCGACTCGGGGCTACGGCACGCGGGCACATCTCGATCGCCTACGCCTCCCGCCGTCCCGCGCGGCATGCTGTGGTGTCGGTCAACCGTCGGCGTCG
>NZ_JAHLJA010000175.1:0-58316 GCF_020496245.1 Pseudonocardia sp. ICBG601 | reverse complement strand
TCACGTCACCGTCCTGGCCTGGTCCCGGTCGGCATCCAGGGCGGCGGCGATCCGCGGGTCGGTAATGGCGGACTCGCCGGTCATGATCGTCTCGTTTCCTCCCGCAACTGTCTCATAAGTTTACCATGTGGCCGTGTTTCGAGGCGGTGTTTCGACGTTAGATTGTGAGACAGCGTGACCTGGGGTGATGTCGATGTCCGAACTCGCCTGCACGCTGTCGCGGAACCTTGGTTTCGAGACCGGCCAGTCAGCCGCTGGAGGCGGCGGCGGCCAGGCGAAGACGGGCGTCCATGTTCAGCCGCACCTCGCCGTAGGGCAGCACGTGCGCCCAGAACAGCGGCGTCAGCCCGCGCCGATCCTCAGCGGTGAGCGCGTCGTCCCACTCGGAGCCAGCGAGCAGGTCCTGGATCATCAGGGTGTTCACGTACACCAGGGCGGCCTGCAAGATCCGCAGGCACAGCACGCTCATCTCCTGCTCGTCGCGCCGGTTGGTGGCCAGGTCCCCGCCCTTGCCGTAGAAGATGACCGCGTTGGCCCGATTCCACGACTCGACCACGTTCAGGCCCTCGTGGATCTCTCGCTGGAGTGCCCGGCTGTGCAGGTAACGGGCCAAGAAGATGGTCTTTTGCGCCCGGCCCAGCTCGATCATCGCCTGGTAGGTCGGGTGCGCTGCGTTGGCCTTCATGAATCGCCGCAGGATCGCCTCGGTCGAGGCGGTGCCCACGCGGATCGCGGTGGCGTACTTGAGCATCTGGTCGTACTGCTCAGCGATGCGGTCCCACCGGACCGGGCGGGTCATCGCCGGTGCCAGACCCGGCCAGGCGTCTGGCTCGCCAGCAGCCGGGCGGTACAGCTTGACCTTGTTGATCCGCTTGATCCTCGGCAGCAGGTCGAACCCGAGCAGCTTCGTGATGCCGAACCCGATCTCGGACTGACCATGCGTGTCCACGTAATTGGCCTCGACCTGCATGTCGGTGCCATGCCGGATCGCGCCGTCGACCATCGCGTGCACCTCGGAGGCCGAGCAGTTCAGCCGCTGCGAGTGGATCACCACGGAGCCGCGCTCGACGTGCCAGTAGATCAGCACCCCTCGGCCGCCGTAGCGGGAGTGCCACTCGGTGAAGATGTTCTGGTCGAACGCGCCGAAGTGAGTCGAGTCGCTGGCCACGGCGGTGGATCCGTCGCCCCACAGTGTCTGCTGGCGGGCGGCGAAGGTGGCGTTGGCGATCTCGATCGCGATCTGCCGCGCGGCCTCGGTGCTCAGGTAGCGGCGCCGGGCGTAGCGAATCTCGTCCTCGGAATGCCCGTGCTCGCCGCCGGCGACCGCACGGATGCCGGTGTTGGTGCCGTACCCGTAGATAGCCAGCAGCAACCGCTCGGCCAGCACGTGCTCGGGCAAGGTGCCGCGGTCGGCGACCGAGGTCACCGCCGACAGGCAGCCGGTGCGCAGCACCGCCTCCTTGAGCATGTCGATCAGCGGCACCGTGCCCCACCGGGCCTGCACAGCCTGCTTGAGCCGGCGCAGGTTGCGCGGCTCCGGCGAGGCCTCCAGCGGGGCCAGCTTGACCGCGCCAGCCGCGCGGTCGCTAATCGACAACCAATCGCAGCCCGGCAGGGCGGTGTGCAGGGCCTCCAGCTCGGCGCGCATCTCGGCTTGCAGGTCGGCGATGAACTGGCTGGGGTCCAGCGGCTTGCGCAGCGCCTGGTAGTGCTCGACGCGATGGTCCTCGAAATCGGTCGGAAGGTCTTCGGCCGGGTTGCGCCAGGTGTCCGCGCCGACGACCCAGATTTCCTTGCACCGCAACTGCTCGCGTAGCGCCTGGAAGGTGCACACCTCGTAGACCATGCGCACGACCCGTTGCCGGCGGCGCTTGTCGTCCTTGTAAACCAGCGCCTCCCAGTCCTCGCTCAGGCCGCGATGGACCGGGATGTGCTCGCCGGCCGGGTAGTAGTGCAGGTTCCCGGCGCTGGCGTAGCGGGTGATCAGCTCCAGCGCGTCGAGCACCGGCCGGTGGGTGGTGTTGTTGCTGCGGAACTCCAGCACGTCCAGCAGCTTGATCAGCCCAGTCCGGTAGTGGTTGGTGTAGGAGCCCTTCAGCGTGGCCTTCACGGTGCGCTGGTAGGTCGGCCCGGAGGACTTGAACTCCGCGATCAGGTCGGCCAGCACGGCCTGCGGCGCGACCGGGAACACGGTGTCGCGCACGAGCTGGTCGCCGGCGTTCACGGTCGCCTCGGCGACCCGGAACAGCAAGTTCTCCTTGCCGGTGACCCGCTTGAACTCCTTGATCAGCTCCTTGGTCACCCGGACCTCGGCGCGGGCGTTGATCCGGTGCACGGTGGAGATCAGCAGCTCGACCAGCGTGTCGGTGATCTCCCGTTCCCGGCAGTGCAACAACGCCGCCAGCAGGGCCAGCGTCACCTCAGGCGCGTGTCCGCGCAGGTGGCTGGGCGCCTCGACCGCCGCCCGCGCCCGCCAGGCGGCGACCACCTTCGGGGCGATGTCGGCGAACACGCCGGCTGACAGGCCGACCGCCCGTACCGCTTCCAGCTTGGCGATCTCGGTCAACATCGTGTTCAGGCTGACGTTGCCCGGATCGGACCGGATCGAGGCCAGCACCGCCGGCCCGTCACCGTCCCCGCCGGGTTGGCCGTCGTCATCGGCACCGGCCGCGACCAAGGCGAACAGCCGAACGCGCACCGCCTCGGATAAGCGGATCGCCACCCGTGCGAACAGCAGCTCCTCGCCGCGGTGCAGCGCCGAGCGCACGATCCGGTCGACGCGGCCGCCGGTGGGCGGCTCGATACGTTCCTCCCGGCACCGGTCCAGCAGCTGGTCACGGACACGTTCAGCGCCGCGCTCGGTCTGGGTGACGGTGGTGACCAGCCACTCGGTGAGCTTGTCGGCGTCGGCGACGCTGCACTCCCGGAACCCCAGTGTCCGGCGAATCTGGCTGCGATGGAACTCGATCGTGCGGCCGGACCAGTCGTAGAACGCCAGCTCGGTCACCGGCACACCGACCTGCCGGGCCACGTAGTCCACAGCGGCGTCGGGGATCTCGCTCCGGCTGCGGGGAAACCGGCCGTGCTCGGTGTAAAAGCGCAGCAACACCGCGAACCCGAGCCGCGTCGCGCCACGCTTGCCGGCCACCATCGCCAGCTCGGCCTCGACCAGCGTCCACCGATCGATCAGTTCGTCCTGACCCAGCTCACGCGCCACGCACGGACGCTACTCCCACCCCCCGGACACCGCCGCGACCAGAGATTCAGGGTCAAGCCCCCAGCGCTCGTTTGCGGCTGATGACACGATCCTTACCGGCACCCCGATCTGGGGGCGTTTGTGGACGTCGCGGTACCCACTCGCCGCGGACAAGTTCGACGACGGCGTGTGGCGGCAGACCCGGGAGGAGGCGATGACCCGGATGCACGTCGAGCTGCACCCCAAGCAGGTGTGGGGGTTGATCGGCATCGACGGCGACAGCGCCGACGCGGTCCTACGGATGGTCTCCACCGTCGACAGCCACCCGATGCCGAACGTGATCATCGAGAACCCCGTCAACGGCCACGCCCACGCCGGATTCGGCATCACGACACCGATCAACGTCACCAACTACGGATCACGCCGCGCGGTCCGCTACGGCCTCTCCATCGAAGAAGCACTACGGCGCGCCGTCGGCGGGGACCCGTCCTATCCCGGGCGGCTGATCAAAAACCCGTTCCACTCCCGCTGGATCACCCACTTCCTCCACGACAAAACCTCCACCCTCAACCAATACGGGGCGATCCTGACCGCCGCCGGACACATGCCCGGACGCGGCTGGCACAACCAGCGGCGGCGTGAACCCGTCGGCTACTCCCGCAACGAAACCCTGTTCCACATGGTCCGCCGCTTCGCCTACCGGGAAATGCGGCACCACTGGGGCGACGCCGACGGCTACCGCGCCGCCGTCGCCAAACACGTCGCCATCCTCAACGCCGACTTCCCGATCCCCCTCGGCGGGAACGAACTCGGCCACATCTCCCAGTCCATCTCCGACTGGACCATCAACTACTCCCGCATGTGGAACGACGGCCCCGCCGCCTACGACGCAGCATTCTCCGCCATCCAAGCCGCCCGCGGACGCAAAGGAGGCCGAGTAGGCTCCGGACGCAACGGAGGACTCGCCGGAAACAGCCGACCCGGAGGACTCGCGCGCGGCGGAGACCAGGCTGAGGCGTCGCAGCAGATTCGAGAGATGATGGCGAAGGTGGCCTACTCATGACTGCGCAAATTCCGAAGCGGCGAACCAAGTCTGCTCGCGACCTCGCTGAACAGTTCGGCGTCACTCGCGCCACTGTCGTGCGCATGATGGCCGAACCGCGAGACGACTACGAACGGCGGGCGCGACAACGCCGTGCCGCTGCGGTGCAGCTCCGCCTCCAGGGACTCACCTACCGCGAGATCGCGGAACGGCTCGGCACCAGCATCGGGTCCGTCGGGCACGTGCTTTATACCGCCCGCCGCAACGGCGACTGGGCTGCTGCTGTGGCTCGCCATACCGCTGATCACGCAGAGTGAGATTTCGAAGGATGTCCCAAAACGGCCCTCAATCCGTACCAATCCGTACCATCCGTAACAGCAATGCTAACTGTGCAGGTCAGGCTCTGATTATGGGTGGTACGGATTGAGGGGGTGGTACGGATCAATCCGTACCACCCCCTCAGCGGACAGCGCGCTCACGCGCGCCGAAGATCGCCCTGAAGGCAGCCTGACCAGCTATTCTGCTGATCCGGTGGACACCTGGGCACGATCGTCACTGTTGGTGACGAGATCAGGCGTGTAGCGCCGCCAGGCATCGGCGAAAGCCTCGCGGCGATATCCCTTGGTCTGTCCGAGCCCGGCGAACCGGATGGTCGCCGGGCGGATGTCGTACTCGCTCAGCAGGACGCCGAGGCGTCGGGCGGTGAGTCCCTCGCCGCGTGGTCCGTAGTCCGCCCACGGCGCTTCGGGGTCGGCGCGGAGTTGCTGGAGGAGTCGCATGGTCGGCAACGCGGCCTCGTCGCCGAAGGCGGTGTGGCAGTCGGCGAGGAGTCGGATGCGTTCGGATCGGTCGTCCCCGGCGTCTTCTGCTTGCAACGCGAGGATGGCTGTGCGTGCGCGGTCGGGCCAGTGCCCGCCTGCGTGGTCGGCGATGGCGACCAGTGGTTCCCAGGTGTCCGCGGCGCGGTCCTCGACCGGCATCACCGGCTCAGCCGCCTCCAAGACCGATAGGTCGTTGCGGAGCCAGCCGTGCAGCCGCTCAGCGAGCCGTTGAAGCTTCGGTCGGTCGCGTCGGTGCCGGTATGGCGCGACGGTCTCTCCGGGTGCTCTGCGGCGCATGTGGACGACGATGGCGCGGTCTTCGATGGTGTCGGGCATGCGTCCGATCCCGGCCAGGGCGGCCATGGCGAACGTGGAGATCGACTCGACGCGGTTTTTGGCGAGGTCGTAGCGCTTCGCGGGCCGGTTCCGCTGGTGTCCGGCGTTGAGGAGTCCGCGGAGGTCTTCGTGGCCGGTGGCGGCGGGTCCGAAGATCGTGTCGGCTTCGTCGACGAGCATCGTGGGTGGGTCGGCGGTGATGGAGCGGTAGACCGCTGCGGGTCCGTCGCCGCCTCACTTCGGTCACAGACCGTGACGGCAACTCCCGTGAGGGGCTCCGGCGCATATTTGCACTGGTCAGACCGCGTGTTGACCGGTCTTCGGGCCGTCTGAGCGGCAGGCTCGCCGGGGGCCTGGTACGGGTTGATCCGTACCAGGCCTTCAATCCGTACCACCCATAATCAGGGCCTGACCTGCACAGTTAGCATTGCTGTTACGGATGGTACGGATTGGTACGGATTGAGGGCCGCTTCGGGACATCCCCCGAAATCTCACTCTGCGTGACGAGTCGGGGGCTGGGGTGGCGCGCGGCGGCGGTCACGGTTTTCGGTGGTGCGTGGTTGCGTTTCCGGCGCTATAGATTGCGGCGCTCTGCAGGTGTTGCTGAGGGCTCCCCTGCCGCCTTTTCTGCCGCTTGTGGTGCCGGAGGGCTGGGCGTTGTCAGAGCTACGGATGAGTGCTCTTTTGCGCTAGGGCAGGGGTGGTGCCGGGCACGGTATTGATGTGACTGGTTGTGCGGTTTCAAAGGTGCCGCAGGATGGTTTTAGCATCTGCTTGCACGGTGTTGTGGTGCGTGCAGGAGCCCCCGCATCCGCCCGATGCGCGATCCGGCGGATGCGGGGGTTGTCGCGCTATCGTTGAGGTCGCGTGTCCTCGGTGCTGTCGGCCCGACGGGTGGCCCAGTAACTCCCGAGAGAGGCTTTGTTACTCCCGAGAGAGCACAAGATCGTTTTCGGGGCCGTCTTCTGGACTTGCCCCCTGGGCGTTCTCGAGTCAGTCATCGCTGTGACCTGCTGTTGTGTGGATGGTTGAGTGAGTTCCGGTGGGCGCGGAGCGGCCATGATCATCAGTACGTAGTTCCATGCTTTGAGAGAAGGAAGGTCAAGGTCAAGGTCAACTGACTGCGGCAAGGGTGGGCGGTTTGAGCTGGTTTGGGCGTATCTGCGGTGTAGGTGGTTGTTCGCCTCGCTGCGCATTGGCGGTGGCTGTTGTTGGTGGGGCGTGGTGGGTGGGTGGTTTAAGTTGGTTTCGGCGTATTTGTCCGTAGTGGCTGAGCGTGTTCGTCTGATTGCTTCCGGTAGTGGTTCTTGACCAACGGGGGGGGGGCGTGCTCGGATGCGGTCGTGAGTACAAAGAAGTTCGCATCTGCGTCTCGTGTTATCGGGACTGTGTTGGTTGTGGCTGTTGCGATGGGGTCGGCTACGGGGATCGCTTCGGCTGAGACTCAGTCGGTGACTGCTTCGGCTGCGGGCATTGTGTCCGCGGAAGATTTGAAGTTAGTGGCGTCTTCAGTCGGGGAAGACGTGACTGCGGTGGAGAGCGCTCTCCGTGTTATCGATTCAATCCCTGAGGACGTTCTGCGCCAGGGAGATCAAGCTACTATCGCGTGGCTGGAAAGTAACTACAAGACGTCGCCTGGCGCGGCGCCTTATGCTTTCAATCTCGCGCAGTGCTCGTACGGGATTCTTATTGCGATTGGCTCTAATGCGGTAGCCGCCGCGAAGATTATTAAGATTAAGCGGATTGTGGACAAGTTTGGCGGCGTCGGCAAGGTCATCGATAAGCTGCAAGCGAAGAAAAAGCAGGGAAAGAAGTTCAAGACTGCTCTAGTGGAGGTTTTCGAGGAGGGGGGGATCGGAGTGGGTGCGCTTGCTGCGGAAATCCTCGGAGTCGACAAAGTTATCCAGAATTGCTGGTAGGCCCAGCGCCAATTCGCAGGCGGAAGTCTTGACCCAGAGGTAGTAAGTCGCTGATCGATGGAAATCTATGAATCTCTCCGCAATTCACACTGCATTGGAATGGGCAATCATTGCGTCGGCTTTCCTTGTGCTAGCTTGGGACGCGGTAAGAGTGTCGCGATTGCTTCGTTCGAGGGTCGGTCTTGACGGTGTAGTGGCTGCGTCGTGGTGGGCAGATGACAGTTTCTTTGCTGGCTTCGGAGCTGCTGTGCTGGGGTGGATTCCAGGTACCTGGCTGCTTGCTGGCAGGGCAGTCGATGGCGCAGAGGCAATGGTGTACTGTGGGCCTTTAGCAATATGTTCCGCCGCTGCGCTTTTCCATCTACCTAAGAAATTCGAAACGCGCGGCGTTCGGTTGATCTGCATGGCAGTTACGGCGGCCGCTGGGGCGATCTTGGGCGCGGGCCGGTAGCGACCGGCCCGCCTGTCGTGGGCAAGTCGATCCGGACCGGAGCCCGCCCCCGGGGCGGGTGAGGACCGGAAGCGGCGCGGCAGCCCGGGGTTGTTCGGCTCAGCGCAGCGACTCCGCCCCAGCGGGGGCCGCTTCTTTGCGATACCCACTTAGCCGGGCTAAGTGTCTAGCTTGCTCCGCCGCAGGCGGAGCCGTGGCCGTCCTCCCGGGGTGGTGCGTCCGGGAGTGAAGCGTCCGTGCGGGACCGGCACCCGGCCCGGCGATCACAGCACTGTGCATAGGTGTGGTGGCTGTTGATCTTGGGGTGGCGGTGTCGAGCGCGAAGCGCGCGTGCGTTGTCGGCCCGGTGGGCCGAGTCGGTGGCGTTCCGCCACCGACGCTCAACACCCCACAGAACATATGCATCCTCTGATGATCGTCGGCGCCGGGCTCTGGTCCGGGGCTGGTCGTGGTCCCCGGGCTGCCGGTTCACGGCGCAGCAAGATATGCGTTTTGTTCCAAAGACGCGGGTCGCCTCGGCGTCGTCGCTTGGTCGGCTCGGGTGCGCTGCTGCTGTGGTCGGTGCTGTCGAGGCCGGGGCGGGATGAGGTGACACGCCCGGCTGACCTGGGGGTACGCGACAGACGGGCCTGTGACCTGGGAGTATTTGAGTGGCACAGCAGCAACAAGCCAAGTCAGAGTTTCGGGTGAGCGCGAGCGAGCCCGCACCCCTCCGGCCGCGTCAGCGGCCGGAGACAACACAGGGCGAAGCTCAATGCCCTGGACCGGCACCGCGCCCCTTGGCGGCGGTGGTGAGGAGTTCCCCCGGATGACCGGCTCTGACCTGTGGGTTCCCCCAGGCGCTGTCCTCGATACCCCTCCCCGGGGCTCTGAGAGCCCCTGTGCGGCCCCGTTCGATCCCCCGGGCTACCTAGTCGGGGGGCTGCCGTTTGAGGCGGCTACGGCGAGTAGCCGCCACCCAGCAGAGGCGAACACGCAGAATGATCGTCATGAGCAAGAAGAAGCAGCGCCGCGCCGACCCGGACCGCAAAGCCCGACGAAGGGCGCAGCTCAAAGCCCGCGAGCTCGACCACGCCCTCGACCTCGTTAGTCACGCCCTGGACGGGACCATCGTCGTCAACGCCGACTACCACCAGCACGACGACGGCACCTGGAGCGCCACCGTCGTCCCCGAAGGCGCACCCAGCCCAGTCACCATCGGCGACGCCGACCCCCACGCCCTCTTCCACAAGGTCATCGCCATCGTCGATACCTACGTCGAGTTCTCCCCGCTCAGCGACGCCATCAGCACCATCACCCTGCACCGCGTCGACGGCGACACCGACCGCTGGGCAGACACCGTCACCGCCTACGGCTTCGCCGACTGCGTCATCGCAGCCCAGTTCCCCGACCGCTGACCACCGATCCGGCGCACATGGCGCCGAGCGGCTGGTTCCGCGCTTCTCCAGGCGCTCCGGTTCAACACGAGCTGGGCTTGCTTGCTACTGTGCGGAAAGTCCGGGCCGAGACCCGCCCACGTCCGAGAAGCCGTCGGCCGGTCGGCCCGGGCTCCCAGCTTCGGGCCTGGGAAAGCCGACAGTCGGTGGAACTGGCACCGTTCAAGCCAAGCTCATGTCAGTCGGTGAGGCCGAGCCGCTTGCTACACGCTGGCCAGGCCCCCCACCCCTGGCCTTCCCGCACACGCTGCGCAACCGCGATCTGCTCCTCCCGGGACGCTTCGTGGGCGGCACCGGTGCCGCCGAAGGCCTCCCAGGTCGACGGCGTGAACTGCAGACCGCCGCCGAATCCGTTCCCGGTTCGGGTCGACCAGTTCCCACCCGACTCGCACTCGGCTAGCTCATCCCACACTCGGTCCGGGACCGCGCCTTTCTCCGCACCAGGATCCTGGTCGTTGTCTGCAGGCGAACCGGGCGCGGCGGCGGTGGGGCTGCTGGTTCTGGAGATCGTCTCACCAACGCTGTCAGCACTAGTACCGCTGGTGTTGGTGGTGTCGAGGTCGTCGAGGTTCAGCTCCGGGTCGGTGAGAGTCTCCAGCAGCGCGACCGCGTCCGGATCAGCCACGGCCGCCCGCGCGGCCTGCTCGGTCAACTTTTCCACACCAGCGGCCAGGCCCTCAGCCCGTTGCCCGGCACTCTGACCGGACCCGATGTTCTCCCCGGTGGTTCGCTCAGCCGTATGGGAGTCCCTGGTGCGCGGCTTACCGGCATCAGCAGTGTCAGCGCTAGCGCTGCTCTCCGGCTGCCCCGCCTCCGGTGGCGACGGCGGGGCAGCCGGGCTGGACGTGGTATCCGCTGCAGTCGCATCGGTACCGGGGTCGGCGGCAGTGCCGCCGACACGATCCGCAGCGGCGTCGAAGAGGGCGGGATCCGCGCCGAGGGATTCCAGCTCGGCGCGTACCTCCGGCCGGTTCAGCACCGCACCGACCACGCCCCGCACCCGATCCATCTCACCCACTGTGCTGCTCGTACTGACCGGTCCGGTGTCTAGGGCAGCGAGGAAGTCACCCAGCAGCGCGAGTGCAGCACGCGCGTCATCGGGTGTGGCGGTGGCAGCGCCGCCCTGGTCGGCGCCGCCCGACCGGCGGTCCTTGCCGTGTTCCTTGCCCTGGCCCTCGGGCCGACTCGTGGTTGTGCTGGACATCGGCTCAGCAGGGCTGTCAAAGGTGCTCGGACCGGGTGGGGCCGTCGTTGTGGCGTGCACCGGAACGGCCTTGTCCGGGACCGGGGTAGCCGATGGCATCACCGGCGACGACGGATCAGCGGCTGGCAACGGCGACGCGGACGGTGCCAGAGAGGGCCCCGAAGCGGCGGGCGACGGTGGGACATGCTGCGGCGCTACAGACGGCGGAGCAAGAGCCGCTGGCGTCGGTGGGGCTGCCTGCGGGGGCGGGGGCGGCTCAGATGCAGGGACCGGGGCAGGTCCGCTCACCACGTCGGTGACCGCGCCACCGGCCGCGCCGACCGCGTCCACAGCTGTGTGGCCTGCGTCGGTCAGCCCCCCCAAGATGCCTCCCGCGCCCTGCTCCGGAGGCACTGTGGGCGGTGTCTCGGTCAGGATGCGCAGGTCGGCGGGGGTGGCGCCGTAGCCGGCTGCGGCGAGTTCGACCGCGACCGCGTCCAGAGACTCGTAGGTGCCGTGCACTGCGTGGAGGTGATCAGACAGGTCCACAGCTTGCTGGCGCCAGCCCGCTGGCTGGGTCGCCGGGCTCACCCCGAGCCCAACCAGTTTCCGGGCCAGCTCCTGGGCCCGCGGGCTGTCAGACAAGGTCAGGTCGGTGAGTAGGACGCGGGCCTGGGCATGCACCTGCGCCGCAGTCACCGCCGGGATCGGGCCGGCGGCGGCCGCCCGCCACGCGACCGTGGCGTACTCCTTCGCCGCCACGGCGGGGGCCAGTAGGGCGGGAGTCAACGCGGTCCCGCCGAGCATCGCTCCCGCCGCAAGCGCGGCGACCGCAGAACGACGCACCACCACCGACGAGGACGATCGAGAAGCACCAGAGCGAGGGGGCATCAGAAGACCTCCTTCATGATCAACAGATAGACGGGTAGCGCAGGGCGGAGGAGGGTCATCGGCGTCCCCGGACGTTGTTGATGTCGTCGGTGATCGAGGTCGAGGAGTCGGCATCGGTGGAGCCCTCACTGCCCGCCGAGTCGGTGGAGGCGCCCTCGCCTGCGGCGAGGCTCCACTGCTTGACCCAGTCGACCCGCATCTGCCCGGTCTCGCTGTCGCCGCGCGGGAACCAGTCCAGTTGCAGACACAGGTGCATCGGACCGGGCGGCAAGATGGAGGCGTCGGTGGTCTTCCACCATTCGCGACCGTCGACGAACGCGGTCACACCGTCCGGTGTCCACTCCACCGCGTAGTTGTGCCACCCGGTGGCGTCGACCTGGAGTTCGCCGTGGACCTGGGAGTTGTCCGCGCCGTAGTGCAGGAACAACTCGACCTTGTCCCTCGACGGGTCCATGATCTCCGCGAAGTCGATCTCCCCGCCGACCGGGAAGTTCTCCTCGGTCGGCCACAACAGCGCGAGGGCGTTGTAGGACGGGGAGCCGGTCGGGGCGCGCATCCGGGTCTCCCACCGTCCGTATTTCTGGGAGTGCGCGGTCCAGGCCAGGCCGGCGGTCGTGCCGTCCCCGGTGCCGTCGATGGTGAGGACACCGTCGGAGACGGTCGCCGCAGCAGGGGAGCGGGTGCCGTTCCCGGCATGCCCGGGGCCGTCGTAGGCGTTCCATCCCGGTCCGAGCGTGGTGCCGGTGAAGTCGTCGACGACGTCCGGGGCGCCCCACCCGAACACCTCACCAGCGGTGTCGCCCTGGCCTATGTCCTGCGTAGGCGGCGGGGAAGAGCCAGCTGACGATGGCGGCGGGCGTAGTTGTGCGGTCTGTCCGGTCCGCGGCGATTGATCAGCAGATCCGCTTTCCTGGTCATCGGATCGACCTCTGGGGTTGTCTTCATAGCAACCAGCGGGCACGAACCCGGGCTTGGCGACGCCAAGATCGATCAAAGTCGCCCGTAACGCCTCAGCTCCGGGACCGTTCCTACTGCTGGAGCCGAGTTCGGCAAAGACGCGGGTTGCTGTGAGCCGCCATCCGCACTTCGCTTCCAGCTCGACCGCTGGAACGACCGGGGCCGGCGCGAGGACGAGTGCAGCGGCGGCGGCCGCTGTGATGCCGCTAGCCAGACCCATGGCCGTTGCCCCTGAAGCCGTGCGAGGCCAGACCGTGTGTGGCGCGGCCGTAGAAACCGTCTGCGACCGTCGCCGCGATCTCCAAAACGGCGGCGCGGGTGGCAGGCTGCAACAGCGCCAGGTCGATCGGGCCGCCGCTGGCCAGATGCCGGTCTGCAGGGAGCTCCAGGACCGCGCGGACCCGGCCACGGAAGTAGTCCCGGATCACGTCGGCGTCGATCGATTCGCTCCACCGATCGCCGGAGAGCACCACGACCGCGTCGTTGACCAGGTGACGGTGCGGGAAGCTGCCGGTCGTGTCGCGGTAGTTCGCCAGGTAGTCCAGGGTGCGCTGAGCTCGTGAGGCTCCATCCTGGGTCAGCGTTCCGACAATGACCAGGCTGTCGCAGTGTTTGAGACCGCCCTGGGCGGCCGAGTGCACGATCCCGGTTCCCAGATCGGTGATGATCGCCTGCGCGAACCGCGACAACACCCGTACGACCGATTCGTAGTCGGTCAGCGAGAACGCTTCGCTGGACTCCGGCTCCTGATCAGAAGCCACGACCTGCAGCCGACGCGTCAGATGGACGTACTTCGACAGATCGGTGAAAGTCTCGACCTCATCAAGGTGGGCCAGCAAATCGCGGACAGTCACCTGCGCGGCGAACTCTTCACCGACCAGCCGGTCGGCCAGGGTCCCGGCATCAGGGTTGGCGTCGACGGCCACGACTCGATCACCGCGGTGCTCAGCGAGACACAGGCCAAGCAACGCCGACATCGTGGTCTTCCCGACGCCGCCCTTCATCGAACCGACGATGACCGAATGCGGTCCTTCCAAACGGGTATTGCAGATCCGCCGGACCAGGTCGGTGTAGCGGTCCTCAGCAGCCGACGGGCCGGGATTCCACCTCCCGCCGCTGAGTTTGAACACTGCAGACCGCCACCCTGTTGTCGGCGCGCTCTGCCGGGGCCGCAACGCATTGAGCCTCGACTCAGCCCCCACGGCCCGGGTCGGCAACTCCCCAGAGCTCGCCCCCACCGGCTTGATCGGGACGACGCCAAGACACTCATCCAGTGCACGGCTCGTGGAGGCGTCGTTGTCCCACGGCAACGATGTCGACCGCAGCCGAGAACGCCGAACATCCAGCGGCGATGGCTGCTGTGCTGACTGCGATGAAAGCTCAGCTGACACGAGCGGTTCAGAATCAGATGCGTGGATGGGATGCTCCCAGGTGCGGTGCAGCGGTGCGGCATCAGCACGGCCTGGAGCAGAGGCGTCGGTCATCAGCAGGTCCCAGGGTCACGGAAGAACACAGCAGGGGCTCTCAACCGGTGGTCAGTCATCGCTGGTGGAGGGCAACTGCTGCAGCTCCACGACCAGATGGCCGTGATCGTGGCGGCGGATCGGGACTCCGAGTCGTTGCCACACGCTCGTCGCAGATGCCCAGCCGGGCGCGATCGGAGGAGGAACCGCAGACCATCGGGCCCCCGCTGGTAACGGCGCAGTCTGCGGGATGTCCGGCGTTCCCGGTCCAGCGTCATCGCCGGTGCTGTCGCTACCACCGATGCTGGCGGATCCGACATGTGGCGAGACAGGGATAAAGATCTCGACCAACGCTTTCACGTCGACGGTGAGGACGTGGCCGTGAGCCAGAACCTCGCCCGCTCTCGCGTGCACTGCGCGGCGACGGCCGTGGCCATGCTCGCCACCCGGCCACCCCAGCAGGGCATCCGGACGGCGCGACAGATACGGCTCCAACGCCCGACGACGACCATCCGGGTCATCAGCATCGCAGGACAAGTAGTCCATCGCGAAGCACTCCGCAAGCTGACGAGCCTCGGCTGGGTCGATCGGACGCAGCGCCGCGACGGGCCGATCCACCGTGGTCCGGGTGCTGCGCTCGTCATCAGCAGGCCGCCACGAAGGGAAGCACACAGCCCCTGGTTCGGGCGACGCAGCTCGAAGCCCAGGCAGCTCCGCCGGCATCAGCCCCCTCGACGGCGGAGCGTCCGTGGTACCTGCGACCGGATAGTGGTCACCGACGACATCGTCACCGCACGCTGCCTGGCCTCCCCTCTGCTCCCACAGCGCCAACGCCGGCTCCGCAGCCGGATCGCCAGCGCCTTCAGTAACCGCGACTGACTCCAGCACCGTCGGAGCATCACTGGAGCGCCTGCCCCGGGCTTCACCGGCACCGGTGTTCGACCACCACGGCGGCAACGCCGACGGCTCCGTGCGTGTCCGCCGCGTCTTCACCATCACCGCCCGCCCTTCCACCGCCCGGCAAGATGTAGGTCTTTAACCTGGAAGATAGTACACCGGTATGGCCTGTCGGCAGCCTGTCAACGCCGAGCACAGTGGGCGGGAGATCAGCGACGGGCGGCCATCCCGTCAGGCCCAGTCGACCTGATAGATGCCGTCGGCGGTCAGCACGACGCCGGTCACCTCGGTCGCTTCGCCGTCGATCGCGGTCTGGCACGAGAACCGCTGCCCGGAATGATCGCCACCCCGGCGGGACACTGCACGTCGGCGGTGACGGTCAGCTCGTAGTTCTCGATCAAGACCGTGCGCACGCCAGCTTGCAACGCTTCCTGCTCAAGGACGACGGTGACAGCCCAGCCCGGCCACACCGCAGCCGAGAACACCACCCCGACGACCGCAACCGCGGAAGAGGTCGCGAGCCATGCCCGCTGCCTCCTCCCTCGGTATCGCGGCCCCGGTTGCCGTACTGCTGGGCTGACAGGCCGCGACGTTGGTGAACTCTGAGTGCGATGCTCTACTGCCGATGCATCGCTCGAAGCGCCCCAGCTCGGGAGTGCAGCAGGGCCAGCTGTAGGTGTCGCCCCACAACTACCCCAGCCGCCGGGTGGGACACCGCCCACAGGGGCAGGCTCGGGAAGTTCGCTCGTCATGCGCTCACGTCTCCTCGAAAGGGCTATCTGGTCAGCGGTCTAGCATCGGCCGACTGTCCATCGATGCTGTCCACGAAGGTGAAGGCCGTGCCTGAGGTCCAGAGTCAACCTGAAGCAGCTCAGGGATTCGCCGAGCGGTTGAATCATCTGTTCGCCGCCGCCCGACGCGCCGATGGAACTTCCTACTCGGTCGACGAGGTCGTGCGCTGGATCAATGCCCACCGGTCTCCCACCAGTCGTGACCGCGTCGCCACCCTGCGGCGGGCCGACACTTCACAGTCAGCACCTGAACCAGACCCCGCTGAGGCCGCGGCCCTGGCCGAGTTCTTCTGCGTGTCCCCGACGTATTTCACTACCCCTGAGCCTGCAGCCGTCGACGGTCCACTCCAGGACCGTCTCATCCAACAGCGCCTTGCCGACTACAGAGCAGGAACCATTCCACAGCGACTGTACTATTTGTTCACCACCATCGTCCGGGCAGATAAGCGTCCTTACACCACCGCCGAGGTAGCACGCTGGATCAACTCCAACGGCGGAAAAATCACCACCGTCTACATACAGAAACTCCTCACCGGGGAACGCGGAAAAAATCCCAGCGAGGACTACCTCCGATGGATCAGTAGATTCTTCGAGATTGATGTCAGATTTTTCCTAGAAGAGCGGCCAGTAGCCATCGATGGCCTCCGCCAGAGCGCCGTGATCCTGCTCCGAAACCGCCACATAGCCGAATTGGTGCAACTCTACGC
Source organism: Pseudonocardia sp. ICBG601 (assembly GCF_020496245.1). Taxonomy (NCBI): domain Bacteria; kingdom Bacillati; phylum Actinomycetota; class Actinomycetes; order Pseudonocardiales; family Pseudonocardiaceae; genus Pseudonocardia; species Pseudonocardia sp. ICBG601. Next base: position 42,226 of record NZ_JAHLJA010000175.1, on the reverse strand, counting down.
ACAGCTCACACCCGGCCAACAGGACGCCGTCCACGGACTCATCACCAAGATCGTCTCCGACAACGCGGCCGAAAATACCCCATGAGGCTTATTCAGAGACGCCTGGCGGGCCGCCTTAACGGCCACCACGACCTGAGGAAATGCCGCACTTCATGATCACCCAGAATGAGCCTCCATGAGTCGGGCGACCTGACTTCGGTCACTTGTCTTAGTGCTTCGCCGCGGGCTGACGGAGCGCGTCGAGGAGGGCCTGTTTGTCGGCGGGGACGGCGGGCGGGAAGGTCTGCTGGGTGCCGTTGATGGCGATGGTGGCCGAGCGCAGTGGTCGGAGCTGGCGGACGACGTTGCGGATGGTGAGCCCGGTGCGGTTCTGGATCTCGCGGGCGACTGCGAGGGCGGTGAACACGATGGTCAGGTGCGCTTCGATGGACTGGCGTTGGTGGTGGAACATCGGGCGGGCGCGTAGGTCGGTTTTGCTCATCCGGAAGGACTGCTCGACGTGCCAGAGGTCGTGGTAGTCGCCGATGATCTCCCCGGCCGCTGCGCCGCCGGCCGGGATGTTGGTCACGTAGCCCTTCAACCCGACCAACCGGTATGCCCGAGCCAAGGAGGCCTCGTCCAGGGCGCGGGAGCCGTTGGTGACCTTGACGAACCGCGGTGTGCGCGCGGGCTTCTCGCCGGCGATGACCTCGCGGGCCCGGTTCTCCTGCAGGGTCAACGTGCGCCGGTCCCGGACGGCCCGCTTCGTGGAGTAGGCCCAGACCGCCCGCCAGGATCCCGGATGCTGGTTGGGGTTCCAGACGGGCTCGGCCTTGACCTTCGGGCTGTTCTCGCTGCGCCCGGTGCGGCGGTCGCGTGGTGTGAGGGTGTCGATGATCTGCCCGTCGACGAAGGCGTCGCCGTGCCAGTGGAAGTGCGACTCCAGGTCAACCGGGGCCTTGGTGAGTCGGGAGCCGACGATGAACCGCAGGCCGGCCTCGTCGAGGTCGCGCAGGTTCGCGGCCGAGAGCATCCCTGCGTCGGCGACCACGACCATCCCGCCCGGCTCGACCGGCAGCTGGTGTCGGGCCCGGAAGGCCTCGATGATCGGCAGGATCGTCGCGGTCTCGGTCTTGTTGCCCTCGAAACAGCCGATCTCGAGGGGGAACCCTGCGCGATCGACCAGCAGCCCGACGACGACCTGCGGGTCGACCCGGCGTTCCTTGGAGAACCCGACCTTGCGCAGGTCGTCCTCCTTCTCCGCCTCGAAGTAGAGGGTGGTGACGTCGTAGAGACACAACGACACATCCCCACTGCCACGGGCGTGGGTGAAGCAGGCCCTCGCGATCTCGTCGCGGTAGCTGCGCCCGGTGCAGCGCAGCAGGGTGCGGCGCATCGTCTTTTCGCTCGCCGCGGTGACGCCCAGACCGGCCAGCACCCGACCGGTGTCCAGGATGGACGTGGGCTCGACGATCCGGGCGATCACCAGGTCGCGGAACGTGTCATCAGCGACCTCTGCGAACCCGAGGCCCGCGTAGACCTCGGCGAGGATGTCGAACAGCACCCGCGACCCGGTCGTGATCACCTGCGGCGCACCCACCCGCCGGGTTGTGGTGCTCGGGGCGCGCCGCGGCATCTGGCCGAACAGCCCCTCCTGCGTGGCACCGCCGGCCGCGGTGGGCGCGATCAGCTCGGCCCGCCGGGGTGACGGCGCGACGCCCAGATCCAGGGCCTGCTGTGCAGCGTCGTCGATCAGCCCACGGGCCTGCTCGACCAGCAGGCCCAGCTCGGCCTCGGTGTGCGCTGACCCGACATGGGCCACGATCCGTCGATGGCCCTGCACGGACTCGGCGATCTGGACCGCGGTCGCCCCGGAGGCCGTCCGTACCCGCCTCACCCACGCCACCTGACCGAGCGTAGAGCACCGAATTAGTGCCTCACACCGCTCCCGCGCAAACACATCACCGCAGCTCAGCGCAGTACAAGCTGCGAAACCAGGCTCGGGTGACCAAAGTCAGGCCTTAACGGCCACCACGACCTGAGGAAATGCCGCACTTCATGATCACCCAGAATGAGCCTCCATGAGTCGGGCGACGACAAAACCCAGATCCGATCGACTCTCCAGTCCTCTACCCCGAGCGCTTCAGATCCTGTTTTTGTGCCGCATCTAACTACTCCCTGCAACAGACATGACGACTGGCAGAGTTGTGACACCCCGGTTCCGGAAAGAGAGGCGCCACGCGGGACGAGCTGGGTTCACCAACCGCAGGGTGGGGATTTCCGCAAGCAGGGTCGTGAGCCCGATCTCCAGTTCTACGCGGGCCAGGGTGGAGCCGAGGCAGGCATGCGGCCCATGGCCGAATGTCAGGTGCTGGTTCGGATTCCGGTCGAGTTGCAGCCGGTCAGGATCGGGATGGGCGGCAGGGTCTCGGTTGGCCGACGCCCACGACAGCATCACGGTGTCTCCCCTGAGGATCGTCACGTCATCGATCATGATGTCTTCACAGGCGAATCGGCGGATCGCCAGCTGCGGCGGCGGATCATAGCGCAGTAATTCATCAATCACGGATCGTGACGACACTTCATCCGTCAGAGCTTCTCGCAAAACGGTCACGCACCCATCCTTATCGACGGAGGCGATCAAGCCATTCCCGATGACCCTGATCGTGTTTTCATATCCGGCGAATAACAGCAGGAATGCCGACGAGGCCAGCTCTGCTGCCGACAGTCGCTCGGGATCATTGTCGGCATTACGCGTCAGCCTCCCAAGGAAGCTGTCGTCTCCTTCACTGCGTAGACCCTCGATCAGGTCGCGGATGTAGTGATAGATTTCCTTCACTGCGTCAGCCGCCGCTGACGGGCTCGACGGAGCCAGCAGCTCATCGGTCCATCCACGAAACTCAGGCAGATCCGTCGTCGGGATGCCCAGGATCATCGCGATTACTCGTAGAGCGAACGGGGAGGCGTATTCGGCGATCACGTCCACCGGGCCGCCATCCTGTAGCTGTCCTTGTAGATCCATTGCTAGTTCGGTCGCAGCCGCATGGATCTCTGGTCGGAGCGCGTCGACTCGGGTTGGGGTGAATCCTGCGGCGACCTGGCGGCGGATTCGACGGTGGTCGGCACCGTCCATGTTCAACAGGTTCCGGTCTAGATCCGGCGGCAACGAGAACCCCGTGTAGCCGCAACGGGAGTAGCTGCGGTCCAGGGTCAAGCGCGGATCAGCGGCCAGGGACCGAACATGCTCGTCGCCGACGACTAGCCACACCGGGGCGCCATCCGGCGTCACAGCACGATGAACAGGACCGCGGCGCCGCAGCCGAGCCCAGCTCGCGTACAGATCAGCCAGGAACTGTTCATCGAAGGTGATCACACCGCTGATCATGCCGTCGGCCCGCCCCAGCGCCAATGCCGACCGCCCCGCCCAGCAGACCGCGGTCGCACTCACATAGACACAGGTGAATGAGCGGTGGCCTCGTCGGTGAGACGCAGAGTAAGCGGGTGGTCCCACGCTCGGGCGACGCGTTGCCACCAGGTCGCGTTCTGCCCGAGCTCGCGAAGACTCGCCGGGGTCAAGGCCCGCTGCGCCTCGTCCAGCACAGCGGCACCAGAACGGGCTCGGGCAAGAGCAACACGCAGCATGACTGCGTCACCGACACTCTCAGCGGTGGCTTCATCGAGCTCTGCCCGAGCTCGAGTCAGTGCCCATGCCCGCAGCGACGCATCGAGATGAGGTCGAAGCCGCCGAACGATGTCCCAGCACTCGATAACACGGCGGAACAGCCGGAACGCCATCTCTCGAACGTCTACGGCTTCCCACAACCCGATCCACCGATCAGGGAGCCATGTCGGGGCCCACGTCATCAACACCACATCGGGGCGGATGCTTACCAATGACAGCCACATACTGCCTATTTCCCGATACACCGCTCGCTGGCGGGCCAGCAGAACCGCGGCCGGGACTCCCGTTGCTACCAGCGGCACCGCCAAACCAACCACAAGAAGGAAGACCGATACCACCAAAATAGGGCGCTCCGCCGCCAGTGGATCATATCCCGGCCGCCCCACCGTGTGTGCTGCCAGCAGAAACAGCATCTTGTGGCCGACATACATGCAGAATCCGAATGCTGATGCGGCGATCAGTTTTAACCCAGTGGCAGTCCATCGATGTGCAACGGTCTCTTCACGTGCCCAGCCTGACGCCATCACTGCCACCGAAACAAAAGTGGACCCGACATACACGATGTAGAGCAGCGCTGCCATCGTCGTCCATGGCGCAGCAGCCCAATCCCCTGCAAGGCCAGCAGCAGCATCGTGCGGTGACGACACCGCAGCGATCGCCCATCGCGTCGCTAGAATCACTGCGAGGACAACGAGGTGCATGGTCACACGGCGTCGGCGGCGCAGGCTCGATGGCCAAGTCCAGCACACAAACGCAATACGTACACACGCGAACGAAATAATGGCCGGAGCGTGCCGTTGCGCGTAGGCGATGTTGATGTCGAGTGAGCGTTCCAGGAAGTCAGTGACAACCATGCCCTCCTGGAACGTGGCGATCCCCATGAAAATGATCGCTGCGCACATCGCGATAGCCGCTGGACGGTTCGTCTCCGCTCCCGGGAAGCGCAGCTGGAAAAGTTTCGCGATCGCCGCACCGATGATGAGTCCGACCAACATGAACTGGATCGCGTCGTGCAACATCACCACCCTTCACCTGCACGGCCGAGCCGGTACTCGAACGCGCCGACGAGACGGGCAGCGTCCACGTCTCCGTCCGGGAACAAGCGGGCCCCGGCCGCCTCCCAGATCGAGAACGCGAGGGTCTCAGCTTGCACCTCCATGTAGCTACAGTAATGATTTCGATGCAAGACGTTGATCGTGGATCGACCATCTCCCGCGACAGCATCCGGAGACCCCATGCCAAGACTTTCGACGACGACTCCATGATGCCCTGCAATCATATGCGAGGCTTCGTGAATGATGTTGTTGTCTCGATCCAGACAGTCTCCGTCTCGTTTGTCGATCCGGATTTCATCGAAATCAGGATACTCGTACCATAGCGCGGACGGCGATCCCGCGTCATCCGCCATCTGGACCGGCACTATGCGAATCTCCCGACCTCGACTCTCCGCGAGACGTTCGATGAACTTATCGACATCCCAGGGATGCGGAAGTTCCGGAACTTTATTCAGATGAGAACGAGCCCACCGCAACGAGCGTTTCGCCGCCCGAATATTTACCCCTTGTCGACGCACCCCAGCTGGTGCCCGTTTCCGACTCCACCGCTGTGTCACGACGGTGCCGAATCAGAATCTCGACCCTCTAGGGCATCTAGGACATCTTCCACTACAGCACAACTCGAATCGTCCAGGCAGGCCAAGCGCCCCATAACTCGCACACGCCGCGAATCGGAATTTCCGTCAAATGAGCCGAGGCTGACACCGAAGAATGTAGCTAAGTCCTGCAGCGTTGTCGCCGACGGCACCGAACGTCCCGACAACACGTTCCGTAGTCCTTCATGGGACAATATGATTCCCGCGTCGCGCATTTGGCTCGACAACTTCCGCAATGACAATGAGGGCTGACTCGTCCGCTGTTCATACTCCTTGATTAAAAGACGCAGACGCTCACCAATCGCCGTCGGGTCTGACATTACCTGCCCCTCTCAGTTGCGCCATCAACTGCGGTAGACGGAGCTTCTCCCGCTCGCCGCAGGGCTGCGCCGCAGGCAGGAGAAGCTGGGCGCTCCCTCATCATGCCATGCCTACTTGACGTTTGTGGGTGCCAGGTGGTGAAGTGTGCGCTACCGAGCGTCACTCCGCAGTCCGGCGGTCGTTCCCCTAGCAAGCCCGCCGTGCTGAACGCAGGTAAGACCCGACAGCCAGCAGACGACGAAGAGGCCCCGACATGCACCCCGTTCCCGCTCGACTCTCAAGCAATGCCGGTGACAGTGGTGACAACTGGCTCCAAGGCGAGCTCTTCCGCGCCGCCCATGAAGTCCTTCACGCCGCACAGACCGTCGCCAGCCCGCTGGCCGAGGCCACCGCACAGGCCACCGCCGTCGGACACCTACGCACTGCCCAGGACATCCTGGACCCGCTCATGGAGATGATCGCGTGACAGGCGCGCAGGATCACCCACCGAGCCCGCGCGTCGCCTCTCCACAACCAGGAACAAACCGCTAGGATCCCATCCTGGAGAGGCTTCTCGGCTTCTCGGCTTCTCGGCTTCTCGGCTTCTCGGCTTCTCGGCTTCTCGGCTTCTCGGCTTCTCGGCTTCTGACCAACCAGCGCGATGAGAGGACCAGCACGATGCAGACCTAGACGCATCCAGCTACCCAACTACTGAACATCCCGGGCTGAGGACCAGACGCACGCTAGAACCACGTCGGGCCCGACCCCTCTAAGAGGTCGGGCCCGACGCAGGAAGTGCAACGGAGCGGCAAACTCCAGTTCCTTCAGCCCCCTCACGGAGGGGCGGATACGCCTTGCATGCGCAGGACAACGATAGCTCGACCCGTCAAGGCCCATCAACCCCCCCGGTCGGGGACACTCCGAGCGTCTGCGGGTGTCTGGTCCGGGGCGGGCTCGACACCGGCCTCTGGCCCCTGACCCCACTCGCCCCCGGCGAGCTGGCCGCGACCGCGGCGGCGATGACCGCGGCGGGCTGGCCGCCCGCCGGCGGGCTGTCCGCCGGGCCGCCGCCGCCGGCGCGGCTGTGTACGCACTGCCTCCGCCGCTCCGGTGTCACCCGGGACACCATCCTCGCCTCGATCGTCTGCGGCCCGTGCTGGGTCGAGCTGGCCGACGACACCACCAGCGACAGCGCCAACGAAACGCCCCGGGGGCTGCCGCGCACGGCTCAGGACTGGCACGAAGCGATCCGCGCGTCGACCTGGTACCAGCGGCTGCGCCGCGATGCCCGACGACGCCTCGACGCGCTACTCGTCGAGCTCGCCCGCCGGGCGGACTGGACCGATCATCTGACCTGGCCGACCTGGAAACGTCTGCAGGAGACTACCGGGTGGGCGCGGTCCTCGGTCGCGTCCTGGCTGGCCAAGCTCCAAGCGTCCGACTGGCTGATCCTCGTCGAGCCCGGTAGCACCCCGCAGTACCGCGGCCCGCTCCAGAGCATGCTCCACGGACGGCGCGGCAACCGCGCGGCGGTCTACCAACTCCACCTCCCCGACCACGCCATCACCGACACCAACACCGCGACCGCCCGCGACGTAGCCCGGCCGCTCACCGAGACCGGCGACACCCCCTCCGCAAGCCCCTACGCGACCCCGTTCGGCGAAAGTTGGACCCCAACGGGGTTTACTCTTACCGAAGGTAAGAGTTCTGTTCACACGCGCGCGACAACGATCATCCACAACCGCGCACAGACCCGGTCGGGGGCTCCGGGCCGGGACGGGGCGCGGTCCGTGCGGCCTGTTCGGCCGGAGCCGCCCCGCCAGGGCCGCCGGTGGGGGGACTGGTTCGATGAGCGGGTGCCTGTGACCCGGGGGGAGATGCTCGCCGCCGCCCGCCAGCTGCACGACGACCCGCTGCTCGCGCGGCTCTCACCACGAGCAATCCGGGCTGCCGTGAAGCCGTTCTGGCGGGCCGGATGGACCAACAACGACCTGCGCCACGCCCTGGCACACCAGCCCACCCCCGACGGCCCGTCCCGGCCCGTCGAACGCTGCCCCGCTTCCCAGGTGCGCTGGCCGACGGCGTGGCTACGCCACCGCCTGACCCCCTGGACCAGGCCCGCCGGGCCCCTGAGCGCCCCGCACGCCGACGCCCAAGCCCGAGCCGCTATCGCGGCCCGGCACGGCCGCGCCGCCGCGCAGCGGCTGCCCTACGGCGACACCACGCTGCCCGCCGCGGCCCTGCGGGCCGACGACCAGCAACGGGCTGAAGCCCGCCTCGTCCTGGCCGGTAACCAGACCCGAGATCGACACGCGCGCTTCAGCGGGCTCGTCTCCGACCACGACCCCACCCGCGTCAGCACCCGGGAGGCCGCCCGCGCTCAGATCGCCGCTCTGCTCCAAACCCAGCGCTCCCGACGACTCGTCTCGGCCGGGGCGTCGTGCTGAACACCGGCACTCGCGCCCGACCGCCCGTTCTCGAGGCGCACGAACGGTGCTGCCGCGCCGCTTCCGGTCCTCGCCCGCCAGAGCGGGCTCCGGTCCGGGTCGACTTGCCCACGACCACCGACGTCACCTGAAGCCGTCACAAACGCCCTCAGCGCCCGCTACAGGCCCGTCCGTCACCGCCGGTGAACGTGCCCGGCCAGTACCGGAACGCCCGCCTCAACACCGAAGACCCGACGTGTCGACGGCGCCAGGATGCCGCAGACAGCCACCTACAAGCACCCGGACCAGCGGAAACACCCCACTTCTCGATCAACAACGTGGTCGCGCCGGAGCTGCTCCCAGGGCAACTCGGGATAGCTGGCGGGGGCGCTGACCTGCGGATTCCCCCGGAACCAGAGCTGCCTCCGCCGCGTCATCGATACCGACGACCTCTCCCACCTACTGGCGCGATACACCCTCGATAAGCGCCGGGACCAGCAGAAACACCCCGGCGCATGATCAACCTCTGCCTCGCCGCGGCCCCCTTCCGGGGCTTCCCTGTTGGTCACGATTGCGCCCCTGACCTGGGGAATCCTGTCGAGGTCGACCGTGCTGAACACCTCCCTCCCTGGACGCTCGCTCCCGGAACACTCCTGCGAGTGGATATCGACAAGTATCCGGACCAGCGGAAACAGCCTTGTTCATGATCGTCCCGTGGGTCGCTCCGCGGCGCCGACCAGGCCTCCGCCCCGCTCGGATCGCGCCTCTGACCTGGGGGTATGTTCGCTCGCGCGCCGCGGGGACCGAGATCTTCGCCTGGACCATCCTCCCTCACGCGCCTGGGCGAGTAGGTGTCGACAAGTATCGGGACCAGCGGAAACGCCGCAATGAAACGATCTTGAGTGGCTGGCGACAGCAGACACTGGCCGCAGCGGTCGAGTGACAACGCTCTGACCAGGGGATTCTCTTCGGCAGTGTGGCTGTTGTTGGTGCTGTTCGGGTCGCTTCGCGCCGCTGCACGGTGAACGGTGCACGCGGTAAAGGTGCTGGTCCCGATACCTGTAGAGCGATCTTGACGCAGGCCCCTGGGGCGCTGGCGGGTCGGATGTCCGCACGGCCCCAGGAGTGGATCACGGTGGAACCCGGGCCGCCGGGACCCGGCCGCGGGACCGGCGCGCCGGCCCGCGCGCCGTTGCCCCCCTGGTGTCGCCGCGGTCACGCTCGCTGCAGCGGCCGTGGAGGTGCGCGCGGCGCGGCGTTGCGGGTCGATCCCGACCGCGCTGGACCCGAGCCCGGCCGGGCTGCACCCGGACACCTCGCCACGCGCTGCCAGAGCAGGACACCGCGCCGGCAGCCCGTACTCGCGGGGTCGGCACCGTCGCTGCCGCCGAGCTCAGCGCCCCGGTCAGGCGCGCGCTGCTCTGACCGGATCGCCGAGCCGCCGGGACCCTGACTCGGCCGCCGGGGCGGCGCTCGCCGCGGACCGCGGCGAGCGTGTCGCGCAGGTTCCGGCCCGGCCCCGGGAGGGCGTTATCGAGCAGGTATCGCACGGGCGTGGTCGCGTGCCGGGCCGCGGCCCATGGGGACCACGGCGAGGCTGTCGAGGTCGCCGATAGCGGCGCCCGGGCGTGGCGAACGAGCACCGTCCCGAGCCCGGCTGGCTGGGGCGTTCGGGGACATCGTCGTCGGCGGTCGTCGTGCGCGGCCGTGCCCGGGAAAGTCGGGTGGAAATTCCCGGGGCTCTCGCGCGCGCGTGCGACGCGCGCCTACGCGCACATCGCGTTGAGACCCGCCCGACGGGGATTCCCGGCGAGGAAATTTCCTTGCTGGAAACTCGGCCGGCACGACTCGACCGGCACCGCCGGGCTGGTGCCGCCCGGCGGCAGCGAGGGTCGGCGGGCTCGGCGGTTGCTGCCGCGATCCGTGACCGTGCTGGGCCGTGCTGGCTCGCGCCTCGAGTCGGGGCACCGGCTCGCAGCGGCTCCCCTCGTCGGGACCGGATCGGTCGGTGCGGTCGCCGCTGCCGCCGCGGCCGCCGCGGGTGGGCAGCCCGTGGCGGCAGCGCGACCTTCCGGGTGCGCCGTCGCTGCGCCTGCCACTGGCACCGCCGGCTCGTGGTCGTGTTCGGGCCGCGCGCCCGGCCCGGGGCCGGGGCGGTCACCGGCTCACGGTTCGGCCGGGGCACGGCGCGACGGTCTGGGGGCTGCTGCCCGCCGACGTGGTCGGAGTTTTCCTGGGGGAAATTTCCCCGGCGGCGGCTGCTCGCGGCCGGTCTCAACGCGATGTGCGCGTAGGCGCGCGTCGCGCGCGCACGCGAGGCACCCCGGAATTTCCTTCGCCCGGTGCGGGCTCGCCGCGACCCGCCGGTGGCGTCCTCGGTCGGGTTGTCGGGTGCGCTGGGTGTCGGTCCGGTGACAGTGGGTCGAGGCCCGGTCTTGTCACCGCAGCCCCGGGGTGTTAGACATGAAGAAGTCCGTCTGGCTTTCTGCCGGGTGGGCGACCGACACCCCGAGAAGAAACTCGGGGCGCCGGTCTGACCAACCAACCTGCGCTATGAAACAGGTGATCGGCTATGTGGCATCCTGCCTGCACGACCCATGTTGTTCCACCCCCGGGTGGCGTGGTTTCCCCTCTGGATGGTGACCCCGGCTGTGAGCAGCCCAGGTGGTTCCCGGATGGTCTGACCGAGAAGCTCATCGATCGCCTGTGGGCGACCGTCGCGACGATGCCGCTGCCGCGCACCTCTGCGCCGGGGTGGGCCCGATGAGCACCCGGTCGAACGGTTCCCGGTCGGAGTCGTGGCTGGAGGACCTGATCCTCGCCCCGACCCCCGGTGGTGACTCTGACGGTGCGACTGCTGCTGGGCCGCGTCTGATCGGCGAGGCCCGGCTCCTGGCCAAGGAGCTGGAGCAGGCCCGCGCCGTCGTCGCGCTGCAGGACGATCCCGCCCTGCTGGACGCCCGGTCGTCGCGCGAGCGCCGCGCCGACCGCCGCGTCACCGAGAAGCTGCGGGGCGCTGAGCGCGCGGAGCGCCGCCGGGCCCGGATGGCCGAGATCGCTACGGCGCGCGGTGAGCGCCGCGAGGCCGGCTGGGCGACCCGTGCGGTGGCGAACCGCGACCGTCTGCTCAACCCGGACCGTCGGCTCACCTCGACCTACCGCCGTTATGTGGGCCTGTCGATGGTGCCGCCGCTGCTGATCGCCGCCGGTGTGCTGTTCATGGCGGTGACCGTCCACGACGGCGTCGTCGGTGTCGACGGCCCGTGGTACGGCTACCTGATCGAACCGCTTGCTTCGGTGCTGCTGGTCGTGAGCTTGTTCGTCGGGTTCACTGCGGTGCAGCACGGCCGCCGGATCCCCCGCGGCCTGTATGTCCTCGACGCCGGCCTCGCTGCCGCGTCCCTCGCTCTCACGGTCGTGCCGTGGGGAGTGCGCTACGGCTTCGACCTCGGTTCGACCCTGGCGCATGTCCTGCCGCCGCTGCTGGTCGCTGCGGCGGTGGTGGTGCAGCATGTGCTGCATTCGGTGTTCCGGCCGATCTTCGCCGACCTGTATGACGAACTCGCTCCCGCCCGGCTGGATGAGACGGCGGCGGACACGGTCGTGCTCTACGAACGCACCCGGCGCGCGGTCGTCGACGGCGACATTCCCGCTCCGGCGGTGTCGGGGGAGCGGGCCGGGTCGGTGTCGCGGGAAGCGATCCGCAAGACCTTCGGGATCGGGAAGTCCCGCGCCCAGCTCGCCGGTGACGCCTATGACCATGTCACCGCGTTCCTGCCCCGCACCGCGCCTGCCGCGCCTGCCGGGTCTGCCGCGTCGTCTGCTGTGTCGGCGCCGGTGTCGTCGGTGGCGGGGCGTGTGAACGGCGCCCGGGTCGCCGCCCTCGCATAGTCCTAGCGCAGCGGCGTTCAGTTCGGCTCTGCCGTTCGCTCTGCCGGGCAGGTCTGTCTAGGTCTTTCTCGGGTCGTCTTCGGCGTGTTGTAGCGGCGTGCTGTAGCTGCTGTGGGGCTGCCGCGGAGCCGATGGTGTCCGTTATCTCCTGTTTGTTCTGCTTCTTCCTTTTTGGGGTGAGGTTTGCGTGTCTGTTGTCGTGTCGTCATCTGGAGTGTCCCGTCCGGTGCCGCGTCGGTCGTCGTGCCGGTCGCTGGAGTACTCGTCGGGTCTCCCGAGCGATCCGGGGCAGTTGTCGTTGTTTCCGCCGGAGCGGGTGCGGGTGCGTCGTCCGCGGTTCGCGCCGCACCCGGTGCGGGCGTGGGTGTCGCGGCTGGGGTCGGTGGTGTCGTCGGTGCCGGTGCTGATCGGCCTGGGTGGTGTCGGGTTCGCGGTGTTCGTGCTGGTGGAGGCGCTGTTCCCGGCGGCTGCGGACTGGTCGGCGCCGCGGATCGTCATGGGCCTCGCCGCGGTGGCGGTGTGGTGCAGCGTCGCCGGTCTGGTGGTCCGCGCCCTCGACCGGCGTGGCCGTGAGCGTCGGAGCGGGCGGTGAGCGGCTACCGGCGCCGCACCGCCGCGCTGTCGGGTACGGAGGTCGCTGTGCGGCGTGGCCGTCCGGATCGGCGTCGCGGCCGGTTCGTGGTGCGCTTCGCCGCAGCGGGCTCGGATGTGGAGCGGCTGGCGGCGGCGTTCGATTACGCCCGCGGTGCGGCGTCGCGTCGGCATCCGGACCCGGCCGAAGCCTCGCGGGTGGTCGAGTCGGTGGTCTCCGCGCTGGTCACAGCGGGGGATCGGCTCCTGGAGCTGCAGGCCCGGGAGCCGCTGAGCGCGGGAAGGAGCCGACAGTGACGACGACGAGTACGCCGAGGAGTGAGTCCCCGACGGGTGCGGCGGTGTCGGCTGTGGCGGGGAAGGCCGGGTGGGGCCCGGTTCCGGTGGCGGGGCCGCCGCTGTGGGCGCGCCTCGCCCGGACGCTGGCGAGCGTCGCCACGGCTGCGGTGACGGGCTGCCGGGCTGCGGTGGAACGGCCGGTCACCCTGGCTGAGGGTCTGGAGCTGGCGCGGCGCGGGGACTGGACGACCTCGGAGCACCCGATGGTGCGTCAGGCCGCGGTCGCGCACTTCTGGCTGCTGCAGGCCCCAGCCCTGGTCATCGCGGGGGTGGCGGGGTGGGCGTTGCGGACCCCGGGCCGGTTGTGGACGGTCGGGCCGCTGCTGGTCACCGTGGCGTCGGTGCTGAACGAGATTCCGCTGGTCGGAGTCCTGGTGCCGGAGTTCGTGACCTGGTCCTACTGGACGCCGACCTGGCTGTCGGTGTGGCTGTCCGGGGCTTCTGCTGGAGGTGCGTCGTGAACGCGGCGGGGTGGGCGTCGACGGGTGTGGTGGCGGCGTTGGCGCTCGTGCTGGGCGGGTGGTTGAAGTACAACCAGAACTGCGCGAAGACCACGAACGCGCTGTTCCTGGTCGCCGGGACCGGGATCGGTGGTGTGCTGGGGACGCTGCTGGGCAGGGTGTTCACGACGCTGTCGGGGGCGACCTCCACGGTCACCCAGCTCCTCGGCGTCGCCGGGGGCACGGTGTTGGCGGCGGTGTGCGTGATCGCGACCTTGGAAGTCGTGGTGAAGGGCATTCTGCCGCGCACGGCGAAGCCGAAGTCGTGGCATCCGTGGCTGGCGCTGACCGCCCCGACCCTCGCCGTCGCCTCCGGGGCACCGCTGCTGGCGGGTTTCTACAGCGTCCTGGCCCGAGGGGTCGGGGGCGCTGGTGCGGTGGCCTCGACCTGGATCACCGGGTGAGGCGGGGGTGGAGACGATCCTGCTGGTCTCCCTGGTCGTGTGGGGCCTCGCGCGATACGCGGGGGCCGAGGTCATCGCGACCGCGCGGGGCACGGAGCCGCCGCGTCTGGCGGATCGGCGCCGCAGGGCCGAACGCGCGCATGAACGGCGCATGGCCCGCGATGCGCGTCGGTCGGGTCCGACGATCGCCGAGGCGCTGGCCGCGCGGGTGGCGGAGCGGATCGCGCACCCGCGGGGCCGGCGCGCCCCGGGGCCGGCCCGGAAAGCGTTGGGTGCGTGGTGGGCCGACGGCTGGGGCTACGCCACCGACCGTCGCCGCCGCCGTCATGAGCAGGCCGCCGCGGGACAGCTGCGTCGGCAGCGGTGGGCACGCGCTGTCCGCGCTCGCGTCGGGCAGAGGTCCCACCGCTCCGGTGCGGGGGGTCGGCGGCCCCGCCCAGGCCCGCCACGGGCCCCGCAGGCGGCATCGGAACGCGACACCGACCGGCCCCCGGCGCCCGGGCCGATGGTGATCACCGTCGACCCGCCCGCGGAGAAGGAGCCCGAGAAGAAGGCCGAGGAGCCGCCCGCCAGCGGCAGCGTTTCTGAGACCGAGACCGAGACCGAGACCGGTCCGGGGTGGGCGACGGTGCATCCACTCCACCGCCCCGCCTCGACTAGCACGACCAGCAGTCCTGTGACCAGCAGTAACGATGGGAAGGATGTCCCGATGACCGCAACCACCACCAGCAGCAGCAGTGTCGGCGCCGCGGGTGCGGCGCTGGCGAGTGGGGAGACGCTGGATCCGGGTAGTGCGCATCATTTTTGTGAGCAGATGCGGTCGTTGGGGGAGCGGATGTTCTCTGAGATCGAGCAGTCGGTGTCGTCGTTGTCCGCGGCGGGTGTGTCGGGCGCTCCGATCCAGCTGTTGTCGCAGATGCAGGAGCACGCTGCGCTGTTCCGGGACAGTGCGGGTAGTGCGCAGGCCCATTTTGCGCGGCATCTGTCGACCCAGGACCAGGTCCTGGCCGATGACTCGCTGGCGTCGACGGTGTCGGGCACTTACATCGGCACCCGCACCTGACCCACTCCCTGCGCCAGGCTCTGGCCTGTGAACGCGCAGGTCAGAACCGGTCAGCAGCCCCGTCCTCGAAATCGGTACGCGTGTACTGGTTGTCGGGCGTCCGTGTCGCGGCGGTGCGGGGCACCACCGGATTCCGAACAGAACCGATCAGAATGAGTCGTGAACGAACACCCGGAGGGGCCGATGAGCGCGGCGATCGAGTCAGGGACGGTCGGATCGGGTTCGGTGTTGCGGCGGGAAACGCCTGGTCAGGTGGTGGTGAGTGAGCGTGCGGAGCGGGTTCGGGCGGGGGTGTGGGCGCGGCGGGTGCCGTATCTGGCCACGGCGGCGACCGCGGCGACCGGGACCCTGGGCTGGGCACTGTGCGACCTCGTTGCCGCTTCGGATGGGCCGACGGTGGCGACTGCGGCCGCGGGGGGTCTCGGGGTCACGGTGGCGGCCGGTCTGGCCGCGGCCCGGGGATGGTGGCGCCGCCGTATCCCGGCGGCCTGGACGAAGGCGTCGTGGGCGGGGGTCGCCGGTGCGGGTGCGTGGGTCGGTGCGGCGGCGTTGACCGGCCCGGCGGATCCGGCGTTGCTCGCCGCGCTCGCGGCGGGCGCGGCGGCGTGTTGGTCGGGGTGGATGGCCGCGCATCCGGTCACCGTGCCGTCGCCAGGTCCGGTCCTGCCGGACGAGGGCGCAGGTGATGTGGGGGACCGGTTGGCGCGGCGGTGGGCTGACAACGTCGCCCGCCGCGGGAAAGCTCTCCCGGACTCGTTGCTCACCGATCGGGTGGACACGGCGCGGTCGATCCGCTGGACGGTCCGCACCCCGCCGGGGGAGGTGTGTTTCGACGACATCCTGGGGCGTCGGTCTCGGATCGCTTCGGCGTTGGGTGTGTCGGGGAAACACCTGGTGGTGGAGCCGTTCCCGGACGATGAGGGCTGGGCTCAGCTGACCGTGATCACGGCGGACGTGCTCTCGGTGGGGATCGCCTATACCGGGCCGCGGTATGAGTCCGGCACCGTCCCTCTCGGGCCGTATGCCGACGGGGAGGGCGAGATGGTCTTCCACGCGGTCGAGGCGGTCGGTGTCCGCAACGGTCTGGTGACCGGGGAGCCGGGGTCGGGGAAGTCGGCGTGTCTGGAGGCGATCGGCCTCGGCCTCGCGTCGTCGGGCCGGTGGCATGTGTTCTTCGGCGACGGCGACCCCGACGGCGGCTCCAGCCCGGTCCTCAACGATGTCGCCGACTGGGCCGAGTCGGGCCCGGACGGTGTGTTGGCTCAGCTGGCCGCGGTCGAGGCCGCTCTGGAGGTGCGGTCGCTGCTGAAGTCCACGCTCACCGAGGGTCCGCCGTCGGAGGATGGTGGTCCGGGGGCGTTGGTGGCGATCACTGATCCGGCGGTCCAGTCCCCGGCGCGCAAGCTGCTGCCCACCCCGGAGTTGCCGGGCCTGATGTGGATTATCGATGAGTTGCATCGGCTCTCGACGCATCCGCATATGGTCGCGGCGGATTTCATCGGTCGGTTGGAGCGGGTGGTGCGGATCGGCCGGAAGTACGGGGTGGGTCTGGTGGTGGGCACGCAGTCGTTGCTGGCGCCGGACTTCGGCGGGTCCACGGTGTTGCGGAGTTTCTTGACCGCCCGGAACTTGTTTGCGTTCCGGAACATGAACCGTAGTGAGAACGCCGTGATCGATGGTCTCGCGGTCGCCCCCACCTCTCTGCCGTCGGGTGGGGGGTATTGCTTCGCGAACTCCGGTGGGCGGATGACGATGGGCCGCGTCGCCTGGGCGGAGGATCTGGGTCCGTGGGTGCGTGCGGTGGGTGGCGTTGTCCTGGATCCGGATACGGCGGCGGCGGTTGGGCCGTTTCAGCCGGTGCAGAGTGTGTCGCCGCAGGCGCGGTGGGAGACCCAGACGGCGAAGCTGGCCGCCTGGCGCCGCACCACCCACACCGGCGCCGGCGCCGCCGGGGAGCTGGCCCCGGAGGCACCGGCGCCGGAGCTCTCGGCGCCGTCGGTGGTGTCGGTGGTGGCGTTACCGGGATGGGCGGGTGTCGCCGTGCCGGCGGCGTTGACCGCCGCCGACGTCGTGCCCCTTCCTGCCCCGGCTGAGGAGACCGTCGCCAGTGCTGAGGTCGCGGAGCATGCCGGGTTGTCGTCTGCGCAGCGGGAGGTCTACGCGGCCCTGGCCGCTGGGCACACCCGGACCGGGGATATCGCTGCGGTGACGGGTCGGAAGGCCCCGGCGGTGTCGAAAGCGCTGACTGCGTTGGCGAGTGCCGGGTTGGCGGTCAAGACCGGGCGCTACTGGAGTGCGGTGTTCGCCGAGGTGCAGGTGGGGGCGTGATCTTGTTCCAAGGCGGGGGTGAATGATGGGGCTTATGCGAGGAACGTGGCGTTCGGGTGTTTTGGCTACCGGGTTGGTGGCAGCGTTGTTACTGGCGGGGTGCAGTAGTAGCAGAGATGTTCCTGGGGATCCGGCGGTTGGGGGTGGTATGGCTGCGCCGCAGGCGTTTGATCCTCCGGCGAATTTCGGTGCGCCGGTCGTGTCGTTGCAGCGTAATAGTGGGCCGTTGCCTGCGGTGGATGTGTTGGACGGGTTGTCGGGGTGGTCGGTGGGATCGTCCGGGCTGACGCGAATCGACTTTCCGGCGAATGTTGTTCACCCGGGAGTATTTCCGGAGAATCCGTTCTCTGAGCATGTCAATCTCGATAGGGAGTTTAGCGGTGCGTCACCGGGGGATCCGGTGGTGGTGGACTCGGCGGCGGGCCGCTTGGTCTTGGCGGCGTTCCCGGTGACGATCCCAGGGCAGGGCACCCGCCCGTCGCGGCATGCGGTGGAACTGGTCGCGGCTGAGTCAGGGTCGGCGCGCAAAGCGTTCTCGATTGCGGTCCCGGCACCCGAGTCGGGCTGGGGCGCCGGAGAGCAGATCCAGCCGGTAGCGACACGGGTGGTGGGTGTCGCGGACTCGGTGGCGGTGGTGATCGGGACGGACCCGGACGGCAGGCACGGGCTGTCTGCGGGGATCGATCTGGTGACGCATCAGGTGTTGTGGACGACTCCTGCGGATGTCGTGGCGCAGGAGGTGGTCGGCGATGTCGTCGTCGTTCAGCGCCAGAGTGCGCTGGAGCCAGAGGTTCGAGGGATCGGTGTCCGTGATGGCGTTCAGCGCTGGGCGGGGGTTCCGGGTGGCTCGGTGACGGTGTCAGGGTCTCGGCAGGTGCTGGTGGGACATGACTCGTCGACGTTGGTTGCTGTCGGGGGCCGTAGTACTGCGGTCGACGTCGGGTCGGGAAAGTCGGTGGCTTCGCCGTTGAGCGGGCAGGCGGGGTGGGAGTGCCACGATGATGAGCGTTCGGTGACCGTGTGCGAGCTGATGAAGGGGCTTGACCCTTACGCGCTGGTGGGTCTCGATCGTGACTCGGGTGCAGAGCTGTGGCGGATCGTCGCTGATGCCGGTCGGGTGCCGCCGCAGGTGACGGCGACGTGGCACGGCGCGGTGTACGGGTTTACCGATTCTGGTCCGGTAGTGCTCGATGGTCGGACCGGTATGGATCGGACTCCTACTGCGGCGGCAGCCCCGTTCTTGGTCAACGAGTATTTTGGTGTCTCTGCTGCGCCCGGTTCTCGCCCGGAGGGCAAGCCGAATTACACCAATCGGTCGAGGCAGGTCGTGGTGCCGGCGATAAGTTGACGGGCGATCGGTGATCGCCGCTCCCTCGGGAGTCTTGGTGGTATCTCAGGGTCGGACCTGGGGCGTGTCTCTCAAATGGGAGGGATAACACGCCCCAGTTTCAATAGCGCATGAACTCATTATTGTTTGGTGGGTGCGCCGCCGCGGGTGGTTGCGTGTTTGATGCGGAGTCCGGTGAGGAGTTTCGGGTTCCAGTGTCCGTGTGTGAGTAGTTGGTGTTGGGTGAGCCAGGCGACTGCTGTGTGGAGTTGTTTCCGGAGTCGTTCTCGGTCGTCTTTTCCTAGCCCGGCTGGTCCGGCTTTCCCTTTTTCGAGTAGTGCTCCGATGACGGGGGCTAGTGCTCGGCGTTCCTGTAGTGATGGTGCGCGTCGGGCGAGTACGGCTGCGATCCGTTGTTGAAGTTCGGGTGTGTCTTGTGGGTGCACCATGGTCAGTGGTGTCAGTTTCACTGGCCCGGTGCCCTGGATCTGCATCCAACCGTTTTTCACGGCTTTGAGTGGTTCCGGGGCGGGTTTCGGCTTGGGGGGCGTCGGGGGTTGGCGCTTGCGTTTAGGGGTGGGGCGCTTCTTCGGGGGGAATTCCCCTTCGAGCTCCCCGACCGTGGTGAGGACCAGTATGTGCGCGGGGGTTGTGACGGTTCCGGTTGTGGTCACGTTGTCGAGGTATGCCGACCATGTTCGGCATTTTGTGAATGCGGACAGTTCGAGTCCGGCTTGGGTGGCGATCTGGGGGAGTGCGGCGAGTTCGTCGACGGGGTAGCGGTGGGTGATCTGGAGGGGCAGTCGGGGTGTTCCGGCGGGGAGTGTTGCTGTCACGGTGTCGCCGGGTGCTGCGTCGGGGATTTCGCTGCTGATGGTGGCTGTTTTGCGGCCGTCGGCGAGTCGGGTGAGTGCTCCCCGCCCGAAGATCAACACCGGTTGTGAGTCGCCAGCGGCGGAGTCGACGGCCGTGTTGTCGGCAGCGGTCTCGGCAGCGGTGTCGGTGCTCATCGGGGTCCTGTTTCGTGAGTGCTGTGTCCAGCGGCGGTGTTGTCGGTGTTGTCGGTGGGGTTCGGTTCCGGGTCGGTGGTCACCGGTGGTGCGGGTGTCGGTGTGGTGGTGGTCTCGTCGCTGTCGCTGTCGCTGTCGCTGTCGCTGTCGCTGTCGGGGCGTGTGCGTGTGGTGCGTAGTGCTGTTCCGGCGGGTTGGGTGCCGCAGCCGATGTCGTGGAGTTCGGTGGGGCTCCAGCCGGCGGCGCGTGCGGTGCGGTAGGCGTGGGCGTAGGCGGTTTGTGTGTCGCGCCATCGTTGTCGGGCGTCGTCGAGGTGGGCGCGGGCGGTGTCGACGGCGGTTCCGAGTTCGGCGAGTTCGGTGATGGGTTGGATGCGTGCGCGGAGGAGTTCGCGGGCTGCTGCGCGCGCGTGGGTCTTGGTCTGTGTTGTCGCCGCGCGCGCGTTCATGTGCGGAGTGTATCGGGTCTGGGGTCTTCTGGTGAGCGCCTAGCGCGGCCTTGGACGCCGTCGGGTCCCTTCGTGTGCTGGGCGGTGGGGGTGCTGTCGGGTGCGGAGCTGTGCGGTACGGCTTGCGTGCGCCTGCGGCGCAGCGCAGCGTGCGTTCACCGCGCAGCAAGATGTGTATTTTCCTAAGGAAAATGCCTTGATGGGCAGGAGGTGTGAGACTGTCAGCGTCAGGCCTGAGTGATCCAGACGCCGACAGGGCCGGTCCTGCTGGTGCCATCGCTCAGCCCGATGGAGGAGCCTTCGATGACTCGGACTCGTCGCCCTCGTGCTGAGGGTGGGCGGCCGCACACCATGACCGTGTCGTTCTCGGAGTCGGAGTGGGCGGCGATCGGGGCGGCGGCTGCTCGAGAGGTGCTGGCTCCGGGTGCGTGGGTGGCCGTGTCGGCGGGGCGTGCGGCGGAGCTGTCCGCGCCGGTGGAGGGTTCGGGGGTTCGGGTTTCGGCCGGGGCTGCTGGGGCGTGGATGCAGCGCTTGATGGGGTTGCGTGCGGAGCTGATGGAGGATCGGCGGGTGCTGCGCAATATCGGCGGGAATCTCAACGACATCGCTCGGGTCGCGAACACCGATGGTGCGCTGGAGTCGGCGACAGGTCAGGTCATGGCGCTGGTGGCGCGGTCGGTGGAGCGGATCGACCGGACTGTGGCTGAGGTTGATCAGCAGGTGTCTGGGGCGATGCCGCAGGCGCGGCGGAGCAGGAGTCGGCGGTGATCGTGAAGATCAGTCGAGGGTGGCGGCCGTCCGGGCTCGTCTACTACTTGATGGGGCCCGGCCGGGCGAACGAGCACACGGGGCAGCGGGTCGTGGCGAGCTGGGACGGGGCGCCCGAGATGCATCAGCCCGTGCAGGCCGGTGACGGTTCTTTCGATGTGCGCGCTTTGGTCGATGGGCTCAGCGCTGCGGCGGTGGCGGCCGGGGTCGGTCTGGGTGAGCCGGTGGCGGAACAGGGTAAGCGGATGCGGCAGGGGCCGGTCTGGCATTGCTCGTTGCGTAACTCGCCGGAGGATCCGGTGTTGAGTGACGAGCAGTGGGCGCGGGTGGTCGAGGATTTGATGGATCGGACGGGGATCGCGCGTCGTGGTGATCCGGATGGGTGTCGGTGGGTCGCGATCCGGCACGCCGATGACCATGTGCATGTCGCGGCGGTGCTGGTGCGTCAGGAGTCCGGTCGAAAGTTCTCGCCGTCGTTTGATAAGCGCCGGGCGCGGGAGACGTGTCAGGTGTGGGAGGAGCGTCTGGGTTTGGTGCGGACGGCGGTCGCGTCGGATCTGACGGCGGTGAGCGCCCCGAAGTATGGGGAGTTGGAGAAAGCGAAACGTGTTGCCAGTCCGCTCGTCTCAGCTGCTTCGGTGAGTGTGGGTAGTCGGGAGACGCCGCGGGAGTGGTTGCGGCGAATGGTGCGGTCGGCTGCGGTGGTGTCGCGCGATCCGATGGCGTTTGTCGCGTCGTTGGAGGACGTCGGGGTGATGGTCCGTCCGCGGACGGGCGGCCGTGGTGAGTCAGGTGATGATGGTTCGTCTATGGTCGGTTATTGCGTGGCTGTCCCGGGTGATGTGAACGCTTCTGGGGATCCGGTCTGGTTCTCGGGGAGCACGTTGGCGCCGGATTTGTCTCTTCCTGCGTTGCAGCGGCGGTGGGCTTCGGCGCCGCCGCCACCGGTGGCGGTCGAGGATCGGCCGTATCGTGCGCGGGTGGGTCCGCAGGAACGGGCGGCGGCGATCGCGGGG
The DNA here is from genome assembly GCF_020496245.1 of Pseudonocardia sp. ICBG601. Lineage (NCBI taxonomy): Bacteria > Bacillati > Actinomycetota > Actinomycetes > Pseudonocardiales > Pseudonocardiaceae > Pseudonocardia > Pseudonocardia sp. ICBG601. Next base: position 20,502 of record NZ_JAHLJA010000175.1, on the reverse strand, counting down.
GCGATCTCGGCGATGGAGCGCGCGACCGCAGCATTGACGTCTAGCGCGACCGGCGCGGCTGATGCGGGTGGGGACGGGATCGCTCATGCTGCGGGGGACATGCTCACTGCGGTCCAGTCGGTGTCGGAGCTGCAGATCGATGTAATGGCGGGCCGTCCAGGTAGTGATTTTGATCGGGCGACTCGGGTCCCGGGGCAGGGGCAGCCGGTGCGGTGGTCGCCGGAGGCGATGTCGTTGCGACAGGCGGCGTGGCGGTTGGCCGCGATCCGCACGGTCGGGCGGCGTGGGAGCGGTGACGCGGCGCGGTTGACGCAGGCGGTGACCACGTTGGTCGGAGAGATCGCGGCGTTGCGGCTGGCGCAGTCGCGGTGGGCGCAAGCCCGCGCTGCAGAACGCTGCCAAACGGAGTTGCGACAGATGGCGCTGTCGTCGGTCGGTGCTGGGGCTCCGGAGGCTGGTGCGCCGCAGCCGGAGATGCCGCGGCCGCAGCGGGGAACGAGGCAGGGGCCGGGTCCGGCACCTGCGGCAGGTACGGGTCCGCCGAGGAGGCGCCGGTGAGTGGTCAGGTCGAGGATGTTCCGCTGTTGGGACTCGGGCGGGAGCAGACCCAGGCGTGGGGTCAGGCGTCGCTCGCTGTGGCGAGCGCGTTGCGGGCTCGCCGTGCGGAGCTGAATCAGCGGGCGTGGAGTCTGGAACGGGCGGCGTCGCGGGCCAGCGACCAGTATGCCCGGGATCTGGACCCGCGAGTGCGGGCGATGGCCGCTGCGGACGAGGCGGCGTTCCGTGCGGCGGCGGAGGTCGCCGCGCCGGATTTCGAGTATCTGGCGTGTCAGGAGTCCCAGTTCGGCTGGCATGTCGAGACCACGATCGGGCCGATGCCGGAGAACTCGCCGTCGGGAACCCGGGGCGCATGGGGGCTGCACGCTCGGGGGTGGGGTAAAGAGAAGACGTTGTCGGTCTTTGTCGTGGTCGGGGACCGTGAGACTGCGGTGCAGCTGCGTGACGAGATCACCCGGGGTGAGCAGCGCACTCTCAAAGATCTCGGGAAGCTGGGCACCTACGGCCATTATCGGGCCGAGCACGCGCGCACCGAGGTCCGGGAAGCCCCGGAGCAGTTGCGGGTGCGGATGGCGCACAGTCTGGCTGGGGCGTGGCCGAACGATCCGGAACTCGTCGCGGCAGTGCTACGGCCGATTCAGCGTGGTGGTGCTGTCAGCTACGACGAGGTCGACCGGCTGGCGATGACGCTGCGGGAGCTGGAAGACCATGGCTGTGAGATGGAAGCGGTCGGGCAGGCGGTGCTGATCGATGACCTGCGCGAGGCCTATGCGGGGGATCCCGATGCTGGGCTGGCTGGGCGGCTTCTCGGTCAGGTCGCGGCGTTGCGGGACCGGATCAGGGGCGTTGACGCTGAGGTTCGAGAGGAGGAGGCCGACACGCAGCTGCTGCTAGGGCCCGCCGCAGCCGTCGTCGGCGTCACAGCGCCGGGACATGAACAGCCGCGGACAGCGGGGTCGGCTGGGGGGCTCGTCCGGCGGACGGGCGCGGATCTGGGCCCGGCGGAACGGCTGCTGCGTCGTCATCTCGCCCCGGCCACGGCTGCTGCAATGATCGGTTGCCGGACATGGCCGGGGCTGGCCAAACAGGTGCTGGAGTGGCAGGCCGCTGGTGTGGACTTCGAGGGCTACCTGGGGCACCTGCCGGAGGCTCGCGTGCAGGAAGCGGTTGTTCCAGCAGCGTATGCGAAGGCCATCATCCGGAGCTGGGTTGATCAAGAAGAATCCGCTCGTATGCAGTCCGCTGCCGCAAGCGTGATGGGGGATGTGCCTGAGGAGCATGACCGGGGCGAGCAGCGGCAGACGCTCAACGACGGGGCCGCGAAACCGGTGACCGGTCCGGATCGCGACGGTGTGCCGGAGGTGCCGTTCGTGATCCGGGAGCTGGACCCGACCAACGCTGTGGAACGCGAGCAGTTGGAGATGGCCCGGGGTGCGGGCACCGTCGCTGATGACCGCTACATCGACGCGATCCTCACCTCGGACGATCCGGTCCGCACCTGGCTTGACCTCAGAGGCACTCCGCAGAGCACCAGCTCGGCGGCGCCGCAGGAACAAGTGCAGACCGGCTTCGCTGTCTTGGCGCCGGCGGTGGCGGCGGCGGCGGAGCAGGTAGAGGGGCAGGCCGCTCGGCCCGGGTTGGAGCACGTGGTGGCCCAGGCCGAGCGTGATGGTTCCCCGATCGCGGGAGCTCTGAGGGCCGAACTCGCTCACCACCCTTCGGTCTCATCGACGCCCCGAACGGTGCCAGAGACAACACAAACACCGGCTCCGGGCCCGGGGCCCTCGCGGACGGTGAGCCACACGGTGCGGCGGCCGCGCTGACCGCTACTCCACCCAGTCCTGCCGCCGCTTCGCGATCTTCGGGGCTGCAGTGTTGGATCTTGTGTCCAAGCGGGTAATCTGTTTCACTCTGCAAGTGACGATTAGCCGTGTATCACGAGCCGTCGCTGTGGCGCTGATCGCCGCCATGTCCATGGCGCTTACCACCGGAGCGGCCACAGCTAGGCCAAGCGGGTCCGCAAGTATCTACCAGGCAAACGCGGCCCACTCTGAAGTCGAGATCGACAGGATTCTAGACTCTGTACCTCCGGATGCTTCTATAGAGGAAGCTGCTCGGATTATCTATCCGAGCGACCCTGTGGGACAGGCTGAGTACATTGACCTCGCTCACGAAATCGATCGCGCCGCTAGCGCGTCTCAGAACAGTCAGGACCGCGTCCTTCCCGTTCTAGTGGCTCGGCTAATTCCGGTACTCGTTAAATGCGTTAAGGGTGCCGTCGTTGGAATTCCGGGGGCGGAAGTTGGTTCCGCAGTATGGGGCCAGGACCATGCGACAACTCAAGAGATGGTTGAGGGGGCCATCAGTGGATGCATCATGGCAGTCGTCCCGGCCCCAGTGCGCGCTGCTGCTCAGGCGGCCAAGCCCCACATTGTCGCAGCGATCACCGCAATCATCATTCGCCTGAGCCGCCCTTGAGTAAGGAGAGGGGAAAGTCGGAGGGGAAGGCCCCAAAGGCCTCGGAGGCTCCGCTCTTTATTTCTCGGCGTGGAGGCTTCGAGTCTCTCTCCTACGCGACCCTGATGACCGCATTCCTGTCCGTCAAGAACGGACTTCCCTGGGGGTATGGAGCCTTGGGGGTTGCTGGCTATGTCGTTCTCATCTTCTCTGTGCTCTTGACTGGCTGGCTATTCGTCACACTCATCGGAAAGAAAGCGGCAGTCTGGTGGCGGAAAAAAAGATGACGTTTCACCCCCGAGGAGGGCGGATAGCAGCAATTGTTTAGGCTTGGGTCATGTCGCGCGGGGCGGCGAAGCTGGGTTGGTTGCGCGGACTGCTCCGAGGAATTCGTTGCTGTAGTAGGTGCTGGACCAGATATCAGGTTCGATCTTGACGACATCACCGGTCTGGGGAGCGTGGAGCATGCGGCCGTTGCCGAGGTAGAGCCCGACGTGGTGGATCCCGCCCGGTCGCCCGTTCGAGGAGAACAAGAGCATGTCGCCGGGGGCGAGCGCGGCAGGGTCGGTGATCGCGGGCTGGAAAGCGTCCCAGATCGCCTGGGTCTGGTGAGGGACGGAGATGTCGATCTCGGCGAAGGCATAGACCATGAGCCCGGAGCAGTCGAAGCCGCCCAGCGTCGGTCCGCGCGCGTTTCCCCCGGCCCACACATAGGGGCGGCCCTGCTGGGACAGGCCGCGGTCGATGACGCGCTGGATCTGCGGATCGACCGGCGGGATCGGTCCGTCGCCGGTGTCGTCGGGACTGCAGGAGACGCCTTGCAGAGCTCCGACGAGAGTCGAGGCGGGGCGTTCCCATTTGGCGTAGGCGTCGGGGAATGCGCTGATTTGCACCGCTTGGGCCGCGCGGGTCAGCGGCATCGTCTCCCAGCCGGGGATCTGCAGCAGCGCGTCGTAGAACAACCGCGCGGACTGACGCGGATCCATCCGGGTCGCGACGTCGCCCCACCCTGCTTCGCGCTGTTGGAACAATCCGACCGAGTCATGATCGGCCCCGACCGCCTCATGCGGGCGTGTCAACGATTCGGCGACAGTGTGGTTGGCGTAGTTGAGCAGGGTCGATTCCTGCATCGCGGTCGCGACCGCGATCACCTGTCCCCTGACAGGGACGCCCATCTCGGCGCCGGTGGCGACGATCAGTCCGGCGTTGCTGACTTGGTCGGTGCCGAAACCCGCGACCAGCTGCGTGGGGTCCGCCCCAGGGGGCGCGCAGACCACGCCGGGTAGTCCCGTGCGGCCGCTGCTGGGGATGCCGATCACGGTGACGAGCAGGACCAACGTGAGCAGCACGGCCATGCCGACGCTGACGATCCCGGCGAGTGCTGCCCACTTCACCGCTGTTCTGCTTCCTCGCTCGTTGCGGGCGGGGGTGTCGACGGTGGCGAGGCGGCTGGTCGCGCCGCGCGACGGGCCTGTTCTAGGGCGCGGGCGTGGTCGCGATAGAAGTCCGGACCGGGGTCGACATGACCGAGGGCGCCGACGCGAGAGTCGTAGGCGTGGTCGCCGCCGCGGCAGGCGGCGAACGGGCCGTCTTCGCTGGTGAGGACCGCGAGCTGACGATCGAGATGGTCGTAGTAGACGACCAGCGCGTTCTCGTCCCCATAGATGGCGTCGGACCAGGAGCGGTGCAGGGCATCGAAGCGGGCGATCGCCTCGGCGTGTAGCCACCACGACCGGCACCAGCGCACCCGGCCCTGGTTCTGCGGGATCTTCTTCTCGATCAGCCGCGCGACATGGTCACGGACCCAGCTCACCAGCGCGCCGATGTCCACCGCTGTACCGGGCCCTCCGGAGACAACGGTTGTATCGGTGGCGGCGGGCTCTGGTGTCGGTACGGCCGTGTCTTCAGCGACGTCGAGGCCGGAGCTCAAGTATTCGACTCGAGTGTCGAGGGTTGTGAGCCGCGCATTGATCTGCCGGGTGAGGCGGTGGAGCTCGTCGAGCCCGGCGATCTTCCGACGGAGCTCGTCGAGCTGGGTGAGAACACTGGCCGCCTCCCCAGGCGGAGCGGCGCTGCTATCGGGGCTTGTCACGGGGGATCTCGTGCGCGCCCGGGGTTTCGGGATCGTTGGTGTTGTTGCCGGTGGCACCGTCCTCGGTGCTCGCGGCGAGGTTCTGGGCGAGGGGATTGTCGGGGCCGAGGGCGGCTACTGCGGCGGCGCGGACCTGGGCGGTGGCCTGCTTGGCGTAAGTGGAGATGTCGTCGGCGTCGTGCTCGCGGTACCAGGGCATCAGCTCGATGAGTACCGGTCGGCGGCCGGCGGAGATCAGGATCGCGTGGCGTTTGTCCAGAGCGGCGATATCGGCGACGGTCATGATCGGCTTGTCCCGGGTCGAGCTGGAGGTCGACGTGCCGCTGCGGCCGTGCTGGTGGGTGTAGGTGGGCACCTCGGCCGGGCCGATCAGATCGCTGATCATGCGGGCGAGGTCAGGGTCCTGCACACCGGCGCCGGTGAGTCTGATCGTCGCGGCGGACCACAGCTTGGCCATCCCGGTCTCGCCCCACCGGGCCGCGCCCTGCTTGAACGATTGCAGGATCGTCATGACCTGGATCGACATCGATCCGAAGAAGGAGTAGTCGTCGGGCAGCCGCGGGAGCGGGCAGGTGTTCGCGGCTTCGTCGAGGACCGCGCGCAGCGGCGGGTCAAGACGTCCGCCCTGGGCGGTGGCGGCGTCGATCGCGGTGCGGAGCAGCGTGTCGACCAGCGCGGTCGTGCCTGGGGCGCCGTTGCTGGAGCTGGCCCGGGTCAGCAGGTAGAACGTGTCGTGAGGGACGGGCCGACCGGCGGCGTCGCTGGTGTAGCCGACTAGGAACCGCCACGGATCGAACTCGACGACCTCGTGTCGGGGCGGGTTCTTCCAGGTCGCGGGCGGGGTGATCATCTGGGCGATGGGTTCGGATTCCAACGCGCCCAGCGCGGTCAGCGCGGTCTCGAACAGCCCACCGCGGGTCTCGACCGGTGTTTCGAGCAGGCCTTGCAATCCGACCGCAGCGTCGGCATGACCGTTGTTCTCAAGCAGGGTGACCGGTTCGGTGGACTGCTGCGCGAGCCAGCGCCGGACATCGCGCAGGCTCCCGTCGCCGGTGATACAGGTGGCGGCCAGGGTCTGCAGGGCGAGGAGCCGGGCGGCGCCCTGGGAGAAGAACGGGTCCCCGCGAGTTTCGCCTCCGGCGCCGATGATCTGGGTGAACGGGGTGAGCATGGTCGCGGCGTCGGTGACGTCGGTGATGCCGTTCAGCGGGTTCCACCACCAGTCGTGCGGCGCCCCGGTCATCCTCTCGGGATCAGCGATGAACACTCGACCGAGACGGGCGCGCAGCCCGATGGTCAGGATGTAGATGTCGACTTTGTTGCTGGAGGCGACGACCGGGCCGGGCGCGGACAAGATCGCGGGCACGACCACCGCCGAGGTCTTGTTCGACCGCGGCCCGGCGAGCATGAGGACGACGTCTTCCTCGGAGCCGTAGAGCAGCCGGCCCGCGCCGAATCCGGTGAGGCTGCGGCCGAGACACATACCGAGGTCCCGCGGGTCGAGATGCTTCGGGTCACCGAGGGTGGGCCGCAGCTGCACAGCACGGGCACGGGCACCGCGGCCGCGCATGTCGCGGGTGTCGCGGCGGCCGGTCATGGCCGTGCGTGCCTGTCCTGGCCCGGCTCTCCGGTGCGCGATCCAGGACGCGACGGCGACGACGGATCCCAGCAGCGGCAGCGTGATCGCCGCCAGCACTGTCCAGAACATCCATCGGGAGCCGGAAGCCCCGATCAGCGGGTCGAGGCTGTTGGACGCTGCGGCGGTGGCCAAGGCTCGCAGGGTCGGACCGCCGAAGGCCGGAGGTGTGGTTGCGGCGGCGTGAGCTGCGGCCCAGCAGCAGGCCATCGCTGTGAACCCCGCTCCTATCACGGCGAGGCCGATCGCGGGGACGGCGAGTTGGCGCCAGGGCGCCGGTTCCATGGGTCCGTTGCTCATCAGCGCTCTCCGGGGGTGGTCTGGGTCCAGGCGTGGTCGGTGTTGTAGAGGTCGCGTTCGCTGGGCATCAGCGATAGCGCGACCGGTAGTCCCATCCGTTCGCCGGACTTGATGAGGTATCGGCCGCGGCCGGGGTGGAGACTGCCGGTGACCCAGGTCGGGGGCGCAGCCCAGGCTCGGACCATCGCCGCTTCCGAGGTGGTCAGAGGGGTGATGCGGCGGACAGCGTCGAGTTCTTTGTCCGCCATCCCGCCGAGAATCATGATCGCGTTGCGGGCGGCCATCCCGCGGGCTTTGGCGCGGTCAGCTTCGGTGGGCAGCGCTTCGAGGTCGTCGAGTGAGTGGGTGACCTGCGCGGATATCTCGCCGCGGGACCGTCCCAGGCGAGTGATCCGATCCGAGCGTTCCACCAGGCCGGGCGCGACACGCAGGGCCCGCCACAGCTCGTCCTGGATCCGGAAGATCCGGCGGCGGTGCCCGAGCGTGGCTGATCCGTCGATGACGGCCGCGGCCCACGCCCAGGACGACAGCATCGCCGCGGCGACGACGTCGTCCTCGTCGTTGTCGAGTTCGGAGATGTCGAGCGACAGCGCGGGCGCGTCGAGGTCAGCGGTGACCGTGGAGGCCCGGTCGAACAGGCCGCGGATCGCGCCGTCACACAACAGCTGCAAGGTGTTGATCAGCTCGCGGGTGTCACGGCGGAACCCGAGGATGGTGTCGACGGCGGCGATGTCGAGCAACGGTGCCGGGGGCGTGGTGAGGACTTTGACGACGTCGGGGATCGTGGGCTCGGCGCGCGGGTCGGTGCTGCTGGCGTGTCGTGTGCCCTCGACGGTCAGATCGAGGGCGGCGCCGAGCAGGCGGCGCTCGGTGACGGTGACCTCAGCGCGCCGCACGATCACCGCAAGCGCTTCGAGCAGTGTCAGACGCCGTGCGCGGATCGTCTCCTGCAGCCGCTCGCGTTCGGTGCCAGTCGTGCAGGCGAGAGCATCGCGTAGCGGTCCGGGGTCGAGCGGATTGAGCGCGTGGTGTCCTCGGCCGATGCGCACCACGCGGCCGCCGAGGTGTTCGACCAGAGCGGTGTATTCGCCTTTGACATCCCCGGGCACGACAGCGGTGTAGCCGAACGCGACCAGCCCGGTCATCAGTCGTTTGACGATGGTCGACTTCCCGATCCCGGGCTGGCCTTGGATCCACATGCCGGTGTTGGTGATCAGGCCCTGGCGGAGCCACTCGGCCGGATCGAGCCCGATCGGCTCGGCGGTGTGCAGGTGGTGCCCGATCGGCACACCGGGCGGTGCCGCCCCGGAGGACACCGCGAACGGAAAGAGCCCACACAGCTGGGTGGTTGTGCCCTGCCACATCACCCCGCCCTCGACGTTCGCCGCGCGCCCCGCGCCCGTGACGGGCCAGCCCAACGGGCGGGGCACCGGCCGACCCCGGTAGCGCGCGCCAGGATCAGCGACGGGAGTTGTAGGCGGAGACATGGCGTTCACCGGGTCTTCCAGATCAGGTCGTCGCCTGCGGCAACGTGGTGGGGTGGGGTCATCGGCGGGGCCGCCGGGCGAGTTCGGTCGGGTTGATTCCGAACCCGAGCGAGGCGGCGAATCCGGCGGCCTGGGAGCCGCACAGGCGTCGGAGCCGGATCTTGGCCTGCCCGGCGCGTTGTTCGACGTCTGCGGTCGCGGCGGGCAGCAGGGTCTCGTCGGTGACGGTGGTGGTCACATACAGGGTGAAACGGCCGACTCCGGCGCCTTCGGCTTCTTCGCGGGCGCTCTGGGTGGCGCGGGCGAGGTCGTCGCGGTCGCGTTGGGTCTCGTCCCGGCGGGTCCGGCGCGACCATGCCCGCCGAACCTGGGTGTTGGTGATCTCGCGCTCGACTTCATCGGCTGCTTCCCCAGCGGACAACGGGGTGTAGAGCAGAGTGAACCGGCGGGGGAACGGACCCGGCGCCAGCAACGGCACGAGGACCTTGTCCATGACTGCCTGGCGTGGGGCTTCGACCATCGCCCAGGTCACTGAGATCCCCGAGTCGTGCCGGTAGTGATCCCACAGCTCCCGGGCGGCGATCGGGCCGGCCTCGGCCCAGTCCAGCAACTCGTCGGGATGATCGCCGATGTGGTTGGCAGTCTGTTCTGTGGGGTGGTCGCCGTAGCCGGTCAGGTCCGAGCGAGTGGCCGGGTCGAACGCGACGCGGAGCCGCCCGGTCAGCCAGGCTGCGCTGGCGCGGCGCCGCACCGCGACGCCGGCCATCCCGAGCTGGGATTCCAAACCGGGTAGCCACCGGGTCACCTCGGCGACCCCAGCGGCCAGATCTGCTGGTCGAGGTGTCGCACGGCTCGGGTCGAAGGTGACCGAGACCCGGGCGTCGACTTCAGCGCTCGACGCCGGTGCGGATGCGGCAAGCTCAGCCATCACCGCCCGGGCGGGAGCCGGGGTCTGGGGATCGACATGGGCGGTGACATGGTCACGCAGTGTCGTCCCGCCCGTCGGGGAGGTATCGATGCTGACAGCGATGTGAGCCACCATCGGCCTGTACCCCAGATCGCCCAGGAACGCTCCCCAGTTCGCGACCCACGCATCGGCTTGGCCGCGGTCGGCCAGGTCCAGCCCGACTGGGGAGACCCGTAGGACCGCAGTCAGGGTGCCGGTGCGGCGGTCCCACAGCAGACCCTGGTGGCCGCCGCGGCCGTCGTCGGTCGATAACGGCACCACTGTTCCCAGCACACCGGGGAGGTCGTGGCGGCGCGGGTGATCGGTCACCATACCGCCGGTCAGCTCGGTCCAGTCTGCGGCGCGGGCACGGGTGAAACGGATCCGGCGCAGGAGCACGTCGGAGACGGAGCTGCCGCCGATCTTGACGACTACAGCGGTGAAGACGAGTGCGCCGATCGCTAGCGCGATGGCTCCGGACAGGCCGGAGAAGTTGAGCAGGATGACCGGGATGGTGACGGCGAGGAACACAGTCAGGGTCTGCCCGGTGCTGAGCTGCCCGATCCCGAATCCGCGCGGCGGGCGCCAGTGGCCGTAGGTGCGCGGCGCATTCACCTCGTGGTCTCCTCTCTCGCAGGATCGGCGCCGCTGGGGCCCCGGCTCGGCGGTATCTCGCTACCGCTGTCAGAGGGCGGAGTGAATTGGTCTGCCGCCGCCCGGCTCGCCTGGACCGCGCGGCCCGCGACCTCCCCTGCCGCAACAGCAGCAGCGCCAGCGGGGCCCGCAGCGGCTGCAGCCGTCCCGGTAGTACCGCCGCTCGTGGCCGCGGCACCGCCGGGAGCCGATCCCCTAGCCGCTGCAGCGCCTCCCCCACGTGTCCCCGCCGCCGTTCCGGAGGACGATGTTCCAGCAGAGCCGGGGGTGGACGGTCCGGCCTGCGGCTCTGGGCTGGAACGTCCGGGCCCGGTGGCCGGAGGCGTTGTTGGGGACGGGGTCGCTCCCGACGCGCCCGGTGGCGCTGCACCAGGGGCGCTGCGGGGGCCGGTGGTCTCCTGACGGCGGAAGTTGCTCAGCGAGCCCAGCGCCACTGCGCCGGTGGCCGCACCTGCGGCAACGCCGCCGATCGATGCACCGCCGCTGACGTTAGTTCCTACCCAGTTGAAGAAGGTCAAGATCGCGGGGAGCGCAATGATCGCCAGGGTCAGCACCATGATCCCCGTCAAGACGGTCGCGATATCTTTCTCCTTATCGGAGAACAACGCCATTCCGATCGCATAAATCCCCGCTGCGAGCGGCTTGTAGATGATCAACCCAATCAGCCAAGTAGTGATCGTCGGAAACCAGCGACTAGTGCCCTTTGAGATCACCCCTGCCGCTGCCAGCGGCAGCATCGCAACAAGCACAAGGATACCCGCTTGGCGCACGAACAGAAACAACCACTGCAGGCCCGCGAGCGGAATGACGACTGCTGCGAGAAAGAGGCGCAGTGTTCCAGTTATATCCCCTTGAAGGGCAGCGTTGACCTGCTCCCCGAACAGCTTGACCTGGCTGGTTACCAGATGTGCAGATGCAGCATCAGCCCCCTCGATGCCGAGGTTGATCGCCGCCAGCGCGGTCGCGTTGATGAGCCCGAACTTCACCAGGCCGAGCGCAATCTCTACCAGTGTTTCACGTCGTCCGGAAATCATGACGCGGGCGAGCTGGGCGAGCACGGCGACAGCTACAATTGTGACCGCGATCGGGCCGACCAGCGTCGCGATACTGGGGTTCTGAGTGACCCTGTCGATAGGCGAAGGGGAAATGAGCCACCAGGCCATCAGGTAGCCAAGCAGCTCCCCGGCGGTCTCACCGAACTGTGCGCCCAACGATCCGAGAGGGTCAAGAGGGTTAAACACCCTACACCACCTCATTGCCAATACTGAATTGGCACATCAGACGAACAGCTCGAGAATACTTGGAAGAGCACCCATGACTGCGAGGCCAAGAACCACGTACCCGACCTTTTCTAAACCGGTTACCGCCAAGCCGCTGCGGCCGCGCGCTCCGGCCATGATGAACCCCGTACCGATCAATCCTGCCACGACAGCCACCGCCAGCAGGGCTGCCTTGACGGTGCCTATGACTGTTTTCACTGACTCACCGAGGGTGCCGGGAAGGTTGCGGGGATCGGCGTCAGGAATGAGGGGTTCGGCCCCTGGGGGCGACGGGGCTTGCAATGGCAGCAAATCCATAGCAGCAGCGACAATATTTAACACTTGACACTCCATAACAACTCAACAGGAAAAGGGGTGAATCAAGCGCTCTGGGGACAATGTGCAGTCGCAGCTTCAGTAACGACGTCGACAAGTTCTCGAAGAGCCTCAGCGAAAGAGCGGATACCTTTCGGTAAACTCCGTTCGTCGTCGACTAGAACGTTGCCAGCCACTGCGTGTGGATGGGGATTGTCGCGCCACTCGGCGACCATCGGAATGCGGATATAGCGATACACGTACGGCTCAGTCAGGCGGATCTTGTTGGTGGTGTTCGTGCCCCAGGTCGCGTGCGGGACATCGTCGACGATCGCCAGGATCGGCGGCGCAGGAGTGGTCTGCAGCGCCCTCTGGGCCGCGCTGACCGAGTACAGCGTGGATCGACAGACGAGGACATCCACTGCGGTCGAGCATCCGTAGATGCCGTGGTCGGCACCACGTAGTGCCTGGGCGACCAGGGTCGTGCCGACACCTCCGGCAACTCCCGCAACGATCGGCGGCTCCACCGCCCACCCCCTACTGTCATGCTCTGACTCTGACGCCGATACAGATCGTATCGTTAGAAAATCTGAGACGATACCCTGGTGTGGTGTCGTTGATCGAGTCAGAGGTAAGACGGTCGGGGAATGGGCCCTTGCGAGGTGTTACTCGCTGGCTCAGCGCAGGGCTGGCCGTCGGAGCCCTAGGCGGTGGGCTCTGGGCAGCATGCACATCCACCACGACACCAGATGCATCTTCCGAATCCACCGCAGCTAACGGGGCCCCGCTGCCTCCTGGCGCCGTGACGGATCCGCTGGTCAGCGCCCGCCTCTGGCTGGAAGCGTCGCGGACTATCAGCTATACGGATCCGGGGCCGCTGACCTGGACTGAACGCGTCGCGCCGCTCGTGACCGGAGCGGTAGCGCAGGCCAACGCGGCACTCACCCATGACGACGCTTCCGGTGCAGGCTGGGGCCAGCTGATTCAAGGACGCTGCGCCGTCAAGGTCAGCGACATCGACGCCATCATCCCGCGAGAAGCACCACGCACTGACCAGCAGGTCTACATACAGGTCGTAGGTACCGTACGAACCAGCTGTCACGCCGCTGGCGCACCGCCAATACCGCCGGAGCGCGTGGCGGCGACCGTAGCCGTGCAGCATGGCACAGACGGGGCCTGGCGGGTCACCGAGCAGCTGTTCTGAATGGCGGGCGCGACAACCGAGCCTCAGTTGTCGTTTCACCGCTCCAGGTAGCCGTGAGCCACGAACCAGTCTCGCAGAGCTTCCTCGATAATGGGCTGAGGAGACAACCCGCTGGCCTCGACTGCCGCGTCCATTGCCTGATCAAGTTCGACAAGGATCCGGCTGGAAAGCGGGACTCTTTCCGGGCCGCGCGGACGGCCTGTGCGGCGGGGTCTCCGCTGTCTGCGTGGTGTTGTTTCAGTCTGCCCTGGTTCTGAAAGTCGCAGCAAGCCGCTGGTCTTCTCGCTGGCGGAGCCGCTGGTCTTCTCGCTGGCGGAGCCGCTGGTCTTCTCGCTGGCGGAGCCGCTGGTCTTCTCGCTGGCGGAGCCGCTGGTCTTCTCGCTGGCGGAGCCGCTGGTCTTCTCGCTGGCGGAGCCGCTGGCTGGCGGAGCCGCTGGTCTTCTCGCTGGCGGAGCCGCTGGTCTTCTCGCTGGCGGAGCCGCTGGTCTTCTCGCTGGCGGAGCCGCTGGTCTTCTCGCTGGCGGAGCCGCTGGTCTTCTCGCTGGCGGAGCCGCTGGTCTTCTCGCTGGCGGAGCCGCTGGTCTTCTCGCTGGCGGAGCCGCTGGTCTTCTCGCTGGCGGAGCCGCTGGTCTTCTCGCTGGCGGAGCCGCTGGTCTTCTCGCTGGCGGAGCCGCTGGTCTTCTCGCTGGCGGAGCCGCTGGTCTTCTCGCTGGCGGAGCCGCTGGTCTTCTCGCTGGCGGAGCCGCTGGTCTTCTCGCTGGCGGAGCCGCTGGTCTTCTCGCTGGCGGAGCCGCTGGTCTTCTCGCTGGCGGAGCCGCTCAGCCGCAGTGGGGGACCTTGGATATCGGCAGGGTCCTGGTGGGCGTCCGTGGCCTTGCGGAGACGGGGCCGCTGGACTGCTTTGTCGATGAGCCCAGCCATCAGGGGGCCTCCGCAATCGTGTTGAGCACCGCCGTGTAGGCGCTTACCAGATCTTGCGCGTCCCGCGTTGTGGCGGTGGTGATCGGCACGCACGCCGTGCGGGCTTCACGGCGCACGATGCGTTTGGGGATGACCACGTCGAGGACGTCGTCGAATTCCTCGGTGAAGCGCCGATCGCTCAGCTCCGCGAGTCGCGTTCGGGGCTCGACGATGGTCCGCAGAACCCCTACCTGGCGCAGCGCCGCCGGATGTGCGCGAGAGACCCGCCGAGCGGTCTTGCGGGCGTCCCGGACTCCGATCAAACCGTCTTCGTCGAGAGTGCCGGGAAACAACACATGCGTGGCCGCGAGCAGGCCGGCCCCGACGAGTTTGCCCCCGGCCCGCGGTGGCAGGTCGATGACTACCAGCCGGAACTGTCTTTTGAAGCCCTCTAGGGATAGAGCAAGGCGGTGCTCGATGTTCGGTGTCGTCAAGTCGGACTCGCGGTGCGCCAGTGCCCGTTCAGCGGCAAGAACTCGGACCCGGTCCCCCCAGTGTGCCCCAGCAGGCCGCACGGCTTGGCTAGCTAAACCACGCAGCTCCGGTAGCTCGCTGGGATCGATCCCCTGGTCCTCGTGAAGTAGGTCGTTGAGGCTAGGCATCTCTGTGACGCCCTCTGGGGCTACTGCGTCGAGTTCAGCGGTCAGAGTGGCGCGCGGGTCGAGGTCGACGGCCAGGACCTCATGCCCAGCAGCCGCCATGACAGCAACCAAGCCACCGGCCAGCGAGGATTTGCCGACCCCACCTTTCTCGCTGTCGATGGCCAGCAGCACCGTGTCAAGCTCATCCGGCCAATGAAGCTGAACCGTCCCCTGGTTCTGCTGACGCTCCAGTACCGCCCAGGCAGTCCTCGTCGATTCGGCAAGCATATACGCAAGCATATACGCAAGCTGCAGTGTCAGCATGATCGATTACGGTAATTTTGGGTGGTCTACACGCCCCGACGGCACCGCCGACCTCTACGTCGTCCCCAAGTAGGGGCGCCGGTAAGGGAGTTGTCACCAGCCGCAAACGAGTCGATCATTGCTGGTCAGCGGGTTTATTTTCGGTGAGGTTGCGGTAGAGGGTGGCGCGGCTGACGCCGAACGCGGCTGCGATCTGGTCGGCGGTCTGGCCGGTGTCGAGGGCGGCCTGGGCCGCGGCGAGCTGGTTGGGGTCGAGTTTGCGGGGTCGGCCGGGCAGTTTGCCCGTGGCTGCGGTGGCCTCGCGGGCGTGGGCGGCGCGTTCGCGCATGAACACTCGTTCCATGTGTGCGAACAGCGCCAGTAGCGCGACGGCGAGTTCGGCCATCGGCGAGTCGTCGGTGGTGTCGATCGGGATCGGGTCCTTCAGGGTCTTGATCCCGATGCCCTGCTCGCGCAGCTCGTGCACGACGTTGAGGCATTCGCGCAGATTGCGGCCGAGTCGGTCGAGGTTGGTCGCGATGATCGTGTCGCCGGAGCGGGCGTAGCGGCGCAGCTCGGTGAAGCCGGGCCGGTCGATGGTGGCGCCGGTCTTCTTGTCGGTGTAGATCCGCTCGTCGGGTATGCCGTGGTGGCCCAGGGCGTCGAGCTGTCGTTCGAGGTCCTGGTGTGTGGTCGAGACGCGGGCGTAGCCCAGTTCCATCACGTCACCGTCCTGGCCTGGTCCCGGTCGGCATCCAGGGCGGCGGCGATCCGCGGGTCGGTAATGGCGGACTCGCCGGTCATGATCGTCTCGTTTCCTCCCGCAACTGTCTCATAAGTTTACCATGTGGCCGTGTTTCGAGGCGGTGTTTCGACGTTAGATTGTGAGACAGCGTGACCTGGGGTGATGTCGATGTCCGAACTCGCCTGCACGCTGTCGCGGAACCTTGGTTTCGAGACCGGCCAGTCAGCCGCTGGAGGCGGCGGCGGCCAGGCGAAGACGGGCGTCCATGTTCAGCCGCACCTCGCCGTAGGGCAGCACGTGCGCCCAGAACAGCGGCGTCAGCCCGCGCCGATCCTCAGCGGTGAGCGCGTCGTCCCACTCGGAGCCAGCGAGCAGGTCCTGGATCATCAGGGTGTTCACGTACACCAGGGCGGCCTGCAAGATCCGCAGGCACAGCACGCTCATCTCCTGCTCGTCGCGCCGGTTGGTGGCCAGGTCCCCGCCCTTGCCGTAGAAGATGACCGCGTTGGCCCGATTCCACGACTCGACCACGTTCAGGCCCTCGTGGATCTCTCGCTGGAGTGCCCGGCTGTGCAGGTAACGGGCCAAGAAGATGGTCTTTTGCGCCCGGCCCAGCTCGATCATCGCCTGGTAGGTCGGGTGCGCTGCGTTGGCCTTCATGAATCGCCGCAGGATCGCCTCGGTCGAGGCGGTGCCCACGCGGATCGCGGTGGCGTACTTGAGCATCTGGTCGTACTGCTCAGCGATGCGGTCCCACCGGACCGGGCGGGTCATCGCCGGTGCCAGACCCGGCCAGGCGTCTGGCTCGCCAGCAGCCGGGCGGTACAGCTTGACCTTGTTGATCCGCTTGATCCTCGGCAGCAGGTCGAACCCGAGCAGCTTCGTGATGCCGAACCCGATCTCGGACTGACCATGCGTGTCCACGTAATTGGCCTCGACCTGCATGTCGGTGCCATGCCGGATCGCGCCGTCGACCATCGCGTGCACCTCGGAGGCCGAGCAGTTCAGCCGCTGCGAGTGGATCACCACGGAGCCGCGCTCGACGTGCCAGTAGATCAGCACCCCTCGGCCGCCGTAGCGGGAGTGCCACTCGGTGAAGATGTTCTGGTCGAACGCGCCGAAGTGAGTCGAGTCGCTGGCCACGGCGGTGGATCCGTCGCCCCACAGTGTCTGCTGGCGGGCGGCGAAGGTGGCGTTGGCGATCTCGATCGCGATCTGCCGCGCGGCCTCGGTGCTCAGGTAGCGGCGCCGGGCGTAGCGAATCTCGTCCTCGGAATGCCCGTGCTCGCCGCCGGCGACCGCACGGATGCCGGTGTTGGTGCCGTACCCGTAGATAGCCAGCAGCAACCGCTCGGCCAGCACGTGCTCGGGCAAGGTGCCGCGGTCGGCGACCGAGGTCACCGCCGACAGGCAGCCGGTGCGCAGCACCGCCTCCTTGAGCATGTCGATCAGCGGCACCGTGCCCCACCGGGCCTGCACAGCCTGCTTGAGCCGGCGCAGGTTGCGCGGCTCCGGCGAGGCCTCCAGCGGGGCCAGCTTGACCGCGCCAGCCGCGCGGTCGCTAATCGACAACCAATCGCAGCCCGGCAGGGCGGTGTGCAGGGCCTCCAGCTCGGCGCGCATCTCGGCTTGCAGGTCGGCGATGAACTGGCTGGGGTCCAGCGGCTTGCGCAGCGCCTGGTAGTGCTCGACGCGATGGTCCTCGAAATCGGTCGGAAGGTCTTCGGCCGGGTTGCGCCAGGTGTCCGCGCCGACGACCCAGATTTCCTTGCACCGCAACTGCTCGCGTAGCGCCTGGAAGGTGCACACCTCGTAGACCATGCGCACGACCCGTTGCCGGCGGCGCTTGTCGTCCTTGTAAACCAGCGCCTCCCAGTCCTCGCTCAGGCCGCGATGGACCGGGATGTGCTCGCCGGCCGGGTAGTAGTGCAGGTTCCCGGCGCTGGCGTAGCGGGTGATCAGCTCCAGCGCGTCGAGCACCGGCCGGTGGGTGGTGTTGTTGCTGCGGAACTCCAGCACGTCCAGCAGCTTGATCAGCCCAGTCCGGTAGTGGTTGGTGTAGGAGCCCTTCAGCGTGGCCTTCACGGTGCGCTGGTAGGTCGGCCCGGAGGACTTGAACTCCGCGATCAGGTCGGCCAGCACGGCCTGCGGCGCGACCGGGAACACGGTGTCGCGCACGAGCTGGTCGCCGGCGTTCACGGTCGCCTCGGCGACCCGGAACAGCAAGTTCTCCTTGCCGGTGACCCGCTTGAACTCCTTGATCAGCTCCTTGGTCACCCGGACCTCGGCGCGGGCGTTGATCCGGTGCACGGTGGAGATCAGCAGCTCGACCAGCGTGTCGGTGATCTCCCGTTCCCGGCAGTGCAACAACGCCGCCAGCAGGGCCAGCGTCACCTCAGGCGCGTGTCCGCGCAGGTGGCTGGGCGCCTCGACCGCCGCCCGCGCCCGCCAGGCGGCGACCACCTTCGGGGCGATGTCGGCGAACACGCCGGCTGACAGGCCGACCGCCCGTACCGCTTCCAGCTTGGCGATCTCGGTCAACATCGTGTTCAGGCTGACGTTGCCCGGATCGGACCGGATCGAGGCCAGCACCGCCGGCCCGTCACCGTCCCCGCCGGGTTGGCCGTCGTCATCGGCACCGGCCGCGACCAAGGCGAACAGCCGAACGCGCACCGCCTCGGATAAGCGGATCGCCACCCGTGCGAACAGCAGCTCCTCGCCGCGGTGCAGCGCCGAGCGCACGATCCGGTCGACGCGGCCGCCGGTGGGCGGCTCGATACGTTCCTCCCGGCACCGGTCCAGCAGCTGGTCACGGACACGTTCAGCGCCGCGCTCGGTCTGGGTGACGGTGGTGACCAGCCACTCGGTGAGCTTGTCGGCGTCGGCGACGCTGCACTCCCGGAACCCCAGTGTCCGGCGAATCTGGCTGCGATGGAACTCGATCGTGCGGCCGGACCAGTCGTAGAACGCCAGCTCGGTCACCGGCACACCGACCTGCCGGGCCACGTAGTCCACAGCGGCGTCGGGGATCTCGCTCCGGCTGCGGGGAAACCGGCCGTGCTCGGTGTAAAAGCGCAGCAACACCGCGAACCCGAGCCGCGTCGCGCCACGCTTGCCGGCCACCATCGCCAGCTCGGCCTCGACCAGCGTCCACCGATCGATCAGTTCGTCCTGACCCAGCTCACGCGCCACGCACGGACGCTACTCCCACCCCCCGGACACCGCCGCGACCAGAGATTCAGGGTCAAGCCCCCAGCGCTCGTTTGCGGCTGATGACACGATCCTTACCGGCACCCCGATCTGGGGGCGTTTGTGGACGTCGCGGTACCCACTCGCCGCGGACAAGTTCGACGACGGCGTGTGGCGGCAGACCCGGGAGGAGGCGATGACCCGGATGCACGTCGAGCTGCACCCCAAGCAGGTGTGGGGGTTGATCGGCATCGACGGCGACAGCGCCGACGCGGTCCTACGGATGGTCTCCACCGTCGACAGCCACCCGATGCCGAACGTGATCATCGAGAACCCCGTCAACGGCCACGCCCACGCCGGATTCGGCATCACGACACCGATCAACGTCACCAACTACGGATCACGCCGCGCGGTCCGCTACGGCCTCTCCATCGAAGAAGCACTACGGCGCGCCGTCGGCGGGGACCCGTCCTATCCCGGCGGCTGATCAAAAACCCGTTCCACTCCCGCTGGATCACCCACTTCCTCCACGACAAAACCTCCACCCTCAACCAATACGGGGCGATCCTGACCGCCGCCGGACACATGCCCGGACGCGGCTGGCACAACCAGCGGCGGCGTGAACCCGTCGGCTACTCCCGCAACGAAACCCTGTTCCACATGGTCCGCCGCTTCGCCTACCGGGAAATGCGGCACCACTGGGGCGACGCCGACGGCTACCGCGCCGCCGTCGCCAAACACGTCGCCATCCTCAACGCCGACTTCCCGATCCCCCTCGGCGGGAACGAACTCGGCCACATCTCCCAGTCCATCTCCGACTGGACCATCAACTACTCCCGCATGTGGAACGACGGCCCCGCCGCCTACGACGCAGCATTCTCCGCCATCCAAGCCGCCCGCGGACGCAAAGGAGGCCGAGTAGGCTCCGGACGCAACGGAGGACTCGCCGGAAACAGCCGACCCGGAGGACTCGCGCGCGGCGGAGACCAGGCTGAGGCGTCGCAGCAGATTCGAGAGATGATGGCGAAGGTGGCCTACTCATGACTGCGCAAATTCCGAAGCGGCGAACCAAGTCTGCTCGCGACCTCGCTGAACAGTTCGGCGTCACTCGCGCCACTGTCGTGCGCATGATGGCCGAACCGCGAGACGACTACGAACGGCGGGCGCGACAACGCCGTGCCGCTGCGGTGCAGCTCCGCCTCCAGGGACTCACCTACCGCGAGATCGCGGAACGGCTCGGCACCAGCATCGGGTCCGTCGGGCACGTGCTTTATACCGCCCGCCGCAACGGCGACTGGGCTGCTGCTGTGGCTCGCCATACCGCTGATCACGCAGAGTGAGATTTCGAAGGATGTCCCAAAACGGCCCTCAATCCGTACCAATCCGTACCATCCGTAACAGCAATGCTAACTGTGCAGGTCAGGCTCTGATTATGGGTGGTACGGATTGAGGGGGTGGTACGGATCAATCCGTACCACCCCCTCAGCGGACAGCGCGCTCACGCGCGCCGAAGATCGCCCTGAAGGCAGCCTGACCAGCTATTCTGCTGATCCGGTGGACACCTGGGCACGATCGTCACTGTTGGTGACGAGATCAGGCGTGTAGCGCCGCCAGGCATCGGCGAAAGCCTCGCGGCGATATCCCTTGGTCTGTCCGAGCCCGGCGAACCGGATGGTCGCCGGGCGGATGTCGTACTCGCTCAGCAGGACGCCGAGGCGTCGGGCGGTGAGTCCCTCGCCGCGTGGTCCGTAGTCCGCCCACGGCGCTTCGGGTCGGCGCGGAGTTGCTGGAGGAGTCGCATGGTCGGCAACGCGGC
>NZ_JAHLJA010000174.1:0-9585 GCF_020496245.1 Pseudonocardia sp. ICBG601 | reverse complement strand
TCTTCTCGCTGGCGGAGCCGCTGGTCTTCTCGCTGGCGGAGCCGCTGGTCTTCTCGCTGGCGGAGCCGCTGGTCTTCTCGCTGGCGGAGCCGCTGGTCTTCTCGCTGGCGGAGCCGCTGGTCTTCTCGCTGGCGGAGCCGCTGGTCTTCTCGCTGGCGGAGCCGCTGGTCTTCTCGCTGGCGGAGCCGCTGGTCTTCTCGCTGGCGGAGCCGCTGGTCTTCTCGCTGGCGGAGCCGCTGGTCTTCTCGCTGGCGGAGCCGCTGGTCTTCTCGCTGGCGGAGCCGCTGGTCTTCTCGCTGGCGGAGCCGCTGGTCTTCTCGCTGGCGGAGCCGCTGGTCTTCTCGCTGGCGGAGCCGCTCAGCCGCAGTGGGGGACCTTGGATATCGGCAGGGTCCTGGTGGGCGTCCGTGGCCTTGCGGAGACGGGGCCGCTGGACTGCTTTGTCGATGAGCCCAGCCATCAGGGGGCCTCCGCAATCGTGTTGAGCACCGCCGTGTAGGCGCTTACCAGATCTTGCGCGTCCCGCGTTGTGGCGGTGGTGATCGGCACGCACGCCGTGCGGGCTTCACGGCGCACGATGCGTTTGGGGATGACCACGTCGAGGACGTCGTCGAATTCCTCGGTGAAGCGCCGATCGCTCAGCTCCGCGAGTCGCGTTCGGGGCTCGACGATGGTCCGCAGAACCCCTACCTGGCGCAGCGCCGCCGGATGTGCGCGAGAGACCCGCCGAGCGGTCTTGCGGGCGTCCCGGACTCCGATCAAACCGTCTTCGTCGAGAGTGCCGGGAAACAACACATGCGTGGCCGCGAGCAGGCCGGCCCCGACGAGTTTGCCCCCGGCCCGCGGTGGCAGGTCGATGACTACCAGCCGGAACTGTCTTTTGAAGCCCTCTAGGGATAGAGCAAGGCGGTGCTCGATGTTCGGTGTCGTCAAGTCGGACTCGCGGTGCGCCAGTGCCCGTTCAGCGGCAAGAACTCGGACCCGGTCCCCCCAGTGTGCCCCAGCAGGCCGCACGGCTTGGCTAGCTAAACCACGCAGCTCCGGTAGCTCGCTGGGATCGATCCCCTGGTCCTCGTGAAGTAGGTCGTTGAGGCTAGGCATCTCTGTGACGCCCTCTGGGGCTACTGCGTCGAGTTCAGCGGTCAGAGTGGCGCGCGGGTCGAGGTCGACGGCCAGGACCTCATGCCCAGCAGCCGCCATGACAGCAACCAAGCCACCGGCCAGCGAGGATTTGCCGACCCCACCTTTCTCGCTGTCGATGGCCAGCAGCACCGTGTCAAGCTCATCCGGCCAATGAAGCTGAACCGTCCCCTGGTTCTGCTGACGCTCCAGTACCGCCCAGGCAGTCCTCGTCGATTCGGCAAGCATATACGCAAGCATATACGCAAGCTGCAGTGTCAGCATGATCGATTACGGTAATTTTGGGTGGTCTACACGCCCCGACGGCACCGCCGACCTCTACGTCGTCCCCAAGTAGGGGCGCCGGTAAGGGAGTTGTCACCAGCCGCAAACGAGTCGATCATTGCTGGTCAGCGGGTTTATTTTCGGTGAGGTTGCGGTAGAGGGTGGCGCGGCTGACGCCGAACGCGGCTGCGATCTGGTCGGCGGTCTGGCCGGTGTCGAGGGCGGCCTGGGCCGCGGCGAGCTGGTTGGGGTCGAGTTTGCGGGGTCGGCCGGGCAGTTTGCCCGTGGCTGCGGTGGCCTCGCGGGCGTGGGCGGCGCGTTCGCGCATGAACACTCGTTCCATGTGTGCGAACAGCGCCAGTAGCGCGACGGCGAGTTCGGCCATCGGCGAGTCGTCGGTGGTGTCGATCGGGATCGGGTCCTTCAGGGTCTTGATCCCGATGCCCTGCTCGCGCAGCTCGTGCACGACGTTGAGGCATTCGCGCAGATTGCGGCCGAGTCGGTCGAGGTTGGTCGCGATGATCGTGTCGCCGGAGCGGGCGTAGCGGCGCAGCTCGGTGAAGCCGGGCCGGTCGATGGTGGCGCCGGTCTTCTTGTCGGTGTAGATCCGCTCGTCGGGTATGCCGTGGTGGCCCAGGGCGTCGAGCTGTCGTTCGAGGTCCTGGTGTGTGGTCGAGACGCGGGCGTAGCCCAGTTCCATCACGTCACCGTCCTGGCCTGGTCCCGGTCGGCATCCAGGGCGGCGGCGATCCGCGGGTCGGTAATGGCGGACTCGCCGGTCATGATCGTCTCGTTTCCTCCCGCAACTGTCTCATAAGTTTACCATGTGGCCGTGTTTCGAGGCGGTGTTTCGACGTTAGATTGTGAGACAGCGTGACCTGGGGTGATGTCGATGTCCGAACTCGCCTGCACGCTGTCGCGGAACCTTGGTTTCGAGACCGGCCAGTCAGCCGCTGGAGGCGGCGGCGGCCAGGCGAAGACGGGCGTCCATGTTCAGCCGCACCTCGCCGTAGGGCAGCACGTGCGCCCAGAACAGCGGCGTCAGCCCGCGCCGATCCTCAGCGGTGAGCGCGTCGTCCCACTCGGAGCCAGCGAGCAGGTCCTGGATCATCAGGGTGTTCACGTACACCAGGGCGGCCTGCAAGATCCGCAGGCACAGCACGCTCATCTCCTGCTCGTCGCGCCGGTTGGTGGCCAGGTCCCCGCCCTTGCCGTAGAAGATGACCGCGTTGGCCCGATTCCACGACTCGACCACGTTCAGGCCCTCGTGGATCTCTCGCTGGAGTGCCCGGCTGTGCAGGTAACGGGCCAAGAAGATGGTCTTTTGCGCCCGGCCCAGCTCGATCATCGCCTGGTAGGTCGGGTGCGCTGCGTTGGCCTTCATGAATCGCCGCAGGATCGCCTCGGTCGAGGCGGTGCCCACGCGGATCGCGGTGGCGTACTTGAGCATCTGGTCGTACTGCTCAGCGATGCGGTCCCACCGGACCGGGCGGGTCATCGCCGGTGCCAGACCCGGCCAGGCGTCTGGCTCGCCAGCAGCCGGGCGGTACAGCTTGACCTTGTTGATCCGCTTGATCCTCGGCAGCAGGTCGAACCCGAGCAGCTTCGTGATGCCGAACCCGATCTCGGACTGACCATGCGTGTCCACGTAATTGGCCTCGACCTGCATGTCGGTGCCATGCCGGATCGCGCCGTCGACCATCGCGTGCACCTCGGAGGCCGAGCAGTTCAGCCGCTGCGAGTGGATCACCACGGAGCCGCGCTCGACGTGCCAGTAGATCAGCACCCCTCGGCCGCCGTAGCGGGAGTGCCACTCGGTGAAGATGTTCTGGTCGAACGCGCCGAAGTGAGTCGAGTCGCTGGCCACGGCGGTGGATCCGTCGCCCCACAGTGTCTGCTGGCGGGCGGCGAAGGTGGCGTTGGCGATCTCGATCGCGATCTGCCGCGCGGCCTCGGTGCTCAGGTAGCGGCGCCGGGCGTAGCGAATCTCGTCCTCGGAATGCCCGTGCTCGCCGCCGGCGACCGCACGGATGCCGGTGTTGGTGCCGTACCCGTAGATAGCCAGCAGCAACCGCTCGGCCAGCACGTGCTCGGGCAAGGTGCCGCGGTCGGCGACCGAGGTCACCGCCGACAGGCAGCCGGTGCGCAGCACCGCCTCCTTGAGCATGTCGATCAGCGGCACCGTGCCCCACCGGGCCTGCACAGCCTGCTTGAGCCGGCGCAGGTTGCGCGGCTCCGGCGAGGCCTCCAGCGGGGCCAGCTTGACCGCGCCAGCCGCGCGGTCGCTAATCGACAACCAATCGCAGCCCGGCAGGGCGGTGTGCAGGGCCTCCAGCTCGGCGCGCATCTCGGCTTGCAGGTCGGCGATGAACTGGCTGGGGTCCAGCGGCTTGCGCAGCGCCTGGTAGTGCTCGACGCGATGGTCCTCGAAATCGGTCGGAAGGTCTTCGGCCGGGTTGCGCCAGGTGTCCGCGCCGACGACCCAGATTTCCTTGCACCGCAACTGCTCGCGTAGCGCCTGGAAGGTGCACACCTCGTAGACCATGCGCACGACCCGTTGCCGGCGGCGCTTGTCGTCCTTGTAAACCAGCGCCTCCCAGTCCTCGCTCAGGCCGCGATGGACCGGGATGTGCTCGCCGGCCGGGTAGTAGTGCAGGTTCCCGGCGCTGGCGTAGCGGGTGATCAGCTCCAGCGCGTCGAGCACCGGCCGGTGGGTGGTGTTGTTGCTGCGGAACTCCAGCACGTCCAGCAGCTTGATCAGCCCAGTCCGGTAGTGGTTGGTGTAGGAGCCCTTCAGCGTGGCCTTCACGGTGCGCTGGTAGGTCGGCCCGGAGGACTTGAACTCCGCGATCAGGTCGGCCAGCACGGCCTGCGGCGCGACCGGGAACACGGTGTCGCGCACGAGCTGGTCGCCGGCGTTCACGGTCGCCTCGGCGACCCGGAACAGCAAGTTCTCCTTGCCGGTGACCCGCTTGAACTCCTTGATCAGCTCCTTGGTCACCCGGACCTCGGCGCGGGCGTTGATCCGGTGCACGGTGGAGATCAGCAGCTCGACCAGCGTGTCGGTGATCTCCCGTTCCCGGCAGTGCAACAACGCCGCCAGCAGGGCCAGCGTCACCTCAGGCGCGTGTCCGCGCAGGTGGCTGGGCGCCTCGACCGCCGCCCGCGCCCGCCAGGCGGCGACCACCTTCGGGGCGATGTCGGCGAACACGCCGGCTGACAGGCCGACCGCCCGTACCGCTTCCAGCTTGGCGATCTCGGTCAACATCGTGTTCAGGCTGACGTTGCCCGGATCGGACCGGATCGAGGCCAGCACCGCCGGCCCGTCACCGTCCCCGCCGGGTTGGCCGTCGTCATCGGCACCGGCCGCGACCAAGGCGAACAGCCGAACGCGCACCGCCTCGGATAAGCGGATCGCCACCCGTGCGAACAGCAGCTCCTCGCCGCGGTGCAGCGCCGAGCGCACGATCCGGTCGACGCGGCCGCCGGTGGGCGGCTCGATACGTTCCTCCCGGCACCGGTCCAGCAGCTGGTCACGGACACGTTCAGCGCCGCGCTCGGTCTGGGTGACGGTGGTGACCAGCCACTCGGTGAGCTTGTCGGCGTCGGCGACGCTGCACTCCCGGAACCCCAGTGTCCGGCGAATCTGGCTGCGATGGAACTCGATCGTGCGGCCGGACCAGTCGTAGAACGCCAGCTCGGTCACCGGCACACCGACCTGCCGGGCCACGTAGTCCACAGCGGCGTCGGGGATCTCGCTCCGGCTGCGGGGAAACCGGCCGTGCTCGGTGTAAAAGCGCAGCAACACCGCGAACCCGAGCCGCGTCGCGCCACGCTTGCCGGCCACCATCGCCAGCTCGGCCTCGACCAGCGTCCACCGATCGATCAGTTCGTCCTGACCCAGCTCACGCGCCACGCACGGACGCTACTCCCACCCCCCGGACACCGCCGCGACCAGAGATTCAGGGTCAAGCCCCCAGCGCTCGTTTGCGGCTGATGACACGATCCTTACCGGCACCCCGATCTGGGGGCGTTTGTGGACGTCGCGGTACCCACTCGCCGCGGACAAGTTCGACGACGGCGTGTGGCGGCAGACCCGGGAGGAGGCGATGACCCGGATGCACGTCGAGCTGCACCCCAAGCAGGTGTGGGGGTTGATCGGCATCGACGGCGACAGCGCCGACGCGGTCCTACGGATGGTCTCCACCGTCGACAGCCACCCGATGCCGAACGTGATCATCGAGAACCCCGTCAACGGCCACGCCCACGCCGGATTCGGCATCACGACACCGATCAACGTCACCAACTACGGATCACGCCGCGCGGTCCGCTACGGCCTCTCCATCGAAGAAGCACTACGGCGCGCCGTCGGCGGGGACCCGTCCTATCCCGGGCGGCTGATCAAAAACCCGTTCCACTCCCGCTGGATCACCCACTTCCTCCACGACAAAACCTCCACCCTCAACCAATACGGGGCGATCCTGACCGCCGCCGGACACATGCCCGGACGCGGCTGGCACAACCAGCGGCGGCGTGAACCCGTCGGCTACTCCCGCAACGAAACCCTGTTCCACATGGTCCGCCGCTTCGCCTACCGGGAAATGCGGCACCACTGGGGCGACGCCGACGGCTACCGCGCCGCCGTCGCCAAACACGTCGCCATCCTCAACGCCGACTTCCCGATCCCCCTCGGCGGGAACGAACTCGGCCACATCTCCCAGTCCATCTCCGACTGGACCATCAACTACTCCCGCATGTGGAACGACGGCCCCGCCGCCTACGACGCAGCATTCTCCGCCATCCAAGCCGCCCGCGGACGCAAAGGAGGCCGAGTAGGCTCCGGACGCAACGGAGGACTCGCCGGAAACAGCCGACCCGGAGGACTCGCGCGCGGCGGAGACCAGGCTGAGGCGTCGCAGCAGATTCGAGAGATGATGGCGAAGGTGGCCTACTCATGACTGCGCAAATTCCGAAGCGGCGAACCAAGTCTGCTCGCGACCTCGCTGAACAGTTCGGCGTCACTCGCGCCACTGTCGTGCGCATGATGGCCGAACCGCGAGACGACTACGAACGGCGGGCGCGACAACGCCGTGCCGCTGCGGTGCAGCTCCGCCTCCAGGGACTCACCTACCGCGAGATCGCGGAACGGCTCGGCACCAGCATCGGGTCCGTCGGGCACGTGCTTTATACCGCCCGCCGCAACGGCGACTGGGCTGCTGCTGTGGCTCGCCATACCGCTGATCACGCAGAGTGAGATTTCGAAGGATGTCCCAAAACGGCCCTCAATCCGTACCAATCCGTACCATCCGTAACAGCAATGCTAACTGTGCAGGTCAGGCTCTGATTATGGGTGGTACGGATTGAGGGGGTGGTACGGATCAATCCGTACCACCCCCTCAGCGGACAGCGCGCTCACGCGCGCCGAAGATCGCCCTGAAGGCAGCCTGACCAGCTATTCTGCTGATCCGGTGGACACCTGGGCACGATCGTCACTGTTGGTGACGAGATCAGGCGTGTAGCGCCGCCAGGCATCGGCGAAAGCCTCGCGGCGATATCCCTTGGTCTGTCCGAGCCCGGCGAACCGGATGGTCGCCGGGCGGATGTCGTACTCGCTCAGCAGGACGCCGAGGCGTCGGGCGGTGAGTCCCTCGCCGCGTGGTCCGTAGTCCGCCCACGGCGCTTCGGGGTCGGCGCGGAGTTGCTGGAGGAGTCGCATGGTCGGCAACGCGGCCTCGTCGCCGAAGGCGGTGTGGCAGTCGGCGAGGAGTCGGATGCGTTCGGATCGGTCGTCCCCGGCGTCTTCTGCTTGCAACGCGAGGATGGCTGTGCGTGCGCGGTCGGGCCAGTGCCCGCCTGCGTGGTCGGCGATGGCGACCAGTGGTTCCCAGGTGTCCGCGGCGCGGTCCTCGACCGGCATCACCGGCTCAGCCGCCTCCAAGACCGATAGGTCGTTGCGGAGCCAGCCGTGCAGCCGCTCAGCGAGCCGTTGAAGCTTCGGTCGGTCGCGTCGGTGCCGGTATGGCGCGACGGTCTCTCCGGGTGCTCTGCGGCGCATGTGGACGACGATGGCGCGGTCTTCGATGGTGTCGGGCATGCGTCCGATCCCGGCCAGGGCGGCCATGGCGAACGTGGAGATCGACTCGACGCGGTTTTTGGCGAGGTCGTAGCGCTTCGCGGGCCGGTTCCGCTGGTGTCCGGCGTTGAGGAGTCCGCGGAGGTCTTCGTGGCCGGTGGCGGCGGGTCCGAAGATCGTGTCGGCTTCGTCGACGAGCATCGTGGGTGGGTCGGCGGTGATGGAGCGGTAGACCGCTGCGGGTCCGTCGCCGCCTCACTTCGGTCACAGACCGTGACGGCAACTCCCGTGAGGGGCTCCGGCGCATATTTGCACTGGTCAGACCGCGTGTTGACCGGTCTTCGGGCCGTCTGAGCGGCAGGCTCGCCGGGGGCCTGGTACGGGTTGATCCGTACCAGGCCTTCAATCCGTACCACCCATAATCAGGGCCTGACCTGCACAGTTAGCATTGCTGTTACGGATGGTACGGATTGGTACGGATTGAGGGCCGCTTCGGGACATCCCCCGAAATCTCACTCTGCGTGACGAGTCGGGGGCTGGGGTGGCGCGCGGCGGCGGTCACGGTTTTCGGTGGTGCGTGGTTGCGTTTCCGGCGCTATAGATTGCGGCGCTCTGCAGGTGTTGCTGAGGGCTCCCCTGCCGCCTTTTCTGCCGCTTGTGGTGCCGGAGGGCTGGGCGTTGTCAGAGCTACGGATGAGTGCTCTTTTGCGCTAGGGCAGGGGTGGTGCCGGGCACGGTATTGATGTGACTGGTTGTGCGGTTTCAAAGGTGCCGCAGGATGGTTTTAGCATCTGCTTGCACGGTGTTGTGGTGCGTGCAGGAGCCCCCGCATCCGCCCGATGCGCGATCCGGCGGATGCGGGGGTTGTCGCGCTATCGTTGAGGTCGCGTGTCCTCGGTGCTGTCGGCCCGACGGGTGGCCCAGTAACTCCCGAGAGAGGCTTTGTTACTCCCGAGAGAGCACAAGATCGTTTTCGGGGCCGTCTTCTGGACTTGCCCCCTGGGCGTTCTCGAGTCAGTCATCGCTGTGACCTGCTGTTGTGTGGATGGTTGAGTGAGTTCCGGTGGGCGCGGAGCGGCCATGATCATCAGTACGTAGTTCCATGCTTTGAGAGAAGGAAGGTCAAGGTCAAGGTCAACTGACTGCGGCAAGGGTGGGCGGTTTGAGCTGGTTTGGGCGTATCTGCGGTGTAGGTGGTTGTTCGCCTCGCTGCGCATTGGCGGTGGCTGTTGTTGGTGGGGCGTGGTGGGTGGGTGGTTTAAGTTGGTTTCGGCGTATTTGTCCGTAGTGGCTGAGCGTGTTCGTCTGATTGCTTCCGGTAGTGGTTCTTGACCAACGGGGGGGGGGCGTGCTCGGATGCGGTCGTGAGTACAAAGAAGTTCGCATCTGCGTCTCGTGTTATCGGGACTGTGTTGGTTGTGGCTGTTGCGATGGGGTCGGCTACGGGGATCGCTTCGGCTGAGACTCAGTCGGTGACTGCTTCGGCTGCGGGCATTGTGTCCGCGGAAGATTTGAAGTTAGTGGCGTCTTCAGTCGGGGAAGACGTGACTGCGGTGGAGAGCGCTCTCCGTGTTATCGATTCAATCCCTGAGGACGTTCTGCGCCAGGGAGATCAAGCTACTATCGCGTGGCTGGAAAGTAACTACAAGACGTCGCCTGGCGCGGCGCCTTATGCTTTCAATCTCGCGCAGTGCTCGTACGGGATTCTTATTGCGATTGGCTCTAATGCGGTAGCCGCCGCGAAGATTATTAAGATTAAGCGGATTGTGGACAAGTTTGGCGGCGTCGGCAAGGTCATCGATAAGCTGCAAGCGAAGAAAAAGCAGGGAAAGAAGTTCAAGACTGCTCTAGTGGAGGTTTTCGAGGAGGGGGGATCGGAGTGGGTGCGCTTGCTGCGGAAATCCTCGGAGTCGACAAAGTTATCCAGAATTGCTGGTAGGCCCAGCGCCAATTCGCAGGCGGAAGTCTTGACCCAGAGGTAGTAAGTCGCTGATCGATGGAAATCTATGAATCTCTCCGCAATTCACACTGCATTGGAATGGGCAATCATTGCGTCGGCTTTCCTTGTGCTAGCTTGGGACGCGGTAAGAGTGTCGCGATTGCTTCGT
>NZ_JAHLJA010000173.1:0-35674 GCF_020496245.1 Pseudonocardia sp. ICBG601 | reverse complement strand
CCCAGACCGGCCAGCACCCGACCGGTGTCCAGGATGGACGTGGGCTCGACGATCCGGGCGATCACCAGGTCGCGGAACGTGTCATCAGCGACCTCTGCGAACCCGAGGCCCGCGTAGTAGACCTCGGCGAGGATGTCGAACAGCACCGCGACCCGGTCGTGATCACCTGCGGCGCACCCACCCGCCGGGTTGTGGTGCTCGGGGCGCGCCGCGGCATCTGGCCGAACAGCCCCTCCTGCGTGGCACCGCCGGCCGCGGTGGGCGCGATCAGCTCGGCCCGCGGGAGTGACGGCGCGACGCCCAGATCCAGGGCCTGCTGTGCAGCGTCGTCGATCAGCCCACGGGCCTGCTCGACCAGCAGGCCCAGCTCGGCCTCGGTGTGCGCTGACCCGACATGGGCCACGATCCGTCGATGGCCCTGCACGGACTCGGCGATCTGGGACCGCGGTCGCCCCGGAGGCCGTCCGTACCCGCCTCACCCACGCCACCTGACCGAGCGTAGAGCACGAATTAGTGCCTCACACCGCTCCCGCGCAAACACATCACCGCAGCTCAGCGCAGTACAAGCTGCGAAACCAGGCTCGGGTGACCAAAGTCAGGTCCGGTGCCTGGTAGTATCGGCTGTCGATGCCTGTCGCGCCGAACGTACCGACGATGTCAGCGGAACCGCTGCTGGCATGCCGTCGCGCGTCGACAAACGGTGCCGTTGCTGTCGATGTGGGCCAGCGCGATCGCATCGGTCGGCATCTCCACGGCACTCGTGATGATCCATGTGCTGCGGTCCGTGGCGCCGTCTCGCTTGTCGTGGACCTGTGCAAACACAACCGTGTCTGGCGCGACATCGACGGTTTCTGCAGCCGTCGACGTGCACAGGTACATGCCGGGCCCGGAGAGTCGTTCGCCGCCGTCGATGACGCATCGGCCCGCTGCGACCACGACTGTCGAGTTGTCTCCGCGTGTCACTCGGAGCGCGCCGGAATCTCGGTCCACGACGCCTGCACGTGCGAACGCCGAGGGCATCACGGTCTGCCGGTCCTCGCCGAGCGGATACTCGATCACCGGCGCACCGGTGCGCGCCTGCATCCACAGCGGTGTCTAAAGCATCTGGGTCTCCTGGTCAGAAGCTGTTCGCGCGGAACATGCAGCCGTCGAAACTGAACCACGTCGCGTTCTGGGTCAACGTTGTCTCATACGGGAACCGGAACGACACACGACCTGATGGATGTACCGCGTAGTGCGCGGGACCGTTCGCTGTGAGCCCGATGAAGTCGCGGATACCGGTCGGTCGCGCGTCGACTGGCAGTAAAGCGGCGTTCGTGTTGCCGTCGAAACCATGCGGTCTGGTTCGCGCGCATCGTGTAGTTGCCGCCGGTGCGCCGGACCCAGCCCGAGAGCACGACCCAGCCGTCTGGATTCTTCATCCACGTCAACGGTCGCGTGGAATCACGGCCGCCGTAGGCCGGGTGCATGCCGGAGGCGTACATGTCGCCGCTGAGTGCCGGTGTGCCGACCACGGACCGCTGACGCAGGTCACTGATGGCGGCTGCGGTCACCGACACCGCGTCGGCGCTCACTGTGACGGTTGCGAGCTCGATCGCGGAGCCCGGCAGCTCAGGTCGACCGGAGCCTGGGTCTTCCAGCAGCTCGATCGACCACTCGTACGCAGGCGCGTACACGCCGTTTGCCAGCGAGTCCCGCACACGTGCGACCAGCAGATGCTCCCGTTGACCTGACGCGGGCTTCGGCGGCACTGCGACGTTGATAGGCGTCGTTGACCGGCACAGATACGTGCCCTGGTCGCTGACGTCGTCGCCGACGATCGCGCAGCAGCCCGGTGCGACATCCACGGAGAAGTTCGCGCCCTGGGCACGCTAGGTTACCTACAGGTCTCCGGCATCATAGTCCAGGACGCCTTCGCGGGAGAAAATGCTCGCGATGAGCCCCCGGTCCTGTGCGGCCGTGTACGTGATCTCGGCGTCACCCTCGGCGGCTTCATCCACAGCGGTGTCTACAGTGCCATCTGTTGGGCCTCTTCCTGTGTCAAATCCAGCTCGGACGGAACTCGATACTCGCACGAGCCCCAGTGTCCACGCCGGACGTCGGATTAAAGCGGATCGGATGTGGTTGGGCCTGATCTCCACCAGCTCCACCGACTCGCGAAGTCCAGCGGCGGTGCAGCCGCGACAGTGACGCGTTGCCTTGCGCGTACACGGTCGCGGTGGGCCGAGTCGAGTTCCACGAACTCGCCTGCGGCCAGCCGAAACGACGAGTCGAACACGACCGCGTCACCGGTGTCGTCGCACGTGAGCCGTGGTCCCGTACAGGGTCCGTGGAGCCGCGCGGTCCACTCTGATGTGCTCGTGCCGGGATTGTCGAACGACACGACACCGGTCGCGCCGGTAGCCTCGTACACGCGTGGCGAACGCAGTCGATACACGCGGCCCTGTCGGCCGTCGGCGCCCAGGTCGATCTCGTAGCGCACCGTGTCGGCAGCGGTCCAGATGCCCTCAGGTGCTGTCCATTGCACCGAGACGTCCCGGAACCACGACGACGTGTGGATGAGTTCGCAGACCGCGTACTGGTCCACGCGTACGCGTAGCGCGCGCCGGGGCCACGGTTCCCAATCGGTGTCGGTCACGATGAGTCGTGGACGTGCGGCCGGTCCCAGCATGCGTGTCAGCGCGTCCACTTTCGCCGCTGGCGTGGCTGCGAGCCGACACTCCAGCGACACTGCGCGGGCACCGTGGAACCGTGTCCTGTCGATGACGCCGGAGCCCGCGACCCGCACAGTCGTGCTTGCGCGGACCTCCGGAGATGACACGACGAGTTTCGTCCACACGATGTCGTCGTTGTTGCCCCACGACGGGTCTTGGAACGTGAACTCGCGGTCGTTGTCGACGAGCTAGACGCTCGTGATCACCGGCTGCTCACCTCCGTTAGGCTCGGGCTGCGAGGAAACTCGCGCGGTTCAACATGTGGTCGATGTCGACGGTCTCCCGCACGTGGATGTCACCGAACTGGATCGTGCGGCGTACACTCTGTCGACCGTCGCGTGCGGTGGCGCGGTCCCGGTGGACCTGACGTAAGGCCGCTGATGCCGTCGACCACTGGTGCGGTGTCAGCACGGCTTCGGGCTCGCCGTGTGTGCGGATCGTCTGGTAGCCGTCGACAGCTGCCAGCCAGCCGCCGTTGCGGTAGCCGCCCTTCCGGTTGAAGCCAGCGGCCAGTGACCCGTAGCGCTTGATCGACCACCGCATGCCAGCGAGAATGTTCGACAGCGGGTCGCGCTGGCCGAAATTGTGCCGGGGATCAGCGTAGGCGCGGTACGTGGACCCGATGACCTGCATAAGCCCAATCGACGGGTCACCCCGGCGTGCGTTGGAGTCCCACAAGTTGATCGCGTTCGGATCGCCGGAGGACTCCTGGTTCATGCGACGCAGAACCACCGGCAGCAGCGACGCCGGTTGACCAAGCATGCCAAGCGCCTACAGCACCAACGGAGCCCACCGCTGAACACCGGTGCCCGGAACATCACCGCCCGGGGCGCCGCCGGAGTCGCCCGCGATGCCGAACAGCTTGTCCCGTGTGCTGTCGAACAACGTGTCGACCTGGCCGCGCGCCATGAGATGCGGCAGCTCTCCACCGCCGAACAGCGACTTGACACTGTTGCGCAGTGGACCCGTCACCGCGTCGAACAGGGCCCTGACCTTGTCGAGCATCCAGTTGTAGCCGGACTCGACCCAGCCCGACACCGTGTCGGCGAGACCTCCGCCCGCGTTGGCCCAATGCACATGGTTCACGTGACCCGCGCGGGTCTGTGGATTATACGTGTGGGGCCGACCGGATTTCAGATTCACCGCGCCTGGCTGTGTGTGAATCAGCTCGTAACTGCTCGGATAATTGCTGGCGATCCACCGGTTGACCGACAGCATAAACGGCATGTCTAGTGGCCGTGGACCTGCAATGTCAATGGCTTTTCCTCTGCCGTGCATGTCGGCAGCGCCCGGCCGCATAGTGTCAGTGATGCGGGCCCGTGGGATTCCCTGCTTAATCGCCGCCGACAGTTCTTGCCACGTCACCGGCCCACCGGTGGCGAAAGCCGGTAATCCGCCGGTCAGCAACCGTTCACGCCATCGAGCAACAGCTCCGTGACCGCCCGCAGCACGTACTTCCCGCGCGGTCAGTACGTGCTCGCCGTGGGACAACCGGGCAATGATGGAATCGCTGGTCGCACTGCCGGGCCCCCGGACAGCACCGCCGACAGCAAACGTCGGCGCGGGCTTGAAGTCCGGTAACGGGATAATCGCTTTCGCCTGGTTCCAGAGGCCGCCGATGCCCTTGTTGTACACAGTGTCGACCACCCACACGACAGGCTTTTTGAAGCCGTCACGCAACCGATCCCACACGCCGATGATGCCGTCGACCAACAACGTGAATGTGTCTTTGAACCAGCGGACGCGGTCCGCGAACGCCTGAAACAACGGGTGCAGATGCGTGCCATACACCGACGTGAACATGTCCGACATCCGCTGCCAGCCAGCTTTGATCAGGTCGAACACCGGCGATAGGGCATTGTTCCACAGCCAGCTGCCGACAGCGGCAAACGCCCGAAACACAGGCGCCACAATCGTGTCGTAGCACCACTGGATCAGAGTACACATGAGCTGCCACGCCAACTTGATGCCGTTACATGCGGGTCTCAACGCGTTCTCGCTCAGCCAGCTAGCCATCTCGGCGAAAGCCTCGAACGTCGGCTTAATCAGCGTGTCGTAGCACCACTGGAACGCGACGCCGAGACCCTTCCAGGCAAGTACCAGCGGACCGATCGCCAGCGCAATGATCGCCTGACCGACAAAGATGGCGATATCGTGGAATAGGTCGAGAACTGGTTTAATCAGCGTGTTCCAGGTCCACGAGATCGCATCTCCCAGGCCCGTCCAGGCCACAGTGAATACGCTGGATATCCAGTCGCCCACCGATTGCAGCTTCGCCCACAAATTGAGAATGCCTTCGCGGAACCAGTCCACATTGTTCCAAGCCCACACGATGGCTGCGACGAACGCCGCCAGCGCGATCACGACGAGCGCAATAGGATTTGCCGCCATGACCGCGTTGAACGCCGCCTACGTAACCGTGCAGATTTTCATCCACGTATTGACCAGCATTTGCTTCGCAACGGTCCACGCGAGCCCGTTGCGGAACGCTGCGTACGCATTCGTGCACAATTCCACGGACTTCTTGGCGCCGTCCCACGCAATTTTCGAACCCTGCACGACCGGCGTCAACGCAAGCTGCGCAGCCTATACGGATGCCACCGCGATCTTCTGACCGATGAACGCCGCAGACACCGCGCCGATCGCGATACCCAGAGCCGCCGCGACCGACTCGTGCGCCGAGAGCCAGTCGCCGAACTCGCCCAGCACGTTCATGAGCGGCCGTAACGCGACCATCGCGGCACCAAACGCGACGCCGAGCCCTACCATGATGCCCCGGAACACCGGAAGCGCGCCCTGGACGAGTCGCGCGACCGCTGACCGGAAGTCCTCGATCGCAGCCGTGACACCCCAGTCGTCAGCGGTCCTCTTGATCTCCCGGAACGTGCCGGGGATTTGCCGGAGCCCGTCACTGACTCTCGCGCCGAGCTGTGCGATCTGTGGCGCCCACCGGTCGGTCATGGGCTCCAGCATCTCGCCGAGCGTTATGCGCACGTTGTCAGTGGCGATCTTCCACTGGTTCTTCATCGATGTACTGGCGCTCTCGGAGCCAGCAATCGTCATCTGGAATGCTTTACTGCTTCCGCTGCCGATCGTGGTCAGCACGTCGTCGATCTTCACGACGCCTTCGGTGACCATCTTCTTGAGCTGTTCGGTCGTGACGCCCATGTGCTCGGCAAGCGAGGCATAGATCGGGACGCCGGTCTAGGACAGCTGCTGAAGGTCCGAGGCGTACACGCGGCCGGAGTTGACCATCCGCAGCAGCGCGTCGTTGGCGCGTTCCATCGCGGACGAGTCGCCGCCAGCATTCGTGATCGAGGCGCCCACATTGCGGAGGACATCTTCGGCCTGCTGGCCCTTGACGCCCATGTAGGCGAGCTGCTGGCTCGCTTTCGCGTAGGCCTGGTACTCGATCGGTGAGTTCGACGAGAGCCGCTTCAACCGCTCCATCATGTCCCCGGCGTCCTGCGCGGACCCGTAGAGTCCCGTCAGCGTCAGCCGCGTGTTCTAGATGTCCTGTGCGGCCTGTAGTGCGCTGGAGCCGAGGCTTCCGAGTCCCACGGCGGCTGCGAGCCCACCGGCCCTCCGTGCGACACCTCGCAGTGGAGTGTCGATGCCGTTCTGGATCGATGCACCAATCGACTGGGCCGTTGCACGGATAGAGGTTCCCACGCGGGCGAACGTGGAGCCGAGTCCGCCAATCGCGCGGCGACTGACACCGCCGAGTGTGCCCATGCGCCCGGAGAACGCCGATGACGCCGCGCCGAGCTGTGTGAACCCGGCATGGAAGTTCCGCAACGGTTGCGCTGCGGCCTCGAACGCGCGGCGACTGAGCCCGCCCAACGAGCCCATGCGACCGGTCAACGCCGATGCGGCACCATCGGCGCTACGGAAGCCCGCGTGGAAGTTCCGTAGCGGTGCCGACGTGCTGTCGAGTGCCCGGCGCGTCGTCGCACCGAACTGGTGCATGCGCGCCGCGACACCGTTCGCCGTCGACTCCACGCGTTGAAAGCCCGCCGCGAACTGCGCTACGGCTGCCGACGCACGTGGCATCTGCGCTGCGAACGCCTGCGCCACGCGCACGGACGCACGCGCCGCATGGCTCTGCACGCTGTCGAACGCGCGACGCATGCCGACGACCATGCGATCGGTCGCGACCCGCATGGGTACACGCACCGGCTGGAGCTTCGCAGCGGTCAGATCACGGCGGACCTGACGTTGGAAGCCGCGCACATCGGGTACCACGCGGACACTGACCTGGGCGGTCGTGAGCGCCACTGTCGTTCACCTTCCTGGTGTAAGCACTGCTGAGAGCGCATCGAGCTGTTGACGTGACCGACGACGCTCAAGCCGGTCGAACGCGGTCTCCGGTCTCGGCATGAATCGGGTCGACGGCGCCCGACCGCTCTCGGAGTTCACCGCGACCACCGTCGTGCGCAGCGACAGCAACAGGTCCGCGATGTCGGTCAACCGCGCAAGCACCGGGTCATAGCCCCGGTAGCTCGGCGCCACGCGATCAGCGTCGGCGTCGCCCTGAACGCCCATGCGTTCGGCGTACTCGTCGTCATCGAGCATCGCGGCTTTGAACGAGCCGTGCTCCGGCAGCCGCGCGCTGAGCCGCACGAGTTTGCTCCACCGGTGTTCGCCACGGAACCAGTCCAGAAGATCGAGCCCCAGCTCATGGTGCAGGTCGTATTCCAGCTCGGGTCCGTAGCGGTCGATGAGCTCCCAGCAGCGGATCAGTTTCCCATGTCGTCGAGACCCAGATCGCGCATCACGTCGGTGACGAGAGCTTGTAGCGCGGTGATCGGCTCATCCCCGGCGACCCGGCGCAGCTTCGCACCGTTCTCGTCGCCGAAGAGCACGTCGATCTGGGACCACTGGTCGTTCGCGTCCAGCGTCGACAACCGCTCCATCGCCGTCGACGACGGCACATACACGCGCACGACGCCCTCAGCGCCGAGATCGACCTCGGAGTACTTCTCGCGGGACTCGCGGACATAGGCGTCCCATGACCTGCGCTCAGACCTGCTGCTCATCACTTCGTCGGCCCGGGCTTGGCGGCGTCATCATCGGAACCGGAACCGGAACCGTTGCCACCTCGCGGCGGCTTCGGCGCAGGCTCAGGCGACGGCGACGGCGCCGCTGAAGTCCATGTCGGCGGCCCTCGACTCAAAGCCGGGCC
Source organism: Pseudonocardia sp. ICBG601 (assembly GCF_020496245.1). Lineage (NCBI taxonomy): Bacteria > Bacillati > Actinomycetota > Actinomycetes > Pseudonocardiales > Pseudonocardiaceae > Pseudonocardia > Pseudonocardia sp. ICBG601. The sequence continues at coordinate 27,775 of NZ_JAHLJA010000173.1, read as the reverse complement.
CCGCGAGCACCTGCCGGAAGCTGTACTTGAGGTCCTGGTCCACGGTGGCAGACCACGTCAGTGGATACGTCAGCGCGTCCTCATCCGACCAGGTCAGCTCGCCGTACTCGGAGATCGTCGCGCGCGGCAGCACGTTGATCACGTAGAACGCGTCGCTCCCGGAGCCGTCGATGCCGATCGCGATCAGGCGCCAGTAACGCGTCGACGGCGCGACCTGACGCGTGTAGCTCAGCTCCCCGTCGACAAGTCGGGCCTCCGACAGGTCCACGTTGTTCGACAGCTCCAGCGTCAGCCGCGAGGTCTCCTGCGCGGTCATCGCGAGCCCGGTGACGTCCTTGGTGATGTCACGGCGCGTGGGCTCCACCGAGCCGTGGGACTCGATGTCGCTGCTGTCGGTGTCACGGGACCACTTGTAGCCGTCCTTCTTCGACACCCAGCCGATCGTGCGGTACTCCGGCGGCAGCTCCTGCAGCGCGCCAGCCACGGTGAACGTCTCCGGCACCGGTGCGCTCATCGGCGCCACCGCGACCACCGCGTCGAGAACCTTGCGAATGTTGCCTGCCTTCGCACGCTTGAGCGTGAGAAGGTCCGTGTCAGCCATGTGAGCTGTCCTCCATGTAGGGACTGCGTCTGCGCAGTCCGAATCGGTAGCTGGAACTCACCGCGCGGATGTCCAGCCGTGGGTCCGAGAGCTGCTGAGCGGGCGTGACGGTCGACGCGGTGTCGATCAACACCGTGTCGACGACGGTCGCGGCACACGCGAGTACCCGCTGCCGTACGAGACCGTCGAGCGCCCATGACTCCGCGCGCGTGGCGCCGTAGCACGTGGTCTCCACGATCGGTGAATCGGTGAGGCCATCGTCGGAGCCGCCGGTCCGGCTCACGCGCACCATCGGCGGTGTGAATCCCTCCGGTGCCTCGGTCACCGTCGGCGCGATGTCGGCGAACAGTGTCACGAGCACCTGTTCGATGTCCGGGAACGGCTCCATGTCGCTCATGCCGACTGCGCTGTACGCCGGAGCCAGAACGAGCCGCGCATACGGCTCGTGCCGAACTCGACTGATGCCGCGTACGGCGCGCTCACCGTGACGTGTGCGACCACGCGGTCGCGCGTGGTGCCGCTGTTGCGTTCGGTGGAGACGTCTACAGAGCCCGCGAGAGCTCCGGTGCGTCGCGGTGCGCTGGCTTGCGCCGATCGCGCGATTCGCCGAGCGACCGCAGCAAGCTCCCGTTCGAGCCTGTCGCTGTTGAGCACCTGCGACAGGTCCACGGAACCTTCATAACGCACGACCTGTCACCCTTCGTATCGTTTTAGCTGCACTACGTAACCGCCGAGTCGTGACGTGAACGGGGACTCCGCACGGGCCGGAACACCGTCCACGTCGAACCAGCTGCCGTCGATGTTGACTTGATCGCCTGCACGGGCCTCCGTGCTCTGTGCGGGCACATAGCACTCGATCCGAGTGCTCGTGCGGTTCTGGCGGCCGTCGGAGTCGTCATGGCTCGACGCGATCCCGATCACCCACGGACTCGTGTCCCAGAACTCGGCGGCCTCCGCGCGGTCGCCGAACGCATCCGGTGGACCCGGTCGACGAAGTTTCACCCGGCGCCTCATGCGAAGTCCCACCACCAGTCAGGTTTCGAGCCACGGCGAACACCGTCGTCGGCTGCACTGATCACCGGCCGGATCGTGAACGCCCCGGTCGCGAGCCCCAGCAGCGCCCACTCGTCTGCGGTGAGCCAGTCGCCGGAGCCCGTCGACGACTGGTCCCGGATCGAGAACGGCCCGATGACCTCGAAACTGCTGGTACCGCCGGTCGGATTACTGATCCGCCGCGCGACGACACTCGCGATCACGTAGTTGACTCGGTCGGCGAAACCGGCCTCACGCGCCACGCGGTCATCGAGGTCCGGTATCCGCGCCCGCAAGCGTGCTTCGGTCATGGCGATCATGCGCGCGGCGAACTCGCGCTCGGTGTCGGCGAGCTCCCGCATGAGCAGCGTCTCGACGTCAGCGACCGTCGCGTGCATTCCGTCGGCCTCCCGCAGGTCGATGACCCCAGATGGAATCCGGTGGTCGTACCGGTCGCGACTCCGGTGGAGTCGGCTCCGCTGGTTCCGGTGTCGGCTCCACCGGGACCGCGATCAGCTCCGGTGCTTAGGCCTGCTCCGGGTCCTTGGCGGGCTTACGACCGCCGCTGGCAGCAGCAGGCTTTGCCTTGTCGCCGCTGGTCGCGAGTTCCCACGCGACGAACGCGGTCGGGTCGTTGACGTACCAGCCGAAGGTGCACTCGGCGAGCACCGCGACCTGGTTCGTCTCCCACATCGAGACTCCACGCACGACCGCCTGGTCCGAGACCTTGATCCGGATCGCGTCGGCGAACCCGTAGGCGAACTGGGAGAAGTCCCCGCCGATCAGCTTCACGTCGGTACCGGCGTTGTTCCCGATACGACCGGAGACCGCCTTGCCGAACGCCACCGGCAGGCCCAGGAAGCTTCCGACCTGCGCGGTCAGGTTCACCGGGCCCTTGGACTCGACCCCGGTGGCATATGCCAGGTTCCCGAGCCGGTCGCGTGCTGTGGCGAGCTTCGCACGGAACTGCGGGTGCGCGGCAAAGCCGGTGAAGTCGAAATTCTTCTGCTCCGCCGACACGATCAGGTCGTAGCCGGTGAGAATCTGCTCCACGAGACTGTCGGTCGCGTTGACCTGCAGCTTATGGTCGTCGGGGATCGAGCCGATCACGGAGCCGTTGGCGTCGGTGCCCTGGATCGGCTCACCGGTCAGCGAGTTACGGTTGTGGAACGCCGCGAGCTCCACCGCGCGGGAGATCGCGCCGGACAGCTTACCTGCAAGCTCGCTGTAGAGCCCGTCCGGATTCGCCCGCAGGAACTCCTCCGACACGGGCACGATCGTCGCGAACTTCACCGGCGAGAACGTACGCTCCTCACCGTAGGCGAAACCCGACAGCGGCTTGAGGTGACCCTCACGCTCGACGAGCTTCGTGCCGACGCCGACCTGACCGGCCTCGGGATTCGTCGACGCCCGCCGGATCACGTTCTCTCGGATCGACACCGGGATCTGCTATCCCAGGGACAGCAGCGACGAGTTCTCCGCGACCTTGGTGAAGATGTCGCCCGAGACCTCCTTCGGCAGTAGATGCTCTGGCGTGTCCGGGCGCCCGAGGCGTCCCTGACCGTGCGCGATGTCGTCGGTGAACCGGGGATCGATGGGCGCGCCAGAGGCGACATTCACCGGGGCCATAGTCTTCGTCCTTCGTGTAGTGGTCAGTCCCGCCCTAGCTGCGCCTGAATCAAGTCGCGGAGCTGGTTCGCGGGATCAAGTGGTGCAGCATCGCGACGGTTACCGCGACCCTGCGAGTGGTCGACACCGTGCGCGGTGGACCCAGTCGGCGCCGGACGTGTCTGCGTGAACATCCGTGCGAGTTCCACCGCGTCGGCCGTGATCTCGGCGGCATCGGTGCCGCGCAGTCTCGACGCGAAGTCCTCCACGTTCTCCAGCGGCACGCCTGCGTTCACCGTGGCCCGGTAGCGCAGATGCTCCAGTTGGGCCGTGTTCAGCGCCTCCACGTGCTGCGCGTTCTGCTCGGTGAGCTGCTGGTTCTACGCGGTCAGCGCGTTCTCGGAGCTTCGCCGTCGGGCACACTCGTCGCGCACCGCGCGGAGCTCCTTACGCCAGTGCTCGGGAAGTTCCTCGAACTTGAGCTCGGCCGTGGCGCCAGTGTCGGTGTCTGTCATGGGTCCTCCTGGGGCCTCATGCGGCTCGCCGGGAGCCGTCGGTAGCCAGTGAGCGCCGGAACGCGGTCACTGCTGAGGCACCCGTGGTGCCTCGTGTGGAATCGATCCACTGCTGCTCTGCGCGCATGAACTCTGCGCGACCTGGAAATGAATGTTTTGTGAACACCGGTACGACGACGCAATCACAGTGATTGTGGAAACTCGTCATGGCTCCCGCGCTGACAGCCGACCGGTACACGGGCCCACGGCTGATCAACATCAGGCAAAACGCACACGACGACGTGCCGCCGCTGGTGCGCGCGAACCCGAGCGCGGCCCGATCTGTGTGCGTCAGGTCCATGACTCGCAACCGTGGCGCAGCACGTGTGTGTCGAGTCACGGTCGCTACCCGCGTGTGGCAACGACGTGAACCGGTGTCCCGGCCGCAGACCCACACGCGCGAGACCCGACGCGAGCGCCGAAGAGCCATAGCGCCGCTACGGTAAGCTGACATGCGACCGCGCGCCGACGTGAACGTCACGTTGACTCTGGTAGAACTCGTCCGCCAGGTGCTCCAGCACCCGACGGGCGCCGAGCACCGTGGACTCCAACGCGCCCGCGACCGCGACGACATCAGACTCGACCGCTCCGCATCCAACAGCGGCGTCAACACCGACGCTGCTGCCACACTCACACGAGCCGCGACGACGTTCTGGGACCGCTTGAACTCACTCAACCGCACCGCGTGGAGCTTCCTCGCGCGGTGGCGGCACCAACGACTCAAGTACCTGCTGCAACGGATCACCCGACATCAGCGACCGGTACAAGGCCCGCTTGTCCGCGTCATAGCCGAGTTCCAGCCACGCGCCTTCCACCGGCAGAATCCGCGACTGCACGAGCTTCACGACCGCATCAGCTTTCGCCGCCACCGTGGGCGTCGACGCATCCGACCACGTCGTCGACACCGGTAACTGTGCACCCGCGACCAGCCGCAACGCGATGTCACTGACCTGCGACCACGCGGAGCCGAACCCAGACTGCTTACGTTCAGCACGCTTGACATGCCGCGACTCGCCCGAGCGGATCGCATCGGCAGAACTCGGATTCCCGTTCGGCGAAATCCCCAGATAGTGCACCGGTAGGCCCGTCAACGACGACACGACCTTGCCGTACAGCTCAATCGTCTTCGTGAAGTTCTCAAGGCTTGCACCCGTCGAGCTGCACCACGCGGGCCTCAGCGTTGCTCAGCGCGTTCAACCGGCCGAGATAGCCCTCCCACACCGGGATCGGCTCGCCGGTTTCCGCGTCCACGAAGTCATCGCGCGATGCACCGATCACGTACCTCGACGGCACCGCCAGTGTCTCCGACGCCGCCGACAGATTAGTCGCCGTCCGACACACCGCGTCCACGATGGTCATCACGTCTTTCATCTCGGTCTCACCGAACCAGTCGGTGACCCGAGACCTGTTGACCACCGGCACGACCGGCACGACACCCAACCGGTGTTCGTCCTCGTCCACGAGATGCCAGCGCGCATGACGCTGCTGGTAGCTTCTCGTGACGTTCGGCCCATACAACGTCACGAACAGCTCGCCGGTCTCCGGCTCAATGTAACGGCGCAGAGCCGCCCGCAAGTGACGCCCGAACTGGTCGAACTCCACCGTAAGCGCCTCGGAAGACTCCACCGTATAACGCGGCACCGACGGCTCGCCCGGATCACGGCCGACGACCACAAACGCGATACCTTGCACGAGAGCTTCCGTGTGCGCCGCATCGGAGGCAACCACCATGTCGTTGCGCTTCCACCACGACCACAGCAGCTCATCGGCGCCCGGATCACCCGTGCGGAAACCGCTGACATCGAGTCGTTCGGCTAACGCGTCCACCGTGGTCCGGCACCAGTTCACCACCGTCTGAAGCGACTGCATTTCCGGCGGCGTCGCAAGACCCAACATCGCCAGGCGCTACGAGCCTCGATAATAGCGGTCCCGCGTCCGCCGCTTCCACTAGAGGCTGTTGCCCGTCGCGAGCAACCGCTCGATCAGCTCCACATCCGGCATCACCGAAACACCACTACCTTTGAGCCCTGAGATCGCCGTGTGTACGCGTCGGACTCCAACACCGATCGGCGCATGAGTCGTGCGAGTACCAACGACACCGCACCATCGATCTTACGGTCCCGGTGACCGCGCCCCAGCGACACGTATTCTCGATACGGGCGGCGCTGAGCGTTGACCACATGCGTCGTCAACAGCGGGTCCCCGACATGCGGGCACGACTTGTTCGCGATGTCGTCTGCGACGAGTTCTGCGGCCCGCGCGACATCGAGCTTCAACGCGCGCATGTCGAAACCAATCAGGTGCTTCGCCGACGCATCAAGCCACAGCCGATCGCCGTACGCGGCTGGCCAGTCCACCAACACGCGACCTTCCAACGGATGTACGTCCGCAGCGAACGCGCGGACCTGAAACCGATCGAATGCGTCCGCGACAGCCGCGTCGAGCGTCGCCACGTCCAGGTCCCGATGCATCGTCGCTGGGTCCCACGTGAATAGCGGCTGTGCGAGCCCGTCCGACAGTCGACAGCCGATAAGGACCGTGGCGTCTTCGGTGAGCGCCGGGTCTAGAGCCAGCACGATCTCGTCGCCATCGACGATTCGATCGTCACACGCGTTGGCGTCCCAGTCCTGTTTCGAAACCCATGAACTCAGGTCCGACACGATCAGATTCCCGAATTCGCGCATGGAACTCGCCACGGGTTTCATCGGCGCCATGATCTTTGACAGAACCTACGACTGGTTCACCCACGGACACTCATCGTAAATGTATGCCAGTGTCCGTTCGATCGACGCCGGTCCGACCAATCGGTGTCTGCGGATGCCTCCCGCGACCAATACAACAGCGGACGCTCGTTCACTGTAGCACCAGTGCGTTCGTTAAGCCAGCTATCGTAGATGTCTTCCGCGACGGAGCCCGAGCCCGGCGACCATGTGTTCATGAGTGCGAGCACCCGGGAACCGTCGACCTTCGTCGCGTTGTCGTCAATGGTCTCCCACAAGCGTCGACCGCCGTTGGACACCGTCCACTCGGAACACTCGTCCGCGATGACCAATGTCGGGCGAGAGCCGCGAATCGTGGCAGCCCGCGAGGAGACCACGGTGATTTTGCCACCGGCTACGTTACGGGCCCCCGGCGAGAAGATGTGCTTCTTGCCGGGGTCCAGATCGTAGTTCTTGACGAGTTCTGTGCCGCGCGCGTTCCAGCCCGCAACATAGTTGAACGTGTTCTAAGTCTGGCTCTCCGAGACCGCCGCGATCTGAATCAGTGGCATCGACTGCCGTCGACCCAGGAGCTCACCGCAGCGGTTCCGAGACTGGAACCCATTGAATCGCACGGGCCCCGTGAGGTCCACGGTCGCGAGCCAGGCTCCCAGCGGAGACTTCAGCGAGCCGCGCGCGAGCCTAATCGCGCCGCCACGGTAGTAGAACTCTCCGTCGTCGCGTAGTCGGTACCAGTGGCAAATGAACGCGTACTACGACCGCGTGGGTACGAACAAAGCGCCCGCAGACTTGCCGTCGAGGACCCGGAGACCGTTCTCCAGGGACCACCTCACGATCGCGGGACCCAGTGTCGCAAACATGTCAGGTTCGTACGGTGGCAGCGTGTCGGTTCCGACGAGGGGCTCGGTCATCAGGGTCTCTCCGGTGCGGTAGGTGCTCTGACCTGGGACTTTGGCAGACGTGTGTGAGTACCGTCATAATCTGGTCCGGTCTTGTCCAGGCAGGCGACGTCCGATCGACCCGAGGTCGGGATGGCCTCCGGACGGGTCACCAGCACCCCGGACTCGCGCAGCCGGGTGTGCCGCGCAGCAGCAGCGTGGTCCCGACGATCAGCGCAGCAGCTCGGGGGCCAGCCCCACCGTGACGACGACGGCGAACAGCAGCGCCTGCCGCACGTCGCCGGACACCTCGACGTTCACCAGCAGCACCAGCGGCGCCGCGAGCAGCATGCAGCGCACCAGTGCCCGGCGCACCGACCGCAGGCCCCGGTCCACCTCCGACTCCGGCCGGGGACGGCGGCCGCGCCCGGCGAGCTCCTCGTGTGGGTGTGCGCGCCGGTGGCCAGTACGACCGCCGTCGCGGTGCCGCGCACCACGGTGCTCCCGGCGAACAGCAGCGCCGGGTGCGCGGTGACCGCCCGTCGTCGGACCCGGCCGCGACGGCCGTCGCCGCGGCGCCGGGCGCGGCCCCCGTGACGACGGCGCCCGTGACGACGGCGGAGCCTTCGCCACCGGCAGCAGCTCCCCGGACAGCGACGACTGGTCGACCAGCAGGTCCCGGGCACGCAGCAGCCGCGCGTCGGCCGGGACGGGGTCGCCCGCGCCGAGCAGCACGACGTCGCCGGGCACCAGGTCCTCCGGCGGCACCTCGCTGTCCCGCGGTGTCGTCCCGGGGGCAGGGCGGCGGCGGACCGTCACCGTGGTCGCGGCGTGCGCCCGCAGCTCCCGCGAGAGCCGGTCACTGCGGACGGCGTGCCACAGGCGCAGCCCGACGCCGAGCGCGGCGACCACGAGCACCAGCGTCGCGCTGCCGGGCTGCCGGCGACGGCGAGCAGCACCCCGAGCACCGTCATCAGGCCGGAGAACGGGCCGGCGAGCGCGCGGCGGGCGCGGGCGGCCGCGCCGGTGCGTCGGACGGCGTCGGTGGCGTTGTCGCCGTGGACGTGCAGCCGCAGCGCGGCGGTGTCCTCACAGAGTCCGCGGCGCGAGGACTCCAGGCCCCGGAACAGCGCGAACGCGTCGGCGTCCGCCCAGCGCCGCAGGGCGGGCTCGCCGGGCGTGGCGGGCGGACCGGCGGGTGCGGGCGGTGGCCGCGCCGCGGCACCGTCGCGTCCGATCGTCCGGTCCAACGGTGCTCCTCCGGTCCCCGGCACCGCCCGGTACGGTAACAGTTGCGTAAGTGACGCAACTGTCTGGAGGTCCGGTGGAGACCGCCCCCGAGGGCCCGCAGCCCCTCGACCCCGAGCTGCTGGCCGACGCGGCCGCGGCGTTCGGGATGCTCGCCGCGACCTCGCGGCTGCAGATCGTCTGGCTGCTCGCCGACGGCCCGCGCGACGTCGGCACGCTCGCCGCGGTCCTCGGCCAGCCGGTGGCGGCGGTGAGTCAGCACCTGGCGAAGCTCAAGCTCGCCGGGCTGGTCCGGGCCCGTCCGCGAGGGCCGCCACCAGATCTACGTCATCGCCGACGTCGGCATGGTCGAGGTGGTCCGCACCGTGGTGGCCGCGCAGGACCGCCGTCGTGGGCCGGACGCCGTCCGCGACCGGGGGAGCGCGTGACGCCGCCGGGTCCGGTGCCCCCGGGCCGTCCGCGACCGGACCGTGCCGGCACGCCCCGTCCGCCCGGCGCCCCGACGGCCCGGGGGGCCGCGACCCCGCCCACTCCCGTGCGGCGACGAGGCGCTCCGGAGCCACGCCGTCGGCGTCCGACGCGTCGTCGCGGACCTCTCGCGGCTCGGGGTGCTGCGGCCCGGCGCGACACCCGGGCGCCGCAGGCGTGGCCCCGCTCCGGCGGACCCGCCGGGCCCCGGTCGTCGCCGGCGGTCCCCGGCGGTGCGTCGGCTGGTCCGCGGTCCCGGCCCGCCGACCCCGGCGCCCGTCCCACCACGCCGATGCGCCCGGTCGCCCCCTGGCCCCGCGCCGAGCAGCGCACCTCCGCCCCGCGGTGGCACCGTGTCCGCGGCCTCGTCGCGGCGCTGTCGGTCGCGGTCTTCCTCGCCACCGGCGCCGGTTGGGCGATGGTCGGCGGCACCAGCGGCCTGACCACCGCCGACGTCACCGGCCCGCACGTCGCCGACGGCGCGACCGACATCCTGCTGGTCGGCAGCGACTCCCGGGTCGACGCCCGCGGCAACCCGCTCCCGCGCGAGGTCCTGGACGCCCTGGACGCCGGCGACGCCGACGGCCAGGACAACACCGACACCCTGATGCTGGTCCGCATCCCGGACGACCCCGACCTCGGCGCGTCCGCGGTGTCGATCCCGCGCGACTCCTGGGTCGACGTCCCCGGCCTCGGCATGCACAAGATCAACTCGGCGCTGGCGCGCGGCGCGGCGATGGCCCGGCCGGACCTGGTCCGCCAGGGCCTGAGCGGGCCGGATCTGGAGCGGGCGGCCAACGCCGCGGGCAGCAGGCTGCTCGTGCGCACCGTCGAGGAGCTCACCGGCGTCTCGATCGACCACTACGCCCAGGTCAACCTCGCCGGGTTCGCCGACATCACCCGCGCGCTCGGCGGCGTCCCGGTGTGCCTCAAGGCCCCGGTGCACGACAGCTACTCGGGCGCCGACTTCGCCGCGGGCCCGCAGACCGTGCAGGGCGCCCGGGCGCTCCAGTTCGTCCGCCAACGCCACGGCCTGCCCGAGGCGACCTCGACCGGGTCCGCCGCCAGCAGGCGTTCCTCGCGGGGCTGACCCACCGGCTGCTGTCGGCGGGCACCCTCACCGACCCGACGGCCGTCGCCGACCTGATGCAGGCGATCAACGGGGCGGTCGTGCTCGACCAGGGCTGGGACCTCACCTCGATGCTGGCCCACGCCTCGCAGCTGCGCGGGGACCGGGTCACCTTCCGCACCATCCCCACCGGCCGGGCCGACTACCGGACCGGCAGCGAGGGTGTCGCGGTGAAGGTCGACCCGGCCCAGGTCACCGCGTTCTTCGCCGGGCTGACCGCGCCCGGGGCGCCGGCCGACCCCGGGGCCGGCGACGACGCGGACACCGCCGCGCCGACACCGTCCACGGCCCCGGCCACCACGGAGGGCAGGACCGGACGGGCCGCGGCGCCCCGGGTGACCCGACCCCGGCCGCCGACACCCAGCCCGAGCTGACCGCCGACGGGGTGCCCTGCGTCGACTGACGCGGCCCTGTCACCCAGGCCGAGGAGCCTCCCATCATCACCGAGATCATCGACTTCCTGACCTCCGTCCCGTTGTGGGTGGTGGTGCTCGTCGCGGGGCTGGTCACCCTCGGCGAGACCACGATCGGCGTCGGGCTCGTCCTGCCCGGCGAGACCGTGCTCATCGGCGCCGCGATGGCCGTCCCGGACGTCCCCGCCGCGGTGCTGGTCACCGCGGTGGTCGCGGTCGCCGCGGCCTGCGGCGACTCGATCGGCTACGCGATCGGCCGCCGTTTCGGCCCGCGGCTGCGCGAGTCCCGGATCATCGGCCGGATGGGCCGCGACGCCTGGGACGACGCCGCCCGCACCCTGCGCCGCTGGGTCCGTGGGCGGTGCTCTGCGCCCGGTTCCTGCCGGTGGTGCGGACGATGACCCCGGCCGCGGCGGGCGCGTCCGGACTGCCGCTGCGGCGCTTCCTGCCCGCCGTCGTCGTCGGGGCGACCGTTTGGTCGGCCGTGCACGTGACCGCGGGCTTCCTGCTGCGCGAGGCCGCCGAGCAGTTCGAGAAGGCCTTCGGGATCGCCGGCTGGGTGGTCCTCGCGGTCGTGGTCGTCGCCGGCGTCGTCGGGTGGCGGGTGCGGCGTCGTCGCGCGCAGGCCCGCCGGGCCGCCGCCCGCGAGACCGTCGCCGTGCTCGCCGACGAGCGCCGCGACGCCGCCTGAGACCGGACGGGCGCGCCCTCAGCGCCGGATCGGCGGGTTCCGGTCGCGCCGGGCCAGCAGCACGGCGGCCCCCGCCGCGACGACGACGAGCCCGGCCAGCAGGAGCGACCAGCCCAGGATCGACGGCGCGTTCGGATCGGTCGAGATCACCGAGGCGTTGATCTGTGAGACCTCACCGGGGACGAACTCCCAGGTGACGGTGCCGCCGTCGGTCTCGCCGTCGGACTCGACGACCTCGCCCGGGAAGCTCATCGCGAGCCGCACGTCGGCCCGGTCCACCGGCATCGTGGTCAGGTCGGCCCGGCCCTGCACGGCGATCCGCTCCCCGACCCGGCGCAGCTCCAGGTTCGCCCGGCCCGACGCGTTCCCGCCGAGCAGGTTCAGCTGCGAGACCTGCGCGAAGGTGAGGTTCTCGAAGGCCGCGCGGGTGCCGACGAAGCCGTCCTGGTCGTACGGCGACAGCTCGACCTCGTCCGTGAGGTCGGCCGGGACCGCCAGCTGCGGGCCGCGACCGTCCGGCGCGCCCGCGGGCGTCGCGACGACGATCGTGCCGTCGACGGTGTCGTCCGGCTGGACGGCGAGGGCCACCTGGACCCGGGCGCAGCCGGTCAGTGCGAGCAGGGCCAGCACCGCGAGCAGCACGAGCGCACGCGTCCGGGATCGACGGCGTGCGGGTGGCGCGGTGTGGTGCGACGGCATGGCGTCATCGTGCCACCCGGGTACGACGGTCCCGGTGTCACTCGGGGGCGTGTGTCGGGTGATCCGTGGGGAGCAGGGGAAGCTCGCGCCCGAGGACGGCGAAGGGACGCGGGTCGCCGGTGAACAGGTGCTCGCGCAGCACGTCGACGAACCCGGCGCGACGGTAGAGCCGCCAGGCCCGGCCGGGCCTGGCGCGGCCGTACTCGGGGGTGGACAGCAGCATCCGGCTCCGGGCGGCGTCGCGGGCCAGCGCCCGTAGCAGCGCCTCACCGATGCCCGAGCCCTGGGCCTGCGGGTGGACGTGCAGCTCGGTCAGCTCGAAGTAGTCGGTCAGCCAGTCGGCGCTGACGGCGTCGGGCTCCCCGCGCCGGGCCCGCAGTCCGCGGCGGACCTCCTCGAACCACCACTGCCCGGGGCCGCCCCAGTAGCCGTAGCCGATGCCGGTGAGCCGGTCCTGCTCGTCGAGCCAGCCGACCGAGCGCCAGCCCGGCCGGTAGGAGTGCTCGAGCCACAGCGAGCGGCGCTGGCGTGCGGTCGACCGCGGTAGCCCATCGCGGTCACGTAGACGTCGATCGCCTCGCCCAGCCGGTCGGCGAACTCGCCGCGGCCGAGACCGACCAGACGCGCCCGCGACGGCGCGGCGGTCACCGCGACCACCGGCCCCGGTGGTGACCGCACGCCCGCGCGGGGGCGGGGTCGGTGTCCGGGTGCATGTCCCCATCACACCACGCCCGGCCGGTTGCGGCGGGTCCGGACCGGGTGCCCCGCCACGGAGTCGGTGGGTGAGTGGCGCCACCCGGGCACCCGACTTGACGCGACGATCGAACACGCGTTCTACTGTCGTATGTCGAACGCGCGTTCGATGCCGGGGCGTCCGGTGGGCGGAGTGGGGAAGCACCCCGTCGCCGGGCGTCCCGGAGACCGATTCCGGTGGTGGGAACCGAGGCCCGGCCACCGGGTGGAGGGCGTGGTGATGCCAGTGGGCGGCTTCTCGCGTTTGTTCCGGTCCCGCCAGCCGGCGGCGATCGACGTGCGCTGGCAGAACGGTGAGCCGGTCGAGTTCTCCCGGCGTCCGTCGCGCCGCGGGGAACATTTTCTGGTCACCGGGGTTCGAGACCAGTGGATCGAGGAGTCCCCGTGGCCGTTCCCGTCGCCGATGCCGGTGGGCGGGGACCGGCTGAGCTGTTGGCGGGTGCTCGCCCGGTCGGTGCAGGACCCGCAGGAGCCGCCGCGTGAGGTGGTGCTGCGGATGCGGTCCGGTCCGGGCGTGTGGGACCTGGTGAAGGTCGACTGAGTGGTGCGGGAGGTGCGGGAGGTGCACGTGCGGAGCAGGACGATGGAACTGGACCTGGCGCTGCCGGCGCCGCGGTCCGCCGGGACGCGACGGCCGGGCGACACCCCGGTGGCCGCCGCCCCACCGGCGCGGCGGTCCGCCCGGGTGCGGCCGGTCGCCGACGGGCTGTGGCCGCTGGACTGCGGCGCGGCACGGGGCTCGGGGCGGGGCTCGGCACGGGCCGCTGCCGACCGTACGGAGTCCGCGTCCGGGGCGGCGCCGTCCCGGCGGGGGAGCGGCCGGACCGGTACGGACCCGGCGGGGGCCGGGTGCACCGGACGGCCGGGTCGGCCCGGATCGACCGGAGGCGCCGGCCGGTCCGGGCAGGTGATCCCCCTGCCGGGCACATCCGCGTCGGCGGGCGGCGCCGCCCGACCGACCGGAGGTCCGGCACGACCGACCGTGGGCAGCACCGTCGTGCCCGGAGGCCCCGCACGACCGGGCGGGGGCTCTGCACGACCGGGCGGGGGCCCTGCACGACCGGCCGGCGAGACCGCGCGGCCGGCCGCGCCGCTCGGGTCGCCCGCGCCCGCTCCGCCGTCGCGGGACGCGCTCGGGCTGCTGCGCCAGGCTGCCGAGCAGCTCGCCGAGGCGCACCGGGAGACCGAGCCGCTGCGTCGCTACCCGGCGGCCTACCTCGCAGCGCTCCGTGCCGGGGCGGCGGTGCTGGCCATGCGGGCCCGGCCCAGGACCCGCCGGGGAGCCCCGCGCGACGTCTGGCGGCTCCTCGCCGAGGTCGCCCCGGAGCTGGAGGAGTGGGCGGCGTTCTTCGCCGGCTGCTCGCGGCTGCGGATCGAGGCCGAGGCCGGGATCGGGCGGCACGTCGACCGGCGCGCCGCCGACGACCTGCTGCGTCAGGCCGAGCAGTTCGTGACCCGGGTGCAGCTGCTGCTGCCCCGGTGAGGACCCCCGGCCGGAGCGGCGGACGGCGCCGGGGCAGGTCGGGCCGCCGGGATCGGGCGCGGCGAGCAGATCCGGGAGGAGGTCGGTCAGGCCGAGGCGGCGGGGCGCGAGGCACTGCGCAGCACCCGGCCCAGCAGCGCGGTGAACACCGCGGAGATCTCCCGAGCGCCCGGGGTGTCCCAGGCCTGGATCGGCAGGCAGGCGCCCTGGGCCTGCTGGACCGCCGAGCGGTCGGGCAGGACGCTGTTGAACACCAGGGGGCCGAACAGCTCGCGCAGCTCGGAGATCCGGAACTCGTGCTCGGTGTTGCGCGGCCGCACCCGGTTGACCAGCACACCCAACGGCTGCAGGCGGTCGTTGGACCGCTCGCGCTCGGTCTGGACCGCGTCGAACGCGCGCTGCACGCCGGACACCGAGAACATCGTCGGGTCGGTCACCAGGATCGCCCGGTCCGCGGCCGACAGCGCGCTGCGGGTCAGCTGCCCCAGCGACGGCGGGCAGTCCACGATCACCAGCCGGTAGCGCTCCTCGGCGGGCTCGGAGCCGCCGGAGTCGTCGGTGATCAGCTCGCCCGCCAGCCGCTGCAGGGCGCGGTCGAGCCGGTACAGCTGCGCCGCCCCCGGGTCGGGGTGGTTGTGCCGCTCGGTCTGCTCCGCACCGACCAGCACGTCGAGGCCCTCGCCCCACGCCGACGGCGCGATGGCCCGCTCGACGACCGCGCGGCGCGGCTCGTCCAGCACGTCGGCGACGGTGGCCGTGGTCGGCTCCGGGTCGAGCGCGGTGGTGGCATTGGCCTGCGGGTCGAGATCCACCACGAGGGTGGAGACGCCGTGACGCTGCGCCGCGCCGGCCAGACCCAGTGCGACCGTGGTCTTGCCGACGCCACCCTTGAGACTGAGCGTGGCGACGACCTGCACCCACCCAACCTACCGTGCGGTCCGGCACTGTCGCCGGGCGGAGTCCACATGATCGTCGGCGCCCCGCCGTGGGTGTCGTGGCGGGCGGGCGGGCCGGGCACCGGCAGGGGCCACTAGTCTCGGCGCCGTGGGATCGCCGACACGCGAGCAGGCCGGAGCAGCGCGCGGGGCTGCCGTGTTCCGGGTGCTGGACAGGGAGATCGACCGTGTCCGCCGGGACACCGGGGCCGCGCCCCGGGTGCTCGACGTCGGCGGGGGCAGCGGCACCTGGGCGGTGCCGCTGGCGATCGCCGGCTGCGCGGTGACCGTCGTCGACACCAGCCCCAACGCGCTGGCGACGCTGGCCCGACGCGCCGGGGAGGCCGGGGTCACCGACCGGGTCACCCCGGTGAACGGCGACGTCGACACCCTCGCCGAGGTCGTCCCGGCCGACGGCGCCGACCTCGTGCTGGGTCACGGGCTGCTCGAGGTCGTCGACGGCCCGGACCGGGTGCTCGCCGCGCTCGCCGCGGCCGCCGCCCCGGGCGGAGCGGTGTCGGTGCTGACGGTGGGGCGCTACGGCGCGTTCATCGGGCGCCTCGCCAGCGGCCGGCTCGCCGAGGCCCGTGCCCTGCTCGCCGACCCCGAGGGCCGCACCGGTTCCGACGACCGGCTGCTGCGCCGGTTCGACGCGCACCGGCTGCAGGAGCT
Organism: Pseudonocardia sp. ICBG601; assembly: GCF_020496245.1. NCBI lineage: Bacteria > Bacillati > Actinomycetota > Actinomycetes > Pseudonocardiales > Pseudonocardiaceae > Pseudonocardia > Pseudonocardia sp. ICBG601. The sequence goes on along the minus strand of NZ_JAHLJA010000173.1, from coordinate 11,891 downwards.
CGCCGCCGGGACCGGACGCCTGCAGACCGAGATCCTCCAGGGCGACGGCACCCTCGAGGCGTGGCTGCCCGGCCCCGGTCAGGAGGGCGAGGCGGCGGGCCGCGAGGAACGTGACGAACTGGACGCGCTCGCGTCGCAGGTCGGCGCCCTCGCCGAGGTCGCCCCGCGGTTGCATCTGCTCGCCCGGCGGTACTGACGCCCGTCCCGCCGCCGGTGTCCGACGGTCGTCGTCCGGCTGCCGTCGGTGATCGGTCGACCGGCGTTCACTCGTCCGCCCACCCCCGTCCGGGTGGGTCCGCGACGGTCCGGGTGACCGACGACACGCCGCGCAACACCGTCCGCTCGACGATCAGCCGAGCGGGTTGGACGGTCCGGGTGGTCGCGGCACGATTCGCCTCGTACTCTTGTCCTCAGACGCCCAGGTTGGGGCGCCCGTCGTACCGGTCGGGGCAGGAAGCCCGGGCCGAATGCGGCCTACCGTCCGATTACGTGTGCCGGAGGTGAAGGCATGCCGCTCTCCGAGCACGAGCAGCGCCTGCTCGAACAGATCGAACGCGCCCTCTACCAGGAGGACCCCAAGTTCGCGTCCTCGGTCAGCGGTAGCCGGCGGAGCAAGCCCGCCCGGCGCCGCCGGATCCAGGGCGCCGTCCTGTTCGTGGTGGGCCTCGTGCTGCTCGTCGCCGGGATCCCCTTCCGGGCGCTCTGGCTCGGCGACCTGCCGATCCTCAGCATCGTCGGCTTCCTCGCCATGCTCGGTGGCGCGCTGCTGGCGGTCACCTCGATCGGCGCCCGTCGTGGCGGCGAGGAGACGACCGGCCAGGGCGGATCCGCCCCCAAGGACAAGCAGTCCGGCGAGAGCGGCGGCGGCTTCACCGGCCGGATGGAGGAGCGCTTCCGGCGTCGCTTCGAGCAGGAGTGACGCCCGGGCGCCCCAGGCGACTGCCCGCGTGACGCCCGGCGGGGCGGGACACCGACTCGGTGACCCGCTCCGCCGTCGTGTGTCCGGCACCGTCGCCGGGTGCCTGACGGTCGGGTAGGGGGGCGCGCTGCCCACGGCTACCCGGCTCGGCGACCGGGATCCGGCGGTCGCGTCGTCAGGGGCCCGCTGCGCTGCGCCGGTGTCGCCGCCGAGTGGGCTCCGGACTTGACTTCACAGATCTGTGTACCTAGCGTCGACCCTCCAGGAGTTCACTGATCTGTGAAGGGGTCTCGGATGCGTCAGGTTCTGCACGTGGTCATGGAGTTCCTGCGGGACGTCGCGTGGGGCGTCAACGCCGGCAGCGCGATCCGACACGGCGCCCCACCGCCTGCTCCACGGCGTGCCCGGCCCGTCCGGGAGTACGGCGGCGACGTGATCGGAGGTCGGGAGGCCGACCGGGGCCAGGCGCACCCTCTGCGCTGGACGGTCGATGCCGGTGGGGGACTTCGCCTGGCCGGCGGCACGCTTCCCGGGCCGGGCCCGGACCCCGTCACGCGCTGACGCGGAGGCCGGCCCACGTCGCCGTCGGAGCTGCGAGACGATGCGGTCGCCCCCGGTCCTCCGGGCCGGGTGCGAGCGGGCACAGCGGGTGGCCGGAGTGGCCTGCCTGCTCAGTGCAGCGCCGCTCGTTCGTCCCGCAGCAGGCGCTCGGCCGCCTCTCGCGCCCTGCGCAGGAGGTCGGGGTCGTCGCCGATGCCGTGGTGGGTGATCGCGCCCTCGAGGAGCAGGAACACCAGGTTCGCCGACGCCTCGGGGCTGACGATCCCGGGGTGGTCGGCCCGGATGAGCGCCTCGAGGTGCCGGCGCACCGCGCGCTTGTGGGCGCGGACGACGCGATGGGCGGGATGGTCCGCGGGAAGCTCTCCCGCGGCGTTGATGAAGGCGCAGCCACGCCCGGAGAACTCGACGTTCTCGGTGTAGGAGTCCCAGAGCGCCAGCACTCCCGAGCCCGGACTCGCGGCCACCCTCTGTTCCATCAGCTCCCACCACGCGTGATGCCGAGCCTGCAGGTAGGCCTCGACCAGGCGATCCTTCGAGCCGAAGCGGTTGTAGAGCGTGCGCTTGGTGATGCCGGACTCGGCCGCGACGGTGTCGACGCCGACGGCGTGGATCCCGCACCGGTAGAAGAGCCCCGACGCCACCTCCAGGATCCGGCGCGCGCCCGGGGTCAGCGCCGGCGCACGCAGCGCCTCGTGATCCTCCGCGCTCGACATGGCCAACCCTCTTCCCCGTGTCGCCGTGCTCCCGACTTCACCGATCAGTGTACGTCGCCGTCGGGCCGAGACGTGCGGACCTGGTCCAGGTCGTCGGCCGGCGCGTCGTCGTCGGCCGGACGGCGCCCGCGCCGGACCGCCTCCGGCACGACCGAGGCCGGCAGCACCCGGGCCCGCAACGGCGTCCCGCCGGCCGCGATCGCCGTCCGCACCTCGTCCACCAGGCCGTCGAGCGTGCCGGGCCCGGGCAGCATCCCGCCGTACCAGCTCGCCTCGACCCGGCCCGCCAGCTCGCGCAGCGCCTCCGCGGGCCGCCCGGACAGGCCGTGCCGCTCGATGATGCGGTCGGCGGCCGCGCGGACGGTGTCCCCGGGCGGCACCGGGACCCCGTGGTCGCGGGAGGCGGCCAGGACCTCGTCCCACGCCGCGGTCGCCGCACCGTCGCCGCCGGCCCGGGCGAGCCCGGCCCGTCGGGAGTACTGGTGCCGGCGCCACAGGCCCGGGGTCAGCACGACGGCGAGCACCGCGGCCGCCAGCAGCAGCGCCACGACCAGCGGCCACCACGACCCGGTCGCGGCCGTCGGCCGGTCCGCCGCCTGCTCCTCGGTGGGCGGGGGCTCCGGGGTGGGACCGGCGGCCTCCGGGGGCGGGGGTGTCGCGGACGGCTCGGGCTGCGGGGTCTGCTCGGCGGCGTGCGTGCCGCTCTCCTGCTCCCGGGCCTGCTGGACGTAGGCCGGGTCGATGGTGCGGCCGTCGGCGAGCGGGGTCGGGTCGAAGGTCAGCCAGCCGTACCCGGGGAACCACGCCTCGACCCAGGCGTGCGCGTCCTCGGTCGTGATCGTCCGGGCCCCGGAGCCGTCGGCGTCGCCCGCGGTGAAACCGACCGCCACCCGGGCCGGGACGTCGACGGCGCGCAGCATGACGGCCATGGCCGAGGCGTACTGCTCGCAGTAGCCGGTGCGGCCGCGGGTCAGGAAGTCGACGAGGGCGTCGCCGTTGCTGCCCGGCGCGGTCGCCAGGCTGTAGGTGAAGGGGGAGCCGGGCCCGGTGAAGTGGTTCTCCAGCGCCATCGCCCGGTCGAACGGCGTCGCGGCACCGGCGGTCACCTCGCGGGCGATCGCGGTGACCCGCGGGTCGACCCCGTCGGTGTCGAGGTAGGCCCGGTCGACCGTGGTCGGGCCGGATGCCGCGCGCAGCTGGTCGGCCGAGGGCTCCGGCAGCCGCATCGACTGGGTCCAGCCGTCCTCGGACTGTGCGCGTTCGCTGTAGACGATGCCGCCGGCGGCGTCGTAGGCCCAGCTCGGCGAGGCGACCGCGATCCGGGTGGGGTCGCCGAACACCGGCAGCCAGTAGTCGCGGAAGCCGAGGTTCTCGACCTGCACGTCCTGCGCGGCGGCCGGCCCGGACGTCGACGGCGGCAGCGGCCCGGTCAGCGGCACCCCCGGCAGCGGACGGCCCGCCTTCCAGCCCTCCTGCGGCACGTAGGTCTGCAGGGTGAGCGCACGCAGGTAGGTCGGGGTCTCCAGACCCCGGACGCTGAACAGCGGCCGCGGCTCGCTGCGGGTCAGCTGTCCGCGCAGCGAGGTGAACGGGTTCAGCCCGATCGAGCCGTCGGCGTTGCCCCCGGTCCCGCCGGTGGCATCGAAGCGACCCGAGGTCCCCACCGACGACGCCAGCAGCCCACCAGCAGCGAGCCCACGACGGCCACCGCGACGACCGCGGCCCCGGCCGGGATCTGCCGCAGCCGGTCCGGGCGCAGGAGCAGCAGCACGCCGTAGCCGAGCGTCGCCGCGACGACGGTCCACCAGGGCAGCAGGTCCGGCTGCAGCGCGGTCGGCACCGCGAACACCACGAGCAGCGGCACCCCGGCCGCGGCCGGGGCGGCGACGGTCACCGCGAGACCGAACACCGCGATCGCGATCGTGCCGAACCCGAGGGTGACCAGCAGCAGGATCTCCGGGCTCGCCGGCACCGGCGGCAGGCCGCTGTCGATCTGCTGCCCGGCACCGCCGAGCAGGCCCGACAGCTCGCCGAACGCCGTGGGGCCCGGGAGCACCCCGAGCACACCGCTGCCGGTGAACCACGCCGTCACCAGCAGGATCAGGGCCAGCAGCTGCCCGGGCGCGACCAGCCAGGCCCGCAGCGGCAGCAGCAGGGCGCCGACCAGAGCGACCAGCACGACGGCGACGGCGGCGTGGGCGAACCAGGCTGCGCCCTGCACGACCGAGCCCATTGCCGTCCCGGCGAGCAGCACCGCGACGACGGTCGCGACCGGTCCCAGCACCACCGTCCAGGCCGGTGCGCCCGGCGTCCGGCCCGCCGGCGCGGTCTCGGCGACGGGCGCGGCGGGTGGCGGCGCGGGCCGCACGGGGGGCCGGGTCGGCGCGCTCATCCGGTCGCTCCCGCGGTGCCGGGCGAGCCGCAGGCGTCGGCCCAGGCCCGCTGGACGGTCATGTCGGAGGTGACGACGGTGGCGTGCCACCCGGCACGGCGCAGCGCGGCCGCCGCGACCGACGCCGGGCGGGCCCGCGTCGCCGCCGACCAGGTGTCGACGTCGAGGAGGACGGCGTGCCCGCCGCGCGGCCAGGCCGAGACCAGCGCGGTGACGTCCTGCGGCGCGGTCCCGCCGAGCACCGCGAGCACCCCCTCCGGATGCCCGGGCCCGGGGCCGGGTGCGGTGATCCCGGTGCTCGCCGAGGGCCGCAGCACCGCGAGCGACTCCAGCCGCGGGGGCACGGCGTCCGCGCCGGTCACACCGGGCGGCACGTCGCCGACGGTCTCGCCGGACTCGTCGACGAGCGTGACGGCCTCGCCGCGCTGGAGCAGGTGCACCGCGGCGCTGGCGGTGAACGCCACCGCCCACTCCAGGCTGGACGCGGGTCCGTGGCCGCGGTGGGCGCTGTCGCGCCGGTCGATCAGCAGGGTCACGCCGGACGGGTCGGGCCGGTCGTCGAGGCGGACCATCAGCTCGTCGCGCCGGGCGCTGGAGCGCCAGTGCACGCGGCGCAGCTCGTCGCCGTGGCGGTAGGGGCGGATCAGCACGTCCGGGGTGCCGGGGCCGGGGCGGCTGCCGCCCTCGGCGCCGCGCCCGGCGGCGGTGGAGGTCAGGGCGGGCCGCCCGGTGAGCGGGGTGACCCGGGGGAGGACCAGCAGCCGGTCGGCGGGCAGCAGGTCGTGGCGGAACTCGGCCAGGCCGAGCGCATCGGTCCCGCGGCCGCGCAGCGGGCCGATCCGGTACGCGCCACGGACCGCGGGCCGCACCGGGTAGCCGACCCGGGCACCGCGACGGCCGAGCCGGTGCACGGTGAACCGTGGCGGGTAGCGGTCGGCGGGACCGTCGGCGTCGGGCACGTGGTCGGCGATCCGCAACGCGCCCAGCAGGGCGCCGCCGGCGATCCGCAGCAGCACCGTGCCGCCGTCGCCCGCCTCCAGCCGGGCCGGCTCCAGGGTGCGCGCGACCTGCAGCGAGCGGCGCGACCGCAGCGCGACGACGAGCGCGAGCAGCGGCAGGAGCAGCACGAACGCCCCGATCCGGACGAGGTCGCGCTCGTCGAGCGCGATCGCCGAGAGGACCATCGCGGCGCCGCCGGCGAGCAGGCAGCGCCCGCGCACGGTCAGCCCCGCCGGCCGTTCCCGGCGCGGTGCGCCGCCGGTCGCGAGCGGCGGAGAGGACCCGGACGCGGCCGGGGCGCCGGGCGCGGCGGGAGCCGGTGTCCGCGGCGGCGGCGCGGTCGGCGCCATCTCAGCCCCGCGGCGGGGACGGCACCGCGACCCGCGCGACGGCGGCCCGCACCAGGTCCGCCGGCGTGCGGCGGGCCGCGACCCCCTCGGGCCCCAGCATCAGCCGGTGCGCGAGGACGGGTACGGCGACGGCCTGGACGTCGTCGGGCACGACGTACCCGCGCCCGGCCGTCGCCGCCCAGGCCCGGGCGGCGCGCAGCAGGTGCAGGGTCGCGCGCGGCGACGCCCCGAGGCGGACCTCGGGCAGCCGCCGCGTCGCGCCGACGACCTCGACGCAGTAGCGGCGCACCTCCGCCGCGGTGTGCAGACCACGGACCCCGGCGATCATCGACCGCAGCGTGCGCAGGTCGGTCACCGGCCGCAGCCGCTCCAGCGGGTCGGTCGAGCCGTGCTCCTCGAGCATCGCCAGCTCGGCCGCCGGGTCGGGGTAGCCGACCGAGACGCGGATCGTGAACCGGTCCTGCTGGGCCTCGGGCAGCGGGTAGGTGCCGTCCATCTCCACCGGGTTCTGGGTGGCGACGACCATGAACGGGTCACCCAGCGGGTAGGTGCCGCCGTCCACGGTGACCTGGTGCTCGGCCATGCACTCCAGCAGCGCCGACTGGGTCTTCGGTGACGCGCGGTTGATCTCGTCGGCGATCACGACGTTCGCGAACACCGGGCCGGGCCGGAACTCGAACTCCGCGGTCTGGCGGTTGTAGACCGACGAGCCGGTGATGTCGCCGGGCAGCAGGTCCGGGGTGAACTGCACCCGGCTCACCGCCCCGTCGACGGCCCGGGCGAGCGCCTTGGCCAGCGTGGTCTTGCCGACGCCCGGCACGTCCTCGACGAGCAGGTGACCCTCGGCGAGCATCGCGACCAGGGCGAGCCGGATGGTGTCGGGCTTGCCGACGATGATCCGCGCCATCGCGGCGGCGATCCGGCCCGCCGCGTCGGCGGCGGCGACGGCGTCCATCGGCTCGGGCGCGTAACCGGGGTGCGCACCGCTGGCCTCGGCCCGGCGGACGGGACCGCCGGACGGCGACGGGACGGGCGGTACGGAGGGCGCGGACGGCGCGCTCGACGACAACGGGCCTCCTCAGGAGACGGCTCGGATGACCCCAGTCTGTCAAACGTCCCCCGATCGGGACCGGGCGCCGCCACCCGCCCCGCGACGCTGCTCCGTACGGCCGAACGCGGCGGGCCCCGCAGTGCCCCCGCCGGAGCCGTCGGCACCTCCGCCGCGGCGCCCCACGGCACTCCACGGCGGTTCCCCCACCGCGCCCCACCGTGGTTCCCCACGCCGCCCCACCACGCGTCCGTCGGGCTCCCCACCGCCCCCCACCCGGTCTCCCCACGGTCGCCCCACCCGTCCCCACCCCGGACGGCCCGATCGGCCCGGAAACCGCCTCCGACCAGCCACGACGGCGGTGGGGGAGCGATGGCGCCCCGGACGGGCGCGACGGGCCCGATACGGCCTCCGGACGTCGCGCGACCGGGTGGCGCGGCGCGCGCCCCCACCGTCCCCCACCGCTTCTGACCTGCGGAAAAATTCGATGAACGGCGGAAGATCCCCCCGTCTCGGGTTGACGGTGGGTGAGTGTGGGGTAGTGTGGTGATCGCTGGGGCGAACAGGGGTCCCAGGTGGAGGTGGGGTCGGTGTTCCTCGGCACCTACACCCCGAAGTTGGACGACAAGGGGCGGCTCACGCTGCCCGCAAAGTTCCGCGACGAGTTGCGAGGCGGCTGCATGATCACGAAAGGGCAGGACCACTGCCTCTACGTGTTCACCCGTGACGCCTTCACCGAGATGGCGCGCAAGATCGCCGCGGCCCCGCTGACGAACGAGTCGGCGCGGGTGTTCCAGCGGAACCTCTTCTCGGGCACCGACGAGCAGAACCCCGACGGCCAGGGCCGGATCGCGATCCAGTCCGAGCTGCGCCGGTACGCCGGACTGTCCAAGGACTGCGTGGTGATCGGCGCGTTCACGCGTGCCGAGATCTGGGACGCGCAGGCCTGGCAGGAGTACCAGGAGCGGCACGAGGACGAGTTCGCCAAGGCCCAGGAGGAGGTTCTGCCCGGGCTGTTCTGAGTCCCGCTGGCGGGCGGGACGACGGACGGCGGCAGTACCGAGCAGGACAGCACGACCGACAGCGGACGACACCACCGTCGCCGCCCCGACCCGGGTGCCGTGATCGAGATGGCCCTGGCACACCTTCCCCGGTGCCAGGTCCGTCTCGGCACGGCCCCCGGGTGGGGACGGCGCCGGCGCCCACCCCGACTGGGGAGTTCGGGTGGCGCGGTGGAGCCCGCGCGTCTTCGGGCGTGGAGCGGACCGGTTGTGGGAGCCGGCACGCCACACCCACGGACATCGACCGTCCCGGTCCCGGCCCCGTGGCCGGGACCGGGGACGGACGCCGGCCGGCACGACACACACGCACACACCACGGGGACGGACGGCGCACCGGGGGGTGGCACGTGGACGGAACTTCCGGCGACGGCGCCACCCCGCGCGACGAGCGCGCGCCCGGTGAGCGGCACACCCCGGTCCTGCTGGAGCGGGTGACCGAGCTGCTCGACCCCGCCCTGCGCGACCGGGACGCGGTCTACGTGGACGCCACCCTCGGCATGGGCGGCCACGCGGCCGCGCTGCTGGCCGCGCACCCCCGGCTGACCGTCGTCGGCATGGACCGGGACCCGCAGGCCCTGGAGCTCGCCGGCCGCAGGCTCACCGCCTACGCCGACCGGCTGCACCGGGTGCACACCGTCTACGACGACGTCGCCGGCGCACTGGAGCAGGCGGGGGTGCCCGCCGCCGACGGCATCCTGTTCGACCTGGGCGTGTCCTCGCTCCAGCTCGACGAGGACGCCCGTGGCTTCTCCTACTCCCGCGACGCCGACCTCGACATGCGGATGGACCCGACCACCGGGCCGACCGCGGCCGACGTCCTGAACTCCTACACCGCCGGTGAGCTCCGCCGGATCCTGCGGGAGTACGGCGAGGAGCGGTTCGCGGGCCCGATCGCGAACGCGATCGTCCGGACCCGGGAGAAGCGCCCCTTCACCCGCAGCACCGAGCTCGTCGAGCTGCTCTACGGCGTGGTCCCGGCCGCGTCCCGGCGCACCGGCGGGCACCCGGCGAAGCGGACCTTCCAGGCCCTGCGCATCGAGGTGAACCGCGAGCTCGAGGTCCTGCGCGACGCGCTGCCCGCGGCGCTGGACGCGCTCGCCCCGGGCGGGCGGATCGTCGTCCTGTCCTACCACTCGCTGGAGGACCGGATCACCAAGCGCGTGTTCGCCGAGCGCGTCCGCTCGCGGACCCGGTGGACCTGCCGGTGGAGCTCCCCGGACACGGACCGGAGTTCCGGCTGCTGACCCGGGGCTCCGAACAGGCGTCCGACTCCGAGGTCGCCCGCAACCCGCGGGCCGCCCCGGTGCGGCTGCGCGCGGCCCAGCGCGTGGAGGACGGGCCGTGAGCACCCGTGGCACGGCCCGAGCACGCAGGCAGTACCGGCACGGCGGAGAGGCAGGAACCCCCGATGAGCACACCCGTCATCGAGCGCCCGGGCACCCCGGGCGGTGGCCGGGCACGGCCCGACACCCGCCAGAGCCGTCGCACCGCGGCGCCCCCGCGGATCCCGGCCCAACGCGGCCCCGGCGACGCCCGCCGGGTGGCCGACCAGCGCCGTCGCAACCGCGGCCAGGGAGAACACCGGCCGCGCGAAGTTCGTGCTGGTCGTGATGGTGCTGCTGGTCTCGGGTCTGATCGCGACGCTGTGGCTGTCGACCGCCGCGGCGGCCGACTCCTACTCGCTGCAGGCGGCCCGGGAGCGGACCGCGTCGCTCACCGAGCAGTCCGAGGCGCTCCGCAAGGAGGTCACGGTGCTGCAGAGCCCCGGCTCGCTCGCCGACCGCGCCGCCGCCCAGGGCATGGTCCGGGTGACCGACCCGGCGCGCCTGGTCGTCGCCCCGGACGGACGCGTGGACGTCGTCGGGGAGCCGATGGCCGCCGTCGCCGCGGCGCCGGCCGTGCCACCCGTGCCGCCCGCCGCCGACGCCCCGGCACCGCAGACCCCGCCCGCGCCGCCGGCCGGGCAGCCGGGCGCCGCCACCACCGACCCGGCCGCAGAGGGCGGCGACGCCGCCCCGGGCGGGGCCGCGGGCGCCGGTCAGGGAGCCGGGCAGGATGCTGGTCAGGGTGCCGGTGAGGGCACCGAGCGCGAGGTCCCGGCCGACACCCGGGCGGCGGGCGGGAAACTGATGGTCTACGCGCCGCCGCGCCCCCGGCCGCGGGGGCAGGGCCCACGGGGTGGACGGCGCCGGTCCCCGGCCGACGACCCGCGGTTCCGGCTGCGCCTGGCCTGGGTGGCGCTGGCCGCCCTGCTGCTGGTGTCCGGGGCGAAGCTCGTCGTCGTCCAGACGGTGCAGGCGGGCACGTTGACCGCGGACGCGGAGAAGCAGCGCGCCAGCCGGATCGTCGTTCCGGCCGAGCGCGGATCCATCACCGACCGCAACGGCGCCGTCCTGGCCTTCTCCACCGAGTCCAAGGCGCTCGTCACCAACCCGCGTCTGATCAACTCGACCAAGGGCGCGGACGCGGTCGCCTACAAGAACCGGATGGCCGAGGCCGTCGCCGCGGTGACCCACGGCGACCCCGAGGAGCTGAAGCGGGCGCTGAACAGCGACCGCGGCTACGTCGTGATGGCCACCGCGGTCGACCCCGGGCCCGCCCGTGACCTGCGCAGGCAGTTCCCGGAGATCGCCGAGGAGAGCCGCGAGGCGCGCCAGTACCCGAACGGGACGCTCGCCTCGAACATCATCGGCGCCGCGACCTGGAGCGCCGACGCGCAGAAGCTCATCGGCCGGATCGGCCTGGAGTCCTCCGACGACGCCCTGCTCGCCGGGCGCGACGGCTTCCAGATCGCCGACACCGCCGAGGGCAGCGGCACCGTCATCCCCGGCAGCGTGCGCTCCGAACAGGCCGCGGTGTCCGGCTCCGACGTGCAGCTCACCATCGACTCCGACCTGCAGTTCCAGGTGCAGCGGATGCTGGCCGACTACGCGGGCCGCGCCGAGGCGCGCAGCGGGTCGGCCGTCGTCCTCGACCGGGCGACCGGGCAGGTGCTCGCGCTCGCCGACAACACCTCGTTCGACCCGGCGCAGCTGCTGTCCGCGGACCCGAACACGCTGGGCAACAAGGGCGTCACCACGCCGTTCGAGCCCGGTTCGGTCAACAAGGTGGTCACCATGGCCGCCGCGCTGGAGGCCGGCGTCGCCAAGCCCGACGACGTGCTGGCCGTGCCCGCAGCATCGAGGTCGCCGACCGGACGATCAAGGACGCCTGGGAGCACGGCCTCGACCACTACACGCTGACCGGTGTGCTGGCGAAGTCCTCCAACGTCGGCACGCTGATGACCGCGCAGAAGGTCGGCGAGGACCGCTTCTCGGACATGCTCGCGAAGATGGGCATCGGGCAGAAGACCGGTGTCGGGCTGCCCGGCGAGAGCCCGGCGAGAGCGGTGGGCGGGTCCCAGCCCGCGCGACCTGGTCCGGCTCGACCTTCGGCAACCTGCCGATCGGGCAGGGGCTGTCGATGACCGTGCTGCAGATGGCCGGGATGTACCAGGCCATCGCCAACGACGGCGTCCGGATCCCGCCGCGGATCGTCGCCGCGACGACCGGCCCGGACGGCGTCCGGGTACCGACCGAGGCACCCGAGCCGGTGCAGGTGATGTCGCCGCAGACCGCGCAGACGCTGCGGACGATGCTCACCGCCGTCACCCAGAAGGCGCACGGCCAGTCCGGCACCGGGCCCGCCGCCGCGGTGCCCGGCTACGAGGTGGCGGGCAAGACCGGCACCGCCCAGCAGGTGGACCCGGCGACCGGGGCGTACTCGCGCTCCCAGTACTGGATCACCTTCGCCGGGATGCTCCCGGCCCAGGACCCGCGGTTCGTGATCGGGATCATGCTCGACGCCCC
>NZ_JAHLJA010000172.1:0-6205 GCF_020496245.1 Pseudonocardia sp. ICBG601 | reverse complement strand
CAGGTCCGTCTCGGCACGGCCCCGGGTGGGACGGCGCCGGCGCCCACCCCGACTGGGGAGTTCGGGTGGCGCGGTGGAGCCCGCGCGTCTTCGGGCGTGGAGCGGACCGGTTGTGGGAGCCGGCACGCCACACCCACGGACATCGACCGTCCCGGTCCCGGCCCCGTGGCCGGGACCGGGGACGGACGCCGGCCGGCACGACACACACGCACACACCACGGGGACGGACGGCGCACCGGGGGGTGGCACGTGGACGGAACTTCCGGCGACGGCGCCACCCCGCGCGACGAGCGCGCGCCCGGTGAGCGGCACACCCGGTCCTGCTGGAGCGGGTGACCGAGCTGCTCGACCCCGCCCTGCGCGACCGGGACGCGGTCTACGTGGACGCCACCCTCGGCATGGGCGGCCACGCGGCCGCGCTGCTGGCCGCGCACCCCCGGCTGACCGTCGTCGGCATGGACCGGGACCCGCAGGCCCTGGAGCTCGCCGGCCGCAGGCTCACCGCCTACGCCGACCGGCTGCACCGGGTGCACACCGTCTACGACGACGTCGCCGGCGCACTGGAGCAGGCGGGGGTGCCCGCCGCCGACGGCATCCTGTTCGACCTGGGCGTGTCCTCGCTCCAGCTCGACGAGGACGCCCGTGGCTTCTCCTACTCCCGCGACGCCGACCTCGACATGCGGATGGACCCGACCACCGGGCCGACCGCGGCCGACGTCCTGAACTCCTACACCGCCGGTGAGCTCCGCCGGATCCTGCGGGAGTACGGCGAGGAGCGGTTCGCGGGCCCGATCGCGAACGCGATCGTCCGGACCCGGGAGAAGCGCCCCTTCACCCGCAGCACCGAGCTCGTCGAGCTGCTCTACGGCGTGGTCCCGGCCGCGTCCCGGCGCACCGGCGGGCACCGGCGAAGCGGACCTTCCAGGCCCTGCGCATCGAGGTGAACCGCGAGCTCGAGGTCCTGCGCGACGCGCTGCCCGCGGCGCTGGACGCGCTCGCCCCGGGCGGGCGGATCGTCGTCCTGTCCTACCACTCGCTGGAGGACCGGATCACCAAGCGCGTGTTCGCCGAGCGCGTCCGCTCGCGGACCCCGGTGGACCTGCCGGTGGAGCTCCCCGGACACGGACCGGAGTTCCGGCTGCTGACCCGGGGCTCCGAACAGGCGTCCGACTCCGAGGTCGCCCGCAACCCGCGGGCCGCCCCGGTGCGGCTGCGCGCGGCCCAGCGCGTGGAGGACGGGCCGTGAGCACCCGTGGCACGGCCCCGAGCACGCAGGCAGTACCGGCACGGCGGAGAGGCAGGAACCCCCGATGAGCACACCCGTCATCGAGCGCCCGGGCACCCCGGGCGGTGGCCGGGCACGGCCCGACACCCGCCAGAGCCGTCGCACCGCGGCGCCCCCGCGGATCCCGGCCCAACGCGGCCCCGGCGACGCCCGCCGGGTGGCCGACCAGCGCCGTCGCACCGCGGCCAGGGAGAACACCGGCCGCGCGAAGTTCGTGCTGGTCGTGATGGTGCTGCTGGTCTCGGGTCTGATCGCGACGCTGTGGCTGTCGACCGCCGCGGCGGCCGACTCCTACTCGCTGCAGGCGGCCCGGGAGCGGACCGCGTCGCTCACCGAGCAGTCCGAGGCGCTCCGCAAGGAGGTCACGGTGCTGCAGAGCCCCGGCTCGCTCGCCGACCGCGCCGCCGCCCAGGGCATGGTCCGGGTGACCGACCCGGCGCGCCTGGTCGTCGCCCCGGACGGACGCGTGGACGTCGTCGGGGAGCCGATGGCCGCCGTCGCCGCGGCGCCGGCCGTGCCACCCGTGCCGCCCGCCGCCGACGCCCCGGCACCGCAGACCCCGCCCGCGCCGCCGGCCGGGCAGCCGGGCGCCGCCACCACCGACCCGGCCGCAGAGGGCGGCGACGCCGCCCCGGGCGGGGCCGCGGGCGCCGGTCAGGGAGCCGGGCAGGATGCTGGTCAGGGTGCCGGTGAGGGCACCGAGCGCGAGGTCCCGGCCGACACCCGGGCGGCGGGCGGGAACTGATGGTCTACGCGCCGCCGCGCCCCCGGCCGCGGGGGCAGGGCCCACGGGGTGGACGGCGCCGGTCCCCGGCCGACGACCCGCGGTTCCGGCTGCGCCTGGCCTGGGTGGCGCTGGCCGCCCTGCTGCTGGTGTCCGGGGCGAAGCTCGTCGTCGTCCAGACGGTGCAGGCGGGCACGTTGACCGCGGACGCGGAGAAGCAGCGCGCCAGCCGGATCGTCGTTCCGGCCGAGCGCGGATCCATCACCGACCGCAACGGCGCCGTCCTGGCCTTCTCCACCGAGTCCAAGGCGCTCGTCACCAACCCGCGTCTGATCAACTCGACCAAGGGCGCGGACGCGGTCGCCTACAAGAACCGGATGGCCGAGGCCGTCGCCGCGGTGACCCACGGCGACCCCGAGGAGCTGAAGCGGGCGCTGAACAGCGACCGCGGCTACGTCGTGATGGCCACCGCGGTCGACCCCGGGCCCGCCCGTGACCTGCGCAGGCAGTTCCCGGAGATCGCCGAGGAGAGCCGCGAGGCGCGCCAGTACCCGAACGGGACGCTCGCCTCGAACATCATCGGCGCCGCGACCTGGAGCGCCGACGCGCAGAAGCTCATCGGCCGGATCGGCCTGGAGTCCTCCGACGACGCCCTGCTCGCCGGGCGCGACGGCTTCCAGATCGCCGACACCGCCGAGGGCAGCGGCACCGTCATCCCCGGCAGCGTGCGCTCCGAACAGGCCGCGGTGTCCGGCTCCGACGTGCAGCTCACCATCGACTCCGACCTGCAGTTCCAGGTGCAGCGGATGCTGGCCGACTACGCGGGCCGCGCCGAGGCGCGCAGCGGGTCGGCCGTCGTCCTCGACCGGGCGACCGGGCAGGTGCTCGCGCTCGCCGACAACACCTCGTTCGACCCGGCGCAGCTGCTGTCCGCGGACCCGAACACGCTGGGCAACAAGGGCGTCACCACGCCGTTCGAGCCCGGTTCGGTCAACAAGGTGGTCACCATGGCCGCCGCGCTGGAGGCCGGCGTCGCCAAGCCCGACGACGTGCTGGCCGTGCCCGGCAGCATCGAGGTCGCCGACCGGACGATCAAGGACGCCTGGGAGCACGGCCTCGACCACTACACGCTGACCGGTGTGCTGGCGAAGTCCTCCAACGTCGGCACGCTGATGACCGCGCAGAAGGTCGGCGAGGACCGCTTCTCGGACATGCTCGCGAAGATGGGCATCGGGCAGAAGACCGGTGTCGGGCTGCCCGGCGAGAGCGGTGGGCGGGTCCCAGCCCGCGCGACCTGGTCCGGCTCGACCTTCGGCAACCTGCCGATCGGGCAGGGGCTGTCGATGACCGTGCTGCAGATGGCCGGGATGTACCAGGCCATCGCCAACGACGGCGTCCGGATCCCGCCGCGGATCGTCGCCGCGACGACCGGCCCGGACGGCGTCCGGGTACCGACCGAGGCACCCGAGCCGGTGCAGGTGATGTCGCCGCAGACCGCGCAGACGCTGCGGACGATGCTCACCGCCGTCACCCAGAAGGCGCACGGCCAGTCCGGCACCGGGCCCGCCGCCGCGGTGCCCGGCTACGAGGTGGCGGGCAAGACCGGCACCGCCCAGCAGGTGGACCCGGCGACCGGGGCGTACTCGCGCTCCCAGTACTGGATCACCTTCGCCGGGATGCTCCCGGCCCAGGACCCGCGGTTCGTGATCGGGATCATGCTCGACGCCCCGAAGGGCGGGACGAGCGCGGCCCCGCTGTTCCACGACATCGCCTCCTACCTGGCCCAGCGCGACGCGGTGCCGGTGCAGACGACGCCCGCCCCGGTGCAGACCCTGCAGATCAGGTGACGGCGCGGCCGGGTGCGGTCCGGCTGCGTCGGGCGGTCCCGGCCGCTGCCCACCCGTACGGGTGTCGGCCGGGCCGCCGTGCGCCCTGCCCGGCGGCCCGCCCACCGGGCCGGAACCTGCGCCGGATGGCCGTATCCGGCTGGTCGGACGGCCGGGTGCCGGTCGTCTGTCCGCCGCCCGCCGCGACCTCCTCCGTGAGCGGTCGGGGGCGTCCGACCGGGGGGAGGGGCGGCCCGTGCCGGTCGGTAATCTCCGGCCCTGTGCCCGACCTCCACACCGCAGCCACCGCCCGCTCCCGGAGCACCGGTGGAACCGCGCACGACGGCGGGCCGGGTGGCGTGGTCGGCGACCGGACGGGGACGGGTGACGTGGCGGGTCCGCTCGAGTCGCTGCCGGAGCGCCCCTCGCAGGTGCGCCCGGTCGACGTCGCGCTGCTCGGGCGGCTCGCCGGTGCCGAGCTGACCCGCGCACCGCGGGCAGCGGCCACCGGCCCCCCTGCTCGACCCCGCCGCCGGGCCGCACACCGTCACCGGCGCGACCCTGCGGGCGGGCTCGGTGCGCCCCGGCGACCTGTTCGCGGCGCTGCCCGGCGCCCGGGCGCACGGCGCCGACTTCGCCGCGCAGGCCATCGCCGCCGGCGCCGGCGCGATCCTCACCGACGCCGCCGGCGCGGACCGCGCCGAGATCCGGCACTCCCGGCTCCCGGTGCTGGTGCACCCGAACCCGCGCGAGGTCCTCGGGCCGGTCTCGGCCGCCGTCTACGGCGAGCCCACCGCCCGGCTGCGGGTGCTCGGGGTGACCGGCACCTCGGGCAAGACGACCGTCGCGCACCTGCTGGAGACGGGCCTGACCGCCGCCGGACGGGCCACCGGCCTGCTCGGCACCGTCCGGACCCGGGTGCAGGTCCCCGGCAGCCCGGCCAGGGCGCTCCCCAGCGCGTTCACCACCCCCGAGGCGCCGGACCTGCAGGCGCTGTTCGCGGTCATGGTCGAGGCCGGCGTGACCGACGTGGCCATGGAGGTCTCCAGCCACGCGCTCGAGCTCGGCCGGGTCGGCGGCTCCCGGTTCACCGCAGGGGCCTTCACCAACCTGTCCCAGGACCACCTGGACTTCCACCCCACGATGACCGACTACTTCGAGGCCAAGGCCCGGCTGTTCGGCGGTGGCGGGGCGGGGGTGGATGGCCGCGCGGCACGCGGTCGTCTGCGTCGACGACGAGTGGGGCCGTCGGCTGGCGGCCCGCCACCGCGACGCGGTCACCGTCTCCTCCGAACCGCGCGGACCGCACGCCACCTGGACGGTCCGCGACCTCACCGCCCACCCCGACGGCACCCAGACCTTCACCGCGGTCGGCCCCGGCGGGCTCGCCGTGCCGGTCACCCTGAGCCTGCCCGGCCGCTACAACGTCGCGAACGCGCTCGTCGCGCTGGCCGTGCTCGACGCCGACGGGATCGCCCCGGAGACGGCCGCGGCCGGGTTCGCCCGGGCGTCGGTGCCGGGTCGGATGCAGCGCGTCGACGCCGGTCAGCCCTGGCTGGGCGTCGTCGACTACGCGCACAAGCCCGCCGCCGTCGCCGCCCTGCTCGACGCGCTGCGCCGCCAGGTCCGCCCGCACGCGCGGGTGATCACCGTGCTCGGCTGCGGCGGGGACCGCGACACCGGCAAGCGCCCGCTGATGGGCGCCGCCGCCGCGATCCGGTCCGACGTGCTCGTCGTGACCGACGACAACCCCCGCAGCGAGGACCCCGGCGCGATCCGCCGCGCGATGCTCGACGGCGCGTTCGCCGAGCCCGCCCGCGGCGACGTCATCGAGATCGGCGACCGGCGCAGCGCGATCGTCTACGCGTTCCGCTCCGCCCGCCCCGGCGACGCCGTGGTGGTCGCCGGGAAGGGCCACGAGGCGGGCCAGGAGATCAACGGCGTCAAGTACCCGTTCGACGACACCGACGAGCTGGTGGCGGCGATCCGGGCGGCGACGTGACGCGCCGCGGGGCATCACGGCGGGCCGTGCCGGCACCCGGCACGGCCCGCGCACGGGCAGGAAGACGGATCGGACCGGTGGAGGCGAGCGGGCGATGATCGAGATGACGCCGGCGGAGATCGCGGCCGTGACCGGCGGGCGCTTGCACCGCATCGACGACGAGGCCGCCGCCCGCACCGGTCACCGCCGTCGAGTTCGACTCCCGGAGGATCGGGCCGGGCGGGCTGTTCCTGGCGCTGCCGGGGGAGCGGGCCGACGGCCACGACTTCGCCGCGCAGGCCGTCACCCGCGGGGCGACCGCGGTGCTGGCGGGCCGCGAGGTCGACGGCCCCGGCGATCGTCGTGCCGCCGGTCGAGGGGCGCGACAG
>NZ_JAHLJA010000171.1:0-16184 GCF_020496245.1 Pseudonocardia sp. ICBG601 | reverse complement strand
GGTCCGGCCGACACCCGGGCGGCGGGCGGGAACTGATGGTCTACGCGCCGCCGCGCCCCCGGCCGCGGGGGCAGGGTCCGCGGGGCGGACGGCCGCCGGTCCCCGGCCGACGACCCGCGGTTCCGGCTGCGCCTGGCCTGGGTGGCACTGGCCGCCCTGCTGCTGGTGTCCGGGGCGAAGCTCGTGGTCGTCCAGACGGTGCAGGCGGGCACGCTGACCGCCGCGGACGCGGAGAAGCAGCGCGCCAGCCGGATCGTCATCCCGGCCGAGCGCGGCGCGATCAGTGACCGCAACGGCGCGGTGCTGGCGTTCTCCACCGAGTCCAAGGCGCTCGTCACCAACCCGCGCCTGATCAACTCGACCAAGGGCGCGGACGCGGTCGCCCTACAAGAACCGGATGGCCGACGCCGTCGCCGCGGTGACCCACGGCGACCCGAGGAGCTGAAGCGGGCGCTGAACAGCGACCGCGGCTACGTCCGTGATGGCCACCGCGGTCGACCCCGGGCCCGCCCGTGACCTGCGCAGGAGTTCCCGGAGATCGCCGAGGAGAGCCGCGAGGCGCGCCAGTACCCCAAACGCCGGACGCGGCCTCGAACATCATCGGCGCCGCGACCTGGAGCGCCGACGCGCAGAAGCTCATCGGCCGGATCGGCCTGGAGTCCTCCGACGACGGGCTGCTCGCCGGGAGCGACGGCTTCCAGATCGCCGACACCGCCGAGGGCAGCGGCACCGTCATCCCCGGCAGCGTGCGCTCCGAACAGGCCGCGGTGTCCGGCTCGACGTGCAGCTGACCATCGACTCCGACCTGCAGTTCCAGGTGCAGCGGATGCTGGCCGACTACCGCGGCGGGCCGCTCCGAGGCGCGCAGCGGGCTCGGCCGTCGTCCTCGACCGGGCGACCGGGCAGGTGCTCGCGCTCGCCGACAACACCTCGTTCGACCCGGCCGCAGCTGCTGTCCGCGGACCCGAACACGCTGGGCAACAAGGCGTCACCACGCCGTTCGAGCCCGGTTCGGTCAACAAGGTGGTCACCATGGCCGCCGCGCTGGAGGCCGGCGTCGCCAAGCCCGACGACGTGCTGGCGTGCCCGGCAGCATCGAGGTCGCCGACCGGACGATCAAGGACGCCTGGGAGCACGGCCTCGACCACTACACGCTGACCGGTGTGCTGGCGAAGTCCTCCAACGTCGGCACGCTGATGACCGCGCAGAAGGTCGGCGAGGACCGCTTCTCGGACATGCTCGCGAAGATGGGCATCGGGCAGAAGACCGGTGTCGGGCTGCCCGCGAGAGCGGCGGGCGGGGTCCCAGCCGCGCGCGACTGGTCCGGCTCCACCTTCGGCAACCTGCCGATCGGGCAGGGGCCTGTCGATGACCGTGCTGCAGATGGGCGGGATGTACCAGGCCATCGCCAACGACGGCGTCCGGATCCCGCCGCGGATCATCGCCGCGACGACCGGCCCGGACGGCGTCCGGGTGCCGACCGAGGCCCCCGAGCCGGTGCAGGTGATGTCGCCGCAGACCGCGCAGACGCTGCGGACGATGCCTACCGCCGTCACCCAGAAGGCGCACGGCCAGTCCGGCACCGGGCCCGCCGCCGCGGTGCCCGGCTACGAGGTGGCGGGCAAGACCGGCACCGCCCAGCAGGTGGACCCGGCGACCGGGGCGTACTCGCGCTCCCAGTACTGGATCACCTTCGCCGGGATGCTCCCGGCCCAGGACCCGCGGTTCGTGATCGGGATCATGCTCGACGCCCCGAAGGGCGGGACGAGCGCGGCCCCGCTGTTCCACGACATCGCCTCTACCTGGCCCCAGCGCGACGCGGTGCCGGTGCAGACGACGCCGCCCGGTGCAGACCCTGCAGATCAGGTGACGGCGCGGCCGGGTGCGGTCCGGCTGCGTCGGACGGTCCGGCCGCTGCCCCACCCGTACGGGTGCCGGCCGGGCCGCCGTGCGCCTGCCCGGCGGCCCGCCACCGGGCCGGAACCTGCGCCGGATGGCCGTATCCGGCTGGTCGGACGGCCGGGGTCCGGTCGACTGTCCGCCGCCCGCCGCGACCGCCTCCGCGAGCGGTCGGGGGCGCCGACCGGGGGGAGGGGCGGCCCGTGCCGGTCGGTAATCATCGGCCCTGTGCCCGACCTCCACACCGCAGCCACCGCCCGCTCCCGGAGCACCGGCGGACCGCGCCACGACGGCGGGCCGGGTGGGTGGTCGGGCGACCGGACGGGGACGGGTGACGTGGCGGGTCCCTCGAGTCGCTGCCGGAGCGCCCCGTCGCAGGTGCGCCCGGTCGGACGTCGCCCTGCTCGGGCGGCTCGCCGGTGCCGAGCTGAACCCGCGCACCGCGGGCAGCGGCCCCGGCCCCCTGCTCGACCCCGCCGCCGCGGGCCGCACACCGTCACCGGCGCCACCTGCGGGCGGGCTCGGTGCGCCCGGCGACCTGTTCGCGGCGCTGCCCGGCGCCCGGGCGCCCACGGCGCCGACTTCGCCGCGCAGGCCATCGCCGCCGGCGCCGGGCGCGATCCACCGACGCCGCGGCGCGGACCGCGCCGAGATCCGGCACTCCCGGCTCCCGGTGCTGGTGCACCCGAACCCGCGCGAGGTCCTCGGCCGGTCTCGGCCGCCGTCTACGGCGAGCCCACCGCCCGGCTGCGGGTGCTCGGGGTGACCGGCACCTCGGGCAAGACGACCGTCGCGCACCTGCTGGAGACGGGCCTGACCGCCGCCGGACGGGCCACCGGCCTGCTCGGCACCGTCCGGACCCGGGGGCAGGTCCCCGGCCAGCCCGGCCAGGGCGCTCCCCAGCGCGTTCACCACCCCCGAGGCGCGGACCTGCAGGCGCTGTTCGCGGTCATGGTCGAGGCCGGCGTGACCGACGTGGCCATGGAGGTCTCCAGCCACGCGCTCGAGCTCGGCCGGGTCGGCGGGTCCCGGTTCACCGCAGGGGCCTTCACAACCTGTCCCAGGACCACCTGGACTTCCACCCCACGATGACCGACTACTTCGAGGCCAAGGCCCGGCTGTTCGGCGGCGGCGGGGCGGGGGTGGAGGCCGCGCGGCACGCGGTCGTCTGCGTCGACGACGAGTGGGGCCGTCGGCTGGCGGCCCGCCACCGCGACGCGGTCACCGTCTCCTCCGAACCGCGCGGGACCGCACGCCACCTGGACGGTCCGCGACCTCACCGCCACCCCGACGGCACCCAGACCTTCACCGCGGTCGGCCCCGGCGGGCTCGCCGTGCCGGTCACCCTGAGCCTGCCCGGCCGCTACAACGTCGCGAACGCGCTCGTCGCGCTGGCCGTGCTCGACGCGACGGGATCGCCCCGGAGACGGCCGCGGCCGGGTTCGCCCGGGCGTCGGTGCCGGGTCGGATGCAGCGCGTCGACGCCGTCAGCCCTGGCTGGGCGTCGTCGACTACGCGCACAAGCCCGCCGCCGTCGCCGCCCTGCTCGACGCGCTGCGCCGCCAGGTCCGCCCGCACGCGCGGGTGATCACCGTGCTCGGCTGCGGCGGGGACCGCGACACCGGCAAGCGCCCGCTGATGGGCGCCGCCGCCGCGATCCGGTCCGACGTGCTCGTCGTGACCGACGACAACCCCCGCAGCGAGGACCCCGGCGCGATCCGCCGCGCGATGCTCGACGGCGCGTTCGCCGAGCCCGCCCGCGGCGACGTCATCGAGATCGGCGACCGGCGCAGCGCGATCGTCTACGCGGTCCGCTCCGCCCGCCCCGGCGACGCCGTGGTGGTCGCCGGGAAGGGCCACGAGGCGGGCCAGGAGATCAACGGCGTCAAGTACCCGTTCGACGACACCGACGAGCTGGTGGCGGCGATCCGGGCGGCGACGTGACGCGCCGCGGGGCATCACGGCGGGCCGTGCCGGCACCCGGCACGGCCCGCGCACGGGCAGGAAGACGGATCGGACCGGTGGAGGCGAGCGGGCGATGATCGAGATGACGCCGGCGGAGATCGCGGCCGTGACCGGCGGGCGCTTGCACCGCATCGACGACGAGGCCGCCGCCGCACCGGTCACCGCCGTCGAGTTCGACTCCCGGAGGATCGGGCCGGGCGGGCTGTTCCTGGCGCTGCCGGGGGAGCGGGCCGACGGCCACGACTTCGCCGCGCAGGCCGTCACCCGCGGGGCGACCGCGGTGCTGGCGGGCCGCGAGGTCGACGCCCCGGCGATCGTCGTGCCGCCGGTCGAGGGGCGCGACAGCCAGACCTACCTCGGTGCGGTCGACCCCGACGGGACCGGCGCCGCCGTCCTGGCCGGGCTCGGCCGCCTCTCCCGGCACGTGCTGGGCGCCCTGCCGGGGCTCGCCGTCGTCGGCGTGACCGGATCGGCGGGCAAGACCTCCACCAAGGACCTGCTGGCCGCGGTGCTGTCCCCGCTGGGGCCGACCGTCGCGCCGCCGGAGTCGTTCAACAACGAGCTCGGCACGCCGTACACCGCGCTGCGCGCCGACGCGGGCACCCGCAACCTCGTGCTGGAGTTCTCCGCCCGCGGGATCGGCCACATCGCCGCGCTGTGCGCGATCGCGCCACCGCGGATCGGGGTCGTGCTCAACGTCGGCTCCGCCCACCTCGGCGAGTTCGGGTCCCGCGCCGCGATCGCCACGGCCAAGGGCGAGCTGGTCGAGGCGCTGCCCCCGGGTGACCTGCCCGGCGGGCGGGGCGGCGTCGCCGTCCTCAACGCCGACGACGAGCTGGTCGCCGCCATGGCGTCCCGCACCTCCGCCCGGGTCGTCACCTTCGGACGCGCCGCGGACGCGCACGTGCGGGCCACCGACGTCGCCCTGACCTCGGGACGGGCGTCGTTCCGGCTGGTCACCCCGGCCGGGGCGGCCGACGTCGCGCTGCGGCTGGTGGGGGAGCACCAGGTCTCCAACGCCCTCGCCGCCGCCGCGGTCGCCCTGGAGCTGGGCGGCACCCCGGACGGGATCGCGGCGGCGCTGTCCGCGGCGTCGCCGGCGTCGCGCTGGCGGATGGAGGTCACCGACCGCGCCGACGGGGTGACCGTCGTCAACGACGCCTACAACGCCAACCCCGAGTCCGTCCGCGCCGCGATCGACGCGCTCGGGCAGATCGCCGGTCCGGACCGCCGGGCCTGGGCGGCGCTCGGCCCGCTGGCCGAGATCGGGGACGACGCGGCCGCCGAGCACGCCGGGGTCGCGGAGTACGCACGCGCCGCCGGGGCCCTGGTGGTCGCCGTCGGGGCGCCCGACTACGGGCCCGGCGCCGAGCACGTCGCCGACCTGCCCGCCGCCCTGACCCTGCTGCGGGAGCGGACCCGGCCCGGCGACGTCGTGCTGGTCAAGGCCTCCCGCAGCGCCGGGCTGGAGCGGCTCGCCGCCGGCCTGCTGACGACCGAAGGACCGGTGTACCGGTGAGAGGCCTGTTCCTGGCCGCGGGTCTCGCGCTCGCGGTGTCGATCCTGCTCACCCCGTACCTGATCCGCTTCTTCGCGCGGCAGGGCTTCGGGCAGGAGATCCGCGAGGAGGGCCCCCAGAGCCACCAGTCCAAGCGCGGTACGCCGACGATGGGCGGCGTGGCGATCCTGCTCGCCATCTGGGTCGGCTATCTGGGCTCGCACGCGTTCACCCGGGAGCCGATCACCGCCTCGGCGCTGCTGGTGCTGTTCCTGACCACCGCGCTGGGCGTCGTCGGGTTCCTCGACGACTACCTGAAGCTGCGCCGGAAGCGGAACCTCGGCCTCAACAAGACCTCGAAGATCGTCGGCCAGGTGCTGACCGCCTCGATCTTCGGCATCCTCGCCGTGCGTTTCGTCAACGAGCGCAACCTGGCCCCGGCCTCGGAGAGCCTGTCGTTCGTCCGCGACATCACGGTGCTGAGCTTCGGCGTCGTCGGTTTCGTGCTGCTGTGCAACCTGATCGTCGCCGCCTGGTCGAACGCGGTGAACCTCACCGACGGCCTCGACGGCCTCGCCGCGGGCACCGCCGCGATGGTGCTCGGCACCTACGTGATCATCGCGTTCTGGCAGTTCCGCAACAACTGCGCGATCGCCGCGACGGCCGGCTGCTACGAGGTCCGCGACCCGCTCGACGTCGGCCTGGTCGCCGCCGCCGCGATGGGCGGCTGCATCGGGTTCCTCTGGTGGAACGCCGCGCCGGCCCGCATCTTCATGGGCGACACCGGTTCGCTGGCGCTCGGCGGCCTGCTCGCCGGCCTGTCCATGGTGACCCGCACCGAGCTGCTGCTCGTGGTCATCGGCGGTGTGTTCGTCGTCGAGGCGCTGTCGGTGTCGCTGCAGATCATCGTGTTCCGCACCTCGCGGCGGCGGCTGTTCCGGATGGCGCCCTTCCACCACCACTTCGAGCTGGCCGGATGGGCCGAGACGACGGTCATCATCCGGTTCTGGCTGCTCGCCGCGATCTGCGCGGCGATGGGGCTGGGCATCTTCTACTCCGAGTGGCTGTCCATGTCGGGTTCCGGATGAGCGGCCCGTTCGGCGGGGGACCCGTCCTGGTCGCGGGGGCCGGTGTCTCCGGTCTCGCGGCCGCGGCGGCCCTGGTGGACGCGGGCACCCGGGTGCTGCTGTCCGACGACCGGGAGGAGGCGCTGGCCTCGTTGCCCGACGGCGTCGAGCCGTGGCGCGGCGGCGGGATCCCCGAGGGGGTCCGTACGGTCGTCACCTCGCCGGGGCGACGCCCCGACCACCCGCTGGTCGCCGAGGCCGCCGGGCTCGGTGTCGAGGTGATCGGGGAGCCGGAGCTGGCCTGGCGGCTCGGCGCGCTGCGCGACACGCCGCCGTCCTGGCTGGTGGTGACCGGCACCAACGGCAAGACCACCACCACCGAGATGCTCGCCGAGATCCTCGCGCGCGCCGGGGTGGACGCCGTCGCCTGCGGCAACATCGGCCACCCGGTGGTCACCGCGGTCGCCGCGGGCCACGCGGTGCTCGCCGTCGAGCTGTCGAGCTTCCAGCTGCACTGGTCGCCGTCGGTGCGCCCGGCCGCGGGCGTGGTGCTCAACGTGGCCGAGGACCACCTGGACTGGCACGGTGGGATGGACGCCTACGCCGCGGCGAAGGCCCGCGCGCTGGTCGGGGACGTCGCCGTCGGCGGGGTCGACGACGCCGTCGCGGCCCGGCTGCTGGCACGGGCCCCGGCTCCGCGCCGGGTCGGGGTCACGCTGTCCGCCCCCGGGCCGGACCAGCTCGGTGTCGCCGACGGGGTGCTGACCGACCGCGCGTTCGGCGGCGGGGAGCTGCTCGCGGCCGACGCCGTCGTCCCTCCGGGGCCGCCCGGGATCACCGACGCGCTCGCCGCGGCCGCGCTGGCCCGCGCGCACGGTGTCGACCCGACCCACATCGGCGCGGCCCTGGCGGCGTTCACCCCCGGCCCGCACCGCAGCGCCCCGGTGGGCGAGCACGCCGGTGTCACCTACCTCGACGACTCGAAGGCGACCAATCCGCACGCGGCCGGGGCCGCGCTGGCCGCCGTCGCCGCCCGCCGGCCCGGCGCCCGCGCGGTCTGGGTGGTCGGCGGGCTGCTCAAGGGTGTGGACCCGGCCGAGCTCGGTCTGCTCGCCGCCGCGCACGCCGAGCGGCTGGCCGGGATCGTCGTGATCGGGACGGATCGGACACCGATCGTCGAGGCGCTGACGCGACACGCGCCCGGCCTCCCGGTGCACGAGGTCGCGCCGGGACACGATGGCCCGATGGCGCCCTCCGACCTGCAGGACCCGATGCCGGCCGCGGTCCGCCGCGCGTCCGGCCTGGCCCGCCCCGGCGACGTCGTGCTGCTCGCCCCGGCCGCCGCCTCGATGGACCAGTTCCGCGACTACGCCCACCGCGGCGACGCGTTCGCCGCGGCCGTCGCCGGTCTGGCCGCCGCCGGGGTGTCCCGGTGAGCCCGGCCGCGCCGGACCGCACGCTCGGCCAGGTCGCCGTCACCGGCGCCAGCGGGGCCGTGCGGCGGTTGCGGCGCTGGCTGCGCCGGCCGCTGACCTCGCTGCACCTGATCCTCGGCGTCTTCGGGCTGCTGACCCTGTTCGGGCTGGTGATGGTGCTGTCGGCGTCGTCGGTCGGCGACGGCTCGTCGTACTCGGTGTTCACCCGCCAGCTGATGTTCTGCGGGGTCGGGCTCGTGCTGTTCTACGTGGGTCTGCGTGTGCCGCCGCGACGCCTGCGGGCCGCGGCACCGGTGCTGCTGATCATCGGGCTGGTCGCGCTGGTCCTGGTGCTGATCCCGGGGATCGGCGCGCTGCGCGGCGGCGCCCGGTCGTGGTTCGCGTTCGGCCCGGTGTCGCTGCAGCCGTCGGAGGGCACGAAGATCGCGCTGACGCTGTGGGGCGCGCACGTGCTGGCCGCCCGCCGCGCGGTGATGCACCGCTGGAAGCACGCGCTGAACCCGGTCGTGCCGGTGACGCTGGTGATCTTCACGCTGCTCGTGCTGGAGCCCGACCTGGGCATGACGATCTCGGTCGGGATCATCATGCTCGCGCTGCTGTACTTCGGCGGTGCCCCGGTGAAGCTGCTCGCGCTGATCGCGGGCGGCTGCCTGGCCGGTGCGGTGATCCTCGGGCTGACCGCCGGCTACCGGGCCAGCCGGATCACGGCGTTCCTGTCGCCGTCGGCGGACCCGCTGGGTCCGGCGTACCAGGCGACGCAGGCGCTGTACGCGCTCGCCGACGGCGGCCTGTTCGGCGTCGGGCTCGGCCAGGGCCGGGCGAAGTGGGACTACCTGCCCAACGCCCACAACGACTTCATCTTCGCGATCATCGGCGAGGAGCTGGGGCTGGTCGGGGCGGGAGCGGTGCTCGCACTGTTCGCGACGCTGGCCTACACCGGCATGCGGATCGCCGCCCGCAACACCGACCCGTGGCTGCGGATCGTCGTCGCGACGTCGACGGCGGGCCTGGTCGTCCAGGCCTCGATCAACATCGGGTACGTCGTGGGACTGCTGCCGGTGACCGGGCTGCAGCTCCCGCTGATCTCCTCCGGCGGTACCTCGCTGGTGGTGACCATGTTCCTGTTCGGGCTGCTCACGAACGCGGCCCGGCACGAGCCGGAGGCGGTCGCCGCGCTCCGGAAGGACGGGCAGGGGCGGCTGGCGAAGCTGCTGCGCCTGCCGTTGCCGCAGCCCTACCGCGCACCGGTCCCGGTGTCGCGGTGGGCGGCGCGTTAGGGCGCTCCCACTCCGGGTGGAAGCGGACACGACGGACGACGCAAGGGGCACGAGAGCGTGACGGGTACGGATCAGACCGGCGGGAACGACGGCACCGGCTCGGGCCGGGAGCCCGGCCGGCGTCCGACCATGGGCGGCCGTGCTCCCGGGCCCCACGAGGTCCGGCCGGACGGCGTGGTCTTCGGCGGGCCCGACGGAGCCGGTGGCACGGGTGGGCGCCCGGCCTGGCCTGCGGAGACCCCGTCGGGTTCCGACCTGTTCAGCGCCCCCGCGCAACCCCCGTCGGCGCAGCCCCCCTCGGGACAGCCCTCCGCGGAGCCGGGGGAGCCGCAGGGCGCGCGTGGGCCGCAGCGGCTGCCCGGGACCGGGTGGGACCCGCACGCGCAGTCCCGGCGCCCGGGTGCCCGCCCGCTGAACGGGAGCGGGTCGCAGGGCACGAACGGCGTCGCGCACGGCGACCGCGGGGCGGCACGGCCGGTGGGCGGCGCCGCGCACGAGGAGCCCCGGCCGGACGGCACCGACCGCCACGAGGCCCCGCTCAACGGTGCTCCGCGCAACGACGGCCCCTCCAACGGCGTTCCGCGCAACGGTGCCCCGGGCAGCGGCGCTCCGCAGAACGGCGCCCCGGGCAACGGCGCTCCGCAGAACGGCGACCCGAGCAAGGGCGCCCCGCTGAACGGGGCCCCGCGCAACGGGGCTCCGCGCGGCGCTGCCGGGGGCGGGGACCAGGGCGCCCCGCAGGGCCCGAACGCCGTGACCGGCGGCCAGGACGGCGCCCCGGACGGTGGGCCGCGCGGCCGCACCGGCGCCCCGCGTTCCGACGACGCCGGAGGGCAGCCGGGCGGCCTGCCGCGTCGCCGGCCCGGGCGACCGGTGCCCCCCGCAGCGATGCCGGCGCGACCCGGTGCGGCCGACGACCTGTTCACCCCGCGCGCGAGCACCGGACGCGGCGGATCGGCGCCGGCGGACCGCGGCCCGGCGGACGGCGCGGACCCGACCCGGTCCGGCGACCCGGTGAACGGCGTGCCGCGCACCGGCCCGGCGCAGGACGGCCCCGCCGCCGGTCCGGGACCGGACGTTCCCGGCGGGTCCGCCACGGACACCGGCCCCACCGTCGCCACGCCGCACACCACGACCCCGCAGGGCGCCGGTGCGGAGGGCACCGGAACGAACGGTGCCGTCCCGAACGGTGCCGTCCCGAACGGCACCGGCCCGGACTCGGCCGACGCGTCCGGACCCGACGCCGGGACCGGCCCGCAGCGGCCCGTCGCCGACGCCCGGGGTGAGCAGGCGGCCCCCGACGAACCGCCGACCGTCGCGCAGCCCGCCGGTGACACCGCAGGGCTCCCGGCCGCCGCCTCGGCGGACGGGCCGTCGGGAACCGGTCGGCAGCAGGCCCGGCCTCCGTCGGCTCCGCAGCAGCGCCCGGGCCGGCCCGACGAGCGCGAGCACGCCGGCGTCACCGCCACCGGTCCGCAGAGCGGGCCCGAGCCGGGCGCCCTGTCGGCGACCGGCCCCCGCGGTCCGGTTCCGCCGCACGGCCGGTTCGCCCCCGGCCCGTACGCGCCGGGCCGTCCCGGCGTCGGTCCGCAGGGCCCCGGCCCGGTCCCCGGCGGACCCGGCCCGCAGCAGTTCGGGCGTCCCGGCCCGACGGGCCCGAACGCCCTGCCCGGCACCGGTCCGCACCACCCCCATGCCCCCGGCAGACAGGGCCCCGGCCCGGCCGCCCCGGGACAGCAGGGCCCCGGCCGCCCGGCGCCCGGGTTCGCGGGCCCCGGACGACCGGGTCCCGCGGGGACCGGCCCGTTCCGCCCGGGCGGGTTCGGCCCGGCAGGCCCCGGCGCCCCCGGCCAGTACGGCCCTGGTGGACCGGGTGTCCCCGGTCAGTACGGCCCCGGCGCTCCCGGGCCGCAGGGCCCGGGTGCCCCGCAGAACCCCCAGGATCCCGGCGCCCCGCAGCCCCAGGGCTTCCAGGGACCCGGCCCCCAGGTGCCCGGTCGGCAGCCGACCGGTCCGCAGCCGACCGGCCCGCAGCAGAGCCCGCAGGGCGAGGGTGTGCAGGGACCCGGCGTGCCCGTACCCACGGCCCCCGACGCGACCCGCACCGGCGGCCCCGCCACCACGCGTCCCGCGGGGGAGCAGGCACCGGGTCCGGTGTCGGGCGGCCTGTCGGTCGTCGTCGCCGGGGGTGGCTCGGCCGGGCACATCGAGCCCGCGCTGGCCGTCGCCGACGCGATCCGCCGGCTCGTCCCGGGGGCCCGGATCACCGCGCTCGGCACCGAGAAGGGCCTCGACACCCAGCTGATCCCGGCCCGCGGCTACCCGCTCGAGCTGATCCCGCCGGTGCCGCTGCCCCGCAAGCCCACCGCCGACCTGCTCAAGCTCCCCGGCAACGTCCGCGGTGCGGTGAAGCGGGTCCGGGAGGTGCTGGAGGCGGCCGAGGCCGACGTCGTCGTCGGGTTCGGCGGGTTCGTCTCGCTGCCCGCATACCTGGGTGCCCGCGGCCGGGTGCCGATCGTCGTGCACGAGGCCAACGCCCGCGCCGGGCTCGCGAACAAGGTCGGCGCGCGGTTCGCCTCCGCCGTCTGCGTCGCGGTGCCCGGTACCGGCCTCGCGAACGAGGAGGTGGTCGGGATGCCGCTGCGCCGCTCGATCACCACCCTCGACCGGGCGTCGCTGCGGCCGGAGGCCCGGACGTACTTCAACCTGCCGCCGCACGGCCCGGTGCTGCTGGTCTTCGGCGGCTCCCAGGGCTCCCGGACGCTCAACGAGGCGGTCGCCGCCTCGCTGCCGGCGTTCACCGAGCGCGGCATCTCGGTGCTGCACGCGTACGGGAAGGGCGGCACCCCCGCCGACCCGCGGCCCGGCTACGTGCCGGTGCCCTACATCGAGCGGATGGACCTCGCCTACGCCGCCGCGGACGTCGTCCTGGGCCGCTCGGGCATGACCACCGTCGCCGAGCTGACCGCGGTCGGGCTGCCCGCGGTGTACGTACCGCTGCCGCACGGCAACGGCGAGCAGGCGCTCAACGCCCGTCCGGTCGTCGAGGCCGGGGGTGGCAAGCTCGTGCAGGACGAGGACATGAACGGCGACCGCGCGATCGACGAACTGATGCCGATGCTCACCGACCCCGACCTGGCCCTGGCCATGGGCCGCCGCGCCCGCGCCGCCGGGCACGGCGAGGCCGACGAGAAGATCGCCCGCATCGTCCTCGAGGTGGCGGGCCGGTGAGCGTGCTCTCCGACCACGTCCACCTCATCGGGATCGGCGGCGCCGGGATGAGCGGGATCGCGCGGATCCTGCTCGCCCGCGGGGCCACGGTCTCCGGGTCCGACGCGCGGGACTCGCGCACGGTCACCGCGCTGCGTGCGCTCGGTGCCCGCGTCGAGACCGGGCACGACGCAGGCCACCTGCGGCACGACGGCGAGGCCCCGCCGACCGTGGTCGTCTCCACCGCCATCCGGGAGACCAACCCGGAGCTGGCCGCCGCCCGCGAGCGCGGCTACGACGTCGTCCACCGGGCGGTCGCACTGGCCGCGCTGACCGAGGGACGGCGGCTGGTCGCCGTCGCCGGGACGCACGGCAAGACCTCGACGACGTCGATGGTCACCGTCGCCCTGCAGCACGCCGGGGCCGACCCGTCCTTCGCGATCGGCGGCGACCTGTCGGTGTCCGGGTCGGGCGCGCACCACGGCAGCGGCGACGTGTTCGTCGTCGAGGCCGACGAGAGCGACGGCTCGTTCACCGCGTTCGCCCCGTCGGTCGCGATCGTCACCAACGTCGAGCCCGACCACCTCGACCACCACGGCGACGAGGCCGCCTACCGGGCCGTGTTCGAGCGGTTCCTGGAGCGGCTCGTCCCCGGCGCCACCCTGGTCGCCTGCGCCGACGACCCCGGGTCGGAGGCCGTGGCCGTGCGGGCCGAGCAGGCCGGCGTCACCGTGCTGCGCTACGGCCGCACCGCGACCGGCCGCCACGACGCCCGGCTGCTCGAGTTCACCCCGGACGGCACCGGCTGCCGCGCCCGGTTCCGCACCGGCGACGCCGAGCACGAGCTCACCCTCGGCGTCCCGGGTGAGCACATGGTCCTCAACGCGCTCGGTGCCTTCCTCGCCGGCCGCGCCGTCGGGGCCGACCCAGCCGTGCTGCTGGAGGGGCTCGCCGGGTTCGGCGGGGTGCAGCGCCGGTTCGAGTTCAAGGGCCGCGCCCGCGGCGTGTCGGTCTACGACGACTACGCCCACCACCCCACCGAGGTCGCCGCCACCCTGCGCGCCGCCCGCGAGGCCGCGCCGGTCCGGAACGGGCGGCGCGGCCGCGTCCTGGTCGTGTTCCAGCCGCACCTGTACTCCCGCACCCGGCTGTTCGCCGCCGAGTTCGGCGCGTCGCTGTCGCTGGCGGACGAGGTGATGGTGCTCGACGTCTACGGTGCCCGGGAGGATCCCGAACCCGGCGTCGGTCCGGCGCTCATCACCGACGCGGTGACGTTGCCGGCCGAGCGGGTGCACCGTGCCCCCTCGTGGGAGCGGGCACCCGCGGCGATCGCCGCGCTCGCGACCGACGGGGACGTCGTGATCACCATGGGCGCCGGTGACGTCACCGCGCTCGGGCCGGAGATCCTGCGGGAGCTCGCCGGCGAGGGGTGAGCGCGCGGGCAGCAGCGCCACACCAGCGCCACGGCAGTGGGACAGCGGCGGCAGACCGGCGGCAGACCGGCGGCACAGCGGGGGCACGATGAGCAGCGACGAGCAGGACACCGGCGACGACCGGGCCCGGGACGGTGCCCGCTCCTCGGGCCGCCGTGACCCGGACCGGGAACGGCGTGCCGCCGAGCGTGCCCGCCGCATCCGCGAGCGCCGTGCCGCCGAACGCCGCGCCGGACGCCGTGGCACCGCCGGGACCCCCGCCGACACCGACGATCACACTGCCGCGGCCGACCACGCTGCCGCCGCCGACCACGCCGCCGCCGACGCCGACGACGGGGCGACCGACGACGGGGCGGCCGGCACCGACCGGGCCGGGACGGCGGGCCGGGGGACCGGACGCGGCGCGGCCGCCGCCGTCCGGGAGCGCACGGCGGCCCGTGCGGCCGAGCGGTCGCGCAGCCGCGACCCCCGCTACCGGCGCCGCCGCCTCGTCGCCGTGCTGGCCACCGCCGCCGTCGTGCTCCTCGGGGTGTCCGCGGCCGGCTGGTGGGCGCTGGGGCAGTACGGCCCGCCGGTGGCCACCGTGCGGGTCGACGGCACCCGCCAGATCCCGGTCCGCGACGTCGAGGACGCCGCCGGCGACCAGACCGGGGTCCCGCTCGCGGCGGTGGACACCGACGGCGTCGCCGCCCGGGTGTCGGCCATCCCGGGCGTCGCCGCGGTGGAGGTCGACCGGTCCTGGCCGGACACCCTGGTGGTGGTCGTGACCGAACGCACTCCGGCCGCGGTGCTCGACACACCGGACGGACCGAAGCTCGTCGACGTCACCGGGTTCGTCTACCGCGACGCCCCGCCGGACGTGCGGCTGCCCCGGCTGCAGCTGCCGCGCATCGCCCCGGACGACCCCGCCACCCTCGCCGCGGTCGGCGTCCTGCAGGCGCTTCCGGTCCCGGTCCGCGACCAGGTCCAGACGCTGTCGCTCGGCGGGGGCGGTTCCACCTTCGAGCTGGGGCTCACCGAGGACCGGCGGGTCCTGTGGGGCCCGTGGGCGGACACCGGGCAGACCGCCGCCCGGGCCCGGGTCCTCGGGCCGGTGCTGCAGCGCCCGGGCGCCGTCTACGACGTCTCCAGCCCGTCGCTGGTCACCGTCCGGCAACGCTGAGCACCCGCCCGCTGCAGCGGGTGACCGGACGACGACCCTGCGCGTTTCCATCGGGGGAGAAGACGAACCACCCGAGCGGGGTGTTGTCGTTGCGCGGCGCGCCTGCTGGACCCGGGCACCGCACTCCACTTAGCGTGCGCGTTCGAAGGCCCGGGGCACCCGGAGCTTGACCCACCCGAACCCCGGACCCCGAGCGACTGGAAGGTGCCGCGCATGACGCCCCCGCACAACTACCTGGCAGTGATCAAGGTGGTCGGCATCGGTGGCGGCGGCGTCAACGCCGTCAACCGGATGATCGAGGTCGGCCTCAAGGGCGTCGAGTTCATCGCGGTGAACACCGACGCCCAGGCCCTCCTCATGTCCGACGCCGACGTGAAGCTCGACATCGGCCGTGAGCTGACGCGCGGCCTCGGTGCCGGCGCCAACCCCGAGGTCGGGGGCAAGGCCGCCGAGGACCACGCCGAGGAGATCGAGGAGGTCCTCAAGGGGGCCGACATGGTCTTCGTCACCGCGGGTGAAGGCGGCGGCACCGGCACCGGCGGTGCGCCCGTCGTCGCGTCGATCGCCCGCAAGCTGGGTGCCCTGACCATCGGCGTCGTCACCCGCCCGTTCACCTTCGAGGGGCGCCGTCGCGCCGGCCAGGCCGAGGAGGGCATCCAGGCGCTCCGCAACGAGTGCGACACCCTCATCGTCATCCCCAACGACCGGCTGTTGCAGCTCGGCGACGTCGGCGTCTCGCTGATGGACGCCTTCCGCTCCGCCGACGAGGTCCTCCTCTCCGGTGTGCAGGGCATCACCAACCTGATCACCACCCCCGGCCTGATCAACCTGGACTTCGCCGACGTCAAGTCGGTCATGTCCGGTGCCGGGTCGGCGCTGATGGGAATAGGGTCCGCACGCGGCGAGGGCCGCGCGGTGCAGGCCGCCGAGAAGGCGATCAACTCGCCGCTGCTCGAGGCGTCGATGGACGGCGCCCAGGGTGTGCTGCTGTCGATCGCGGGCGGCTCGGACCTCGGCCTGTTCGAGATCCACGAGGCGGCGTCGCTGGTCCAGGAGGCCGCGCACCCCGAGGCGAACATCATCTTCGGCACCGTGATCGACGACTCGCTCGGCGACGAGGTGCGGGTCACCGTGATAGCGGCCGGCTTCGAGGGCGGCACGCCGACCCACAAGAAGCTCGAGCCCGCCGTGTTCGCCCGCGGCAGCCAGAAGCCCGCCGGGTCCGCCCAGCAGGCCG
>NZ_JAHLJA010000170.1:0-1408 GCF_020496245.1 Pseudonocardia sp. ICBG601 | reverse complement strand
GACCGCTCGTCGCATCACCGCTGCTTCAGGCGATCGGAGCAATCGTCAAGACCTGTGGATGAAGATCTTTAGGCGGCTTCGGTGTGGGTGTGGGCATCGGGTCGTTCGACGAGGCGGCCGGCGTCGAATCGGGCTCCGGCTCGGACGAGGGCGACCAGGTGCGGTCCGTTCACGGCGCGCCATCGTTCTGGGCGGCCTCGATGAGCTTGAACGCCATCGCCAGTCCGGCCGCGCGTGACCCGGGCCCGCGGGTGACCCGGGTGCGGTGGCGGACGGTCGCGAACGTGGACTCGATCGGGTTCGTGGTGCGTAGGTGTTGCCAGTGTTCGGCGGGGAAGTCGTAGAAGGCGAGCAGTTCGTCGAGGTCGTCACCGATCTTCGTGACGGCCTTGCCGAACTTCGCCCGGTAGGCGGCCTCGAAGGGGCCGGCCACGGCGTCGAGGGCTCTGCGCTTGTCCTCGGCGTTCCAGATCTCGGTCAGCGCCTTCTTCGCCCCCGATGCGCTGACTTCGGCAGCGCGGCAAGGACATTGGCGGTCTTGTGGACCCAGCAGCGCTGCTCGCGGGTCTGCGGGAACACCTCGCGCAGCGCGCCCCAGAACCCGAGCGCGCCGTCAGCGACCGCGAGCACGGGTGCTCGCATGCCGCGCCGCGCGCAGTCGCGCAGCAGATCGGCCCAGGACTCGCTCGACTCGCGGTAGCCATCGGTCAGGGCGACGAGTTCCTTGCCGCCGTCCGCGCGGACTCCGATGAGCACGAGTAGGCACAGCTTGTGTTCCTCGAGGCGGATGTTGACGTGGATCCCGTCGGCCCACAGGTAGGACGTAGTCCACACCGGACAGGTCTCGGCGGGAGAAGGTCTGCTGTTCGGTCTTCCAGGTCTCGGTCAGTCTGGTGACCATCGACGCCGACAGGCCCGCGGTGGAGCCGAGGAACTGCCCGAGCGCGGGCACGAAGTCCCCGGTCGAGAGTCCGTGCAGATACAGCAGCGGTAACACCTCGGTGATCTTCGGAGTGCGGCGGCAACCATCGCGGCAGGATCGCCGAGGAGAACCTGCAGCGGTGCCCGTCTCGGGATCGATGCGGCGGTCGTCGACCCGCGGGGCGACAACCTCGACCGCGCCGGCGAGAGGTGAGGACCTCGCGGGGGTGGTGGGTGCGCGTGCGGACCACGAGCCGCCGGCCGTGCTCGTCGCGCTCCTCAGCGTGGCGGGCGATGTAGTCATCGACCTCGGCCTGCAACGCCTCGGCCAGCATCCGGCGGGCGCCTTCGCGGACCAGGTCGTCGATCAGCGAGCCGCCGCCCCGGCGGGGTTCATCGGTGTCAGCAGCTCCAGGAACTACGGTGAGCACGGGGGTCTACCCTTCCGGCCGGCGTTGACCCGCAGACCTTGCTTCAGAGCCTCAAG
>NZ_JAHLJA010000169.1:0-10895 GCF_020496245.1 Pseudonocardia sp. ICBG601 | reverse complement strand
GATCCGGCGGCCGACGCTGCGACGGACGGGCTGGCGAAGCCCCGCCCGGTCCGCGGCTGACCTTCGACGACCCCGCCCCCGGCCCTGCTTCCGGGCAGCGGCACGGACGGTGGTGGCGACGGATCCGGTGCGCCCCGCGTGGTCTCGTTCGAGGAGCTGTCGGGACGAGGCACACACCGCGGCGGAGTCCGCCGCGACCGTGCGGGCCCCCGACGGCGCCCGACCACCGCAGCGGCTACGACCGGTGCGGGTACCGCGGCGGCCACGCCCACTCCGGACACCGCGGCCGACCTGTCCCGGAGCGCCGGTCCTGCCGGGCCGGGCCCCGAAGCGACGGGCGCCGGGGAGACGGGCGCCACCTCCCGTGGCCGTCGTCGTGGTGAGGGCGTGGCCGGGGGAGCCGCCGGAGCGAGGAGCGCACCCCGCGCGTCGAGACACCGCAGGAGCAGGAGAGCCGCGCTCGCGACATCTGCCTGCGCCTGCTCACCGAACGCGCCGCACGGTCAAGGAAAACTCGGCGACGCGCTGCGTCGCAAGGAGATCCCCGACGAGGTTCGCGCCACCGCGTCCTCGAGCGGTTCGACGAGGTCGGCCTCGTCGACGACCAGGCCTTCGCCGAACAGTGGGTCCGGTCCCGGCACCGTCACCGCGGCCCGGCAAGCGGGCGATCGCGATGGAGCTGCACCGCAAGGGCGTCGACCGCGAGATCGCCGACGAGGCACTCACCGGCATCGACGACGCCTCCGAACGTGACCGGGCCCGTGAGCTCGTCGTGCGGCGGTTGCGGAGCCTGCCCGTCGGGAGCCCGCGAGAGCGGCAATCCAGCGCCCGCAAGCTGGTCGGCATGCTCGCGCGCAAGGGCTACGGCTCCGGGGTCGCCTACGGGGTGGTCAAGGAGGAGATCGCCGCCGCCGGTGCGGACGCGACGAGCTGGGTGAGGCCCCGCCCGAGGACTGACCCGTCCCCGGCGGGACCCGCCGGCCGGTCACGACCGCAGGTACCAGGCGAACCAGTCGCGCATCGTCGGCGTGAGGTAGTGGGTCGGCGGCACTGCTCGGCCGGGAACAGCGGGAACCCCTGCGGGGCGTGCCCGGGCCGGTCGTGGAAGTAGGTCCCGCTGACCCAGGCCGGGTTGATGTCCAGCTCCATGCCGCGGACCACTCCCGCGTCGGCGAGCAGCCTGCCCAGCGTGCACACCGACAGTGCCGGTCCGGCGACGTAGACCTCGGTGCCGTCGGCGGTCACGCCGAACCCGGAACGGTGGACGAACGCGTTCTGTCCGATCGTGCTGCCCCACTCCGCGGTGCCGCCCGTGGCGCACGTGGGGTTCACCGCGCCGTCGTCGACGAGCGGGAGCAGGTTCTGCCGCACGCTCGCGACGTCCGGCCCCATCCCGACCTCGGTGCCCCAGCCCCGACGTCGGCCCGGCCGTCGGTGTGCAGGACCAGGCTGGCCTTGCCGGGCAGCAGCGGCGCGACCGTACGGCCCTCGGCGTAGTAGCCGTTGTGACTGGGGTCGGACAGCTTGAACCCGCCGTTGAACGCCACCGCCACCCCGTCACCGGCCCGTCCGGCCAGCGACGTCGACGCACGCCAGTGCCGGCCGGCTCGCCGACGCCCGGATGCAGGGTTGCCCCGCACCAGCGCGGGATCCATCCGCAGCACCCCGGCGAGGTAGGAGGTGTGGGTGTCGTCTCGACCCGCAGGGTGGTCACCTGCACCGCGGGCCGTCCGTGGTCGGCGACCACGGTCTGCCACACGCCCTCCCCGGGCAGCGGCGCACCGGCCGCGACCGGGGCGAGCGGCGGTGTCGTCGCCGGGTCGGGCAGCGCACCCGGAGCCCGCGGGATCCCACCGGCCGGGGTACCGCCCTCGGACGGCGCGTCCGCGGCGTACTGGAGCTCTCCAGGCCGGTCACCAGCCAGTTCAGCCCGTGGTCGCGGGCCCACTCGGCGGGCGCCTCGACCGGCCCGGTCCCGGGGGGCGCGGCCAGGGTCACCGCGCCGATCCCGGCCCCCGCGCCGCCGAGCCAGCACCACGAGCACCGCCAGGACCGCGCCCACCCGGCGCCGACGCCGGCGTCGCCGCGAGGGCCCCGACGCCGGAGCGATCTCGACGGTGGTCTCGACCGCGCTCATCGCCGCACACCCGGATCCGGGGTGGCCCCGTCCCGCCCGCCGGTCGCCCCCTCCGCCGTCGTACCCGGGGCCACGGCCCCGGCGGGACCAGCGTCTCCAGCACCATGCGCCGTCGTCCTCCTGCGTCGTGGCGGCATGATCCGCCGCCGCGGTGGAGCCTTCCGGTCGTTGCGCAGAGCAACCACAGAGAACGCTGAGCGATCACTGAGAGTCGACGACCGAGCCACGGCGCGGAGAACCGGCCCTGCGTGCCGATCGGTGGTGTGCAGTGGGCGATTGCGTGCATAAGATGCCCGCCGAGCCGCAGTTCGTGATCTACGAACGGCGCGAGGTGTCGATCCGGGAGGGTGTTCGTGAGGATCCGAGGACGAGTGGCCGGGGCCGCGCTGGCGGTGACGGCGCTGTTCGCAGTGGCGGGCTGCGGCGGGGGAGACGGGGGCGGCGGGACCGCCGCCCAGCCGAGCGGGCAGGCGCAGGGCGGCACGCTGACGGTGTTCGCCGCGGCGTCGCTGACCGGCACCTTCGGTGACCTGGAGAAGAAGTTCGAGGCCGCCAACCCCGGCACCGACGTGGTGTTCAACTTCGCCGGGTCCTCGGCCCTGGCCCAGCAGATCAACCAGGGCGCCCCGGCAGACGTGTTCGCCTCGGCCGACCAGAACAACATGACCAAGGTGACCGACGCGGGCAACGCCCAGGGGCAGCCCGAGGTCTTCGCCACCAACACCCTGCAGATCGCGGTCGCGCCGCAGAACCCGAAGCGGATCGCGTCGCTGCAGGACCTGACGAAGCCGGACCTGCGGACGGTGGTCTGCGCCCCGCAGGTGCCGTGCGGCTCGGCGACGGAGAAGGTCGAGCAGGCCGCCGGCGTGGACATCAGGCCGGTCTCCGAGGAGCAGGACGTCAAGTCGGTGCTGCAGAAGGTCACCACCGGCAACGCCGCCGCCGGGCTCGTCTACCGGACCGACGTCACCGCGTCCGGCGGGCAGGCGCAGGGCGTCGACATCCCGCAGGCGTCGCAGGCGGTCAACGAGTACCCGATCGTCGTCCTGAAGAACACGAGGAACGCCGAGCTGGCGCAGAAGTGGGTGCAGTTCGTGAACGGCGACGAGGGCCGTCAGGTCCTCGGGGCGGCCGGCTTCGGCGCCCCGTGACCCCGGGTCAGGGCGCGGGGACCGACACCCGTCCCACGAGCCAGGGGTAGGAGTCCGCCAGCGCCTGGGAGAACAGGTCGAAGTCGTGCCCACCCCCGGGCACGATCACCAGCCGGTTCTCCACACCTGCCCGGGTCGCCACCGCCGACAGGGTGCGTGCGGCGGCGGCCGGGTCGGTGTCGGCGTCGCCCGCCTCGAACCAGCCGGCGATCCCGGGGGCGCGGTTCGCGGCCAGCAGCGTCGCCGGGTCGTGCGCGGCGAACGCGGCCTGCGACCCGCCGAACAGCTCGGCGACGGTGTCCGGGACCCCGCCGTTGGAGTCCCCGACCCGCGGGCCGAGCAGCCCGGCGTAGTCGCCGAAGGTGGCGAAGACCGTGGGGTGGCGCAGCGCCAGCATCACCGCGCAGCTGCCGCCCTCGGACAGTCCCGCGACCGCCCACGCCGGTCCCGGTGGCCGGGTCCCGAACAGCCTGCTCACCACCCGCGGCACGTCGCGGGTCAGGTAGGTCTCGACCTTCGCGGTCGGGGTGTCGACGCACTCGGAGTCCGCGGTGTAGGTGCCGTTGACGTCGGGCATCACCAGGATCGGCGCGACCCCGTGGTGCTGGGCGGCCCAGGCATCGGCGACGTCGGCGGCGCCCCCGGAGTCCACCCAGTCCACCGGACGTCCGGGGGTCCCGTGCAGCAGCACGATCACCGGCAGCTGTGGCCGGGGTCGCTGGTACCAGGCGGGCGGCACCCACACGACCGCGGCCGGGCCGCGAAGTGCGACGCCGTCCCCGGGATGGGGACCTCCACGACCTGACCGGTCGCCGGGACCTTCCGGCTCAGCAGCAGCTGCGCGACCCCGATCCCCTCGGCCGGTCCGGTCCCGGCCACGTCACCGACGGTCCGGAGGTAGTCCAGCGCGGCGTTCACCCCGACCAGGGTGTTCGCCAGCAGCACCACCGCGACGACGCCCGTCGCGCCCAGCCGGGCGAGGATCCGCAGCGACCGGTGCCGGGACTGCCCGGCCCGCCGCACCCCCAGGACGACCAGCACGAGGACCACCACGCCGGCGAGGACGAACCCCGTCACGAACTGCCACGTGGTGATCGGGACCGCGTCGATCCCGGTGGTGCCGGCGTCCATGGACGGTTCTCCTCGTGTCGTGCCCGCGAGATCATCCCGTGCCGCCGTGAGGCCCGGGTGAGAACCCGGTGAGGATCCGCTGAGTTCACCGTCCCGACGGGTGATGCCGGTCCGGTCGCCGCGGACGTGGCGTCGACGACCGCCGGGCAGCCGGTGAGGGACCGGCCGGTGCGCAGAGCAGCGGTGAGGGGCCGGGCGGGAACCGACCGCCCTCAGCGCGGCGCGCCGTGCCAGCGCCACCGGACGGGGGCGGGCACACCGCGCCACGACGCCCGGCCGGTGTGGTGGAGCAGCGCCCCGGCCGGGTCGTCGCCCGCGTCGACGCCGGGCCACAGCCGGGCGAGCACGTCCCGGCACGGCTCCGGGGGCAGCGTCCACCCGGGGCGGTCGTGCGGGTGATGTCGTGGGTGTGCACCAGGACCTCGACGACGCCCATCGCCGCGAACCCGGCCGCGTCCGCGTCGCCGAACGGGTGCCAGCCGCGCACCCCCGGCGGCGCGGTCCGGACGGCCGCGGCGAGCATCGCCCCGCCCGTCGCGACGACCTGCAGCAGCCCGGCGGTGCCGACGCCCTCGGGCACCACGATCTCGAACGGCGGGTAGCGGTCGGAGGGGGCGAGCGCCACCTGGGCCGCGTAGCCGAACAGGTCGTCCGCGACGTGCACCGCGGTGTCCCGGCACGACCACTCCAGCGGCCCGGCCGGGGCGGACCAGCCGTCGTCGGGCACCGGCTCCAGGGCCCGGACCAGGACCGCCACCGCGTCCTCGACGTCCTCCGCGCGCATCGGTGCAGCGTGCCCTGCGGGCGGCCGCACGGGCCAGCGCATTAGGATTCCGCGGTGGCCCACGAGGACGAACGCATCGCACTGCTGCTCGACTACGAGAACCTCGCGATCGGCGCCCGCGACGGGCTCGGGGTCGTGCCGTTCGACTTCGGCCCGGTGGCCGACGCGCTCGCCGAGCGCGGGCGGGTCGTCGTCCGCCGCGCCTACGCCGACTGGTCCTCCTTCGACGAGGACCGCCGCCTGATGGCCCGCGCCCAGGTCGAGCTCATCGAGATCCCGCAGCGGATCGGCGGCTCCCGCAAGAACGCGGCGGACATCAAGCTCGCCGTCGACGCGATAGAGCTCGCCTACGAGCGGGGGTTCATCACCACCTTCGCCATCGGCACCGGCGACTCCGACTTCACCCCGCTCATGCACAAGCTGCGTGAGCTGGACAAGCGCGTCATCGGGATCGGCGTGCAGTCCTCGACCTCGGCGCTGCTGCCGCCCGCCTGCGACGAGTTCCTGTTCTACGACCGGCTCCCCGGTGTCGAGCCGACCCAGGCGCCCGCGCCGCCGCGTCGTCGCCGGGGGAGCCCCCGCCCCGCACCGGCTCCGGCCGCGGGACCGGTCTCGACACCTGCCCCGGTCGCGACCCCGGAGCCGGAACCGGCCCCGGTCGTCCCGCCGGACCCGTTCGACGTCACCTTCTCCGACGGCAGCGACGACACTGCCACCACCGGGGCCGAGGAGCGCGACCTCGCGGGCCTCGTCGTCAGCACCCTCGGCGGGCTGACCCGCCAGGCCGACGGTCCGGTCCTGGCGTCCCGGCTCAAGCGCGCGATCCTGCGCAAGGACCCGACCTTCGACGAGTCCGACCACGGGTTCCGCGGCTTCGGCGAGCTGCTGCGCCACCTGCAGGACCGCGGCGCGGTCACGCTGACCACCGGTGCGGCGCAGGGCGACCCCGAGGTGGCGCTGCCCGACGACCCGGACGCCGACCACGACGCGTTCGCGCTGCTCGTCGACGTGGTGCGGGAGATCGCCGCGGCCGGGGACCCGCCGCAGCTGTCCGGGCTGAAGAACCAGCTCCGGAAGCGGGTGCCGGACTTCTCCGAGAAGCGCTACGGCTTCGGCAGCTTCCTGTCCTTCGCGAAGGCGGCCCGCGCCCGGGATCTCATCGAGATGGAGTGGGCGACGACACCGGCGACTACGTGCTGCGCCCGACGTCCTGACCCACACACGACGATGCCCCCGCCGACGAGGTCGGCGGGGGCACCGTCGTGGTACTGCGGGGACTCAGCGGCCGGTGGCCTTGTGGGTCCCGCGCTGGAACAGCTTGCCTGCGCGCGCGCGGTGACCGCACCGGTCACGCCGAACGCGGTGGCGACCGCCCCGGCGGCGACGCGGCTGGTGAACCGGATCGGGTTGAGCGGCTTGTAGACGCGCAGGGCGAAGTCGTCGAGCTGCGAGGCGGCACGCTCGCCGTTCTCGTACAGCCTGCGGGCCAGGCGGGCCCCCTGGTCGTCGAGGTCGTCCTCGACGCGAGCGCTCACCCGCGCGGCCCGGTCCGCGGTGCGCACCGCGGACTCGGCGCCCTGGTCGGCGACGGCCTTGACGGTCTCGGCGGATCGCTCCGCGGACGCCCGGGCCTCGCCGGCGACCTGCTTGCCGGTCCGCTCGGCGGTGCCGGCGAGCTGCTCACCGGTGGCCTTGGCCGCCCGGGCCGCGGCCTTGCCGGCGTTCTTCGGGGCCTTGCCGTTCGTGTTGACCTTGCGCGCCTCGGCGGCCACCGTGTCGGCGCCCTCCTTGACGGCGTCGGCGGCCTTCGAAACGCCGTCACCGGTCTCGCCGGCGACCTTCTTGGCGGTCGTCCGGGTGTCGGAGCCGATCGAGTCGGCGGCCTTCCCGGTCGTGTCGGCGGCCTTCGACGCGGTGTCCTTGACCGCGGTGGCGGTGGCGGCCCGCGGCGGCTTCGCCTTCGTGGCGGTGCCGGCGTCGGCGTCGGGCTCGATGGAGCGGCGCTCGCGCACCGAGCCGTCGGTACCGTGGACGACGAGGAGGCCGCCGCCGTCGTTGGCGATGATCTCCACCGCCCGGGTGATGGCCTCGGCCTGGGTGCTGGTACGGGCACTCGGGCGTCGGGCGTCTTCCTTCTCGACGGTCCAGCCGTCGTCGACCGGCTTGACGTGGCGGTCGGCCATGGCGGGTTCCTCCCCTGTACGGGACTGACTGGGCGAACCGGGGTATCCGGAACGGTCTTCTCCCGTTGGGCATGCCCGACGATCGCTGAGCGTAAACGCAGGTCAGCGATGCGTGGCGAGCGTCTCGTTCCGTCGCGTGACCGCGATCACGGCAGCCAGGGCGCCGAGGACGAGGGGCGTGACGACGAGTACCCCGCCGTGCAGGACGAAGGCCTGGGTGAGCGCCGCACCGATCATCAGCAGGACGAGCCCGGCGGCGGCCGGGGCGGCGAGGCGCGGGATGCACAGCCCGATCCCGCCGGCCAGCTCGAGGAAGGCGACGACGTAGCGCAGCCACTGGCCGAGGCCGATCCCGTCGAAGATCGCGACGGCGAACGGGTCCCCCCAGAACTTCGGCAGGGCAGAGGCCAGGACGAAGAACAGTCCGAGCAGGATCTGGAGCACCCACAGTGCGCGGTGCGCGGCGACCGGCAGGCGGCGGGTGGGGGGAGGGGGTGGTCATGGTGCCTCCGCGAGCACGGCCCCGGCGGTTCCGGGGCGCTCACCACCTATGACCGGCGGCCCCGGCGATCTCATCGGTCGTGCGGGCGGGGACTACACCACCGGGCATCGGGCCCGCGGCGCGTGGCCGCGGTACCCGATGACCCGATGGTGCCCGGCATCGACAGGGGCTCCCGGTTCTGCAGATGCCGGTCACGGGGTTCAACGCCCGACCTGCCGTCGGGTTGTGGGTGCAGTGGCCCTTGTCTTGCCCGCCACCGTGAGCGGCGCCGCGCCCGCGACGGGCGGGAGCAGCTCGCGGTGGGCGTCCGCGAGCAATCGTCAAGACCTGTGGATGAAGATCTTTTAGGCGGCTTCGGTGTGGGTGTGGGCATCGGGTCGTTCGACGAGGCGGCCGGCGTCGAATCGGGCTCCGGCTCGGACGAGGGCGACCAGGTGCGGTCCGTTCACGGCGCGCCATCGGTTCTGGGCGGCCTCGATGAGCTTGAACGCCATCGCCAGTCCGGCCGCGCGTGACCCGGGCCCGCGGGTGACCCGGGTGCGGTGGCGGACCGTCGCGAACGTGGACTCGATCGGGTTCGTGGTGCGTAGGTGTTGCCAGTGTTCGGCGGGGAAGTCGTAGAAGGCGAGCAGTTCGTCGAGGTCGTCACCGATCTTCGTGACGGCCTTGCCGAACTTCGCCCGGTAGGCGGCCTCGAAGCGGGCCACGGCGTCGAGGGCTCTGCGGTCGAGGGCTCTGCGCTTGTCCTCGGCGTTCCAGATCTCGGTCAGCGCCTTCTTCGCCCCCGGATGCGCTGACTTCGGCAGCGCGGCAAGGACATTGGCGGTCTTGTGGACCCAGCAGCGCTGCTCGCGGGTCTGCGGGAACACCTCGCGCAGCGCGCCCCAGAACCCGAGCGCGCCGTCAGCGACCGCGAGCACGGGTGCTCGCATGCCGCGCCGCGCGCAGTCGCGCAGCAGATCGGCCCAGGACTCGCTCGACTCGCGGTAGCCATCGGTCAGGGCGACGAGTTCCTTGCCGCCGTCCGCGCGGACTCCGATGAGCACGAGTAGGCACAGCTTGTGTTCCTCGAGGCGGATGTTGACGTGGATCCCGTCGGCCCACAGGTAGACGTAGTCCACACCGGACAGGTCTCGGCGGGAGAAGGTCTGCTGTTCGGTCTTCCAGGTCTCGGTCAGTCTGG
Organism: Pseudonocardia sp. ICBG601; assembly: GCF_020496245.1. NCBI lineage: Bacteria > Bacillati > Actinomycetota > Actinomycetes > Pseudonocardiales > Pseudonocardiaceae > Pseudonocardia > Pseudonocardia sp. ICBG601. The sequence continues at coordinate 1,824 of NZ_JAHLJA010000169.1, read as the reverse complement.
TGACCATCGACGCCGACAGGCCCGCGGTGGAGCCGAGGAACTGCCCGAGCGCGGGCACGAAGTCCCCGGTCGAGAGTCCGTGCAGATACAGCAGCGGTAACACCTCGGTGATCTTCGGAGTGCGGCGGCACCATCGCGGCAGGATCGCCGAGGAGAACCTGCAGCGGTGCCCGGTCTCGGGATCGATGCGGCGGTCGTCGACCCGCGGGGCGACAACCTCGACCGCGCCGGCCGAGGTGAGGACCTCGCGGGGCTGGTGGGTGCCGTTGCGGACCACGAGCCGCCGGCCGTGCTCGTCGCGCTCCTCAGCGTGGCGGGCGATGTAGTCATCGACCTCGGCCTGCAACGCCTCGGCCAGCATCCGGCGGGCGCCTTCGCGGACCAGGTCGTCGATCAGCGAGCCGCCGCCCCGGCGGGGTTCATCGGTGTCAGCAGCTCCAGGAACTACGGTGAGCACGGGTCGTACCCTTCCGGCCGGCGTTGACCCGCCGGCCTTGCTTCAGAGCCTCAAGATCACCGGGAGGGTACGGCCCTCCAGGTCATCCACAGGTCTCAAGCCATTGCTCGGCGTCCGACCCGAGTTGCACAGGTAGTCAGGGGTCGTGAGCCGTCGGTGCTGGTCAGCTGGCTGCTTGATCGGGATCTGGGGCACTAATCGGTAGTCTCGGGTAGTGCCGTTCGTTCGGAAGGTGAAGACGGCCTCCGGGGCGACAGCGGTGCAGGTCGTGGAGAAGCGCCACGGCGTCCGCCGGATCGTCGCCCACGTCGGCTCCGCGCACGATGACGCCGAGCTCGCAGTCCTGATCGCCTCAGCACGAGACCGCATCCATGCAAGCCAACAGGCGCTGGACCTGGACACCCCGGCCGCTGGGGGTGCAGGTGGGGCGATCGTGACCGAGTCGTCGAGCGAGGTCCTGTGGAACGTCCTGATCGAGGCCTACCGTCGCCTCGGCTTCGACCAGCTCGCAGACGAGGCGTTCCGGGCACTCGTGCTCGCGCGAATCGTCGAGCCCACCAGCAAGTCCGCCGCAGTAGGGTCCTCGACGAGCTCGGCGTGGCCGCGCCGCACCGCAACACCTTCACCGCGGCGTTGCGCCGCTGCGTGGACAAGGACTACCGAGCCGCCCTCGCCGCCGCCTGTGCTGCGGCCTCGCGCCGGTCGGGTCCGGTGTCGCTGGTGCTCTACGACGTGACCACGCTGCACTTCGAGGTCGAGAACGAGGACAAGCTGCGCAAGGTCGGGATGAGCAAGGAACGCCGGGTCGACCCGCAGATCCAGGTCGGGCTGCTCGTGGACCCGTCCGGGTTTCCACTCGAGGTCCGCTGCTTCGAAGGGAACAAGGCCGAGACCACCACCCTGCTCCGGTGCTCGACGAGTTCCGTAAGCGGCACCAGGTCAGGGACATGGTCGTCGTCGCGGACGCCGGGATGTTGTCGCGAGCAACCTAAACGCGTTGGAGGACAACGAGTTCTCGTTCATCGTTGGGTCGAGGATCAGCAAGGCGCCCTACGACCTGGCCATGCACTTCGAACGCCACGGCAACGCCTTCGACGATGGCCAGATCCTCGAGTCACGCCGCGACATAGGGACGGGTAAGGCGAAACGCTCGCGCCGGACCGTCTACCAGTACCGGTTCGCCCGGCACAAACACGACGACCGGGCGATCAACGCCATGGTCGACCGCGCGAGAAGGTCGCCGCCGGCACCCGGCCGTTGAAGAAGGACCGCTTCGTGCGCATCGCAACAGCGGAACCGAGGTCGACTGGGCCCTGGTCGAAACGCGCCCGCCAGCTCGCGGGTTTGAAGGGCTACGTCACCAACCT
>NZ_JAHLJA010000168.1:0-150879 GCF_020496245.1 Pseudonocardia sp. ICBG601 | reverse complement strand
GTCTGCGGGAACACCTCGCGCAGCGCGCCCCAGAACCCGAGGCGCGGGCCGTCCAGCGCCCGCGAGCACGGGTGCTCGCATGCCGCGCCGCGCGCAGTCGCGCAGCAGATCGGCCCAGGACTCGCTCGACTCGCGGTAGCCATCGGTCAGGGCGACGAGTTTCCTTGCCGCCGTCCGCGCGGACTCCGATGAGCACGAGTAGGCACAGCTTGTGTTTCCTCGAGGCGGATGTTGACGTGGATCCCGTCGGCCCACAGGTAGACGTAGTCCACACCGGACAGGTCTCGGCGGGAGAAGGTCTGCTGTTCGGTCTTCCAGGTCTCGGTCAGTCTGGTGACCATCGACGCCGACAGGCCCGCGGTGGAGCCGAGGAACTGCCCGAGCGCGGGCACGAAGTCCCCGGTCGAGAGTCCGTGCAGATACAGCAGCGGTAACACCTCGGTGATCTTCGGAGTGCGGCGGCACCATCGCGGCAGGATCGCCGAGGAGAACCTGCAGCGGTGCCCGGTCTCGGGATCGATGCGGCGGTCGTCGACCCGCGGGCGACAACCTCGACCGCGCCGGCCGAGGTGAGGACCTCGCGGGGCTGTGGGTGCCGTTGCGGACCACGAGCCGCCGGCCGTGCTCGTCGCGCTCCTCAGCGTGGCGGGCGATGTAGTCATCGACCTCGGCCTGCAACGCCTCGGCCAGCATCCGGCGGGCGCCTTCGCGGACCAGGTCGTCGATCAGCGAGCCGCCGCCCGGCGGGGTTCATCGGTGTCAGCAGCTCCAGGAACTACGGTGAGCACGGGTCGTACCCTTCCGGCCGGCGTTGACCCGCCGGCCTTGCTTCAGAGCCTCAAGATCACCGGAGGGTACGGCCCCTCCAGGTCATCCACAGGTCTCAAGCATTGCTCGGCGTCCGACCCGAGTTGCACAGGTAGTCAGGGGTCGTGAGCCGTCGGTGCTGGTCAGCTGGCTGCTTGATCGGGATCTGGGGCACTAATCGGTAGTCTCGGGTAGTGCCGTTCGTTCGGAAGGTGAAGACGGCCTCCGGGGCGACAGCGGTGCAGGTCGTGGAGAAGCGCCACGGCGTCCGCCGGATCGTCGCCCACGTCGGCTCCGCGCACGATGACGCCGAGCTCGCAGTCCTGATCGCCTCAGCACGAGACCGCATCCATGCAAGCCAACAGGCGCTGGACCTGGACACCCCGGCCGCTGGGGGTGCAGGTGGGGCGATCGTGACCGAGTCGTCGAGCGAGGTCCTGTGGAACGTCCTGATCGAGGCCTACCGTCGCCTCGGCTTCGACCAGCTCGCAGACGAGGCGTTCCGGGCACTCGTGCTCGCGCGAATCGTCGAGCCCACCAGCAAGTCCGCCGCAGTAGGGGTCCTCGACGAGCTCGGCGTGGCCGCGCCGCACCGCAACACCTTCACCGCGGCGTTGCGCCGCTGCGTGGACAAGGACTACCGAGCCGCCCTCGCCGCCGCCTGTGCTGCGGCCTCGCGCCGGTCGGGTCCGGTGTCGCTGGTGCTCTACGACGTGACCACGCTGCACTTCGAGGTCGAGAACGAGGACAAGCTGCGCAAGGTCGGGATGAGCAAGGAACGCCGGGTCGACCCGCAGATCCAGGTCGGGCTGCTCGTGGACCCGTCCGGGTTTCCACTCGAGGTCCGCTGCTTCGAAGGGAACAAGGCCGAGACCACCACCCTGCTCCCGGTGCTCGACGAGTTCCGTAAGCGGCACCAGGTCAGGGACATGGTCGTCGTCGCGGACGCCGGGATGTTGTCCGCGAGCAACCTAAACGCGTTGGAGGACAACGAGTTCTCGTTCATCGTTGGGTCGAGGATCAGCAAGGCGCCCTACGACCTGGCCATGCACTTCGAACGCCACGGCAACGCCTTCGACGATGGCCAGATCCTCGAGTCACGCCGCGACATAGGGACGGGTAAGGCGAAACGCTCGCGCCGGACCGTCTACCAGTACCGGTTCGCCCGGCACAAACACGACGACCGGGCGATCAACGCCATGGTCGACCGCGCCGAGAAGGTCGCCGCCGGCACCCGGCCGTTGAAGAAGGACCGCTTCGTGCGCATCGCCAACAGCGGAACCGAGGTCGACTGGGCCCTGGTCGAACGCGCCCGCCAGCTCGCGGGTTTGAAGGGCTACGTCACCAACCTGCCAGAGGCCACCATGGGTGGACTCGCGATCGTGGCCGCCTACCACGACCTGTGGCAGGTCGAGGCCAGCTTCCGCATGACCAAATCCGACCTACGCGCCCGGCCGGTCTTCCACCGCGAACGCGACACCATCGAAGCCCACCTCACCGTCGTCTTCGCCGCCCTCGCGGTCTCGCGGCACCTGCAGGACGCCACCGGAGTGACCATCAAGACACTGATCAGGACCCTGCGTCCGCTACGCACCATCCGCGTCGACGTCGGCGGTCACCCGATCACTGCAGCGCCGCAGATCACCGACCAGGCCCGCGCCATCCTCAACCGGCTACCCGCCATCAACGCCCCGGGGCACTAAACCTGTGCAACTCGGGTCAGGTGCTCAAGCCGGGCGGCGTCCAGGATGAAGTCAGGGCCGGACCAGTGGGTCCAGAAGTACTCCAGATAGTCCCGGACAGCGTCCGGTTTCCCGTCGAGGAGCTTCTCGGCCAGGTCGAGATGATGGAACGACTGATACCAGAACTCGCGAAACGGACCTTCACTGAGAATCCGTGACCCGACGCCTGGAGCTGGTGGCGTGATCACCATGGCGCTGAGCAGGTCGGGCCTGTCCTTCGCGAGCTGCTGACCGACCCTGCTGCCGATGTCGTAACCGCCCAGCACGACTGGGAGAGCCCCAGCTCTTCGATCAGTCCCGCGACACTGCGGGCCTGGGCCACCAGGCTGTAGTACTCGCCGGGGTCGCGGAGGTGCTTATCCGAGGCGCCGAAACCGCGCAGGTCCGGCACGACGACGTAGAACTCGTCCCCAAGCCTCTCGGCGACGGATGCCATGTCCGTCCGGTCCCCGGGCCAACCATGAAGCAGGACCACCGGCGGCCGACCAACCGATCCCAGACGGTCGAAGCTCAGGGTGAACCCATCGACCGGGGCGCCCGTCGGCATAGAGAACCCGCTCCTTCCAGAACCCTTGCCCGCGACCCGAGCCGCGAGCCGCGAGCCGACGCATGCTCTCGCGCGTCGAGCGACCCAGCATCGACGATCGCCTTCCGCGAACTCTAGTGGCTGGACGGGCAACAACCGGTTCCGCGCCGCCGACGGCGTTTGCGCCGGGCGGTCGTGCGCCAGATACATGCCAGAACAGACGCGCACTCGCGGCGACTCGCGGTTGCCGTCGGTCTACTGGAGCCGGAGGCACTCGTCGGGGGGAGGGGCAGTTCAGAGGCGACGGCGATGTCCTCCGTTTCCGAACTGGCTACTCGGGTTCGATTCCCGTCGCCCGCTCAGGGGTTCCAGCAGCGGAAACGGTGCTCACCCCTGATCGTGGGAGGGTCGCCGTTCCGCCTTCGTACCAGGAGGCTTATTCAGGCTCCGTCAGGTAAGTGCGTAGAAGATGAGTCCGATGACTGCCGAGATCGTCGTTTTAAATGTGGCGTAGGGTCGGCGGTAGTCTGTGTGGAGAACTTTCCACGACTTGATATGGGCGATGACTCGCTCGATGGTGGCGCGTGTGCGGTTGAGGCTCTTGTTGAATGTTTTCTGCCAGTCGAGAAGTTCCCGGCCGGGTTGTTTTTTGAACGGGGTGAGCATGCCGCGCCCGATGTAGCCTTTATCGCCGATCGGTGGGTATGTGGCGAGGTGGTCGAGGGCGCCGGATTGGTCGAGGCAATGTAGGTCGTGTCGGGAGCCTGGGGTCGGGTCGGAGATCCACGACAGCTGCCCTTCCAGGGTGGCTGCGACCTGGACGACGACGCCGGTGGTGCGATGCTTGCCCGACCACAGACCTGGTACGGCGGTCCATGACCAGCAGGGCAGCAGGGTTCCGTCGATGATGTACTGCCGATCGGCACGAAGCTCCTCCGCAGTCGGAACGACACTCCGCAGCGCCTGCGCCAGCAACGGTGTCACCCCCGCGATCGCTCGACTGACCGTCGACTGCGACACCCCGTAGGTTTCCGCCAACTCCCACTGCACACGATTCCCGCGCAGATACGCCAACGTGATCACCACCGACCAGAACAATCCCAGAATCGGCGGCCAAGGCCGTCGCAGGCCAGTCGCGTTCCGCTGATCCTGCTCATGCACCAGAGCGGCAAGATCCTGAATCTCATCACGCCGAAAGCCAGTGGTATAGTACATACTGCGACAGCCCATTCATCTCGGATTGATTCGACAAACCAATCTTCGCGATGGACGGGCTGTCGCCCAACCCGACACGCCGGGCTAGATCGTTATTTCACGGGCCCTGAATAAGCCTCCAGGAGGTGGCACAGGCGGTTGTTGCGCTCATCTTTCGATCTTAGGAGTAGCGCCCCGCCGATCGGTCGACACGAGCCGTCTGGACGAGACCGACCGTGCCGGACACAAAGCTGCGCCTCGATGAGCTGGTGGAGGGGCGCGCCACGGACGGTCATCCACGACACCGGTGGAGCCCTCTCAGCTCGCCTGCTCCCCACCCGGCAGCCGCCCCGCAGACCGGATCACCCACGAGCGCAGTGCCCGCGCTGCTGGAGATGTCGTTGCGCCGTACAGCACGCCGATCGCAGGGTGCGGGGTCGCGGGTACCACCTCGTGCACCCCGACGGCGGGGCCCGGCCGCGCGACGGCCGAGGCGGCCATCAGCGCGACCCCGAGGCCGGCGGCGACGAGGTCGCGGACCCCGTCGGGCGATGACGCCTCGAAGCGGACCGGCAGGTCCACGCCGAGGCGGGTGGCGAGGCCGTCGAGGAGCTTCCGCAGCCCGCTGCCGACCGGCAGGGACACGAACGGCTCGCCGGCGAACTCCGTGAGCTCGCCGCCGTCCCGGTCGAGCGGTGTGAGGAGCACGAGCCGGTCCTCGGACAGGGGTGTGACGAGAATGCCCGCTGGCCGGTCTGGATGGACCGGGCCGAGCACGAGGTCCGCCGCTCCCGCGGTCAGGTCGTCGAGCAGGGCGTCCATGAGCCCGGTGCGCAACGAGACCGTCACGCCCGGATGCCGGCCGATGAAGCCGGAGAGCACGGCGGGCAGGTCGAGGCCGCCGAGCACTCCGGTGGTCCCGACCGTGACCGAGCCGCGTACGACGTCGGCCACCTGCGCGGCCTCGTCGCGTGCGGCGGCCAGCTCGGCGAGAACCCGCCGGGCCCGCACCAGCAACAGCTCGCCCGCCTCGGTCGGCGTCACCCGTCGGGTGGTGCGCGCGAGCAGAGTGACGCCCAGCTCCGACTCGAGCCGTCGTACCTGGGCGGAGATCGCCGGCTGCGCCACGCGGAGGTCGTGGGCGGCCCGGGTGAACCCGCCGCACCGCACGACGGCCTCGAAGTACACGAGTTGCCGCAGCTCCACGGCACCGAGCATCAATCGCTATGGGTCCCAGCGCAAGACGGTCTTGGACGTGGGCGGCACGGCGGCGCATCGTGAAGGCATGATCATCGTCGGGTCCATGAGCTACGACACGACCGCCGCCCTGTTCGACGGCACCGCGAGCCTCCCGGGGTACGACATCGAGATGCGGAGCGGGTCGGTCGTTCCCGAGGTGTTCGCCCGGATGATCCGCGACCGCGAGTTCGACATCGCCGAGCTCGGTCTCGGGTTCCTGCTGCGGGTACTCGAGGAGGAGCCGGGAGCCTTCGTCGCGGTCCCGGCGTTCCCCAACCGGGTGTTCCGGCACTCCTGCGTCTACGTCCACACCGGATCGGGCATCGAGACCCCGGCCGACCTGGTCGGGCGCACGATCGGCGAGTTCGGGATGTACTCGCAGGACTCCGGGGTGTGGGCCAAGGGGATCCTGGCCGACGAGTACGGGTTCGACCCGAGGCGCAACCGCTGGGTGATCGGCGGGCTGGACACCCCGATGGCACCCTTCGACTTCGTCCCGCAACGCCGACCCGAGGGCGTCGAGATCGTCGCGGAGTCCGAGAGGGCTCTCGGTGACCTGCTCGCCGCCGGTGAGATCGACGCGCTGTTCAGCGCGAACGTGCCCGCGAGCCATGCCGGGCCCGGGGTGCGGCGGCTCTTCGAGGACTACGTCCCGGTCGAGCAGGACTGGTACCGGCGCACGGGGCTGTTCCCGATGATGCACGCGGTCGTCGTGCGTACCGACAGCCTCGCCGCGCACCCCGACCTCGCCCGCGCCGCCTACCAGGGCTTCCTCGACGCCAAGAACCTCGCCCGGGACCACTATCTCGGCGCGGGACGACGGCTCTACCAGGTACACACCATGCTGCCCTGGGCGAGCCGGCTGGCCGAGGACGACGTCGCCCTCATGGGTGAGGACTGGTGGCCCTACGGGATCGCCGCGAACCACGCGGCCCTCGACACGTTCCTGCGCTACCAGCACGAGCAGGGACTGTCCGCTCACCGCTTCACCGTCGACGAGGTCTTCGCGCCCGACCTCATGGACACCTGAGCGGCCGTTACGCTCGACGGTGTGGACTCCCGACGGATCCGCAGGGCGGAGGCACGCGACGTCGAGGACGTCGTGCGGCTTCGTGCGGAGATGTTCCGGGCGATGGAGGTCCCGCAGCACGATGCCACCGACTGGCAGGCCGCGGCGGCGGAGTGGTTCACGCGGCGGTTGGACGACCCGCGAGTCCGCATCATGGTCGTCGAGGTGGACGGTGCGGTCGTCGCGACCGCGATGGGCATCCTCCGGGAAGCACCCCCGTCCCCGCACTCGCCCTGCGGCGACGTGCTGGTCTGCAACGTGTGTACCGATCCCGGGGCCCGAGGGCGGGGGCACGGCCGCGCAGCGTTCGACGCCGTGTTCGCCTGGAGCCGCACCGTCGGTGCCGGCCGTGCGGAGCTGCTCGCTACCGAGGACGGGCGTCGGATGTACGAGAAGGCCGGGTTCCGTGCCTCCCGCTCACCGGTGATGCGGGCGCCCCTGCTCAGCTCAGGACCTGCGGTGCAGTATCGCGATCAAGGCGCTCGTCAACGAGGGGCCGAGGGGATGCGTCGGCCCGGTGCTGACGAACAGCTGACGGGATATCCGGGGCTCGAGTGAGCGTGCCACGACGCTCGTCGGCATGTCGTGGGGTACGGCGACGGCGGGGGCGACACCGACCGTGATTCCCGCCGCGACCATGGCGAACATGGTTTCGAGGTCGCGGACGGTGTGCGCCGGCGCCCACCGCTCCCCGTGTTCCGCGTAGGCCTCTTCCAGTTGCGGTCCGCACGTGCCGCCGGGATCGGCGACGCCGTCCGCGACGAGATCGTCCAGACGAACCTCCGTGGCTCGGGCGAGCGGGTGTGTTCGCGGCAGGACGGCCAGGAACTCGTCCGCGGCTGACGAGCAGGTGCGGTCCGGTGTGGTGGGCCTCGTCGTCACCGCGACGTGGATCGTCCTTGCATCGAGCCAGCTCAGCAGTTCGTCGTCATCGCCCCGAGCGATGAGGACCTCTGCATCCGGATGGAGGGTCCGGAACTGGCGGGCTGCCTCCGGGACGAGGTGGAGCGCTGCACTGTGCACGGCCCCGACACAGATCGTCGCTGGGACGGGCTGCTCTCGCAGATCCTCGATGGCCCTGATGTGCTCGACTGCGCGACGGCCGTGTTCGACGACGCGGGTCCCGATCGCCGTCAACGTTGCCCCGTCCGGGCGGCGGGCGACGAGGGCATGACCGGTGGGGGCTTGACCCCAGATCTTGGACACGCTGATTCCAGCACTGCTGGGGAAGCGAGATGATCCAGCGATCATGGCCAGGAAGAGTTTCACCGACGAGTTCCGTCGGCAGGCTGTTGATCTGTATGAGTCCACCCCGGGTGCCACCGTCCGTGGTATCGCCGACGACCTGGGCATCGCGCGGGGCACGTTGCGGGACTGGCTCACGATCCACGGCACGGGGAACAAGACCGCAGCTGATGGCAGTAGCTGCCCCAGCCCGGTACAGCCCATGCGTACCACGCCGGGGTCGGGCCTGGGTGGGGAGGAACCACCGAGGCAGAAGATCGCCCGTCTCGAGGCCCGGGTCCGTGAACTCGAGATCAGCGAGAAGAAGCTGACCGCCGAGCGGGAGATCCTGCAGCGGGCGGCCAAGTATTTCGCGGGGGAGACGCGCTGGTGACCCGCTTCCAGTTCGTCGCTGACCACCGGCACACCTTCGAGGTGAAGCGGTTGTGCGAGCTCGTGCACGTCTCGAGGTCGTCGTTCTACGCCTGGTTGGCTGCGGCCCCGGTCCGGGCGCGGCGGGCCGCTGGTGATGCGGTGTTGGTGGCGCGGATCCAGACGATCCATGACGGCGACAACACCATCGGTGCGCCGCGGGCCACCACAGAGCTCAACGACGGTGTCGCCGCCGCCGATCGGGTCAACCACAAACGCGTCGCGCGGGTCATGCGCGCGGCCGGGATCGCCGGCTACCGCCGCCGACGCCGCGTGCACACCACGATCGTCGAGCAGCCCCGGCAGACGGTGCCCGACCTGCTCAGGCGGGATTTCACCGCCCCAGCACCGAACCAGGTCTACGTCGGTGACATCACCTACCTGCCCCTCGCAGGCGGGACGAACCTGTATCTGGCCACGGTGATCGACTGCTGCTCCCGCAAACTCGCCGGCTGGGCCCTGGCTGATCACATGCGCACCGACCTGGTCAACGACGCGCTCCACGCCGCGGAACGGGCTCGTGGGTCGCTGCGCGGGGCGGTCTTCCACAGCGACCACGGAGCGGTCTACACCTCGAGTGCCTACGCCGAGCTCTGCGACCGGCTCGGGGTGACCCGTTCCATGGGCGCGGTCGGGTCGTCGGCGGACAACGCCTTGGCCGAGTCGTTCAACGCCACCGTCAAACGCGAGGTCCTCCAGGACAGCACCTGCTGGCCCGACGCGGCCACCTGCCGACGGCAGGTCTTCAGATGGCTGACCCGCTACAACACCCGCCGACGGCACTCCTACTGCCAGCACCTGTCCCCGAACACCTACGAACAGGCCCTCCGGGCTACCGTCACAGCCACAGCCGCGTAATCAACCACCGTGTCCAAGATCCGGGGTCAAGGCCCGTGGCGCTCCAGCGTGGCGATGTTCCGGCTCACTGCTGACTGCGTGAGCCCGACGACTGCTGCCGCGCCGGTGAAGCTGCCGCGGTCGGCAATGGCGAGCAGGCATCGGAGGTTCACAAGGGTCAGATCCACCGCGTCATGCTGACAGCTCATGAGCGGTGTTCGAGGAAGTTGTTGGACTCATACTCGCTGCTCGGGTCGTATGCGTATGTGCTGACCGACGGCAAGTCGACCACCAGCCCCCGTGTTCTGGTCGGCCTGGTGGTGCTGTGGCTGTGCTGGGGGTCGTCGTTCCCGGCGATCCGGATCATGGTCGACACCCTTCCGCCGCTGCTCGGCACGGGGGCGATCTTCCTGACGGCGGGCCTCGGGCTGGCCATCGCGTTCCCGTCCACCATCCGTCGGGCCCGGCTCGGGCCGTCGGTGGTCGCCGCAGGCGTCGGCATCGGCCTGCTCGGAGCCCAGGGCGCCGTGGCCGTGGCAGAGCAACACGTCTATGCCAGCACCGCCGCGCTCATCGTCGCCGCGGTCCCGCTGTGGGTCGTGCTGTTCCGGGCCGTTCTCGGCGACCGGCCGGGGCTCGCGGCGCTGGCCCGGGTCGTCGTGGGACTCGTCGGAGTAGTGGCAGTCCTGTTCGCGGCACGCCCGGCACAGGGCGACCCATGGTCGGTCTGGCTACTTCTGGTCGTCGCAGCCTCGCTGTCCTGGGCCGCGGCCACGCTGTGGGCCTCCCGTTCGACGATGCTGCCCTCGCCCCGCGACGCGACCACGATCCAGCTCATCACCGGTGGTGCAGCACTCGTCGGCACAGGGCTGGCCTCGGGGGAGCTGTCGACGTTCGCACCGGACGACGTGTCCATCGCGTCCTGGGTGGCCTTCGGCTACCTCATCGTCGTCGACTCGTCGGCCGGTTTCGCGCTCTACAACTGGCTGCTGCGACGGGCACCCATCGGGCTCGTCAGCACCTACGCCTACGCGGTACCGCTCGTGGCCTACCTGATCGGGATCACCGTGCTCGGAGAGCCCTTCAGCATCCTCGCCCTGGCCGGTGCCGGCGCCGTCCTCCTGGCGGTCGCGGCCGAGATGGGTTCACCGAACCAACCCCACGACCGAGACCGAGGCGCGTGACGAGATGAGTGAATGCCGTCTACCGCCTGCGCAACGACAGGCGCCAAGCCGGCGCCGAGTGCTTCGACCGAAGCGGTCACAACGTTCCCGAGGCGCGCCCTGGCCGGCCCAGCGGGCCATATCGCGTTCCGGTCGATCCCGGTGCTTGAATGCTGGCCATGGCCCTCGACGAGTTGGTCGCCCTGCTCGCCAGGCATGCCCGCCCCGACCTCGGCACGCCCATCGAGGGCATCACCGTCTTTCGGACCATCCCAACCCGCCGGTCCCGACCACCTACGGGAAGGTGCTGGCCGTCGTCGCGCAGGGTGCGAAAGCGTTCGCGCTGGGCGAGCGCCTATTCGAGTACGAGGCCGGGGAGTACATGATCGCCTCGGTCGACCTGCCCGTGGCTGCGAGCTTCATCCGGGCCAGCCCGACAGAACCGGCGCTGGGATTCGGCTTCACTCTGGAGCCCACCGCGGTTGCCGAGGTCCTCCTTCAGGTGGATCCCGCCGACCTGCCGCCCCTACCCTCCCGCGCTTCGGCCGGCCTGGCGGTCAGCTCCGCTTCCGTCGAGCTGCTCGATGCCGTCGTCCGCCTCCTGCGCCTGCTCGATCGTCCCGCCGACATTCCGGTGCTCGCGCCGCTGATCAAACGAGAGATCATCTGGCGGCTGCTGACCGGCGAGCAGGGCAGCATGCTCCGCGAGTTCAGCCTGCCGGACAGCAATCTCAGCGCCATCGCACGTGCCGTGCACTGGATCCGCGAGAACTACGCCGCGACGTTCCGGGTCGAGGAGCTGGCGCAGCGGGTCACCATGAGCGTCTCGGCGTTCCACCGCAACTTCCAGACCGTCACCTCGATGAGCCCCATCCAGAGGCTTATTCAGGGCCCGTGAAATAACGATCTAGCCCGGCGTGTCGGGTTGGGCGACAGCCCGTCCATCGCGAAGATTGGTTTGTCGAATCAATCCGAGATGAATGGGCTGTCGCAGTATGTACTATACCACTGGCTTTCGGCGTGATGAGATTCAGGATCTTGCCGCTCTGGTGCATGAGCAGGATCAGCGGAACGCGACTGGCCTGCGACGGCCTTGGCCGCCGATTCTGGGATTGTTCTGGTCGGTGGTGATCACGTTGGCGTATCTGCGCGGGAATCGTGTGCAGTGGGAGTTGGCGGAAACCTACGGGGTGTCGCAGTCGACGGTCAGTCGAGCGATCGCGGGGGTGACACCGTTGCTGGCGCAGGCGCTGCGGAGTGTCGTTCCGACGGCGGAGGAGCTTCGTGCCGATCGGCAGTACATCATCGACGGAACCCTGCTGCCCTGCTGGTCATGGACCGCCGTACCAGGTCTGTGGTCGGGCAAGCATCGCACCACCGGCGTCGTCGTCCAGGTCGCAGCCACCCTGGAAGGGCAGCTGTCGTGGATCTCCGACCCGACCCCAGGCTCCCGACACGACCTACATTGCCTCGACCAATCCGGCGCCCTCGACCACCTCGCCACATACCCCCCGATCGGCGATAAAGGATACATCGGGCGCGGCATGCTCACCCCGTTCAAAAAACAACCCGGCCGGGAACTTCTCGACTGGCAGAAAACATTCAACAAGAGCCTCAACCGCACACGCGCCACCATCGAGCGAGTCATCGCCCATATCAAGTCGTGGAAAGTTCTCCACACAGACTACCGCCGACCCTACGCCACATTTAAAACGACGATCTCGGCAGTCATCGGACTCATCTTCTACGCACTTACCTGACGGAGCCTGAATAAGCCTCCCAGTACCAGAAGCAGATTCGGCTGCAGCGCGCCCGACTGTTGATCGCCGCGACCCCGGGCGACATCGCGGCGATCAGCCGGCAGGTCGGCTACGAGAGCCACGCCCAGTTCAGCCGCGAGTACCGCCGTCAGTTCGGCCGTCCTCCACGTCAGGACGCGGGCAGGCTCGTCGCGACCGACCGGACCGACCACCGGTCGCGCGCCGCGGTTGACTAAAACTCGCCATCTCTTGACCGATCCTGCCGGGCCGCCCTCGGCAAGGGCCGCGCGCCACCCGGCGGGGATAGCCTCGAACCGTTGGTGCTGATGGGGCATGAAGGTCGATCGAGGTCGATCCGCGCGGACGGGAGACGACGCGTGCGTGAGGAGGAGGGGACGGGTACGAACTGTTCGGGCGCCACGCCGAGCTGGCACTGAGCGCCGAGCTCGGTGCGGAGGTCGGTGGCTCCGCCCACGATGCCGCGTCGCTGCTGATCGACGAGCGGCGCGAAGCTCCCGACACCACCAGCACCGTTCGCGCGGCCACCGCGGCAGCGCTTCTCGCGATCCACGGCGGTGGCGACGTCGGCACCGCGCACCGCTTGCTCACCGGTGACATCGGAGCGATGCCCGCGCGCACGGGCCCACCGCGCAGCTGGCCGTGAGTGGGTTGACCGACAAGCCCGACGCTCGCTGTCACGTCGTGGCCACCTCGCCGGTTGCCACCTCCGCCTGCCCGGCAACGGCCCGGCTGGGGACGTGGATCGGCGAGCGGAGGTGATCGTGCCGCGCCGATGGTCGGAGCTCCGCGGGTCGGACGACTGATACCGGTCGGCGTGGCCGACCGGAGAGCGCCTCCACGTACACCGATGGCGGTCACCGCTGTTCCCGTTCTGATTCGACTACCAAGAGGATGCGATGACCGACCACACACGCAGCGAACTGTCGCTACGAGTCGACGACACGACGCACCGGATGTCGGTGGACAATCGCCGGACCCTGCTCGACGTGCTGCGGGAGGACCTCGGCCGCACCGGACCGAAGAAGGGTTGCGACCGCGGGCAGTGCGGTGCCTGCACGGTGCTGTGCGACGGCCGGCGGATCGTCTCCTGCCTCACCCTCGCGGTCGCTGCTGACGGCGCCGTGGTCACGACCGTCGACGGACTGGCGGGCGAGGGCGACCTGTCGCCGATCCAGGAGGCCTTCGTGCGCCTGGACGGACTGCAGTGCGGCTTCTGCACTCCCGGACAGATCTGCTCCGCGGTGGGGATGCTCGCCGAACATGCGGCCGGCTGGCCGAGCGCCGTCACCGCCGACGACGCACCGGATCGTGCGCCGGAGCTCGACGCTGCCGAGGTGCGCGAGCGGATGAGCGGCAACCTCTGCCGGTGCGGCGCCTACCCCTCGATCGTCCGCGCGGTGCTGGAGACCGCAGCTCGGCAGGAGGCCACGTCGTGAGGGAGATCGCCTACCAGCGGGCGACCCAGGTCCGCGACGCACTCACCGCGGTCGCCAACGATGCAGGGGCCCGGTACCTGGGCGGGGGCACCAATCTCGTCGACCTGATGAAGGGCGGCATCGAGCAGCCGACCCGGCTCGTGGACGTGCGTCGGCTCCCGCTCGACGGTGTCCGGGAGCACGCCGACGGCGGTGGCCTCGTCATCGGGGCGACCACGTCCAACAGCGACCTGGCTGCCCACCCCGAGGTCCGCCGTCGGTTCCCGGCGCTGACACAGGCCGTTCTGGCCGGCGCGTCGGGACAGCTGCGCAACATGGCGACCGTCGCCGGCAACCTCCTGCAGCGCACGCGCTGCGGCTACTTCGCCCAGCTCTCCCACGCGTGCAACAAGCGGGTTCCCGGCAGCGGGTGCGCCGCGATCGAGGGGATCCACCACAACCACGCCGTGCTCGGTCACTCCCGGCACTGCGTGGCGACCCACCCCTCGGACATGGCGGTGGCGCTCGCGGCGTTCGACGCCGTCGTGCACTACGAGACGCTCGACGGGGTCGGCGAGATCCCGCTGTCGCAGTTCTACACCCCGGTCGGAGACAGCCCGGACCGTGAGACCCTCCTGCCGGCCGGTGCGCTGGTCACCTCCGTTGCCCTGCCCGCGTCCGCGGTGAGCCCACGGTCGCGCTACCGCAAGGTGCGCGAACGCGCGTCGTACGCCTTCGCGACCGTCTCCGTCGCAGCCGCCCTCGACATGCGCGACGGCGAGGTCCGCGACGCGCGCATCGCTCTCGGCGGCATCGCGTCGCGCCCGTGGCGGGCACGCTCGGCAGAGGCTCTCCTGCGTGGTGCCCGGCCCACCCCCGAACGGGTCCGGGCCGCGGCCGAGGAGGCACTGGGCGAGGCGGAGCCATTGCGTGACAACGCCTACAAGGTGGCCCTGGCGATCAACCTCGTCGACGCCGTGCTCAGCGAACTGGCCGGAACGGAGAACGACCGATGAACCCCGTGCCTGCTCCCGCCGCGGTCGGCACCCCACGTCCCCGCGTCGAGGCCCGACTCAAGGTCACCGGTACCGCCGACTACGCCGCGGACGTACCGGTGCCGGACGTCGTGCACGGCTGGATGCTCACGGCCACGGTGTCTCGGGGCCGGGTCCGCGACCTCGACGCGTCCGAGGCGCTCGCCCTGCCGGGGACGCTCGGGGTCCTCGACCACCGCAACGCGCCCCGGCTCAACCCCGAGATCGGCAACTACTTCGGCCCCGACGGCAGCGTCCTGCTCCTGCAGACGGCCGACATCGCCTACGCCGGCCAACCCGTCGCGCTGGTGGTGGCGGAGACGCCGGAGCAGGCCAGAGCCGCGGCCGCGGCGGTGCGGGTCACCTATGACGTCGAGCCGCACGACGTCGACCTCATCCCGGAACACCCGGCAGCGAGGCCCGCGTCGACCGCCTTCGGGCCGGAAGCGGACACCGGCGACGTGGACGCCGAACTGGCCGCGTCCGCGGTCGTGGTCGAGGAGCGCTACCGGACCCCCGAGGAGAGCCACTGCGCGATGGAACCGCACTCGGCCACCGTGTGGTGGGCCGACGACCGCATCCACGCCGTGGACTCCAACCAGGGCGCGTTCAGCGTCGCGGAGGTCCTGGCGAAGCTGTGGTCGATCGACCGGGAGCAGGTGCACGTCCGTTCCGAGCACGTCGGTGGTGGTTTCGGCGGCAAGAGTGCGTGCGGCCCTCAGATGATCCTCGGGTCCATGGCCGCCCGCGAGTTCGGCCGTCCGGTACGGATCACCATCACCCGGGCCCAGGTCTTCGCGACGACGTCGTCGCGGCCGCCGACGGATCAGCTGCTGACCATCGGGGCCGACGCCGACGGGCGCCTGCGCGCGATCCACCATCGGGCCGCGTACGCGCTCTCGCCGCTCGCCGAGTACATCGAGGGGTGCACCGAGCAGGCCAAGATCCTCTATGCGGCGTCGGCGATCCGTACGCAGCTCACCGCCGTGCCGCTGGACGTGCTGCCCCCGGCCTCGATGCGGGGGCCGGGTGCGACGCCGGGCTCGTTCGCCCTCGAGTCGGCGATGGACGAGCTGGCCGAACGCCTGGACCTCGACCCGCTCGAGCTGCGCATGCGCAACCAGCCCACCGTCACGCCGGTCACGGGCATCCCCTTCAGCACCCGGCGTCTGGTCTCCTGCATGCGCGAGGGTGCGCGGCGGTTCGACTGGGCAGCGCGCCACCCGCGGCCGCGCTCCCGCCGGGAGGGCCCGCTGCTGATCGGCACGGGCATGGCGTGCACCTCCTTCGGCGCCGGGGTGTTCCCGTCGACGGCTTCCATCACGGCGGAGACCGACGGCACGTTCACGGTGTCCGTCGGTGCCAGCGACATCGGAACGGGCGCGCGCACCGCGCTGACCGCGGTCGCGGCCGACGCGCTCGGGGTCGGCACGGAGCGGATCCGGCTCCGGCTCGGCGACAGCGATCTGGGCATGGCGTGGGGCGCGGGCGGTTCGCGCGGCACGACGTCCTGGTCGTTCGCCGTCGTCGAGGCCGCCCGGAAGCTGCTGCGGGAACGCGGTGACCAGGGTCGACCGCTGACCGCGACCGTCGACACCAGCACGATGATCGACTTCCGGCCCGGGCAGGAACGGCAGACCTTCAGCTCCGTGTTCGCCGAGGTCACCGTCGATCCCGCGACGGGTGAGGTGCGGGTCCGGCGGCTGCTCGGCATGTTCGCCGTCGGCCGGGTGATCAACCCGCTGCTGGCCCGCAGCCAGGTGGTCGGCGGGATGATCATGGGCCTGTCCATGGCCCTGCACGAGGAGAGCGTGCGCGACCCCCGGACCGGTGGTTTGGCCAACGGTGACTTCGCCGGTTACCACATCGCCGCGCACGCCGACGTGCCCGAGGGCGAGGCCGATTTCGTGCCGGACTACGAACCGCAGGACCCGTCGGGGGTCAACGGACTGGGCGAGATCGGCACGGCGGGCACGGCGGCAGCCATCGCCAACGCGGTCTGGCACGCGACCGGCACCCGCCAGCGAACCCTCCCGATCCGCCTCGACCGTGTGCTGGAGCCGGCAGCGGCGCTCGTCGGCTCCGCAGGCACCGCTCGGCGGGAACGCTGAGGATGCCGCACTGCCGAAGGCGGCGGGTGCCGAATCCTTCATCCACCATCGCGACCAGCAAGGAGCAATGACCGCGTTGACCCAGAACACCGGGGCCACCGAGACAACCGATCGGGACAGTGCTGGCGATCCGCAACCCGTAGCCGGATCGGCGAGCCGCTCCTCCGGCCGGCGAGTGACCATCGCGATCGACGCGCTACTGCTCCTCGCGAGCCTGGCCTACATCGCGGATCCCGAGGATCCTGCGGTGGACTCGACGAGCTTCGTCGTGACGAGCCTGGGGTGGACCGTCGTCGCCGCCTGCTACGCCGAGATCCGGGTGTCCCGGGTGCGCCGGGCGAGGCGCGGGGACCAGCGCTGGCCACAGCGGCTGGCCGGTCGCCGCACGAGTTACCTCATCACCCTGTCCACGGCGCTCATCCTGTTCGGTGCCGGCCTCAACATCGCCACGGCCGAAGGCCCCGAGGGCACCGTCGCCGTCGTCAAGGGGCTCAGCGTCGTCATGGTCCTGCTGGCCTGGGCCATCCTGCACCTGAGCTACGCCGAGCGCTACGCCCGGCTGTACCTCGACGGCGGCGACGTACCGATGTCGTTCCCCGAGACACCGGCGCCGACACTGCTCGAGTTCGTCTACTTCTCCTTCGCCATCGGCACGACCTTCGCCACGTCCGACGTCGAGATCCGCACCACCCGCGCCCGTGGGATCGTGCTCAGCCACGGCCTGCTCGCGTTCGTCTACAACACCGCGATTATCTCCATGGTGGTCGGCCTGCTCACTGGCAACAGCGGCTGACCCGCCGCATGCGGCGTGCGAGCCGGGAGATCGGCTGCCCCGTTCCTGACAGGACTCCGTGCCATGTCGTCGGGGCTCTGTCGCCTGGTCGGCGTCGGCCGCCGCGCGGATGATGGATCGGTGAGCTTCGAACTGCGCAGGACCGACCACACCGGGATCACGGTGTCCGATCTGGACCGGGCGGTGGCGTTCTGGTGCGACGTCCTCGGCGTCGAGGTGGAGCGACGTGCCCACCTCACGGGGACCTTCGCCGAGGACGTCGTCGGAGTGCCCGGTGCCGACATCCGGACCGCGATCATCCCGTTGCCCGGGCATCGCCTCGAGCTGCTGGAGTATGTCCGTCCGGGGCCCGCGACGGACCACGCCCCGGGCCCGGACACCCCTGGTGCGATGCACCTCGCGTTCGTGGTCGAGGACCTCGACGCCTTGCTCGCTCGTGTTGCGGAGGGTGGATGGGCCGCCCCGGGGCGGCCGCGGGAGATGGCTGATGGGCCGCGTGCGGGAACCCGGTTCGTCTACGTCCGCGACCCGGACGGGACCACGGTCGAGTTCATCGAGGAACCACGGCCGGCCGCGTGAGCGCCCGTCTCGCCACCCGTGCGTCGACGGTGACGAGCACTGTTCAGAGGTCGAGGACCAGGCGGCGGCACGCGGATCGTGAGACGCAGGGGAACATGACGTCGTTGGCCTCCTGCTCCTCCGGCGACAGGAGGGAGTCCCGGTGGTCGACCTCGCCGGCAAGGACCGGTGTCTCGCAGGTGCCGCACGTTCCCTCGCGACAGGAGTACATGACCTGGACTCCTGCCAGCTCGACGACGTCGAGGACGGACCGGTCGGGCGGGACGGTGAGGGTGATGCCGCTGGTTGCCAGCTCCACCTCGAAGGACTCGCCCGGTCCGGACCCGGCCGGGTCGACGACGTGCTTCGGAGCGAACCGTTCGACGTGCAGGACGCCGGCGGGCCACGCCGCGCAGCGGGCTTCCACCGCAGCGAGCAGGGGCGCGGGCCCGCAGGCGTAGACGAGCGTGTCGGTCCTCGGAGTGCCGAGGATCGCTGTCAGATCGATCGGACCGACCTCGTCCTGAGGATGCAGCGCGACCGAAACCCCGGTGCGTTCCCGGAGTTCGTGCAGGAACGCCATCGAGGCGCGCGACCGTCCGCCGTAGTGCAACTCGACGGCCGCGTCAGCGGCCCGGGCTGCGGCCACCATCGGCAGGATCGGGGTGATGCCGATCCCGCCGGCGATGAAGATGTAGCGCGGGGCGGGCAGGAGGGCGAAGTTGTTGCGAGGGCCGCGGACCTCGACCTTGCTGCCCGGCTTCAGTTCGTCGTGGACGAACCGGGAGCCGCCGCGCCCGTCGGGATCGAGAAGCACCGCGATCCGCCACCGGTCGGTCTGTCGGACCGGCCCGCACAGTGAGTACTGACGGATCAGATCCGGCTGCAGCAGCAGGTCGATGTGGGCGCCGGCCTCCCAGGAGGGCAGGTCCGAACGGTCGGGGCGTTGCAGGGTCAGGACGGCGACGCCGTGTGCGCCCTCGTCGCGTGCGGTGACCTCCAGGGTCAGGGTGGTGTGCTCACCGGGGGGTGCCACTACGGGGCCTCCGTTCGCGGTCGAGTGGGGGGATGGCGGGCAGCGCCCACCTCGGCGCCGCGGCCGAGCGGGACCGATCCGGCGGCGCCTGGCCTGCCGTCGGAGCAGCGGGTCCCGCGGGCTCCCGGATCGAGGGGCTCGCGCATGTCTCCTCGTTGCGGGGTCGTCGGGCGTGACGAGGTACGGCCCGCACGGTGTGAACGTGTCGAAGCTCTTGCGCACCGAACGGTCCTCCCCACCGCGCATGGTCATGTCCAGCAGGCAGGTGTATCCGGCGATGTGGTCACCCACGTCGTCGACCGGGACGTGCGAGGCCCGGCGTCCGATGACCACCGCGAGCTCGCCCTCCTGGTCGAAGCGGCGGTCGTGGTAGGGCAGCTCGATCAGGCCGTCGTGGCCGATCAGGGAGCTCGGCGCCTTGAGGAAGACCCCGAGGGAGTCGATGTGGGAGGCCTGGCTCATCTCGACCTGGTGGTCGACGTAGTTGACCGGCGCAGCAACGATCTTGCTCGGGTCCGGCACGGGGGCGAGCAGCCGGGTGGGGTCCAGCTCCGGACCGCTGGGGCGCAGCGAGGCCGGGTCGGTCCCGGCGTCGAGGAGCCGCCGCAGCGGACTGCCGGGCCCTGCGGGGACCTGGTCGGTGACGTCGAGGGTGACGCCCTGGTGGGCCAGCCCGAGGCGGGTCGTGCCGGTGGCGTCGAGTACGGAGCAGAGCTTCACGGAGGCTCTCCGATCGGGAGGGAGACGGGTGGGCGGGTCAGGACGGGACGAGTCCGGGGGCGGGCTGTTCGAGGTAGAGCCAGTCGACGTCGCGGTAGTCGTCGTCGGCGCGGTCGCGCAGGACGCGGTTGCGCAGGGAGAGCGCGACCGGGTCGGTGAGGTGCCACATGTCTGCCCACGGGCGGGCCCGACGCTGGCAGGTGGTCACCCGGGCCAACCGCTTCTGTTCGTAGGCGGCCAGGGCCTTCTCCACGTCGTCGGAGTGTTCGCTCAGGCAGGCGGCCACGGTGTCGGCGTCCTCCAACGCCTGGCAAGCGCCCTGACCCAGCACCTGCAGCATCGGGTGTGCGGCGTCGCCGAGGAGTGCGATCCGCCCGGCGGCGATGTGGTCGAGCGGTTCGCGGTCGAACAGCGGCCAGTGTCGGGCTCGCGAGACCGAGGCGGCGCTGAGCCGCACCGCGTCCGTGGTGTCCTCGTACGCCGCGTCGAGCTCCTGGGGGGTGCCCCACTCGGTGTCGGGGACTCCCGCGGCGAAGCTGTCGCTGTGGAAGACCGCGACCTGGTTGTAGAGGGCGCCGGCGCGGACCGGGTACTGCATGAGGTGCAGCCGCGGCCCCACCCAGAGCACGATGTCGTTGGCGTCGACGTCGGTGGCGACGTCGCCGATGGGCATGGTCCCGCGGTAGGCCACGTACCCGGAACAGACCGGTTCGTCGTCGACGAACAGACGACGTAGCCGCGAGTGCAGACCGTCGGCCGCGAGCACCGCGCGGGCGCGGTAGCTGCTCGAGTCCTCGCACGTGACCAGCACGTCGTCGTCGCCGGGGACGGCGTCGCGGACGGTCCGATCGTTCTCCAGCGTGACCCGGGGTTCGGCGCGGCAGGCGTCGAGCAGGATCTGCAGCAGGTCACTGCGGTGCATGACCAGGTAGGGGAAGCCGTAGCGGGACCTGTAGGTCTCTCCCAGGGTCAGCCCGGTGAGCCGTTCGC
Source organism: Pseudonocardia sp. ICBG601 (assembly GCF_020496245.1). NCBI lineage: Bacteria > Bacillati > Actinomycetota > Actinomycetes > Pseudonocardiales > Pseudonocardiaceae > Pseudonocardia > Pseudonocardia sp. ICBG601. Next base: position 130,208 of record NZ_JAHLJA010000168.1, on the reverse strand, counting down.
CGGTCACGGCATCGCGCATCACGGCGCGTTCGGGGTGTACCGCGACCGCCTCGACGGCGTCGAGGACCCCGAGCCGGTGCATCACGCGGGTGGCGTTCGCCCCGAGCTGCAGGCCGGCCCCCACCTCGGCGAACTCGGAAGCCTGCTCGAGCAGGTGGACCGCTCGACCGCCGCGGGCGATCGCGAGCGCGGTGGCGAGGCCGCCGATGCCGCCACCGACCACGAGCGTGTCGACCTCCTTCGGGGGCTGCGGCGACGTGGTGGACGGTCCGATCGCAGTCATGGCTGCTCCTGTTCGCGGTAGAGCCCGAGTGCATGGAGCACGGGAGCGTCGCTGGTGGAGAACGCGTCGATGCGCTCGTGGGCGTGCAGGCTCCAGGGCACCCAGGACGGGATGGCCAGGATGTCCCCGGGGCCGAGGTCGAAGCGCTGCTCACCGACCTCGGCGACACCGCTGCCGTGGAACACGGTCAGCACCCGGGAGCCCGTCTGGCGGATCCTCGGTGAGGAAGCCCCCTCGACGACGCAGTGGGCCTCGCAGCGCATGGTGGGCATGACGTCACGGCCGGTGGTGGGGTCGACGTAGGTCATCGTGGCCGCCCCTGCACCGGTGACGTCGAGCCGTCGTGCCAGCGCGCGGTCGGTGTCGGCCCACCGGTAGGCCAGAAGCGGTGAGTGTCTGGTGGGGGTCGTGCGCTCTGCCGGCGGTGGAAGCAGACCGGGCGCGCCGTAGGAACGTTCCGACCGCGACACGGGATCGGTGAGGCGTTCGACGTCTTCCGAGGGACCTTCCTCGAAGAACACCGCCTCCAGCGCAGCGACCATCGGCAGGTCCAGGACGTCCATCCACAGCATCGGCTCGTCGCTGGGATTGTGATGTTCGTGGAAGGTCCAGCTCGGTGTCAGCACGAGGTCTCCGGCCGACATCGCCAGCGGATCCCCGTCCACGAGGGTCCACACACCGGAGCCCTCCAGGATGAACCGCAAGGCTGCAGGGGTGTGCCGATGCGCCGGGGCGACCTCGCGTGGACCCAGGTACTGCACCGCCGCCCACAGCGAGCTGACCGCGTAGGGTGCCCCGCCGAGCCCGGGATTGGCACAGGCCAGCACACGCCGGTCCCCGCCGCGGTCGATCCCGACCAGCCGGCCGGAGCGCTCGCCGAGGCTGCGGAGCTGCGCGGCCGACCACCGGTGGGGGACCGACGCCACGGTCGGTGTCGGGGTGAGCAGGCCCTTGAGCTCCCACAGCGGCTGGAGGTGTTCGGTGCTCAGATCGCTGTAGAGCTCGTCGAGCTCGGGGTCGGAGTGGGAGAACCGGCGGGTGCTCATGTGGCGACCTCCGGGGTCGTGTTCGGAGCCTCGGTGGACTCGGGGGCGGTGGTGAACTCCGGTGTGGTGGGAACGGCGAGCGCTGCCATCGAGAGCAGGGTGACGAGCCCCATGGCGGCCATGTAGACGGCGATGGGCAGGGAGGAGTCGTAGGTGGCGAACAGCGCCGTCGCGGCCAGTGGAGCGATCGCGCCGCCGAGCACACTGCCGACCTGGTACGCCGTCGAGGTTCCGCTATAGCGCACCCGGGCCGGGAACACGTCGGCGATCAACGCGGCCTGCGGTCCGGCCATCGCAGCGATGGACGAGGTGGCCACGACGATGCCGTCCGCCATCAGCACGGGCTGTGCGGTGTCGATCAGCAGGAAGAACGGGACCGCCCAGACCGTGGCCAGCGCGTCACCCACGAGGAAGACCGGCTTGCGGCCGACCCGGTCGGCGAGGACCGCGGACGCCCAGATCACGGCCATCCAGCTCGTGCTCCCGATGACGATCAGCGTCAGCATCGTGGGCTGCGACAGCTCCAGGGTGCTCGTGCCGTAACCGAGGAGATAGACCAGCACCAGATAGCCCAGCGCGGGCGCGGCGATACTCGCGCCGCTGGTCAGCAGCAGCCGGCGGGGGTGGTCGCGCAGCACCTCGACGACCGGTCGACGGGCGACCTCGCCGCGGGTGCGCACGGCCTCGAACTCCGGCGACTCGCTGATCCGCAGCCGGATGAGCAGCCCGACCATGACCAGGGCCGCGGAGATCAGGAACGGGATGCGCCACCCCCACGCCAGGAACGCCTCCGGCGAGATCGCCAGGCTGAGCAGCAGGAACACGATGTTCGCGGCGATGATCCCGGCCGGCAGGCCCATCTGCGGGAACGAGCCGTAGAGGGTCCGCTTGCCGGGGGGTGCGTGCTCGACGGCCATGAGCACCGCGCCGCCCCACTCGCCGCCGACGCCCACGCCCTGGGCGAAACGCAGCACGACCAGCAGGATCGGCGCCCAGATGCCGATCGTGGCGTAGGTCGGCAGGACGCCGATGAGGAATGTGGCGCCGCCCATCAGCACCAGCGAGAACACCAGCAGCTGCTTGCGTCCGACGCGGTCGCCGAAGTGCCCGATGATGATGCCGCCGACCGGACGCGCGATGAACCCCACCGCCAGCGTCGAGTAGGCGGCGAGGGTTGCCGCCAGCGGGGAGGCCGACGGGAAGAACTGCGGGCCCAGGACCAGCGCGGCCGCCGTGGCGTAGATGAAGAAGTCGTACCACTCGATCGCGGTTCCGATGAAGCTCGCTCGGGCGACCCGTCGTGCGCGGGTTGCGCGGGTCTCGGTGGGCGTGAGCGCCACTGCTCAATCCTTCCGTGTACGTAGTAAAAGATGGCCAGCGTGCGGCCGAAGCGTGGAGTCGAGCGCGTGAGGTGGTGCGTGGGCAGACGGCGAGGTGCGTGCGGGTGCGGCTCAGCCCGACAGGATCGTGGCGCGCTCGGTCCAGGCCCGGGCGGCGGCGCGGGTGGCGGTGTCGGTGAACCGGTCCTGCGGACGGGCGCCCGCGGCGGCGCCTTCGGCGGCGAGCAGCTTCTCCAGAATGCGGCGGGACTGGAGCGGGCCGGCGTCGACCTTGATGTTCAGCTCGAGCGGGTAGGACGGCTCCCAGGCGGCGATGATGTGCTCGATCGCTTCGCAGGCGGCGATGTCCTACTCGAAGACCCCAGCGACGGCCGAGAGGGTGTAGTCGGTGACCGAGTCGTCGCCGACGGCGTAGTCGCGGCTGACCGACCAGAAGTAGTGGGTCGTGGTGCGGGTCTCGGGCGTGATGGCGTGCATGGTCTTCTGCCGGCACATCCGGGAGTCGCCCGGGTCTCCGGAGGGCTTCACCGTGGTGGTGGTGATGTGGAAGGCGGGGGCGAAGAACTCGGCGATCTGCTGGCGGTCGATCAGGGAGTCGATGCCGGTCATGCGGGTGAAGAACGGCGGGCAGGAGACCCCGGCCATCTCGCGGCGCACGGTGACGGTGTGGTCGTCCCACGTGGTCGTGATCGGCAGTTCGGCGATCTCGGGGAGCCGATGGACTCCGGGTGCAGGAAGCTCAGGTGCGACAGGTCGAGCAGGTTCTCGTTGAGCAGCTGCGCCCGGGCATCCATGTGCAGGGTTCCGGCTGCGGTGCTCCACCCGTCGGCGGTGTACCAGTGGTGGTCGGGGATCTGCGCTGGTCGTGCCTGGTCGGGGTCGCCCATCCAGATCCAGACCAGCCCGTCGCCCTCGACGAGGGGGAAGGTCTGCACCCGGACCTTGTCCGAGATTCGGGTGGAGCCGGGGATCCGCACGCAGGCGCCGGTCGGGGTGTAGGTCAGGCCGTGGTAGCCGCACTCCACGTTGTCGCCACGCAGGCGACCCAGCGACAGCGGCATCTGCCGGTGCACGCAGCGGTCGACCATCGCGACGGGGGTTCCGTCCTGGGTGCGATACAGCAGGACCGGGTCACCGAGCAGGAACCGGGGCAGCATCCGGCCCTGCTCGATCTCGGCACTACGGGCTGCCACGTACCAGGCGTTGCGGGGGAACTCGTCGGGATACATGGAGGGCCTCGATTCTTCGGCCGCGTCGCCGAAATGTTCCGTGTACGTCCTAATCGAGGACGGTAGGGCAGTCGAGGTGCGTCGTCAACGGGGCTCGAGGGGTCAGGCGGCGGAAGGGGGGCCCGAGGGCTCTCGCCTGTAGGCGACGGCGCCGAGGTTGTCGAGCAGGCGTCCGCGGGACGACACGGGGAGGAGGTCGAACAGAGCTGCCTGAACGTCGGCGGCACGACGCGTGATGTCGGGGAGCTCGCGTCGCCCGGCCGGTGACAACCGCAGGGCCTTGCGGCGCCGGTCGTGGACGTCGGTCGCAGCGGTGACCAGTCGGGCTGCGGTCAGTCGCTCGACGATCTCCGTGGTCGAGGTGCGGTCGAGTGCCGCGGCCTCGCCGAGCGTGGACTGGTCGGCCGGTTCGTGGTGGGCCAGGGCGCAGAGCAAGGCGTACTGAGGACCGGTGAGACTGCCGCCGAACGTGTGGGTCCATCGCGCGACGTAGGCCTGCTGGGCACGGCGGATCAGGTGTCCCGGGGTGGTCGCCAGATCCAGCCCGGCGGCGACGTCGTCCTCGACCCGCGGCGGTGGGTCGCCCTCGTAGGCCAGGAGGGCCAGGTCGGTCACCAGCTCGCGGCGGCGGTCGGCGCTCAGGGGCGCCAGCAGGTCGCGCTGTACCCGCGCGGCCGCGGTGGTCAGAGAGGCCAACGCCACCTGTGCGGGTGGACTCAGGTGCAGCACCTTGCGGCGGCGGTCGTCGGGATCGGGGCCCGCGGTCAGCCATCCCCGTCGCACCAGGCGGCGCACGATGTCGGTGGTGGTGGACTTGTCCAGCGAGGCCAGCTGCCCGAGGGTCTTCTGGTCGAGACCGGGGCGCCGCGCCGTGCCGGACAGGACGGCGAACTGCGGTCCGGTCGGTTCGGGACCGACGTGTTCGACCCAGAGCAGATTGTGCTCACGCTGCGCCCTGCGGATGAGGTGCCCCGGGGTGCGGGCGAGATCGAGCGTGGGTGGGCTGCCGGGCGCGCCACTGCTCGCACTCATGTGGACAGTGTGACACCCGGGACGGACGCGCTGGTCCGACGCGCCTCTCCTGGGCCCGCCTGCGCTCATGGCGCAGCCGGGTGGCCTGGTGGAGCGGGTCCGCAGGTGGTGGGTTCGCCTGCGCGGTCGTGACGTGCGCCGTCGGCTCACGCGCTGTGTGCACGTCGGGCCGTGGCTCGGACCTCGTGGGCAAGGCGATCGACGTCAGCGCCACCGAGTACCGCGATCACGCCGATGCTCGCGGCCGACGTGGCCCGGGATGCAGGTGGACCGGGGCCGCGACGCCGAGAGTCCCCGGGTGACCTGCTCCTTGCTGATCGCCACCCCGGCTGCGCGCGCAGCCCGGACCTCTGACGAGTCGTCCGGGGACTCCGGGTGTCCGGCGAGGATCGCGACACCGCCGGCTCCGCGAGTGAGCGCGTGCCGGCTGCCCGCACGGAACGAGAGGTGGAACTGGGTGTTGACCGGCTCGACGACCAGCAGCGCCACGGCGTCGTCCGCCTCCTCGACCATCAGGAACGCCGTCGCCGAGCAGGCCTCGGCCAATTCGCGCAGCAATGGGCGCAACGATTCCTCGAGGTGTGGCATCCATGCGCTGGCGAGGGCGACGGTGCCGAATCCCAGCCGGTAGCGCCCCGTGTTCGCCTTCTCCGCCAGTCGGTGTTCCTCGAGGGTGCCGAGCAGGCGGTACACGACCTGGCGATGCAGGCCGAGCTCCGTCGCGATGGCGGCGACGGAGAGTCCCTCGTCGGCGCCCGCGAGCAGCTTCAGCACGCGAATCCCTCGGTCCAGGGTCTTCGCTCGGTCGTTGTTGGTCGAGCCCGATTCGCTCATCACTGCTCCTGCTCGAGTGCTGCAGTCCGGCTCGAGTCCTTGACGAACGGTGCCGACTGCCGCACAGTCGTGTGCTCAGCAATGTGTCACAGTGTCCGATTATGTGTCAAGCCTGGAAGTGACGTGCACCCGATCTCGTTGAACCACATCGCCTACCCCACGTGGGACTCGGCAGCGACCTACCGCTTCTACACGGAGGTGCTCCGGTGCCCCTTCGTCGCTGCGATCCAGCTCGACCAGGTGCCCTCGACCGGGGACCCCACGCCGTTCCTGCACACCTTCTACGGCCTCTCCGACGGCGGCTGCGTGGCGTTCTTCGAGGTGGACGGTCTTCCCGCCCCTCAGCCCGACGGGGTGCCCACGTGGATCCGGCACCTCGCGCTCGACGTGTCCTCGGTCGAGGAACTGCACGAGTGGCGAGAGCACCTCCTGCGTCACGAGGTCGAGCCGGTCGGCGTGGTCGACCACGACGGCACCTGGCTCTCGCTCTACGTCTTCGACCCGAACGGCGTGCGGATCGAGTTGACCGTGCAGACCCGTGAGCTCGGCGAGCCGGACCGGGTGGAAGGACTGGAGTCGCTGCAGCGGTGGTGCGCCCAGCGGGGCCAGCGCCTGCCGGCCCACGTCGCCTGAACGGACGGAGAACCGACATGGTCGATCGCGACACTCTCGCCATCCCCTGCGCCGCTTCGCCGGATCGCGTCGACATCTACTCGGGTGTCGCTCGGCTGAGCCAGACCCTGTGGGCCAGCCGCTGGCGTGCCGAACCGCTGCAGCAGGAGGTGGTCGTACTCATCGTGCACCCCACCTCCAACTTCCTGGGCCACTACGCCCTGCGACCGCTCGCCGAGCTCGGTGTCGACGCCGTCGGCCTGACCACGCGCTTCATCGGCAACGACACGTCGTTGACCATGGAGGACTGCGTGGTCGACATCGGCGCCGCCATCCGGCACCTGCGCGAACTCGGTTACCGCCGGGTCGTGCTGGTCGGGAACTCCGGCGGCGGCGGGCTGGCCGCGCTCTACCAGAGCCAGGCCGAACGCCCCACGATCACCGAGACCCCGGCCGGGGACCCACCCGACCTCACCGCCGCGGACCTTCCGCCGGCCGACGCACTCGTCATGGCCATGGCACACCCCGGCCGGGCCACGGTCTTCACCGAGTACCTGGACCCCGCCGTCGTCGACGAGGCCCGTCCGTTCGACCGCGACCCCGAACTCGACATGTTCGACCCGAGGAACGGGCCCGCCTACTCGTCGGAGTTCGTGGCGCGGTACCGCGCGGCCCAGCTCGCCCGCAACCGCCGGATCACCGGCTGGGTCCGGGAGCAGCTGGAGTGGCTGCGCACCGAGTCTCCGGCCACACCGGAGGGCACGCGGATCGACAACCTGCCCTTCGTCGTGCACGGCACGGCGGCCGACCCCCGGTTCCTGGACCTGACCCTGGACCCGTCGGACCGCCAGGCGACGACGTTGTGGGGGCACCCGTGGGTGGCGAACTACCAACCGGCGACGCTCGGCCACCTGACGATCCTGCGTGCCTGGCTGAGCCAGTGGAGCGTCGACGACAGCCGCGCCAACGCCCCGGCCGAACTGCCCCACGTCTCGGTACCGGTGCAGGTCGTCCACGGCTCGGCGGACACCGCGGCCTTCCCCTCACACGCCTCGGCGATGTTCGACGCGATCACCCACGACCGGCGCGAGCTCATCGTGATCAAGGGCGCCGACCACTACTTCCGCGGTCAGCCCGAGCTCGCCCGCGAGATGTGCGAGCACATCGTCCGGTGGGCGCGGGAGACCGGGTGACGAGCACCGTGTCCGACGTCGTGATCGTGGGCGCCGGACCCACGGGACTGGTCACCGCGCTCGGCCTGGCCCAGCGCGGGATCAGCAGCGAGGTGCTGGACGCTGCCGACGACGTCGCCGTGGGAAGTCGCGCGCTGGGACTGTCACGGCGGACTCTCCAGATCTTCGACACCCTCGGTGTGGCGGACACCTGCCAGGAGAAGGGCGTGCCCTGGGTCGGGTCCCGCAGCTTCTACCGTGATACCGAGGTGTTCCGGCTGGCGATGCCGGACGAGCCCGACGAGGCCTTCCCCGCCATGCTCAACCTCTCCCAGGAGGACGTCACCCGGATCCTGCTCGATCAGATCCACAAGACCGTGCCCGATCTCGTCCGGATCCGCTGGGGGACCCGGGTCACCGCGATCAGTCCCACCGCCGACGACGTCCGGGTGGAGATCCGGACGGCCGCCGGGCCTGTGGCTTCGAGGGCGGGCTGGGTCGTGGCGTGCGACGGCGCCCGCAGCACCGTCCGGGAGCTGCTCGATGTCCGGCTGGAGGGGCAGAGCTGGAACACCCGCTACGTGATCGTCGACGTCCGCCTGCGCAGCGACCACCCCGCCGAGCGCCGGGCCTGGTTCGACCCGCCCTCCAATCCCGGCTCCACCGTCCTCATGCACCGCCAACCCGGGGACGTCTGGCGCCTGGACTACCAGATCGACGGCGACCCGGCCGCCGACCCCGACCAGCTCGTCGCCGACGTCGTCAGCAGGGTCCGCGAGCACCTCGATCACATCGGCGAGACCGGGCCGTTCGAGGTGGTCTGGGCCTCGACGTACCAAGCCCGAGCTCTCACCGCCCCGCGCTACCGTTACGGCCGGGTGCTCCTCGCGGGCGACGCCGCCCCACCTCATCCCCATCTTCGGGATCCGTGGCATGAACTCGGCCGTGGAGGACGCGAACAACCTCGCGTGGAAGCTCGCGGCCGTCCTCGACGGCCGGGCCGGTGCGGACCTGCTGGAGACGTACTCGACCGAGCGCCTCGCCGCCGCACGCAGCAATCTCGCCCTCGCGACCCGGTCCACGCTGTTCATGGCCCCGCCCACGCCGGCCCACCATCTCCTCCGGCGGGCCCTGCTCGGTCTGGTCGCCGACGGCCACACGCACCTGCGCGCCGTCATCAACCCCCGACAGACGGGCACGGTGGGCTACCCGGACTCCGACCTGCACTCGATGTCCCGGGCCGGTGCGCCCGCCACCGGACCCACCATCGGTGACGTCTTCCCCGACGCGCTCGTGACGGCCGCCGACGGTGCGTCGACGCACCTGAGCCGCCATCTCGGACGCGCCGCGGCGTTGGTCTGCTTCGGCAGTCGACCCCCGGTCGTCCCCGCACAGCACGACCTCGACGTGCTCACCGTCCTGGAGGAGGGGGCGGCAGGGGCTGTCCCCGGAGAGCCGTTCGTGGACACCGCCGGCCGCGCCCACCGGCGCTGGCGGGCGCGGCCCGGCGATGTCGTCCTCGTCCGCCCGGACGGACACGTCGCGGGCGCCTGGGCCCGTCCGTGCCGGACCGAACTCGAGACCGCCCTCGCCCGCCTCACCTCCCCGGAGTCGCCATGACCATGTCGGCCGAGGACCTGGACACGGTCTACCTCTCGCGCTCACGCGCACCCTCGAGCAGACCGGGAGTGCCGACACCCCGGAGTACCTGGCCCGGCTGGTTCTGCTGCTCGCCGCCGACATCGGCGACCCCGCCCTGCTCCAACGACGGATCGACGACGCGCGCCTGCCTTCTTGACCACCACCTGTGACAACGACGTCAGGACAACGATGACCACGACGCCCGAACAACGACCCACCCACCCGGCCCACGTCCACGCCTCGACCCCCGCCGAGCAGCGCAGGGTCCTCGCCGCGAGCTTCCTCGGCACCACCGTCGAGTGGTACGACTTCTTCATCTACGGCGCGGCCGCGGCACTCGTCTTCGGCCCTCAGTTCTTCCCCTCGCTCTCGGCCACCGCGGGCACCCTCGCCGCCTTCAGCACCTTCGCCGTCGGCTTCGTCGCCCGCCCGTTGGGCGGACTGATCGCAGGCCACCTCGGCGACCGCAAGGGGCGCAAGTCGGTCCTCGTGGCCTCACTGCTCGCCATGGGTGCCGCAACCGTGCTCATCGGGCTGCTCCCCACCTACGAGCAGATCGGGATCTGGGCGCCGATCGGCCTGGTCGTCCTGCGGCTCGTTCAGGGTCTGGGCGTCGGCGCGGAATGGGGCGGCGCCGTCCTCATGGCGGTCGAACACGCCCCGCCCCGCAGGCGGGCCTTCTATGGCAGCTTCCCGCAGATGGGGGTCCCTGCCGGGATCATCCTGTCGAGCGTCGCCTTCCTGGTCCTCAACGCGACCCTGAGCACCGAAGTGTTCGCCTCCTGGGGCTGGCGCATCCCGTTCCTGCTCAGTGCCGTGCTCATCCTCATCGGCCTGCTGGTTCGGCTCTCCATCCACGAGAGCCCCCTCTTCGCCGAGGCCGCGGCCTCCCGTGGGAGGCAGAACCGCAGGCCCCTGGTGCAGGTCGTCGTGCGGCATCCGCGTGAGCTCCTGGTCGGCACCGGAGCCACGGTCGCGGCCACCGCGCTCGGCTACCTGGTCCTGGTCTACATGCTCGCCTACGGCACGACGGCGCTGGCGCTGCCGCGGAGCACGATGCTCTGGCTGACCCTCGCCGCCGCCGTCGTCTGGCTCGTCGGGATCGCGGGGAGCGCGCTGCTCGCCGACCGGATCGGCCGCAGGCGGGTGTTCGTGATCGGGGCGTCGCTGGCCGCCGTCTGGGCCATCCCCTTCTTTCTGCTGGTGGACAGCACCCACACCGCGGGGATGGCCGTCGCGTTCGTCGTCGCCGCTGTCGCCATCGCGGCGATGGCCGGACCGCAGGCCGCGCTCATCGCCGAGATGTTCCCCGTCGCCGTGCGCTACAGCGGATCGTCCATCGCGTACCAGGCCGGATCCGTCCTCGGCGGCGGACTGGCCCCGATCGTCGCGACCGCCCTGTACAGCGCCACGGCGAGCTCGACATCGGTCGCTCTCTATGCGATGGCCACCGCCCTCGTGAGCCTCGTGGCCGTGCTCTTCCTGCCCGCCGCGTCCCGACCCGGCAGCCCCTCGCCGGACCCGCTCCACCTCGACCCGACCACCACACGCCCAGCGAAGGAACGATGACGTGTATCCCGACCGATTTCCTCGCAACGCCTGGTACGTGGCTGCACGCAGCAGCGAGGTGACCCGCTCCGTGCTGTCGCGCTGGCTCCTGGGCGACCCCGTCGCGCTCTACCGGCGCGAGGACGGGCGGCCCGTGGCACTCGTCGATCGCTGCATCCACCGGCAGCTGCCGCTGTCGCTCGGGAGGCTGCAGGGCGACCGGATCGAGTGCGGCTACCACGGGCTGACGTTCGACACCGACGGCTCCTGCGTGCGCATCCCCGGCTCCTCCCGCATCTCGTCCCGGGTACGGGTGCAGGCCTTCCCGCTCTACGAGGAGTACGGGCTGGTCTGGATCTGGATGGGCGACCCGGAGCTCGCCGATCCCACCCTCGTGCCTGATCACCACTGGTTCCGGTCGGAGGGCTGGGCGACCGCCGAGGGCACCCTGCACATGGACGGGCGGGCTCAGCTGCTCAACGAGAACCTGCTCGACCTGTCCCACCTCACGTTCCTGCACCCGGAGTCCATCGGCTCGCCCGAGGTGGCCGAGGCACCCGTGCACACCAGCTACGACGAGCGCGTCGTCCGGGTCCACCGGACGATGACCGACGTGTCGTGTCCGCCCTTCTTCCAGAAGATCATGAAGGTGGACGGCGCCATCGACCGCGGACAGGTCGCGGAGTACTTCGCTCCCGCCTTCCACATCTCCCAGACCCACATCCGGCCCGCCGGGTCCGGGGACGACGTCCCCGCCTTCCGACAGATGGTCATGCACGCCATCACGCCCGAGACCCGGACGACGACGCACTACTTCTGGGGCGTGGCCCGCAACTTCGCCGTGGACGATCCAGGGGTGACCGACTTCGCGGTGGCGGCCGTCAGCCAGGTGTTCGAGCAGGACATCGCCGCCTGCGAGGCGATCGAGCACATCATCGCCGCCTGGGAACCGTCGTACCCGCTCGAGCTGAACATCAAGGTCGACGCCGGCCCGCTCCGCGCCCGCCGCATCATCGAGGAGATGGTTGCCGCCGAACGGGAGGACTCCGCCGCCCCCGAGCACCACACGGTGGACGCGGCCGCGCGCCGCGCCGCTACGGCGTCTCGCCTCCGTGCGGAGGGGCGGGGGTCGGTGGTCTGACATCGGCCGCGTCTGCCGGGCGGCGGGTCGGCCGCCCGGCAGACGACCTACCGGAAGCGGATCGGCAGGTTGGCCAGGGCGAGGGCATCGCCCCGCCCCGCCCCTTCCGGCACGCCTCCCCGTCCAGCGCGAGCGACCTCCCGCTGTCCAACACGACATCGAGGGCGACCGACAGCTCTCGACGGGCCATCTGGGCCCCGAGGCAGAAGTGGATGCCGGAGCCGAAGGCCAGGTGCCGGTTGGGGCGGCGGTCGAGCCGGCAGGTCTCCGGGGCGTCGAAGTGCTCCTCGTCGCGGTTCGCCGAGGAGAAGGACAGGCCGACGATCTCTCCGGCGGACATCGGGCAGCCCTGGAACTCCGTGTCCGACGCCGCGTTGCGCGCGAAGATGCTGACGGGGGAGGAGAGCCGCAGGAACTCCTCCACGGCCGACGGGATCAGCGCGCGATCCTCCCGGAGGCGTTCGAGGTCGGCGGGGTACCGGGCGAGGTGCCAGAGGGCGTAGGACAGGGCGGCGGCCGTGGTCTCGTGTCCGGCGACGAGCACCAGCATGGTGAAGCCGCGGATCTGGTCCTCGGTGAGCGTGTGGCCCTCGACCTCGCTGTCCAGCAGGAGGCTGATGAGGTCGTCGGAACGGTTCTCCCGCCGGGCGGCGATCAGCCCGTCGATGTAGTCGCGGAACTCGGCGTCGGCGCGGGCGGCGTCCTCGTGGTCGCGCACGCTGCCTTCGAACGAGCGGCGCACCAGGTCGACCCAGAGCGACTTGTCCTCGTCCGGCAGACCGATGAACAGGGCCAGTGCGCCGCTGGTCAGCGGCGCGGCGAAGGCGGTGGCGAGATCTCCGCCGCCTGCGGCCAGCAGGGGGTCGAGCAGCTGCTCGGCCAGGCTGCGGATCTCGCCGGTCAGGGCGTTGACGCGGCGTGGGGAGAACACGGGAGCGACGAGCTGCCGGTAGACGGTGTGCTCGGGCGGGTCGTACTCGAGCGGGAGGAACGCGAACGACCGCTGCATGCCCGACGGGATGAGCAGGGTGCCGGGGACGGCGGAGGTGAACCTCGACCAGTCGGCGGCAGCGGCGACGACGTCGTCGTAGCGGGTGATCAGCCAGAAGCCGCCGTAGCGGTTGCTGTGGCTGACCGGCCGGTCGCGGCGCAGGTGCTGGTAGGTGGGCCACGGGTCGGCGACGAACGCTGGATCGTGGTGGTCCAGCTCGTCGTCGGACAGTCCTGGCAGCGTCGACATGGATGTCCTCGTCGGTACTCAGAGTTCGTGGGCGTGGGTCTCCGCGGCGTGGCCCTGGTCGGGGGTCAACCCGCTGGCCAGGACGATGGCCGTCGTCGTCTCGTAGTGGGCGCGGAGCGCCTCCAGCGCTGCCGGCACGTCCCGGGCGAGAGCCGCGTCGACGATGCGCCGGTGTTCCTCGTCGACGTCCCGCTTCCCGCCCGACGCCGGCGCGCTCCAGCGGCGGTACAGCTCCATCGTGTCCGACAGCTGCTCGCAGAAGTCGGTGAGCAGGGGGAACCCGCTCCCGGCGATGAGTGTGTGGTGGAAGGCCCGGTGGGCCGCGGACCAGTCGTCGGTCATCAGATCGGGGTTGTCGGGCGCGCGGCGCGGGGTGCGGGTGAGGCGGTGGTGGGCGGCGAGCACCTCGGACTCCCACCGGAGGTCGCCGCGCTCGATCGCCAACCGCAGGGCGAGGCTCTCGTTGACCACGCGCAGCTCCGTGAGGTCGCCGAGCTCGCGGCGGGACAGGGACACGACCCGGAAACCCTGGTTGTGCGAGCTGGTCACCAGACGCTGCTCGGTCAGCCGGGTCAGCGCTTCCCGCACGACCCCCACACTGACGTCGAACTCCTGCCGCAGCTCCGCGGGCTTGAGCCGGTGCCCGGGCGGCAGCCTGCCGTCGAGCACGGCTCGGCGGAGGCGTTGGTAGACGTCCAGGCCGAGGGTCTCGGCCCCTCCTCGACGGGCCATCGTCAGGGAGCCCCTCGTCCGTCCGGCCGCCGCGGACCGCGGCGTCGCGCCGAGCGGATCATCGGACCGGCCGGGGCAACGGACGGTGACCCCAGGCGCTGATGTGGTCGTAGTGATCCTCCGCCCAGTCCTCGCCGACCTCGACGGCGCCCCACCCGAACTCGTAGTCGAATCCGCTCGGAGTCGTCGCGTAGAAGGAGAACATCCGATCGTTGGGATGGCGCCCGAGGCTCCGGTTGATCGTCAGGTCCGCGTCGATCGCGCGGTCGAACGCCATGCCCACGGCGTCGAGGGAGTTGGCCTGGACCATGAAGTGCAGCAGCTTCTTCGGATAGGTGGTGCGGGCAGGGCGCTGCACGAGCGCGATGCTGTGGTGTCGCCGGTTGCAGTGCAGGAACGCGGCGTGGGAGACGCCGTTGGGGGTCTCCTGCCCCGACGTGTCGGACACGCGGAACGGCAGCACCCCCGTCCAGAACCTCAGCGCCTCGTCCAGATCGTCGACCATGAAGACCGCGTGCCCCAGCCCCTGCGCCCCGGTGAGGAACCCACCGGGCACCAGCGGGGCCGCCAGGGGCTCCCGGGAGTGGTACGGCGCGCTCACGAGCTCGACGGTGATCCCGCCCGGCGCGGTGAAGGTGTACAGCCTCTTGACCCGCCGGTCTCGCGCCTCCTGTTCGTCGCACTCGCGCACGGGCACACCGGCGGCCGTCACCCGGTCGAGGATCTGCTGCAGCACCTGGCCGTTGAGGGCCGTCAGCCCGACGGCGACGTCGTCGTCGGCGGGTCCCCGCCGGACGAGGAAGCGCTGCTGGAGCTCGTCCATCCGCACCCGCAGGGCGTCCTCGGAGGGAGCGCCGTCGACGGACATGCCGAGGGTCCTCGTCGTGAACTCCGACCAGGCGTCGAGGTCGGACACCTCGAGCACGAGGTAGCCCAGCTGTAGGTCCTGGTGCACGGTGCTACTCCTTGTTCTGTCGGGGCTGCAGGGACGGTGACCGGTCGGCGTGCTCGGCGTCCTGGTAGGCGGTGAGGGCGCGGTAGTCGTCGCGGACGGGCGCGAAGATGTCGATGTTGAGGACCCGCTCGTCGCCGACGGGTTGGGCGCCGTGCGGGACGTCGCCGGGAATGTGCAGCACCGCGGGCGCCTCCAGGACGTAGACCTCGTCCCCGACGAAGAACTCCAGCGTGCCGCTGAGCACGAAGCTGAGTTGGTCGAACGGGTGCGAGTGCTGGCCGGAGCTGCGGAACCCGGGCTCGAACCAGTTGATCGTCACCAGCGATCCGTCGCTGCGGATCCCCGAGCGGGAGAGCCCCGGCGTGAGCAGCTCCACGGGCATCTGATCGAACCGATAGGCCTTCGGCCGCCCGGGCAGGGGACCGGCACCCGGCGTGTGCTCCGTGGTCATCGGGCCGCCTCGCGGTCCGGGTCGGTGAAGACCCGTTCGATCGAGCGGGACGCGAACAGCCACCGATCGCCCTCCCGGGCGTAGACGTCGGTGTAGTCGAGCACGAGCATCGGCCAGCTCGGGCCCGTGCCCTCGCCGTCGTGGCGGTAGAGCAGCGTCATCAGGGTGCGGCCGACGGTGCCGTCCTCGCCGGACCGCAGCCGGAGGTTGGTGTGCACGTGCCGGGAGGTCCGTTCGGTGAGGGTCGCGCGCCGGTCGGCCCAGCGCTGCAGGGCGGCCCGTCCGACCAGGGGGTCACCGAGGCCGAGCAGCTGGCCCTCGTCGGTGTAGAGCTCGGGGAGAAGCCGGGGATCGCCGTGGTCGAGGACCCAGGCGTGCTCGGCGACGAGCTCCTCGATCCCGGCCCTGACCTCCGCGGTCACCCGGTTCGGCTCGTTGGTCACGGTCATGTGCGTGCTCCTTCCGCCGCGAGGACGATCGTGCCGAGGTGTCTGCCGCTCTCCGTGCGCCGATGCGCCGACGCCGCCTTCACGCGACCACCGTCCGATCGTCGACCGCCTGTGTCGCGGGCGTGGGGTAGTAGCGGGCGAGGGCGTCGGCGACCGCCGGGGTGTCGGCTGCGGTGAAGTCGGCGGCGACGTAGCGGTCCGGGCGCACGAGCAGGTACCTGGTTGTTCCGCCCGGAGCGGGGTCGAGGTGCAGGGCAGGCTGTTGTTCCGCCACGACGGTGCCGTCGGGCCGCCGGCGCGGGATCCGCCCGCGTGGCAACACGACCACGACCGCGGCCTCGATGCGGGCGGCGAGCCGGTGCACGGGATCGGGGACCGCGGCCGACTGGGCGTCGGTCAGGACGACCAGCGCCCAGCCGGCGCCCAGCGCATCGTCGAGCAGACCGATGGCGCCCGCCTCGTCGATGACCGGGCCCTGCGGCAGGGGCGAACCGACGAGCGAGCCCTCGGCGGGCCCGACGGCGGGCACGGCCACACCCCGGGACATGTCCGGGCGAGGCACGAACCGCAGTTCGGTGACGTGGCGGTGCACTGGCGGGACCAGCCGCAGCGCGCGCAGGAGGAGGTCTCGCACCGTGGCGCGGCGGGGCCGACCGGTCATCACGAGCGCGCCGAGGCGGTGCGAGAAGCGGACCATCGCGGTCGCGTGCGGCCGCCGTTCGGTCTCGTAGCTGTCCAGCACCCCGTCCGTGGCCCGGCCCGCCACCACGGCGGAGAGCTTCCAGCTCAGATTGCGGACGTCCCGGATGCCGGTGTTGAGGCCCTGACCGGCGAACGGCGGCATGAGGTGCGCCGCGTCGCCCGCGAGGAAGACGCGGCCGACCCGCCAGCGCTCGGCGACGAGCTGGCGGGCGACGTACACCGCCGCGCGCTGCACCTGGTCGGGCCGCACCGTGCGGAACGGCGCCACCAGCTCGGCGACGAACTCCGGCCGCAGGACCTCCTCGGCGCGCTCGCCCGGCAGGAGCATGAACTCGTACCGGCAGCGTCCGCCGCTGCCGGGGACGACGACGTGTGGACGACGCGGATCGCAGTGGAACTCGGTGTCGCCGTGGTCCCGGGGGTCGTCGACGAGGTCCAGGACGATCCAGGGGTGCTTCTGGCTCGACCCGGTCATCCGGACGCCGAGCGAGGCGCGCACCAGGCTCTTCCCGCCGTCGCACCCGACGACGTACCGGGCGCGCAGGGTCCGGAGCCCCGACGGGCCGTCGAGGGTCACGTCCACGCCGTCCGCGTCCTGGGTCAGCGCGGTCGCCGCACAGCCGTACTCGAGTGACGCCGTCGGGGCGTCCTCGACCGCCTTGCGGTAGACCCGGACGTATCCGGGCTGGTCGAACAGCGTCTTGACCGGGAAGCCCTGACGCATCACGGCGGGCTGGGTGCGGACCAGCAGCTGACCGCGCGCGCCGTAGTAGCGCGAACCGGACACCCACACGAGGTCCGGCCGGAGGTCGTCGACGAGTCCGAGGGCGTGCGCGGTGCGCAACGACTCGTCCGCCAACGCGATCGCCCGGGGCTCGTCGACGGGGTCGGTGGCAGCGTCGACGACGTGGACCCGGGTGCCGTCCGCGGCGAGCAGCGCGGCGAGGGTCAGGCCGGTCGGGCCGGCACCGACGACCAGGACGTCGACCTCTCGGTCCGGCGGCGTCATCGACACGCGATCCCTCCTCCGCCCGATCCGACGGTGGCCGGGCCGCCCCATGAAGCCACTCAGGAGTCGAATCGTCAAGTGTAGAAATGAGTCTTGCCAAGAGAATCGACTCTTGTACGGTGGGGCCGCCACAGCGGAGTGGCCGGCAGACCAGCATCCGGTTCCGGCCCGTGGCCGAGGACGCGGAAGGAGCTCACGTGCGGTTGGTGTCCTACATGTCGGAGGGCTCGGACGAGCCACGGTTCGGCCGGGTCGTGACCGACGGCGCGGTCGACGGCGTGGTCGACGGAGTCACCGCGACGGACGGGCGGTTCCGGTCCGTGCGCGAGGTCCTGGCGGCGGGAGCGCTCCCGGAGCTGGCTGCTGCCACCCAGGGGCGTGCCGCCGACCTGCCGATCGGGTCGGTCAGGTTGCTGCCGCCCGTCCCGGATCCTTCGAAGATCATCTGTGCCGGGGTCAACTACCGGTCGCACCTGGACGAGACCCGGCGTCCGGACAACGCCTACCCCACGTTGTTCTCCCGCTTCCCCGACACGCAGATCGGACACGACCAGCCCGCCGTACGACCGGCGGAGACGAGCCGGTTCGACTACGAGGGTGAGCTCGCCGTCGTGATCGGTGCGCGAGCGGACCACGTGCCCGAGGCCGACGCCGCGCAGGTGGTGGCCGGCTACTCCTGCTACGACGATCTCAGCGTCCGCGACTGGCAGCGCCACACCAGCCAGTTCCTTCCCGGCAAGAACTTCCGGGCCACCGGTGGCTTCGGCCCCTGGCTGGTCACGGCGGACGAGATCGACGACATCTCCGCCGCCACGTTGCGGACCCGGGTCAACGGCGAGCTGCGCCAGGAGGCCTCGATCAGCCAGCTGATCTTCGGCATTCCGGAGCTGATCGCCTATATCACCACGTTCACCGTGCTGGCTCCCGGGGACGTCATCGTCACCGGCACGCCGGGCGGCGTCGGCCTGTTCCGGGACCCGCCGGTCTTCCTGACCGACGGGGACCTCGTCGAGGTCGAGATCACCGGGATCGGCCGGCTCGTGAACCCGGTGGTGGCGGGCTGAGTCCCGGACGGCCACGGCAGGTGCGCTGACCGGCATCGCGGTCGGGGTGGAACCCCGACCGCGAATCGGTGGTTCGCACCATTCACAAGAACGGGCCGGATCTGCGCACGAATTTGCATCCATCGCAGTCTGGAGTTGCTCTCGGTCCGTGCGCGAGTATCGGAACCGTCGCCAGGCGCGGCCGGTCGGGACTCCGGCCCGACCCGCTCGGGCCAGCGGATCAGGGCGGTCTCGCGTGCTCGTCACCGTTGTGACGGCATGTGCATCGAACACGGGGAACCGCAGTTCTCCCCACCGGTGCCAGTGCGACGAATAGTCGAGGCAGGGATGCGTGGCCGGAGAGTCGGCCGCGGATTCCGTCGCCATGCCTCGACGTCGTGCCTGTTCATGATGGAGGAGAACGTATGACCGTCGAGCACAAGGTGCGCGTGTACCGCAGCGAGGAGAACCTCGCCCGCGCCGACCAGCTGGCCTGGAAGATCGCCGAGGTGGCCGCCGACCAGGTACCACCGCCGGCCGAGGTGGCCGACATGGTCGTGAACCGGGTGGTCGACAACGCGGGTGTGGCGACGGCGTCGGTGAACCGTCGTCCGGTCGTGGCCGCACGGGCGCAGGCGCTGCGCCACGCGGCCCCGCAGGACCGGGCCGGGGCGGTCGTGTTCGGCACCCGTGAGCGGGTGTCGCCGGAGTGGGCGGCGTGGGCCAACGGTGTCGCGGTGCGGGAGCTGGACTTCCACGACACGTTCCTGGCGGCGGACTACTCCCATCCCGGCGACAACATCCCGCCGCTGCTCGCGGTCGCCCAGCACACGGGTGCGGACGGCGCCGCGCTGACCCGGGCGATCGCGGTCGCCTACGAGGTCCAGGTCGCGCTGGTCACCGGGATCTGCCTGCACCAGCACAAGATCGACCACGTCGCGCACCTCGGTCCGTCGGTCGCCGCCGGGATCGGTGCCCTGCTGGACCTGCCGGCCGAGGTCACCTACCAGGCCGTGCAGCAGGCCCTGCACACGACGACCGCGACCCGGCAGTCGCGCAAGGGCGAGATCTCGTCGTGGAAGGCGTTCGCCCCCGCGTTCGCGGGGAAGGTCGCGATCGAGGCCGCCGACCGCGCGATGCTCGGCGAGGGCGCGCCGTCGCCGATCTACGAGGGTGAGGACGGTGTCATCGCCTGGCTGCTCGACGGCCCGGACGCCGCGTACACCGTTCCGCTGCCGGAGCGCGGGGAGGCACCCCGCGCGATCCTGCAGACCTACACCAAGGAGCACTCCGCGGAGTACCAGAGCCAGGCGCTGATCGACCTCGCGCGCCGGCTCGGCCCCCGGATCCGGGAGGCGGGCGGCGCGGAGCGGGTGCGCAGCATCGTCATCCACACCAGCCACCACACCCACTACGTGATCGGGTCCGGGTCCGGGGACCCGCAGAAGTACGACCCGACGGCGTCGCGGGAGACCCTGGACCACTCGATCCCCTACATCGTCGCCGTCGCGCTGCTCGACGGCGGCTTCCACCACGAGCGCTCCTACCCGCCGCACCGCGCGGCCGACGCGGAGCTCGTCCAGCTGTGGCACGCGATCTCCACCGTCGAGGACCCGGAGTGGACGCGCCGCTACCACTCCCACGACCCCGCGGAGAAGGCGTTCGGTGGTCGGGTCGAGGTCACCTTCACCGACGGCACGGCCCTGGTCGACGAGATCGCCGTCGCCGACGCGCACCCGTTCGGCGCCCGCCCGTTCGGTCGTGACGAGTACGTCGGCAAGTTCCGCGACCTGGCGCGCGACGTCGTCGACCGCGTCGAACAGGACCGGTTCCTCGACCACGCCCTGCGTCTGCCCGAGCTGAGCGCCGCCGAGCTGGGCGAGCTGACGATCGTCCCGGCGTCGCTCGCGACCGCACCGGGTCGCGGGGTGTTCTGATGCTCGGCGCGACCAGCACCCCCCACGCGCGCAGGGTGGCGTTCCGCGAGGCGCTGGCGAGCGGCCGGCTGCTGCCAGTTCCCCGGCGCGTTCGACGCGCTGTCGGCGATGCTGATCGCCGAGCAGGGATTCGACGGCGTGTACGTCTCCGGTGCCGTCCTCTCCGCGGAGCTGGGGCTGCCCGACGTCGGGCTCACGACCTCCACCGAGGTCGCGGCCCGCGCCGCGACGATCGCCCGGCAGACCGACCTGCCCGTCCTGGTCGATGCCGACACCGGGTGGGGCGGTCCGGCGAACGTGGCCCGCACGGTCCAGACCTTCGAGGACGCCGGGCTGGCCGGGTGCCACCTGGAGGACCAGGTCGACCCGAAGCGCTGCGGGCACCTGGCAGGCAAGGCGCTGGTGCCGACCGAGGACATGTGCACCCGCGTGCGGGCGGCGGTGCGCGGGCGCCGCGACGACGCGTTCGTGCTGTGCGCCCGGACCGACGCCCGCGCCGTCGACGGGCTGGACGCCGCGATCGACCGCGCCCGCGCCTACGTGGCCGCCGGTGCCGACATGATCTTCGCGGAGGCGCTGACCGGGGAGGACGAGTACGCCGCGTTCCGCGACGCCCTCGACGTCCCGCTGCTGGCGAACATGACCGAGTTCGGGAAGAGCCCCCTGCTGACCGCGGACACCCTCGAGAAGCTCGGCGTCAACGTCGTCATCTACCCGGTGACCCTGCTCCGGCTCGCCATGGGTGCCGCGGAGGCCGGGCTCGCCGAGATCCGCCGCACCGGCACCCAGGCCGGAGTGGTCGACCGGATGCAGAACCGCGCCCGGCTCTACGAACTCCTGCACTACGACGAGTACGGCGCCTTCGACGCCGGGCTCGCCGGCTATCTCGACGAGGAGGACCCCTCATGACCGTGGCCGACGCACCCCCGCAGATCCACAAGGGGCTGGCCGGAGTGGTCGCCGACACCACGGCCATCTCCAAGGTCGACGCCGACACCAACTCCCTGCTGTACCGCGGCTACCCGGTGCAGGACCTGTGCGCGCACTCCGGCTTCCTCCAGGTCGCGCACCTGCTCTGGCACGGCGAGCTGCCCGCCGCCGACGCCCTGGCCCGGCTGGAGGCACAGGAACGCGCGCTCCGCCCGATCGACCGCAGCCTGCAGGCTCTGCTGCTCGGCACGCCCACCACCTGCCACCCGATGGACACCCTGCGCACCGCCGTGAGCTGGCTCGGCTCCGAGGACGCCCAGGAGGACGACCCGGCCGCCGACACGCAGAAGTCGCTGCGGCTGCTCGCCGCGCTGCCGACCGTCGTGGCGATCGACCAGCGCCGCCGACGGGGGCTCGACCCGATCGCGCCCGACCCGGACCTGGGCTACGCGGCGAACTTCTTCCACATGACCTTCGGCGCGGTGCCCGAGCCCGAGGTGGTGCGTGCGTTCGAGGTCTCGATGATCCTCTACGCCGAGCACAGCTTCAACGCCTCGACCTTCACCGCCCGGGTCGTGACCTCGACCCTGTCGGACCTCTACAGCGCCGTCGTCGCGGGGATCGGCGCGTTGAAGGGGCCGCTGCACGGCGGGGCCAACGAGGCCGTCATGCACATGCTCGCCGAGATCGACGGGCCCGACGCCGCCGATGCGTGGCTCGCCGACGCGCTCGCGCACAAGAAGAAGATCATGGGATTCGGGCACCGCGTCTACAAGCGCGGCGACTCCCGGGTCCCGACCCTGCAGGCCGCGCTCGAACGGATCGTGGAGCTGCGCGGGGCCCACGAGCTGCTGGCCACCCACACCGCGCTGGCCGAGGCGATGCACCGGGCGAAGGGGCTGCACCCCAACCTCGACTACCCGGCGGGCCCGCTCTACCACCTCATGGGCTTCGACATCCCGATGTTCACCCCGCTGTTCGTGATGGCGCGGATCACCGGTTGGACGGCCCACATCGCCGAGCAGCTCGCGGCGAACTCCCTCATCCGGCCGCTCGCGGCCTACGAGGGCTCGGCCCGCCGTGAGGTCCCGGCCGGACGCTGACCGTTCCGGCCTCGCCCACCGGCCGACCGCCGGTTCTCCCGCGGGCGGCCCGCCCGTCGATCACGGGCGGGCCGCCCGCCCACATCCGGAGGTATCCATGACCGCGACCGTGGTGGCGAGCTCCGGCAGGCCGTCCGGCACCGCCGGCGTCCGGCTGAGCCGCGACGGGCAGCACGTCGCCGTCCTCACGCTGGACGCCCCGCCCGCCAACGCGCTGTCCCGCCCCGTGCGTGCGGCACTGCGCCACGCCCTCGACGAGGTGGACCGTGACACCCGGTTCCGCGCCGCCGTCCTCACCGGCGTCGGACACTTCAGCGCCGGTGGCCATCTCGTCGAGGAGCAGCACGCCCGCGACGACGGCGACGCCGCGGCCTTCCTGACCGAGATCGTCGAGCTCACCGACCGGGTCGAGGAGCTCCGCGTCCCGGTGGTCGCCGCGGTCGCCGGAGGCGCCGTCGGCGCCGGGCTCGAACTCGCCCTGGCCTGCGACCTGCGGGTCGCCGCCGAGGACGGCTTCTTCGTGGCTGCCGGGGTCAACGTCGGCCTGATCATGAGCGCCTGGCGGCTGCCG
The DNA here is from genome assembly GCF_020496245.1 of Pseudonocardia sp. ICBG601. Lineage (NCBI taxonomy): Bacteria > Bacillati > Actinomycetota > Actinomycetes > Pseudonocardiales > Pseudonocardiaceae > Pseudonocardia > Pseudonocardia sp. ICBG601. The sequence continues at coordinate 107,208 of NZ_JAHLJA010000168.1, read as the reverse complement.
CGGCTGCTCGGGCTCGGCCCGGCCAAGGACATGCTGCTCACCGGTGACCGGTGTGACGCGGCTACGGCCCTGCGGACCGGCCTGGCGAGCGCCGTCGTGCCGACCGACGCGGTGGTCGATGCCGCCCTGGAACGGGCGCACCGGATCGTGGGGCGGTCGCCGCTGTCGGTCGAGGCGACGAAGGCCGCCGCCAACCGGGCACATCAGCTCGACGCGGCCGGCGGTCGGGCCGTGCAGGCGGAACGGTTCGCCGACCTGGTCCGCACCCGCGACCACGTCGAGGCAGTGCGCAGCATCCTCGATCGGACCCGGCCGGCCTACGGCCGGCACTGACAGCTCGTGCTCCGGCTCCCGGTCGATGGGGCCCGCCGGGCCCCTCAGCCGCCCGGAGCGACCGGGTAGGGGACGAAGGTGCTGCGGTCCTCCAGGATCAGTGTCGTGTGGGCAAGGCGTGGGAACGCCCGCTGCGGGCACTGCGCCCGGCTGCACACCCGGCAGCCGGCGCCGATCGGTGTCGCGGCCGAAGGGGTGTCGAGGTTGAGCCCGTCGGAGTAGACCAACCGGTGTGCATGGCGGATCTCGCAGCCGAGTGCGATCGCGAACGTCTTGCCCGGTCGTCCCCATCGGCGCTGGGAGCCGGTGACCGTGCGCGCGACCCACAGGTAGCGGGCGTCGTCGGGCATGGCCGCGATCTGTACGTCGATCTCGCCGGGGGAGGCGAAGGCGCGGTAGACGTTCCACAGTGGACAGGTCCCGCCGCCGCGGGAGAAGTGGAACCCGGTCGCGGACTGGCGCTTGGACATGTTCCCGGCCCGGTCGACGCGGACGAAGGAGAACGGCACCCCCGGCTCGGACGGGCGCTGCAGTGTCGAGAGCCGGTGCGCGATCGTCTCGAACCCGAGTCCGAAGTGGTCGGACAGGCGCTCGATGTCGTAGCGGAACCGCTCGGCGGTGGCCCGGAACTCGCCGTAGGGCAGCGTCAGCGCCGCCGCGAAGTACCGGGCCAGGCCGATCCGGGTCAGGGTGTGGGTGTCGTCGTCCGCCGGGTCCTCGGCCGCCAAGCGCTCGATCACCGCGTCGTGTTCCAGCAGCGCGAGCTGGGTCGCCATCCGGAACGCCTGCTGGCCGGCGCGCAGTGCGGGGGACAGCCGCAGCACCCGTTCGACCCGATCGTAGCGGTGCATCTCGCCGGAGCCGGTCGTGTCGTCCTCCAGCCCGGCGATGCTGACGCCGTGCACCGTCCGCAGGCGCTCGGCGAGGGCGCGGCGCACCTCGCCCCGGCGCAGCCCGATCTCCGACGCCAGCGCCTCGGCCGCGTCGTCGAGCTCGGCCACGTGGTTGCGACGGCGGTAGAAGTAGTCGCGGACCTGCTCGTGCGGCGACGCCGACCGGATCCGGTCGGTGCCGTCGTTGCCGACCGGACGGCCGTCCCGGGTGTGGTCCGACGCGGCGGCCAGGTGCTCGTCCGCCCGGCGCCACCGCCGGTACAGCTCCAGCACCGCGTCCGCGGCCGCGGGCAGCTCGCCGGCGAGCCGCTCGATCTGTCCCGGCGGGACCGGTCCGGCCGCCGACGTGGTCTCGGCGAACACCTCGTGCAGCTCGGCGACCAGCCGCTCGGGTCGTCGGGCCGCGAAGAACGCCGCGTCGACACCGAACACCTCGGTGATCCGCAGCAGCACCGGCACGGTCAGGGGGCGGGAGCCGTGCTCGATCTGGTTCAGGTAGCTGGGCGAGATCTCCAGGGCCCTGGCCAGCTCCGCCTGGGTCATCGAGCGGGTCTCGCGCAGCGCGCGTAGCCGGGTGCCCGGGATGCCGGAGGTCGCCATGGCGGGACTGTAGCCGAGACCACCATTCGCAAGATTCGCAGAATCCGGCCGGAAGATGCGCAGGAGTTGGCAGGCGGCCACCGTCGCCTCACCTCTGTTGCAGCTCCGATGCTGGTCGCACCCCGTTCGAGAGATCGCCACGGCCCCCGGCCACCGCCGGGAGACCGTGAGCGCGGACACGGACGCGAACTTCGCAAAGGAGCAGGACATGACCGGGACGAACCGGCAGCAGCGGGTCGACGAGCTGAAGCAGGAATGGGCGACCGACCCGCGCTGGGCAGGGATCACCCGCGGTCACAGCGCGGAGGAGGTCGTGGCGCTGTCGGGCAGCGTGCGCGAGGAGCACACGCTGGCCCGCCTCGGCGCCGAGCGGCTGTGGTCGCTGCTGCACGAGCGCGACTACGTGCACGCCCTCGGGGCGCTGACCGGCAACCAGGCCGTGCAGAGCGTGCGCGCCGGGCTGGAGGCCATCTACCTGTCCGGCTGGCAGGTCGCCGCGGACGCCAACCTCGCGGGCCAGACCTACCCCGACCAGAGCCTCTATCCGGCCAACTCGGTGCCGGCGGTGGTCCGCCGCATCAACAACGCGCTGCTGCGTGCCGACGAGATCAGCACCCTGGAGGGCCGCTCGGCCGCCGAGGGCGGCGACGACCCGCACTGGCTGGTCCCGATCGTCGCCGACGCCGAGGCCGGCTTCGGCGGCCCGCTCAACGCGTTCGAGCTGATGAAGGCCATGATCGCCGCGGGCGCGGCCGGTGTGCACTGGGAGGACCAGCTCGCCTCGGAGAAGAAGTGCGGCCACCTCGGCGGCAAGGTGCTGGTCCCGACCTCCCAGCACGTCCGCACCCTCAACGCGGCGCGGCTCGCGGCCGACATCTCCGGCGTCCCGTCGGTGATCGTCGCCCGGACCGACGCCCAGGCCGCGAACCTGATCACCTCCGACGTCGACGAGCGGGACCGCCCGTATCTCACCGGTGAGCGCACCGCGGAGGGCTTCCACCGGGTCACCGGCGGCATCGAGCCCTGCATCACCCGCGGTCTCGCCTACGCGCCGTACTCCGACCTGCTGTGGATGGAGACCTCGGTGCCGGACCTGGAGCTGGCCCGCAAGTACGCCGAGGCGATCAAGGGCGAGTTCCCCGACCAGATGCTGGCCTACAACTGCTCGCCGTCGTTCAACTGGCGCAAGCACCTCGACGACGACACGATCGCCCGCTTCCAGCGCGAGCTCGGTGCGATGGGCTACGCCTTCCAGTTCATCACCCTCGCCGGCTTCCACGCGCTCAACCACTCCATGTTCGACCTGGCCAAGGGCTACGCGGCGAACGGCATGACCGCCTACGTCGCCCTGCAGGAGCGCGAGTTCGCCGCCGAGGCCGACGGCTACACCGCCATCAAGCACCAGCGCGAGGTCGGCACCGGCTGGTTCGACGCCGTCTCCACCGCGGTCAACCCGGAGTCGTCCACCACTGCGCTCGCCGGGTCGACCGAGGCCGAGCAGTTCCACGGCTGAGCGAGTTCCCGCGGTGGGTGGCCGGGTGCGTCCGCGCATCCGGCCACCCGTGCCGCACCCCGTCGTAGGAGGAGAACAGGTGAGCGGGATCGAGCGGGTCGGCGTCGTCGGCGCCGGACAGATGGGCGCGGGCATCGCCGAGGTGTGTGCGCGGGCGGGGAACGACGTCCACGTCGTCGAACAGCACCACGCAGCGCTGGACCGGGGCCGGGAACGCATCCTGGCCTCGATGGACCGGGCGGTGGACCGCGGGCGGCTCTCCGTGCCCGACCGGGACGCGGCAGCGAGCCGGCTGACGTTCTCGACCGACCTCGGCGACCTCGCCGACCGCCAGCTCGTCGTCGAGGCGGTCGTCGAGAACGAGATCGTCAAGTCCGACTTGGTCGCGGGCCTGGACAAGGTGCTCGCCGACCCGGGCGCGGTCATCGCCTCCAACACCAGCTCGATCCCGATCATGAAGCTGGCGCACGGCACCGGGCGGCCGGGACAGGTCGTGGGGCTGCACTTCTTCAACCCCGTGCCGGTGCTGCCCCTGGTCGAGGTCGTCGGTTCGCTCACGACCTCGGCGCAGACCCTCGCCCGGGTCGAGGAATGGGTGACCGGGGCGCTGGGCAAGCAGACGATCCGAGCCGCCGACCGGGCCGGGTTCGTCGTCAACGCGCTGCTGGTGCCCTACCTGCTCGGCGCCGTCCGCATGGTGGAGACCGGTCGGGCCACACCGGCCGACGTCGACGCCGGGATGAGGCTCGGGTGCGCCCACCCGATGGGGCCGCTGGAGCTCGCCGACCTGATCGGGCTCGACACCGTCGCCGCGATCGCCGAGACGATGTACGCCGAGGAGCACGAACCGCTCTACGCACCGCCGCCGCTGCTGCGGCGGATGGTCCAGGCGGGCCTGCTGGGACGCAAGACCGGCCGCGGTTTCCACTCCTACCCGGCCACGACGGCAGGGGCGCGCTGATGCTGCAGACCGACGTCCCACCCACCCGCCGACGCGTCGTGCTCCGGGCAGCGCTCGACCGGCCCCGTGCGGGCCGCCGCCCGCTGCGCTTCCACACCGTCACCACCGCCGCGTCCGCGCGCCAGATCGCGGCCATGGGGCTCGACGGCGTGCACGTGGCGGCGGCCGACACGGGCGGGCAGGACGCCGCGGAGCTGGTTGCACGGATCGTCCGGGCCACCCCGCTGCCGGTCCTGGTCGACCTCGGCCCGACCCGCGACGCCGACACGGTGGCGCACATCGCGGCGGCGGGCGCGTCCGGCGTGCTCCTCGACGACACCTCGCCCGACGACGGGGCGGCCGGGGACGTCGAGACCCGTGTCCGCACCGCTGTCCGCGCCCGTCACGACCCCGCCCTGCTGATCGGGGTCCGCACGACCACCGACCGGGCCCGCGGCCTGGTCGACACCATCGACCGGGCCCGCGCCCGTCTCGCCGCGGGCGCGGATCTCGTCGTCGTCGAGGCGCCTGCGTCGCGGGCCACCTACCCGGTCCTGCGCGAGGCCCTCACCGCGCCGCTGTTCGTGACCGCCACCCCGGTCACCGGCGGCGACCCGACCTCCGTCCTGCTGCCCACCGTCACGCAGCTCGCCGCCTTCGGCATGGACGCCGTGATCCACCCCGTCACCGGGCCGCGGTCCCCGGCAGCCACCGACCGTGGCAGCCGGATCCCGCGCGACACAGGAACACCACGAGGTCTCGCCGACGCGCTCCTGGCCGGAGCACGTCGCGACGCCGTCCGGTAGCGGGCCACCGGCCCGCCGCAGAAGGAGACACCCATGACCGACGACCAACGCGACACCCCCGTCCGACGTGGCCTGGTGGGAGTCGTCGCCGACACGACGTCGATCTCCGACGTCGACCCCTGTCACAACGTCCTGCTCTACCGGGGCTACCCGGCGCCGGCGCTCGCCGAGCGGCACGGCTTCCTCGACGTCGCGCACCTGCTCTGGACCGGGGAGCTCCCGGACCCGGCCGAGCTCGCGGCGCTGGAGCGGCGCGAGCGGTCCCTGCGCCGGCTGGACCCCGCGTGCGAGGCGATGCTGCTGTCCCTGCCGACCGACTGCCATCCGATGGACGTGCTCCGCACCGCGGTGAGCTGGATCGGCGCCCACGACCCGGCGACCACCGACCACTCGGCCGAGGCCAGCGCGGAGAAGGCGGTGCAGCTGCTCGCGGTGCTGCCCACGATCGTGGCGCTCGACCAGCGGCGCCGCCGCGGGCAGCGTCCGATCGCGCCGCGGGAGGACCTCGGGCACGCCGAGAACGTGTTCCACATGACCTTCGGTGAGATCCCCGAACCCGAGGTGATGCGGGCCTTCGAGGTCGCGATGATCCTCTACGCCGAGCACAGCTTCAGTGCGTCCACGTTCGCCGCGCGCACCGTCACCTCGACCCGCTCGGACCTCTACAGCGCCGTCGTCGCCGCCCTCGGGGCGCTGAAGGGCGAGCTGCACGGCGGTGCGAACGAGGCCGTGATGAACCAGTTCGACGAGATCGGCGACCCCGACCTGGTCGACGAGTGGCTGGAGGCCCGGTTCGCCGCCGGCAAGAAGGTCATGGGGTTCGGTCACCGGGTCTACAAGCGTGGCGACTCCCGGGTCCCCGCCCTGCACTCCCGGATGCGACAGGTCGCCGACCTGCGAGGCGGCCGTGCACTGATGGCGCACTACGAGGTGCTCGCCGGCGCGATGCTGCGGGAGAAGGGGTTGCGGCCCAACCTCGACTACGCCGCGGGCCCGCTGTTCCACCTCATGGGTTTCGACACCCCGATGTTCACCGCGCTCTTCGCGATGTCGCGGATCAGCGGCTGGACCGCGCACGTGATCGAACAGGCTTCCCACGACGTCCTGATCCGCCCCGTCGCGCGTTACGACGGAAAGGCGCGCCGGGAGGTGAGTGCCGTTCGATGACATCCTGAATCCGCGTCGGAGAACCGGACGGGTCCGATGCCCCGTCTGGTTCTCGGCATGTCCGGAACCGGTGGACCTCCCTGCCCGCGGTCATCGACCATCGGGTGTCCGGAAGATCGTCTGCAACGTCGTCAGCACGTGTCTCGCCGGCCCGTTCTGGTCGACGGAGTAGAAGCGGTGCCGGCCGGACCGCCGCTCGTGGACGAGTCCTGCCGTGCGCAGGATGCGCAGGTGGGTGGAGACCGTGTTGCGCGCGACGGTGGTGGTGCGCAGCGCGATCTCGCCGGCGGTGCACTCCTCGCCGTCGGCGATCAGGATCAGGATGCTGCGCCGGGTGGGGTCGGCGAGTGCCTCGAATGCGGACCCCACGAGCCCGTCCTCCCTGACCACGGTCATCTCCGCCTCCGTCAGAGTCCGGCGGGGAGCCGGCCACCTACCGCGGCGGAGGCGACGTCGATCTGTCCGGTGCCGAGCGGGTCGGGGAGCGCGTCCCAGCCGTCGGGCCCGAGCCCGATCTCGGCGTCGGTGAGCAGGCACGCGTCCAGGTCGGCGAACAGGCGGTCGCGGTCGATTCCCTGCCCGATGAACACCAGCTCCTGCCTGCAGTCGCCGACGGCGTCGTCCCAGTTGTCGGTGATCGCGTCGCGTCGGTAGTCCTGCGGCCAGATCTCCTGCGGGAGGAAGCGCCACCAGTGCCCGATGTAGCCGTGCCGGATGAGGTGTCCGGCCTGGGAGATGCTGCCGATCTCGGTGATCCTGGCGGCGTTCCAGAAGTAGCCCTTCGCCCGCAGGAGCCGGCCGTTGGTCCAGTCACGGGTGAGGAAGTGGTGCAGGCGCTCCGGGTGGAACGGTGCCCGCGCCCGGTACAGGCACGAGGCGACGCCGTACTCCTCGGTCTCCGGGATGTGCTCGCCGTTGATCTCCTGGAGCCAGCCGGATGCCGTGGCGGCGCGTGCGAGGGAGAACAGGCCGGTGTCCAGGATGCGGTCGAGCGGTGCCCGTCCCTCGGACACGGGGAGGATCTCGGCGACGGCGTTGAGCCGGCGCAGGATCTCCGTGAGCTCGGCGACCTGGGTGTCGTGCATCAGGTCGGTCTTGCTGATGAGGATGACATCGGCGAACTCGACCTGGTCGACCAGCAGGTCGGAGAGGTCACGGCGGTCGTCGGGAGCATCGGCGTCCACCGGGCGCCCTGCCCGGAAGTCCCGGAGGAAGTTCACGCCGTCGACGACGGTGACCATGGTGTCGAGCCGCGCGATGTCGTCGAGCGCCCCACCTGCGGGGTCGACGAAGGTGAAGGTCTCGGCCACCGGGAGGGGCTCGGAGATGCCGGAGGACTCGATGAGCAGGTAGTCGAACCGGTCCTCGCGGGCGAGGCGGGTGATCTCGCCGAGCAGGTCGTCGCGCAGGGTGCAGCAGATGCAGCCGTTGGTCATCTCGACCAGGCGTTCCTCGGAGCGGCTGAGCTCGACCTCGCGGGCGATCTCCGAGCCGTCGATGTTGATCTCGCTCATGTCGTTGACGATGACCGCGACCCGGCGGCCGTCGCGGTTGTTCAGCACGTGGTTGAGCAGCGTGGTCTTGCCTGCTCCGAGGAAGCCCGACAGGACGGTGACGGGGAGGCGGGTGTCGGTCATCGTCGTTCCTCTCGTCGCCGGCGGAGGCGACCGTGGTGGGAGGTCGGGCGGACCGGGCGGGCCCGTCGGAACGGGCCCGCCCGGACGGTGCGGTGGGTCAGGCGGCGCGCTCGAGGTAGCCCTCGAACAGGTCGACGACGACGGCACCGGCATCGGTGTCGTCGCCGAACAGCTCGGCGGCGTCGAACTCGACGTGGTAGCTCGGCTCCGAGCCGCCGTCGCTGCGGCCGTGTCCCGCGGCGTCGGGGAAGGGCCAGGTCATCCCGGTGCGATGCTGCACCGTGCCGACCTTGCCCCGGCAGAACGCGGGGTAGCGGACGTGCCCGGCGAAGTGGTCGTCGGTGACCCGGACCTTGTCGCCGACCTCGAACGTCTCGCGGTTCTCCCTCGCGGGACGCCCGGGGGAGGTGGCGGGGAGGGCCAGCGGGAAGGGCCCGCCGGCCGCGGCCTCCAGCTCGTCGTGGGTGAGCACGCCCTTCTCGACCATGAGCGTCGCGGCGCCGATGATGTAGCGCTCGTAGTACGGGGTGCTCAGGTAGTGCACCGGCTCGAGCCGTTCGACCGCGTGGCGCACCTCGTCGAGGGTGAAGTTGCCGTTGGTCACGCCGAGGAACAGCAGGCTGTAGCCCAGGTGCTCCCAGTCGTACTTGAAGGTGTCACCGATCGGGCCGTTGGCGGTGTGCGGGACCGGGCCGAAGCCCTGCCGGCCCGCGAGGTCGTGGACGCCGTCCATGGGGTGTGCTCCGTTCGCTCAGGTGTTGGGGTGCTCGACGACGACGTCGGCCGAGGGCAGGGCGACGCCGATGAGACAGTCCTTGGTGACGATGGACGCGAGTCGTTCGGCGTCCCAGCCCTCGGTCCCCGCCGGGCGCATGGGGAGAACCATGTAGCGGGTCTCGGCGGTGGTGTCGTAGACCTTGATCTCGACGTCCTCGGGGATCGTGGTCCCCAGCTCCGCCAGGACCTTGCGGGGCTCACGCACCACACGGGCGCGGTACTCGAAGCCCTTGTACCAGGTGGGCGGCAGACCCAGGATCGGCCAGGCGGTGCAGGAGCACAGCGAACAGACGATGACGTTCTTGACCGTCGGGGTGTCGGCGAGCGCTCGGATGTACTCGCCCTGGGCGCCGAGGTAGCCGTACTGGGCGACGGCCGCGGTCCCGTCGGAGAGCAGCAGCTCGCGGAACTCCGGGTCGGTCCAGGCCCGTGCGACGAGCTCGGCCCCGCGCCGCGGGCTGTACTCCTCCTCGAAGGTCGTCTTCCATCCTTCGTTGAAGCCGGTGGGGATGAGCCCCTTGGCGTCCAGGGCGTTCTTCAGTGCCCAGGCGCGGTCCTCGACGGGGGCCTGCTCGGGCAGGCCGGTGCGGTTCTGGTGGGCGGCGAGCGTCACCTGTGCTCCTTCGGGATGGTGGTGGTGCGTTCGGTTCGTGTGTGGCAGGTGCTGCGAGACCTGCGCGCGAGTGGCGGGGGCGGCGTCACCCCCGGACGCCGGAGACGAGCGGCGACGCTGCTCCGACCGAGCCGGCGAGGGCCGGTGGGGCGGGGAAGCCGCCGACGGCCTGCTCGAAGGTGTGCGCGACCCGAAGGACGGTCGCGTCGTCGAAACGCCGGCCGACGATCATCAGACCGACCGGGAGCCCGTCGACCAGCCCGGCCGGCACCGAGACGGCGGGGTGACCGGACACGTCGAACGGGGCACAGTTGCCGACCATCCCCAACGCGGTCGGCAGGTAGGTGTCCAACCCGGCATCGAGCCCGATCAGCTCCGGCGCGGTGTAGGGCAGGGTCGGCATGACCAGCACGTCACAACCACTCAACGCCTGGTCGTAGGCCGCACGCAGCTCGAACGCGAGGTTGCGGGCCATGCCGTAGTAGACGCCGCCGCCGTGGCCGAAGGTGTAGCCGCCCGAGAGCCCGACCAGCTTGACCGTCTTGGACAACTCCGCCCCCCGGGCGAGGCGCTGACGGTGGTAGTGCGCGATCAGCTCCGGATCGTAGAGACCCGGATAGTTCATGCCGTAGGCGTTACCGTCGACCATCTGGTAGGCCGCACCCTCGGTCGCGATGACGTTCCACACCGCCATCCCGTCCAGATGCCACGGGATCGACACCTCCTCCGCCACCAACCCGGCCCCGGCCAGAGCGCCGACCGCGGCACGCACGGCCTCGTCGACGGCCGGGTCGCTCTCCGGGCGACCGAAACCCTCGACCACGATCCCGACCCGCAGGCCGGCGGCCGACTGCTCCAGTGCGGCGAGGTAGTCGACCGGGTCCAGGACAGTGGGCTGACGGGCATCGAACCCGTCGACACCCGCCAGGACCGTCAGCATCAGCGCGGCGTCGGACACCGTGCGGGTGATCGGCCCGAGGTGATCGATCGTGGCCTCGATCGGGAACGCCCCGGTGTAGGGGACCAGCCCGTGAGTGGGCTTGTGCCCCACCGTCCCGCAGAACGCACTCGGGATCCGGATCGAACCACCCTGATCCCCACCCACGGCCAGATCCACCGCACCCGAGGCCACCAGTGCCGCGCTCCCACTCGACGAACCACCGGCATTACGGCCGGTGTCCCACGGATTGCGCACCGGCCACGGCCGCGAGGTGAAACTCGCACCCGAGAAACACAGGTCCTCACACACCGACTTCCCGGTGATCGTCGCCCCCGCCGCCAGCAGCCGGGTCGCCACCGTCGCATCCCGCGACGGGACGAAACCCTCGACCGTCGCCGACCCATTGGTCATCGGCACCCCGGCCAGACAGATGTTGTCCTTCAGCGCCACCGTGCGCCCAGCCAACAGACCCTCAGCAGCACCCGGCACCGACGTCGTCACATACCAGCCGCCGAGAGGGTTGTCCGCAGGCTCGGACCAGGCCCGCTCCGGCGTCTGCGGTGCCGAGGCCCGGTAGAGCTCCTCGACCCGGTCGGAGGCGGCCAGCGTCGCCGTGACCGCCGGGCCGAACTCCGCCAGCTCGGCGTCCGACAGGCCGAACGCGTAATGCTCGTTCAACGCTGCCAACCGGGCGGCGTCGGGAGGTGGTAGCGCCACGGGCACTCCTTCGATCCAGGTATCAAGGAGGCTGGCCCGTACACACTCTCATGTCAACAGATTCTGACGCGTTGACATGATCGTAACGACGCCGAGTACGAGCCGGCGTCAGTCGTGGCGGGGCCGTTGCCAGGCCAGCAACCGTGCGGTGGTGGTCTGCCGCACCGCGTCGTGCTGGTTGAGCGTCCGCTGCTCGACGACGACCCACGCCTGGTCCGGCCGCGACCGGGACCGGCGGATCTCCCGGAGCACGATCTCCACCCGCAGGACGTCCCCGGCCCGGGCCGCGCTGGGCCAGGCCACGTCGGCGCCCCCGCCGACGATGCCCGTCGCGATGGGCGGACCGCTGGTGACCACGAGCCGCATGGTGACCGCCGCGGTGTGCCAGCCGCTGGCCACGAGACCGTCGAAGAACGTTCCCGCGGCCGCGTCGGCGTCGGTGTGGAAGGGCTGCGGGTCGAAGTCGCGGGCGAAGGCGACGATCTCCTCGGCGGTCAGCTCGTGGGTGCCGGTGGTGAAGGTGGCGCCCTCGACGAGGTCGTCGAGCCAGAGGCCGTCGCGGGTCGGGTTCGGTGTGGTCATGGTGAGCCTCCGCTCGGTCGTCGGACGGGGATGTTCGGGGTCAGGTCGCCGGTGTCGACGCCGGGCGGTCGGCCGCTGTGTCCCGCCGCCGCTCGACGACCGTGAGGGCCGTGGCGAAGACCGCCGCGACCAGGGCGGAGGCCACCAGCCGAACACCTTCACCCGGCCGTCGCGCATCGCCCGGATGCTGTCGACGGTGTCGAAGCCGTGCTCGCGGGGCGGGTCGAACGCGAACTCGCGCTCCAGGGCGTCGAGGAAGGAGTCCGGGACGCGCTCCCAGATGCCCATGGTGCGGTCGCCCTGGACGTTGGAGTGGCCGCGGACCGGGAACAGCCCGGAACCGGGGCGGCCGATGTTGCCCTGGGCCAGCGCGACGTTGACGACCTCCTTGATCGTCGCGACGCCGTTGCGGTGCTGGGTCAGCCCCATCGCCCAGCAGAAGACCGTCTTGCGCGAGTCCCGCAGCAAGGCCGCGGCCCGGGTGATCTCGGCCCAGGACAGGCCGGTGGACCGGGTGACTGCGTCGCGGTCGATCCCGGAGACGTGCTCGCGCCAGGCATCGAACCCGGTGGTGTACCGGTCGAGGAACTCGTGGTCCAGGGCGTCCCACTCGACCAGCAGCGAACCGATGGCCTGGAACAGCGCCAGGTCGCCGTTGACCCGGACCGGCAGGTGCAGGTCGGAGATGTCGGTGCCGCGTCCGAGGACGCCCTTCGGGGTCTGCGGGTTCTTGAACCGCATCAGCCCGGCCTCGCGCAGCGGGTTGATCGTGAGGATGGTGGCGCCGTTGCGCTTGGCGTGCTCGAGCTGGGTCAGCATCCGCGGGTGGTTGGTGCCCGGGTTCTGCCCGGCGATGACGATCACGTCCGCCTCGAGCAGGTCGGGCAGCGTGACGCTGGCCTTGCCGATGCCGATCGACTCCTGCAGCGCGATGGAGGTCGACTCGTGGCACATGTTCGAGCAGTCGGGCAGGTTGTTCGTCCCGAACGCCCTGGCGAAGAGCTGGTAGACGAACGCGGCCTCGTTGGACGCCCGGCCGGAGGTGTAGAAGGTCGCCTCACCGGGGTCGTCCAGGGCGTTCAGCTCGTCGCCGATCAGCCGGAACGCCTCGTCCCAGCCGAGGGGCTCGTAGTGGGTGCCGTCCGGGCGCCGGACCATCGGGTGGGTGATGCGGCCCTGTCGGCCCAGCCAGAGCTCGGAGTGGGCGTCCAGGTCGGCGACGCTGTGCCGGGCGAAGAACTCCGGGGTCGCGCGGCGGGTGGTGGCCTCCTCGGCCACGGCCTTCGCGCCGTTCTCGCAGAACTCGGCGACCGAGCGGTGCCCGGGGTCGGGATCCGGCCAGGCGCAGCTCATGCAGTCGAAGCCCTCGGCCTGGTTCAGCTTCAGCAGCGTGCGGGCGGTCCGGGCCGGCCCCATGTGCTCCAGCGACCGCTTCATCGACACCGCGACGGCGGTCGCCCCGACGGCGTGGTCCTCGGGGGAGCCGACGTCGAGATCGGCCTCGGAGTACTCCTCGTCGTGCCTGCTCACCGGTCCACCTCCGTGCTCGACGGCTGCCGGGCGGCGCCGTGCCGGCGTCGTGCCCGCTCCGGAGCGCTACCCGGCGGGAGCGATCCCAATCCCCCGCGGACCCGATCGGACCCTGCCGGCATCCCGTGCCCTGGTCGTGCGGCGGAGTTCATCACACAGGGTGGTCGACCGACCACCGGTCGTCCCGGATGCCGCGCCGGGCGTACCGGGTCGCCCGGTCGCCGTGGCGGGCGGGCGCGTCCGCCTCGTCCCCGGCGACCGGTCGTTGTCCGGGTGTGGCGTCGTCGATCGGGAGCCCGGCGTGCGCCACCGGTCGGTCCGAGGCGTGTCGCCCCCGCCAGGGCGGTCCGTCCCGGGCCGGCCGACCCCCGGTCCGGACGCCGTCCGCCGGCTCCGGGGCCCGAGCCGGCACCGGCGGAGCACGCCGGTCGGATCCGAAGGAGCTGCAGGTGGACACCCCCGACGTCCGGTACGAGCTGTTCCGGCACCGCCCCGCGCGAGCCGACATCGGTCGTGCGGAGGTGGCGACGACACTCCGGTTCGCCTGCGCCGGGACGCTCGGCCAGACCGTCGGGGCGGCATCGGTCCCGGTGCTGGAGGTCCCCACCGGGTGCGCACGCTCCGCCGAGCGCCTGGCCCGGCAGATCACCGACCTGTTCGAGATCCCCGTCGTCCGGCCGTCGTCCGAGTCGCTCCGCATCGTCGCGCGCGTCCCGGAGCTGGCCCGCCGCACCCGGCTGTGCGACGGCACCGGCCGCTGGGTGCGCGGGCTGCCGCCGTCGGTCGTCGCGGGCGACGACGCGGTCCTGGCCGGGGCCTGGCGCGCCGCGTTCCTGGCCGCCGGGGCACTCGGCGGCCGGGGCCGGGCCGGGCTGGAGCTGACCTGCCCGTCCCCGGAGACGGCGATGGCGCTCACCGGCGCGGCCCGCCGCCTCGGCGTCGCCGCGCTGACCCGCCCCGGCACCCACGGCGACCGGGTGGTCGTCCGCGACCACGCCGACGTGCGGGCGGTGCTCGGCCTGATCGGCGCGCCGCGCGCGGCGCAGGCGTGGACCCCCGACCTCCGACGCGGGACCGGCGAGGCGCCGGTGAGCGGCGCGCTGCACGACGCCAACCGGGAGCGCGCCTCCCAGGCCGCGGCGACGACGACCCGGCGTGTCCAGGCACTGCTGGCGGACCCGCCTGCCGGGGTGCCCGACCGTCTGCTGGCCACCGGCCTGCTGCGGGCCCGGAACCCGGAGCTGTCGTTGCAGGAGCTGGGCCGTCTCGCCAACCCGCCGATGACCAAGGACGCGATCGCCGGACGGCTCCGTCGGCTGCTCGAGTACGCCGACCGCGCGCACCCCGGCGGCTGAGGGCGGACCCGCTGACGGCCGCGCGCCGGGTCGCGGTGCCCGGCACGCCCCGGCCGGTCAGGCGTGGACGGCGACCACCCCGGCCGCGGCCAGCGGTGCGGTCGCCTCGCCGACCGTCGCGAACCCCTCCCCGCGGGTGTCCCCGCGCAGGTGCCGGGCGTGGATGCCCTCGGCGATGACCGCGGCCTTGAGGTAGGCCAGCCCCCGGTGGAACGCCCAGTGGCGCACCGTCCGCCCGGACGCGACGGTGTAGCGCTCCACCAGCTCCGCGGTCGACGGCATGCGGGAGCTGGTCGAGGCCGCGGACCCGGCCAGCACCGGTGCGAACGTCGGGTCGCCGTAGACGGTGTGCAGCGCCAGGTCCGCCAGGGGGTCGCCGAGCGTGGCCATCTCCCAGTCGACGAGCGCGCGGATCGTGGCCGGGTGCCCGGCGTCGAGGATGGCGTTGTCGATGCGGAAGTCCCCGTGCACGACGGCGTGGTCGCTCTCGGCCGGGCAGGTGTCGTCGAGCAGGCGGTACAGGGTGTCGACGTCGGGGATCTCGCGGGTGGCGACGCGCTGCCACTGGCCGTACCAGCGCTCGACCTGGCGGCGCAGGTACCCGGCGGGGCGGCCCAGCTCGGCGAGCGGACCGGCGGTGACGTCCACGGCGTGCAGTGCGGCGAGGGTGTCGACCAGGGAGAACGCCACCGCGTGCACGGTGGGGTCGTCGAGGGCGGCGAGGTCGTCCTCGCTGCGCACGACGACCCCGTCGACGAACCCGGTGAGCGCGAACGGCACCCCGAGCACGCTGTCGTCGGCCAGCGCGACGGCCGGGGCGACCGGTACGCCGGTGCCCGCCAGGGCGGCGGTGACCCGGAACTCGCGGCCCATGTCGTGTGCCGACGGGGTCAGCGTGCCCAGCGGGGGTCGCCGCAGGATCCACACGTGGGTGCCGTCGGTGACCCGGTAGGTGAGGTTCGAGCGGCCGCCGGAGACCAGCTCGGCGGTGACCCCGCCGCGGTACCCGTCGACGTTCGCCGTCAGGAAGGTGTCGAGGGCGGCCAGGTCCAGGCCGTCGGGACCGCTCATCGGGCCTGTTCCCTGCGGTAACGGCCCACGGTGCGCTTGGCGATCGACCAGCGGTGGGTCTCCGACGGGCCGTCGTAGATCCGGAACGGGCGCACCTCGCGCAGGAAGCGGCCCAGCAGCACGTCGCCGGACACCCCGCGTCCGCCGTTGAGCTGCAGTGACCGGTCCACGACGCGCCAGACGGCCTCGGCGGTGAAGGTCTTGGCGATCGACACCTGGCTGCCCGCCGGGTTGCCGCGGTCGAGCTCCCAGCAGGCCTGCAGGATCAGCCCGCGCGAGGCGGCGATGTCGATCTCGTTGTCGGCGATCATGGCCTGGGCCATGCCGAGGTCGGCCAGCCGGGACCCGAACACCTCGCGCTCCGAGGCCCACGCCACCGCGATGTCCTGCGCGCGCCGGGCGATCCCCAGCCAGCGCATGCAGTGGGTGAGCCGCGCCGGGCCGAGCCGCACCTGGGCGTAGCGGTAGCCCTGGTCGACCTCGCCGAGCACCGCGTCGTCCGGGACGCGGCAGTCGGAGAACTCGACCTCCAGGTGTCCGCCGAACAGCGACTCGTCGAGCGTCGGGATGTGCCGGCCGACCTTCATCCCGGGGTTGTCGGCGTCGACCAGGAACATCGTCGCGCCGCCGCGGTCACCGGGCTCGCCGGTGGTGCGGGCCATGACGATGGCGAACGCGGCGCCGTCCGCGCCGGTGGTGAACCACTTGCGGCCGTCGATGCGCCAGCCGCCGTCGGCCCGGGTGGCCGTGGTGGACAGGGCGTCGGGGTCCGAGCCCGCGCCGGGGGCGTGCTCGGTCATCGCGAAGCAGGACCGGACGTCGCCGGCGGCCAGCGGGGCGAGGTAGCGCTCCTTCTGCTCCTCGCTCGCGATCCGCTCCAGCATGTGCACGTTGCCCTCGTCGGGGCGGCGATGTTGAGCGCGATCGGTCCGAGCAGCGAGTACCCGGCCTCCTCGAACACCGCGGCGCGGGCGCGCATGTCCAGGCCGTGCCCGCCGAGCTCCGGCGACGCGTGCGGGGCGAACACCCCCGCGGCGCGGGCGGCGTCCTGTAGCTGTACCCGGGCCTCCTCGGAGGGCAGGACACCGCCGTGGGTCTCCTCGACCGGGATCACCACCTCCCGGATGAAGCGTGCGGTGCGCTCCGCGAGGTCGCGGACGTCCGCGTCCTGGGCGAGGTCGACGGCCATGTCTCCTCCATCGGCTAATGAGTGTTAGCCACCTTCTAGCAGGTTCGAGGCAGGTGAGTACAGCGCAGGGAGCCTCATGTCACAGGTCGGCTATAGACTGCTAGCCGTGCGGGGCGACGAGATCCGGTCGGCGGCGCTGGCGGAGTTCGCCCGTCGCGGCTACGAGGCGACGCCGATGGCCGACATCGGCGCGGCGGTCGGCATCCGCGGCCCGAGTCTCTACAAGCACGTCCGCTCCAAGCAGGAGCTGCTCGCCTCGGTCATCGACGCGACCATGCGCGCCCTGCTGGCCGAGCACGACGCCGCGGTCGCCGGGGTCGCCGACCCGGCCGAGCGGCTGCGCCGCGCGGTCGAGGCCCACGTGCGGTTCCACGCCCGCAACCGCCTGGAGGCCTTCGTCGGCAACCGGGAGCTGCGCAGCCTGACCGAGCCGCACCGGTCCGAGGTGCTCGGGCTGCGTGCCGACTACGAGCAGCGCTTCCGCCGCCTGATCACCGACGGGGTCGAGGCCGGCGTGTTCTCGGTGGCCTCGCCGCAGCTGGCCTCGTACGCGATCCTGGACCAGGGGATGGGCGTCGCGGTGTGGTTCCGCGACGACGCGGGCCCGGCCGAGAACGAGGTCGCCTGGCAGCTCGCGGAGTTCGCGCTGCGCCTCGTCGGAGCCGGGCCCGGGCCGGTCAGGAGCCCGTGAAACGGGGGCGCCTGCGCTCGGCGAGGGCCCGCGTCCCCTCGACCAGGTCGTGGCTGCGCCCGGCCTCGACCACCGAGCGCTGCTCGTCGGCGAGATGGGTGTGCAGGTCGGACTCGCTGCTGCGGCGCAGCAGCCGGCGCACCGCGCCGAACGCCTGTGTCGGGCCGTCCGCGATCGTCGTCGCGTACTCCCGCGCCACCGCGTCGACCTCGGCGGCGGGCACCACCCGGGTCACCAGGCCCCACTCCAGGGCCTCGGTCGCGGTGAGCCGGCGCCCGGTCAGGAACAGCTCCTGGGCGCGGCGCAGCCCGACCAGCCGCGGCAGGGTCCAGGAGAGTCCGCCGTCGGCGGTGAGCCCGATGCCGCCGTAGGCGGTGGTGAACACGGCGTCCTCGGCGGCGACGACGACGTCCGCGGCGCACACCAGTGCCAGGCCCATCCCGGCGGCGGCGCCGTGTACCGCCGCGACCACCGGGGCGTCCATCGTGGACAGGCGTTCGACGGTGGGGTGGAACAGGTCGGTGACCTCGCGCAGGACCCGGGGGAGTTCCTCGGGGGCGCAGCCGGTGAACAGCTCGACGTCGCCGCCGACGCAGAACACCCGGTCCCCGCCGGTGAGCACCACGGCCCGCACCGCGGGGTCGGCGGCAACGGCGTCCACGGCCCGGGCGAACTCGGCTCCCAGTGTCCGGTCGACCGCGTTGTGCCGGTCCGGACGGTTCAGTCGCAGGGTGCCGACGCCGTCGGCGACCCGCACGTCGAGGGTGGTGTACGGCGGCGCGGCGGCGGCCCAGCGGGCGGTGTCGGTGAGCTGTTCGAGCCGGGTCAGTCGGCCGCCGGCGACGGTGACGACGTGGGTGAACGCCGCCTCCAGCTCGGCGCCGCCGCGCCGCCCGCGCCCCGGTAGTGCCCGGAGCCCAGGAGCCAGCAGCCGGCCGGCGGCGTCGGCGAGCGCGTCGATCCGGTCGGGCTCGGCGCGGGCGGCGAAGTGTCGTCCGATGCCGCCCCGGCCGTCGCGCCGCATCGCCTCGGCGCCGCGGTGCTCGCCGCCCACGCCGCCCGGCATCCCCGCGGCGAGCACGCCGACGAAGTCGGGATCGAGGATCGCGTCCAGGGTGTCCCGGTCGCCGTCGGCGAGCTCGGTGTAGAGGCGCCGGACCACGGCCTCGGCGTCGGTCCCGGTCCCGGTGCCGCTGTCGGTGCCGGCCCCGGTGGTGATGGTGGTGGTGTCCACGGTGTGCTCCTGGGTCATCGGCCGTCGAACTTCGGGGCGCGGCGCGCGGTGAACGCGATGACGCCCTCGCGGACGTCGGCCCGCCCCGCGCCGGCCGTCATCAGCCGGTACTCGGCGAGCAGGCCGTCGGCGTGGGTGCGGTCGTCGCCGTCGCGCAGCAGCTGCTTGATCCCGCCGTAGGCCCAGGTCGGGCCGTCGGCGAACTCCTCGGCGATGGTCCGGGCGACGGCCTCGACCTCGTCGCCGGGCACGACCTGCGACACCAGCCCCCACTCCAGCGCCTGCTCGGCGCCGACCGGCGTGGAGCGCAGCATGAGCTGCTGGGCGCGGCGCATCCCGACCAGTCGCGGCAGGTACCAGGTGCTGCCGCCGTCGCCGGTCATGCCGAGCTTGGTGAACCCCGTGGCGAGCTTCACGTCGTCGGCGGCGACGACCACGTCGGCACCCCACACCAGCCCCAGCCCGCCGCCGCCGACGCCGCCGCGCACGGCCGCGACGACCGGGACCGGCAGCGCGGAGAGCCTGCGCAGCGTCGAGCCGTGCCACGTGTCGATCATCGAGTCCAGCTGGGCGGGCAGGTCGTCCACCCGGCTGCGAAAGAACCCCAGGTCGCCGCCGACGCAGAAGGCCGGACCGGCGGCGGTGAGCAGCACGCTGCGCACGGCCTCGCGGCCTCGCGCGACGGCGTCGACGCCGCGCGCGGCGCGGACGTCGCGGTCGCCTCACCTCGCGGGGTCGATCGCGTTGCCCCGGTCCCGGGTCAGCCTGATCTCGGCGAGTCCTCCGGTGACCCGGTGGATGGCCCTGTCCTCGTGCATCGCGTCCTCCCGAACGGCGGCCCCGGCGTTGACGTCGAATCTGGCATAAGTTTATTCTCGATTCAAATCTGGTCGACGAAAGGGTGCCTGCGATGTCACCGAGTCCCGGTCCCCGCCTCGTGGTCGTCGGGGCGTCCCTGGCCGGTCTGCGGGCCGCCGAGGCCGCCCGCGACGCCGGGCACACCGGCCCGGTGACCCTCGTCGGTGCCGAGGCGCACCTGCCCTACGACCGGCCCCCGCTGTCGAAGGCGTTCCTGGACGACCCCGAGGCGCCGGACGTGCGGTTCCGGACCGAGGAGCACCTGCATGACGAGCTCGGCGTGGACCTCGTCCTCGGCGAGCCGGCGACCGGCCTGGACGCCGACGCCCGCGAGGTCGTCGTCGGCGACCGCCGGATCGGCTACGACGCACTCGTCGTCGCCACCGGGGCCCGCGCCCGCACGCTGCCCGGGGACCTGGCCGGGGTGCACACGCTGCGCACCCTCGACGACGCGCGGGCCGTGCGCGCCGCGCTGGACGCGGGCGCCCACACCGTGGTCGTCGGGGCCGGGTTCATCGGGTCCGAGGTCGCGTCCGGTGCCCGCAAGCGCGGCCTGCCCGCCACCATCGTCGAGGCGCTGCCGGTCCCGCTGGTCCGCGCGGTCGGCGAGCAGATGGGCGCGGCGCTGTCACGGCTGCACGAGACCAACGGCACCGACCTGCGCTGCGGCGTCGGCGTCGACGGGCTGGAGGGCGGCGGCCGGGTCACCGGTGTCCGGCTCGCCGACGGCACCGTGCTGCCCGCCGACCTCGTGGTCGCCGGGATCGGCGCCACCCCCGACACCGGCTGGCTGGAGGGCTCCGGGGTCGGCCTGGACAACGGGATCCTCGCCGACGAGACCCTGCGGACCGACCTGCCGGGGGTGTACGCCGCCGGCGACGTCGTGAACTGGGTCAACCCGCTGTTCTCCGAGCTGCCGACCGGCGGCCGCATGCGGATCGAGCACTGGACCAGCGCCGCGGAGCAGGGCGCCCGCGCCGCCCGCAACGCCCTCGACCCGGACGCGGCCCGGCCCTACGAGACCGTGCCCTACTTCTGGTCGGACTGGTACGGCAGCCGCATCCAGTTCGTCGGCGTCCCGCGCGCGGACGAGATCCGGGTCGTCTCCGGCTCCCCGGAGGACGGCCGGTTCGTGGCGCTCTACCGGACCGGCGACCGGCTGACCGGCGCGCTGACGCTCGAGCGCCGCGCCGACGTCATGAAGTACCGCGTCCGCATCGGACGCCGCACGAGCTGGACGGACGCACTCGCGTTCGCCGAGGAACGCAACGCCGCGGCCGTCGCCGCGCGCTGAGACGCGACGCAGGAAGAGGAACTCATGGGCGAGGCCTACATCGTCGACGCCGTCCGGGCCCCGGTCGGCCGCCGCAAGGGCGGACTGGCCGCCGTGCACCCCGCTGACCTCGGGGCGCACCCGATCCGGGCCCTGGTGGAGCGCACCGGGGTCGACCCGGCGGCGATCGACGACGTCGTCTACGGCTGCATCGACGCCATCGGCGCCCAGGCCGGGGACATCGCGCGCACCGCGGCGCTGGTCGCCGGGCTGCCGGAGTCGGTGCCGGGCACGACCGTGGACCGCCAGTGCGGCTCCAGCCAGCAGGCAGTGTCCTTCGCCGCGCAGGCGGTCATGGCGGGCACCCAGGACCTGGTGATCGCCGGCGGCGTGCAGATCATGTCGCAGTACCCGATCCTGTGCTCGTTCTCCGTCGGCGAGCCGTTCGGCGCGACCGACCCGTGGACCGGCAGCGTCGGCTGGGAGAAGCGCTACGGCACCCAGGAGATCAGCCAGTTCCGCAGCGCGGAGATGATCGCCGAGAAGTGGAACCTGTCCCGCGAGGACATGGAGGTCTTCGCGCTGGAGAGCCACCACCGCGCGCTGCGCGCCATCTCCGAGGGCCGCTTCGAGCGGGAGATCGTGCCGTTCGGCGAGGTCGGCACGGACGAGGGCCCGCGCGCGGACACCTCGCTGGAGAAGCTCGCCGGCCTCAAGACCCTCACCGAGGGCGGTCGGCTGACCGCCGGCGTGTCCAGCCAGGTCTCCGACGGCACCGCGGCACTGCTCATCGCGTCGGAGTCGGCGGTGCGCGACCACGGGCTGACCCCGCGGGCGCGGATCCACCACGTGTCGGTGCGCGGTGCCGACCCGGTCTGGATGCTCACCGCGCCGATCCCGGCGACCGAGTACGCGCTGCAGAAGACCGGCCTGACCATCGGCGACATCGACACCGTCGAGATCAACGAGGCGTTCGCCTCGGTCGTGCAGGCCTGGCTGGCCGAGACCGGCGCCGACCCGGAGAAGGTCAACCCCAACGGCGGCGCCATCGCGCTCGGCCACCCGCTCGGCGCCACCGGCGCCCGGCTGATGACGACCATGCTGCACGAGCTGGAGCGCACCGGCGGCCGCTACGGCCTGCAGACCATGTGCGAGGGCGGCGGCCAGGCCAACGTCACGATCATCGAGCGGCTCTGATGCGCACCGCCGTCGTCGTCGAGGCGATCCGCACCCCGGTCGGGAGGGGCAAGCCCGGCGGTGGGCTGTCGGGTGTGCACCCGGCCGACCTGCTCGCCGGTCAGCTCGCCGCGCTCGTCGAGCGGGCCGGGATCGACCCGGCGCTGGTCGAGGACGTGATCGTCGGCTGCGCCCAGCAGGTGGGGGAGCAGGCTGGCAACATCGGGCGCAACGCGGTGCTCGGCGCCGGGTTCCCCGAGTCCGTGCCCAGCACGACGCTCAACCGGCAGTGCGGGTCGAGCCAGCAGGCCGCGGCGTTCGCCGCCCAGGCCGTGCTGGCCGGCGTGCACGACGTGGTGATCGCCGCGGGCGTCGAGTCGATGAGCGCGGTGCCGATCGGCAGCGCCCGCGCCGGGATGGGGGAGCGGGCGTCCGCCCGGTACCCCGACGGTCTGGTCAACCAGGGCATCTCCGCCGAGCTGGTGGCGCAGCGCTGGAAGCTCGAGCGCGACGAGCTCGACGCCTACTCCGCCGAGTCGCACCGCCGCGCCGCGCGGACCTGGGCCGACGGCGGGTTCGACGCCGAGGTCGTCGCGGTGCCGGAGGCGGCCGGGCTGACCACCGACGAGACCGTCCGCGGCACCACCACCGCCGAGGGGCTGGCCGGGCTGCGACCGTCGTTCCGCACCGACGAGATGTCGGCGCGGTTCCCCGAGATCGACTGGCGGATCACGCCGGGCAACTCCTCCCCGCTGACCGACGGCGCGTCCGCCGTGCTGGTCATGAGCGAGGAGCGGGCGACGGCGCTCGGGCTGCGTCCGCGGGCCCGGTTCCACGCGTTCTCCGTCGTCGGCGACGACCCGCTGATGATGCTGACCGGCCCCATCCCGGCCACCCACGCGGTGCTGGCCCGCGCCGGTCTGTCCCTCGACGAGATCGACGCCTACGAGGTCAACGAGGCGTTCGCCCCGGTCCCGCTGGCCTGGGCACGCGAGTTCGGCGCGGACCCGGCCCGGCTCAACCCGCGGGGCGGGGCGATCGCGCTCGGGCACGCGCTCGGCTCCTCGGGCACCCGGCTCCTGGTGACGATGCTGCACCACCTGGAGGCCACCGGCGGCCGCTACGGGCTGCAGACGATGTGCGAGGCCGGAGGGATGGCCAACGCCACCGTCATCGAACGGCTGTGAGCTGCGGCGGGCCGTGTCCGGGGATCAGCACCCCCGGAACACGGCCTGCCGCTTCTGCGCGAACGCGGACTTCCCCTCGGCGTAGTCGTGGGTGGTGGCGTGCCGCTGCTGCAGGGTCGCCTCCAGCTCCAGCTGGTCGGCCAGGCGCCGCTGGGCGGCCGCCCCGAGGGCCTGTTTGGTGCTGGCCAGCGCGACGGTCGGCGCCTGGGCGAGGCGCCGGGCGAGTGCCTCGGCCTCGGCGTGCAGGCGCTCGCCGGGGTGCACCGCGTTCACCAGTCCCCAGCGGTGTGCGGTCTCGGCGGGCAGCCGGTCGCCGAGCATGCAGAGCTCCGCGGCGCGGGCGAGCCCGACCCGCTCGGCCAGGAACGCCGTGGTCCCGCCGTCGGGCATCACCCCGATCCGGACGAAGGCGAGCAGCAGGTAGGCGTCCTCGGCGGCCAGCAGCAGGTCGCAGGACAGGGCGAGGGACACCCCGAGTCCGGCGCAGGCGCCCTGCACCGCCCCGACGAACGGCTTCGGTGCCGCCCGCACCGCCAGCACGATGGGGTTGTAGATCTCGCGCAGCCGGGTCGACAGGTCCGGATCGCCCTCGGGGGTCGTCTCGCGCGGGTTCTTCACGTCGGCACCGGCGCAGAACGCCCGGTCGGCCCCGGTGACGAGCACCGCGCGGACCGCGTCGTCGGCCGACGCCCGACGCACGGCGTCGAGCAGCTCGGTGCCCATGGCGGGGGTCCAGGCGTTCAGGGCGTCCGGGCGGTGCAGCTCGATCCGGGCCAGTCCGTCGCCGGTCTCGTACCGCAGGTCCTCGTAGCGCGGGGTCACGTCCGCGAAACTACATTGAATCAGGATTAGAAAGAAGGAGGGGTCGATGTGACCGTGGAGCTCGCCGAGCAGGTGCAGGACTGGACCGAACCGGGGGCGCACCCCGTGCTGCCGGGGGTGCACCGGATCCCGCTGCCGTTGCCGCTGGACGGGCTGCGGGCGGTCAACGTCTACGTGCTCGACGGGCCGGACGGGCCGACCCTGGTCGACTCCGGCTGGGTCGACGCCGACGGCGACGCGCTGGAGGTCGGCCTGCGCGCCCTGGGGTACGCCCCGGCCGACGTCGCCCAGGTCGTGGTCACCCACGCCCACCACGACCACTACACCCAGGCCCTCGCGCTGCGCTCCGCCCACGGCACCCGGGTCGTGCTCGGCCGCGGGGAGGAGCCCTCGGTGGCGGCGCAGAGCGACCGCGCGGCCCACCCCGCGCCGCAGCCGGCCATGGTGGCCGCGGCGGGTGCGGCCGACCTGGCCCGGGACCTGGCCCGGCACGTCGCCGAGGTCGAGCGCGTCGACCTGGCGCCGTGGAGCATGCCCGACGCCTGGCTCGACGACGGCGACCTGGTCGCCGCCGGCGAGGGCGAGCTGGAGGTGCGGGCGACCCCGGGGCACACCCGCGGGCACGTCGTGCTGCGCGACACCGCGCGCGGCGCGCTGTTCTCCGGGGACCACGTGCTGCCGCACATCACGCCGTCGATCGGCTACGAACGCGCCCCCGAGCCGATGCCGCTGCGCAGCTACCTGGACTCGCTGCGGCTGGTCCGCGACCTGCCCGACTCCCTTCTGCTGCCGGCCCACGGGCCGGTCACCCGCAGCGTGCACACCCGTGTCGACGAGCTGCTGGCCCACCACGAGCAGCGGCTGGCCGCCGCCGCGGCGCGAGTCGGGGCCGGGGACACGACGGCCTGGGCGGTCGCGTCCGCCCTGCCGTGGACCCGGCGGGAGCGGCACCTGTCGCAGCTGGAGACCGAGCACGCCGCGCTCGCGGTGCTGGAGATCGCCGCCCACCTCGACGTGCTGGTCGACGCGGGCGTGCTCGTCGCACACGATGGCGAGGACGGGCTGCGCCGCTACGCCCCGTCCTGAGCGCCCCGTCCCGGCTGCCCCGTCCCGAACGTGCTGTCCTGAACGCACTGCGCGCCGCCACCCGGGGAGCAGGTGGCGGCGCGCCGGTGGGGGAGTGGCCGGGAGCGGCGGGGTCAGACCGCCGCGGTCAGCGGGTACTCCGCGAGGATCTTCTCGGTGACGAGCTTGGCGGTCTCGGCGCAGGCGGTGGTGCCGCCGTTGGCGTACTCCTTGACCCCGTCGCCGACGTTCCACAGGTTCGCGATCGGGGTGTCGTGGCCCAGGTCGTAGCCCGCGACCGCGCGCTGCGGGGGCCACCCGTCGCGCATGACCGCGACCGACAGGGTGCGCGCCCGGTCGAAGCCGGGGATCTGCTCGCGCAGGTCCGTGCGCAGCAGCTCGACCTCGGCGTCGGCGTCGAAGTCGCCGACCGAGGGCTTGGGCACCGAGGCCGCGACGTAGAGGTTCCAGCCCTCCGGCGCCATCTCCGGGCAGGTGTCGGTGAAGTTGGCGACGTAGCAGAGCCGCTCGGACGTGGAGAACAGCAGCATGCCGGGCACGTCGACCAGGCGCTCGCGGCTGGCGAAGTTGAGCGCGATCATCGAGCACGGCCGGTCCTTGACCGCGACCTGCTCGCGGTAGTCCGCGGGGAGGTTCTCCGCGCCGACCAGGCCCACGGTCGCGGCGGGCCCGGTGTCGCTCACGGCCACCCGGCAGGTGACCTCGACGCGCTCGCCGTCGCGCACGATGGTGGCACCGGTGACCCGGCCGTCGGCGAGGTGCAGCCGCTCGACCTCCGACGACAGCCACACCTGGCCGCCGTTGCCGATCACCGAGTTCGCCAGCGACTGCCAGACCCCGATCGTGCCGGCCGGGCAGAACCCGAACTTCTTGAACGCCGACTTGCGGGTGAAGTAGGTCAGGAACACCCGCGCGGGCAGCTCCTCGGACCCGACGGCGAACACCGAGGCGCACATGTTGCGGAACACGCCCTGCACGGCCGCGTTCTTCGAGTACCTGCCGACCCACTCCGCGGTGGACAGCTCGCTGCCGGGCAGCGCGTCGTCGTTCGTGCGGGCGGCGCCGATGCCCGAGAGCAGCTTCGCGCCCTGCCGGGTGAGCTGGGACAGCAGCATGCCCCAGCCGCCGCGGGTGACGTCGAGGTTCTTGCCGCCCACCCGGTAGAGCACCGGGACCTCCGGGGTGCGGATGTCGAACTCGGCGCCGACCTCGGCGAAGGTCTCCTCGGTGATGCCACCGACCTCGATGACGATCGCGCCGTCGTTGACGAGGAACCCGTCGATCTCGGTGGTGGACGCCCGCCCACCCACCTTGTCGAGCCGCTCCACGACGAGGGTGCGGTAGCCGGCATGGGCCAGCCGGGCGGCGGCGAACAGGCCACCGGCGCCGGCGCCCACCACGAGCGCGTCGAACGCGGTGTCGGACGTCTGCACGGGTCATCTCCTTCGATCGACTCTTTAATCGAGAGTAAATTAATCCGAAGCACGGGTCAACGGTCCGGCGAGAGCCCCTCGCGCACGATGGTCTGCGCGGTCGCCACGGTCCCGGCGAGGTCGCCGCGCTCGGGGCGCCACCACTCCGGGGCCCAGTTCAGCGCCCCCATCACCAGCATCCGGGCCGCCTGCGCGTCCAGGTCCGGATCCACCTCGCCGGCCTCGCGCGCGGAGTCCACCAGGCCCCGCCACAGCGCGCCGTAGCGGCGCTGGTCGCGGAGTTGGACGTCGCGGATGCCCGGCGGGAGCTGGGCGGCGTGCCGGATCGCGGCCGAGGCGTACTCCGAGTCCCGCAGCACGATCTCCAGGTGCGCGCGCACGGCGGTGGTGATGCGGTCCATCGGCGAGCTGTCCGGCGGCAGTGCGTCGAGCTCGCCGTGCACGTGCGCCATCACCCGGCGCAGTCCGACCTGCACCACCTCGGCGATGAGCTCGTCCCGCGAGGCGAAGTGGTAGTAGATCGCCGGGGCCTGCAGGCCGGCGATGGTGGCGATGTCGAGCAGCCGGGTCCCGGCGTAGCCGTTGCGGTTGAGCACCACCGCCGCCGCGTCCAGGATCCGCTCCCGGGTGGGCGCCGGGCGCGGGGCGGGGAGCTCCGCGGCGTCGCCCACCGTGGCTGGGTCCCGCTCCGGCGCGTCGGTCACGGTCGTCAGGCTACTGTTTAATCGTAGTAAGAAAAAGTATCGGGAGGGTGCGGCATGGGTGGGACGCAGCGGGGGCCGCTGGCCGGGCGGACGGTCGTGGAGCTGGCCGGGATCGGGCCGGGACCGTTCGCCGGCATGGAGCTGGCCGACCTCGGGGCCGACGTGATCCGGGTCGACCGGCCGTCGGCCGGGCCACTGCCGACCGCGCCGCCGGCCGCCGACGTGCTGGGGCGCGGCAAGCGTTCGGTGGTGCTCGACCTCAAGCGGCCCGAGGCGGTCGAGGCGGTGCTCGCCCTCGCCGCCGGTGCGGACGTGCTGATCGAGGGCAACCGGCCCGGGGTCGCCGAACGTCTGGGGGTCGGACCGGAGGCGGTGTGGGAGCGCAACCCGCGGCTGGTCTACGGGCGGATGACCGGCTGGGGGCAGGACGGGCCGCTGGCGCACACCGCCGGGCACGACGTCGGCTACATCGCCCTGACCGGGGCGCTGGGTGCCATCGGCCCGGCCGACGGACCCCCGCAGATCCCGCTCAACCTGCTCGGCGACTTCGGCGGCGGGGCGACCTACCTCGTGATCGGTGTGCTCGCGGCGCTGCTGGAGGCCGAACGCACCGGGCGCGGGCAGGTCGTCGACGCGGCGATCGTCGACGGCACCTCGCACCTGCTCGCCGTGATCCACACCCTGCTCGGCTCCGGCCGCTGGGAGGACCGGCGCGGGGTCAACCTGCTCGACGGCGGCACGCCGTTCTACGCCGTCTACGCCACCTCCGACGGTGGTCACATGGCGGTCGGTGCGCTCGAACCGCAGTTCTACGCCGAGCTGCTGCGCCTGCTGGAGATCCCGTGCGAGGTCGCGGACCCGCGGGACCAGCACGACCGCAGCCGCTGGCCGGCCCTGCGCGCCACGCTCGCCGGACGGTTCGCCACCCGGACCCGCGCGGAGTGGACGGCGGTGTTCGACGGCACCGACGCCTGCGTCGCGCCGGTCCTGGGCCTGCGCGAGGCGGCGGCCCACCCGCACCTCGCGGCCCGGGGGAGCGTGGTCGAGGTCGACGGGGTGCTGCAGCCCGGACCCGCGCCGCGCCTGTCCGGGCATCCCGTCGCCGCGCCCGGCCCCGCGCCGGTGCGGGGCGGTCACACCCGCGAGGTGCTCGCCGCCGCCGGGCTGGACGTCGACGCCCTGCTCGCCTCGGGGGCGGCCCGGCAGGCCTGACCCGGTGCGCCGGACGGTCCATTGTCCGCCGCGGCCGACTTCTCTAATCTACGACAGATTAAACACTGACGTGGAGGTCGACGATGCCCGCCCCGATCACGGACCGCCGAGCGGCCCTGGAGGCCCGCCACCCGGTCTGGCGCCCCCGGACCCTCGACGGTTTCCTGGACGACTGCGCCGCCGAGTTCGGCGACCGCCCGCTGGTCGTCACCGACGACCGCACACTGACCTACGCCGAGGCCGTCGCCTGGTCCGACCGGCTCGCGGGCGGCCTGGCCGCGCTCGGCGTGCGGCCCGGGGACCGGGTCGGCCTGCTCATGGCCAACCACCTGGAGTTCGTGCCGCTGAAGTTCGCGGTCGCGCGGGCCGGGGCGGTGGCGATCCCGTTCAACTTCCTCTACCGGCGCGACGAGCTGGCCTACGTGCTGCGTCAGTCGCGGTGCACGGTGCTCGTCACCATGACCGGCTACGGCGACCTGGACCACCTGGCCCTGCTCGACGACGTCGCGCCCGGCTGGGAGCAGGGCCCCACCGCGGAGCTGCCGGACCTGCGCGCGGTCGTCGCGCTGCCCACCGTGCACCCGGCGCGGCCCGGGGTCACGACCGTCGATGAGCTGGGCGCGCTCGGATCCCCGGTCGCGGCCGGCACGACAGGCACCACACCCGGCGATCTGGGCGACATCCTCTACACCTCGGGCACCACCGGCGCGCCCAAGGGCGTCATGGTCACCCACGACGGGGTGCTGCGGACGGGGTACGCCTCCGCGCTGACCCGCGCGTTCGAGGACGGGCGGCGGATCCTGTTCTCACTGCCCTGCTACCACATGTTCGGCTACGTGGAGGGCCTGGTCGCGGCCATGTTCGTCGGCGGGGCGATCGTGCCGCGCCTGGCGTTCTCCGCGGCCGACTACGTCGAGGGCATCGAGCGGCACCGGGCCACCGAGATCCTCTGCGTGCCCACGATGACCGTCGCCCTGCTCGAGTCCCCCGCCCGGGCCGGGCGCGACCTGTCCTCGGTGTTCGCGCTGCTCTCCGGCGCCGCGCCCGCGCCGGTGTGGCTGTGGGAGAAGGTGCGGGCCGAGCTGGGCATCGCCGAGGTCACCACCGGCTACGGGATGACCGAGTGCGGCGGCGCGATGACGATGACGCTGCCCGAGGACCCGCTGGAGCGGCACGCGACGACGGTCGGCCGGGTCAAGCGGGCCGGCGTCGCCGGGCTGCCCGATCGCGACGGCGACCTGTGCGCGTACACGACCTGCGACCCGCTCACCGGTGAGGAGCTGCCCGCCGGGGCGGAGGGCGAGCTCGTCTCGTCCGGACCCACCCACATGCTCGGGTTCTGGGACAAGCCCGAGGAGACCGCGGCCGCGCTGCGCGGCGGCCGGGTGTTCTCCGGTGACCTGGGCCGGGTCCGCGACGACGGCTACCTGGAGATCACCGGCCGCAGCAAGGAGCTCTACAAGAGCGGCGGCGAGCTGGTGATGCCGAAGGAGATCGAGGAGCTGCTGACCCGTGAGCCGGGGATCAGCCAGGCCTTCGCCGTCGGCGTCCCGGACGACCGCTGGGGCGAGGTCGGCTGCGTCTGGATCGTCCCGGAGCCGGGCGCGACCGTCGACCCGGACGCGGTGCTCGCCCTGTGCCGGGAGAAGCTCGCGCGGTTCAAGGTGCCCCGGCACGTCCTGGTGACCACCGCCGGGGAGCTCCCGACCACGCCCACCGGCAAGATCCAGAAGTTCCGGCTCGCCCGGCGCGCCGCCGAGGTGCTGGGCGGATGAGTGCCGGGTCCCGGGCGCACCGCCCGGGACCCGGCCGCTCGTCCGGTGCGGGGCTCAG
Source organism: Pseudonocardia sp. ICBG601 (assembly GCF_020496245.1). Taxonomy (NCBI): domain Bacteria; kingdom Bacillati; phylum Actinomycetota; class Actinomycetes; order Pseudonocardiales; family Pseudonocardiaceae; genus Pseudonocardia; species Pseudonocardia sp. ICBG601. Next base: position 77,036 of record NZ_JAHLJA010000168.1, on the reverse strand, counting down.
CCGCCCAGCTCGTCGCGGAGCAGGAACTTCTGCACCTTGCCCGACGGGGTCATCGGCAGCTCGTCGACCAGGAACCAGCGCACCGGCACCTTGTACGGGGTGAGCCGGGCGAGGCAGTGTGCGGCCAGCTCGTCGGTGAACCCGGCCGCCTGCGGCTCGTGGGTCACCACGGCCGCGGCGACGATCTCGCCCCAGGTCGGGTCGGGCAGTCCGAGGACCGCCGACGCCGCGACCGCCGGGTGCTCGGCGAGCGCGACCTCGATCTCGGCCGGGGCGATGTTCTCCCCACCGCGGATGATGAGCTCCTTGAGCCGGCCGGTCAGCGTGATCATCCCGCGCTCGTCCATCGACCCGAGGTCGCCGGTGTGCACCCAGCCCTCGTCGTCGACGGTCGCGGCCGTGGCCTCCGGGTCGTCGTAGTAGCAGAGCATCTGGTTGTAGCCGCGGGCGCAGACCTCGCCGACGACGCCGAGGCCGACCACCTCGCCGGTCGCCGGGTCGACGATCCGGGCCCCGGTGTGCGGCAGCGGACGGCCGACGGAGCGGACGAGGTCGTCCTCGCCGTCCGACCGCCGGGTCAGGCTCAGAGCGTGTTTGGAAATGGTGGGTGTGTCGGGATGGTCGACACGGCTGGGGTGCTCCATCGTGGTCGGCATGCAGGAACGACCGCGCCGGTACCCCTCGGACACCAGTGATGCCCAGTGGGTGGTGATCGAGCCGTTGTTACCGCCGCTCGCGCGGCGGGGGCGGCCTGTTGCTCATGCTCGTCGGGACGTGCTGGACGCGATCTTGTATGTCGTGCGGACCGGGTGTGCCTGGCGGGCGTTGCCGGTGGACTTCCCGCCCTGGCAGACCGTCTACTGGTACTTCAACCAGTGGGAACAGCAGAAGGTCACCGAGAAGATCCTCCCGGTCGTGCGGGGGCAGTTACGTATCGCCGAGGGCCGTGATCCGGAGCCGAGTGCGGGGATCATCGATTCCCAGTCGGTCAAGGGCGCCGACACCGTCGGCCAGGACTCCCGCGGCTACGACGCCGGGAAGAAGACAGGCGGACGGAAACGGTTCATCGTGACCGACACCCTCGGTCTGCTGCTGACCACGATGGTGTGCTCGGCCTCGGTACAGGACCGCGACGGCGCCAAGCCGATCCTGCTCAACCTCTACCTGCGCACCAGGGTGCGGTTCGTCTACGCCGACGCCGGCTTCGCCGGGCGACTGCTCGACTGGGCCGCCACGATCCTGCAGACAACGATCGAGATCATCCGCAAGCCACCCGAGCAGCGCGGATTCACCGTCCTCCCACGAAGGTGGGTGGTCGAACGGACCCTGGCCTGGCTCACCGCACACCGACGCCTGGCCCGAGACTACGAACGCCACCCCACCACATCCGAAGCCATGATCCGCTGGGCCGCGATCAACACCATCACCCGCCGCATCGCCCGTGGATACCCCGCCACCCGCCAGCAGAAACACACGACACCCTCAACCCACTAGAATTTCCAAACACGCTCTCAGCACGGGGGAGAGCTCGGTCTGGCCGTACAGGTTGTGCACGAACGCCCCGAACGTCTCCCGGACCCCGGTGATCAGCGTCCCGGGCGCGGTCGCGGCACCGACCAGGACGGTGTCCAGCGGCGGCGCGGCCTCGTCGCGGCCGCGGGCCTCGTGCAGCACCGCCCCGAGCACCGTCGGCACGCTCATCAGGACCGAGGCGCCCTCCGCGCGGATCGCGACGAGCACCGCGGCGGGGGTGAACTTCTCGATCAGCACCATCGTGCCGCCGAGCACCGCCGGGCCGAGGGTGGAGATCACACAGCCCGCGGTGTGGAAGGTCGGCAGCGGGGCGACCGCGACGGCCCCCTCGCGGGCCTGCGCGGTGTGCATGGTCAGCCGCGCGTTGTTCAGCAGCGAGCGGTGCGCCAGCAGCACCCCCTTGGGGCGGCCGGTCGTGCCGGAGGTGAACTGCATCATGGCCGGGGCGTCCGGGCTGCTGCGGTCCGCGGCGTCGGGGGACCCGCCGTCGAGCGGGGCCCCGTGCAGCCGGTCGGTGTCGGACAGGCTGACGACGTGGGCGAGTCCCGGCACTCGGGGGGCGACCTCGGCGACGACGCCGGTCAGGTCGTGGTCGCGCACCCGGTCGGCGTGCAGCAGCACGGTGGAACGGGACAGGGTGAGGGCGTACTCGAGCTCCCCGGGGCGCAGGGCCGGGTTGAGCGCCACCAGCACGACGCCGGCCAGACCCGCCGCGTACTGCACGATCGTCCACTCGGCGATGTTCGGCGCCCAGATCGCGACGTGGCCGCCGGGTCCGGCGAGCTCGTGCAGGGTGCCGGCGGCGCGGCTCGCCTCGTCGAGCAGCTCGGCGTAGGTCCACCGGCCCGGTGTCCCGTCGTGCCGGGTCGCGACCAGGGCGACGGTGTCCGGGCGGGCGGCGGCCTGCTCGCGCAGCAGTCCGCCGACGGTGCTCTCGAGCAACCCGGGGCCGGGGCCCTCCAGCCATTCGGCGCGCCGGAGCACGGTGGGCTGCGGGCTGACGGACGTGCTCATACGGCCTCCGACGATGCAGGTCACGAGATGAACCGAATCTAGATAAGAAACTGCGGACGTCAACCGCCGGTCGGAGCCGTCAGGCCCCGCCGGACGATGGTCTGCGCCGTTCGGACCAGCGACCGCAGGGAGCCACGCCCGGGGCTCCACCACTCGCACGCCCAGTTGAGCGCCCCCAGTACGAGCATCCGTGCCGCGCGGGGGTCGAGCTCGGGCCGCAGCTCACCCGAGACCCGGGCGGCCTCGACGAGCTCGCGCCAGAAGTCCACGTAGCGCTGCTGCTCCGCGAGCTGGCGGTCCCGCACCTGCGGGGGCAGCTGCGCGGTGGTGCGCACCGCCGCGACGGTGTAGTCGGAGATCCGCAGCACGGCCTGCAGGTGGGCCTCGACGGCGCAGCAGATCCGGTCCATCGCGCTCGCCGTGGCGGGCAGCTCCTGCACCCGGGCCCGCACGTGCTCCAGGTTGCGCACCATCCCCGCGACGACGACCTGCTCGACCAGGTCCTCGCGGGAGTCGACGTAGTAGTAGATCGCCGGAGGCCGGACCCCGGCCAGCCGCGCGACGTCGGACAGCCGGGTCCCCGCGTACCCGCGGGTCGCCAGCAGCGACGCCGTCGCGTCCAGGATGCGGCGCCGGGTCCGCGCCGCCTTCTCCCCCGAACCCCGCGCGCCCTCGGCGCGGGACCCGGGGGAGCGGGCGCTCTCGGCACGGGTCATCGGATCAGTAGGACGCCGGCAGGCCCAGGCTGCGCTGGGCGACGAAGTTGAGCACCATCTCCCGGCTGACCGGTGCGGTCTTGAGCATCCGGGCCACGAACCACAGGTCGGCCAGGCCGTACTCCAGGGACATGCCGTTCCCGCCGTGGGCCTGCATCGCCTGGTCCAGGGTGCGCAGCGAGGAGTCGGCGGCGGCGAACTTGGCGATGTTCGACGCCTCGGCCGCGTCGACGCCGGCGTCGTAGAGCTCGGCGGCGCGGTAGGCCATCAGCCGCGAGAGCTGGGTCCCGATGTAGGCCTCGGCCAGCGGGTGCGCGACGCCCTGGTGCGACCCGATCGGCACGCCCCACACCTGCCGGCCGCGGGCGTAGCCGCACGCCTTCTCCAGGGCGTAGCGGGCGATGCCGTTGGAGATGCAGGCCGCGGTGATCCGCTCCGGGTTGAGCCCGGCGAACACCTGGCGCAGGCCGTTGCCCTCCTCGCCGATCAGCGCTTCGTGGCCCACCCGGACGTCGTCGAAGAACACGGTGAACTGGTGCTCGGGCTGCTGCAGTGCGGCCGGGATCGTCTGCCAGGTCAGCCCCTCGGTGTCGGTCGGCACCACGAACAGCGACAGTGGGTGGCGGCCGTTCGGTCCCGCCTCGGGCGCGCGGGTCACCACGAGGACCGCGTCGGCCTCGTCGATGCCCGAGGTCCAGTACTTCTGGCCGCGGAGCCGCCAGCCGTCGCCGTCGGGGTGGGCGGTGGTGGTGATCTCGTGGCTGTTGGACCCGGCGTCGGGCTCGGTGATGGCGAAGGCCATCTTCAGCGAGCCGTCGGCGATGCCGGGCAGCCAGCGCGACTTGAGCTCGTGCGAGCCGTGCGTGTCGATGATGGTGCCGCAGATCGCGGGGGAGATGACCATCATCAGCAGCGGGACGCCCTGGGTCGAGGACTCCTCGACGACGACGGCCAGGTCGGCCATGGTGCCGCCGCCCCCGCCGTAGGCCTCGGACAGGTGCACGCCCAGGAAGCCGGCCGCGCCGAGCTCCTTCCAGAGCTCGGTCGGCTCCTCGTGGGCGGCGGCCTTGCGCATGAAGTAGTCGTGGCCGTAGCGGCCGACCAGGGTCGCGACCGCGTCGCGCAGCGCCGCGCGCTCCTCGGTGTCGGCGACGATCAGCGAGCTGGGCATCGTGTCTCCTCGTGACCCGGAGTATTTTCTAATCGAGAATAGGTAAAGTGGGTCGGTGTCGTCAACGTGGGCCCCACGTCACGGCATGGACGACCCGCCGCCGACGGCGACCACCTGCCCGGTGACCTGGAACGCGGCCGTCTCCGAGGCCAGCCAGGCGACCGCGTTCCCGACGTCGGTCGGCGTCGTGCGCCGGCGCAGCGCCTGGGTCGCCACGATGGCGTCGACGGCCTCGGGGGCGAACAGCGAGTCCGCGCCGCCCGCCCACGCCGAGCTCGGGCCGACCTGCTCGTCCTCCGGTGGCAGGACCAGGCCCGGCGCGACGACGTTGCTGCGGATCCCGAACCGGCCGTTCTCCCGGGCCACGGTGCGGGCGAGCGAGATCAGCGCCGCCTTGGTGCCGCCGTAGATGCCCTGGCGGACCGCCCCGTAGGCGGCGTCGCTGGACAGGAACACGACCGCGCCCCGCCCGGCCTCGCGCATCGGTCCCAGGACGGCCTGGGTGCAGTCGATCGCGGCGAACAGGTTCACCTCGACGGTGCGCCGCCACAGGTCGCGGTCGGTCTGCTCGGCGAACCAGCCGGGCCTGCTCCAGCCCGCGTTGTTGACCAGCACGTCCACCCCGCCCCAGGCGTCCAGGGCGGCGGCGGTCACCGCGGCGCCCGCGCCCTCGGCGGTCAGGTCGGTGGCCAGGGCGAGCGCCTCCGGCGCGCCGAGCCCGGGCAGCTCCCCGGCGACGCGCCCGGCCTGCTCGCCGTCGATGTCGACGACCAGCACCCTGGCGCCCTCGCGGGCCAGGACCCGGGCGATGCCGCGCCCGATGTTGGCCCCGGCCCCGGTGACGACCACCCGTGCGTCGCGCAGTCCCAGATCCATCGCCGCTCCTCCTCGTCCCACCCGGTCTTTCGACGCGGGATTAAACACCCGACCGCCTCCGACGTCGCCGTCTTGACACCGGGTCGGCGCTCGTGGTGTCCTTCCCGCTAGATTAATCGAGGTTAGAATCGATACCGTCCCTGGGGGAGCAATGGTGCAGACCCGGCCCGACTACGACCCGGTGTCGGTGGGATCGCTGGAGTTCTGGTCGCTCACGCCGGAGGGCCGCGAGGAACGCCTGCGTGTGCTGCGCGACGAGCGGCCGGTCAGCTGGCAGCGCCCGGCCGAGGGCTCGATGCTGCCCCAGGAGGACGACGCCGGGTTCTGGGCGATCACCCGGCACGCCGACATCGCGGCCGTCAGCAAGGACCCGGAGACCTTCTGCTCCGGTCAGGGCGTGATGATCGAGGACGTGCCGTCCGACATCCTGGAGGCGGCCAGCTCGTTCCTCGCGACCGACGCCCCCCGGCACACCCAGCTGCGCCGTCTGGTCAGCGCGGCGTTCACCCCGCGCCGGGTGAAGCAGATCGAGGCACAGATCGCCGACCAGGCCCGCCGCATCGTCGACGATCTGATCGCCACCGGGGACTGCGACTTCGTGGACCAGGTCTCGCGGCGGCTGCCGATGTGGACGATCTACGAGATGTGCGGCCTGCCCGTCGAGCGCCGCGAGGACGCCGCGCACGCCGCCGACGGCATGGTGTCGTGGGCCGACGCCGACGTGCGCGCCGGGCTGGAGCCCGCGGACCTGCTCAACCAGTCGCTGGTCACCCTCATCACGATCGGCCTGGAGCTGGCCGACGACCGCCGGGAGAACCCCCGCGACGACCTCATGACCTCGCTGGTGCAGGCCGAGGTCGACGGCGAGCGGCTGTCGGAGGAGGAGATCGCGGCGTTCTTCGTCCTGCTGTCGGTCGCCGGCAACGACACCACCCGCAACACCATCAGCCGCACGATGGAGGCGCTCACCCGCTTCCCGGACCAGCGCAAGATCCTGCAGGCCGACCCCGACGGCACGCTGAACACCGCCGTCGACGAGTTCGTCCGGTGGGCCAGCCCGGTGATGACCTTCCGCCGGGTCGCCACCCGGGACGTCGAGCTGCACGGCCAACGGATCCGGGCCGGCGACTGGGTCGTGATGTTCTACGCCTCGGGCAACCGCGACGAGCGGGTCTTCACCGAGCCCTACACCTTCGACGTCACCCGTTCCCCGAACCCGCACGTCGGCTTCGGCGGCGGGGGACCGCACTTCTGCATGGGCAACATGCTCGCCCGCACCCAGCTGCGCTCGCTGTTCGGGGAGCTGCTGCGTCGGGTGCCCGACCTGCGTACCGGTGAGCCCGTCCAGCTCGTCGGCAACTTCGTGGACGGCGTCAAGTCGATGCCGTGCACGCTCAACCCGTGAAGGAGGTACCACTCGTGCGCGTGGTGGTCGACTACGACAAGTGCACCGGGCTGGGGCTCTGCGAGTCCCTGGCCCCCGACTTCTTCGAGGTCGCCGACGACGGTTCGCTGAACCTGCTCCAGGAGCAGGCCGAGGACTCGCAGCGGGGTGAGCTGGAGGAGGCCTGCCGGGCCTGCCCCACCGAGGCCCTGCGGATCGAGGGCTGAGCGGTGACGAAGGTCTTCGCGGGCGTCGACGCCCTGGCCGCCGCCGAGGGCGAGTCGTTCGGCCCGACCGACTGGGTCGAGATCGACCAGCGTCAGGTCGACCTGTTCGCCGAGGCGACCGGCGACCACCAGTGGATCCACACCGACCCCGAGCGTGCGGCGTCCGGCCCGTTCGGCCGGACCATCGCACACGGGTTCCTGACCCTGTCGCTGCTGCCCCGGCTGCTGAACGAGCTCTACCGCGTCGACGACGTGCGGATGGGGATCAACTACGGCCTGAACAAGGTCCGTTTCCCCTCGCCGGTCCCGGTGGGCTCGAAGGTCCGGCTCGCCGCCGAGATCGCCTCGGTGCGCCGCGGCGAGGGCTTCGTGGAGGTCACCACCCGCTCGACGATCGAGGTCGAGGGCTCGCCGAAGCCCGCCTGCGTGATCGAGAGCGTCGGTCGGCTCTACCCCTGATCCGCCAGACACGAGAGGAACGACCGTGATGCCGAGCGCCCCCACCGGTGCCGCGCGCGCCCCGCGCCCACCGGCGGCGCCGTACGACGAGCTGATCCGGCCCCGGCAGGTGCACGGGTCGCTCTACACCTCGCCGGAGATCTTCGCCGACGAGCTGGAGCGCATCTGGTACCGCACCTGGGTCTACGTCGGCCACGTCAGCGAGATCGCCGAGCCGAACGACTACGTCCGCAAGTCCATCGGACCGCAGGACGTCATCATGACCCGCACCGCCGACGGCGAGGTGCACCTGCTGCTCAACCGGTGCGCGCACCGCGGCAACCTGGTCTGTGAGGCGCGGTCGGGCAACTCCAGCTCGTTCCGCTGCCCGTACCACGGCTGGACCTACCGCAACGACGGCCGGATGCTCGGCTACCCGTTCCCGCAGGGGTACGGCGGCCGCGGGAAGCTGGACCTCGGCCTCGGCCGGGTCCCGCGGGTCGGGGTCTACCGGGGGTTCGTCTTCGGCAGCTTCGCCCCCGACGGCCCCACCCTCGACGAGCACCTCGGCGAGGCCAGGGGCGAGATCGACCGGCTCGTCCGGCTGTCCCCGGACGGGGAGGTCGAGCTGTCCGCCGGCTTCCTGCAGCACCGCGCGAAGGCGAACTGGAAGCTCCTCGCGGAGAACGAGACCGACGGCTACCACCCGCAGTTCGTGCACGCCTCGATCTTCAGCGTCGCGGAGAGCGGGATCGGGGCGCTCTACGGCGAGAAGTCGACCGCGGTGACCCGCGACCTCGGTGGCGGGCACAGCGAGAACGACCTGCGCCCGGAGTTCCGCCGGCTCGGCGTCCCGCTGGGCTGGTTCGGCACGACCGAGGAGAAGGTGCCGCGCTACGCGGCCCGGATGCGGGAGACCTACGGGTCCGACGCCCACGACATCCTGGTCGAGGGCGGACCCCACGTCATGATCTTCCCGAACCTGTTCATCGCCGAGATCCAGCTGTTCACCATCCAGCCGCTGGCCGCGGACCTCACCGTCCAGCACGTCACCGCGGTGCAGCTCAAGGGCGCGCCGGAGATGAACAAGCGGATGCTGCAGCAGTGCATCGGGTCGGTCGGGCCGGCCGGGATGCTGCTCGCCGACGACACCGAGATGTACGAGCGCAACCAGGCAGGCGTCGCCGAGCTGCGCCCGGAGTGGCTCGACATCCGGCGCGGCGCGGAGCGCGAGTACACCGACGAGCGTGGCCTCACCGTCGGCGGGCCACCGACGAGACCGGTATGCGCGGGTTCTGGACGCACTACCGGCGGTTGATGACGGAGGGCCGATGACCACCACCGAGCCGGCCACCGGGCTCGACCTGCGCACCGTCGAGCAGTTCCTCTACCGCGAGGCGCGCTACGCCGACGAGCACCGCTATGAGGACTGGGAGGCGCTCTGGACCCCGGACGCCCTCTACTGGGTGCCCGCGAACGACGACGACGCCGACCGCACGACCCAGATGTCGATCATCCACGACAACCGCAACCGGATCGCCACCCGGATCCGCCAGTACCGCACCGGGCGCCGGCACTCCCAGGTGCCTGCGTCGCGGCTGCGTCGGGTCGTGTCCAACGTGGAGATCCTCGGTACCGTGCCCGAGACCGGGGACACCGAGGTCGGCGCCAACTTCGTGCTCGTCGAGTCCCGCGAGCGCGGCACCCAGCTGTGGGCCGGGCGCTACACCTACCGGCTGCGCGTGGTCGACGGGGAGCTCGCGATGTCCTACAAGAAGGTCGCGCTGGTGGACAACGCCCGCGCGATCGCGACGCTGGCGTTCCTGGTCTGATGAAGATCCGTCCCGATATCGTCGGCAACGAGTTCGCCGAGGTCGCCGTCCGCATCGACGACGAGGCGAACAGCCGGCGGCTGCGCATCGAGGACCTGCGCACCGGCCGGGTCCGCTACCTCGACGCGCTGGAGCTGGAGACGCTGGTGTGGCTGCCCGAGGGACACCTGCACAAGCTCCTCGACCCGTCGGCCGACCGGTGGCGGGAGGACGCGTGAGCCCCGACCTCGGCACCGACCCCGGCACCGGCCCGGACACCGCACCGGTCCTGTCCCGGATCGAGGAGCGCGCCGACGGGCGCGTCGCCCACCTGACGCTGAACCGGCCGCGGGCCCGCAACGCGATCACCGTCGCGCTGGCCGGCGCCCTGCACGCGGCGCTGGTGGCGGCCGCGGCCGAGGCCGACGTCGTCGTGGTGCGGGGGCGGGCGGGCACTTCTGCGCGGGCGGGGACTTCCACGAGGTCTCCCGGCTGCGCGAGGACGGCCCGGAGGCGCTGCGACCGCTGTTCGAGACCTTCGTCGGTGCGTGCCAGCTGATCGCGGACCTGCCGGTCCCGGTCGTCGCCGCGGTGGAGGGCTACGCGATGGCCGGCGGCTTCGAGCTGGTCCAGTCCGTCGACATCGCGCTCGTCCGCGAGGACGCAGTGCTCGCCGACAACCACGCCAACTTCGGCATGATCCCCGGCGGTGGCGGGTCGCAGCGGCTGCCCCGCATCGTGGGGACCCCACGCGCGCTCGGGCACATCCTGCTCGGCGACCGGCTCTCGGGCCGTGACGCCGTCGACTGGGGGATCGCCTACGCCTGCGCCCCGGCCGACGGGTTCGAGGCCCTCGTCGAGAACACCGTCGCCAACCTGCTCGGCAAGGACCCCGGCGCGCTGGCCCGGATCAAGCAGCTCGTACGCGGCGGGCTGGACGGCCCGCTGAGCGACGGCCTGTCCGCCGAGACCGCCGCCACCCTCGCCCACCTGGACGGGGAACGGGCCGGTGCGGGCATCGGCCGCTTCACCGGAAGGACACGCACGTGACCGTCACCGACCAGCTGGTCCTGTTCGACCTCGACGAGGACGGCGTCGGCCGGCTGCGACTCAACCGCCCCGAGGCCGCCAACGGCATGAACGTGCCGTTCCTGCGCGCGCTCTACGACGCCGTCATGACCGCCACCGGGCAGGCCGGCCTGCGGGTGCTCCTGCTGACCGGCGAGGGCCCGCACTTCTGCGCCGGCGGTGACGTGAAGACCTTCGCCGCCAAGGGCGAGGCGCTCCCGGACTACCTGCGCGAGGCCACCGCCTGGCTGCAGAACGTCGCGCAGGCCCTGCTGGCGCTGCCCGTCCCGGTCGTCACGGCGGTGCACGGGTTCGCCGCGGGCGGCGGGGGACTGGGCCTGGTGTGCGCCTCCGACATCGTGCTCGCCGGGGAGTCGGCGAAGTTCATGTCGGGCGCCGCGCGGGTCGCCATGGCACCCGACGCGGGCTCGTCGGTGACGCTGCCCCAGCTCGTCGGGCTGCGCAAGGCGATGGAGATCCTGCTGCTCAACCCCACGCTGACCGCCGCCGAGGCCGTCGAGATCGGGCTGATCACCCGGGTGGTCGCCGACGACGCGCTGCACGACGAGGCGCTCGCCGTCGCCCGCACCCTGGCCGCCGGCGCGCCGCGTGCGCTCGGTGCCGTCAAGCGGCTGGTCTGGTCCGGGCTCGGCGCCCGGGTCGAGGCCCAGCTGCCGGAGGAGGCCCGCACGGTCTCCGAGCTGTCCGGCACCGCGGACGCCCGCGAGGGGCTCGCCGCCGTGCTCGAACGGCGCCGGCCCCGGTTCACCGGCCGCTGACGCGGCCGTCCACCCCCACTACGAAGGAGTTCGGCAGGCATGGCAGGAGTCGAGGACGCGTCGTCGCGATCACCGGGGCGGGCAACGGCCTGGGCCGCGAGTACGCGCTGGTGCTGGCGCGGGCGGGCGCGAAGGTCGTCGTCAACGACCTCGGTGGGTCGCGGGACGGCAGCGGCAGCGGATCGAGCGCCGCGGCCGCCGTCGTCGCCGAGATCCGGGCCGAGGGTGGCGAGGCCACGGCGAACCACGACAGCGTGGCCACGTCCGAGGGCGGCGCCGCGGTCGTCACGACCGCGCTGGAGGCATACGGCCGCATCGACGGCGTCGTGGCGAACGCCGGCATCCTGCGGGACAGGTCGTTCCACTCGATGACCGACGACGACTGGGACGCCGTGCAGCGCGTGCACCTCTACGGCGCCTACCACGTGATCCACGCGGCCTGGCCGCACCTGCGCGAGCAGGGCCACGGCCGGGTCGTCGTCGCCACCTCGACGTCGGGGATCTACGGCAACTTCGGGCAGGCCAACTACGGCGCCGCCAAGGGCGGGCTGATCGGGCTCATCAACACCCTGGCCATCGAGGGCCGCAAGCGCGGCATCACCGCGAACGCGATCGCGCCGATGGCGGCGACCCGGATGACCTCCGACATCGCGCCGCCGGAGGTGCTCGCGAAGCTCGACCCGGCGCACGTCGCCCCGGTCGTCGGCTACCTGCTGACCGACGAGTGCACCGAGACCGGCAGCGTCCTGGTCGTCGGTGGCGGCGAGGTGCACCGCGTCGCGCAGTTCCGCAGCAAGGGCGTGACCTTCGCGGAGGTCCCGACCATCGACCAGGTCGGTGACCGGTTCGCCGAGATCGTCGACCTCGACGGTGCCGTCGTCGGCACGAACCCGGTCGGGTGAGGCGGCCGTTGACCGTCACCGACAGCACGTCCCCCGAGGCCACGGACGCCACGGAGGCCTCGGACGCCGCGGCCACCGTCGCCCGCCTGCGCCGGACCTTCGACTCCGGCCGGACCCGGCCGCTCGCCTGGCGGCGCCGCCAGCTGCACGGCATCGAGCGCCTGGTCGCCGAGCGCGAGTCGGACATCGCCGCCGCGCTCGCGCAGGACCTGGGCCGCCCCGCGCCCTACGCCTGGCTCGGCGACATCGCCTCCACCGCGGCCGAGGCCGCCTACGCCCGCAAGCACCTCAAGCGCTGGATGCGCCGGCGACGCACGTCGCTGCCGCTGTCCATGCTGCCCGGCCGCGGCTTCTACCAGTACGAGCCGCTGGGCACGGTGCTGGTCATCGGGCCGTGGAACTACCCGGTCTACCTGACGCTCGGCCCGCTGGTGGCCGCGGTCGCGGCCGGCAACACCGCGGTGGTCAAGCCGTCCGAGCACGCCCCGGCCACCTCCGCGCTGATGGCCCGGCTGATCCCGGAGTACCTGGACCCGGACGCGGTCGCCGTGCTGGAGGGCGACGCCGCGGTCACCCAGGCCCTGCTCGCCCAAGGCCTGGACCTGGCGTTCTTCACCGGCGGTCCGGGGATCGGCAAGAAGGTGATGGCCGCCGCGGCCGAGCATCTGACGCCGGTGGTGCTGGAGCTGGGCGGCAAGAGCCCGGTGATCGTGACCGCCGATGCCGACATCGACGTAGCGGCCCGCCGGATCGCCTGGGTGAAGCTGCTGAACTCCGGCCAGACCTGCATCGCACCGGACTACGTGCTGGTCGAGGAGTCGGTGCGGGACCGCCTGGTGGCGGGGATCGTCGCGACCGTGCGGGAGTTCCGCGCCGGGGAGCCCGCCACCCAGCCGATCGTCGACGACCGGCAGTTCGCCCGGATCGCGGGCCTGCTCGACGACCACGGCGGGACCGTCGCGCTCGGCGGTGGCACCGACGCGGCCTCGCACGCGATCGAGCCGACCGTGCTGGTCGACCCGTCGCCGGACTCGGCGGTGATGGCCGACGAGATCTTCGGCCCGATCCTGCCGGTGCTCACCGTGCGCTCCGTCGACGAGGCGCTGCGCTTCGTCAACGACCGCCCGAAGCCGCTGGGCCTGTACCTGTTCACCGGGTCCAAGGCGGTCAAGGAGCGGGTGCTCACCGGGACGAGCTCGGGCGGCGTGGTGGTCAACCACCTGGCCATGCACTGCCTCGTCCCGCAGCTGCCCTTCGGCGGTGTGGGCAACAGCGGGATGGGCGCCTACCACGGGGAGTGGGGCTTCCACGCGTTCAGCCACCGCAAGGCGGTGCTGGACAAGCCGGCCAAGCCGGACCCGTCGCTGATGTACCCGCCCTACACCGACCGGAAGATGGCCCTGCTGCGGAGGTTCTTCTGACCCGGATCCCCGTCGAGCCCGTGCACGTCGGCGGGGCCGGCACGCCGATGGTCCTGCTGCACGGCGCGACGTCGTCGTGGCGGGCCTGGCGGCCGGTCCTGCCGGCGCTGGAGCGCCGCCACCACGTCGTCGCGCCCACGCTGGCGGGGCACCACGGCGGACCGGTGCTGTCGGTGGCCCCCGAGAAGGTGGTGCCCGCGATCGTCGACGCCGTCGAGGTCGCGCTGGACGAGGCCGGCATCGACCGGGCCCACCTGGTGGGCAACTCGCTCGGCGGGTGGGTCGCGCTGGAGCTGGCCCGCCGCGGCCGGTCGCGGTCGGTCGTCGCGCTGTCCCCGGCAGGGGCGTGGGCGACACCGGCGGACCTCGACCGGCTGCTGCGGCTGTTCCGCGTCGGCGGGCGGATCGGGCGGCTGCCGGGCACGGGTGCGGTGCTGCGGCCGCGTGCGGTGCGCCGCCTGCTGCTGCGGGCGGTCTCCGAGCACCCGGAGGTGCTGTCGCAGGCCGACGTCGGGGAGCTGGTCGAGGACCTGGCGGGCTGCGCGGTGCTGGCCGACCTGCTCGCCGGGGCCCCGGACTCGGGTGGGCTCGCCCCGTTCACGCCGGAGGGCCCGGTGATGATCGCCTGGGGGGAACGGGACCGGATCCTGCCCTTCCCGCGCTACGGCCGTCCGATGGTCGAGGCCGTCCGCGGCGCGCAGCTGGTCCGGGTGCCGGGGGTGGGACACGTGCCGATGGCCGACGCCCCGGCCCTGGTCTCGTCGCTGATCACCCGGTTCACGGCGCGGGTCGACCGCGACGCGGTCCCCGCCGGGCCCTGACGACACCGGACGACCGCCACCGGCCGGTGGGCACCGCCTCCGAGGCGCCCACCGGCCGGCCCGGGCTCAGATCTCGGGGGCCGGGACCAGCCCGGCGGCGACGGCGCCGGTGATGCCGCCGTCGGCGGTGATCGTCGAGCCGTTGAGCCAGCGCGAGCCGCGCGAGGCCAGGAACACCACGGCGGGTGCGATGTCGTCGACGGTCGCGTGCCGCCCGAGGAACGCCTTGACCCCGTCGAGGGTGTCCTTGCCCATGCTCTCCTCGAAGTCGGCGAGGATCGGGGTCTCCACCGGGCCCGGGAGCACGGCGTTGATCCGCAGCTCGTTCATCTCCCGTACCGCGCCGCCCATGGCCAGGCAGTAGACGGTCGCGGCCTCCTTGGAGAAGTTGTAGGCGTTGCCCTGCTGCGGGTGCTCGGCGAACCAGGCCGCGCCCTCGTCCATCGACTCGGTGGCGAGCACCTCGCGCAGGGTCTCCAGGCGGGCCGGCCAGCCGAACCCGGCCGTCGAGGAGACCACGACGATCGAGCCGCCCGGGTTCATCCGCTCGAACACGGCCTCGGTCAGGTGCCGCATGCCGAGGAAGTTGACCCGGAAGACCAGGTCGGCGGGCGCGGTGCCGGGGATGCCCGCGACGTTGGCGAGGACGTCGAAGGTGCCCTCGATCTGCGCCAGCGCCGAGTCGATGCTCGCGGCGTCGGCGAGGTCGACCTCGACGTGCTGCTCCACCTCCGCGGAGGGCTTGTTGCGGTCGAGGCTGACGACGGAGGCGCCGCCCTCGACCAGCTGGCGCGTGACAGCGTCACCGATGCCCGACGCGGTGCCCGTGACCAGGCAGCGCAGTCCCTGAACGTCCATGTGATCCCTCCGGTGTCGCCTGTGACGCCTTATGTTTCTAACCTAGATTAACTACCTACGGGGGGCAACGGGCCCCGGGTGGCGAGTCGAAGGAGACGTCGATGCGGACACGGTTCACCGAACTCGTCGGGGTGCGTCACCCCGTCGTGCAGGGAGGCATGCAGTGGGTGGGCCGGGCGCCGCTCGTCGCCGCCGTCGCCGAGGCGGGTGGGCTCGGGTTCCTGACCGCGCTGACCCAGCCGACCCCGGAGGACCTGCGTGCGGAGATCCGGCGCTGCCGGGAGCTGACCGACGCCCCGTTCGGCGTCAACCTGACGATCCTGCCGACGATCGACGCCCCGCCCTACGCCGCGTACCGGCAAGTGATCATCGAGGAGGGCGTCCCGGTCGTGGAGACCGCCGGGGCGAACCCGGTGGACCACCTCGGGCCGCTGCACGACGCGGGGATCGTCGTCGTCCACAAGTGCACCTCGGTCCGGCACGCGGTGAAGGCGCAGGACCTGGGGGTGGACGCGCTGTCCATCGACGGCTTCGAGTGTGCCGGCCACCCCGGCGAGGACGACGTCCCCGGGCTGGTCCGCTGCCCGCCGCGGCCGACGTCCTGGAGATCCCGTTCATCGCCTCGGGCGGCATCTCCGACGCCCGCGGTCTGGTCGCGGCGCTGGCGCTCGGCGCGGACGGGGTCAACATGGGCACCCGCTTCCTGTGTACGCAGGAGTCGGGGGTGCACGACGCGGTGAAGGCCCGCATCGTCGAGGCCGGCGAGCGCGACACCACCCTCATCTTCCGCGAGCTGCGCAACACCGCTCGGGTCGCGGCCAACGCGGTCTCCCGGGAGGTGGTGGAGAAGCTCGCCGCCGGTGCCCGGTTCGAGGACATCCGCCACCTCGTCGCGGGCAGCCGCGGGGCGACGGTCTACGAGACCGGAGACCTCGACGCCGGCATCTGGTCGGTCGGGATGGTGCAGGGGATCATCCGCGACGTCCCGACCTGCGCGGAGCTGATCGAGCGCATCGTCACCGAGGCCGAGCAGATCATCGCGGGCCGGCTGGCGGGGCTCGTCACGGCCGGCTGAGGTCCGGCCGGGACCCTCGTCGCCGGCCGGCCCCGTCGTCCGCCTGACCGTGTGCCTCAGCCGGTCGGCGAGGTGATGCGGGCGCCGACCTGGTACAGCACCGTCGCGAGGTCCCAGTAGTCGTCGTGACCGGTGAGCAGGCCGTCGTCGTCGTAGGTGCAGACGGCGACGCCCGGCACCGAGAACCGGGCACCGGCCACGTCGACGAGCTCGCCGGTGCGCAGCTTCAGCGGGCCGCGGACGGTGCCCGACCACACCCAGCGCGAGGTGAGCCCGCCGCCGGCCGCCCACGTCTCGCCGAACTCGATGTGCGAGTCGGGGGCGAAGGAGAGCATGAACCGGTGGAAGCGGCCGACCTCCCCGCGGCCGCGGTAGGTGCCGTCGAGCGCGATGTCGCGGTACACGCCGTCCGGGGCGAAGAACTCCAGCAGCGCGTCGGGGTCGTTGCTCCAGGCGATCCCGTAGGCCAGGGCGAACCCGGGGTCGCTGGGGTGCGGTGTCGTGCGGGACGGGGTGGGGGAGGTCGGCGAGGACGTCATCTCGGCTCCGGGGCTCGGTCTCGGCTGGTGCTCGGTCTCAGCTGCGGCGGGACAGTCGCTCGGTGGCCCTGCTGGCCCCGGACCGCAGCCGGTCCAGGCCCTCGGCGATGCGGCGGGTGAACAGCCCGCGCTGCAGCAGGTCGTGGGTGACGCGCAGCTCGTAGGCGGTCGCCGCGACGTGGTCCATGTGCCCGGCGCGCAGCGCGACCTCCTTGAGGACCGTGGTCAGCTCGGCACCGTTCTCGGCGATCTGCTTCGCCAGCGTCAGCGCCGAGGAGCGCAGCGTCCCGACCGGGACGACCTCGTCGACGAGCCCGCAGCGCAGGGCCTCGTGGGCGTCGATCGGGTCGCCGGTGAAGAACATCCGGCGGGCCCGCTGGGTGTTCGTCTTGCGCAGGATCGCGTGGTAGAAGCCGTTCATCGCGTACTTGACCTGGGTCGAGCCGAACGCGGCGTTCTCCGAGGCGATCGTGATGTCGCACATGTTGGCCAGGTCCATGCCGTAGCCGGGGGCGACGCCGGCGACGGCGGCCACGGTCGGCTTGCGGTAGTCGTAGATCGCGACCATGAGCCTGTAGGCGAGGTCGGTGAACCGGGTGCGGGCGTCCCCGCTGGTGTCCTGCAGCACGTCCAGCGCCCAGCCGGCGCAGAAGATGTCCTCGTCGCCGATCATCAGGACGCAGGCGACCTCGTCGTCCTCGGCCCACTCGGCGAGCGCCGCCACGATCTCCTCGTGCAGCTCCCAGCCCAGCGCGTTGCGCTTCTCGGGGTGGTTCAGCTGCAGGATGCCGACGCCGTCCTCGACGGAGGTCAGCAGGTAGCGGTACTCGGTCACGGGGGTTCCTCTCGGGGTGGGGGTGTGGGATCAGTGGCAGGACTCGGAGCCGGCGCGCAGCGCGGTCGTCCCGCGGAACGGGTCGCACGCGGCGGCGAGCGAGTCCGCGGTCGTGGTCGGACGGTCGGACGGGCGGCCCACCAGGTCGGTGATCCCGCCCCAGTGCGCGGCGACGTCGGCGACGGCCGGTGGCGGCCCGTCGGGGCGGGTGAAGCGCACCCCCTCGGAGCGCTCCCAGCGCAGCACCGAGGCCCAGCCGCCGCCGGTCTCGACGACCTCGCCGGTCAGCGGGCAGGAGGGCAGGGCGAGCGCGACGACGACCGGGGCCACGTCGGCCGCCCGCAGTGCCTGCGCCGGTCGGTCGCGGAACACCTCGGCGGTCATGGAGGTCAGCGCCATCGGCGCGACGGCGTTGACCCGGATCCCGTGCCGCGAGCCCTCCGCGGCCAGGGTGCGGGCGAGCCCGACCACGCCGGCCTTCGCCGCCGCGTAGGCGGCCTGGCCGGGGTTGCCGTGCAGCCCCGCGCCGGAAGTGGTGAGCACGATGGCGCCGCCGCGCTCGCGCAGGTGCGGCCAGGCCGCCGAGCAGGCGGTCCAGCTGCCGCGCAGGTGCACGTCGACGACCTCGTCGAAGTCGTCGTCGGTCAGCCGGGACACCCCGCGGTCGCGCAGCCCGCCCGCGTTGACCACGAGCACGTCGAGCCGGCCGAGCGCCGCGACGCAGTCCCCGACCAGGGCACGGCCGTCGCGCGCGTCCCCGACGACCGGGTGCGCGCGCCCGCCCGCGTCCCGGATCCGGTCGGCGACGGCACCCGCGGCCCGCGCTGTGCGCGCGTGCACGGCGACCGTCGCCCCGGCCACGGCCAGTGCGGTCGCGTACTCCGCGCCCAGCCCGCGTCCGGCGCCGGTGACCAGTGCGACGGTCCCGGCCTCGAACACCGCGGTCACGCCCGGGCCGGCCGGTGGGCGTGCCACAGCTCGAGGTCGGTGAGCCCGGCGAGCGCGTGCTTCTGGATCTTCCCGCTGGCGGTGGCCGGGATCTCGGCGACGACGTGCCACTCGACGGGCGTCTTCGCGCGGGCGAGCTTCTGGGCGGCCAGGTGCTCCAGCAACGGGCCGACGCCGGCGGCGCGGGCGTCGTCGTCGAGGACCACCCAGGCACCGACGGCCTCCCCGAGGCGCTCGTCGGGCACCGCGGTGACCGCGACCCGCCGCACACCCGGGGCGGAGGCGACCGCGAGCTCGATGTCCATCGTGGAGAACTTCTCGCCGCCGCGGTTGACGATGTCCTTGGTGCGGCCGGCGATCTGGACCCAGCCCTCGTCGTCGACGCGGCCGACGTCGCCGGGGAGGAACCAGCCGTCGGCGTCGATCTGCTCGGCTGTGACGACCGGGTCGGTGTAGCGGTCGAGCAGCTGCGGCCCGCGGATCCGCAGCCGGCCCACGGTGCCGGGCGGGACGAGCGCGCCGTCGTCGTCGACGACGGTCATCTCCATGCCGCGCAGCAGCCTGCCGTCCCAGGCGCGACGGCGCTCCAGGGAGTCCGAGGCCGCCGCGATCGCGAGCACCCCGGCGGTCTCGGTCATGCCGTAGGCGCGCACCACCCGCACACCCACCTCCGCGGCACGATCGACGACCTCGGGCGCGATGGCCGCCCCGGCACAGGCGTAGGTGTCGAGGCGGTGGCCCTCCGGACGGTCCCGGTAGCGCTCGACGAGGTCGGTCACGAACACCGTGGCCCCCATCATGAGGGTGACCCGCTCGGTCTCGATCAGCTCGACGGCGTCGTCGGGCCGCCAGCCCGCCATCACCACCGAGCGCCCGCCCAGGAACGCGGGGAACACGACGGCGGCGACGAACCCGCCCAGGTGCGACAGCGGTGTCGCGGCCAGGGTGACGGTGTCCTCCCCGGCGCCGAGCGCGTCGCGGAAGTTGACCAGGTGCGCGACGACCGCCCGGTGCGACAGCAGCGCGCCCTTCGGCGCGGCGGTCGTCCCGGAGGTGTAGAGCAGCAGCGCGGGCTCGGCGGGGTCGGCGGACGCCGGCAGCGCGCTGTCGTCCGCGGCCTCCGGCCCCGGGACGGCGGTCCAGCCGGGGCGCTCGCCCCCGACGAGGTAGCGCACCGCCGGGGTGACACCGGCCTCGTCGACCAGCGCGTCGAGCTCGGCGGACGGGTCGCGGTCGCCGAGGGCGTCGACCGTGCAGACCGCCGCGGGCCGGCAGTCCGCGACGATCTGACGCATCTCGTGCTCCCGGTAGATCGGGATCACCGGGACGTCCACCGCGCCCGCCCGGAACGCCGCGACCTGCACGGCCAGCGCCTCCAGCCGGTTCGGCAGCTGGACCAGGACCCGGTCGCCGGGGCGGACCCCGCGGCGCACCAGGTCCTGGGCCACCGCCCGGGTCCAGCGCTCGAAGGCGCCGTAGGTGACCCGGGTGCCCTCGAAGGAGAACAGCTCGCACTCGGGGTGGCGGGCCGCGGCCTCCGGCACGAGATCGGCCAGTGACGTCGGCGTCCACAGGCCCGACGCGCGGTAGCCGGCGTACCGGTACGCGCGCGCCGGGTCGGTCCCCCCGGCGGTCACGGACGGTGCGGTCACGGACGGGGCGGCAGTCGTCATCGACGTGCTCCTCGGACTCGATCGGGCCACGGCGGCCCACCCTATCTAGTGAACCGTCACTATCCACTGCGCCGAACGGACGCTCAGCGCGTGCGGATCCGGCTGAACGCCTCGTTGATCCGCTCCAGCACGTCGGGGTGGCGGATGACCTCGCGGTAGGCGGAGGTCTCGAAGGACAGCGCGCTGATCGGGTCCATCGCCGGGGAGCGCAGCGCCAGCTCCTTGTTGATCTTCGCCGACTTCGTGGTGGTCTCCGCGATCGACCGACCCAGCGCGGTCGCGGCCTCGACGACACCGCCGGTCGGCACGAGCCGGTCGAGCAGGCCGATGCGCAGCGCCTCCGCGGCGTCGATCCGGTCGCCGGAGAAGGTCAGGAGCTTGGCCTGGCTGAGTCCCACGATCTTCCACAGCGGCGAGAAGTACGGGGTGAGCCCGAACTTGATCTGCGGGAACCCGAACACGGCGTTCTCCGCGCCGATCCGGATGTCGCAGAACACCGCGATGTCGCAGCCGCCGCCCAGGGTCGGTCCGGCGCACGCGGCGATGGTGGGCTTGCCGTAGTCGAGCAGGGCGCCGTAGACCCGCAGGCACATGTCCGAGTACACCTCGCGGGAGTCCTCGGTGAACGCCGACTGCAGGTCGAGGTCGAGGCCCGCGGAGAACGCCTCCTCGCCACCGGTGAGCACGACCGCGGCGACCTCGTCGTCGCTCCGCCAGGCGTCGAGCTGGTCGCCGAGCGCTTCGAACAGCTCCAGGCTGAGCGCGTTGCGGCGGTGCATCCGGTTGAAGGTGATCGTGCCGACGCCGTCTGCGACGGTGGTGCGGACGGCCTCGTCATCGGCCATGGTGACTCCTCGGTCTGGGGTGGTGCGGGGGGACGGGCGGGTCAGCCGGCGTTCGCCGGGCTGCGGTGCAGCAGCGACAGCAGGTAGGCGCCGCCGATCCGGCCCTCGCGGGCGGGCAGCACGCCGAGCTGGCGCATCATCTCGGTGATCTCGTACTGCGCCAGGTAGGACGACAGCAGTCCGTCGGCGAACTCCAGGAAGATGTCGCAGCCGTAGGTGCTGAAGGTGGCGTCGGGGGCGAGCTTCGCCGGGCCGTGGCCGTACTGGCGGAACAGGCACAGCGCGCGGCCGTCGCCGGGGGAGGTGAAGGTCTGCACGTCGTCGAACGCGACGTCGGGCATGACCTCCCAGATCCGCTCCACGTAGGTGCGCACGCCCTCGCGGCCCTCGATCACCCCGGTCCAGAAGACCGTGTCCTCCCATCGGACGTCGGGGTGCAGCAGCGCGAGCACCTGCTCGGTGTCGTGGGAGTTCCAGGCCGCCAGCCACCGCGTGCTGAAGTCGCGCAGGAACGTCTCGGTCAGGGGCGCGGGCACGGCGGCTCCTCCTCGATGACGGCCCGCTCCGGCGCGGACCTCGCCGCCGTAGCCTAGCCATGATTAACTTAGAGAGCAACGAGGGAGAGGTCACGATGACCGGCGAGCAGTCCTGCAGTCTCGACACGGCGGGCACGCCCGAGCAGCGCCTCGGCGTGCTCGGGTGCACCGTCGTGCCTGGTGAGAGGCGGTGCTCCGCGCTCACCGGGGGCTGGTCGGACGGCGCGGGGCGGACGTGGACGGGGCCGCTGGCGGTGCTGGCGGACCATGTCCTGGGCGAGGTCGCCAACCGGCCGCAGGCGCCGGGGTTCCAGCCGGTGACCACGGCACTGTCGCTCGACGTGCTCGTCCCGCCGCCGTGGCCGGGGGACCGGCTGCACGCCCGGGCCGCGCGCACCGCGGGCGAGGTGCTCCGCGACCACGTCACCGCCTCCGTGCGCGACCCGGACGGCCGGCTCGTCGCGGTGGCGTCGGCCTGGACCGCGGACGTCCCCGCACCCGGCACGACCCCGCTCGCCGCGGGGCCCGCGGTCGGCGCCCGGCCGGAGCAGGGCGGGATCGGCGAGCTGCTCACCGACCTCACCGAGGTGGGGTCCGGCCCGGACGAGGCGGTGCTGGAGCTCGACGCGACGGGGTGGACCAACCAGAACGGCACCGTTCACGGCGGGGTCTGGGCCTGCGCGGCGGAGCTGGCCGCGACCCGCCTGACCGGATCGGCCCCGCACGCGGTGAACCGCCTGCAGCTCGCGTTCCTGCGGCCCGGCCGGGGCCGGGTGCGCCTGACGGCCACGGCCCTGCACCGGGGCCGGACCTCCGGGCTGGTGGAGGTCAGGGGACGCGACGCGACGGGCCGGGTCTGCGTGCACGCGATGGTCGGCTCGCGTGCCGACCACGCCGCTCCCGGGGCGGTCGCGACGCTCAGTCCGGCCGGCCGGAATGCGCCTCCACCAGCGCGATGAAGCGGGCGAGCACCCGGTCCAGACCCTCGACGTCCACGGGGCGGTGCCGTAGCTGGGCGCCGACCACCGCGGACAGGCACAGCTCGGCGAGCTCGTCGGCGGCGTCGGGTGCACCCGCGGCGGCGACCGCCCGCCGGGTCACCTCGAGCCGTCGTGCGTCGACCGCGCGCTGTGCCTCCGCGACGGCCGGGTCGGTCGTGGCCCACACCCGGATCGCCGCCTCCGCGTCGTGCGGGACGGTGCGCGAGAGCCGGCGCAGCAGCTCCAGCCGCTCGTGCGGGTCGTGGGGCCCGGCCGCCTCACGGGCGATCGCCTCGGTCGACCCGCGCCAGTGCTCCAGGAACCGCTCGACGAAGTCGGGCCAGTTGCGGAACCAGTTGTAGAACGACCCGCTGGAGACGCCGAGCCCGCGGTGCAGGGCGGTCATCGTCAGCTCGTGGGCCCCCGATCCGGACAGGATCGCGATCGCGGCCGCGTAGTAGTCCTCGCGTCCGACGTACTGCGGCACGGTCGGTCCCTCCGGGTCGGGTCGGGGCTGGTCGGGGCCGGTCGGATCGGTGCCGGGACGGCACCACCGCATCATCGCAGCCGTCGACATCTTCCTGCATAGAGGCCTCTATGTTAACTTGCGCTAGGCCGTGGTCGGGTCGGGAACCCGGCCGTCGATCGGCACCGACATGTCAAAGGAGACGTCATGGGTGGTTTCCGTTCCGCGGACGAGGTCCACGAGTTCCTCGGCGGGATCTTCGCCGAGGCGATGGAGGACGAGACGATCGGGCCGAAGCTCGCCGCGACCGGCATGAGCCTGCGCATGGACTACACCGACCCCGACACCACGGTGCGGGTCGACTTCGCGACCAAGCAGATCACCACCGGGGCCGAGGCCGCCGCGGCGGACTCCGACGCGACCCTGTCGATGGCCGCCGACACCGCCAACCAGTACTGGCAGGGCAAGGTCAGCCTGCCGCTGGCGATGGCCCGCGGGAAGATCACGGTCGGTGGTTCGGCGGCGCAGCTGCTCAAGCTCTCGCCGATCGCGAAGGCCCTCTACCCGCGCTACACCGCGATGCTGGCCGACCGCGGTCGTTCCGACCTCGTCGTGAGCTGATCGCGATGACCGGATCCCTCACCGCATCGCGCCCGTTCTCCGCGCTCGACGTCTCCTCCCGGGAGTTCTGGCGCCTGGACCCCGTCGAGCGGGAGAAGACCTTCGGCCGGCTGCGCGCCGAGGAGCCGGTGTCCTGGCAGCGCCCCCTGTACAGCCCGCTGATGGACGGTGACGACGGCTCGCCCGGCTACTGGGCCGTCGTGCGTGCCGAGGACATCGCCACCGTCAGCCGTCGCGCCGAGATCTTCTCCTCCTCCGCGGGCGGGGTCCTCGCCGAGGACTTCCCGGAGGAGGTGCTGGAGATGGCCTCCTCCATCCTGACCATGGACGACCCGCGGCACCGCGACGTCCGCAAGCTGGTCAGCTCGGTGTTCACGCCGAAGCGGGTGAAGCTGATCGAGCAGCAGATCGCCCGGCAGGCCCGGGAGATCGTCGGCGCGATCCGCGACCGCGGTGAGGCCGAGTTCGTCTCCTCGGTGTCCGCCCGGCTCCCGATGTGGACGATCTCGGAGATGATCGGGATCCCGCCCGAGCGTCGCGAGGAGGTCGCCGACGCGGCCGAGTCGATGGTCGCCTGGGGCGACGACGGGGACGGCGTCGGCGGCGACGCGGCGGCCAAGATGCTCAACGCCATCGTCGTCCTGCACGGCGCCTGCCAGGACGTGATCGACGCGCGTCGCGAGCAGCCGGAGAACGACCTGATCTCCGCGCTGGCCGCCGCCGAGGTCGACGGGGAGCGGCTCACCGACGACGAGATCCGGTCGTTCTTCGTGCTGCTCTGCGTGGCCGGGAACGACACGACCAAGCAGACCACCACCCACACGCTGCGCGCGCTGACCGACCATCCGGAGCAGCGCGAGTGGCTGTTCGCCGACTACGAGGCCCGCATCGGCACCGCCGTGGAGGAGTTCGTCCGGTGGGCGAGCCCGGTCATGAGCTTCCGGCGGACCGCGCTGGAGCGGTTCGAGCTGAACGGCGTCGTGATCGAGCCCGGCGACAAGGTCACGATGTTCTACAGCTCCGGCAACCGCGACGAGGCGGTCCTCGATCGGCCCGACGAGTTCGACCTGTCCCGCACGCCGAACCCGCACGTCGCCTTCGGGGGCGGGGGGCCGCACTTCTGCCTCGGTTCGCACCTGGCGAAGATGCAGCTGCGGTGGATCTTCCACGAGCTGTACACCCAGCTGCCCGACATCCGGGCGGTCGGTGAGCCGGAGCGCCTGGTCAGCACGTTCATCAACGGCGTGCGTCGGCAGCGGTGCGCGTTCACCCCCGCCTGACCGGCACGCGGGGCCGGTCAGGCGCCGGAGCGGAGCACGGCCAGCGCGGCCGCCGTGACCTCCGCCCGCTCCGCCGGCCGGTCCCGCGTGGAGGTGAGCCGGGTCAGGTCGCTGATCAGCGACAGCGCGGCCCGCACGCGCAGCCGCGCGGTCGGCTCGTCGAGGTCGAGGAAGTACGCGAGCAGCGACCGCGTCCAGTCGCGCAGCTCGGTCCGGATGGCGTCCGCGGTCCGGCGCCGCGCGTCGTCGGTGAGGTGGTTGAACTCGCTGACGTAGACCCCGAGCAACGCCCGGTTGGCCAGGCAGAAGCCGACGTAGCGGTCGATCAGCCCTGGCAGGTCGACCGACCCCGGCCGGGCCCGACGCGCGGCCTGCTCGGCCCGCAGCCGTTCCGAGCCGAGGTCGAACGCCGCGGTGAGGATGTCGGCCTTGCTGGCGAAGTGGTGCAGCAGGCTGGGCCCTGCCATGCCGACGGCCGCGCCGATCTCGTCCAGGCTCACCCCGACGTAGCCGCGCTCGTGGAACAGCGCGACCGCGCGGTCCACGATCTCCCGCGGCCGCGACGACGGCCCGTCCTCCGACGCGACCGGGCCGTCCGGTCCGGCCGCGGGTCCGGCCGGTGGGTCGGACCGCAGGCAGGCCAGCGCCGCCGCGGCCAGGACGGTGCGGACCCGCTCGTCGTCCAGGCCGATGTGGGTGACCGACGGGGTGGCCAGCACGCCGAGCGCGCCGGTCACGAGCACCCCCGCCGCGCGCTCGGTGAGCTCGGGACGCTCGCGCCGCAGCCGGCGCGACAGCAGCTCGAGCCGCCCGCGCAGCCGTTCGCGGATCTCCTCGCGGGCCTGCGGGGAGAGGAAGCGGACCTCCCGTTGCAGCAGCGTCCACAGGTCGGGACGGTCCAGTGCGACGCGGGTCAGCGCAGTGACCAGCTCCTCCAGCGGGCTGTCGAGGTGCCGGTCCAGGGCCGCGGCGACCTCGTCGAGCCCGGCCGCGATCCCGGCGGCGAGCAGGGCCTGCTTGTTGGGGAAGTGCCGGTAGACCGCAGGCCCGGTCAACCCCACGTCGGCGGCGACGTCGCCGAGGGAGACCTGGTGGTAGCCGACCAGGTGGAACCGTGCCGCGGCGGTGCGTGCCAGCTGGTCGCGCCGCTCGGCGGCCCTCATCCGTCGCCGCGGTCCCGGCTGCGACTGCGGTGCGGCCACGTCCCACTCCTTCTCCGGTCGGGTCGACTGTAGAAGACCCGCGGCCGCCCGACCGTTGCCGGTGGGGAGCTTTCCGCCCTATTTTATCGACATTAAATTCCGTCGTCGCCGACGACCACACCGACGTGGAGGACCCGTGACCCACCCCGGCGCCCATGCCGCCCAGCACCCGGACAAGATCGCCGCGCTCCTCGCGGAGACGGGGGAGCAGGTGACCTACGCCGAGCTGGAGGAGCGCTCGGTCCGGCTCGCGAACGTGCTGCGCGAGGCCGGCCTGCGTCGCGGTGACGTCGTCGCGCTCCTGAGCGAGAACAACCTGCGTGTCTTCGAGGTCTACTGGGCCGCGATGCGCTCCGGGCTCTACATCACCGCGATCAACCACAACCTCGTCGCCGAGGAGGTCGGCTACATCGTCGAGGACTCCGGGGCGTCGGCGCTCATCGTCTCCGCGGGCAAGGCCGACGTCGCGAAGGCGGTGCTCGCCACCGGTGTCTCGCCCGGCCTGGGGCTGTCCTACGACGTCGTCGTGGACGGCTTCTCCTCCTACGAGGACGCCCTGGCCGCCGCCTCCGACGTCGCGCCCGACGACCAGCCGCACGGCGCCCCGATGCTCTACTCCTCGGGCGCGACCGGCCGGCCGAAGGGGGTGCGGCCGCCGCTGCCGCCCGTCCAGTTCACCGAGCTGGGCGATCCGCTGGTCGGACTGATCAGCAAGGCCTTCGGCGTCGGCCCGGAGACGGTCTACCTCACCCCGGCCCCGATCTACCACGCCGCGCCGCTGCGCTGGTGCGGCGCCGTGCAGGCGCACGGCGGCACCGTGGTCATGATGCGCCGCTTCGACGCCGTCGGGGCACTGGAGGCGATCGGCACCCACCGGGTGACCCACGCCCAGTTCGTGCCGACGATGTTCGTCCGGATGCTGCAGCTCCCGCAGGAGCAGCGCGACGCGGCCGACATCTCGTCGCTGGGGGTCGCGGTGCACGCCGCCGCCCCGTGCCCGGTCGAGGTCAAGCAGGCGATGATCGACTGGTGGGGCCCGATCCTGGTCGAGTACTACGGCGCGACCGAGGGCAACGGTCTCACCATGACCGACAGCGCCACCTGGCAGACCAAGCCCGGCACCGTCGGCCGCCCGATCCTGGGCGTGCTGCACATCTGCGACGACGATGGCACCGAGCTGCCGGTCGGGGAGACCGGCGCGGTCTACATCGAGCGCGACATCGTGCCGTTCGAGTACCACAACGACCCGGAGAAGACCCGGGCCGCGCAGCACCCCGAGCACGAGACGTGGACGACGCTGGGCGACATCGGCCACCTCGACGAGGACGGCTTCCTGTACCTCACCGACCGCAAGTCCTTCATGATCATCTCCGGCGGGGTCAACATCTACCCGCAGGAGACCGAGAACGTCCTGGCGCTGCACCCCGCCGTGCACGACGTCGCCGTCATCGGCCTGCCGGACCCGGAGATGGGGGAGCGGGTCACCGCGTTCGTCCAGCCGCGGGCCGGCGTCGCGACCGGGCCCGAGCTGGGGCAGGAGATCATCGACTTCGTGAAGTCGCGCATCGCGGGCTACAAGGCTCCGCGCGAGGTCCGCTTCGTCGACGATCTGCCCCGCACCGAGACCGGCAAGCTGGTCAAGGGCGAGCTGAAGAAGCGCTACGCCTGACCGCGCGCCCCCCGGTGCCGTGGCGTCCCGCGTCGTGGCACCGGGAGGGAGGTCACGGCCGCAGCGCGTGCAGCACCATCGACTGGGCGACCGTGATCGTCCGGTCGATGTCGCCCCGCTGCGGGTCCCACCACTCGACCGCCCAGTTCAGCGAGCCTATGACGAGCATGCGGCCGATGGACGGTTCCACGTCGTGCCGCAGCTGCCCGGCGGAGCGCAGGTCCTCGACCAGTCCGCGCCAGATGTCGTGGAACTCCCCGATGTGCACGCGGGCACGGGCCGACAGGTGCTCGGGCAGCTGGTTGGCGTTGCGGACGACCGCCCTGGCGTAGTCGGACAGCTGCAGCTCGTGCCGGAGCTGCGCCTCGACCGCCGCGGCGATCCGCTCGGCGGGTGGGGTGTCCGGCGGCAGTGCCTCGAGGACCTGGGACAGGTGGTCGCGCAGCGAGATCGCGCCCGTCGCGACGACGTCCTCGATCAGGTCCTCACGGGACGGGTAGTAGTAGTAGATCGCCGGCGCCTGGATCTGCGCGGCCTTCGCGATGTCGGACAGCCGGGTCCCCGCGAAGCCCTTCTCGCTCAGGACCCGCGCCGCGGCGTCCAGCAGGCGGGCACGGGTGCGGGCCGACTTGGTGTCGGTCGCGTCGGTGTCGTCGGTGGCGGCTGGGGCCACCGCGTTCGTCCTGCGGGCCACCGGACCAGGATAGGCGGACCGGGGGTCACCAGCCGGACACCTGCCCGGCCGTGTCGCCGGCACGCGGGCGTCCGCGTGCCGGCGACCCCTGCTCAGGAGCGGTACCGGGAGGCGATGTCCCGCCCGATGATCTCCTTCATGATCTCGGTCGTGCCGCCGTAGATCGTCTGGATGCGACCGTCGGCGTAGGCCCGCGCGACCGGGTACTCGAGCATGAATCCGTAGCCGCCGTGCAGCTGGACGCAGCGGTCGGTGATGCGCTTCTGCAGCTCGGTCAGGTACCACTTGCCCTTCGCCGCCTCGACCGGGGTCAGCTCGCCCCGGTTGAACGCGAGCACGGCGCGGTCCACCCACGCCTCGGCGACCTCGAGCTCGGTCTCCATCTCGGCGAGGACGAACCGCGAGTTCTGGAAGTCGCCGATGGCCGTGCCGAAGGCGTGGCGCTCGAAGCAGTAGCGCGCGGTGTGCTCGTAGACCGCGCGCGCGGCGGTGACGGCCGAGGCGATCAGGCCCAGCCGCTCGTGCGGCAGGTGGCTCATCAGGTGCATGAGGCCGTGGCCCTCGGTGCCGATGAGGTTGTCCGCGGGCAGGCGCACGGCGTCGAAGAACAGCTCGCCGGTGTCCTGGCCGTGCAGGCCGACCTTCTCCAGCCGGCGCCCGCGCCGGAAACCGAGCATGTCCCGCTCGACGACGAACAGGCTGAACCCGCGCGAGCCCGCCTCGGGGTCGGTGCGGGCGGCGACGATCACGAGGTCCGCCGACAGCGCGCTGGAGATGAAGGTCTTCGAGCCGTCGAGCACCCAGTCGTCGCCGTCGCGGCGGGCCGAGGTGCGGATGCCCTGCAGGTCGCTCCCGGTCCCCGGCTCGGTCATTGCGAGCGCGCCGAGCAGCTCGCCGCGGCTGAACGGCTCCAGCCAGCGCTTCTTCTGCTCGTCGGTGGTGAGGTCGAGCAGGTAGGACAGCACCAGGTCGTCCTGCAGGCCCAGCGTCATGCCGAACGAGGTCGCGCCGACCCGGGCGACCTCCTCGTTCACCACCATCCGGTAGCGGTAGTCGGTCTCACCGGCGCCGCCGAACTCCTCGGGCACGGCGAGCGCGTAGACGCCGGCCTCGGCCGCGGTGCGGAACACCGCCGGGTCGATCCCGCCCGCGCGCTCCCAGTCCAGGTAGTGCGGCTCGACCTCGCGGGCGAGGAACTCGCGCACGGTGGCACGGTACTGCTCGTGGTCGTCGGTGTAGAGCTCGCGTCGCATCGTCTCTCCTCGATCCGGTCGGGGCGCCTCAGGACGGGGCGGTGGTGCTCGGTGTGGTGGCGCGCGGTGGGGTGGCGCTCGGTGCGGGCGTGGTCGACCTGCGCCCGGCCACCAGCGGCGGGAACATCACCACGAACCAGCCCACGAACACCGCGACCGGGACCCAGAAGCTGAACATGCCGTTCCAGGCGAGCGGGCCGGAGTGGAACAGCGGGATGAAGGTGGCCGGGACCAGCAGCAGTGCCACCCAGATGTTCACGTAGGCCACCCAGCGCGGGTAGGGCAGCCGCCCCGAACGGTCCCGCAGGATGATCGCGGCGATCAGCAGGTACTGGACCGTGAACGGCGCGACCGGCATGAACGTCATCGTGAACCCGACGTCGTGCAGCAGCTGGGAGTAGCCGCTGTCGCCGTTCTCGAGCCGGTAGGGCACCAGCGAGAGCAGCACGAAGTTCAGCGAGAAGAACACCGTGCCGAGCACACCGATGCAGGCCTGCCCGAGGTTCAGCGCGAGGTCGCCGCTGCGCCGCAGCGCCACGAAGACCGCGAGCGACGCGGGGGCGTAGAGCACCCCGCCCCAGACGCAGATCACCATCGACAGCTGCTTGAGTGTGGTGTCGGTGCCCCAGAACCGCAGCAGCTCCTCGCCGGCCAGCGACGGCGGTGGCGGCGGGAAGAACCCGGCGCTCAGCCAGCCGACGAGCACCAGCAGGATCGAGAGTGGTCCGGCCCAGCCGAGGATCCGTAGACCGCGGTCGTCGTCCATGACGATCCGGCCCCCTTCCGTGGGATGGCCCGGACCGCCGTCCGGGCATAATCTAATGTAGGTTAACCGGAAGAGACCACGCGCGCCCCCTGCTGTCAACGGCCGTGGTCCGACCCGGTCCGGACCGGCCACGAAGGAGTGGGCATGACCGAGACCAGCGCGTCGCCGTCCCCGGCGACGGCGCCGATCGCGGACCGAGGGTGGCACGTGCCCGGCGAGCCGGGACTGTGGGTCCTGGTACTGGGCGACATGACCGTGTTCGCCGTCTTCTTCGCCACCTACCTCGTGGTCCGCGGGGGCGACCCGGCCGGGTTCGACGCGGCCCAGGCCCGGCTGGACCAGGTGCCGGGCGTGGTGAACACACTGGTGCTGCTGCTCAGCTCGCTGCTCGTGGTGCGGGCGGTGCAGGCGGTGCGGACGGGTGTCGCCCACCGGGCCACGGTGCTGCTGGGCGGGGCGATCGCCTGCGGGGTCACCTTCTCGGTGATCAAGGCGTTCGAGTGGGGCGCGAAGTTCGGCGCGGGGATCACCCCGAACACCCACGAGTTCTTCATGTACTTCTTCGTGCTGACCGGGCTGCACTGGCTGCACGTGCTGGCCGGGCTGGTGGCGCTGGTGCTGATGACCGCGGCCTGCCGGCGCCCGGACCGGCTCCCCGGCCGGCTGCCGCTGATCGAGGGCGCCGCGTGCTTCTGGCACATGGTCGACCTGCTCTGGATCGTGCTGTTCCCGCTGCTCTACCTGGTGAGGTGACCCGTGTCGTCGATCGTGTCGAGCGCGCCGGCCTGGCGGGACCGGGTCGCCGTGGTGTGGCTGGTGCTGGTGGCCGTCACGACGGTGTCCTGGATCCTCGGGACCGGCCCGGCCTCGGGCACCGTGGCCTCGGTCGTGGTGCTGGTCCTGGCGTTGTTCAAGGTGCGCCTGGTCGGTCTGTACTTCATGGAGCTGCGTGACGCCCCGGTCGTGCTGCGGCTGCTGTTCGAGCTCTACTGCGTCGCCGCGTGCGCGGTGCTCGCGGGCATCGTCGCCCTGACCTGAGGGCGAGTTCGTCGCCTCCTGCGCCGGGTTCCGGATCCACCTCAAGTAAATCGTTGCTAGGCAGAAGGGCTCGTCGACGCGGCGGATGCTCCCGTCGTCGGTGACCGCGCCGCGCGGGAGCGGCTCCGTCCCGGTCCGGCGCCGCTGCCACGTCTTGGCGCCGGCCGGGCCCGGCCCGCAGCCGGGTGCCGGCCGGCAAGTCGGCCCGTTCCCGCACGTCAGACGCGGAATCGGGCCGGATGCGACCGCTCGTCGTCGGAGTGACGCCGCTCACCGTCGAGCGTGCCGCGTTCTCCCGCGTCACTCGGTCGGGTGGGGCGACGGACGGAGCGGAAAAAGACCTCCGCCCCCGTAACCTCCGTTTCTGATCCTCGTTTAGAAAATGGATGCTAGGCAGGACCGATGACGGAGGCCACTCGATGAAGAGTCCACTCACCGCGGTCCCGGTCGTCACGGCCGGGAGCACCGAGGCCGGTGTCGACCGGTGAGCGGCTCCCGGGTGCCGACCCTCGACGGGGCGGTGCGCACCGTCGGCAGCTTCACCGCTTTCGTCCTGGACGTGGCGCGGACCGTCGTGAAGCGTCCGTTCCCGTTCGGCGAGTTCCTCGCCCAGACCCGCTTCATCACCTCGGTCTCGCTCGCGCCCGCGATCATGGTGACGATCCCGTTCGTCGGCGTCGTGATCCTGCTGATCAACCAGCTGCTCGCCGAGATCGGCGCGCTGGACGTCGCGGGCGCCGTGACCGGCCTCGCCGTGCTGCGCCAG
The DNA here is from genome assembly GCF_020496245.1 of Pseudonocardia sp. ICBG601. Lineage (NCBI taxonomy): Bacteria > Bacillati > Actinomycetota > Actinomycetes > Pseudonocardiales > Pseudonocardiaceae > Pseudonocardia > Pseudonocardia sp. ICBG601. Next base: position 44,831 of record NZ_JAHLJA010000168.1, on the reverse strand, counting down.
ATCGGCCCCATCGCCGCGGTGCTGGTCACCGCGGGCGCGGGTGCGACGGCCATCGCCGCCGACCTCGGCGCCCGCAAGATCCGCGACGAGATCGACGCGATGAAGGTCATGGGCATCGACCCGCTGCACCGCCTGGTGCTGCCCCGGGTGCTCGCCTCCGCGCTGGTCGCGGTCTGCCTCAGCGCGATCATCACCGTCGTCGGTGAGGTCGTCGCCTACCTCGTGTCGGTCGGCCTGCAGGGCGCCTCGGCCGGCCAGTTCCTCGCGACGCTGACCCTGCTCACCGACGAGGGCGACTTCGCCGTGAGCTCGTTCAAGGCGGTCCTGTTCGGGACCCTCGCCGGGCTCGTCGCCGCCTACCGCGGCCTCAACGCCGAGGGCGGGTCGAAGGGCGTCGGACAGGCGGTCACCGAGACCGTCGTCATCTCCTTCGTCCTGCTCTTCATCATCAACGCCCTGCTCACCGCCATCGACATCCAGCTCAAGCTGGCACGGATCTGAGGACGACGTCGTGGACACATCCGAGCACTCCGCCCTCGGGCGGATGGTCGAGCGACCCCGGTCGGGGCTGCGGGCCGTCGGGGTACAGGTCGACTTCTACGTCAAGGCCTACGCCGGCATCCCGATCGTGCTGCGCCGCTACCTCGGTGAGGTGCTGCGTCAGCTCACCAGCATCAGCTTCGGCACCGGCGCGCTGGTCCTGATCGGCGGCAGCGTCGTGGTCGTCGCGATCCTGACCGCCAGCGCGGGCGCCGTCGTCGGCCTCCAGGGCTACGAGGCCCTCAACGCGGTCGGCACCGACGCCCTCACCGGCTTCCTGGCGAGCTACATCAACATCCGGCTCGCCGCCCCGCTGATCGGCGGGGTCGCGCTGGTGTCGACGATCGGGGCGGCGTTCACCGCCGAGATCGGCGCCCAGCGCATCAGCGAGGAGATCGACGCCATCGAGGTCATGGCGGTGCCCTCGGTGCCGTTCCTGGTCACCACCCGGATCCTGGCCGGGACGATCGCCATCATCCCGCTGTACGCACTGGCCCTGATCGCCTGCTTCGCGACGACGCAGCTCATCGTCGTGCTCGGCTACGGGCAGTCGGTCGGCACCTACAACCACTACTTCGCGACCTTCCTGATCCCGACCGACGTGCTCACCTCGATGCTGCAGGTCACCCTGATCGCCTTCGTCGTGATGTCCATCCACGCCTTCTACGGCTTCACCGCGAGCGGCGGTCCGGCCGGCGTCGGCGCCGCGGTCGGTCGCGCCGTGCGCCTGTCGCTGATCGCCGTGATGGTCACCGCCCTGGTCACCGCCGTCCTGCTCTACGCGGACCCCGAGACCCTCCACCTGTCGCGATGAGCGGGGGACCCGTGCGACACGAGATGACCGGGCTCGCCGCCGTCGGCGTGCTGCTGCTCGGTGCGGTGCTCGTCGTGGCGAGCTACCTGCACGTGTTCGACCCCGGCGTGTCCGCCACCGTGCAGACCGACCGGGCCGGGCTGCTCATGCTCCCCGACGCCGACGTGTCGATGCGCGACGTGCGCGTCGGCCGGGTGTCGGACGTACGGCCGGACGGCAACGGCGGTGCGCTGGTGCAGGTGGCCCTGGACCCCGCGACGATCGACATGATCCCGGCGAACGTCACCGCCCGGATCATCTCGCCGACGGTGTTCGGGCCGAAGTTCGTCGACCTCGTCCCGCCACCCGCCCCGGAGCCCCGCACGATCGAGGCCGGCGCCGTCGTCCCGGCGTCGTCGGTGCAGACCGAAGCGAACATCGTCTTCGACAACCTGAACCGGCTGCTCACCACCGTGGACCCGGCGAAGGTCAACACGGCGCTGGGCGCGCTGTCGACCTCCCTCAACGGCCGGGGTGACGAGCTCGGCGCCAGCCTGGTGCGGTTCAACGACTACCTGGAGCGCATCAACCCGAGCCTGCCGGCGCTGCAGCGCGACCTGCGGGCCGCGGCGCCGGTGCTCGACACCTACGCCGACGCCAGCCCCGACCTGCTCGCGCTGCTGCGCAACGCGACCACGACCGCGGGCACCGTCGTCGACGAGCAGGCCGGCATCGACGCGACGCTGGCGTCGCTGTCGATGTTCTCCACCGACGTGTCCGGGGTGCTGGAGGCCAACACCGACAGCCTCGACCGCACGCTGAAGACCCTGCGCCCGACCACCGCGGTGCTCGAGCGCTACGCCCCGGTGCTGCCCTGCACCGCGGCCAGCCTGAACCACCTGCGGGCCCTGCTGGAGCCCAGCTTCGGCGGCGCCCAGCCGGGCCTGCGCTCGCTCACCACGTTCCAGCCCGGTGAGGACGGCTACACCTCGCAGAACGCGCCGAAGCTCGGCGTCGACCAGCCGAACTGCGGGCCGGGCATCCCGCGCCCCGGCGAGATCCCCCGGCACACCTACTTCGACGACGGCTCGCCGCGCCTGGACACCCGCGACGCCGGCATCGAGGTCCGCGACCCGCTGGCCACGCTGGTCGGCGGCGTCGATCTCGGACCGACGATCGCCGAGCGTCTCGGTCAGGCGCCGTCCGCGCCGCAGCAGTCCGGTCAGGCCGTCGGGGCGCCCGCCCCCGCGCCGGGAGAGGAGGGCGGCCGATGAGGCACCGCGCCGAGTTCCTGCGGGTCCTGGTGTTCGTCGTCGTGGCCGCGGTCTGCGCGGCGACGGTCGTCGTCGCCTACGGCTCGGTCCGCTTCGGCGAGTCGGCCCGCTACGCCGCGGAGTTCGCCGACGCGTCGGGGCTCAAGGAGAAGGATGACGTGCGCGTCGCCGGCATCACCGTCGGCCGCGTCGAGTCCGTCGAGGTCGGGGCCGACAACCTGGCCCGGATCTCGTTCAGCATGCGCTCCGACGTGCCGGTGCAGACCGGCTCCGAGGGCATCGTCCGGTACAAGAACCTGCTCGGCCAGCGCTACCTGGAGATCGTGCGCGGCCCGCAGCCGACCGGCGTCCTCGCCGACGGCGGGACGCTCCCGGTCACCCAGACCCATCCCGCGCTCGACCTCGACGAGCTCTACAACGGCTTCACCCCGCTGTTCCAGGGCCTGGAGCCGGCCCAGGTCAACCAGCTCGCCGAGTCGCTCATCACCGTCCTGCAGGGCCAGGGGGGCTCGATCGACGCCTTGCTGGGCCAGATCGGCAGCCTCACCGGTGCGCTGGCCGACCGCGACCAGGTCATCGGTCAGGTCGTCACCAACCTCAACGGGGTCCTCGGCACCGTCGACCAGCGCCGTGACCGCCTCTCCGACACCGTGGTCCAGCTCCAGCAGCTGATCAGCGGACTGTCGCAGGACCGGACCTCGATCGGGCAGTCGCTGGAGCGGGCGAGCAACCTCGCCGGGGACGTCGAGGGCCTGCTCCGCGAGGCCCGTCCGGACGTCGCCGGGGTGGTGCACGAGGTCGACCGGCTCTCCCGGGTGGTCAACTCCGACGGCGAGCGCCTCAACTACCTGTTCTCCCAGATCCCCGGCTACTACCAGATCCTCGGTCGCGCCGGCATCTACCAGCAGGGCTTCCAGTTCTACCTCTGCGGCGTGCAGGTCCGGCTCGACCCCGGAGTCGGCCCGCCGATCATGACCGACACCATCGCGAGCCAGGAGGCTCGATGCCAGTTCTGAAACCGCCGCTTCCAGGAGCTGAACCTCCTGAAGGTCGGAGCAGTCGCCGTGGTGGTCGCGCTGCTCGCGACCGTGACGGCACTGAACTCCGGCCACCTGTCCCGCCAGCTGACGTCCGGGTCCTACTCGGCGCTGTTCAGCGAGGCCGCCGGTCTGAAGTCCGGCGACGAGGTCCGACTCGCGGGCGTCGTCGTCGGCAAGGTCGACGACGTCGAGCTGGTCGGCCGTGCCGTCCGGGCCGACTTCACCGTGTTCGACGGCAGCACCCTCGGTGACGCCACCGGTGCGTCGATCAAGACCGCGACCGTGCTCGGCGCCAAGTTCCTGGAGGTCCGCCCGGCCGGCACCGGCCGGCTGGCCGAGGGCTCGGTGATCCCGCTGGACCGGACGTCGTCGCCGTACGACGTCCAGGAGCTGCTGGACACCGTCACCCGCAAGACGGCCGACCTCGACGTGAACCGGGTCGCGGAGTCGCTCACCACGGTGGCCGACACCTTCGCCGACACACCCCCCGAGCTCCGCTCGGCGATGGAGGGGCTCGGTCGACTGTCGCAGACGATCTCCTCCCGCGACGCCGAGCTGCGCCGGCTGCTCGACCACACCGCGTCGGTGTCGGCGGTCCTCGCCGAGCGCAGCGGCAACATCACCACGCTCGTGACCGACGGGAACATGCTGCTGGAGGAGCTGCGCGCCCGGCGCGAGGTGATCCGGTCGCTGCTGCTGAACATCACCGGCGTGCTGCACCAGCTCGACGGGCTGGTGCACGACAACGAGCGCCAGCTCGGACCTGCGCTGGCCGAGCTGGAGAAGGTGCTCGACCTGCTGCGTCGCAACGACCGCAACCTCGCGGCCGCGATCACCGGTCTCGACACCTACGCGGGCAGCCTCGGTGAAGCCATCTCCAGCGGTCCCTGGTTCTTCGCGCTGGTGCCCAACCTGCCCCCCACCAACCTGGCGCGCCAGACCCTTCCGTCGGTGCTCGACCAGGCCTCCCCGGTGTCCCCGGCCCTGCCCGGTGGCACCCCGGCCGCCCCGGAAGGCGGTGGCGACCGATGACGGTCCTCTCCCGCTCCCGTGTGCTGGTCGTCGTGCTGGTGCTCGTCGTCGCGGCCGCCGCGACGTGGGCGCTGGTCGGCTCCGGCACCCGCACCGTCACGGCGTACTTCGACCAGACCGTGAACCTCTACCCGCGCGACGAGGTCCGCGTGCTGGGGGTCAAGGTCGGTTCGATCGAGTCGGTCGAGCCCGGCCCGGACTCGGTGAAGGTCGTCATGAGCTACGACGACGACGTGACACTCCCCGCCGACGCGACCGCCGCGATCATCTCGCCCACCCTGGTCGGTGTCCGCTACGTGCAGGTCGGCCCGCCCTACGAGAGCGGTCCCGAGCTCGCCGACGGGGCCGAGATCCCGCGTGAGTGCACCGTCTCCCCGGTCGAGTTCGACCGGGTCAAGACCGAGGTCGCCGGCCTCGCGCAGGCGCTCGCCCCGAAGTCCGCCGAGACCGAGGGCGCCCTCAACCGGCTCCTCGACACGACCTCGGCGAACCTGCAGGGGCAGGGCCCGCTGATCCGCGACACGATCCGCAAGTTGTCCGAGGCGTCGAGCACGCTGTCCGACAGCCGCGGCGACCTGTTCGCGACGGTGCGCAACCTGCAGACCTTCGTCACCGCGCTGAAGGACGCCGACGCCCAGGTCGCGCGGTTCCAGAGCCAGCTCGCCGACACCTCGGGGATCCTCGCCGACAACCGGGAGGCGCTGGCCCAGGTGCTGCAGGGGCTCGAACGCACGGCGCCGCTGGTGCAGCGGTTCGTCTCCGACCACCGGGACGCCTTCACCACCGACCTGCGCAAACTCGACGACGTCGTCGCGAACATCTCGCAGAACCGGCAGGCGCTCGGCGACCTGCTGCAGAAGGCGCCGTTCGCGGTGTCGAACTTCGCGAACTTCATCGACGAGAAGACCGGAGCGGTGACCGCGAACGTCGCGGTGACCAACCTGCGCAGCCCGGCCGCCGTGGTGTGTGACAGCGCCGCCGCCGTCGCCCCGGCCGGTGCCGACGACCCGGCCGCCGCCTACGCCTGCCGCGCGGGCCTCGGCCCCCTGCTGGACCTGGCGCGGATCGACGCGCCGCCGGTCGCGGTCAACCCGATCCAGTACGGCGATCCCTCGGCGCCCGTGCTGCCCACGCCCCCGCTCCCGATCGGAGGGAACCGATGACCGGCCGGACGCCGCGTACCGCCCGGCTGAGCGTGGTCCTGCTCGTCGCCGCCCTGGGGGCGGCGGGCTGCGGGATCTCCAGCATCGGCGAACTCCCGGTGCCGCTGCGCCCCGGGACCGGCGACGGTTCCTACCAGGTCCAGGTGGAGCTGGCCCAGGTCGCGAACCTGGTGCCCAACGCCGAGGTGATGGTCGCCGACGTGCCGGTCGGCTCCGTCGTCCGGACCGAGGTCGACGACTGGAAGGCCCGGTTGACCGTGAGCCTGGACCGCGACGTGCGGCTCCCGGCGAACGCGACGGCCCGGGTCGCCCAGAAGTCCCTGCTCGGCGCGGAGTACCTGGAGCTCGCCCCGCCCGCGAACGCGGCTCCGGAGGGGAGCCTCGCCGACGGGGCGGTCATCCCGCTGGCGAACACCGGCCGCTACCCGGAGACCGAGGAGCTGCTCGGCGCGCTGTCGGTGGTGCTGAACGGCAGCGGGCTGCAGCAGGTCCGGACGATCACCACGGAGCTGAACAAGGTCTTCGACGGCCGCCAGCAGGACCTGCGCGGCCTGGTCGGGAACCTGGAGCGGTTCGTCGGTGGGCTCGACGCGCAGCGCGATGACATCGTCCGCGCGCTGGAGTCGCTCGACCGGCTCAGCGCCACGCTGAACGCGGACAACCAGACCATCGCCTCGGCGCTGGACACCCTGCCGGGCGCGCTGAAGGTGCTCAACGACGACCGTGCCCAGCTGGTGCGCACGCTCGAGGACGTCCAGCGGCTCGACCGTGCCACCGGGTCCCTGGTCGACCGCTCCCAGGAGGACCTCCTGGCGAACCTGCGCCAGGTGCGCCCCGCCGTGCAGCGCCTCGCCGACGCGGGCAGCGACCTGACCCGCGGCGTGGAGCTGCTGGCGACCTACCCGTTCCCGGCCTCGACGGCGTTCCCCGGGATCTTCCGGGGTGACTACGGCAACCTGTTCCTGGTACTGGACCTCACACCGGAGACCCTGCGCCACAACCTCGTCGACGGGTTCCAGCTCCCCGCGCCGGGCAGCCCCGGCGTGCTGGCGGTGCCGCCGCTGGGTGCTCCGCCCGCGCTGACCGCACCGCTGGAGCCGTTCGGGGAGGCCCTGCAGCAGCCGCTGGGGGCACTGCCCCTGCCGGGCGCGGCACCGGCACCGGCACCGGCCGGCGACGGGACCGAGGACGGCCAGGGCGGCCAGGGCGGGCTCCTCGGCGGACTGTTCGGAGGTGGCCGATGAGGCTCTCGTCGCTACGCATCAACGCCACCACGGGCCGCAAGCTCGTCGCGTTCGCGGTGATCGCCGCGATCGCCGTCGGGTGGGGGGCGGTGACCTACCTGAACGTGCCCCGCATGCTCGGGATCGGGCGCAACGCCGTCACCCTGGAGCTCCCGGCCGGCGCCGGTCTCTACACCAACGGCGTGGTGACCCTGCGCGGCGTCACCATCGGCCAGGTCGACGAGGTCCGGCTCACCCCGACCGGGGTCGAGGCCGACATCCAGGTGCTCGACGACCACCCGATCCCGGTCGACTCCGCGGTGGAGGTCCGCAGCGTCTCCGCGGTCGGTGAGCAGTACGTCAACTTCGAGCCGCGCACGACCGCCGGCCCCTTCATCGAGGACGGCGCGGTCGTCCCCGCCGACCGGGTGGTGCTGCCGACGACGACCGGTGAACTGCTGGAGAAGGCCAACGCACTCGCCGCGTCGGTGCCGGGGCAGAAGTTCAACGCCACCGTCGACGACCTCGGGAAGGCGTTCGCCGGCAGTGGCGACGACCTGCAGCGGCTGATCGACTCGCTCGACCTGCTCACCACCGAGGCCCAGGCCAACCTGGACCCGACGGTCCGGCTGATCGAGGACGCCGCGCCGGTGCTGGACACCCAGAACGCCACCTCCGGTGACATCCGGACCTACCTGGCGAACCTGGCGTCGTTCACCGGCCGGCTCGCGGAGGCCGACGGCTCGCTCCGGTCGACCCTCGGCGTGTTCCCGCCGGCCCTCGACGAGGTCGCGAGCTTCGTGAAGCAGGTCGGGGACCCGCTCCCGCAGCTGCTCGGGAACCTGACCTCGGTCGGTGAGGTGACCCGGGTCTACGTCCCGCACCTGCAGCAGACGCTGACGATCCTGCCGTCGATGCTGCAGGCGTCGATCGGGACGCTGAGCAGCTCGCCGGTCCCGGGCACGATCAAGATCAACCTGCAGACGCAGGTCAACGATCCCGCGCCGTGCACCGAGGGCTTCGTCGTCGACCGGCGTCCGCCGAACGACAGCTCGCCGGCCCGGCCGCCGAGCGACGTGCGCTGCAAGGACGCCGACCCGCTCAAGGCGGCCCGCGGCGGCAAGGCCTACGCCTGCCCGCCCGGAGCCCCGGTCCCCGGCGGTCGGGGTCCGGACGCCCGGTCCTGCGGCCTGAACTTCCAGAGCCCCGAGGAGGCCGAGGCCGCGCGCCGGGCAGCGATCGACACCCAGATGGAGGTCGCCGGTACACAGACCACGAGCACCGCGGACAACCTGCTGCGCTCGGACAGGCTGCCCAGCGGCGGGCCGAACACCGACCCGGAGGAGAACCAGCCCTACGCCCCGGGGGAGCAGGGCTACCTGCCCTCCGACGCCGTCGCGCTGGACGGGATCTTCCTGCCGCCGGGCAGCACCACCCCGATCGTCGACGGGAACCAGGTCCCGTCGTCGAACACCGGGTGGCAGGGCATCGTGCTGGACCCGCTCGGCGCCACCGCTCCGGCCGGAGCGGGCGGATGAGCGCCCCGGCCGAGGACGCCGCGGTCGACACGGTCGGCGTGGTCGAGGAGGACTCGACTGCGTCCCGGCGGCGACGCCTGCCCGCGGGAGCGCTGCTGCCGGCCGGACTGGGCGTGGTCGTGGCGCTGCTGGCGGTGCTGGTCACCGTGCTGGCCGTCCGGCTGGCACCGGCGGCGGGGGACGACGAGCCGGCCCTGGTGGCCGCCCGCCAGACGGTGACCGATCTGCTCACCATCGACCCGGCGACCGCGCAGGACACCCTCGCGCGACTCACCGCCGGATCGACGGGGGAGTTCGCGAGCCAGCTCGCGGGCCGGTCCGCCGGCTTCGTCGGCGCGATCCGGGACGCCGAGGTCACCTCGACCGGATCGGTCGTCGCGGCCGGTGTCGCCGAGCACGGGCCGGGGCGGGCGGTGGTGCTCGTGTCCGCGAACTCGACGGTGCGCAACACCCAGGTCCCCCAGGGTGAACCCCGCCAGTACCGGATGCGACTGACCGTGCAGGAGGAGGACGGACGATGGCTGGTCTCCCGACTGGAGTTCGTGCCGTGAGGCCGGTCGGCGACGACGGCGGGTCCCACCGGATCGACGACCGGACCGGCGTGGGCACCGGGGACACCGAGGACCGGGGCACGACCGGCGGCGCCGCCCGCCCGGCTCGGTCCCGGCGGCGCATGCTGGTCATCGGGTTGACCGCCGTGGCGGCGGTGCTGGCCGTCGTCGCGGGGGTGCTCGGGGCGATGCTCGCCTCGGGCGGCGCCGAGGAGCGGACCCGGGCCGACGTGCTGGCCGCGACCACGACGCAGCTGCAGACCCTGCTGTCCTACGACGGCACCAAGCTCGACGCGGCCGCCAGGGTCGTCGACGAGGCGACGACCGGTAGCTTCCACGACGACTACGAGCGGCTCTTCGACGAGTCGGTCCGCCCGAACGCGGAGCGGCTGAAGGCACGCACGCTGGCCCGCGTGGTCGGGGCCGCGTGGATCGGTTCCGAGGGCGGCGACGCGAAGGTGCTCGCCTTCGTCAACCAGAGCACGACGACCGACCAGGGGGAGCGGGTGGACACCGTGGCGGCGACCGTGACGATGCGCGAGGTCGACGGCCGATGGCTGATCGCCGGTCTGGACCAGGCGTGACGGCGGGCGAGCGGACGGACCGCGCCGAGGCGGCCACCGGGTCCGCTGCGGGACCCGACACCACGGCGTCCGACACGGGGCGGCGGGGCCTCCTGCTCCCGGCGGCAGCGGTCCTGCTGCTCCTGCTGGCCCTCACCGGTGCGGTCCTCGTCGGACTGGGCTGGGTGTCCACCAGCCGCGCCGAGGCCGACCGGCGGGAGATCACCGACGTGTCGACCCGCGTCGTGAACGACTTCATCAGCATCGGCGGCGACAACGCCCGCCAGCGCAGCGAGGACCTGCTCGCCGTCGCCGCGGAGCCGTTCCGCACCGAGCTCGGCCGCTTCTCCGAGGTGTTCGGGAAGATCCTGGTGGAGGGGAAGGTGTCGACCGAGGGACGCATCGACGCCGTCGGGATCGAGCGGGCCGACGACGACACCGCCGTCGTGTTGGTCAGCGCGAGCACCACCGTCCGCAACTCCGAGATCCCCGACGGCGCGAAGCGGGACTTCCGGATGCTGCTGACGCTCGCCCACCAGGAGGGCTCGTGGAAGGTCTCGACCGTGGAGGTCGCACCGTGAGGGTCCCGCTCCCCGGCCGGCGCGCCGTGACGACGACGGCAGGCGTGCTCGCCGTGGTCGTCGCCGTGGCGGCCGTCGTGGTCCACCTGGTCGTCGTCCGCCCGGCCCAGCAGATCGAGCAGGCCAGGACCGACGGGCTCGCCGCCGCCCGGACCCTCACCGAGCAGGTCCTCAGCTACCGGCCCGCGTCCCGGGACGCCGACCTCGCACGGGCCCGCGGGCTCGTCACCGGAGACTTCGGCCGCCAGTTCGGCACCGTCCTCGACTCGGTCGTGGGCCCGGCGCTGGACCGCGGGGTCGGTACCCGCACGACGGTGACCCGGGCCGGTGTCGTCGACGCCCGGCCCGACCGGGTCACCACCCTGCTCTACCTGACCCAGGACGCCAGCCGCGGCGCCGACGACAAGCGGACCACCGTCGGCCGTGCCGAGGTGATCGTCGAGTTCGTCGACGGGCGCTGGCTGGTGTCGGACCTGCGAAACTTCTAGTACGCGAACTGCGAGTCGAGAGGCCACGAGATGACGGGCGTCGAGGTGAAGGTCGAGGGACTGACGAAGTCCTTCGGTCCGGCCAACATCTGGTCGGACGTGACACTGACCCTGCCCGCGGGCGAGGTGTCGGTGCTGCTGGGCCCGTCGGGTACCGGCAAGTCGGTGTTCCTGAAGTCGCTGATCGGGCTGCTCAAGCCCGAGCGGGGATCGATCGTCATCGAGGGTGTGGATCTGTGCAAGTGCTCGGAGTCCGAGCTGTACGAGATCCGGAAGCTGTTCGGGGTGCTGTTCCAGGACGGTGCGTTGTTCGGGTCGATGAACTTGTTCGACAACATCGCGTTCCCGTTGCGGGAGCACACGCGCAAGTCGGAGTCGGCGATCCGGGACATCGTCATGGAGAAGATCGACATGGTCGGTCTGGTGGGTGCGGAGGGGAAGCTGCCGGGGGAGATCTCGGGTGGTATGCGCAAGCGTGCGGGGTTGGCGCGGGCGTTGGTGCTGGATCCGAAGATCATTTTGTTCGATGAGCCGGACTCGGGTCTGGATCCGGTGCGGACGGCGTACCTGAACCAGTTGATCATCGATTTGAACGCGATGACGGATTCGACGTTCCTGATCGTGACCCATGACATCAACTCGGCGCAGACGGTGCCGGACAACATCGGTCTGCTGTATCGCAAGCATCTGGCGATGTTCGGTCCGCGGGAGGTGTTGTTGACCTCGGACGAGCCGGTGGTGGCGCAGTTCCTGAACGGGCGTCGTGAGGGTCCGATCGGGATGTCGGAGGAGAAGGACGCCGCGCAGGCTGCCCGGGAGATGGAGGAGGCGGGTGAGCTGGAGGGTCGTCCGCCGATGAAGCCGCAGTTGGTGGCCTCGACGGGGATGCCGGACCGGAAGGCGGTGCACCGTCGCCGGGAGCGGGTCATGGACATGCTGCACGAGCTGCCGCAGTCGGCGCAGGAGGCGATCCGGGAGCAGTACGCCGATGCCGACGCCACCGCGCAGCTCGCCGGGCCGTCGCGGGACGGCAGCACCCGGCAGGAGGCGCGGGCGGGAGCGGGCGGCGACGACTGGCCCACCGACGTGCAGCCGCGGGTACGGGGCTGAGGCGGGTCGTTCCCGGCCCGACGTCGTGGCGCCCGCGCCGGGTGGGACCCACCCGACGCGGGCGGACCGCGCTCAGGGGGACAGCACGATCAGCGGACAGTCGGCCGACGGGTGCGCCAGCACCGTCGCGGTGACGCCGTAGACCGCGGCGATCCGCTCCGGGGTCAGCACCTGCGCGGGCGTCCCCGTGGCCACGGCCCGACCGGCGTCGAGCAGGCACAGCCGGTCGCAGTAGCGCGCGGCCAGGTTCAGGTCGTGCAGGGCCACCAGCGCGGGCAGGCCCAGCTCGCGCACCAGTGTCAGCAGTTCCAGCTGGTGGCGGACGTCGAGGTGGTTGGTCGGCTCGTCCATCACCAGCAGCGCCGGGCGCCCGACCAGTGCCCGCGCGACCAGTGCGCGCTGCCGCTCGCCGCCGGACAACGTGGCGAAGCGTCGTCCGGCGAGGCGGGTGAGCTCCAGCAGCTCCAGGGCGGCGGCGACCAGGGCGTCGTCGACCGGTCGTCGGCGGCGAGCGGGCGCTTGTGCGGCGAGCGCCCCATCGTGACGACCTCGCGCACGGTCAGCGGGAAGTCCGAGGGCATGTCCTGCAGGACCACGCCGACCCGCTGGGCCACCCACCGCGCCGGGACCCGCCGCACGTCGGTCCCCTCGACCAGGACCGTCCCCGACGACGGCACCCCGACCCGGTAGACGGTGCGCAGCAGCGAGGACTTGCCGCTGCCGTTCGGGCCGAGCAGCCCGACCACCTCGCCCGGGCCGACGGTCAGCGAGACCCCGGCGACCAGCGTGGCCGTCCCGGCGACGACGTGCACGTCGTCGATCTCCAGGGGGTCACCGCGCACCCTCCCGGCGCCCGTCGCGGCGCAGCAGCCACACGAAGAACGGGCCGCCGACCAGCGCCGTGACGATGCCGCCCGGCAGCTCCTCGGGGATGACGACGGTCCGCGCGACCAGGTCGGCCAGCACCGTGAACAGTGCGCCGACCAGAACCGCGACCGGCAGTCCCCGCCGGTGGCCGGACCCGACGAGGAACCGGACGACGTGCGGCAGCATCAGCCCCACGAAGCCGATCACCCCGCTCACCGCGACCGTCACCCCGACCAGCACGGCGACGACGACGAACATCGCCTGCCGGAACCGGTGCACGTCCAGCCCGAGGGCGCCCGCGCTCTCGTCGCCGGCCAGCAGCAGGTCCAGGTCACGCGCCCGCGACACGAGCACCACGACCCCGGCGCCGAGGACGACCGCCGGCACCACCAGCACGTCCCAGCGGGCGGCGCCGAACCCGCCGAGGGTCCAGAACAGCACCTGCGACGCCAGCGTGGGACTGGGCGCGGTCAGCACCAGCAGGCTGGTCAGCGCCGAGAGCACCGACCCGACCGCGACACCGCCGAGGATCAGCCGCAGGACGGTGATCCGCCCGCCGGAGCGGGCGATGACCAGCACCACGGCGAGGGTCAGCAGCGCACCGGCGAACGCGGCCACGTTCAGCGTGAGCGCGCCCGCGCCGAGCAGCCCGAACCGCATCACGACCACCGCGCCCGTCGCCGCCCCCGCGGAGACGCCGATGACGCCCGGCCCGGCCAGCGGGTTGCGCACCACGGCCTGCAGCACCATCCCGGCCACCGTCAGCGCCGCGCCGACCAGCCCGGCGAGCAGCACCCGGGGCAACCGGGTGTCGGCGATGATCAGGTCGTCGGCCCGCGACCAGTCCGGGTCGGGCACCCAGGCGGTGCCGCCGACCCGGTGGGCGAGGATCCGCCAGGTCACCGACCAGGGCACGTGCACCGAGCCCGTGGTGAGCGCGAGGCCGGCGGCGAGCACCAGCAGCACCGCCAGGACGGCGACCGCCGTCGCCGTCGGCACCCGGCCGCGCCCGCCGTCGCGGCCCGCGCCACGACCGGCGCCGCGGGCCGGCGCGGGATCGGGGAGCGGCCCGTCCGGGCGCAGCACCGCGAGGAGCCGCGCGCGCCCGGTCACCGGAACCGGTCGGGGTGCAGCTCGCGGGCCAGCCGCTCGACGGCGTCGACCGAGCGCGGCCCGGGCTGGGCCTCCGACAGCGGGACCGTCGGGAACGGACCGGCCAGCGCGGGCAGTCCGGCGAGTGCCGGCGTCGCGCGCAGCGTCGCGATCTTCGACTCGACGCTCGGGTCGAGGTAGTCGTAGATGAGGACGACGGCGGGGGCGTGGCGGACGACCTGCTCCCAGGACACCTCGCCCCAGCGCTGGTCGAGGTCGGCGAACACGTTGCGCCCCCCGGCACGCTCGATCATGTCGGTGAGCAGCGCCCGGCCGCCCGCGGTGCGGTGCGCGTCGGTGCCGCTGTTGTAGACGAACACCGGCACCGGATCGACGGTCCCGAGCTGCGCCGCGACGGCGTCGAGCCGGGCCCGCATGCCCTCGACGCTGCGCTCGGCCCGCTCCGGCACCCCGAAGATCGCGCCGATCCGGGTCGTCTCGCCGAACAGGTCCTCGAAGCCCGAACGCCCCTCCCGGCACGACTCGGGGTTGAGGTGGCTGTCGATGCCCAGCTCGGCGAGCCGCGCACGGGTGTGTCCGCTGGACTCGGAGAATCCGTCGGGGTAGCCGGAGTAGACGAAGTCGGGCTCGGCGGCGAGCAGCTGCTCCAGCGACGGCTGGCCCGGCGCGAGCACCGGCACCGTCGCGTACGCCGCGGCGTAGCGCTCGCCAATCGGCCGGTTCCTCAGGTACGCCGTCCCGACCATCGACCGCTCCACCCCGAGCTCCAGCAGCAGCTCGGTGGCGTTCGAGGTCAGGGTGACCGCCCGGGTGGGCGGCGCGGTGTAGGTCGTGGTCACGCCGCAGTTGTCGTCGACGACCGGGAACCCCGCGGCCGGCGCCCCACCGGCCGGGGCGTCGGTGACGGCGGCGCCGCACCCGGCGAGCAGCAGCAGGGACAGGGCGGCGCCGACGACGCGCAGACGGGGTGGGAGCACCGACCCAATGTATGAAAACCTCGTCAGATGTCCATAGTGTCCGGTGTGAGATGGGGCGTGCTCACCCACGCGGCCGGCCCGCGCGACGCGGCGTCCGAGCTGGCCGACACCGTCGGCCTCGCGGTGCTCGCCGAGGAGCTGGGGTTCGCGTCGTTCTGGCTGGCCCAGCACCATCTCGGCGCCCAGCAGGGGCACGCGTCCTCACCGCTGGTGGTCCTGGCCGCGGTCGCCGCAGCCACCTCGCGGATCCGGCTGGGCACCGCCGTCGTCGTGGCGTCGCTGGAGCACCCGCTGCGCCTCGCCGAGGACGCGGCCACCGTCGACGTGCTCAGCGGTGGCCGGCTCGAGCTGGGACTGGGCGCCGGGTCCGACCCGGGCGTCGCCGAGGCGTTCGGCGTCGACCCTGCGCAGCGGCACGCCCGCCTGGGCGCCGCCCTGGACGCGCTCACCGGCACCGGCCCGGCCGTCACCCCGCGAGCACCGGGTCTGCGGGAGCGGCTGTGGCTGGCGACGTCGTCCCCCGAGGGCGTCGACACCGCCGCGCGCCACGGCCTGGGGCTGCTGTCGGGGCGTCGCTCCGGCCCGGCCGGCCCCGACGACCGACGCTCCGCCGGGCTGCTGGCCCGATTCCGGGCCGCCGGGGGTGCCCGGGTCGGGCTGTCCCGGCCGGTGCTTCCCGGCTCCTCGCGCGCGGCCGTGCACGCGCTGCTCGCGCCGCACGTCGCCCGGCGCGGACACGATCCGGCGGCCTGGTTCGCCGCCGGGAACGTCCACGCCGGCACCGGCCCCGAGGTGCGCGCCGCACTGGCGGCGGATCCCTGCCTGCCGTACGCCACCGACCTGCTCTGCCACGTCCAGCCCGCCCGGCTGACCCTGGCCGAGCTACGTCCGGTCCTGCGCGGGCTGGCGGAGCTGGCCGGCGCACCGCCGGTCGCGGCCGGACCGGGGACGACCGGGGCCACCCCGGCCGGCCGCGGGGGCGCCCGCTGCGGGCCGCTCAGCCCGGCGGCAGCGCCGGATCGGCCTTGAGCGCGACCCCGGACAGCTTCAGCCGCCGCGCCTCGCTCATCAGCAGCGCCAGGGTGGTCGCCGCGGCGGCGTAGCCGGTGCCGTGCGGCGGGCGGACGTTGGAGATGCAGTTGCGCTCGGAGTCGCGGCGCCCGCGGTGGGCGTCGTAGGTGAAGTACAGCCCCAGCGAGTCCACCGAGCTCATCCCCGGCCGCTCCCCGACGAGCACGACGACGTGCCGGGCGCCGAGGGCGGAAGCGATCTCGTCGCCGAGCGCGACCCGGGCCTGGGTGGCGATCACGACCGGGGCCACCCGCCAGCCGTCGAGCCGTTCCAGGATCTCGGCGAGCATCCCCGGGGCGTGCTCGGCGCCCGCGCGGGGCGAGAGCCCGTCGGCGACGACGAGCGCCACGTCGTGGTCGCCGCGGGGCAGCTCGGTGCCCGCGGCGAGGCGGCGGCCCAGGTCGGGCCGGGTCAGGTACTCGGTGCGGTCGGCGGGCGCGCCCGCGGCGTGCAGCGTGGACACCCCCAGCCCGGTGATCCGCTCGGCGAGCGCGTCGACGTCGAGCGGGGTGTGCACGGCGTCGCGGGCGGCGGCGTGCGCGGCGCGCAGCTCCAGCAGCCGCGCGGTCGGCAGGGCGTCCCCGGCGCGGCCGAGCGCCACCCGGGCCCGGGTGGAGGCGCGCAGCACGTCGAGCGGGTCGCTCACCGGACACCCGCGGTCAGGGTCCGGACGGCGCCCGCGGGCAGGTCCCGCAGCCGCCCGTCGCCGTCGAGCATGTCCATCGTGGTCAGCCACGCCTCGAACTCCGGCGCGGGACGCAGCCCGAGCACCTGGCGGGCGTAGAGCGCGTCGTGGAAGGACAGCGACTGGTAGTGCAGCATCACGTCGTCGCCGCCGGGCACGCAGATGACGAACGAGCAGCCCGCCGCGCCGAGCAGGGTGAGCAGCGCGTCGGTGTCGTCGGCGTCGGCCTCGGCGTGGTTGGTGTAGCAGACGTCGACACCCATCGGGACGCCGAGCAGCTTCCCGCACATGTGGTCCTCCAGCCCGGCGCGGGTGATCTGCTTGCCGTCGAGCAGGTACTCCGGCCCGATGAACCCGACGACGGTGTTGACCAGCAGCGGGTCGAACGCCCGCGCCACGGCGTAGGCGCGGACCTCCAGCGTCTGCTGGTCGACGCCGTGGTGGGCGTCGGCGGACAGCGCGGACCCCTGGCCGGTCTCGAAGTACATGCACTGCGTGCCGACGGTGCCGCGGTCCAGCGACAGCGCGGCGGAGTGCGCCTCCCGCAGCATCGCCAGGGTCACCCCGAACCCGGTGTTCGCGGCCTCGGTCCCGGCGATCGACTGGAACACCAGGTCGACCGGGGCGCCGCGTTCCATGATCTCGATCGAGGTCGTGACGTGGGCGAGCACGCAGGACTGGGTGGGGATGTCGTAGCGGGTGCGGACCTCGTCGATCAGGTGCAGCAGGTCGGTGGTGCGCTGCGGCGAGTCCGTCGCCGGGTTGATGCCGATGACGGCGTCGCCGCAGCCGAGCAGCAGCCCGTCGACGATCGAGGCGGTCACCCCGGCGGGGTCGTCGGTGGGGTGGTTGGGCTGCAGCCGGGTCGCCATCGTGCCGGGCAGCCCGACCGTCGAGCGGAACGCGGTGACGACCGGGGTGCGCCGCCCGACGGCGATCAGGTCCTGCAGCCGCATGAGCTTGGAGGTCGCCGCGACCATCTCCGGGGTCAGCCCGGGGGCGAGCGCGGTGGTGTCGGTGGCCGGGTCGAGCAGGTGCTCGCGGAACTCGCCGACGGTCATCGACGCGACCGGGGCGAACGCCTCGGCGTCGTGCGAGTCGACGATCAGGCGGGTCACCTCGTCGTCCTCGTAGGGGACGACCTGCTCGTCGAGGAAGGTGGCGAGCGGCAGGTCGGCCAGCACCGTCTGGGCGGCGACCCGTTCCTGTTCCGAGCGGGCCGCGACCCCGGCGAGCACGTCCCCGGACCGTTGTGGCGTGGCCGCGGCCAGCAGTGCGCGCAGGTCGGCGAACTCGTGGGTGTGGCCCCCGAGCGTGGTCCGGCGGACCGTCACGTGAGCTCCTCCTCCGCGCGGGCCAGCGCGGCGAACTCCTCGTCGGGTGCCGCGGCGACCAGGTGGTGTCGTGAGTAGAGCGCGAAGTACAGCATGAACAGGGCGAAGGCGCCGAGGGTCGCGCCGGCGGCGACCGGGTCGACCAGGAAGGTCGCGACGACCGCCAGCACCGCGACGACCAGGGCGAACCCGGTCGTCGCGACCCCGCCCGGGGTGCGGTAGGGGCGGGGCATCTCCGGTGCGGTCCGGCGCAGCACGATGTGGCTGACCATCATCAGCACGTACGACAGTGCCGCCCCGAACACCGCCATGTTGAGCAGCACCGCGCCCTGCCCGGTCAGCGACAGTAGGAACCCGATCACGCCGGGCACGACGAGCGCGAGCGTGGGGGCCTTGCGACCGTTGGTCACCGACAGGGCCCGGGGCAGGTACCCGGCCCGCGACAGCGCGAAGGTCTGCCGGGAGTAGGCGTAGATGATCGAGAAGAAGCTGGCGACGAGCCCGGCGAGACCGACGTAGTTGACGACGACGCCCGCCGTGGACCCGCCGAGCGCCTCCACCAGCGGGTTGCCCGACTCCGAGAGCGCCTGCGCGCCGAGCGCCCCGGTCGCCAGCACCAGCACCAGCGCGCCGGTGACGAGCAGGACGAGCATCGCCGCGACGATCCCGCGGGGGACGTTGCGCTCCGGGTCGCGGGCCTCCTCCGCCGCGAGCGGGACGCCCTCCAGGGCGAGGAAGAACCAGATCGCGAACGGCACCGCCGACCAGATCCCCAGCCAGCCGAACGGCAGGAACGCCGAGGCGCCGGCGGCGTCGGTCGGCGGGATGTCGACGAGGTTGCCCGCGTCGAACAGCGGCACCGCGGCGGCGGCGAAGATCAGCAGTCCGACCACGGCGATCGCGGTGATCACGAACATGACCTTGAGCGCCTCGCCCACGCCGGCGATGTGGATGCCGATGAACAGCACGTACGCGGCCAGGTAGACCCACCAGCCGTCGGTGATGCCGAACAGGCCGAGCGACTCGACGTAGGCGCCGATGAAGGTGGCGATGGCGGCCGGGGCGATCGCGTACTCGATGAGGATCGCGGTGCCGGTCGCGAACCCGCCCCACGGGCCGAGCGCGCGCCGGGCGAAGGTGTAGCCGCCGCCCGCCGCCGGCAGCGCCGAGGACAGCTCGGCCATCCCCAGCACCATCGCGAAGTACATGGCGGCGATGACGACGCCGGCGATCAGCAGCCCGCCGAACCCGCCCTCGGCGAGACCGAAGTTCCATCCCGAGTAGTCGCCGGAGATGACGTAGCTGACGCCGAGACCGGCGAGCAGGACCCAGCCCGCCGCCCCGGTGCGCAGCCGTCGTCGCTCCAGGTAGTCCGACGGATCGTTCGCCATGGCGTCCTCCCGGGGCGCGTCGTCACCGACGGGGCCCGTCGGGTGTGGACAAGCTAGGGAGTCCGGCCCGGTCGCGGACAGGGCCGCGCGGGGTAAACGGTGTGAGGAATGTGTGTCGCCACAGGGGCGGTAGGACACACGATCGTCACAGTCGACGGGTACGGGACGGCCGACCGCGCCGCGGGGTCAGCGCTCGGCCGGCGGCGTGCGCAGCGCCGCGTCCACCATGTCCAGCAGGTCGGCCTCCAGCCGCTCCCGCACCGCCGGTTCCAGGTCCGCCGCCCACAGCGGTCGTCCGCCGATCCCGTCGGCGGCGGCGAGGACCAGCGTGCGCGTCGCCTCCGGCACCCCGTCCCCGGCGAGCGCGGCCTGCCAGCGCTCGTCGTCCACCCGGGCCAGGTCGAGGACCTCGGGCACCGCGAGGAGCTGGGCGATCAGGGTGAACCGTTCCAGGGCCTCGCCCTCGTCGACCGGTGCCAGGCTGGCCCGCACGTAGGCGCGCACCAGCCGTCCGGGGGTGCCCTCGGGTTGGTCGAGGTGGGCGTGCACGGCGTCCCAGAACGTGTCGAGCTCCACCTGCGCCAGGGCGACGAGCAGCGCGGTCTTGCTGGGGAAGTGGTAGACGAGTCCGCCCTTGGAGATCCCGGCCTCCCGCGCGACGAGGTCGAGCGTCGCCCCGATGCCGTGCGTGCGGATGGCGGACGCGGCGGCGTCGAGCACCAGCTTGCGTGTGTCCTCCGGGGACCGTCCGGTCGTGCGACCCATGCGTCCATCCTCCCGTCCGGTGCCGACGAGACGGACACCACGTCGAAACTAAACCGACCAGTCGGTACAGTTTTGCTCATGTACGCCGACACCACCACCCAGGGGCTCACGCCCCGCCGCCGCTGGGCGGCCCTCGCGGTGCTGTCGATCGCCGTCCTGGTCCTCGCGGTCGACAACACCGTCCTCTACCTCGCCGTGCCCTCGCTGACCGCGGACCTGTCGCCGACGGCGACCGAGATCCTGTGGATCGGCGACGTCTACTCCCTGGCCCTGGCCGGGCTGCTCGTCGTCATGGGGTCGCTGGCCGACCGGGTCGGCCGCAAGCGGCTGCTGCTGGTCGGCGCCGCCGCGTTCGGGGCGGCGTCGCTGTTCGCGGCGCTGTCCACCACCCCCGCGATGCTCATCGTGGCCCGGCTGCTGCTCGGCGTCGCCGGCGCGACGCTGATGCCCTCGACGCTGTCGCTGATCCGGACCGTGTTCACCGACCCGGCCGAGCGGGCCCGGGCCGTCGCGGCCTGGGCGGCCGCGGCCAGCGGCGGTGCCGCGGTCGGCCCGCTGGTCGGCGGCGCGCTGCTGGAGCACTTCTCCTGGGGCTCGGTGTTCCTGATCAACGTCCCGATCATGGTCGTGCTGATCGTGGCCGGGGTGTGGCTGCTGCCCGAGTCGCGCGACCCCGCACCGGGGCCGTTCGACCTGGTCTCGGCGCTGCTGTCGATGGCCGCGATCGTGCCGGTCGTGTGGGCGGTCAAGCACACCGTCACGGCCGGGATCGACGTCGCCGGCGTCGCCGCGCTGGCGACCGGGCTCGCGTTGGGCGCGCTGTTCGTCCGTCGCCAGCGGCGTCTGACCGTCCCGCTGATCGACGTGTCGCTGTTCGCCCGCCCGGCCTTCGCCGGCTCGGTGTTCGCCGGGTTCATGGCCGTGTTCGCCCTCATCGGGACGCTGTTCTTCTTCTCCCAGTACCTGCAGCTCGTGCGCGGGTTCTCACCGCTGCAGGCCGGTCTCGGGGAGCTGCCGACCACGCTGTCGGCGGTCGCCGTCGTCGCCGTCGTGGGGCGGTTCTCCCGCGCGCTGGGGCTCGGCCGGGCGATCGCGGTGAGCCTCGGGCTGGTCACCGGGGGGCTGGTGGCCGTCGCGGTCGCCGAGGGCTTCACCAGCTACCTGTGGCTGGCGCTGGCCCTGGTCCCGCTGGGGCTCGGCGTCGGCCTGACCCAGACGCTGACCACCGACGCGGTCGTGTCGTCGGTGCCGCCGCGCAAGGCGGGAGCGGCGTCGGCCATCTCCGAGACGGCGCTGGAGCTGGGGGTCGCGATGGGCGTCGCCGTCCTCGGGTCGGTGGTGTCGCTGATCTACCGCGACCGCCTCACGCTGCCCGCCGGGCTGGACCCGGCCGCACGGGCCGCGGTGACCGACTCGCTCGCCGCGGGAACGAACGCCCTCGACCCGGCCTCGCCGGTGCTCGACGGTGCCCGCGCCTCGTTCACCGTCGCCATGCAGACGACCTCGCTGATCGCCGCGGCGGTCACCCTGGCCGCGGCGATCGTCGCCTGGCGGACCATCCCGGCGACGGCCGGGACGGTCCCGGAGGACGCGCCGTCGCGTCCGGTCGCCCACCGGGGCGGAGCGCGCCGGGGGTGACGGGCGGAGCGGGTCAGTTCCCGCCCGCGCCGCCCCCGCCGGGGCCGCCTCCGCCGGGGCCGCCCGGGGTCGCCGCGACGGTGGCCTGCGGCAGCAGGACCTGCTGGCCGTCGTCCAGGCCGGAGCGGACCTCGGTGAACTGGTCACCGACCAGGCCGGGGACGAACTGCCGGGTCACCGGGGCGCCGTCGTCGCCGGGCACGTCGACGACCGAGCGCCCGCCCTCCTGCCGGACGGCGGTGTTGGGCACCCGCAGCACCCCGTTGCGGGCCTCGGTGCGCACGTCGGCCTGCGCGGTCTGGCCGTCGCGCAGCTGGGGGTCGGTGCGGTTCAGCACGACGGTCGCGTAGTAGCTCACGACGCCGGAGAGCTGCGTCGCGGTCGGGGCGACGGCCACCACGGTCGCGGGCAGGCTCACCCCGGGCAGTGCGTCGACGGTGACGTCGACCGTCTGGTTCGGCGCGACCCGGGCCGCGTCGCTCTCCTCGAACGGGACGACCAGCTGGTAGGTCTGCAGGTCGTTGAGGGTGATGAACGGGGCCCCGCCGGCCGCGGACGCGCCGCCCCCGGTGGCCCCCGCGGCGCCCGATGCCGCCGACGCCGACCCGACGGCCTGCGGGATCCGGGCGTCGGAGCCGGGGGCGAGCGCGGTCGTGGAGCTCGCGGCGGGCACGACGTCGCCGACCGCGCCGTTGATCGCGGACACGGTGCCGGCGACCGGGGCGCGCAGCAGCGTGTCGTCCAGGCCGCGCTGGGCGTCGGCGAGGGTGTTGCGGGCGTCGGCGACCACGGCGTCCTGCACCGCGACGTCGGCCGGCGCGTCGTTGTTCGCCCCGGTGAGCTGGGATCGGGCGTCGGCGACCGCGCTCTCGGCGTTCGCGATCGAGACCCGGCCGGAGGCGGCCCCGGTGTCGCGGGTGCCCTCGGCCTGCGCCAGCGCCGTCTGGGAGGCGATGACCTGGCCCTTCGCCGTCGTCACGGCCTGCTCGTCGGCGGCGACGGCGGTGCAGGCCGGGTCGGTCGTGGCCGCGCCGAGTCCGGACCCGCCCGACGTGCCGGACCCGCCGGACAGGCCGCCGAGCAGGCCGCCGCCGGAGGACGCGGAGTCGGGCTCCGGGGTGGCCGGGGCCGGGGTGGCGGTCGCGGTGCTGCCACCGGAGCGCTTGCAGGCCCGCCGGTCGGTCTCCAGCTTCTCCTGCGCCGCGGCGAGCTGCTTGCGGTCGAAGGCCAGCTGGACCTTCGCCCGCTCGACGGCGGTGTCGTTCGCGGCGTTCTGCGCACCGACCTGGTCGCGGGTCGCGGCGAGCACCGACTCGGCCGAGCCCAGCGAGGTCTGTGCGGCCTCGACGGTGTTCGCGCCGGTCAGCTTGCCCAGCGACGCCTGCTGCTGGTCCAGGGCGGCCTGCGCGGCGACGACCTTCGACCGGGCCTCGGCGTCGTCCAGCCTGGCCAGCGGCTGCCCCGCCGCGACGGTCTCGCCGACCTCGACCAGCAGCTCGGTGATCCGGCCGCCCTCGGTGAACCCGAGGTTCTGCTGGGTGATCGACACCAGCGAGCCCGACGCCGACACCCCGGTGGAGACCACACCCCGGTCGACGACGGCCGTCGGCGGCGGTTGCTCCCCGCCGCTGCAGGCCGTGAGGCCGACGAGTCCGGCGAGCAGCAGGCTGCCCGCGAGCCGCAGTCGGGTCATGAAGTGCTCCTCAGCTGCTGTCACTGGTGCCGCAGTGCGTCGATGGGCCGCATCCGTGCGGCCCGGTTGGCGGGGAAACCGCCGGCGAGCAGCCCGATCAGCAGGCTGACCCCGAAGGCGAGCACCACCGATCCGGCCGACACCGTCGGGGCGGGGAAGTCGGGCACGAGGCGGGGCAGGACGATCCCGGCCAGCGCGGACACGCCGACGCCGAGCAGGATCCCGATGACCCCGCCGATGCCGGTCAGGACCATCGCCTCGATGAGGAACTGCTGCAGGATCGCGCGGCGGCGTGCGCCGATGGCCTTGCGGATGCCGATCTCGCGGGTCCGCTCGGTCACCGTGACCAGCATGATGTTGGCGACGCCGATGCTCCCGACCAGCAGCGAGATGCCCGCGACCGCCGCGACGAAGATCGTCACGAAGCTCAGGACCTGTGAGGACTGGTCGAGCAGGCTCTGCAGCGCGGTGACGGTGTAGTCGCGGTCCTGCGGGTCGTCGATGCGGTGCCGTTCGTCGAGGATCGTGGTGACCTGCTCGACCGCCTGCGGCACCGCGTCGGTGGACACCGCCCGCACGGTGATCTGGTCGACGTCGTCGCCGCCGCCGGTCAGGTAGGCCCGCGCGGCACCCAGCGGCATGACCGCGACGTCGTCCTGCTGCCCGTTGGCCGCGAGCACGCCGATCACCCGGAACGAGGTGCGACCGATCCGCACCTCCGAGCCGAGCGCCTCGCCGGCGCGGCCGCCGAACAACGTGGCCACCGGGTTGGGGCCGAGCACCACGACCTTCGCCCGGGTCGTGGCCTGCCGGTCGTCGAAGAACGACCCGACGACGAGCTCCCGGTTGGCGATGTCGAGATAGTCGGCGTCGGCGCCGGTCACGCCGCTGCGGACGCTCCCGCCGCCGGCCAGCTGCAGCTGCGCCGAGCCGGTCACCGACGGGCTGACCGAGGCGACCGCCGGGGCGGAGGCCCGGTCGCGCAGGGCGCGGACGTCGGCGTCGGTGAGGTCGCGCGGGGTGCCGGTGCCGCTGATGCCGCCGCGGTCCGGGGTGATCTGGATCTGGTTGGCGAGCGGCCCGAACGCGTCGGCGACGAAGCGCTGCAGCCCGTTGCCGAACGCGACCAGCACGATCACCGCGGCGACCCCGATGATGATCCCGAGCATCGTCAGCAGCGACCGCAGCGGCCCGGCCCGCAGGCCCCGTACCGCGATCCGCGCGGACTCCCAGATCGTCATCGGCGCTCGTCACTCACGATCCGGCCGTCGCGCAGGGTCACGACCCTCTTGGCGAACTCGGCGACCTCGGGTTCGTGGGTGATCAGCACGACCGTGCGGCCGGACTCGTTGAGCTCCACGAACAGGTTCATCACGTCGGTGGTCGAGGTGGTGTCGAGGTTCCCGGTCGGCTCGTCGGCCAGGATCATCGACGGGTCGGTGACCAGTGCGCGGGCCACCGCGACGCGCTGCTGCTGGCCGCCGGAGAGCTCGTTGGGCCGGTGGTCGCCGCGGTCGGCGAGCCCGACCCGCTCCAGCGCGCGCCGCGCCCGGCCCCGGCGGTCGCGCCCGCCGGCGTAGACCAGCGGCAGCTCCACGTTGGCCAGCGCGGTGGTGCGCGGCAGCAGGTTGAACGACTGGAAGACGAAGCCGATCTTCTGCAGCCGGATGTCGGCGAGCCGGTTGTCCGACATCCGGCCGACGTCGATGCCGTCGAGCCGGTAGCTGCCGGAGCTCGGCACGTCGAGGCAGCCGAGGATGTTCATCATCGTGGACTTGCCCGAGCCGGAGGGGCCCATGATCGCGACGAGGTCGCCGTCGTCGACGCGCAGGTCCACGGAGTCGAGTGCGCGCAGCTCGAGGGCTCCGGTCCGGTAGACCTTGGAGACCCCCTCGAGTTCGATCACGATTCCGGAGATTACGCACGCCGGCATTCCGGGAATTCGTCGGGTCGACTCCGGGAATGGTGGGCAAAAATGCGTCGCCACTCGATCGAGTGAATCACATCACAGGGCCGTCACCTGCGGTTGGTTGATCAGTTTACGCGGAATCGTCGCCATTCCAGGGAGGCGACAGGGTGATCGCCCCCGACGGGGGCGCGATGAATTCGTGACCATCTCGTGACCGATCCCGCCGCGAATGCGGCCGGCCCTGTCCCAGGGCCCCGGCAAAGTCGTGATGGGTGGGTCCTGAGCTGCGGTGATGTGGGGGGTGGGGGTGGGTGCGGACACAGGCTTGGCGTGATCATGAGGGTGTCGAATCCTTGCTCACGTCAGGAAGCCTGTGTCCGCAGTGTCAGTGTCTCCGATCGTTGCTGCTCTGGAAGGCCTGGAGGTCGGTCCTGACGCGGGGAGAGCCGCGCCGGTCGGTGAGGCGGCGGGGTTGTCGCTGGTGGAGGCCCTGTCGCGAGTGCCGGACCCGCGGAAACCACGCGGTGTCCGCCACGGTGTCCTCGCGGTGTTGCTACTGGGGGCGTGCGCGGTGTTGGCGGGGGCCCGGTCGTTCACCGCGATCGCCGAGTACGCCCATGACGTCGGCCGCGCCGTGCTGGACGTGCTCGGGGTGGGCGCGGTCGCTCCGCACGAGTCGACCATCCGCCGGGTCCTGCAGCGGGTCGACGCCTCGGCGCTGGAGGCGGCGTTGCAGTCCTGGGTGTTGCCCCAGCTCAGCGCCCAGCCGGCGGCGGAGGGCACACCCCGGCGAGAACAGCGTCGCGTGCTGGCCTTGGACGGCAAGACCCTGCGCGGCGCCCGCGTCCGTGCCGCCGACGGCAGGGTCTGGCTCCCGCATCTGGTGTCGGTGCTCGACCAGACCAGCGGTGGCGTGCTCGGCCAGGTTCAGGTCGCAGAGAAGGGCAGCGAGATCACCGCGTTCACCGCGCTGCTCGACCCCCTCGACCTCGACGATGTACTGGTCACCGCGGACGCTCTGCACACCCAGCGAGCCCACGCCGACTACCTACACCGCCGCGGCGGGCACTACCTGATGACGATCAAAGCGAACCAGCCCACGCTGCTGGCACGGGTACGGGCGCTGCCCTGGACCCAGATCGGCGTCGCTGATCGTCAACGCGGGCGTGGGCACGGCCGCGTCGAGACCCGCACGATCAGCGTGGTCAGCCTGCACCCCTGTCCCGACCTGGGCGCAGAGTTCTTCCCCCACGCATCCCAGGCGATCAAGCTGGTGCGCCGGCGTCGCCCACTGCGGCCTGGCGGGAAGTGGAGAACCGAGACCGCCTACGCGATCACCAGCCTGACCAGCACCGACGCCGATCCAGGACTGCTCGCCCGCTGGATCCGTGGGCACTGGTCGATCGAGAATCGCCTGCACTGGGTCCGTGATGTCTGCTTCGACGAAGACCGCGCCACCGCCCACACCGGTCACGCCCCGCAGGTCATGTCGGCGTTGCGGAACCTCGCGATCACCGCGCTACGCCTGCACGGCGTCAGCAACATCGCCGCAGCACTCCGCCACCACGCCCGCGACCCCCATCGACCACTGACCACCTACAAGATCATCTAGCGACTTTGCCGGGGCCCTGGGCCCTGTCCGGCTACGGTGCCGTGGACCGAAGCCGGGAGGCCGCATGAGCGAGAGCCGACACCTGCTGGAGGGGCTCGCCGGCCCGACCGTCGCGCTGGAGGCGGTGACCCGGGCGACCCACGAGTTCACCGGGAGACAGGCCCGGCGGGCGGGGCTGCACCCGACCGACCTGTGGGCGCTGCGGCTGCTCGACGTGCACGGCTCGCTCGGGCCGACCGAGCTGGCCCGGCGGCTCGACCTGCGGCCGGCCTCGACCACCGCGCTGATCGACCGGCTCGAGGCGGCAGGTCACCTGGAGCGGGTGCCCGACCCGCACGACCGCCGCCGCGTCACCGTGCGCTCGCGGGAGGAGTCCTTCCGTGCGCGGCTCGCGCAGTGGGAGCCGGCCGTCCGGGCCCTCGACGACGTCGCTCGCCGCCTCTCCGACGACGAGGGCGCGGTCGTCGAGCGCTACCTGCGCGAGGTCGTCGCGACGCTCGACGAGCTCGGCGCCGGGTAGTCCGGGAGGCCGAACGTGTCGACCGCGCCGGTCGGCGTGGCCCCGAGCATTCCGGTGACCCGTTTCCCGGCCGGGCTCGCGACGGCCCGGAACGCGGTGCGCAGCGTCCGGATCCCGGCCCGGGTCCGCGGGTTGGCCAGCCTCAGCGGCGGGAGCTTCTGCGCCCGATCGGTCGCGGGCCGCAGCAGCTCCTCGTAGCGGCGCAGTGCGCCTGCGGTGTCGCCGGGGCGGGAGGCCAGCTCCCCGGCCAGCACGTAGGCGCCGATCAGTGCCAGGCTCGTGCCCCCGCCGCCCAGTGGCGACGGGCAGTGCGCGGCGTCGCCGAGCAGCACCACCCGTCCCGAGCTCCAGCGCGGGGCCATGACCTGACCGACGGCGTCGAAGTACATCGGGGCCCCGTCCGGCCCGTCGCCGAGCTCGCGCAGGATCCGCGGGGCGACCCAGCCCGCGTCGGCGAAGGTCCGGCGGAGGACGGTGCGGACGTCGGCGTCGCCGAGGGTCTCCAGGCCGCGCACCCCGGACAGGAAGGTCAGCATGGCGCGGGTGGTGCCCAGGTTGTCCGGGCGCAGGTGCACCCCGCGCGAGCCGGTCCCGTGGAACCAGTTCCACCAGGCGTCGTCGTCGGTGGTGCGGGGGATCGTCAGGTAGGCGCCGTACATACCGGTCTCGCGGACCGTGACGTCGTCGAAGACCAGGTCGCGGGTGCGCGACCGCAGCCCCTCGGCGACCACGACGAGGTCGGCGGTGACGGTGGTGCCGTCGTCGAGGGTGACCCGGGCCGGGCCGTCGGCGGTGCCCCGGTCCTCGACGCCGGTGATCCGGGTGCCGAACCGGAACGTCGTGGACGCCGGCGCGGCCTCGATCAGCACCCGGGCCAGCTCCCCGCGCAGGATCTCCAGCTCGGCGGTCGGCCCGTCGGTCGGCCCGGTCGGGTCCATCGGGATCTCCGCGACGGCCCGCCCGTCGTCGCCGATCACGCGGAAGCCGACCTCCCGGGTGCCCGCGGCTCGCACCGCGTCCTCCAGTCCCATCCGGCGCAGGATCTCGCGTGCGGCGCCGCGGACGTCGACGTTGTGCCCCTCGTCGCGCCGTCGCGGCGTGCGCTCCAGGACGGTGGTGCGCCAGCCGTACGCGGTCAGGCGCAGGGCGAGCGCGGAGCCGGCGATGCCGGCGCCGGAGATGAGTGCGTGCCGGGAGGAGGTCATGGTAGTTAGATGACCGAACTACCCGGTCGGCTAAACCTGCGCGACGACCTCGTCTCCCGAGATGGAGCAGAACGCTGTGCCGGATACGATGCGGAACAGCGTTCCGGGCGGCAGGGGAGTCTGTGGTGGGTGTGCAGCGGGAACCGGTGCGGTCCGACGCCCGGCGCAGTCGCGCCGCCCTGCTCGAGGCCGCCGCGGCCGAGTTCGTGACCTCGGGCGTCGATGCGCCGGTCCGGGCGATCGCCGCCCGCGCGGGGGTCGGTGTGGGGACGGTCTACCGGCACTTCCCGACCCGGCCCGACCTGGTGGTCGCCGTCTATCGGCACCAGGTCGAGAGCTGTGTCGCGGCCGCCCGGACCTGCCTGGACGCCGGCCCGACGCCGTTCGACGCGCTCGTGGCGTGGGTCGGGGAGTTCGTCGACCTGGTCGTCACCAAGCACGGGCTGGTCGCGATGCTCGTCCACGACGACGGCCGTTCCGCCGCCCTGCACGAGCTGTTCGTGGAGCGGCTGCTGCCGGCGGCGGAGGAGATCGTCCGGGCGGCTCGGGATGCCGGGCAGCTGCCGTCCGACGTCACCACCTACGAGGTGCTGCGCGGGATCGGCAACCTGTGCTTCGGTGCCGACGCCGACCCTGCCGACGCCGGCCCTGCCTACGACCCCCGGCGCGCCGTCGGCTTCTTCCTCGCCGGTCTTCGGGTTGCCTAACCGGAACATCGTTCCTCTATAGTAGCGGAGGAGGCTCCGTTTCGGCGTCTCCACTCCGTCTCCCGAGGGAGCGCACCATCGTGGACTCCACGATCTCCCTCACCGTCGACGGCCGTCGCCACGAGCTGACGGTCGACACCCGCACCACGGTCCTCGACGCGCTGCGTGACCGGCTCGGCGTGACCAGCGCCAAGAAGGGCTGCGACCACGGCCAGTGCGGTGCGTGCACCGTCCTGATGGCCGGGCCCGGCGAGCAGGGGCCGGGCCGCCGCGTGCTGTCCTGCCTCTCGCTCGCCGTCGCCCACGACGACGCCGCGGTCACCACCGCCGACGGCCTCGGCGACGGCCTCGGTGACGGCCTCGGTGACGGCACGGACCTGCACCCGCTCGCCGAGGCCTTCGTGACCCACGACGCCTACCAGTGCGGCTACTGCACCCCCGGCCAGATCTGCTCGGCCGTCGGGATGCTGGACGAGGCCCGCGCCGGGCACCCCAGCGCGGTCACCTCCGACCTGTCCGCCGACGGGCCAGCCGTGCTGGACCGTGCCGAGATCGCCGAGCGCCTGTCCGGGAACCTGTGCCGCTGCGCGGCCTACTCCGGCATCGTCAGCGCCGTCAGCGCCGTCAGCGCCGTGGGCACCGGAGCGGGGGCGTCGCGGTGAAGCCGTTCGCCTACACCCGCCCCGGCGACGCCGCGGCCGCCGTCGCGACCGTCGCCGCCGACCCGTCCGCCGTCTACCTGGCCGGGGGCACCAACCTCGTCGACCACCTCAAGCTGGGCGTGGCCGGCCCGGGCACGCTCGTCGACGTCACCGGGCTGCTGTCCACCGCGATCACCCCGACCGCCGACGGCGGCCTCTCCATCGGCGCGGGCGCCCGCAACACCGACGTCGCCGTGGACCCGCGGGTCCGGCGCGACTACCCGGCGCTGTCCGCGGCGCTGCTCGCCGGGGCCTCGGGGCAGCTGCGCAACATGGCGACGACCGGCGGGAACCTGCTGCAGCGCACCCGCTGCTCCTACTTCGCCGACCTCACCGCGCCCTGCACGAAGCGCGACCCGGGGCAGGGCTGCTCCGCGCAGCAGGGCTGGGCCCGCCACCACGCGATCCTCGGCGCGCCCGAGGGCGGCTGCATCGCGACCCACCCGTCGGACATGGCGGTCGCCCTGGCCGCGTTCGACGCCAGGGTGCACGTCCTCGGCCCGGACGGGGAGCGCACCGTCGCCGCGACCGAGCTGCACCGGCTGCCCGGCGACGACCCGTCCCGCGACACCGTGCTGGAGCACGGGGAGCTGATCACCTCGGTCGAGCTGCCCGCACTGCCGGTCGCCGCGCGCTCGGCCTACCGCAAGGTCCGCGACCGCGCCTCCTACGCGTTCGCGCTGGTGTCGGTGGCCGCGGCCCTCGACGTCGCCGACGACGGCACCGTCCGCGACGTGCGGATCGCCCTCGGCGGGGTCGCGCACCGGCCGTGGCGGGCGCACCGCGCCGAGCAGGCGCTGCTCGGCGGGCCCGCCACCGACGAGGCGTTCCGGGCCGCCGCGGCGGCCGAGACCGCCGACGCCCGTGCGGTGGACACCGCCGTCGGCGGCAACGCCTTCAAGATCCCGCTGGTGGCCGGCACGGTCACCGCCACCCTGCGCGGCCTCGCCGCGCACCGGACGGAGGCCGCATGACCAGCACCGTCACCCCCGGCACCGCGGGCACCGCGCACACCCGGATCGAGGGCCCCGCCAAGGTCACCGGCAACGCCGTCTACGCCTACGAGCAGGACACCGTCGCGCCGCTGCACCTGTGCGGTGTCGGCGCGACGATCGCCCGTGGCCGGGTCCGCGCGGTCGACACCGCCGCCGCGGCCGCGGTCCCCGGGGTGGTCGCCGTGCTCACCGCGGACACCGCGCCGCGGCTCGACGACGGCGCGAGCACCGAGCAGGCCGTCCTGCAGACCCGCGCCGTGCACCACCGCGGCCAGTACGTCGCCGCGGTGCTCGCCGAGACCGCCGAGGCGGCCCGGGAGGCCGCCGGCGCCGTCGTCGTCACCTACGACGCCGAGGACGCCGTCACCGCGTTCGACCCCGACTCGTCGCAGGCCTACACCCCCGAGGTGGTGGTCGCGTTCCCGCCGGACACCCGCACCGGCGACCCGGAGACGGCGTTCGCGCAGGCCCCGGTACGGATCGACGCCACCTACCGCACACCGATCGAGTACCACCACCCGATGGAGCCGCACTCGACCGTGGCCCGCTGGGACGGCAGGCACCTCACCCTGTTCGAGGCCTCGCAGTCGGTCTGGGACGCCCGGCGCCAGGTCGCGGCGTTGTTCGGGATCGGCGACGACGACGTCACCGTCGTCTCGCCGCACGTCGGCGGCGGGTTCGGGACCAAGGGCGCGCTGCACGCGGGCTCGGTGCTGGCCGTGCTCGCGGCGCGGGCCGTCCCCGGCCGGTCGGTGAAGCTGTCGCTCACCCGGCGCGAGATGACCGACACCACCGGCTACCGGCCGGCGACCGTGCAGCGGGTCCGGCTCGGCGCGGGGACCGACGGTCGGTTGCACGCGCTGGCCCACGACGTCGTCGAGGGCGGGGCACGGATGGCCGAGTACGGCGAGCCGACCGCGGTGATGAGCCGGCACCTGTACGCGGCGCCGCACCGGGCGACCTCGCACCGGGTGGTGCCGTTGGACCTGTCGACGCCGACGTACATGCGCGCTCCCGGCGAGGCACCCGGCAGCTTCGGTGCGGAGTCCGCGGTCGACGAGCTCGCCGTCGCGCTCGGGATCGACCCGGTCGAGCTGCGGATCCGCAACGAGCCCGACGTCGACCCCGACACCGGCAGGCCCTTCTCCAGCCGGAACCTCGTGGCCTGCCTGCGGCGGGGCGCCGACCGGTTCGGCTGGGCGGACCGCGACCCGCGGCCGCGCACCCGGCTCGTCGACGGCTGGTGGCACGGCACCGGTGTCGCCGCGGCGTTCTTCCCGACGTTCGCGATGCCCGGCTCCGCCGCTGCGATCCGGTACTCAGCCGACGGGGACCCCGGTACCGGAGCGCCGGGCCGCTACCGGGTGGACATCGCCGCGTCCGACATCGGCCAGGGCGCCCGCACGGTGCTCACTCAGATCGCGGCCGAGGCGCTCGGGGTGCCGCCCGCGCAGGTGGACCTGAACCTGGGCGACACCGGCCTGCCGCACGCGACCATGGCCGGGGGCTCCGCAGGCACCGCGTCCTGGGCGACGGCGATCGTCGAGGCCGCCGACCGGTTCCGCGACAAGTGGGGCACCGACCCCGAGGACGGGGCGGAGGCCGACGGCGTCGCCGGGCACAACCCGGCGATGGCCGAGTACGCGATGGGCGCGCACGGAGCGCACTTCGTCGAGGTCGCGGTGCACGCCGACACCGGCGAGATCCGGGTGCCGCGGATGCTGGGGGTGTTCGCCGCGGGACGCATCCTCAACCCGCTGACCG
Organism: Pseudonocardia sp. ICBG601; assembly: GCF_020496245.1. Taxonomy (NCBI): domain Bacteria; kingdom Bacillati; phylum Actinomycetota; class Actinomycetes; order Pseudonocardiales; family Pseudonocardiaceae; genus Pseudonocardia; species Pseudonocardia sp. ICBG601. Next base: position 11,988 of record NZ_JAHLJA010000168.1, on the reverse strand, counting down.
CCCGCTCGCAGTTCCTCGGCGGGATGGTGTGGGGGCTGTCGATGGCGCTGCACGAGGAGGGCGTCGTCGACCCGGCCCGCGGGCACGTCGTCAACCACGACCTCGCCGGCTACCACGTGGCGGCGAACGCCGATGTCGGCGACATCGACGCCGAGTGGGTCGACGAGCACGACCCGCTCGTCAACCCGGTGGGTGCCAAGGGCATCGGCGAGATCGGGATCGTCGGGGTGGCCGCGGCCGTCGCGAACGCCGCCCACCACGCCACCGGCGTGCGGGTCCGGTCGCTGCCGATCACGCTGGAGCACTTCCTGGCGGTCTGAGCGCGAGGGCCAGGACCCGCTGCGCCCGTTCGGCGAGTCGCTGCGGGTCCTGCGCCGCCGTCGCCGCCCGGAGCGCGTCGGCGTCGAGACCGTCGGGCACACCGAGGGTGAACCAGCGCTCCAGCAGGTCCACGGTCATCTCGGGGTGGAACTGCACGCCCACGCTGCGGCCGGCCAGGAACGCCTCGTGTCCGGCCCCGCTGGTCGCGAGCAGCTCCGCCCCGGGCGGCGCGACGAGCTGCTCGGCGTTCCAGCAGAACCACGGTCCGGCCGGGAGGCGGCCGTCGACCGGGTCGACCGGGTGCCATCCGATCCTGGCGGCCGGCAGCGTCGTCCGGCCGCCGCCGAGGGCCTCGGCGAGGAGCTGGGCACCGAAGCAGACCGCGAGGACGGGCACGCCGGCGTCGTGCGCGGCACGCAGGAAGTCGACCTCGCGGGCCGCCCACCCGGCGATCCGCTCCCGCGGCCACGGCGCGCCGAGGGTGACCACCAGGTCGGCCCCGGTGGGGTCGGGGAACCGGGTGTCGACGTCCGGGGTGTCGTACCGGGCCGCTCGCACGACCGTCGTCCACTCCGGACGGACGCCGTGTCGTTCCAGGGCCGGGCCGAGCAGACCGAGCCCGGCGACGTGGTCGTGGCCGATCACGATGGCGCGCACCGGCCCACCCTGCCACCGGCCGGGTTTGTGCCGCACGGCCGCGGGTAGTCCTCGTCCGGCCCGCGCCCGTGTGCGCACGGCGCCACCCCGGACTCCACCGCGTTCCCTGCGGCCGACGGGTGGTCAGGGCCCCTCGCGGTCGAACAGCCGGCCCCGCTTCCCACACCACCTGCACGACCGACGGAGCCGTCGTTGATCCCGCACCACCCGAACTCCCCGGCCTCTCTGTTCACCGAGGGATTGCGCCACCGCATGCGACTGGCCTGGCGGGCCGGCGCCGCGGCCGGCGCGGCCTGGTACCTCGCCACCCTCGTCCCCGGTGTGCTCGGCCAGTACCCCTACTACGCGCCGCTCGGAGCCCTGCTCGTCTGCTACCCGACCGTCTTCGACTCGCTGCGCCAGAGCCTGTACGCGGTGCTCGCCTCCGGCATCGGTGTCGGTCTCGGCGCCACCGCACTGCACCTGGGCGGGGCCCGGTGGTGGGCGGTGGCCGTCGCCGTCCTGGCCGGGATCGCGGCGGGCGCGGTGCCCGTGCTGGCCGCGGCGCGGGACCTGATCCCCACGGCGGCGCTGTTCACCATCCTCATCGGGGCCGCCGACCCGTCCGGGTTCATGGCCGGCTACCTCGGCCAGACCCTGCTCGGTGTGCTGGTCGGGATCGCGGTCACCCTGGCCCTGCCACCCCCGCCGCAGAACGCCCGCGCGCACCGTGTCGTGACGCGGCTGCGCGACGGCATCGCCGACCACCTGCAGGAGATGGCGGAGGTCCTGGCCGAACGGTGGCCGCCCGAGCGCGAGGAGTGGACACGCCACCGCCACGACTTCGAGCCGCTGATCGACGCGACGCGGGAGGCGGTCCGCTCCGCCGACGCGGGCCGGCGCGCCAACCTGCGGGCACGCGCCTACCGGGCCCGCGGACAGCAGCTCTACGAGGCCGCGCAGACCCTGGAACAGCTCGCGGTGCTCGTCCGCGACATCAGCACGGTCCTGGCCCAGACGGCGTGGGCCGAGCGCACCGTCCTCGTCCTCGACCCGGAGCTGCGCACCCGGTCGCGGAGGCGATGGCGGACCTGGCCACCGCGATCCGGTCGGCGGAGCTGGCACACCTGACCCGCGGACCCGCCCGCTCCGGGCTCGACGGGCACCGCCGCCACCTGGCCGCCGCCCGCGAGGCGCTGGACCGCGTCACCGACCGGCTCGACTCCCAGCGCGCGGGCTGGGAGGACAGCCTCGCCGCGTCGGGGATCGTGCTGCACCTGCGGCGGTGCCTGGACCACCTGCACGCCGGCCCGGCCGACCGCAGCCCGGATCTGCATCCGGCCGGCCGATGACGTGTGGGCGGCCGCCGACCGGGTACGCCAGGACCATGCCGGCACTCGTACCCGGGGCGTACGCCGGCCCAGGTCCTGTCGGTTGAGATCCTGCAGCCGGCGGGGCCGCCCCCCGGACACCGAGGAGCGGCAGATGACGGCACGGCGGTCGCCCTGGACCGACGAGCTGTCACAGCGGCCCTCCGGGGAGTTCCGTGCCGACGCCGACGCCGCCCGCGCCCCCGAGGAGCTGGCCGGCGTCATGGCCGGGCTGTCCCGGCACTTCTACCGTGCCCAGGACGCCACCGACGCCTGCGAGCGTGTGATCGAGGCCTGCACCGGCCTCGTGGAGGGCTGCACCCACGCGACGCTCACCCTCACCACGGGTGGCCGGATCGTCACCCCGGCGAGCACCGGCCCGTCCGCGCAGATCCTCGACGACCTGCAGCGTGAGCTGGGGGAGGGTCCGTGCCTGCAGGCGATCCGCGCCGACCGCAACGTCGTGTCGGCGGATCTGGAGCACGACCCGCGCTGGCCCCGCTTCGGCCCGGCCGCCGCGCGCCGGGGGACCGGCTCGGTGGTGGCGTCGCGGCTGTTCACCGACGACCGCACCACCGGCGCCCTGAACGTCTTCGGCGCCGCTGGCGCGTTCGACACCGCCGCGCAGGACCGGATCGCGGTGCTGGCCGCGCACGCCGCCGTCGCCATCGACGCCGCACGCACGCGGGAGAACCTGCACGAGGCCGTCCGGAGCAGGCAGGTGATCGGCGAGGCGATCGGCATCCTGCGGGAGCGCTACGGGATCACCTCGGAGCAGGCCTTCGACCGGCTCACCCGTGCCTCGCAGCACCTCAACATCAAGCTCCGCTCGATCGCCGAGCACCTGGCCCGCGACCCCGCGGCCGGCGGGGTCACACCGCCAGCGGACGGAACCGGCGCAGCCGCAGACTGTTGAGCACCACGCACACCGAGCTGAACGCCATCGCCGCACCCGCGATCATCGGGTTGAGCAGCCCGAACGCGGCCAGCGGGATCGCGGCCGTGTTGTAGGCGAACGCCCAGAACAGGTTGCCCCGGATCGTGCCCAGCGTGCGCCGGGACAGCCGGACGGCGTCGGCCGCGGCCCGCAGGTCGCCCCGGACCAGGGTGATGTCCGACGCCTCGATCGCCACGTCGGTGCCGGTGCCCATGGCCAGGCCCAGGTCGGCCCGGGCCAGCGCGGCCGCGTCGTTCACCCCGTCGCCGACCATCGCGACGACCCGGCCCTGCTCCTGCAGCCGCGTCACCACGGCGAGCTTGTCCGCTGGCAGCACGTCGGCGACGACGGTCTCCGGGCCGGGCTCGATGCCGACCTCACGGGCGACGGTCTCGGCGACGGCCCGGTTGTCCCCGGTGAGCAGCACCGGGCGCAGCCCGAGCCTGCGGAACTCCGCGATCGCCTCCGCCGGCGTCGGCTTCACGGTGTCGGCGACGACGAGCACGGCGCGGGCGGCCCCGTCCCAGGCGACGGCGACCGTCGTGCGGCCCCGCGCGGCCTCGTCCGCGGCGACCGCGGCGAGGTCGTCGGACAGCGGGACCGACCACTGCTCGAGCAGCCGCGGGCGGCCGACGAGCACGGCGTGACCGTCGACGACGCCCTGCACGCCGAGACCCTCGTGGTTGGTGAAGTCGGTGACGGCGGGCAGGTCACCGACCCGCTCGGTGGCGGCCCCGGCGATCGCGGCGGCCACCGGGTGCTCCGAGGCGCGCTCCAGCGCACCGGCGAGGCGCAGCACGGTCGCCTCGTCGGTGTCGTCGGCGGTGTGCACACCGGTCAGCGCCATGGTGCCGGTGGTGACGGTGCCGGTCTTGTCGAGCACGACGGTGTCGACCCGGCGCGTCGACTCCAGGATCTCCGGGCCCTTGATCAGGATGCCGGTCTGGGCGCCGCGGCCGGTGCCGACGAGCAGCGCGGTCGGTGTGGCCAGCCCGAGCGCGCACGGGCAGGCGATGATCAGCACGGCGACGGCCGCGGTGAACGCGGTCGAGGCCGGGGCGCCGGTGAGGATCCAGGCCAGCAGCGTCGCGGCGGCGATCACGGCGACGACCGGCACGAACACCGCGGAGATCCGGTCGGCGAGGCGCTGCACCTCGGCCTTGCCGTTCTGCGCCTCCTCGACCAGCCGCGCCATCTGCGCGAGCGCGGTGTCCGAACCGACCCGGGTGGCCCGCACGACGAGCCGCCCGCCGGAGTTCACGCACCCGCCGACGACGGTGTCACCGGCCCGGACCTCGACCGGCACCGACTCGCCGGTGAGCATCGAGACGTCGACCGCCGACCGGCCGTCGACGACCTCGCCGTCGGTGGCGACCTTCTCCCCGGGGCGTACGACGAACTCCTCGCCCACCGTGAGCTCGTCGACGGAGACGCGCACCTCGGCGCCGTCGCGGAGCACCGTCACGTCCTTCGCGCCCATCTGCAGCAGCGCGCGCAGCGCGGCGCCGGCCCGGCGGCGGGAGCGGAGCTCGACGTAGCGACCGGCCAGCACGAAGGTGACGACCGCGGCGACGACCTCCAGGTAGATGTTCCCGCTGCCGTCGGTGCGCGAGATCGTCAGCTCGAAGGGGTGCACCATGCCGGGCATCCCGGCGGTGCCGAGGAACAGCGCGTAGAGCGACCAGGCGAGCGCGGCCGTCGTCCCCATCGAGACGAGGGTGTCCATCGTGGCGGCGCCGTGACGCAGGTTCGTCCAGGCGGCCCGGTGGAACGGCGCCCCGGCCCAGCCCCACGCCGGCAGGGTGAGCAGCAGCGAGACCCACTGCCAGCCGACGAACTGCCACGCGGGCGTCATCGCGAGGACGACGACCGGCACCGACAGCACGACGGCGCCGATCAGCCGGTTCCGCAGGTCACGCAGGTCGCGCTCGGGGTCCGGGTCGGGCTCGGCGCTCGGCGGGGTGGCGGTGTAGCCGGCCGCCTCGACGGTCCCGAGCAGGGTGTCGAGCCCGACGCCGCCGGGGGCACTGATCCGCGCCTTCTCGGTGGCGTAGTTGACGGTGGCGGTGACGCCGTCGAGCTTGTTGAGCTTGCGCTCGATGCGGTTCGCGCAGGACGCGCAGGTCATGCCGCCGACGGCGAGCTCGATCTCGGTGACGGTGCCGGCTGTGCTGCCCGGGCCGGCTGTGCTGTCTGCGCTGGCTGGGCCGCTCTCGGCGACGGTCCCGGTCGCGGCTGCGCGGGGCAGGGCGGTGACGGGTCCGTGGGCCGGGGACGTGTCGCTCATGGTCGGTCCTCCGGGGCGACCCGGCGCGGGTGGCGGTCGCGACCCGCGCCGGGTGGGTGGTCGGGTGGGGTGCTCAGACGAGCTGGTAGCCCGCCTCGCGCACGGCGTCGCGGACGGCCTCGGTGGAGACCTCGTCGTCGCTGGTGACGGTGACGGCGCCGGTCGGCAGGTCGACGGCCACGTCGGTGACGCCGGCGATCTCGCTGATCTCCTCGGTGACCGAGGCGACGCAGTGCTGGCAGGTCATGCCGGTGACGGTGTAGCTGGCGGTGCTCATCGTGCGCTCTCCTGTGCGGGGTTCGGCGCCATCGGGGTCCGGCGCCATCGGGGTCAGGATCGGACCAGCCGGGCGATCGCCGCGCTGGCCTCCTGGATCTTCTCCTCGGCGACGGGGCCGCCCTCGGCGGCGGCGTCGGCGACGCAGTGCTTCAGGTGCTCGTCGAGCAGGCCCAGCGCGACGGCCTCCAGGGCCTTGTTGACCGCGGCGACCTGGGTCAGCACGTCGATGCAGTACTTGTCCGACTCGATCATCTTCGTGATGCCGCGGACCTGGCCCTCGATCCGGCGCATCCGCTTGACGTGCGCGTCCTTGGTGTCGGCGTAGCCGGGCATCGCGTCCTCCTCGGGGTCCACCACGACCATACCCCTAGGGGGTAGTGGTATCCACCCCGCCGGTACGGTCGGGGTGTGACGGACCGGACCCGGCTGCTCGTGCTCGTGCTGCCGGTGCTGCTCGGGCTGCTGGGGATGCACGCGCTCGCGGCGCCGTCCGCGCACTCCGGTGTCCACGACCGTCCCGCGGTCGCCGCGCACCTCGCCCCGCACCCTGCCTCGCACTCCGCACTGCACTCGGCACTGCACTCGGCACTGCACTCGGCACTGCACTCGGCACTGCACTCGGCACTGCACTCGGCACTGCACTCGGCACTGCACTCGGCACTGCACTCGGCACTGCACGATGGACCGGCCCGTGCCGCCGCGGTACCGGCGCACCCCGTCCCGGACGGCGCGTCGGCGGGGGGCATGCGTCCCGGTCCCCACGGGTCGTCGCACAACGGGGCCGCGCACCTGCTGCACCTGTGCCTGGCCGTGCTCGTGGCCGGGGTCGTCCTGGCCGCGGCCGTGCTGCTGTCCGGGTGGACGCCGCTGCCGTCGTCGCGGGGGCCGGTCGGCCCGGGGCGCCCGCGGACCGGACCGACCGGCCGCCCGCCCCCGGTCCCACGGCGGCTCGCGCTGCTCTGCGTGTCGCGGACGTGACCGGCCTCCGGCGCGGGAGAGCGCCGGAGCCGCCGAGCACCCACGACACGGGAGTACCGACACATGACACGCACGAACGTGGCGCTCGCCGCCACGGCACTGACCGCTGCCCTCGTCCTGACCGGCTGTGCCGGCGGAGCCGCGTCCGCACCGCCGGCCGCGTCGTCGAGCAGCGCCGACGTCACCTTCGCCCAGGGCATGATCCCGCACCACGAGCAGGCGATCGCGATGGCACGGCTCGCCGACGGCCGCGCCGGGGCCCGCGTGGGCGCCCTCGCCGACCGGATCGAGGCCGCCCAGGGCCCGGAGATCGGGCAGCTCCAGGGGTTCCTGGCCGACTGGGGCGCCGCGCCCGCCGCGGACCCCCACGCCGGTCACGGTGACATGGCCGGGATGACCGGGATGATGTCCGACGAGCAGATGGCCGGGCTGGAACGCGCGTCCGGCGCCGCGTTCGACCGGTCGTTCCTCGAGATGATGATCGCCCACCACGAGGGTGCGGTGACCATGGCCCGCGCCGAGCTCGACGCCGGGGTGGACCCGCGGGCACGGCAGCTGGCGCAGCGGATCGTCGACACGCAGCAGGCGGAGATCGCCGAGATGCGGGCGCTGCTGGGCTGAGCGGAGATCGTCACGACTGAGGGATCCGGTGCCGGGAACGGCACCGGACCGCTCGGTCGTGACGATCATCGTCGCGGCGTCAGCTGAACGAGATGTGCACGTGGTCCATGTGGTTCGCCGTCGCCCCACCCCGGTCCTCCTGGGCCGTCCAGCCGCTGCCGGTGTCGATGCGCTGCCGCCAGATGATGTAGGAGATCCCGAGCTCGTCCCGGTTCTGCTGGGCGTAGGCGGCGAGCCGGTCGCCCGTCGCCCGGTCGACCATGAAGTCCAGGGCCTTGCCGCTCGGGTGGTCGGAGGCGTTCCCGCGGCTGCCGATGCCCAGCACGGAGTCGACGCCGAACAGGCAGCGCAGCTTCTCCCCGGCCCTCGCCACGTTCGTGGCGACGCCCTCCATGCCCGCGGTGCCCAGGGCACACGTGGTGGAGCCGGTCGGGCCGCCGGCCGAGGGTGCGCCGGTCCCGGCGGAGGAGCGCGCGGAGTCGGCGGCGCGGGCGGCCGCCTCCCGTGCCTCGCGGGCGGCGGCCCGGGCGCGCTCGCGCGCCTCGTCGCGGGCGGTCACCGCGGAGCCGACCGCACCGTTCGCGGCGCCGACGATCGCGTCGACGTCGACCGGGGGCGGCGGCTCGGCCAGCGACCGCGCCGTCCCGGAGTGTGCCGACGGCGCCGCGGTGGCCGCGTCGGTCGGCGACGCGTCCGCGGCCGGGGAGCTGAACGCCTGCAGCGCGAGGTCGTCGACCCGGGGGAGCCCGCCGCCGGTCGCGGCGTGCGCGGCGACGAGTCCGCCGCCCGCGAGCGCGGAGGTGAGGACCTGCAGGGTGCGGGCCCGGCCCGCGCGGCGGTGCCTCCCGCCCCGCTCCGGGCCGACGTCACGGGTGACGACGGTCGTCGACGGCAACGGTCGGCTCGGGTCGGTCCGGCTCGGGGAGCGCCGGGCCGCCACGGAGCCGGGGATGTTCCTCGGCACGCAGGGCGTCCTTCCTCGTCGGAGACGGCTGCGCCCGGATGCCTGGGGAGCGGGGCGCGCGGGTCCTGCTGGGGATCAAGACCGTGACCGTTCCGTGATCGACCGTACGGATCGGGTTGCCGCCGCGGGGTCGGTCCGCGACCACCGGCCGTCGCGGTGCTGCGAGTGGCGGGCGGCTCCGCCGGAAGGATCAACGGTGATCCACCGGTTGCCGAGGCGGGTCAGGCGTCCTGGACGTCCCAGGTGCCCGCGGCGTAGTCGAGGGTGACCCGCAGCGCTCCGCCGTCCCCGTGGCTGCCGTCGCCGTGACTGACGTAGACGAGCCGGTCGTCGGTGGCCTCGGCCACCTCGGTCCGCGCGTCGTACAGCCAGGGATGGCGCCGGCGCAGCCCGATCAGCTCCTGGTGCACCGCGAGGACGTGCGGGTCGGCGCCGTCGGGGAAGGACCCGTCGGCGGGGAACTCGGGGCGGACCGCGTCGTCGCCGCCTGCCCGCTCCTCCTTGACCCCGGTGAGGCCGAGCTCGTCGCCGGCGTAGACCGAGGGGGTGCCGCCGACGGTGCACAGCACGGCCACGGCCAGCTCGATGTGGCGGCGGTCGTGCAGCTGCGACGCGAGCCGGGTGACGTCGTGGTTGCCGAGGAAGGTGTTCGGCACCGCGGCGGCGACGAACCGGTCGTGGCGCTGCAGCGCCCACGCCAGCTCGTGCGGGTTGCCGTCGTTGAGGCTCGACCAGACCGCCTTCCACAGCTCGTACTGGGTGAGCGCGTCGATCGTGGTGGCGGCGGTGACCGCGTCGTGCTCGCCGTGGATGACCTCGCCGAGGAACCAGGCGCCCGGGTGGCGTGCGCGGACGCGGGGGAGGACGTCGGCCCAGAAGTCGTCGGGGACGGTGTACGCGGCGTCGAGCCGCCACCCGTCGGCGCCGCGGTCGAGCCAGTGGCAGAGCACGTCCACGACGTGGTCGCGCACCGCGGGGTTGTCGTGGTCGAGGGTGTGCAGGCCGGGGTGGCCCTCGAAGACGGCGATCTCCCCGTCGTCGGTGTGCCGGAACCAGGCGTCGTCCGGCCCGCCGGGGTCGGCGCGGGCGGCGAGCAGCCTGGGGTGTTCGGGCCCGACGTGGTTGAAGACGCCGTCGAGCAGGATCCGCAGGCCGCGCCCCTTCGCCTCGGCGACAAGCGCGTCGAAGTCGGCGCCCGAGCCCAGGCGCGGGTCGATCCGCAGGTGATCGGTGGTGTCGTAGCCGTGGGTGGCCGAGGCGAACACCGGGCCGAGCAGCAGTCCGTTCGCCCCCAGCGCGACCGCGTGGTCGAGCCAGCCGATGATCCGCCGCAGCGAGTGGTCCGCCCCGTCGCCGCGGTCGGGGTGGGCCCCGGTGAACCCCAGCGGGTACACGTGCCACCAGATCGCGTGCCGTACCCAGTCCATCCGCGCGACCCTAGTCGTCGAACGGGTCCTCGGCCCGGTGCCCGTCGAGCCAGGCGAGGACGGCCTCGGTGTGCTCGCCGACGGCCGGGCCCGGGTCCATCCGTGCCCGCCGCCCGGCGACGGTGATCGGCGGCTGCAGCGCCCGCAGCGGCCCGACCGGGCTGTCGACCTCGGTCCACCGGTCCCGCGCGGCGAGCTGCGGGTGCTCCAGCACCTCGCCGACCTCCCGCTGCCGGGCGTGCGCGATCCGCGCCGCGACCAGCCGCGCGACGAGCTCGTCGCCGGTCAGGCCGGTCAGCACGGTGTCGATCTCGGCGTGCAGGGCGGGGCGGTTCTCCACCCGGGCCCGGCCACTGGAGAACCGCGGGTCGGTCGCGACCTCCGGGCGGCGCAGCACGACCTCGCAGAACGTCACCCACTCGCGTTCGTTCTGGATCGACAGGACGACGTCGGTGCCGTCCCCGGCGGAGAACGTGCCGTACGGGGCGATCGCGGCGTGGCTGGTGCCGGTCCTCCGTGGGGCGGTGCCGCCGTAGCCGGCGTAGTAGAGCGGGTAGCCCATCCACTCCACCAGCGAGTCGAACAGGCTGACCTCCAGGTCGGTGCCCAGCCCGGTGCGTTCCCGCTCGTAGAGCGCGGACAGGATGCCGGAGAACGCGTACATGCCGGCGCCGATGTCGGCGGCCGGGATGCCGCTCTTGGCGGGGGCGTCCTCGGTGCCGGTGATCGAGACGAGCCCGGCCTCGGACTGGATGAGCAGGTCGTAGGCCTTCGCGTCGCGGTACGGGCCGGAGCTGCCGTAGCCGGAGATCGAGCAGGTCACCAGCCGGGGGTACCGCTCGCGCAGGGCGGCGGCGCCGAGCCCGAGCCGCTCGGCGGCACCCGGGGCGAAGTTCTGCACGAACACGTCGGCCCGCTCCAGCAGCCGCAGCATCGTGGCGCGTCCGTCGTCGGACTTCAGGTCGAGGGTGACCGACTCCTTGGACCGGTTGAGCCACACGAAGTGGCTGGACATGCCGTGGACGGTCTCGTCGTAGTCGCGGGCGAAGTCGCCGGAGCCCTCGCGTTCGATCTTGATGACGCGGGCGCCGAGGTCGGCGAGGTGCCGGGTCGCCAGCGGCGCGGCGACGGCCTGCTCGCAGGAGACGACGAGCAGGCCCTCCAGGGGGAGCTGTGCGTCCGTGGCCATGACGGCTCCTCGGCGTCGAGACTATGCCTGGTCCCCCGGATCATGCACGACCCCGACCGACGACGCCCCGCCCGGCCGTCGTGGGCCCGGCCGGGGTCAGCCGGCGTCGCGGACGGCGGCGACGAAGTCGCGGATGCGCCCGTGGTCCTTCACCCCGCGGGCGGACTCGACGCCGCTGGAGACGTCGACGCCCCAGGGCCGCACCCGGCGCACCGCCTCGCCGACCGTGCCGGGGTCCAGACCGCCCGCGAGCAGCCAGCGCCCGTCCGGCTTCGGGTCGAGTGCCTCGGCGTCCCAGCGCTCGCCGGACCCGGCGACGGGGGAGTCGAGCAGCAGGACCTCCTCGCCGTGCAGACCGACGGTGAGGTCCGGGTCGTCCGCCAGCGAGGTGGCCCGCCACAGGGTGACCGGGTGCCGCCCGGGGCGACGGCGAAGTCCCCGGCGGTGTAGCGGCCGTGCAGCTGCAGCACGTCGGCGCCGGGCGTCGGCGGTCACCGCGGCGGCCTCGCCCGCGGGCAGGTCGGCGACCACGACCACCGACCGCACCCCGTCCGGCACCCGCGCGACGAGTGCGGCCAGCCCGGCCGGGTCGACGTGGCGGGGGCTCGGCGGGTACACGACGAACCGACCGCGTCCGGCGGCCCGCGCGCCGGCGGCCACGGCCGCGTCGACGTCGGCCGGGTGGGACAACCCGCACACCTTCACGAACACGGGGTCGACCCTACGTGGCGCGGCCGCGCCGCCCGGCGCGCCGGGAAGGAGGCCGGCAGATCGGCTACAGGTCCAGCACGAGCCGCGGGGACCGCGAGCGGGACACGCAGACCATCATCACCTCGCCCGCGGCGCGCTCGTCGTCGGAGAGCAGCGAGTCGCGATGGTCGGGCTCGCCGCCCAGCACCCCGGTCTCGCAGGTGCCGCAGGTCCCCTCCCGGCACGAGGACAGCATCGTGATCCCGGCGCCTCGAGCGCGTCGAGGATC
>NZ_JAHLJA010000167.1:0-4525 GCF_020496245.1 Pseudonocardia sp. ICBG601 | reverse complement strand
GCGGAGGATCTTCCAGTTCTTCAGCTCGGCGTTGACCCGCTCACCTGGTGCCCGCCGTCGGGCGTGAGCGGCGTTGACGGCCTTCTGATTCGCTGACAGGGGCCGGTACCGGCCGGTGTCGAGATCGCGGCGTCGGCGTCGGTGCGGGACGGTGATCGCGGGACCGCCGCCCTGGTAGGCGGTGTCAGCGACCGCCCGCACCCCGGTGGTGTTGACCGCGTCGATGATCCCGTGGATCCGGGCAGCGCCCATGTCGTGCCGTGCCCCGGTAGCGGCGGGAGATCCACACCAGCCGACCCGCGGGGTCGGCGATGACCTGCACATTCAGCCCGTGACACTTGTGCTTCCCGCTATAGAACGCCCGGTCATAGCCCGAGCCCATGCCGACCCGGTCGATACGCAGCAGCGTCCCGTCCAGGATCACGAACGCCTTCCCGGCCGCGACCGTGATGGCCTGCTCCAGGGTCGGCGCGAGCGCAGCGAGCAGCCCGATCGCCTCGGCGACATACCGGGACACCGTGGACTTCCCGACTCTGAATCCGCTGGCCAGGTCGGTGTAGGTCTCGCCCTTACGTAGGTGCGCGAGCACGAGCAGGGCCTGACGGGCCGGGGTCAGGAGCCGCCACCGGGTCCCGATCCGGCGACGATGTCCGCGCAGCAGCCCGGCCAGGACACGAACCGTGCGAGTGGACATCGACATCCCGGATGGGTAGGACAACACGCGGGGCTCCTCGGTAGGCGGTGGCGCGACAGCTATCCGTCTACCAGGAGCCCCACCCATCTCACGACAAGCCACGCACCTCACACCCCTGACCAGCACAAACAGGTTGGGAAAGGCTCAGTGAGGCTTTGCCAACCTGGCAGACGGGCTGGTCGAGGCCGGTCCAGCGTGGCGTGACTCCGTACGGCTGAAGCTCCCGGCTGGCAGGCTCCGCTCGTGTTGCCCACCTGCGTACGGGTGGGACTTACGCTGACCTGGCTTGCGGTGGAGTGACCGCTCGTCTCCACCCGGCTGCCGCCCAGCTCAGACGCCATGAGTCGAACAGTAGTTCGAGTATAGTGGAGTGCGTGGACGGAACCTGGCAGACCGGCGACGAGGAGCTTCTCCTCGCGGTCGCGGCCGTCCAGGAGCGGATCAACCGCGAGTCCCACGCCCTGGTGGCGCTGGTCGCGGAGGTCGCGACCCGGGGCCTGGCCGAGGCACGGGGCTTCCGCCACACCGCGGACCTGCTGCGTACGGTGCAGAACGTGTCGCTGTCGACCGCCCGCGCCCGCGTCGACGCCGCCCGGAAGCTCTCGCCGCTGTTCCTGATCACCGGCGAGCAGGTCGACGCCGAGCTCCCCGAACTGGCCGCTGCGTTCGCCGAGGGCGCGGTGACGCCCGAGCACGTCCGCGTGATCGTCCGGGTGCTGGCTGCGCTCCCGCCGCACCTCGACGAACATCGGCCTGCGCTGGAGGCCGACCTGGTCCACCACGCCCGCGGCCTGGACCCCGACGCGGTGGAGAAGCTGGGCCGGCGCGCGATCGCGATGCTCGACCCGGACGGGCCCCGTCCCCAGGAGCCCACGCCGTCGCGCAACCGGCTCACGCTGCGCCCGCAGGGTGCGGGGTTCGAGGCGCGGGGCTGGCTGGACATCGAGTCCGCGGCGCTGCTGCGTACCGCCCTGTCGCCGCTGTCCGCTCCGGCCCCTGCCGACGGGCCGGCCGGAGCGGGGCGCGACGAGCGATCGACGGCCGAGCGCATGGGCGACGGGCTGGCCGAACTGGCCCGCCGCATGCTCGCGACCGACGGATTCGGGATCGAGAACGGGCAGCCGGTCGCGCTCACCGTGACCGTGCCGCTGGAGACCCTGACCACGGCCACCGGGACGGCGCTGCTCGGGTTCGGTGCGGGCGGACTGGCCGCGCCGGTCCTCGCGCAGGACGCGCTGCGGCTGGCCTGCGACGCGAAGGTGGTGCCGGTCGTGCTCGCGGGCACGGGGGAGCCGTTGGCGGTCGGGCGCGAACACCGGCTCGCGACCCGGGCGCAGCGCCGGGCCCTGGCCCAACGCGACGGCGGGTGCGCCTTCCCCGGCTGCGAGGCCCCACCGCAGTGGTGCGTGGCCCACCACGTCGTGCACTGGGCCTCGGGCGGAGCCACCGACCTGGACAATCTGGTGCTGCTGTGCGCGCACCACCACCGCATGATCCACACGGGGGACTGGTTGGTGGTGGTCACCAGCGGATTCCCGGTGTTCCACCCGCGCGCCTGGATACCGGGCGGCGGGTGGAACACCGGGAATCCGCTGGTGACCACCACCAACCAGTCCCCCGTGTGGATCATGCGGTGGTGGTGCGCGCACAGCAGCACCAGATTGTCCAGGTCGGTGGCTCCGCCCGAGGCCCAGTGCACGACGTGGTGGGCCACGCACCACTGCGGTGGGGCCTCGCAGCCGGGGAAGGCGCACCCGCCGTCGCGTTGGGCCAGGGCCCGGCGCTGCGCCCGGGTCGCGAGCCGGTGTTCGCGCCCGACCGCCAACGGCTCCCCCGTGCCCGCGAGCACGACCGGCACCACCTTCGCGTCGCAGGCCAGCCGCAGCGCGTCCTGCGCGAGGACCGGCGCGGCCAGTCCGCCCGCACCGAACCCGAGCAGCGCCGTCCCGGTGGCCGTGGTCAGGGTCTCCAGCGGCACGGTCACGGTGAGCGCGACCGGCTGCCCGTTCTCGATCCCGAATCCGTCGGTCGCGAGCATGCGGCGGGCCAGTTCGGCCAGCCCGTCGCCCATGCGCTCGGCCGTCGATCGCTCGTCGCGCCCCGCTCCGGCCGGCCCGTCGGCAGGGGCCGGAGCGGACAGCGGCGACAGGGCGGTACGCAGCAGCGCCGCGGACTCGATGTCCAGCCAGCCCCGCGCCTCGAACCCCGCACCCTGCGGGCGCAGCGTGAGCCGGTTGCGCGACGGCGTGGGCTCCTGGGGACGGGGCCCGTCCGGGTCGAGCATCGCGATCGCGCGCCGGCCCAGCTTCTCCACCGCGTCGGGGTCCAGGCCGCGGGCGTGGTGGACCAGGTCGGCCTCCAGCGCAGGCCGATGTTCGTCGAGGTGCGGCGGGAGCGCAGCCAGCACCCGGACGATCACGCGGACGTGCTCGGGCGTCACCGCGCCCTCGGCGAACGCAGCGGCCAGTTCGGGGAGCTCGGCGTCGACCTGCTCGCCGGTGATCAGGAACAGCGGCGAGAGCTTCCGGGCGGCGTCGACGCGGGCGCGGGCGGTCGACAGCGACACGTTCTGCACCGTACGCAGCAGGTCCGCGGTGTGGCGGAAGCCCGTGCCTCGGCCAGGCCCCGGGTCGCGACCTCCGCGACCAGCGCCACCAGGGCGTGGGACTCGCGGTTGATCCGCTCCTGGACGGCCGCGACCGCGAGGAGAAGCTCCTCGTCGCCGGTCTGCCAGGTTCCGTCCACGCACTCCACTATACTCGAACTACTGTTCGACTCATGGCGTCTGAGCTGGGCGGCAGCCGGGTGGAGACGAGCGGTCACTCCACCGCAAGCCAGGTCAGCGTAAGTCCCACCCGTACGCAGGTGGGCAACACGAGCGGAGCCTGCCAGCCGGGAGCTTCAGCCGTACGGAGTCACGCCACGCTGGACCGGCCTCGACCAGCCCGTCTGCCAGGTTGGCAAAGCCTCACTGAGCCTTTCCCAACCTGTTTGTGCTGGTCAGGGGTGTGAGGTGCGTGGCTTGTCGTGAGATGGGTGGGGCTCCTGGTAGACGGATAGCTGTCGCGCCACCGCCTACCGAGGAGCCCCGCGTGTTGTCCTACCCATCCGGGATGTCGATGTCCACTCGCACGGTTCGTGTCCTGGCCGGGCTGCTGCGCGGACATCGTCGCCGGATCGGGACCCGGTGGCGGCTCCTGACCCCGGCCCGTCAGGCCCTGCTCGTGCTCGCGCACCTACGTAAGGGCGAGACCTACACCGACCTGGCCAGCGGATTCAGAGTCGGGAAGTCCACGGTGTCCCGGTATGTCGCCGAGGCGATCGGGCTGCTCGCTGCGCTCGCGCCGACCCTGGAGCAGGCCATCACGGTCGCGGCCGGGAAGGCGTTCGTGATCCTGGACGGGACGCTGCTGCGTATCGACCGGGTCGGCATGGGCTCGGGCTATGACCGGGCGTTCTATAGCGGGAAGCACAAGTGTCACGGGCTGAATGTGCAGGTCATCGCCGACCCCGCGGGTCGGCTGGTGTGGATCTCCCGCCGCTACCGGGGGCACGGCACGACATGGGCGCTGCCCGGATCCACGGGATCATCGACGCGGTCAACACCACCGGGGTGCGGGCGGTCGCTGACACCGCCTACCAGGGCGGCGGTCCCGCGATCACCGTCCCGCACCGACGCCGACGCCGCGATCTCGACACCGGCCGGTACCGGCCCCTGTCAGCGAATCAGAAGGCCGTCAACGCCGCTCACGCCCGACGGCGGGCACCGGGTGAGCGGGTCAACGCCGAGCTGAAGAACTGGAAGATCCTCCGCAAGATCCGCTCCAGCCC
>NZ_JAHLJA010000166.1:0-30057 GCF_020496245.1 Pseudonocardia sp. ICBG601 | reverse complement strand
CCCGCACCCCGGCGGTGTTTGACGCGTGGACCGCGTCGATGATCCCGTGGGCGCGGGCGGCACCCATGTCGTGCCGGGCTCCGGGTAGCGGTGGGAGATCCACACCAGCCTGCCGACGGGGTCGGCGATGACCTGCACGTTCAGGCCGTGGCACTTGTGTTTGCCGGAGTAGAACGCCCGGTCGTAGCCGGATGTCATGCCGACCCGGTCGATACGCAGCAGCGTGCCGTCCAGGATCACGAACGCCTTCCCAGCGGCGACGGTGATGGCCTGTTCCAGGGTCGGGGCGAGCGCGGCGAGCAGACCGATCGCCTCGGTCAGGTACCGGTACACCGTCGCGGTGCTCACCGCGAACCCGCAGGCCAGGGCAGCGTAGGTCTCGCCCTTACGCAGGTAGGCGAGCACCAGCAAGGCCTGCCGACCGGCTGAGAGCCGGCGCCAGCGTGTTCCACGCTGACGCCGATGCCCCCGGAGAAGATCAGCAAGATCACGGACGCTACGGCTGGACACGTTCATCCCGGATGGGTAGGACAGCACACGGGGCTCCTGGCAGACGACGGTTCGACACCCATCCGTCTACCAGGAGCCCCACCCCGGCCGGCCTTCACGCCCCTGACCAGCACAAACGTCAGGTTGAAAAAGGCTCACTGCGTTCCAGTCCCACGTCGGGCACACGGTGCCATCGACCAGCACTGTTCCGCCTCCGAGGACCTCCCGCGGGTCGGGCACGACGTCGGCGAGGACCTCGCCGATCACCGGGCGCAGCAGGTCCCAGCGGCGACTGACCGTGGACTGGCTGACCCCGAAGATCGCGCCCGCGAAGTCCTGGGTCACGTTCTTGCGCATCAGCGTCACCACCATGGCCACTGACCGGAACAAGCCCAACGCAACAGGCCTACCTGCAGAAACGAACTTGCCGCCGCATCGGGCGTGTACTCTCACCACCAGATCGGTGAGTTGTCTATCGTCCAACCCTGTCATAGCTTTGAATCGCAACAGCTCTTCGCCGATCCTCGTTCGATGCCTGGGAACACCGAACAAACCGGCAAGGGCTGTTGCACTTCAAGCGCGACACACCGCCGTGCCGGTATCGAGACAAAATCGCCGGTGACGGCTTCCGCAGATCAACAGAATTACTCCCTTGTGAATAAGCCCCCTGGACGAGGCCTCCTTGGCTCGGGCATACCGGTTGGTCGGGTTGAAGGGTGAACCGTCCTGGGTCTGCGAGAGGCTGAGAGGCTTATTCAGGGCCCGTGAAATAACGATCTAGCCCGGCGTGTCGGGTTGGGCGACAGCCCGTCCATCGCGAAGATTAATTTGCCGAATCAATCCAAGATGAACGGGTTGTCGCAGTATGTACTATACCACTGGCTTTCGGCGTGATGAGATTCAGGATCTTGCCGCTCTGGTGCATGAGCAGGATCAGCGGAACGCGACTGGCCTGCGACGGCCTTGGCCGCCGATTCTGGGATTGTTCTGGTCGGTGGTGATCACGTTGGCGTATCTGCGCGGGAATCGTGTGCAGTGGGAGTTGGCGGAAACCTACGGGGTGTCGCAGTCGACGGTCAGTCGAGCGATCGCGGGGGTGACACCGTTGCTGGCACAGGCACTGCGGAGTGTCGTTCCGACTGCGGAGGAGCTTCGTGCCGATCGGCAGTACATCATCGACGGAACCCTACTGCCCTGCTGGTCATGGACCGCCGTACCAGGTCTGTGGTCGGGCAAGCATCGCACCACCGGCGTCGTCGTCCAGGTCGCAGCCACCCTGAGGCTTATTCAGGCTCCGTCAGGTAAGTGTGTAGAAGATGAGTCCGATGACTGCCGAGATTGTCGTTTTAAATGTGGCGTAGGGTCGGCGGTAGTCTGTGTGGAGAACTTTCCACGTTTTGATATGGGCGATGACTCGCTCGATGGTGGCGCGTGTGCGGTTGAGGCTCTTGTTGAATGTTTTCTGCCAGTCGAGAAGTTCCCGGCCGGGTTGTTTTTTGAACGGGGTGAGCATGCCGCGCCCGATGTAGCCTTTATCGCCGATCGGTGGGTATGTGGCGAGGTGGTCGAGGGCGCCGGATTGGTCGAGGCAATGTAGGTCGTGTCGGGAGCCTGGGGTCGGGTCGGAGATCCAGCACGTCCCGACCCCAATAGCGCATGAACTCGTAAGACAAGTGACCGAAGTCAGGACGGACGCGCAGCGGCCGGAGACCGACACGGCAACGCCAGATCAACAGCGACCAGAGGCGGCGAGGACGAGCCGGACACCGCCCAGGCCTGACCGAGGACGGGAGACGCGACTGGAGAACGCCCCAGGCGGCGAATGGAGACCGCCGGCCAGCCAGGCCGGCTGCACCAACACGCGACAGCGCGGTGCACCGAGCCCGTCCTGCGGCCCGCAGCAGCGCCACGAGCAAGCACCCACCGTGGACCATCACTACCGGCGAGTAACCATGTTCTCCTGAAGCCCATGCACACGATCTCCCGCGCACGCCGCGCCGGCGCCGCAGCACTACTCGCCGCCGCCGCACTCACCACCGCCGCAGCCATGACCACCAGCACTGCCACCGCAGCCACCCCCCACACCGCCGCCATCAACGCCGCCGACAACGGGCGGCCCTACTACGAGGTCTGGGAACCCGGACAGCACCGCCCCCACCACCCCGGAGAAGTCCACGTGCCTCGCCCTGACACCACCACCACCGACACCGACGGCCCCCACGCCGTCGGACCACTGCCCGCCACCCCCGCAGCAGCCGACACCGCAGCACGAGCAGCCGTGACCGAGCCGATCCCGACCGTCGAGCCGGCGACACACCCCCTACAGCAGGCCCTACTCGGACGCTGGACCCCCACCGACGACAGCGCCGGCGGGCGGGCATTCGTCGAATTCACCGACAACGGCCACTGGACCGGCTCCGACGGCTGCAACACCCTCCACGGCACCTGGACGGTCTCCGCCGACGGAGCATTCGTCGCCGACGCCGACCCGACCACTCTCATGGCCTGCGAGAACGTGCCCATCGCAGAGTGGCTCACCCAAGCCATCCACGCCCGAGTCACCCACACCCACCCCACCGACCGAACCACCGGCGAGACTCTCGTCCTGCACGACGGCTACAGCGACCTCACCGACCCCGCCGGCAACATCACCCTGACCCGCCATCACCCCTGACACCGTCCTCGCGCTCCGAGCACCCGTAGGCACGTGCTCAGCACGTCCCATACCCTCGCGCTCTTCACGGCCTCCGACCAACACCATCAGGCCGCGAAAAGCTCAAACCACCCTGAAATTCACATGAACACGCGCATGTCAGCAACTATGTACAGAGTCATCATTGCGGCCGCAATGTCCGGCCTCGTCAAGCTGGGATGGGAAGTCATCCTCCCCGCGCGCACCCCAGACAGAGCGTCACCGCCTGTGGTCCTACTCGAACAAGCCGGGCTCCCCGCAAACGAATGGACCTACACATTCTCTGCCCACACAATAAACTTCGGAGGGATCACAACACATTTCATCTTCTGCGCCGTAGCGGCGGCCGCATTCCTCTTCCTCGCGCAGCGCATCCACCTCAACCGGATCTGGCTGGTAACCCTGTTCGGGACCGGCGCATGGCTGGGCTTCCACTGGATCGCCTTACCCCTCCTCGGATTGACCCCGGCAACTGCGGACCTCCCGTTCGACGAGAACCTTTCAGAGTTCCTAGGGCATTTGCTGTGGGCATGGGTGATCAGCTACTGCACCACCACCGGCACACCGGAACTCGCTCACGAAGAGAGGACGGTCAAGGTCGGCAACCCCGATACCTGACGAACCACGTGACGGCCCCCAACGGGCAGCCATTCGCGTGAACACTCTCCCCCGCGACGAACGCAGTGCGTAGCCGACATACACCGACCGAGTGGTGGTGCGTGGCCTGCAGTTTCCCGCGCAGGGCGCCTGTCGTTGCAGCTGGTACGGGCTCCCCCTCGTATTCGAGTACCAGCACTACCTGGAGGACATGCGTGATGTGGAAGAAGGCCGGAATTGTCGTGGCTGCGTCGGCGGCATCGCTGATGGCGCTCTCGCCGGTGGCGATGGCCCACACCAGCAGCGACCGGGGTGACCATGGTGACCACGGGATCGACAAGAGCGCCGAAGGCCTGATCGCCGGGCTGAACGGCAACAACGTCAACGTGCCCGTGCAGGTGTGCAACAACAACATCCCGGTCAACCTCGTCGGCCTGCAGGTCCCCATCGAGGACGCCGCCGCTGCGAACGGCCTCACCGGCGCCCTCGGCATCCTCGGAGAGGCCAAGGCCAAGTCTGGGGACTCGGTCACCGACCAGTCCGATAACTGCGCCCAGGCCAGCGACACCGGCGACACCGTGAAGGGCCACAAGTAACACCCCCCGCACAACGCGGTCATTTGCCCCGCGCGTGCAGAACAGAGCCCCGCACTCCGAGCGGCCACGGCACCGACAGCACAGGGTGCCGACAACCCCCGGGGTGCGGGGCTCTCCCACACCCCCCGGGCGCCCCACGCCGGGCGACGGTCACACCGGGCGCTTCTACACTGGTCCCCGTGTCTGACCGCTCCGACCCGATGGGCCCCGACGACATCCTGGTCATCGCCAGCCAGGACTTCACCGTCCGCGGCAACAAAGACCTCTACCAGGCCTCCTACGCCCTGATGAGCTACTTCTCCGGGCTCTGCCGACACGGCCGCATCGCCGACGCCTACGCCGGACCCACCCAGCCTCCCGCCGAACACGGCTACGACCCCGACGACCTCGGCGGCGAGCACCTCACCGTCCGGATCGAAGTCATCGCCGACACCGTCGACCACGGCACCACCACCGCCCTCGAGACCATGCACCGCGGCTTCACCACCCTCGCCCGGACACTGCCCGACCAGTACAGCCCCGACGAGATCCAAGTGCTGACCATCGCCATCGGCGGCGACGACCTGACCATCACCCACCTCGACCGCACCGCCGCCTACCGACGGGTCGGCCTCACCCCCTGACCCGAATCAGCAGTGACCACCAGTCTCCAGGCCCGACCCGCCGGGATCGAGCAACTCCGGATGGGCCCGTAGATAGGCATCCCGCACCTGCCCCGACAACCGCCCCCGCGCACCCACCGGATAACCCTGAGCCTGCGCCCACACCCGCACCGCACCCACCGACACCGACGACCTCGGCGGCGAAGTCGAAGTCGGGGTCGGGGTCGGCGCAGCCTTCCCGGGACCGCCCTGGTCCCGACCGACCGCGGCGCCACCCGCGGCCTCCTCGCCCGACACATCCTCAGCAGCACCGGCCCTGACACCAGAGCTGGTGCCGACCTCAGGGCCGATCTCGGGACCGCTGATGACGCCGGCGGTGGCGCAGGGAATGTCGTGAACAATGTCGGAGGGAACGTCGCCGAGCGGCCACAAGGCCAGAGGCACATCCCCCTCATGCGCGATAACGCGGCGAGTGGCCGAGCGCCGACGCCGGACCCGCTCCGACCTATCACGAACCGAATCGCCAGCACCAGCTCCATCAGCACCAGCAGCAGCCACGACGCCGGCCTGGGCTGACCCGGTGACAACCGCCGCGGAGGCGTGAGCCCCGACCTCGCTGACCCGGTGGACCTCTCCGAGAACGGTGAGGTCGGCCAGGTCGCGGAGCAGGGTGTTGACGAACACCTGAGCGACGTCGGTGTGGGCGTGATGATCCAGAAACGCCGACACCACCCGCACCGCGGTCAGCGCCTCAGCCTCCCGATCACCCCACACCGGATGCGACTCCACACCCCGCGCCGCCCGCCGCGCCGCCCGCACCACCTCCGCGAACCGGCGAACCCGCACAATCTCCCCCGCCACACCCGACCCCACAGCATCGGGCACCGCAGCAGCGGGAACCGCGCCGTCCAGTACCCCGGCGTCCGGGTCGGGTCTGCTCACCCGCCCATGCTCACCCAGACGACCCTGGACCCGCTACCGCAGCGAGGTAGGCGTCCCGGACATGGGCTGGGAGCCGCCCCCGCTCACCGACGGTGTAGCCGTTCTCCCGAGCCCACTCCCGCACCAACCGCGCATCCGGAACCACCGACACCGCCGACACCGACACCGCCGACGAGCCAGGGGCAGGGGCAGGGGCAGAGACCGGCGCGGGAGCCGCAGTAGCGGCAGCCCCGGCCGCCGCGGCGGACGTAGCGGCGCCAGCACCTGCCGCAGCGGCGGCGGCAGTGTCCATGATCGGTCGCAGGATCTTCGCCAACGCATACGCCGCGACGTCACACGCCTTCATCTTCGCCCCCTCCGTCGCCGTACACACCACGACCTCACCCGCAGTGTCGCCCACCAACAGACGCGCCGACACCGTCGCGGCGAACCCCTGCGGATGCCCCGACTTCCCCACCCCCGCCGGGACCGCACCGATCTCCAGATCCGCGATCCGCTCCACCTGCCGCCAATGATGCAACAACGCCCGCGGCGAGGTGTACTTCCCCAACACCGGATCCTGACCCGGCTTCACCCCACCCGGCACCACACCCTTCCGGCCGGCCCCCCTCGACCCCGCACCCCTCGACCCGGACGGTGCCGCCCCGGACGGCTCCTTCTGCACGGCATTCTGCTGCGTGGCCTTCTGCAACCCCGGACCTGTCGAACCGGCCTGCCCAGCGCTACCCTCACCCCGAACAGCCCCGGACCCGACACCGACCTCACCATCAGCCTCGGCGTCGGGCGCCCCCGCCCCAGCACCCACCTGCGACACCGGCACGGCCTGCACCGCGCCGGGCCCCGCACGTCCCGCCCCGGCCGCCGAGGGCGGGACGCTGCCCGGGGCAGCGAACACCGGCGTCACCGTCGGCGCCTCCACCGGATCAGGAACCACAGGGATCCCCGCAGCCTTCAACCACGTCCGCAACGCCGCCGGCGGCACCTGAAGAACATCCGCGGCAGCCTTCGCCGACATCCCCCGACGGATCATCGTCTCCGCCCGCTCCAACACCCGAGCCCGATCCCGCTCCGCATCCACCGACGTCCCCAGACGTACAGCATGCTCACGCTCCCCCAGCTTCAAATCCTCCGCAGCCGACAACACACACGCCAACGAGCAATACATCCCCAACCGCAGATGACGACCCCCACCACCCGGCGACCGCTCCAACAAATACCAACCGGTCGGGACACTGATCCCCACCGCCGTCAACTTGCACGACCGACAAAAATACGACCGCTCCACACCCCCCGACGGCGACGGCCCCCACGGCCCCGCAGAGGGTGTCGCCCGCCGATCCGGCACCCGACGACCCGGCTCCCGCCGCGCCCCACCCGAACCCGACGACCTACCCGCACCCGACATCCTGGAATGCTCGTACCGCACCGTGACCCCGCCAATCAGAAATATCGCGAACCCGACCCCTGCAACGGTAACCAGAACGGCACCCACGCCAGGTCATGAGACAGCGGACCGGACACGAAGCGGTCCCGTACCCTCCCGATGATGATCGTGCGCGCCACCGCGAAAGTACTCACCGCCATCCGGCAACGCCCCGACCAGCTCCCCACCCTCCCCCCGACCGGGGACGACTGGTACCTGCACCTGGCCTGGCTCCGCGCACGCAAATGCCTCCTACTCACCCACGCCGACACCCTATTCTCGGTGTTCATCCCCGACATCCGCGTCCACGACCTGCGCCCACCCGGCCCCCTGCTCGTGGCACGCATCCACGCCGCCCTCGACGCCGCGGACCTCCCCACCGACGCCCTCGGCGAACTCGACCCCGACACCGTCGCCCTGGCCAAAACCCTCGACCGACGCGTCCGAGGCGTCATGAACGACCACCTCTACACCGTCGAACACCTCCTCGACCACCACAGCATCGGCATCGACCCCGACCGACCCGGCATCACCGCCCCCGACACCCTCGACCTCATCCACCGCCACCTACGCCGCACCATCAACAGCCCCACCGGCTACACCCAACCCATCGACGCCATCCGCGCCCGCCTCACCACCTGACAACAAGCCGACACCCCCACGGGACGACAGCTGTCAACAGCGACGCAGACTCCCCTCCCTTGTTCAGGCGACCGTCCGTGTGACCAACAGGCGTCTACCGGCCACGCACAGTTCGTGCCCTACTCTCATTGCGTGACGATCATGCTTCCCGACAGGGCTACACGAGGTTCCCGCCGACACGGCATCGCCCGCCGTGCCGTGGCCGGACTGACCGCCGCGGCCGCGCTGGCCGCGTCCCTGCTCCTGGCCCCCGCCGCCAGCGCCGCCGACACACCACCACCCGGGCAGCCCTACGGCCAGGGCCAGTCCAGCCAGTCCACCGTGCGCCCCGGCGGGAACCCCGAATGCCGCCCAGGTGACCCCCTGTGGTGCGAGGTCGATGGCGGGTTCATCACCATCCGCTTCTTCGAACCCGGCACCTACGAGTTCGAGTTCACCATGAGCGACGCCGACAACCGCGGCGAATACACCACCCGCCACACCGTCACCAACGACGGCCACAGCGGACCGGTCACCATCCAGGTCGTCAGCCCCTACTTCCGCGAAATGGGCTTCAAGATCGACAAGTTCAGCTACCGCTGGTAGGGCACCCACGCACGCCGGTGGGGCGGCCCCCGGGGAGTCGGGGCCGCCCCACCGGGGGTGGCAACAACAGCGCCGTTCAGCGGCGCCATTCAGTCGCGCTGGTCAGCCGAGGGGGATGACTCCCAGCGCGATCGCCGTTGCCATCATCACCAGCGAGCACACGGCGGCCCGCCAGATGACCTTCTTGTGATGATCAGCGAGGTCGACCTTGGCCAGCGACACCAGCAGCAGCATCGCCGGGACCAGGGGGCTGGTCATGTGCACCGGCTGCCCGATGATCGAGGCGCGTGCCATCTCCACCGGCGAGATGCCGTAATGCCCGGCCGCCTCGGACAAGATCGGCAGGATCCCGAAGTAGAACGCGTCGTTGGTGAGGAAGAACGTCAACGGCATACTCAGCACACTGACAATCACCGCGAACCAGCTGCCCACCTCCGCCGGGACCGCCGTGACGATCCCGTTCGCCATCGCCGCGACCATCCCGGTACCCGACAGCACCCCGACCAACACCGACGCGGCGAACACCATCGCGACCACCGCCACGATCGAGCTGGCATGCGCGGTCACGGCGGTGACCTGATCGGCCGGGCGAGGGAAGTTCACGACCAACGCGATCGCTGACGCGGCGACGAACACCAGCGACAACGGCAACACATCCAGCCCCAACACCACCAACAGCGCCGCGGTCAACACCAGGTTGAACCAGATCAACTTCGGGCGCAGCGTCGGCCTGTTCGGATCCAGCACCCCACCTGCGTCGATGAACCCGTCCCCCGGACCTGCCGCATCCCCGCCAGCACCAGCTGTGACAGCCGCGGCAGGCGCGGACTGTCCCGCAGGACCAGCACCGTCAGCACCAGCACCGCCCGGGTCAGGCGCGGCACCGACGGGCTCGAGGACACCCTCGAGTTCATCGGCGACGATCGGCAACGGCCGCCCGGCCCTGGCAAGCCGACGACGTTCCGAACGGCCGAGGAACCAGGCCAGGATCAGCACCGTGGCCATCCCCAGCACCATGCTCGGGATCATCGGGTTGAACAGCTCCGAGGGAGACACCTTCAGCGCCGTCGCCGCCCGCGCGGTCGGTCCACCCCACGGCAGGATGTTGAGCACCCCGTTGGCCAGATTCGCCACCACAGTCAACACCACCGGACTCAGCCCGAGGCGCAGATAGATCGGCAGCAACGCCGAGACCGTGATGATGAACGTGGTCGACCCATCCCCATCCAGCGACACCGCCCCCGCCAGGACCGCAGTCAGCACCACCAGACGGACCGGGTCGTTGTTCACCGCGCGCAGCACGAACCGGATCAACGGATCGAACAACCCGACATCGATCATCGTCCCGAAGAAGATGATCGCGAAGAACAACAACACCGCAGTCGGAGCGAAATCCTTCATCGCCGACGTGATCGACTTGACGACCCCGTCCTCACCCGACTCCGCGACCCCCGTACCAACCGCGACCAGAGCGAAGGTCAACGGCACCAACACCAGCGCCAACGTCGGAGCGAGCCGCTTCGACAAGATCAAGTACATGAAGACCGCGATCATCGCGGACCCCAGAGCGATAAGCATGCAGGTCCTCGCATCATTGCCGGGGCCACGCCCCATCGGCCGACTTGCGGACAGTAACCAGCCACCGGCCAGTGTCCACAAGATTTGACCATAAAGAAACTAAAGACCACGATGCGTGACGAAAATTCCGGGGTCCCGCTGGTCTGCCTCACCCGGACACCGAACGCGCTCAGGCCCCCACCCGCGCCGTGCCACCCGACGCGGTCGAGACGCTCCAGCAGCGCCCGGTCTTGACCGCAAGCCCGGCCCCGGCCAGCGCGGTCAGTGCTTTCGACACCGCCGGGGCCTTCCGGCCAGTCGCTGCGGCGATGTCCCCGGTCCGGGTGTGCCCGGCGGCCAGGGCGGCGTAGACCTCCCGCTGCGCAGGCGACAACCCACTCACAGCGCCAGGCTCAGCGCTGCACTCGGCCCCGGCCGCGGCATCGGGCCCCTCGACCGAGGCCGGTCGGGACACGACGTCGGCGGCGGTCAACGCCGCCGGCACGGCGACACCCGCCCCCCCCGCCGGCAACGCCACCACCGACACCGGCGCCGACGCAGCCAAGTCCGGGGCCGGAGCCGGGGCGTCTGGGAACGACTCGGCAGCCCCACCAGGGCTGGTGGTGCAGGGCCCCGGCAAAGTCGCTAGATGATCTTGTGGTGGGCCGTGACACGCGGCACCGTTGCGGCGCCGCGCGGCGCTATAGCTGGTCACAGACAGGTGCAGTGCGGCAATCAGAAGGCCGCGGGGGACGGTTCCCACCGTCTATCACGACTTTGCCGGGGCCCTGGGTGATGCGTGCGGCCGGGGTCGCCGGCTACCGCCGCCGACGCCGGGTGCACACCACGATCGTCGAGCAGCCCCGGCAGACGGTGCCCGACCTGCTCAGGCGGGATTTCACCGCCCCAGCACCGAACCAGGTCTACGTCGGTGACATCACCTACCTGCCCCTCGCAGGCGGGACGAACCTGTATCTGGCCACGGTGATCGACTGCTGCTCCCGCAAACTCGCCGGGTGGGCCCTCGCTGATCACATGCCGCACGGCGCGGCCTCGACCGTGGGCTTCCTAGCTCGTCTCCTTACTGGTGAACGGGCCCGTCGTGGGCGGCGGGTGCTGGAGGTGTCCGCAGGTTGCACGAAAGCGTAGGCTCGGCTGAGTGGGCTACAGAGATGTCGAGGAGCCGCTTAGTGGGTTTCACGCCCTGGAGGAGCACGTCGACCTCCCGTTCTCGACGATGGTATTGGGCGTCGATGTGACTGTGGTCGAGGCCGCCCTACCCTCGAATGGCGGACTGGTGGCGGTCCCTCGACGGGGCGGGGAGCCGCAGTCCATCGACTTTCGTGAGCTGCCCTTGCCGTCGCCACCGGTGGGCGGGGACTGGATCCACGTCTATCGGCAGTGGGCGGCCGGTGGCCTGGTGTGAGCGAGTACCAGTATTACGAGTTTCTCGCGGTGGACCGGCCGCTCGACGATCGGGCGCAGGCATCTGTGCGTGCGATGTCGTCGCGGGCGCAGATCAGCGCGACGAGTTTCACTAACGAGTATCATTGGGGTGACTTCCGCGGTGATCCGCTTCGGTTGATGGAGCGCTACTACGACGCCCATCTGTACTTCGCCAACTGGGGCAGCCGGACGCTGATGCTGCGCCTGCCCCTCGGGGTGCTCGACATCGAGGTGGTCCAGTCGCATCTGGTCGATTCGCTGGTGTCCGTCTGGGAAACCGCCGAGCATCTGATCCTGAGCTTACACAGTGACGACGAGAACGCCGAGTTCTTCGGCCCGGACGATCTGTACACGTTGGCAGGACTCGTCGGACTGCGAGCCGAGCTGGCGGCCGGAGACCTGCGTCCGCTGTATCTGGGCTGGCTGGCGGCGCAGGGAAGCTGGGACCGCGACGAATGCGCGTTCGAGTCGGACAATGAGGAGACCCAAGAGCCGGTGGTGCCTCCGGGCTTGTCGGAGTTGACGGCCTCGCAGCGAGTGCTCGCTGACTTCCTGCGTCTGGACCCGGACCTGCTCACGGTCGCGGCACAGGTGAGCCCGCCGTTGGCGGGTGCGCGACTGACGACGAAGCAGCTGGCTTCCCGGGTGGCGCGGCTTCTGGACAACGAGAAGGACCGTTTGCTCGTCTTGGTCGCGCGTGGCGAGAGCCTCGTCGCCCAGGCGGAGCTTCGTCGGCAGGTGAATGTCTCGGATCCAGCGGTCGGCGAAGAGGGCCTACCTCGGACGGTAGCCGAGCTACTGGATGCCGCTCACCTGGTCCGACAGAAGAAGCATCGGCATGCCGAGATCGTGCGCGCGGAGGCAGAAGCGGCGCGGGAACGCGAGCACGCGGCGGCGCGGGAACGACGCCTCACGGCGCTGTCCGCGGACGTGCAGGGTGGCTGGGACCGGGTCGAGGCAATGGTCACTACCGGGAAGCCGGCCGAGTACGCCGCCGCTGTCGCGCTACTCGAAGACCTGTGGGTCGTCGCCGACCGGGCCGACCAGGCGAGCGGGTTCGATGAACGGCTCGCTGAGCTGCGTGCTCGCCATCAGCGCAAGTCGCGTTTCGTCGAGCGGATCGACCGAGCAGGGCTCGTGGCCCGTTCCCGCTGACCGCCGGTTTCCGTGCAGCTGTGGCATCGTGAGGTCCGTGGCGACCGGGGATCTCGAGCGTGAGCTCGCTCGGCTGCAGGCGGAGAACGGTCGACTGCTGCGGCTGCTGGGACTGACGGCAGAGCAGGCCCGCCCCCCGGTTCCGTCCCAGGCGGGGTTGTTCCTGGAGCACCCCGGCATGGTGACGGCGGCGTCGACACCGCAACAGAAGGTGGCTTTCTTCAGGGCGATGTTCGCGGCACGCGACGACGTCTATGCGATTCGCTGGGAGAACGCGAGGTCAGGGAAGTCGGGCTGGGTTCCGGCGGTCGCTGGCGGGTGGCGAAAAGGCGCGAACCGTCCGCGCCTGCGTCTTGGCGACGACGTGGTCGCAGCACACCTGTCGGGTCGCGACCACATCGGGCTGTACCCGTTGATGCCGGGAGACACCTGTCGATGGCTTGCGGCGGACTTCGACGGTCCCGCGGCGATGCTCGACGCGTTGGCGTATCTCAAGGCAGCCAGGGCGGCCGGTGTGCCTGCGGCTCTGGAGGTGTCCCGGTCCGGGATCGGTGCGCATGTGTGGATCTTCTTCTCCGGCACGGTTCCTGCCGCGTCGGCCCGAGCTCTGGGCATGGGGCTGCTCCGGGAGGCGATCGCTGTCCGTGGACGGATCGATCTGCGCAGCTACGACCGTCTGTTTCCCTCCCAGGACGTCCTGCCGTCCTCTGGTGGCATCGGGAACCTGATCGCCGCTCCGCTTCACGGCCAGGCTCGCAAGGATGGCGCGACGGTGTTTCTCGACCTGGGCACTCTCGAACCGCACGAGGATCAGTGGGCGTACCTGTCCGGAATGCATCGACTGTCCTCCGCTGAGGTCACCCGCCTCGCCGGGCGGGTCGGGGCGGTGAAGGTCGGTGGAGCAGTCGAGAGCTTGGCCCCCGCCATGTCGACGCGGACAAGACCGAGATCAGCGGCTGTAGTCGGGCTACGACTGCGGGCCGGTTGCGAGGTAGCCGTGTCGGAGCTGACTCCGGCAGCACTGGGGACGCTCAAACACGCGGCGTCGATGAACAACCCGTTGTTCGGTGAGCGGCAGCGGCGACGGCTGTCGACGTGGAACGTGCCCCGGTTCCTGTTGAGCTACGACGAGACCATGGACGGCCGGCTCGTCCTGCCCCGCGGTCTCGGTGAGCGGGTCATCTCGGTGCTGGAGGAGGCTGGGAGCCGCGTCGAGATCGCCGACGAGCGCTCTGACGGCGACAGCCATGGTTTCGAGCTCGCGGCGACGCTACGCGAGGACCAGGCTGCCGCCGTCTCCGACCTCGCTGCTCACGACCTCGGTGTGCTCGTCGCAGAGCCGGGTGCGGGGAAGACCGTCATGGGATGCGCGCTGATCGCGGAGCACGGTGTAGCCACGCTGATCCTGGTGGATCGCAAGGCGTTGGCGGATCAGTGGCGGAGCCGCATCAGGGAACTCTTGGGTGTTCGGGCGGGCCAGCTGGGCGCCGGACGGTCCTCGCTGCGGGGCGTCGTCGATGTCGTCACTCTGCAGACGCTGGCCCGCCGTCAGGACGTCGCGGAGCTGACCTCGGGATATGGGCTCGTCCTCGTGGACGAGTGTCATCACCTACCCGCTGCCGCATTCGAGAATGCAGTCCGGCAGATCCGGGTGAAGCGATGGGTCGGCTTGACCGCGACCCCGTACCGGCGTGACGGCCTCGATGAGCTCATCCACCACCAGCTCGGCCCGATCCGGCACACGGTGACACCTCCGCCGGCGGGCACGCTGGGGGCCGCCGAAGCCCCTGAGCGTCAGCTGGCTGTGCATCCGACTTCCTACGAGTACCTCGGTGACGCAGATCCGTCGAAGCCGGGCGGGATGGCGGCGATCTACCGAGACCTCGCCGCCAACGAGACACGCACGGTTCAGGTCGTCGGTGACGTTCTCGAGGCGTTGGGCCGCGGGAGGAACTGCCTCGTCCTGACGCAGTGGAAGAGCCACGTCGAGACCCTGGCGGCGCGCCTGCGAGAGGAGGGCCAAGATCCGGTGGTCCTGCGTGGCGGAATGGGCGCCCGGGAACGCAAGGCTGCTCTGGCCCGTCTTGAACCGGGGCCGGCGCCGCTGCTCGTCGTGGCGACCGGGCCCTACGTGGGGGAGGGCTTCGACTGCCCCGCCCTTGACGCCCTCTTTCTCGCGGCGCCGATCGCCTTCAAGGGCCGCCTCGTGCAGTTCGTAGGCCGTGTGCTCAGGCCGCACCCCGGCAAGACGACGGCCGAGGTGCACGACTACCACGACGAGCAGACCGCCGTGCTCGCCTCGTCGTTGGCCAAACGGGCGCCGGGGTACAGGGCTCTCGGCTTCCCTAACCCCCGCGAGGTGATCCTGGCGCACGCTTCGTGAGCGTGCATGTGCGATACGCATCTGATCTTGATCGGACGTTTCGTGTCGTGCTGTACTGCGGAGCGTGAGCACGACGACGTACGCACAACGCACCATCACCGTCATCCTCGACGCGGCGATCCCGATGAGCATGACCACCGGATTCGCCGCCGCACCCGTACAGCACACGTCGTCGCCCACTTCCATCACCACGCCGGCGACACCTCTTTCCACTGCGCTCCCCTCTAACCACAGCGACGAAGAGATCGCCCGCGCCCTGGAACGGATCGCAACCGAACTGGAACACGCCCTGGCCTCCCTACCCTCTGACCAGCGCGACAATCCTCACGCCGTCCGCGACGCAGGGCCCCGGCAAAGTCGTCACGTGATCTTGTAGGTGATCAGCGGGCGGTGAGGGTCGCGGGCGTGGTGGCGTAGCGCTGCGGCGATGTTGGTGACGCCGGCCAGGCGTAGCGCGGTGATCGCGAGGTTCCGCGACGCCGACATGACCTGCGGGGCGTGACCGGTGCGGGCGGTGGCGCGGTCTTCGTCGAAGCAGCATCACGGACCCAGTGCAGGCGATTCTCGATCGACCAGTGCCCACGGATCCACCGCGCGAGCAGACCCAGGGTCGGCATCGGTGCCGGTCAGACTGGTGATCGCGTAGACGGTCTCGGTCTTCCACCTCCCGCCGGGACGTAGGGGACGGCGGCGACGGACCAGCTTGATCGCCTGGGATGCGTGCGGGAAGAACTCTGCGCCCAGGTCGGGGCAGGGGTGCAGGCTGACCATGCTGATCGTGCGGGTCTCGACGCGGCCGTGTCCGCGTCCGCGTTGACGATCAGCGCCTCGATCTGGGTCCAGGGCAGCGCGCGCACCCGCGCGAGCAGCGTGGGCTGGTTCGCCTTGATCGTCATCAGGTAGTGAGCCTTTCCCAACCTGTTTGTGCTGGTCAGGCGGTGGTGATCATGAGGGTCTGGATCGCTGCGACGAGCTGAGCAGCCTGGGAGGGGCTGGAGCGGATCTTGCGGAGGATCTTCCAGTTCTTCAGCTCGGCGTTGACCCGCTCACCCGGTGCCCGCCGTCGGGCGTGAGCGGCGTTGACGGCCTTCTGATTCGCTGACAGGGGCCGGTACCGGCCGGTGTCGAGATCGCGGCGTCGGCGTCGGTGCGGGACGGTGATCGCGGGACCGCCGCCCTGGTAGGCGGTGTCAGCGACCGCCCGCACCCCGGTGGTGTTGACCGCGTCGATGATCCCGTGGATCCGGGCAGCGCCCATGTCGTGCCGTGCCCCCGGTAGCGGCGGGGAGATCCACACCAGCCGACCCGCGGGGTCGGCGATGACCTGCACATTCAGCCCGTGACACTTGTGCTTCCCGCTATAGAACGCCCGGTCATAGCCCGAGCCCATGCCGACCCGGTCGATACGCAGCAGCGTCCCGTCCAGGATCACGAACGCCTTCCCGGCCGCGACCGTGATGGCCTGCTCCAGGGTCGGCGCGAGCGCAGCGAGCAGCCCGATCGCCTCGGCGACATACCGGGACACCGTGGACTTCCCGACTCTGAATCCGCTGGCCAGGTCGGTGTAGGTCTCGCCCTTACGTAGGTGCGCGAGCACGAGCAGGGCCTGGCGGGCCGGGGTCAGGAGCCGCCACCGGGTCCCGATCCGGCGACGATGTCCGCGCAGCAGCCCGGCCAGGACACGAACCGTGCGAGTGGACATCGACATCCCGGATGGGTAGGACAACACGCGGGGCTCCTCGGTAGGCGGTGGCGCGACAGCTATCCGTCTACCAGGAGCCCCACCCATCTCACGACAAGCCACGCACCTCACACCCCTGACCAGCACAAACAGGTTGGGAAAGGCTCAGTGGGCCTCACGTTTCGTCGCGACGATGATTTTCGTGCCGTAGGTGGTGTGCTGGTCGGTCACGTGTGTGTACGTCGAGAGCCCCTCATGCGCGAAGTAGCGGCTCACTGCCCTTGCCGTCACGGACTTTCCACGTGTCGGGAACCGCTGGTCATCCGAAGAGGACAGAGTGCCGGTACCGAAGACCGGGGTCAGCGGCAGCCGCTGGTAGTAGCCGATCAGCGCCAGGTTCGCCGCCCGCAGCGTCTCCTCCCGCACGTACCACTCGGCGGTCCAGGCCAGGATGTCGTAGGAGATCCCGCACGCGTCCGCCATCCGCGTCAGCCCGAGGTTCGTCGACTGCGCGAGCAGCACCGCGATCAAGTTCCGCTTCAGCTCCGGGGTTCGGGCCTGCTTGCCGCCGGCGTGGGTGAAGCAGCCCAGGAACCCGGTGCGCTTGTCCATCTCGATCAGCAGCGACACGATCGGCGCGAACGGCAGCATCTCGGTCAGCTCCGCCTTCAACGCCATCGCCTCGCTCGGCACGTCTTCCGCGGTCAGCGGGGAGATCACCAAATCGCCGTCGACGTCCAGGCGGACCGGGCCGTCGCCCTGTCCGAGCGTCGTTTCCAGCTCGCCTAGCGCGGCGTGCAACTCGCCCTCGGCATCGGCCAATTCCTGGGCAGCGTCGGCAGGTTTACCGACCAGACGGCAGAACTCCGCCCGCTGATCCGCCCACTTGGCCTCGGTGAGCAGGTAGGCGGCCGGGTCGGAGTAGCGGCGGCTGCCCGGCACGAACACGTCCCCGGTGCGCAACCCATCCCGCAGCGCCAGCAGCACGCACAGCTCCCAGTAGTGCCGATACGCCGTCGCGCTGCCGTTCGCCGCGGCGGTGTCCAGGTAGCCGTGCCAGCGGGCCGGGACGAACCCGGTCGGCGCGTCGTCGGGGACCTTGCGGGCGCCGGTGGCGTTCAGCTCCCGCAGGATCGCCACCGCTTCCAGCAGCTCGGCCGCGGCGGTGCCGCCGGCGAACCGCACGGCGTCGAGCACCTGCGGGGTGAACTGCCGCAGGTACCCGTACGAGCCGTCCAAGGCGGCCAGGTGCCCGTGATCGCGCGGCAGCGGCGGCAACGCAGTCGACTGCGCGGATCGGAGCCGGTCCCAGCCGATCCGCTCGCCGCGGATCAGGCCGCCGACGTCTTCGTCCGGCACGGCGGGGTCGGCGACGATGGCCAGGATCGCGTCCAGCAGCTCCTGGCGGTTCTCCCCGGACTTGGCGCGTTCGGCCAGGTAGTCCCGCATCTTGTGCACGGCCTTGCTCTCCCGAGCCGAGATCGCCTGGTCGAACAGCGCCACGACCTCGTCGAGCACCTCGGTCGCCGACTGGGCCAGCAGCGTCAGCAAGATCGGGTACCGGCGTTCCGGCTCGCGGCGCGTCAACGCCTGGGCGGTCAGGCGGCGACCGCCAGGCCGAGCCGGTCCGCCGACCCCCGGCCCCGGCCGGGGCCGACGAACGCGACGTCCGCCGGGGCCAAGGTGAAGAACCGGAACAAGTCCTCACGGCCGATCTCCGGGAACCGCCGCAGCCCCTCCAGCTCCTCGTCCGTGAACACCGGAGCGACCACCGGCAACCTCCCACCAGAACCCCAAAGATCCCCTGGTCAGAAGCCTACCCAGCCATATCCGCCCGAAATTTCCCGGATACTACGGCGACCCCGCGTCGACGTCGGCGGTCACCCGATCACTGCAGCGCCGCAGATCACCGACCAGGCCCGCGCCAT
This sequence comes from Pseudonocardia sp. ICBG601, assembly GCF_020496245.1. Classification (NCBI taxonomy): domain Bacteria; kingdom Bacillati; phylum Actinomycetota; class Actinomycetes; order Pseudonocardiales; family Pseudonocardiaceae; genus Pseudonocardia; species Pseudonocardia sp. ICBG601. The sequence goes on along the minus strand of NZ_JAHLJA010000166.1, from coordinate 11,339 downwards.
CCTCAACCGGCTACCCAGGGCCCCGGCAAAGTCGCGATAGGCGGCGGTAGTCGCCCCACGCGGCCTTCTGATTGCCGCGCTGCACCTGCCCGGGACCAGCTATAGCGCCGAGCGGCGGCGCAGCTGCGCCGCTTGTCACGGCTCGCCACAAGATCATCTAACGACTTTGCCGGGGCCCTGCCCCACCCCCCACATCACCGCAGCTCAGGACCCACCCATCACGACTTTGCCGGGGCCCTGACCGGCTACCCGCCATCAACGCCCCGGGGTACTAAACCTGTGCAACTCGGGCCTGGCAAGGGATCAACGATCTGGAACTGGCCGTCGCGGAATACATCGACTGGTACAACCACCGCCGACTACACGGCGAACTCGGCCTGATCCCCCAGGGCCCCGGCAAAGTCGTTAGATGATCTTGTGGCGAGCCGTGACAAGCGGCGCAGCTGCGCCGCCGCTCGGCGCTATAGCTGGTCCCGGGCAGGTGCAGCGCGGCAATCAGAAGGCCGCGTGGGGCGACTACCGCCGCCTATCGCGACTTTGCCGGGGCCCTGGATCCCACCTGACTCGCCCTGGGTCTGGTGGAGGCCCGGCTCATGGGATTTCAACCGTCTCGTGGTCGTAGGCGGCGGGCCTGAGGTTGCCCAGTCGGGAGTGCCGGCGCAAGGAGAACGGCGCAGGGGTCGGGTCCGGAACCTGCGGCAGGTACAGGTCGGTCGAGGAGGCGCCGGTGAGTGGTCAGGTCGAGGATGTTCCGCTGCTGAGGCTTGGGCCGAAGTAGACCCAGGCGTGGACTCAGGGTAATCGAACGCGTTTACGTGCTTATTTACGTTCTGGTAGACTGGGTGACATGCTGCGAGTAAGTGAGGAGACTCGTGAACGGGTACGGCGCGTGGCGCGAGACGAATTCGGCGGGGCCAGCGCCGATGAGGTGATCCGTCGGTTGCTGGATGAACACTGGGAGCGCGCGGTGGTCGCAGCAGTGCGACGGGACCGGGAGCGAGCCCCTCAGGAGTGGCTCGACTATTTGGCCGAGGCTGATGAGCTTGCCGCCGCCGACGCGGCGGTTATTGACGGTTGGCAGCCGCAGCGGTGAGCCGTGACTCGATTCAGCCCGGCGCAGTGTGGTTCGTCGACTTCGACCCGGTGCGGGGGCGCGAACAGGGCAAGGATCGGCCCGCGCTCGTGGTGTCCTCGTCGTTCCACTTGGAGTTGACCGCCGGGCAGCTCGTGAGCGTGCTGCCGTTGACCAGCGTCGCCCGGCCTGGGTGGCTGCATCGCGTGCGGCTCGGTGATGGCTGGGCTATCACCGAGCAAGTCCGTACCGTAGCTGCCCAGCGGTTTCGCCGCCCCGCGCCTGAACTCGCCCCGGCCGAAGATGAGTTGGCGGAGGTACGCCGCGTGCTTGCACGCATGCTCACCATCTAGTTGTGATGTCCAGGGAGGTTGTACCGCCCGGGATCGGTGAGTCTGTCTGACAGACGAAGGCCTCCGGTTGTGAAGTGGAGCTGTCGAGGAACCGCTTCACCCACCGGAGGCCTCCGTGTCCCACGCTAACGCCGCCCTGACCCCGCGCGCCCGGCTGCGGCTCGCTCAACTCGTCGTCGATCACGGCTGGACCCACACCGCCGCGGCGAAGATGTTCATGGTCTCGCCACGGACAGCGTCGAAATGGTCCGACCGCTACCGGGCCGAGGGGCCGGCCGGGATGGTCGACCGCAGCTCACGGCCGCAGGGGCCTTGACCCCGGTCCGCCCCGGTGGCGGTCCAGGCAGAGTCGTCATCGTCGCCCGTTTCGGGGACAGCTGCCGGTTCGGCCGGGTGATCGTGTTCGGCGGGTGCGGGCTGCGGCGCGTGCGGCTGCCCGCTCGGCTCGTCGCTGCTCAGCGGCGTCGTGGTCGGTGCGGGCGCGGTCTTGGCGGGCGTTCTGTTCGGCGATCCGCCGCTGCGCAGCAGCGTCGGCGGCCTCGCGAGCCAGACGTGCTTCCAGCGCACGGGTCTCCCGGCGCTCTGCTGCCCGGTTCGCGGTCCACGAGGTCGAGGAAGAAGACGTGGTGGTCATGCCCGCGCCCTCCCCTCGACCTGCTGACCAGCCGAAACCGGCTCAGAAGGCGACTCAGTGGCCTCTGAGCAGGTACCTGCGGCAGGCAGCTCGGCCAGGGTCGAGGCCGGGGCGGTCCGGCGAGAGCGCCGGAGGCGCAGCTCAGCGGCTGCCCACCAGCCGACGGCGAAGCCGAGCGGCGCGGTGAACCACCAGGTCAGCCACACCGCCGCGGGTCCCAGAGCGGTGACGACGGCGATCTCGACGGCACGATCCCGGACCGCCGCCACGACATGACGAAGCAGCGCGTTCATGCCGCCTCACCGCCCTGAACAGCAGAAACAACCACAGGCCGCCGGGACGGGAACGCGACCAGGGCAACCCGCGGGGATCGGTACTGTTCTTCCACATTCCCACCACCAGAGACTGTGGTCCGCACTGGCGACAGCGTCTGTTCGGCCGGGGTCTGTCCATGCGGTGCCGTCCTCGGTGCGGTACGAGACGAGGAGGGCCATCGCAGCGTGCTGGGCGTGGTCGAGACCATCGCTGATGTCCGCCGGCAGCCGCCGTGCGGTCGGGTCGGCAGCGGCTTCGTCGCTGTTTCCGAGTTCAGCGGTGATCGCAGCGAGTTGCGTGAGCAGCGTGAACAACCCGGCGGAGGCCTCGGAGAGTGGCCCTCCGGTGGCCGGCCCGTCGGGTCCGCCCGGTCGGTCAGGGGTGGGCGTTGGTGCGCACCGTAGGGAATGCAGCTGACGGAGTGCGCTGTCGAACCGGTCTCCAGAGCTCATGCTGTCCTCGGGGATCCAGGATCCAGTATCCGACATGTGTCCCCTCCCCGGCGTTCTGTGCTCGGGTGGCAGGTCCAGATTGGTGCCGGGGACCTTGCCCGCTTTCGGAGTCGCGCTCAACGGGTGAGCCGTGGCGTACTCGAATGTGTACGCGTTCGGGTACCCTTTGAGGTGTGTGGGTGCCTGAGGTGTTGTCGTTCCGCGAGTTTCGTACGGCGCTGGCGGCGACGCTGAAGCGGGTGCAGGACCCGGATGCAGAGCCCGTCTTCGTCGGTGCTCATCGCAAGCCCGAGGCGGTGGTGATGTCAGTGGCCCGCTACGAGCAGCTCATCAGAGCGGCGCAGCGACGCGCGGATGTCGAGGAGGCGCTGGCATCGGTGCGTGCGGAGGGTCTCGAGCCCAGCGCGCAGGGCCTGGCGTTGCTCGACGGTGTCGCTGCGGGTTCGCTGAGCACCGACGACGCTCGTGAGCGTGTCCTGGCCCGTTACCACCGTTGACCGGCCCGGACCCCTACCTCGACCTCGACACCGGCGTCCTGCGGAACCGGCTGGGGATCACCGACCCGGCCGAGCTCGCCCAGGCCGAGGCCGAGCTCACCGCCCTGCGCCTGATCGAGCTGCGCCAGGCGCCGCTGCCCGGGCGCTACGACCTGGACCACCTGCAGGACTTCCACCACCACGTCTTCAGCGACCTCTACGACTGGGCCGGGCAGCTGCGCACCGTGTCCATCGGCAAGGGACAGCTGTTCTGCCTGCCCCAGCACCTCGAGACCTTGGCCGACGACATCTTCTCCCGCCTGCACACCCAGCAGGTGCTGCGCGGGTGTGACCTCGACGGCTTCGTCACCGGCATGGCCGAGCTGCTGGGCGACATCAACGCCCTGCACCCGTTCCGGGAGGGCAACGGGCGCACCCAGCGCGCGTTCCTGACCCAGCTCGCCCACGACGCGGGCTACGAACTGCGCTGGACCGCGATGGACCCGGCCGAGAACAACCGAGCCTCCGCGCTCTCGCTGGCCGGTGACAGCTCCGCCCTACACACCATGCTCGCCCACCTCATCAGGCCCCCTCCGTCAGCCACCCCGGTCCCGGCCGGCCACCACCGACAGCTGAACGGCTCCTCTGAATCGACCTCGGTCCGATTCTCGAGGGGCGTGCCGCTGGTGCCGGGGTCGGCAACGCGTTCTTGCCGGTGTGTCTGCCGCGCCTGGCTTAGAGCGTGTTTGGAAATGGTGGGTGTGTCGGGATGGTCGACACGGCTGGGGTGCTCCATCGTGGTCGGCATGCAGGAACGACCGCGCCGGTACCCCTCGGACACCAGTGATGCCCAGTGGGTGGTGATCGAGCCGTTGTTACCGCCGCTCGCGCGGCGGGGGCGGCCTGTTGCTCATGCTCGTCGGGACGTGCTGGACGCGATCTTGTATGTCGTGCGGACCGGGTGTGCCTGGCGGGCGTTGCCGGTGGACTTCCCGCCCTGGCAGACCGTCTACTGGTACTTCAACCAGTGGGAACAGCAGAAGGTCACCGAGAAGATCCTCCCGGTCGTGCGGGGGCAGTTACGTATCGCCGAGGGCCGTGATCCGGAGCCGAGTGCGGGGATCATCGATTCCCAGTCGGTCAAGGGCGCCGACACCGTCGGCCAGGACTCCCGCGGCTACGACGCCGGGAAGAAGACAGGCGGACGGAAACGGTTCATCGTGACCGACACCCTCGGTCTGCTGCTGACCACGATGGTGTGCTCGGCCTCGGTACAGGACCGCGACGGCGCCAAGCCGATCCTGCTCAACCTCTACCTGCGCACCAGGGTGCGGTTCGTCTACGCCGACGCCGGCTTCGCCGGGCGACTGCTCGACTGGGCCGCCACGATCCTGCAGACAACGATCGAGATCATCCGCAAGCCACCCGAGCAGCGCGGATTCACCGTCCTCCCACGAAGGTGGGTGGTCGAACGGACCCTGGCCTGGCTCACCGCACACCGACGCCTGGCCCGAGACTACGAACGCCACCCCACCACATCCGAAGCCATGATCCGCTGGGCCGCGATCAACACCATCACCCGCCGCATCGCCCGTGGATACCCCGCCACCCGCCAGCAGAAACACACGACACCCTCAACCCACTAGAATTTCCAAACACGCTCTGAGCGGCTTCGGTGGCCTGCTGGGCCTCGTGGGCCTGCATCCGCTTACGGACCGCTCCACAGCCGCCACAGGGCCGATCCAGCGGGTCGGGTGCGGCGAGGTGTCGGGCGCAGCGCCAGGTGTCGCGTCGGGCCGGGGCCGGCACCACGGCACTCGACGGCGGCTCTGACGGCGCGGCCGGGGCCGGGGCCGGGGCAGCTCCCGTGGCCGGGGTGGGTGTCGGTGTCGTGCTGTGTCCGGCCGTGGCGAGGGCGGTCAGGGCGCCGGTGAGCGCGGTGGTGAGCTCGGCCAGCTGCGCGGTCACCGCCTCCAGCTCGCCGCGCGCACCGGGCGCGTCGGCACGCACCGCCTCATGTCCGTGTCCGTGTCCGTGTCGTGGCTCGGGTCGAGGGCTCTCGGGGCGGGGGGCGTCGGCGGGGCCAGGCCGCTCGGGGGCCGGGCGGCTCGCGCGCACGCGCCCCCCCAGTTCGTCTCGTTCACCTTCGTCTGGTTCTGATCCGATTTTTCGGATGACCCCCCATGACCTGCGGAAACAGGGCCATATTGAGGGTCATGTCGAGGGTCATGTCGAGGAGTGCGGCGGGTCGCCGGGCACGCCCGCGACGACCTGGAGACGGGCGGCGGTGGCCCGGCCGGGGCGTTCGCGGCAGCCTTCGCCGCGGTCCGGGCGGCGTCTCGGGCGCGCTGCTCGTAGAGCTCCTGGAAACTGGTCAGGCCGGTATAGCCCGGGGGCGGGGCCAGGTGGACGGTGTAGACGTTGCGCCGCCCGGTGCGGGTCGGGACGGTCTCGACATCGACCGCGCCGATCGCCTCCAGCTCCCGCACCGCCGCGATCACGCTGTCGATCTTGCTCAGGCCCATCGTGTCGGCCAGGCCCCGCATCCCCGGCCAGGCCCGGTCATCACCACGGGCGGTGTTCACATGCCCGCGCAGCAGCCAGTACAGCTGGCACGCCCGCGGCGACACCCCCGCCAGCACGACGAAGTCCCCGACCATCGAGAACGGGAACCCACGCCCCTCCCGCAACCCATCCGCACCCGCCCCACCGGGCAGCGCAGTCTCAGCGGTCTCATACCCGCCGCCCGTCGGGCGGATCATCGTCGCCGCGCTCACCGCGCACCCCCGACCAGAACGAAGACGGCCAGGCCAGCCGACACAAACGGAGCGACCACCACCGGCAGCGAGTACAGCTGGTCGAGGTCGAGGTCGAGGTCGACCGGTCGGCGGGCCATGAGTACGCTGCCTCCTAGCGAAGTTCCCGCCTGCGCGGTCGCTTCGTGACGGAGCAACCGAGGCGGCTGCTCGTGCGGTGGCTGCGGCGCCTTTTCTCTTTGCCAAAAGTTCGAGGTGTCGCAGTCATTACTTGGATGCAGACGGTAGCGGGTCGAGTCCCGACGGGATCGCCCGCTACCGCCTGCCCCAGGATCACGCTGGTCCACCGGGCCTACGCCGCCCGCGCCACAGCCGAGACCGCGCTTCCCGCGTCAGCGGCCTCGTTGCCCGCGCCGGTCGAACTGTCCAGACATCCCGCCTCCCGATACACGTCCTCGGCGGCATCGAAGTCCCGCCGCCCGGCGACGGTCGGGGCGAGCCAGTAGGCCGCGCAGTCGCTACAGACGAACGCCTCGACCGAGCCGAGCACCAGTGCTCGGGGCGTCCGCGCGCAGGTCGGGCACCGGTAGCCACCATCGGCGTCGTCCCACCGCAGACCACTCACACCGATCGTTGCGGGATCGTCCGGGAAGGTCAGATAGTTGATCATGCTGCGTGGTCTCCATCCTGGATGATGTCGTTGTCGGTGTGCGCCCGGCGGGGCGGGGTGAAGCCGAGTTCGCCCAGGCGCCAGGTCAGCTGTCCGGTCGTGTACTCGCCCCGGGGCTCGGCGGCGCTGGTTGCTTCGGTGTCCTCGGTGGCTGTGGCGGCAGGTCGCTGTCGTTGCTGCCAGCGCCAGGTGCCGCTGCGGTGGTCGTGTCGTCGTCTCATCACTGCTGGTCCTCCTTCGGGATTGGTGGATCTGCTGGTCAACGGGCTCATGCCGCCCGCCCGGTGGCGCGGTGGCGGAGCCGAGCCCGGAACGTGGTGGTGTCGACCAACTGGGCGGTGACTCGTCCGTCGGCGACCAGGACGTCGTGCTGGTCGTGCGCGGTGACCGCGAACACGAACCCTGCCCGCGAGGTGCTCGATCTCGGCGGTGCTGAACCGGTCGGGCAACGCGACCGGGAGCAACCGGAAACCATCACGGATGGCATTGAGCGCGGTCGCGAGCCCCGCGACGTGGTTACGGGCAACGACATCGATCTCCACGCTGAGCAGGTCACGATCACGGCCGTGACGAGCCGGATTCGCGATGACCGCGGCGACCGCGCGGGACAACACACCGCGCCACAGCAGCCCCGTGAAGTGCTCCGTGAGGACCTGCGCCGCCCCGGGCAGGTCCTTCCCCGGCAGATCGAAATCCTGACGGCAGATGACCAACACCGCGTTCACGCCCACACCCACCGGCTTCACCGGCCTCACCGCGACGACCGCCGCGGCTCCCAGCACGGCACCTCCTCCAGGCTGCGCACCGCCCACCGCAACTCCGGGCCCAACGCCTGCGGGTCCCGGGCCCGCCCGCGGCGTTCCCGCGTCCGGGACACGTACTCCTCGATGACGTCGCGGACCCGCTCCACAATCCGGGGCGCGCACCAATACACCACACCCATACAACCCAACTCCCGAGCCCGAGCCTCCACATCCGACAACAACCCAGCCACCATATCCCCGCTCCCGTCCTGCGGACGGGGCTCCAGATAACGCGACCGGGTTTTCGCGGTCAACTCGACCTCCGTCAAAATCCGCCGCCCATCCGGACGAATCTCAATCCCATCCGGAACATGCGGAACACGCTCACCCCTCCGACGCCAACCCACCTGATGCTGCAACGTCCGCTCCGACACCCACCGCCCCACATCCAAACCCACCCGATGAAAACGCACCGCCGCCACCGCCCGCACATGACCTGTCACCGGCGGAGTCGGCCGCCACCCCGGCGTATCCCACCCCAAACACTCCCGCGCCTGACCCTGCCCCAACCAAAACCACGTCGCCCCCGCATCCACCTTCCCGAACGCACCCACCCCGCCCGCTTCCACCGCAACATCACCGACTGCACCGACTGCGCCGACACCCCCAACACACTCCCCAACAAATCCTCCGGCAACCCATACTGATGCGCCATCACCTCCATCAACACCGCATCCCGCTCAGTCTGCCGAACACCACCAACATCCACACGCTTCGCACGCACCCGCACCACTTCCTCCAACACCACAACCACCCTCCTCAGCCGTTCATCCACCACATTCTTTTCACAACACCCCACTCGACGCCGATGCGCAGCGAGGCGAACAACCCACCTACACCGCAGATACACCCACACCAGCCCGACCACCCACCCAACCCACAGTCTGTTGACCTTGACCTTGCTTTTTTAAAGGCATTGAACTTCGTACTCAGCCCACAAAACCGCAGGTCACACCGCACAAACCGGCCTCCACCACCCTCGGAGATGATCTACGCCAATCCGAGGGAATCCGAGCCAATAATAAGCCAATCCGAGGGCACCCCGACAGGGGGGCGCCGGCCGCGGACCACCGCGCGGAGCCAGGACGAGGCACACCCAGCGACCCGACCAGAAAGCCCGGCACGGCAAGAGCGACGAGAAGACGCCGCATTCAGCAACGCAAACAGCTTCCACTAATTACAGTCGAGACAGCAGCCCCGACACAGGTCCAGAACACGCACCTCGAAACACCGACGACACAAGACGCCAGAACAAACGAGCTGCGCCGAGTTCACAAAGGAGACACCTTTGTGAACCCAGCGCAGCCCAAGACACGCCACCCACAACACACGGTAAAAGCACTCGCTCAGCGCGTCACCAATACCGCATTAAAACCCCGACACTGAACGGCAACTCCACACCATGATCCGCCAGTAACCGCTCCACATCAGCCCGTGCAAGCGACTCACCGTCCTTCAACGCGCACAACGCCATCTTCTCGACATCGGCCATGAACGCCGGATGCGCGACACACCAGTCCTTGACTTTCCGCTGCGCGGCGGCCCGCTGCTTCTTCTTCGGTGGTGCCGACGTGTAGCCATGCGCGCGATACGCGTTCTGTACCGACCTATAGCCGTAACCCTGCGCGTCATCGACAATCTCCCCCGCCCTCACATCGACAACGACATACCGCAAATCCCGGCCCCGCGACAACGCGGTACCGATAACCACCTTTACGCCGCGACTAACGCCATTCTCGGGACTCACCCGACCTCCCGGACACAACGCGGGCAGACCCGCCCAGGACAAATGTCGTCACCGCACACCTCACACTCGACGAGCGTCATCGACACTGCCCTCCAGGTCAACATCCCCATCGTTCAAACGGCAGTCCCCCGACGCCGGGTTCTCCTCGCGCCGAGAATGGTCGACAACCTGGTAACGACCCCGCACCACACGAATAATCCGGCCATAGCCGATCAGCGCATCCAGCGCGTCATGCACCGCAGCTTTCGACGCGGTCACAGCATCGACCAGCGCCCCGGTCGTCGCCGTCCCGCCCGCGACCAAGGCCAGGACCTCAGCCTGCACCGGGGACAACACCACCGCCGACGCCGCCGGTTCCACCGCGGCGGCAGACTCCCCGTCGGCGCTAGCGCGGCTGCCCCAAGGTGCTCGCCGGGCCCCCCGACCGGCCGCGACGACGACGGCGGCCCCACCGGCGGCTCCACCAGCGACACTGTCGTCGTCGCCGAGAGTGTGGGTGCCGCCCAGGCCACCGACCTGCCACCGCCCGCCCACGGGCGGCCCGAGCACCGCGGTGACCGCAGCCTCGTCGAGCGGATGCAACGCCGGCTGGGCGAAGAACCGGTCGAACGCCGTCGAAGTCGTCTCCGGCGGCGCCGCCTGCCCAGTACGGGCCAACTCGGCGGCATCAGCATCCGAAGGCAGCCAATCCCACCGCACCGGCGCCGCCCGATGCGCATGCACCGCCATCCCCGGCTCGGGGCGGTCGGTGATCTCCCCGTCGACGTCCGCAGCAAGAGGCAGCTCGTTCGGATCGAACAACAAGCCCGGCACCAGGTCCGAGGACGACTTCGAGTTCGTACGGAACGCGATCACCTGCGAAGCGAACGCCGACCTCGCGTGATCCGATCCCCACTCGGACATGCCCTGGGACTGGTTGAGCCCAACCAGCCAAATCCCCAGGGCCCGCACGGTGTTGACCGTCTCGGTCCAGGTCTTAGCGACCTTCACATCGTGGGCGACGAAGCTGTACTCATCGTGCAAGAACATCCACCCAGGCCCCTGCTGGCTGGGCAGGATCAGGTCAGCGCGTAGCTCCGCGGCGATCCGAGCGCGGGCAGCGAGGATCGCGTGCACCAACCTCGGCAGAGCAAGCACGTTCTGCCGACCGATCACCGCGAGGCTTATTCAGGGCCCGTGAAATAACGATCTAGCCCGGCGTGTCGGGTTGGGCGACAGCCCGTCCATCGCGAAGATTGGTTTGTCGAATCAATCCGAGATGAATGGGCTGTCGCAGTATGTACTATACCACTGGCTTTCGGCGTGATGAGATTCAGGATCTTGCCGCTCTGGTGCATGAGCAGGATCAGCGGAACGCGACTGGCCTGCGACGGCCTTGGCCGCCGATTCTGGGATTGTTCTGGTCGGTGGTGATCACGTTGGCGTATCTGCGCGGGAATCGTGTGCAGTGGGAGTTGGCGGAAACCTACGGGGTGTCGCAGTCGACGGTCAGTCGAGCGATCGCGGGGGTGACACCGTTGCTGGCGCAGGCGCTGCGGAGTGTAGTTCCGACTGCGGAGGAGCTTCGTGCCGATCGGCAGTACATCATCGACGGAACCCTGCTGCCCTGCTGGTCATGGACCGCCGTACCAGGTCTGTGGTCGGGCAAGCATCGCACCACCGGCGTCGTCGTCCAGGTCGCAGCCACCCTGGAAGGGCAGCTGTCGTGGATCTCCGACCCGACCCCAGGCTCCCGACACGACCTACATTGCCTCGACCAATCCGGCGCCCTCGACCACCTCGCCACATACCCACCGATCGGCGATAAAGGCTACATCGGGCGCGGCATGCTCACCCCGTTCAAAAAACAACCCGGCCGGGAACTTCTCGACTGGCAGAAAACATTCAACAAGAGCCTCAACCGCACACGCGCCACCATCGAGCGAGTCATCGCCCATATCAAGTCGTGGAAAGTTCTCCACACAGACTACCGCCGACCCTACGCCACATTTAAAACGACGATCTCGGCAGTCATCGGACTCATCTTCTACGCACTTACCTGACGGAGCCTGAATAAGCCTC
>NZ_JAHLJA010000165.1:0-10545 GCF_020496245.1 Pseudonocardia sp. ICBG601 | reverse complement strand
GGCGACAGCCCGTCCATCGCGAAGATTGTTTTGTCGAATCAATCCGAGATGAATGGGCTGTCGCAGTATGTACTATACCACTGGCTTTCGGCGTGATGAGATTCAGGATCTTGCCGCTCTGGTGCATGAGCAGGATCAGCGGAACGCGACTGGCCTGCGACGGCCTTGGCCGCCGATTCTGGGATTGTTCTGGTCGGTGGTGATCACGTTGGCGTATCTGCGCGGGAATCGTGTGCAGTGGGAGTTGGCGGAAACCTACGGGGTGTCGCAGTCGACGGTCAGTCGAGCGATCGCGGGGGTGACACCGTTGCTTGCGCAGGCGCTGCGGAGTGTAGTTCCGACTGCGGAGGAGCTTCGTGCCGATCGGCAGTACATCATCGACGGAACCCTGCTGCCCTGCTGGTCATGGACCGCCGTACCAGGTCTGTGGTCGGGCAAGCATCGCACACACCGCGTCGTCGTCCAGGTCGCAGCCACCCTGGAAGGGCAGCTGTCGTGGATCTCCGACCCGACCCCAGGCTCCCGACACGACCTACATTGCCTCGACCAATCCGGCGCCCTCGACCACCTCGCCACATACCCACCGATCGGCGATAAAGGCTACATCGGGCGCGGCATGCTCACCCCGTTCAAAAAACAACCCGGCCGGGAACTTCTCGACTGGCAGAAAACATTCAACAAGAGCCTCAACCGCACACGCGCCACCATCGAGCGAGTCATCGCCCATATCAAGTCGTGGAAAGTTCTCCACACAGACTACCGCCGACCCTACGCCACATTTAAAACGACGATCTCGGCAGTCATCGGACTCATCTTCTACGCACTTACCTGACGGAGCCTGAATAAGCCTCGATGAATAGGTCTCAGGAAAACCTATCGTTGGACGTGATCGGTGTCCGCAGGTGACAGTCGTCGTCGTGGACGACAGCACCTTCTCGACGCGGACCGTCAACCTGGTCCGCACCGGCCCCCGCGGCGGCACCCCGGTGGTCCTCCTGCACTCTGCCGGGCTGGACCTGACCTACTGGGATCGTCAGATCGCGGCCCTGGCGCCCGACCGGGACGTCGTCGCGCTCGACCCTGCCCGGCCACGGGCGGACCACCGGCGACCCCGGCGACTGGCAGCTCGATCGCGCGGTCGGGTTCGTGCGCCGAGTGCTGGCGAATCTGGAGGCCGACCGGGTCCATCTGGTCGGGCTGTCACTGGGCGGGATGCTCGCCCAGGCCACCGCCGTCGCGGACCCGGGCGTCACGGCCTCGCTGACGTTGATCGACACCGCGGCCTCGTTCTCCCGACGCCGGGCCGCGCGGCGATGCGGGCCGGGCCGCGCAGGCGCGTACGCAGGGCATGACGGCGGTGCTGGAGGGACTGTTCGGGCACTGGTTCACCGCCGACACCCGCGCCCGGCGCCCGGACGTGTCGAGCGCGCCACCCGCACGCTGCTCGCCCAGGACCCGCAGGTGCACGCCGCGATGTGGGAGATGATCGCCGGCTTCGAGCTCGCGGCCGACCTCCCCCGGATCGCGTGCCCGACGATGGTCGTGGTCGGGGAGCACGACTCCAGCTCGCCGGTCCCCGCGGCCCGGCAGCTGCGCGACACCATCCCGGACGCCCGGCTGCGCGTGGTGCCCGCCGCCGCCCACCTCGCACCGTTGGAGAAGCCCGACACCGTCACCCGCCACCTGGTCGGGTTCCTCGACCAGGTCGCCTGAGGAACCCGCGATGGCCCGCATCCCGCCCCCGAGCCCGCCGACATGGACCCCCGTCACCGCGCCCAGTACGAACGGTTCCCCTCGAACCTCACCCGGACCCTGACCCTCATGGACTCCCGGCTGTCCGAGGCCCTGCCGGAGACGGCCAACGCCCTGCGCGCCTCCGCGCTGGCGCCCGCCTGGCGCGAAGGGGTCATCCTGCGCGTCGCCGCCCTCACCGGAAGTGCCTACGAGCGGTGGCAGCACCTGGACCAGGCGCGTCAGCACTGGTCGGACGAGCAGATCGCCGTCATCGAGACCACCGCGGGGGCCGACCGGTCGGTGCTGCCCACCGGGTTCGCCCGCCTGCTCGACCTGGTCGACCTGCTCGTCCCCGGCCTCCCGATCCCCGACGACGTCCTCGCCGCCGTACGCCGGACCCTCGACGACCGCGACCTGGTCACCGTCATCGTCCTGGTCGGGCACTACCTCACCGTCGCCCGGCTCACCACCGTCCTCGGCGTCGACCTGGACCCTGCCCCGGACACCTGGACCCACGAACACTGACCCTCAGCCCGGCCCGACGGTCCGCGGCAGGTCCGCACGCCGGCCCACGCCGGCGAGGCCGATCGGCACTGTCCGGTGCCGGGAGCCGACGGCTCGACGACCCGCTCAGCCCACCCCGCGGTGATGGCGCTCGGCGCGTTCGACGTGTGCCCGGGCCAGGGCCCCCGCCGACGCCGGATCACCCGCCGCGATCGCCGCGAGGATGGCCCGGTGCTCGGCCCACGACCGCGGACCGGCCACGGACACCCCCATCGCGTAGATCCATTCGATCCGGTCGGAGACGTGCCGCAGCAGCGACGGGAGCGACGCCGACCCGCTGTGCTCGGCGATGGCGAGGTGAAGCGCGTGTTGAGCTCCGGCAGCCGTTCCGTCCGGCCGGACGCCAGCTCGGCCTCGCCCTCGGCGACGAGCAGCCCCAGCAGGTCCACCACCGCGTCCTCGCCCCCGGCCACCCGCGCCGCGCAGCGGGCCGCGGCGATCTCCTCGATGGTGCCGAGCGCACGGCGAACAGGTCCTCGGCGTCGGCATCGTCGATCGTGGCGACGGTGGCACCCTGATTCGGACGGACCTCGACGAAACCCTGGACGGCGAGCGTGCGCAGCGCCTCGCGCACCGGGACGCGCGAGACCCGGTAGCGCTCGCACAGCCGGGCCTCGGTCAGCCGCTCGCCCTGGGCGAGCACCCCGGTCACGATGTCCGCCCGCAGCGCCGCGAGCACCCGCCGCGCCGCGCCTTGCCGTCGGCCGAGCCGTACCGGTTACCGCCGTCCTGCCCGTCCACCCGGACCCCCACCTCCTCCTCGCCGCCGGTGCAGTGTGGACGCACGTCCCCGTCCGGTCGTCAGGGGGTGGCGCCGACGTCGCGCCCGGGGATCGCGGCGAGCAGCTCGCGGGTGTAGTCCTGCGCGGGGGTGTCGACCACGCGTGCGGTCGGGCCCTGCTCGACCGCGGCGCCCGCGCGCAGCACCACGCCGCGGTGGGCGACCTGGCGCACGACCGCGAGAGATCGTGGGTGATGAACAGCAACGAGACCCCCAGGTCGCGTTGCAGGCCGGTCAGCAACTCCAGGATCTGCTCCTGCACCAGCACGTCCAGGGCGGAGACGGCCTCGTCGCACACGACCAGCTGCGGCCGGGCGGCCAGCGCCCTGGCGATCGCGACCCGCTGCCGCTGGCCGCCGGACAGCTCGTCCGGGCGACGTGCTGCCACTCCCGACGGCAGGGCCACCTGGTCCAGGAGCTCGGCGACCCGGTCGCGCCGCGACGCGGTGTCCCGATCCGCAGCACCCGCAAGGGCTCGTCGACGATCCGGGCGACCGTGGACGTGGGGTCCAGCGAGCCGTAGGGGTCCTGGAACACCGGCTGCATGGTGCGGCGCACCATCGCCCGGTCCCGTCGTGACGAGCGGAACGGATCGGTACCCGCCACGGTCCCGGTGCCCGCCGTCGGCCGGTCCAGCCCGAGGACGATCCGCGCGGTCGTCGTCTTGCCCGCCCCGGACTCCCCGACGAGGGCGGTGGTGGTGCCGGCGTCGACGGTGAACGACACGTCGTCGACGGCGCGGACCCGTTCACGTGAGCCGCGCACCCGGAACTCGCGGACCAGGCCGGTCACCACTCGCACCGGTCGCGGCGGCGCGGGTGGATCGGCGGCGCGGGTCCCGCCGCCGATCGCGGGTGCGGCGGCGACCAGACGGCGGGTGTAGTCGTCGTCGGGCCGGGTCAGGATGCGCTCGGCCGGCCCGGTCTCGACGACGTGGCCCTCGTGCATGACCACCACCCGGTCGGCGCGCTCGGCGGCCAGCGCGAGGTCGTGGGTGATGAGCAGCATTGCCGTGCCGCGGGCGTCGGTCAGCCCGGCGAGGTGGTCGAGGATCCGCCGCTGCACCGTGACGTCGAGGGCCGAGGTCGGCTCGTCGGCCAGCAGCAGGTCCGGCTCCGCGGCGAGCGCCATCGCGATCAGCACCCGCTGCCGCATGCCTCCCGAGAACTCGTGCGGGTACTGCCGCGCCCGGCGCGCGGGGTCCGGGATCCCGGCCTCGGCCATCAGCTCCACGGCCCGGTCCCGCCGCCCGGCCGCGCGCCAGCCGGTGGGTGGTCAGGGCCTCGGCGATCTGCGCCCCGACCCGGTGCACCGGGTTCAGGTTGGACATGGGGTCCTGCGGGACGAGACCGATCCGCGCCCCGCGCAATGCCCGCAGCCGGGCCTCCCCGGCGGTGGTGAGGTCCTCGCCGTCGAAGAGGATCCGCCCGCCGGTCACCCGCCCGGTCCCCGGCAGCAGGCCGAGCGCGGCCGCCGCGGCGGTCGACTTCCCGGACCCAGACCCGCCGACGACGGCGACCTTCTCCCCGCGGCCGACCGCGAGGTCGACCCCGTGCAGCACGTCGGTGACGGTGCCGCGGGAGTCGGCGTACCCCACCCGCAGACCGCGCAGCTCCAGCAGCGCGCTCACTGTCGTGCCCCCGGGGACAGGGCGTCGCGCAGCGCGTCGCCGACGAGGTTGAACGCCAGGCAGATCAGCAGGATCGCCAGACCGGGGAACACCGCCGACCACGGAGCCCGGTAGAGGTACTGCTGGGCGTCGGACAGCATGATGCCCAGGCTCGGGTCCGGTGGCTGGATCCCGAGGCCGAGGAACGACAGCAGCGCCTCGCCGATCACCGCCACCGGCATGATCACGGTCGCCTGCACGATGACCGAGGACGCCGCGTTGGGCAGGACGTGGGTCAGCAGCACCCGCGGTCCCGAGGCGTTCATCGTCTTCGCGCGCCAGCACGAACTCCCGTTCCCGCAGCCGCAGCGTCTCCGCGCGCACGACGCGGATCATCGTCGGCACCTGCGCCACACCGAGCGCGATCGCCGCGCCGCTCAGGCTCGCGCCGTGGATCGCGGCCAGTCCCACCGCGACGATCAGGAACGGGAACGCCAGGGTCAGGTCGGTCAGCCGCGACACCACGACGTCGGCCGCCCGCCACCATCCGGCGGCGAGCCCCAGCGGCGTGCCCACCAGCACGGCCAGCGCGACGGCGAGCAGTCCCACCTGCAACGACGCCCGGGTGCCGTACAGGATCCGGGACAGCACGTCGCGGCCCAGGTCGTCGGTGCCCAGCGGGAACCCGACGGTGCGCGGCAGCTGGAACGGGGTCTCGAAGTGCACCGCGCCGGGGGAGTGGGGCGCGAGGACCGGGGCGAGCAGCGCGGCCAGCACGACCAGGACGAGCAGCACCCCGCCGACGAGCCCGGAGCGGCTCCGCAGGAACGCGGCGAGCACCCGGCCGCCGGACGGCGCGGTCGGCTGGGGCCCGACGGGTTCGACGGCGGTCATCGCGACCTCCCCTCGACCCGGACCCGCGGGTCCACGACCGAGTAGAGGACGTCGACCGCCAGGTTGATGACGATGTAGGCGAGCGTCACGACGAGCACCACTCCCTGGATCACCGGGTAGTCCCGGGTGAAGACCGAGTCGAGCGTGAGCTTCCCGAAGCCGGGCAGCCCGAAGATCCGCTCGGTGACGACGGCGCCGGACACGAGCCCGCCCAGCTGCAGGCCGACGATCGTCAGGACCACGAGCAGGCTGTTGCGCAGGGCGTGCCGCAGCACCACGGCGCCACGGGACACTCCCTTCGCCCGCGCGGTACGCACGAAGTCGGCGGTCAGGGTGTCCACCATGGACGCACGGGTCTGGCGCATCACGATGGCGGCGAGCCCCGTCCGAGGATCAGCGCGGGCAGGGTGAGGTGCCACAGCGCGCGCAGCGGGTCCTCGGTGACGGCGACGTAGCCCGAGGCGGGGAACAGCCCGAGCCCGACCGCGAGGTAGAGGATCGCCAACAGTCCGAGCCAGAAGTTCGGCACCGACAGCGAGACCAGCGACAGCCCGCTGACGGCCGCGTCCACCCCGCGTCCGCGGTACACCGCGGCCAGCGTCCCGGCGGCCATCCCGGCGGCGACGGCGACGACGATCGCGTACAGCGACAGCCACGCCGTGACCGGCAGTGTCGCGGCGATCAGCTCGGTCACCGGCGTCCCGGTCCGGGTCGACTCGCCCAGGTCCCCGGTCAGCGCGCTGCCCAGGAACCGCAGGTACTGCTCGACCAGCGACCCGTCCAGGCCGAGCCGGTCGCGGATCGCGGCGACGGTCTCCGGTGTCGCCTCCTCCCCGGCCAGCGCCAGCGCCGGGTCGCCGGGCAGCGCCCGGACGCCGGCGAACACGACCACCGAGGCCAGCAGCAGGGTGACCAGGCCCTGCCCGGCCCGCACCGCCAGGTAGCGCAGCGTCAGCCCACCTCGCCGTCGACGAACGCGGCCCGGCTCAGCCGCACGACGCCGTCGGCGAAGGTCTGCACGCCGACGACGTCCGCGGAGTGCGCCGTGAGGTTCCGCAGGCGGTACAGGTAGATGATCGGGTTGTCGCGCTGCACCCGTTCCACGACCTGTCCGTAGAGGGCCGCCCGGGCGGCCGGGTCGATCGTCGCCGCGGCCCGGCGGATCAGCTCGTCGACGCCTGCGTCGGAGTAGCCGGAGTAGTTGCTGCCCGCCCCGGTGGTGAGGAACGAGGCGATGTTGCCGTGCGGGTCCACCCGGCCCGACCAGCCCAGCTGCAGCAGGTCGAAGTCGCCACGGTCCTGGACGTCGAGCAGCGTGGAGTACTCGACCGGCTCCACGGTGATCGCGAACCCGCCCTGGGCGACCGCGGCCTGCAGCGCCTGGGCCAGCCGCAGCGTGTCCGGGGAGTTGGAGACCTTCATCGTCACCGGGTACGGCACCGGGGCCCCGGCACCGGCCAACAGCCTGCGGGACTCCTCCGGGTCGTAGGGCGGGCAGGCGTCGCTCGCCGGGCTCGCGTAGGTGCTCCCCGGCGGGATCGGCGAGCAGGCGGGCTCGTACCAGTTGTTGAACACCGCGTTGACCAGCACGGTCCGGTCCACCGACAGGGCGAGCGCCCGTCGCACGCGCGGGTCGCGCGCCAGCGGGGTGTCGATGCGCCCCGGCGGGTTCCCGGTGCCGGCGGTGTTGCCGACGTTGACCGTCATCGCCTGGTAGCCGAGCGAGGGGATCTGCAGGACACTCACGTCGGTCTCGCGGGACAGCGCGTCGACGTCCTGCGGGGAGATCGTGTCGGCCACGTCGACGTCCCCGCTGCGCAGGTTCGCCGCCCGGATGTTGGCGTCGTTCATGATCCGGTAGGTGATCGAGTCCAGGTGGACCTCGTCGGCGGCGTAGTAGAGCGGGTCCCGCACGACGGTGATCGAGGTCTGCGGGATGCGCTCGGCGAAGCGGAACGGTCCGACGCAGACCGGGTCGGCGGAGAACTCGACGCCGGGCCGGGCCAGCGCGGTCGGGGACATGATCATGCCCGCGCGGTCGGCCAACGACGCCGTCAGCGGCGCGAACGGTCGCTGGTGGCGGATCCGCACCGTGCGGGGTCCGGTCGCGTCGATGCCCGCGACGGGGCCGAGCTCGGCCCGGCGGCTCGAGTCCGGCAGCGTGAGGTGGCGGCGCAGCGTGGTGACGACCGCGGCGGCGTCGAGCGGGGTGCCGTCGGCGAACCGGACCCCGTCCCGCACGGTGATCTCCACCGACCGGCCGTCGGCGCTGACCGTCGGCAGCGCGGTCGCGAGCTGGGGGAGCACCGTGCCCTCGGCGTCGATGTCGTAGAGCTTCTCGCAGATCGAGCTCATGACGTAGCGCGTGTAGAGCGACGACGACGTGGTCGGGTCCAGGCGGTCGGGTTCGCTGGACAGCCCCATGACCAGGTCACCGCCGTCGCGGACCGGGGTACCGGGGGAGACGGCCACGCCGGGGACCACCGGACGCGGGGGTGCCGGCAGCACCGGCTGCACGGCGATGCAGCCGGTCAGCAGCAGGGCACCGAGCAGCACCACCGCGAGTCGAACCGTTGTATACATTGCCGGCGACCGTACGGCCGTCCGGACGGCCGCGATAGCCCTTCCGGTGTCACGATCACGTTTCCGGATCCCCACCCCGACGCCGGGCCACCTGGCCGGTGGACCCGACGAGGTGTCAGTCCCCGACGATCACCACGTGCAGTGTCCGCGGCCCGTGCACGCCCTCGACCCGGTCCAGTTCGATGTCGCTGGTCGCGCTCGGCCCGCTGATCCAGGTGTGCGGCCGCACCGGGTCCAGCGCCGCCACCGCCTCCGGCACCCCGGCCACGATCTGGTCGGCGCGGATCACGCAGACGTGCAGGTCGGGGACCAGGGTCGCGGCGCGGCGGCCCTGGCCCGGTCCGTGGTCGAGGATGATCGTGCCGGTCTCGGCGATGCCGATGGCGGCCGTCGACAGCACGCCGTCGCACCGGTCCAGCTCGGCCACCGCGACGCCCGGCCCGTCGGTGACGACCTCGACGTCGGCGGGAACCAGCCCGGCCGGGAAGCCCGGTGGCACCAGGATCCGCAGCGGGCCGGAGCCCGCGAGCGGGGTCCGGCCCGCCAGCGCGCCGGCGACCCGCGCCGCCGCGGTGTCCGGGCCCGCCCGCTCGACGACGGCGCGGTAGTCCGCGACCCGCTCGTCGAACAGGTCCACGACCTGCGCGTGCGACAGTGACCGGTCGGGAACCGGGCGGACCACCTCGACGTCGAGCACCGGCTCGACGTCGGGGACGTCGGACAGGGCCCGCCGGGCCTTCACCAGGATCGCCTCACGCGCGCTCATGCCCCGCCCCCGTCCCGGCCGCCGTCGGTGTCGATGGTCCGGCTCCGACCGCCGTCGGTGTTGATGGTCCGGCTCCGTCCGCCGTCCGTCCGCTTCCACCACTCCCGGAACGACTCCTCCGCCGGCACCGGGACGTCGCGCGAGTCCGCCCACGGGCTCGCCGGACCGGGGACCGCGCCCAGCACGGTCCGCCCGCCGGGGGTGGTGCGTCCCAGCCGCGAGACCAGCCGACCACCGAACCCGGCCGCCTTCTCCGCCGCGCCGGTCCGGGTCGCCGAGGACAGCGTCCACGACGCCGCCCGCATCGCGACGTCCTGCACCGAGGGCACCCGGCTCGCCCGCTGGTGCGCGTCGACGACCTCGGCGCGCAGGTGCACCAGCACCTCGGGGATGTCGATGCGGACCGGGCAGACCTCGAAGCACGCCCCGCACAGGCTGGAGGCGTAGGGCAGCGAGTCGGTCTGCGGGTCGCTGCCCACCCCGCGCAGCTGCGGGGTGAGGATCGCGCCGATCGGGCCCGGGTAGACCGAGCCGTAGGCGTGCCCGCCGGTGCGCTCGTAGACCGGGCACACGTTCAGGCAGGCCGAGCAGCGGATGCAGCGCAGCGCCTGCCGCCCGGTCGGGTCGGCGAGCACGTCGGTACGGCCGTTGTCCAGCAGCACCACGTGCACCTCCTGCGGCCCGTCGCCGGGAGTGACCCCGGTCCAGGTGGAGGTGTAGGGGTTCATCCGCTCGCCGGTCGAGGACCGGGGGAGCAGCTGCAGCATCACGTCCAGGTCCTGGAAGGTGGGCAGGACCTTCTCGATCCCGACCACCGACACCAGCACCTCGGGCAGGGTCAGGCACATCCGGCCGTTGCCCTCGGACTCGACGACGGTGAGCGTCCCGGTCTCGGCGACGGCGAAGTTCGCCCCCGACACCGCCACCTTCGCCGCAGGCAGAACTTTCCCGCAGGTGCTCCCGGGCGGCGGCGGCGAGGCGCCTTCGGCTCGTCGGTCAGGTCCGCGGGCGCGGGCGTCCGGCGCGGCCCATCTCGCGCAGGAAGATCTCCCGGATCTCCGCGCGGTTGCGGTGGATCGCCGGGACCAGGATGTGGCTGGGCAGGTCGTCGCCGAGCTGCACGATCAGCTCGGCCAGGTCGGTCTCCCAGGCGTGGATGCCCGCGGCCTCCAGCGCCGAGTTGAGGTCGATCTCCTGGGTGGCCATCGACTTGACCTTCACGACCTCGTCGGTGCCGTGGCGCCGCGCGATGTCGACGACGACGGCGTTGGCCTCGGCGGCGTCGCGCGCCCAGTGCACGGTGGCCCCTGGCCGCGGTGATGTGAGCGTTCCAGCTGCTCCAGGTAGTCGGGCAGGTGCCGCAGCACCCGGTTCTTGATCGCCTCACCGGCCAGCCGCAGCTGCTCCCAGTCGTCGACCTCGCCGACGACGCCGCCCGCTTGGTGCGGATGACCCCCGTCGCGTGCGCGAGGTTGCGGCGCAGCTGCGAGTCCTCCAGCGCGTGCTTCGCCGCGGTCGGGAACGACGGGGTGCCGAGGGAAGGTGCCGCTCACCGGGCCACACCCCGCCGGCGCGCAGTTCCGCGGAACGTGCCTCGACACGGCTGCCGACGGA
>NZ_JAHLJA010000164.1:0-66987 GCF_020496245.1 Pseudonocardia sp. ICBG601 | reverse complement strand
GAGCTTATTCGGGCCCGTGAAATAACGATCTAGCCCGGCGTGTCGGGTTGGGCGACAGCCCGTCCATCGCGAAGATTGGTTTGTCGAATCAATCCGAGATGAATGGGCTGTCGCAGTATGTACTATACCACTGGCTTTCGGCGTGATGAGATTCAGGATCTTGCCGCTCTGGTGCATGAGCAGGATCAGCGGAACGCGACTGGCCTGCGACGGCCTTGGCCGCCGATTCTGGGATTGTTCTGGTCGGTGGTGATCACGTTGGCGTATCTGCGCGGGAATCGTGTGCAGTGGGAGTTGGCGGAAACCTACGGGGTGTCGCAGTCGACGGTCAGTCGAGCGATCGCGGGGGTGACACCGTTGCTGGCGCAGGCGCTGCGGAGTGTAGTTCCGACTGCGGAGGAGCTTCGTGCCGATCGGCAGTACATCATCGACGGAACCCTGCTGCCCTGCTGGTCATGGACCGCCGTACCAGGTCTGTGGTCGGGCAAGCATCGCACCACCGGCGTCGTCGTCCAGGTCGCAGCCACCCTGGAAGGGCAGCTGTCGTGGATCTCCGACCCGACCCCAGGCTCCCGACACGACCTACATTGCCTCGACCAATCCGGCGCCCTCGACCACCTCGCCACATACCCACCGATCGGCGATAAAGGCTACATCGGGCGCGGCATGCTCACCCCGTTCAAAAAAAACCCGGCCGGGAACTTCTCGACTGGCAGAAAACATTCAACAAGAGCCTCAACCGCACACGCGCCACCATCGAGCGAGTCATCGCCCATATCAAGTCGTGGAAAGTTCTCCACACAGACTACCGCCGACCCTACGCCACATTTAAAACGACGATCTCGGCAGTCATCGGACTCATCTTCTACGCACTTACCTGACGGAGCCTGAATAAGCCTCGATGAATAGGTCTCAGGAAAACCTATCGTTGGACGTGATCGGTGTCCGCAGGTGACAGTCGTCGTCGTGGACGACAGCACCTTCTCGACGCGGACCGTCAACCTGGTCCGCACCGGCCCCCGCGGCGGCACCCCGGTGGTCCTCCTGCACTCTGCCGGGCTGGACCTGACCTACTGGGATCGTCAGATCGCGGCCCTGGCGCCCGACCGGGACGTCGTCGCGGTCGACCTGCCCGGCCACGGGCGGACCACCGGCGACCCCGGCGACTGGCAGCTCGATCGCGCGGTCGGGTTCGTGCGCCGAGTGCTGGCGAATCTGGAGGCCGACCGGGTCCATCTGGTCGGGCTGTCACTGGGCGGGATGCTCGCCCAGGCCACCGCCGTCGCGGACCCGGGCGTCACGGCCTCGCTGACGTTGATCGACACCGCGGCCTCGTTCTCCGACGCCGGCCGCGCGGCGATGCGGGCCCGGGCCGCGCAGGCGCGTACGCAGGGCATGACGGCGGTGCTGGAGGGACTGTTCGGGCACTGGTTCACCGCCGACACCCGCGCCCGGCGCCCGGACGTGGTCGAGCGCGCCACCCGCACGCTGCTCGCCCAGGACCCGCAGGTGCACGCCGCGATGTGGGAGATGATCGCCGGCTTCGAGCTCGCGGCCGACCTCCCCCGGATCGCGTGCCCGACGATGGTCGTGGTCGGGGAGCACGACTCCAGCTCGCCGGTCCCCGCGGCCCGGCAGCTGCGCGACACCATCCCGGACGCCCGGCTGCGCGTGGTGCCCGCCGCCGCCCACCTCGCACCGTTGGAGAAGCCCGACACCGTCACCCGCCACCTGGTCGGGTTCCTCGACCAGGTCGCCTGAGGAACCCGCGATGGCCCGCATCCCGCTGCCCGAGCCCGCCGACATGGACCCCCGTCACCGCGCCCAGTACGAACGGTTCCCCTCGAACCTCACCCGGACCCTGACCCTCATGGACTCCCGGCTGTCCGAGGCCCTGCCGGAGACGGCCAACGCCCTGCGCGCCTCCGCGCTGGCGCCCGCCTGGCGCGAAGGGGTCATCCTGCGCGTCGCCGCCCTCACCGGAAGTGCCTACGAGCGGTGGCAGCACCTGGACCAGGCGCGTCAGCACTGGTCGGACGAGCAGATCGCCGTCATCGAGACCACCGCGGGGGCCGACCGGTCGGTGCTGCCCACCGGGTTCGCCCGCCTGCTCGACCTGGTCGACCTGCTCGTCCCCGGCCTCCCGATCCCCGACGACGTCCTCGCCGCCGTACGCCGGACCCTCGACGACCGCGACCTGGTCACCGTCATCGTCCTGGTCGGGCACTACCTCACCGTCGCCCGGCTCACCACCGTCCTCGGCGTCGACCTGGACCCTGCCCCGGACACCTGGACCCACGAACACTGACCCTCAGCCCGGCCCGACGGTCCGCGGCAGGTCCGCACGCCGGCCCACGCCGGCGAGGCCGATCGGCACTGTCCGGTGCCGGGGAGGCCGACGGCTCGACGACCCGCTCAGCCCACCCCGCGGTGATGGCGCTCGGCGCGTTCGACGTGTGCCCGGGCCAGGGCCCCCGCCGACGCCGGATCACCCGCCGCGATCGCCGCGAGGATGGCCCGGTGCTCGGCCCACGACCGCGGACCGGCCACGGACACCCCCATCGCGTAGATCCATTCGATCCGGTCGGAGACGTGCCGCAGCAGCGACGGGAGCGACGCCGACCCGCTGTGCTCGGCGATGGCGAGGTGGAAGCGCGTGTTGAGCTCCGGCAGCCGTTCCGTCCGGCCGGACGCCAGCTCGGCCTCGCCCTCGGCGACGAGCAGCCCCAGCAGGTCCACCACCGCGTCCTCGCCCCCGGCCACCCGCGCCGCGCAGCGGGCCGCGGCGATCTCCTCGATGGTGCCGCGCACGGCGAACAGGTCCTCGGCGTCGGCATCGTCGATCGTGGCGACGGTGGCACCCTGATTCGGACGGACCTCGACGAAACCCTGGACGGCGAGCGTGCGCAGCGCCTCGCGCACCGGGACGCGCGAGACCCGGTAGCGCTCGCACAGCCGGGCCTCGGTCAGCCGCTCGCCCTGGGCGAGCACCCCGGTCACGATGTCCGCCCGCAGCGCCGCGAGCACCCGCCGCGCCTTGCCGTCGGCCGAGCCGTACCGGTTACCGCCGTCCTGCCCGTCCACCCGGACCCACCTCCTCGCCGCCGGTGCAGTGTGGACGCACGTCCCCGTCCGGTCGTCAGGGGGTGGCGCCGACGTCGCGCCCGGGGATCGCGGCGAGCAGCTCGCGGGTGTAGTCCTGCGCGGGGGTGTCGACCACGCGTGCGGTCGGGCCCTGCTCGACCGCGGCGCCCGCGCGCAGCACCACGCCGCGGTGGGCGACCTGGCGCACGACCGCGAGATCGTGGGTGATGAACAGCAACGAGACCCCCAGGTCGCGTTGCAGGCCGGTCAGCAACTCCAGGATCTGCTCCTGCACCAGCACGTCCAGGGCGGAGACGGCCTCGTCGCACACGACCAGCTGCGGCCGGGCGGCCAGCGCCCTGGCGATCGCGACCCGCTGCCGCTGGCCGCCGGACAGCTCGTCCGGGCGACGTGCTGCCACTCCCGACGGCAGGGCCACCTGGTCCAGGAGCTCGGCGACCCGGTCGCGCCGCGACGCGGTGTCCCCGATCCGCAGCACCCGCAAGGGCTCGTCGACGATCCGGGCGACCGTGGACGTGGGGTCCAGCGAGCCGTAGGGGTCCTGGAACACCGGCTGCATGGTGCGGCGCACCATCGCCCGGTCCCGTCGTGACGAGCGGAACGGATCGGTACCCGCCACGGTCCCGGTGCCCGCCGTCGGCCGGTCCAGCCCGAGGACGATCCGCGCGGTCGTCGTCTTGCCCGCCCCGGACTCCCCGACGAGGGCGGTGGTGGTGCCGGCGTCGACGGTGAACGACACGTCGTCGACGGCGCGGACCCGTTCACGTGAGCCGCGCACCCGGAACTCGCGGACCAGGCCGGTCACCTCGAGCACCGGTCGCGGCGGCGCGGGTGGATCGGCGGCGCGGGTCCCGCCGCCGATCGCGGGTGCGGCGGCGACCAGACGGCGGGTGTAGTCGTCGTCGGGCCGGGTCAGGATGCGCTCGGCCGGCCCGGTCTCGACGACGTGGCCCTCGTGCATGACCACCACCCGGTCGGCGCGCTCGGCGGCCAGCGCGAGGTCGTGGGTGATGAGCAGCATTGCCGTGCCGCGGGCGTCGGTCAGCCCGGCGAGGTGGTCGAGGATCCGCCGCTGCACCGTGACGTCGAGGGCCGAGGTCGGCTCGTCGGCCAGCAGCAGGTCCGGCTCCGCGGCGAGCGCCATCGCGATCAGCACCCGCTGCCGCATGCCTCCCGAGAACTCGTGCGGGTACTGCCGCGCCCGGCGCGCGGGGTCCGGGATCCCGGCCTCGGCCATCAGCTCCACGGCCCGGTCCCGCGCCGCCCGGCCGCGCGCCAGCCGGTGGGTGGTCAGGGCCTCGGCGATCTGCGCCCCGACCCGGTGCACCGGGTTCAGGTTGGACATGGGGTCCTGCGGGACGAGACCGATCCGCGCCCCGCGCAATGCCCGCAGCCGGGCCTCCCCGGCGGTGGTGAGGTCCTCGCCGTCGAAGAGGATCCGCCCGCCGGTCACCCGCCCGGTCCCCGGCAGCAGGCCGAGCGCGGCCGCCGCGGCGGTCGACTTCCCGGACCCAGACCCGCCGACGACGGCGACCTTCTCCCCGCGGCCGACCGCGAGGTCGACCCCGTGCAGCACGTCGGTGACGGTGCCGCGGGAGTCGGCGTACCCCACCCGCAGACCGCGCAGCTCCAGCAGCGCGCTCACTGTCGTGCCCCCGGGGACAGGGCGTCGCGCAGCGCGTCGCCGACGAGGTTGAACGCCAGGCAGATCAGCAGGATCGCCAGACCGGGGAACACCGCCGACCACGGAGCCCGGTAGAGGTACTGCTGGGCGTCGGACAGCATGATGCCCAGGCTCGGGTCCGGTGGCTGGATCCCGAGGCCGAGGAACGACAGCAGCGCCTCGCCGATCACCGCCACCGGCATGATCACGGTCGCCTGCACGATGACCGAGGACGCCGCGTTGGGCAGGACGTGGGTCAGCAGCACCCGCGGTCCCGAGGCGTTCATCGTCTTCGCCGCCAGCACGAACTCCCGTTCCCGCAGCCGCAGCGTCTCCGCGCGCACGACGCGGATCATCGTCGGCACCTGCGCCACACCGAGCGCGATCGCCGCGCCGCTCAGGCTCGCGCCGTGGATCGCGGCCAGTCCCACCGCGACGATCAGGAACGGGAACGCCAGGGTCAGGTCGGTCAGCCGCGACACCACGACGTCGGCCGCCCGCCACCATCCGGCGGCGAGCCCCAGCGGCGTGCCCACCAGCACGGCCAGCGCGACGGCGAGCAGTCCCACCTGCAACGACGCCCGGGTGCCGTACAGGATCCGGGACAGCACGTCGCGGCCCAGGTCGTCGGTGCCCAGCGGGAACCCGACGGTGCGCGGCAGCTGGAACGGGGTCTCGAAGTGCACCGCGCCGGGGGAGTGGGGCGCGAGGACCGGGGCGAGCAGCGCGGCCAGCACGACCAGGACGAGCAGCACCCCGCCGACGAGCCCGGAGCGGCTCCGCAGGAACGCGGCGAGCACCCGGCCGCCGGACGGCGCGGTCGGCTGGGGCCCGACGGGTTCGACGGCGGTCATCGCGACCTCCCCTCGACCCGGACCCGCGGGTCCACGACCGAGTAGAGGACGTCGACCGCCAGGTTGATGACGATGTAGGCGAGCGTCACGACGAGCACCACTCCCTGGATCACCGGGTAGTCCCGGGTGAAGACCGAGTCGAGCGTGAGCTTCCCGAAGCCGGGCAGCCCGAAGATCCGCTCGGTGACGACGGCGCCGGACACGAGCCCGCCCAGCTGCAGGCCGACGATCGTCAGGACCACGAGCAGGCTGTTGCGCAGGGCGTGCCGCAGCACCACGGCGCCACGGGACACTCCCTTCGCCCGCGCGGTACGCACGAAGTCGGCGGTCAGGGTGTCCACCATGGACGCACGGGTCTGGCGCATCACGATGGCGGCGAGCCCCGTCCCGAGGATCAGCGCGGGCAGGGTGAGGTGCCACAGCGCGCGCAGCGGGTCCTCGGTGACGGCGACGTAGCCCGAGGCGGGGAACAGCCCGAGCCCGACCGCGAGGTAGAGGATCGCCAACAGTCCGAGCCAGAAGTTCGGCACCGACAGCGAGACCAGCGACAGCCCGCTGACGGCCGCGTCCACCCCGCGTCCGCGGTACACCGCGGCCAGCGTCCCGGCGGCCATCCCGGCGGCGACGGCGACGACGATCGCGTACAGCGACAGCCACGCCGTGACCGGCAGTGTCGCGGCGATCAGCTCGGTCACCGGCGTCCCGGTCCGGGTCGACTCGCCCAGGTCCCCGGTCAGCGCGCTGCCCAGGAACCGCAGGTACTGCTCGACCAGCGACCCGTCCAGGCCGAGCCGGTCGCGGATCGCGGCGACGGTCTCCGGTGTCGCCTCCTCCCCGGCCAGCGCCAGCGCCGGGTCGCCGGGCAGCGCCCGGACGCCGGCGAACACGACCACCGAGGCCAGCAGCAGGGTGACCAGGCCCTGCCCGGCCCGCACCGCCAGGTAGCGCAGCGTCAGCCCACCTCGCCGTCGACGAACGCGGCCCGGCTCAGCCGCACGACGCCGTCGGCGAAGGTCTGCACGCCGACGACGTCCGCGGAGTGCGCCGTGAGGTTCCGCAGGCGGTACAGGTAGATGATCGGGTTGTCGCGCTGCACCCGTTCCACGACCTGTCCGTAGAGGGCCGCCCGGGCGGCCGGGTCGATCGTCGCCGCGGCCCGGCGGATCAGCTCGTCGACGCCTGCGTCGGAGTAGCCGGAGTAGTTGCTGCCCGCCCCGGTGGTGAGGAACGAGGCGATGTTGCCGTGCGGGTCCACCCGGCCCGACCAGCCCAGCTGCAGCAGGTCGAAGTCGCCACGGTCCTGGACGTCGAGCAGCGTGGAGTACTCGACCGGCTCCACGGTGATCGCGAACCCGCCCTGGGCGACCGCGGCCTGCAGCGCCTGGGCCAGCCGCAGCGTGTCCGGGGAGTTGGAGACCTTCATCGTCACCGGGTACGGCACCGGGGCCCCGGCACCGGCCAACAGCCTGCGGGACTCCTCCGGGTCGTAGGGCGGGCAGGCGTCGCTCGCCGGGCTCGCGTAGGTGCTCCCCGGCGGGATCGGCGAGCAGGCGGGCTCGTACCAGTTGTTGAACACCGCGTTGACCAGCACGGTCCGGTCCACCGACAGGGCGAGCGCCCGTCGCACGCGCGGGTCGCGCGCCAGCGGGGTGTCGATGCGCCCCGGCGGGTTCCCGGTGCCGGCGGTGTTGCCGACGTTGACCGTCATCGCCTGGTAGCCGAGCGAGGGGATCTGCAGGACACTCACGTCGGTCTCGCGGGACAGCGCGTCGACGTCCTGCGGGGAGATCGTGTCGGCCACGTCGACGTCCCCGCTGCGCAGGTTCGCCGCCCGGATGTTGGCGTCGTTCATGATCCGGTAGGTGATCGAGTCCAGGTGGACCTCGTCGGCGGCGTAGTAGAGCGGGTCCCGCACGACGGTGATCGAGGTCTGCGGGATGCGCTCGGCGAAGCGGAACGGTCCGACGCAGACCGGGTCGGCGGAGAACTCGACGCCGGGCCGGGCCAGCGCGGTCGGGGACATGATCATGCCCGCGCGGTCGGCCAACGACGCCGTCAGCGGCGCGAACGGTCGCTGGTGGCGGATCCGCACCGTGCGGGGTCCGGTCGCGTCGATGCCCGCGACGGGGCCGAGCTCGGCCCGGCGGCTCGAGTCCGGCAGCGTGAGGTGGCGGCGCAGCGTGGTGACGACCGCGGCGGCGTCGAGCGGGGTGCCGTCGGCGAACCGGACCCCGTCCCGCACGGTGATCTCCACCGACCGGCCGTCGGCGCTGACCGTCGGCAGCGCGGTCGCGAGCTGGGGGAGCACCGTGCCCTCGGCGTCGATGTCGTAGAGCTTCTCGCAGATCGAGCTCATGACGTAGCGCGTGTAGAGCGACGACGACGTGGTCGGGTCCAGGCGGTCGGGTTCGCTGGACAGCCCCATGACCAGGTCACCGCCGTCGCGGACCGGGGTACCGGGGGAGACGGCCACGCCGGGGACCACCGGACGCGGGGGTGCCGGCAGCACCGGCTGCACGGCGATGCAGCCGGTCAGCAGCAGGGCACCGAGCAGCACCACCGCGAGTCGAACCGTTGTATACATTGCCGGCGACCGTACGGCCGTCCGGACGGCCGCGATAGCCCTTCCGGTGTCACGATCACGTTTCCGGATCCCCACCCCGACGCCGGGCCACCTGGCCGGTGGACCCGACGAGGTGTCAGTCCCCGACGATCACCACGTGCAGTGTCCGCGGCCCGTGCACGCCCTCGACCCGGTCCAGTTCGATGTCGCTGGTCGCGCTCGGCCCGCTGATCCAGGTGTGCGGCCGCACCGGGTCCAGCGCCGCCACCGCCTCCGGCACCCCGGCCACGATCTGGTCGGCGCGGATCACGCAGACGTGCAGGTCGGGGACCAGGGTCGCGGCGCGGCGGCCCTGGCCCGGTCCGTGGTCGAGGATGATCGTGCCGGTCTCGGCGATGCCGATGGCGGCCGTCGACAGCACGCCGTCGCACCGGTCCAGCTCGGCCACCGCGACGCCCGGCCCGTCGGTGACGACCTCGACGTCGGCGGGAACCAGCCCGGCCGGGAAGCCCGGTGGCACCAGGATCCGCAGCGGGCCGGAGCCCGCGAGCGGGGTCCGGCCCGCCAGCGCGCCGGCGACCCGCGCCGCCGCGGTGTCCGGGCCCGCCCGCTCGACGACGGCGCGGTAGTCCGCGACCCGCTCGTCGAACAGGTCCACGACCTGCGCGTGCGACAGTGACCGGTCGGGAACCGGGCGGACCACCTCGACGTCGAGCACCGGCTCGACGTCGGGGACGTCGGACAGGGCCCGCCGGGCCTTCACCAGGATCGCCTCACGCGCGCTCATGCCCCGCCCCCGTCCCGGCCGCCGTCGGTGTCGATGGTCCGGCTCCGACCGCCGTCGGTGTTGATGGTCCGGCTCCGTCCGCCGTCCGTCCGCTTCCACCACTCCCGGAACGACTCCTCCGCCGGCACCGGGACGTCGCGCGAGTCCGCCCACGGGCTCGCCGGACCGGGGACCGCGCCCAGCACGGTCCGCCCGCCGGGGGTGGTGCGTCCCAGCCGCGAGACCAGCCGACCACCGAACCCGGCCGCCTTCTCCGCCGCGCCGGTCCGGGTCGCCGAGGACAGCGTCCACGACGCCGCCCGCATCGCGACGTCCTGCACCGAGGGCACCCGGCTCGCCCGCTGGTGCGCGTCGACGACCTCGGCGCGCAGGTGCACCAGCACCTCGGGGATGTCGATGCGGACCGGGCAGACCTCGAAGCACGCCCCGCACAGGCTGGAGGCGTAGGGCAGCGAGTCGGTCTGCGGGTCGCTGCCCACCCCGCGCAGCTGCGGGGTGAGGATCGCGCCGATCGGGCCCGGGTAGACCGAGCCGTAGGCGTGCCCGCCGGTGCGCTCGTAGACCGGGCACACGTTCAGGCAGGCCGAGCAGCGGATGCAGCGCAGCGCCTGCCGCCCGGTCGGGTCGGCGAGCACGTCGGTACGGCCGTTGTCCAGCAGCACCACGTGCACCTCCTGCGGCCCGTCGCCGGGAGTGACCCCGGTCCAGGTGGAGGTGTAGGGGTTCATCCGCTCGCCGGTCGAGGACCGGGGGAGCAGCTGCAGCATCACGTCCAGGTCCTGGAAGGTGGGCAGGACCTTCTCGATCCCGACCACCGACACCAGCACCTCGGGCAGGGTCAGGCACATCCGGCCGTTGCCCTCGGACTCGACGACGGTGAGCGTCCCGGTCTCGGCGACGGCGAAGTTCGCCCCCGACACCGCCACCTTCGCCCGCAGGAACTTCTCCCGCAGGTGCTCCCGGGCGGCGGCGGCGAGGCGCTTCGGCTCGTCGGTCAGGTCCGCGGGCGCGGCGCGTCCGGCGCGGCCCATCTCGCGCAGGAAGATCTCCCGGATCTCCGCGCGGTTGCGGTGGATCGCCGGGACCAGGATGTGGCTGGGCAGGTCGTCGCCGAGCTGCACGATCAGCTCGGCCAGGTCGGTCTCCCAGGCGTGGATGCCCGCGGCCTCCAGCGCCGAGTTGAGGTCGATCTCCTGGGTGGCCATCGACTTGACCTTCACGACCTCGTCGGTGCCGTGGCGCCGCGCGATGTCGACGACGACGGCGTTGGCCTCGGCGGCGTCGCGCGCCCAGTGCACGGTGGCCCCGGCCGCGGTGAGTGAGCGTTCCAGCTGCTCCAGGTAGTCGGGCAGGTGCCGCAGCACCCGGTTCTTGATCGCCTCACCGGCCAGCCGCAGCTGCTCCCAGTCGTCGACCTCGCCGACGACGCCGGCCCGCTTGGTGCGGATGACCCCCGTCGCGTGCGCGAGGTTGCGGCGCAGCTGCGAGTCCTCCAGCGCGTGCTTCGCCGCGGTCGGGAACGACGGGGTGCCGAGGAAGGTGCCGCTCACCGGGCCACCCCGCCGGCGCGCAGTTCCGCGGAACGTGCCTCGACACGGCTGCCGACGGAGCGCTCGTCGCCCGCCCGGTCGTCCCCGGCGACCACCGGCTCGGTCTGGGCCAGCACCTCGGCCAGGTGCATGACCCGCATCCCCGACCGCTGCCGCGACAGCAGCCCGCCGACGTGCATCAGGCAGGAGTTGTCCCCGGCGGCGAGCACCTCGGCGCCGGTCGACCGGACGTGGCGGGCCTTGTCGTTGCCCATCGCGATCGAGGGCTCGGAGTTCTTCACCGCGAACGTCCCGCCGAACCCGCAGCACTCGGCCGCGCCCGGCAGGTCGAGCAGGGTCAGCCCGCGGACCGCGCGCAGCAGCCGGGTCGGCCGGTCGCCGACCCCGAGCATCCGCAGCGAGTGGCAGGTCGGGTGGTAGGTGACGCGGTGCGGAAAGTACGCCCCGACGTCGACGACGCCGAGCACGTCGACCAGGTACTCGCTCAGCTCGTAGACCGGCGGTGCCGCCTCCACGCCGCGGACCAGGCCGGGGTCGCCGGAGCGGCGCGCGACCAGGCCGTGCTGGTGGCGCACCGAACCCGCGCAGGAGCCGGACGGTGCGAGGACGGCGTCGTAGCCGGCGAAGGCGTCGAGGTGGTTGCGGACGAGCGGGACGGCCTCGTCGAGATAGCCGGTGTTGACCATCGGCTGCCCGCAGCAGGTCTGGGCGGCGGGGAAGTCGACGTCGACGCCGAGCCGGCGGAGCAGGGACACGACGGCCCGGCCGGTGTCCGGGAACAGGGCGTCGTTCAGACACGTGACCATGAGGCCGACGCGGGGCGGTGGGATCGGCATGGCGCCTCCGGTGACGTGGTGGGACGGAGGGTGTGGTCCGACCAAGGTAACGGTATGGTCGGACCACACACAAGCAGGAGGACGACGTGCCTGTTCCCGCCGCCTACGAGATGGTGCTCGCCCACGTCGAGGAGCGCCTGACGAGCGGCGAGTGGCGCCCGGGGGACCGGCTCCCGCCGGAGCGCGAGCTCGCCGCGACGCTGGGCGCCTCCCGCCAGGCGGTCCGCGAGGCGCTGCGGGTGCTGCAGGCGCAGGGTGTGATCCGCTCGCAGGTGGGCACCGGCGCCGACTCCGGGACGGTCGTCGTGCCGGCCCCGGCGCGGGCGCTCGGCCGGGTCCTGGCCCTGCACCTGGCGGTCGACTCGTTCCCGGTCGACGACGTCACCGAGGCCAGGGTCATGCTCGAACGGTTCTCCGCCGGGCTCGCCGCGCGTCGGCGCTCGGCGTCGGACCTGCTGGAATGGGCGGCCGCGCTGGACGTCATGGACGCCGATCTCGATCCGGCCGCGTTCAGCGACGCCGACATCGCCTTCCACGTCGCCATCGCCGCGGCCGCCGGGAACCGGCTGGTGGGGGAGCTGACCCGGGCGATCCGGGAGTCGGTGCGGGGGATGCTGCTCGAGGCGATGCAGTCCCAGGGGGACTGGCCCGCACTGCGCGAGCGGCTGCGGGCCGAGCACCGGGAGATCCACGCGGCCCTCGCCGACGGCGACCCGACGCTGGCGGCGGACCGGATCGAGGCGCACATCCGCGCCTTCCACGGCCGGGTCTGAACTGCCCTACGCTCGCCGCGGTGACCACCTCCGACCTGCCCGACGCCGCCGTCGTCGAGATCTCCGCCCGCCATCGTCGTGCGTTCGCCGACCTGGTGTCCTCGCTCGACGCGGCGCAGCTCGCGGCGCCGAGCCTGTGCGCCGGGTGGGACGTGCGGACCGTCGCCGGACACCTGGTGTCCGCGTTGACCACGACGATCCCGTCGTTCCTGGTCCAGGTGCTGTGGGCACGGGGGAACCTGGACCGGGCCGTCGACCGGGCCGCGCGGCGGGAGGCCACCCGCCCGGTCGAGGAGCTGGTCGCGGTCCTGCGCGAGCGGGCCGGCAGCTCCGTCGCCCCGCCCGGCATCGGGACGCGGGGCCCGATGACCGACGCGATCGTGCACACCGGCGACGTCGTGGTCCCGCTCGGGCTGCCGTTCGACCCCGACCCCGCCGACGTGCGCGTCGCGCTCGACTTCGTGGTCGGGACGGTCCCGCTCGCGTTCACCACGCGGCGCCGGGTGGCGGGGCTGCGGTTCGTCGCCGACGACGCGGGGTTCGACGCGGGGCAGGGCGCGCCGGTGCGGGGACGCGCGATCGACCTGCTGCTGGCCGTGTGCGGGCGCCCCGCCGTGCTGGACCGGCTCACCGGGGACGGCGTCGCGACCCTCGCCGGACGCCTGACCCGCCGCTGACCTCGGCTGACCGCCCGTTCCCGGTCCCGGCCGCCGGGGCCGATCGGTGGGTCAGGTGTTCGCGTCGCGGTGCAGCCCCAGCAGGTGGACGTAGGCGGCGGCCGACAGCGG
This sequence comes from Pseudonocardia sp. ICBG601, assembly GCF_020496245.1. Lineage (NCBI taxonomy): Bacteria > Bacillati > Actinomycetota > Actinomycetes > Pseudonocardiales > Pseudonocardiaceae > Pseudonocardia > Pseudonocardia sp. ICBG601. The sequence goes on along the minus strand of NZ_JAHLJA010000164.1, from coordinate 54,068 downwards.
GATCGAGTCCCGCTCGGCCTCGCCGAGCTCACGACGCACCTTCCCCGGGACCCCGGCGACCAGCGACCCGGGCGGCACGACCGTGCCCTGGGTGAGCACCGCCCCCGCGGCGATCAGCGACCCGGCGCCGACGTGCACCCCGTTCATGAGCACCGCGCCCATGCCGATCAGCACGTCGTCGGCCACCGTGCAGCCGTGCACGACCGCGCGGTGGCCGATGGTGACGCCGTCGCCGATGGTCGTGGGGAAGCCGGGGTCGGCGTGCAGGACCGAGCCGTCCTGGACGTTGGTGCGGGCGCCGAGGGTGATCGGTGCGAGGTCGGCCCGGACCACGCAGGTGTACCAGATCCCGGTCTCCGCGCCGACGCTCACCTCGCCGGCCAGCACGGCGCCGGGCGCCACCCAGGCCTGCTCGTGGACCTGCGGGGTGTGGCCGTTCACGGTGATCATGGGGTCAGCCTAGGGTGGTCTCGAAGGCGGCGAGGACGTCGTCGCTGAACAGGACGAACCGGACCTCGGCCACCGCGGTGCCCGCGTCGGCGACCTCCCGGACGGTGGCGACGGCGATCCGGGCGGCGTCGTCGAGCGGCCACCCGTAGATCCCGGCCGAGACGGCGGGGAACGCGACCGTCCGGGCGCCGAGCTCGTCGGCGACCCGCAGCGACTCGCGGTAGGCGCTCGCCAGCAGCGCCGACCGGTCCTCGCGCTTCGCGTACACCGGGCCGACGGTGTGGATCACCCAGCGGGCGGGCAGGTTCCCGGCGGTCGTCGCGACGGCCCGGCCGGTGGGGAGCCCGTCGGGCAGCTCCGTGGCACGCAGCCGCTCGCACTCGGCCAGGATCGCGGGCCCGCCGCGACGGTGGATGGCGCCGTCGACCCGCCCCCGCCGCGGAGGCCGGAGTTGGCGGCGTTGACGACGGCGTCGACGCGGGCCTCGGTGATGTCCCCGCGCTCGCAGACGATCCTCATGCGCGTGCCTCCTCGCGCAGCCGTCCCAGCAGCGGAATGGCCGCGATCTTGTCCTCGGTCAGGGAGCTCCACACGATGCCGCCCTCGGGGCGGCGGCGCCGGTGCTGCCGGCAGTCGACGACGCGGTCCGGGGTGACGACGAGGTCGACCGGCGCGTCGTGGTCGGCCCACGGGACCACCCCGGCGTCGCGGAGCTGGAGCTCGTGCACGGTGGTGACGACGAGGGTGTCGTCGGAGATCAGCCCGGCCGCGCGGGCCAACGCGAACTCGAGGTCGGCGAACCCGCCGCCCTTGCCCAGCCGCGCTCCGTCCGCGCCGACCGCCACACAGCCGGTGACCACGATGTCCACCGGCTCCAGCTCGTCGACGGCGACGCGGCGGGCCGACCGGGTGGCATTCTTGATCGACACGGCCCGGCGCGGCGGGTCGGCCAGGTGGTCGGGGTCGAGGAGGAAGAACGGGTCGTCCTCGGCCAGCCTGGGGACGGCCATGTAGACGGTCTTGCCGTCCTCCAGCGCGTACTGCCGCACCGGGAGCTGTGCGGAGTCCGGGTTGGACTTCACGGTGCGGGCGGCACGCCACACGTCCAGCTCGCGCAGCCGCCGGGCCGCGGCCTCCGCACCGACGAAGTTCGAGATCCGGTTCCGCGCACCCGGGAACCGGGAAACCTTCTGCTCGGTCAGCGCGGTCCAGACCTCCTCGCGCAGCTCCGCCTTGCGGGCGAGGATCTCGGGGTCGCCCCCGGCGTCGTGGTCGTGGCGGCGGCTCATGCCCGCGACCCTGCCAGGCCGCCGGTCAGTGCTTCCGCAGGGCCTCGATCAGCTCGTCCTTGGTCATGTCCGAGCGGCCCTCGATGCCGACCTTCTGCGCCTGCGCGTAGAGCTCGTTGCGGGTCTGGTTCTCGTAGTCGCCGTGCTCACCGCCACGCCGTCCGACGGTGTCGCGTCCCTGCGCCGCCGCGGCGTTCGCGATCCGCGCGGACTTCTCCTTGGAGTTGCCCTCCTCGCGGAGGCGCTCGTACATCTCCTCGTCCTTGATGCTGTTCGCCATGGGGGTCGACTACCCGCCGAGCAGCTCCGCCAACCTGTCCAGCAGCGGCACCTGCCCCTTCACGATCTTCTCCCGGGCGGTCGCGAGGTCGAACCACGCGGCGCGGTCCAGCTCCGGGAAGCGCAGGGTGCGCCCGGAGCGGGGCGGCCACTCCATCTCGACCCAGCTGCCGTCGTCGGGACGGTCGGCGACGGCGTCGGCGCCGGTGAAGCCGGACCCGTCCAGCGCGAAGGCGGTGACGGTCTTGCGGGACTGGCGGACCGTGCCGAGCGGGACCGGGTCGCCGTCGGGTGGCGGGGCACCGATCTCCTCGGTGAACTCGCGGCGGGCCGCGTCGAGCGGGCTCTCGTCGGGAGGGTGCTCGCCCTTGGGCAGGGACCAGGCGTGGTCGTCCTTGCGGGCCCAGAACGGTCCGCCCATGTGGCCGAGCAGTACCTGCGGGCCGTTCGGGCCGGTCCGGTGGAGCAGGAGGCCGGCGCTGGTCACGGGAGTCATCCGGCGATCATCCCGGACGGGCGGGTCGGTCGAGCCGGAGCACGTGGGACAGCGGGGGGGTCGGCCGGGTTGTCGGGGGGCAGCTCCCCGGTCGCGATCCGGCGGAACCCGGCCTTCTCCGGCCCAGCGGGCGCGTTGGACCAGCCCGACCGGGACACCGCCGAGCTCGGCGACGAGGTCCTCGCCCGGTTCCTCCCCGCACAGCCCCGCCCCGAAGTCGTGTTCGAGGGCCTCGTCGGTGGTCTCGTGGAACCACCACCGGTGCACGTGCGGCGCGGCCAGCCAGCGTTGCAGCAGGGGCAGGTCGGCGCGCACCAGCGGACGCAGGGCGACGGGTGCGTCGAGGAGAGGTCCGTCGGTCGGTGCGGCGGGCGGCACAGAGCGGGAGCGTAGCCGCGCCGCGGGACGCCGCCGAGCGGTTTCCTCCTCCGCCCGGACGAGGACGGGGCGGTGGGCATGTCGTCCTCCCTGCGGATTCGGACAGGACCCCGTCCGGCCTAGGGTCCTGTGCCGAGGGAACGCCATCGGACGAGGGGACGACGATGACGAACGACCACACCGGACGAGCCGCGCCCGCCGGGGAGCAGGTGGCACCCGCCGCGGACGGGGCGGTCCCCGACGGGGACGGCGAGGCCCCCGCACGGACGCGGTGGTGGCGGCGCGACTACAGCCCGGAGGAGATCGAGGCGGGCAAGCAGGCCTGGCGCGATGCGATGCCGTGGGACCACCCGATGTCGCGCGGCGACAAGGTGCTCGTCTTCTCCACCCTCGGCCTGCTCGTGTTCATGCTGGCGACGATGCCGCTGCGGCCGTTCCTGCTGGCGTCGCACCCGGTGTGGCTCGCCGCGGTCACCGGCAGCCTCTCCGCGGTCGGCGCGGGCGCGGCGTTCGCCCGGATCGGGGAGGCGGACCTGTGGGTCGTGATCGCCGCCGGCGTGTTCGGGATGATCAAGTTCGACTGGTTGTTCTGGCTGGCCGGGCGCCGGTGGGGTGAGAAGATCGTCGCGTTGTGGGCGCCCGGTGACCTCGCGAAGCGGTTCGTCGGCCGGATCCGCAGCTGGCCGCGCTGGGCGATGCCGATCGCCGTCGTCGCGTCCGCGCTGCCCGGCATCCCGGCCGCGGCGGTGTTCGCCGTCGCCGGCCTGGGGAAGATGCGGCTCTGGACCTTTCTGCTGTTCGACGCGATCGGTGCCGCGCTGATCACCGGACTCGTCGCCGGGCTCGGGTTCGGGCTCGGGCAGCACGCCGTCGACGTGGTGCTCGCCATCGACAAGTACGCACTGTGGATCAGCCTGGCCCTGGTGGTGCTCGTCTCGGTGCAGGCGGGCCGCAAGCAGAAGCAGCAGGCCCCGCCGGCCGCGTGAGCCGTGCCCGCGCCGGCGCGGCCCGGGACCTCAGGTCCCGAGCCGCTGCTGCAGGCCGCTCGCACGCCCGGCCGGGCGGCCGATCGCGGCGCGCACCGCCTCCTCGGTGCCGATGATCCGCACGGCCTCCTTCGCCCGGGTGACGGCGGTGTAGAGCAGCTCACGGGTCATCAGCGGTGAGTCCGCGGGCGGCAGCACGACGGTGATCCGCCGGAACTGGCTGCCCTGGCTGCGGTGCACCGTCATCGCGTGGACGGTGCCGACACCACCGAGCCGGGCCGGCTCGAACGCGACCGAGGAGTTGTCCCGGGCGAACACCGCGCGGCGCCCGGATGCGGTCCGGACCACGACCCCGGTGTCGCCGTTGAACAGCCCGAGGTCGTAGTCGTTCGTGGTGACCAGCAACGGACGACCCGGGTACCAGGGGGCCTCGGCGGCGAATCCGGGACGCTCGGTCTCGATCCACCGCTCGATCTCCGCGGTCCAGCGGGCCACCCCGTGCGGGCCGCGGCGGTGCGCGCAGAGGACGCGGTGGTCGTCGAGCACCCGCAGCGCCCGTGCGGAGTCCCCGGCATCGGCCGCACCGATCACGTCCACCGCGGCCCGGACCACGTCCTGGCGGAAGGTGTCCAGCCGGGACGGCTCGATCTCGGCCGCGTCGCCGTCAACGAAGGACAGGTCGGCCGCGCCGCGCCGCAGCAGGGCGACGGCGGTGTCGGCGTCGGCGTCCTGCACGGCGGCCGCGAAGTCCGCGATCGTGCCGCCGAAGCGCCAGTTGCGCTCCAGCCGCACCACCCCGTTGCGGACCACGACGGGCGGTCCGGGCTCGGCGGGCGCCGGTGTGACCGCGGTACCGGATGCCGGGACGGGCCGGTCCACGCGGAACGCGCCGCAGGCGGCCAGTGCGTCCTGCAGCGCGGGCTCGGCCCGCCCGCCCGCGGCGGCGAGGTCGCCGAGCACCGCGCCGGCCTCCACCGAGGCGAGCTGCTCCGGGTCCCCGACCAGCACCAGCCGGGCGTCGGGCCGGACGGCCTCCAGCAGCCGCGCCATCATCGTCAGCGACACCATCGACGTCTCGTCGACGACCACGACGTCGTGCGGCAGCCGGTTCCCGCGGTGGTGGCGGAACCGGCCCGAGGTGCCCCGCGAGCCCAGCAGCCGGTGCAGTGTCGACGCGGTCGCCCCCGCGACGGCGGCCCGGTCGGTCTCCGGCAGCCGCCCGTGGGCCTCGGCGACGGACTGGGTCAGCCGGGCCGCGGCCTTCCCGGTCGGCGCGGCGAGCGCCACCCGCAGACCCGGCGCCCCCGGCGGGGCGGTCGCGCGGTGCAGGTCGTGCAGGACGGCGAGCAGGGCCGCGACCGTCGTCGTCTTGCCGGTGCCGGGGCCACCGGCGATCACGGCGACCGGTCGCAGCGCGGCGACCGCGGCGGCGAGGCGCTGCCGTTCGGCGCCGGGGTCGCCGAGCAGCCGGTCCAGCGCCGCGCACAGCCGGTCGGGGTCGACGGCCGCCACCGGCCCGGCGCGCGCGGTGAACTCGCGCCGGACCAGCTCCTCCTCCTGCCAGTAGCGCTCCAGGTAGAGCAGGTCCCCGAGCAGGCGCAGCGGCCGTCCGGCGGGACCGTCCTCGCCGACGGCGACCAGCGGGCTCGCCGCGCACGCCGCGCGCCACGCCGCGGGCTCCGGCCAGGGCAGCCCGGACACGTCGACGGCGACCTCGCCCTCGCCGGCGGTCGTGTCCGCGGCGCTGGCCAGGTCCACGCACACCGACCCGTTGCGTATCGCGCGGACGGCGAGCGCGGCGGCCAGCACCACGGGTTCGGGTTCGGGGGTGGCCGGATCGTCGGCGGCGGTCGGGTCGCCGCGCCCGCCGAGGGCGGCGAGCCGCCGGGCGACGTGGATGTCTCCCGGTGCGAGGATCTCGGCCTCGTTGAACGCGGCGAGCACCCCCGTCGCGGTGCGGGCGGCCCGCGGGCCGAACGGGTCCCGTTCGGGGGCCGGTGGCACCGGCGGTGCTGCCGTCGCTGCCGTCGGTGCCGGGGTGGAGGGTGCGGTCGTCGTCACGGGGTGCCTCCGTCCAGCAGGTCCGACAGCTCCTCGACCAGGGCGGCGGGTGGCCGCCAGGCGAAGACACCGCAGGGCGCGGCCAGCGGCCCGGACCCGGTGACCGGGGTGTCCGGCCCGCACATGCCGCGCAGGAACAGGTAGCCGACCCCGCCGAGGTGGGTGTCCGGGTCGTAGCCGGGCAGCCGCCACCGCAGGTAGCGGTGCAGTGCGACAGCGTAGAGCAGGGCCTGGAGCGGGTAGTGCGCGTCGGCCATCGCCGTGGCCAGCCGGTCGGCGGTGTAGTGCGCCGCGGTCAGCGGGTCGCGCCCGGACGGGCCGGTCGGGCCCAGCCAGTTCGTCTTGTAGTCCACGACGAGGAACCGCTCCCCGGCCCCGTCGCGGATCCGCAGCACCGAGTCGATGCTGCCGGTCAGGTAGCCGCGCAGCGGCTGCCCAGCGAGGTCGGGGGAGTCGAGCAGGTCGGCGTAGCCGTGCAGCGGGTCGTCGGACCCGAGGTGCCTGCGGACCGCGGCGGCCAGCCCGGACAGGGTGAGCCGCCCGGTCGGGGTGTCCCCGCCGCACAACGGCAGCTCGAAGTCCAGCTCGGACAGTCGGTCGCCCGGGGCGACGTCGGCCAGCGCGAGCCCGGACGCGATCGGCCCGAGCGGGGTCCGCAGCACCGGGACGAGCGCGTCGGCGAGCTCGTCGGGATCGAGGTCGGCCGGCTGGTGGCGCAGCTCCTCGGTGACGTGCGCAACGACCTCGGCGCGCAGCGCGGTGTCGCCCCCGGCCGCGGTGGTGGTGTCGAGGTGCTCCAGCACGGCGTGCACCAGGGTGCCGAACCCGGTTCCGGAGGGCAGGTCGGCCATGGGGGAGGGGAACGCGGCCGGGTCGGCGGCGCCCGTCGCGGTGCCTCCGCCGGCACCGGGGAGCGGAGCGGCGTCGGGCTCGTCGACGATGCCCTCGTCCTCGGGCTCGGTCAGCACCCCGGGGGCGGTCGCGACCGGCTCCGGCTCGGCGTCGACGGCCGGGTGCGGGTGGTGCGCGGCGTGCGCCGCCGCGGTCAGCGCGGTGTAGGAGGTGCGCCGCCACGCGGTGTCCAGGGTGCGGGAGAACGTCGCGACGGCCGGTTCGGCGCCCGGCGGGACCGGGGTGCGCCCGACGGGGTCGCGGTCGCTCACGGTCTCCACCGACGCGCCGGCCGGGGCGAGCCGTTCCCGCAGGAACGCCAGCGCGTTCGCGTCGCCGGGGACCTTCGCGGTCGGCTCCGGATCCGCGCCGGGCCCGGCGTGCCCGAACAGCACCCGGGACCACGACGACGCCGCCGTCGTGGTCCCGGGGACCCACCAGGCGACGACCTGGCTGCAGGCGCGGGTGAGCGCCACGTACAGCAGGCGGAGGTCCTCGCCGGCCTCCTCGGCCTGGTGCAGCGCGGTGCGCCGGGTGCGGTCCGGGCCGGTGGACCCGCCGACGTCGAGCAGCCGCCGCGGACCGTCGGAGCCGGGCGGGGTGTCGTGGTAGAGCAGCGTCTCGGGCCGGTCGTCCACCCAGCGGTCCCACGCGAAGGGCAGGTACACGACCGGGAACTCGAGCCCCTTGGACCGGTGCACCGTCACGATCTGGACGGCGTCGGCGTCGGACTCCAACCGCCGGCTCCGCTCGGCCGAGGTGTCGCGGGCGGCCTCGCCGATCCGGTGCCTCAGCCACTCGGTGAGGGCCGTCGGGCCCAGGTGTCGTTCCAGCGCCGCGGAGTGCAGCACCTGGCCGACGTGGCGCACGTCGGTGAGGTCGCGCTCGCCGTCGGGGCTGCGCAGCAGGCGTTCGGCGGTGGCGTAGCGGGCGAACACCGCCTCCTGCAGCGCGGCGACCCCGCGCTCGGCGAGGACCTGGTGCCAGGCCCGCAGGTCCGCGCCGAGCTGGTCGACCAGTCCCTCGGCGTCGGGCCCGCACAGGTCGGCGACGGTGTGCCCGACGAACCGGGTCAGCGCGGCGGCGCGCAGCCGCATCGAGCGTTGCGGCTGCTCGACGGCCTCCAACAGCGTCAGCCACTCCGCGGCGACCGGCGTGGTGAACACGCTGCTGGTGCCGGTGAGCACGGCGGGCACCCCGGCCTCGGCGCAGGCGTCCCGCACCAGCATGCCCTGGGCGTTGGTCCTTACCAGCACCGCGACCTGGCCGGGGCGCAGCTGGTCCCCCGCGAAGCGGGCGGTGCCGTCGAGCAGCTGCGACAGGTCGACGGCGACGTCGCGGGCCACGACCGCGCGGGCGCCCTTGGCCCGGGCCAGGCCGCGCCCGGTCAGGTCGAGCCGGTCCCGGTCGATCAGCCGCAGCCGCAGCGGGGCGTCGTGCCGGGCGGTCAGCCGCCGCCCGGTGTGGTGGGCCCGGACCGGGTGGACGACGATCCCGGGGTCGCCGAGGGTGGCCTCGCCGAACACCGCGTCCAGCGCGGTGAGCAGCGCCGCGTCGCTGCGGCGGTTCGTCGACAGGGTGCGCTTCGTCGCCGCCGCGTCGGCGGCCCGCAGGTAGCTGTGCACGTCGGCGCCGCGGAAGGCGTAGATCGCCTGCTTCGGGTCGCCGATCAGCACCAGGGTGGTCCCCGGGGCGGAGTGGAAGGCCAGGGAGAGGATCTCCCACTGCGGCGGGTCGGTGTCCTGGAACTCGTCGACGAGCACCACCGAGAACCGTGACCGGAGCCGTTCCCGGGCGGCGGGGCCGCGGACCGGGTCGCGCAGCGCCGTCGCGAGGCGGGTGAGCATGTCGTCGTAGCTGTAGATGCGGGCGCGCCGCTTGCGGGCGTCGACCTCGCGACGCACCGCGGAGGCGAAGCCGTAGCGGGTGGCGGCCGGGGTGGTCGGGTCGGCGTCGCGGGGCTCCAGCTCGGCCTGCGGGTCGCCGACGGCGCGGCGGGCCAGCGCCAGCGCCGCGGCCCGGTCGAACGCCGGGCGGCCCGCGTTCGGCGCGGCGTACTTGCGCACGTAGAAGTCGTCGACGACCTCGGTGACGACGTCGTCGACGTGGTCGACGAACTCCGCGTCCGGGTCGTTGTCCCCGGCCACGCCCAGCCCCGCCAGCATCTGCATGCAGAACTGGTGGGTGGTGGCGATCGTGGCCGCGTCGAACGACGCCGAGGCCACGGCCAGCCGGGCCCGGCGCCGCTCCAGCTCGGCCGGGTCGGTGGCGGCCAGGTGCGCGACGACCGGGTCCGCGTCGGGAGTCGGCGGGGTGGCGCCGGCGAGCACCGCGGCCAGCGCGCGCTCGGTGCCCACCAACCGCTCCCGGACCCGCTCGCGCAGCTCCTGGGTGGCGTCGCGGCCGAAGGTGACCAGCATCAGCCGGTCCAGGTCCGCGACGCCCTCGGCGACGTAGCGGGTCGCGAGCGCGGCGATCGTGTAGGTCTTGCCCGTCCCCGCACTCGCCTCCAGCACGACGGTGCCGGTCGGCAGCGGGCCGTCGACGTCGAAGGTCGGTGCCGACAGCAGGCTCGTGGTGCTCACGGCGCGTCCTGCCTCTCGTGGTCGAGCAGCGGTGCCCACAACCGGACGGCGAGCTCCCCGAACCGGGTGGGCTCACCGCCGGAACCGGGCTCGGGACGGACGACCAGCGGGCCGCCCGCGCCGCCCCGGACGAAGACGTGCGGGGCCTCGGCGTGCTCGAAGCGCGACCACTCGCTCTCCGCCGCGGCGAACGCGTTGGCGGGGACCACGCCGCGGGCGCGGTTGCGGGCGTAGACGGCGGCGGCGTCGGTCGGCAGCGGCAGCGGCGCCCGCAGCCCCTCGCGGCGCAGCGCGACCAGGTCGGCCAGGGTGCGACGGGCCAGGCCGGGGTCGACCGGGCCGAGTACCGAGCGCGCCTCGCCGCCGGGGCCGCGGCCGACGGTCACCGCCGTCCAGGACCGGCCGGGGTGTGCGGCGGTGAGCGCGAGCAGCTGCACCCAGGCCCGCAGCCGGTGCTTGGCCTTGAGCCGCGAGTACTCGAGACGCACCACGACGTCGCCGTGCAGGCCCGGCACCGTCCCGGCGACGGCGCGGCCGTCCTCGGGGGTGCCGGTGAGCTGCGCGACGAGGTCCTGCGAGCCCGCCTCGCCGGTCGCGACCGACGCGGCGACGGCGACCAGCGGCTCGACCTGCCCGCCGACCTCGGTGAGGACCCGGTGGCCGATCCCGCCGGGCGGGAGGTCCCCGCGCAGCGTCTCGGCCCGCGCCACGGCCTGCGGTGCGGCCCGGCGAGCCGGTCGGTCAGCAGCCGGTCACCAATCTTCCAGGTGGCCAGGCCGTCGAGCTCGACCGGCAGCGCGTCGTCGGGCTCGACGTTCTCCTCCGGCGGCAGCACCCGCACCCGCTGGCGCAGGAACGCCCGCACCGGGTGCTCGACGAACGCGACCAGCTCGTCGAGCTCGACCACCCCGTCCGGCGGGTCCTCCGGCGGGGGGCAGCGGGTCCGCACCGAACAGCGGGGTCACGGTGCGCGGCCCGGCCGCGGCCTCGGCGCCGCGCAGCGCGGCCCGGTCGAAGCTGAACGGCCCGTCGGCCAGCAGCGCGCCGGGGGTGAAGTTGCGCCGGTCGAAGGGCTGCAGCGGGTGCCGGGCCCGCAGCAGCGCCCGTGAGGCGGGGGGTGCCGGAGGTGGTCCGCACGCAGGCGTCGATCGCGTCGCACAGCTCCCCGACCGGTACCGACGGCGGTCGGTCGCCCCGGTGCGCTCGTCGGCACCGGAGGACACCACGACCAGGTGCCGGGTGGCCGAGCAGATCGCGTCGAGCAGCAGCTGGCGGTCCTCCCCGCGCGGGTCGCGCTCGCCGACGACGGGATCCCGGGCCAGCACGTCGTCCCCGTCGGAGGCGCCCGCGCGGGGGAACACCTCGTCGTCGCAGCCCAGCAGGCACACCACCTTGTGCGGGACGGCCCGCATCGGGACCAAGGTCGCGACGGTCAGCGTGCCGGTCCGGAAGTTCGCCCGGCTGGGCCGACCGCGCAGCCGCTCGGCGAGCAGACCGCGCACGTCGGGCAGGTCGAGGTCGACGGTGGCGGCCTGCGGCCCCGCGGAGGCGACGACGTCGGCCAGCTCCGCGCGCGCCTGCCCGGCCTGCCAGGCGTCGGTCGGGGTGGTGTCGGTCAGCGCCGACAGCCCCTCGACCAGCGCGTCCACCCACGCCGACAGCGGCTGCGGCCCGCGCAGCGCACCGAGCACGGTCGCGAGCCGGTCGACGAACTCGGCGAGCCGCCCGACCAGGTCCACGTCGGAGGAGTCGACCTCGTCCAGCGGCAGAGCGGTGCCCAGCCAGGCCGGGGCGCCCGGTGTCTCGGCCATCGCGACGCCGACGAGCATCCGGTCCAGACCGGCTCGCCAGGTGTTCTGCCCGACCCCCTCGAGCCGGTAGGGCCGGCGGTGCGCGGCGTCGAGCCCCCACCGCACCCCGGCCGCGGTGACCAGCTCGGACAGCCGCTCCAGCGCGTCGTCGTCGAAGCGGAATCGGCGCCGCACCGGGGCGGAGGCGACCAGGTCGAGCACCTGGGAGGCACTGACCCGGGACCCGGCGAGCTCCAGCAGCGACGACACGGTGCCCAGCAGCGGGTTCGCCTGGCGCAGCGCCCGGTCGGCCAGGCGCACCCGCAGCCGGTGCCCGGGGTGCAGCTCCTCGCGGGACGGGCCCGCGCCGTCCGGGGTGTCCGCGTCCGGGGCGAGACCGAAGGAGGCGGTGATCAGCGGCGCGAACACCTCGATGTCCGGGCACATGACGATGATGTCGCGCGGCTCCAGGTCCGGGTCCGCGGCGAGTAGCCCGAGCAGCACCTCGCGCAGCACCTCCACCTGCCGGTCCGGGCCGTGGCAGGAGTGCAGCGCGACGCTGCGGTCGGCCGGGTCGAGCAGCGGACGGTCCGCGGGGGCGGGCGGCACGGCGTCGTCGCGCAGCGCGGCCTGCAGGCGGCGCAGCAGCGTCGGCGGGCCGGTGTCGGCGGGGGCCGGGTGGTGGGTGTCGGCCACCGTGGGCCCGGCCGGGGGCAGCCGCAGCGCCAGCTCCCGGGTGTCGCGGCCGAGCGAGCGCAGCAGCGGGTGACGGACCGCCTCGGCGCTGGTGTCGGTGGCACGCGACGGCACCCCCGGCGAACGCCCGGCGCGCACCGCCTCCCACATCACCGGCGACGGGTGCGGCAGCCACAGGTGGACCTCCCGGTGCGCCGCGAGGGACTCCAGGACGGCCAGGTGCTCGGCGGCCAGCCGGGTCGGGCCGAACAACGACAGCCGCGGCCCCACCTCGGGTCCCGGGTCGGCGCCCCCGCGCAGCAGGGCCACCGCCTCGTCGAGCCGCTCGGCGGGACCGGGGACCCCGCCCGCCGTGCGCAGGCGCCGCCACAGCTCGGGCTGCCACCGCAGGTCGGCGGGCACCGCGTCCTCCCCGGCGCGCCAGCGGCGCAGCAGCTCGGGGCGGTGGGTGGCGTAGGAGCCGAACAGCCCGGCCAGTGTGCGGGCGAGCGCGTAGCGGCGGCCGTGCCCACCACGCTCCAGGTGTGCGGCCAGGGCGGTGAACCGGTCGTCCCCGGACGTGGCGACGGCCTCGTCGATCAGCTCCAGCAGCGGCCACACCGACCGGCCGGGCGACCACGGGTCGGTCGCCGGGTCCGTGCCGGTGACGTGCGCGACGACCCCGCCGAGCAGCGCGGCCGGGGCCGGGAACCGGACGTTCGCGCAGACCCCGCCGCTGCCCGACCCCGCACCCAGCCGGTGTGCCAGCCGCTGGGCCAGCCAGCGCTCCACCCCGCGCTCGGGGACCGCGACGGTCTCGGCCGCGAACGGGTCACCCGAGCCGACCGCCAGCACGTCGGCGAGCGCCTCCACGAGGGTGTCGGCGCGTTCGGCCCGATGGATCTCCAGCACGGACCGCACGGTAGCGGCGACCCCCGACAGGGACGGCCGGACCCCTCTACCAGGACGACACGCGGTAGTTCTTCAGGAACACTCCGTGCAGGTCCTCCCCGGCCTCCCCGGCGACGATCGGGTGGTAGACCCGGGCGGCGCCGTCGGCGAGGTCGAGCGGGGCGTGGAACCCCTCCTCGGCCAGGCGCAGCTTCATCGGGTGCGGCCGCTCGTCGGTGATCCAGCCGGTGTCCACCGCGGTCATCAGGATCCGGTCGGTCGCGAACATCTCCCCGGCACTGGTGCGGGTCAGCATGTTCAGCGCGGCCTTGGCCATGTTGGTGTGCGGGTGCCCGGGCCCCTTGTAGCCGCGGCCGAACACGCCCTCCATCGCCGAGACGTTCACGACGTACTTGTTGCGTGCGCTCGACGCCGCCATCGCCGGGCGCAGCCGCGAGACCAGCACGAACGGCGCCGTCTGGTTGCACAGCTGCACCTCGAGCAGCTCGAGCGGGTCCACGTGCTGGACGTGGTCGACCCAGCTGTTGACCGCCGCGGTGTCGGGGAGCAGACCGCCCGCGTCGACCGCGGTGCCGTCGGCCATCCGCTCCGGCGACGCCGAACGGGCCGTCGTCGCCAGCGCGGCCAGGTCGCGCCCGCCCGGGCCCGCCCCGGCGAGCAGGACCGGGTGCTCGCGCGAGGCGCTGGTGAACGACACGATCTCCGGCAGCTCGCCCGCGGGCAGCTCCTCCTGCTCGGCCGCCTCCAGCGCGGAGTACGAGCCGGGGGAGCGGCGCACCGTCTGTGCGGCGTTGTTCACCAGGATGTCGAGCGGTCCGGCGGCGGCGACCTCGTCGGCGACCGCGACGACCTGGGCCGGGTCGCGCAGGTCCACCCCGATCACCCGCAGCCGGTGCAGCCACTGCGCCGAGTCGGGCAGTGCGGCGAAGCGCCGGGCGGCGTCGCGCGGGAAGCGGGTGGTGATCGTGAGGTGCGCACCGTCGCGCAGCAGCCGCAGCGCGATGTACATCCCGATCTTGGCGCGGCCGCCGGTGAGCAGCGCGCGGCGCCCGGTCAGGTCGGTGCGGGCCTCGCGGTGCGCGCGGTGCGCGGCGGCGCAGTCCTGGCACAGCTGGTGGTAGAAGGCGTCGACGACGGTGTAGCGCGTCTTGCACACGTAGCAGCCGCGGGCGCGGTGCAGGGTCCCCGCCGTCGCGCCGGGGGTGGTCGACACCAGCGGGATCCCGGCGGTCTCGTCGTCGATGCGTCCGGCCGCCCCGGTCGCGGTGGCGGCGGTGACGGCCTCGTCGGAGGACTTCTCGGCCTGGCGCTTCTCCGCGCGACGCCGCAGCCGCACCGACTTCCAGATCCCGGCGGTCGCCCGCCGGACGACCACGGCGTCGGGGTGTTCGGGTGGCAGCTCGTCGACCTGGGCCAGTACCTTCAGCGCGGTCGCGAGCTCGTCCGGGTCGATGCCGGGGCTGGACACCGGGACACTCCTGGGATCGTGGTCGGGGGACGGGCGTCGATCCTAGTTCCCCCGATTCCGGCTCAGGACGCCAGCGGCTGCCCGAGCCCGACCTCCTGCGCCATCTCGGTGAGCACGGCGATGTTCAGCTCGAAGGCGTGCACCGCCTCGGCGAGCAGCCGCTCGCGCTGCGCCGGCGTCCAGGGGGCGTCGTCGAGCAGGGCGCGGTAGCGGGCCCGGAACGCCGAGGGACTGCCGAGGGCCGTGAAGTCGTAGAACAGCCGCCCCGGCCCGTCGATGCCGTAGGTGCGCTGCAGGATCTTCCCGACGACCTGGCCGCCGGCCAGGTCACCCAGGTAGCGGGTGTAGTGGTGGGCCACGAACAGCGCCGGGTCCGCCGCGGTCTCGCGCAGCCGCGCCACGTAGGCCGCGGTCGCGGGCAGGACCCGCGGGACCCCGCCGCCCAGTGCGTCGAGATCGGCGTGCAGTGCGGGCACCCGGCGCAGCTCGTCGATGACGAACGGGGCCGCGACCGGGTCGGCGGCCAGGGTGTCCCCGGCCGCCTCCAGCGCGGTGTAGATCGCGATGTACTGCTCGGCGAGCAGGGTGTAGGCGTCCAGCGGGAGGGCGCCGTCGAGCAGCGCGCCCATGTAGGACGAGTGGTGCGCCCGTTCGTGGACCGCCCAGACAGCCTGGCGGAGATCGGCGGACAGCGTGCCCGCGATGGGGGTCGTGGCGGCCATCGGCCCTCCCGTGACGTGACGTCTGGTGCGACGGCACGGCGCCGGATCTGACACCGTGTCAGATCACGATGCTAGGGCGCGAACACGAGTAAGGCTAGCCTCAGTCGCGCGCAACCGTCGAGACCGCTCGCAGCACGGCCGCGACCGCGGTCTCCACCGTGGCGTCGAGCTCGGCCGGGTCGACGTCGACGATCCGCCTGCTCGACAGCGCCCCGGCGACGACGGCGGCGAGCACCCGGGGGTCGTCCTCGACCATGCAGCCCGCGGCCGCGCCCTCGCGCAGCACCGCGACCAGCCGGTCCCCGATGGGGTCGGCGTGCGCGGCGATCCGGCGGTAGGCGGCCGGGTCGAGCGCGCCGGCCAGTGCCTGGCCGGGCGGGAGGTGGAACTCGGCGAGGCGGCGCAGCTGGAGCCGGGCGAAGGTGGCGAGTCGTTCGCGCGGGCCCGGCGCATCGGCCAGCGCGGCGTCGAGATCGGCGACGTAGCGCTGCGCCTCGTGCTCGACGAAGGCGACGAGCAGGGCCTGGCGGTCGGGGAAGTGGTTGTAGAGCGCCGAACGCCCCACACCGGCGGCCGAGGCGACCCCGGACAGGGTCACCGTGTCGAAGCCGCGCTCGTAGAGCTGCACACGCAGCGCGTCGAACACGCGCTCACGGACCTGCTCGCGGTGCGTGGCGAGCGAGCCCAGGACCTTCGGCACGCGGGCCAGTGTAGGCCCGCGTGCCGGTCGGCCCGGAACCTCAGAGCTGCGCGAGCACGGACTCGACGCCGGAGACGTCCACCGAGGACGGGACGTCCTCGACACCGATCCAGCGCACGACGCCGTCGGTGACGATCGCGGCGTAGCGCTTCGAGCGGGTGCCGAGCCCGAACGACGAGCCGTCCATGTCCAGGCCGGCGGTCTTGGCGAAGTCGCCGTTGCCGTCGGCGAGCATGAGCACCGCGTCGCCGGCGCCGCGGGACTCGGCCCAGGCCTCCAGGACGAACGCGTCGTTGACCGAGGTGCAGGCCACGGTGTCGACGCCCTTGGCCTTGAGCTCGTCGCGGCGCAGGACGAAGCCGGGCAGGTGGGTGTCGGAGCAGGCCGGGGTGAACGCGCCGGGCACACCGAACAGCACGACGGTGCCGGTGCCGAGCACCGAGGCGCTCTGCACGGGCTTCGGCCCCTCGGCGGACGGGGTCATCAGGGTGACGTCGGGGATCTGGTCACCGGCGGCGAGAGCCACGGGGTTCCTCCTGGTGCGACGGGGTGGAGCGGTCGGGACCGACCCTAGTCCGCCACCGCTGCGCCCCGCCCGGCCCGGCGCCGTCGTCACACCCCGCCCGTCGTCGGGCACCCGCGGGCGCCGCACGGGTGCCGGGGCCGCCGCACGGGACGGAACCCGTGCGGCGGCGGGACGACCTGGGCGGCGCCGGCCGGGAGGGGGCGGTCAGTGGCAGCTCGTCGGCGCCGGCGGGACGTCGAGGGTGGGGTTGCGGTCGAAGAACCCGGCCGGCTTGAGCACGAAGCCGGTGTGGTCGACCGGCATGACCGGCCAGTCCTCCGGGCGCGGGAAGTGGGTCAGCCCGAAGGTGTGCCACAGCACGACGTCCTGGCCGTCGAGGTCGCGGTCCGCGGCCACCCAGGACGGCAGCCCGTCCCCACCCGGGTTCTGGTTGACGAAGTCACCGGCCGGGTAGCGCTGCGCCGGGTCGTAGCGGGTCACCCACAGCGCCTTCGCGGCGAACGTCGCCCGCGCGTGGATCGACGAGGCCGGGTCCGCCAGCAGCGTGGGCTGCCCGTGCGGGTGCAGGACGTAGCCGACCGGGCGTCCCAGCGCGTTGGTCTTCTCGGTGTTGACGACGTGCTAGACCCGCCCCGACCCCGGGTCGGCGTCCCGCTGGGCGTGGGACTCGCGGGTCAGCCGGGTCGCCGACCGGGCGAACGCGTTGCCGTGGGGGTTGCCCTCGCCCATCGGCACACGGACCGCCTCGACCTCCTCGACGGCGTTCGCGGTGCCGTCCACGGTCATGTCCAGCCGCGCCGAGAACAGATGCTGGTGGAACGGCGCACCCAGGCCCGGGGCGACCTCGGTGGCGTACTCGCCCGGCGTGCCGGAGGTGAACACGATGCCGGTCGCCTTGCACTCCAGCTCGATGGTGCCGTCGAGGTAGAGGTACCAGTAGAAGCCGTAGTCGTAGTTGCCGATCGGGGTGAAGAACGAGATCACCAGGCGGCGCTGGCGGCGCACCTCGCGGGCGCCGGTGAAGATGTCGGTGTGCTTCCAGAGGACGCCGTGGTCCTCCTCGTGCAGGCAGATGGCGTTGGTGATCGTGCGCGGGTTGCCGAGGTCGTCGGCGACCACCGCGTCGAGGTAGTGGATGTCGCCGAGGCAGTCGCAGCCCAGCTGCAGGGAGTCGGCGTAGCGGGCGAACATGTACTCGCCGCAGTCGAAGTAGTTCTGCCAGAACCGCACCGGCGCCGGGTCGGCGTAGGGCACGACCATCTCCGCGACCGAGGCGCGGTAGCAGATCGGACGGTCGTCGAAGGCGATCTGGTGCAGGGTCAGGCCCTCGCGCTCGTTGAACCCGACGCGCAGGTCCCACTTGCCCCAGCGGACGCGACCGTCCTCCACGGTGAACGAGCGGCCCTCGGGCTGGGTGATCTCGATCGGCCGCAGCGAGGTCATGTGCTCGCCCTGCACGGCAGGATCGTCGAAGTTCCCGCTGGTCGCGGGCACCGGCACGACGCCGGTGTCGATCACCCGGTCGACCGTGCGGGCGGTCAGGTCGACGTAGGCGACGAGCCCGTCGACGGGGTGCGCCCAGGCGTGGTCGGCCTCGTGGTCCTGACGGAACCCGAAGGCGCGCGCGAGCCGGCGGCCCTTCTCGCCGGGGATGTCGTAGACGCCGGCCGAGAGCGGCACCGCGCGCACCGAGGCGGGCTCCAGCCCGCGCTGCTCCAGCGCGGCGAGCCAGTCCGGCGAGGCGTTCAGGACGTCCTCGATGAACTCGAACTCCGAGTCGATGATCGGCGGCTGCCCCTCCCGCTCGGGCTCCAGCTCCCGGCAGGAGACCAGCTCGCACCGGGTGGCCGAGACGACCGTGTCGTGGGAGCGGCCGGTGCCCAGGTCCAGCAGCACCGCGCGGAAGCTGCGGTCGACGTCGGCGCCGTCGGAGTGGGCGAGGACCTCGGACTTGGGCGGCTCCTCGGGGGCGAAGAACGCGAAGCGGACGTGCTCGGTGAGCAGCCCGGCCGCGACGAGGACCTCGCGGACGGCGGTGACCTCGGCCTCCGTGGTCGGGGCCAGCGGGTGGCTCGCGCTGGTGCGCGGCTCCTGGACGGCGGTCATCGGGTCTCCTCCTGCAGGTCGGTTCCGGGGTCGTCTCCGGTGACGGTTCCGGGCGCGGCGGAGGAGGGCAAGGGCTCGGGGCGGGCCCCGGCGAAGCGGGTCAGGACCGTTCGCCGGCGGGTCCCGTCCGCCCGGCGGTCACCGGACGCTGGAGATCCTTCCGGCGGCCGACGAGCGTCACCGCGCACAGCACCAGCACGACCAGTGCGGGGACCACGGACCCACCCGCGACGAACAGGTGCACCGACACCGCGCCGAGCATCAGCAGGGTGAGCGCGGCGGCGGCGAGTGCCGTCGTCGCCGGGACGAGCAGCCCGACCGCGCCGACGATCTCCGCCACCGCGACCGGGTAGCGGAGCCAGGCCAGGGGACCGAGCGCGTCGAAGACCGCCACGATCGCCGGGTCGCCGGTGAGCTTCCCGAACGCCGAGCCCACGAACACCAGCGCGAGCACCACCTGCAGCACCCACAGCGCGACGGCGGCCGGCCGGCTCACCGGGCCACGCCGTCCAGCTCGCGGGCGAGCTCGGCCTGGACCGCGGCCGCCTGCGCGGCGATGAAGAAGTGCCCGCCGGGGAACACCCGGGAGCGGAAGCCCCCGGTGGCCACCTCCGACCACGCCGCGGCCTCCTCGACGGTGGTGCGCGGGTCGGCGTCCCCGGTGAGCGACACCAGCGGGCAGGACAGCGTCCGGCCGGGGGTCCAGCGGTAGCCCTCGATCGCCGTGTAGTCGCCCCGGATCGCGGGCAGCGACATCCGGAGGACCTCGTCGTCGGCGAGCACCGCGGAGTCGGTGCCGTCGAGCAGCGTGATCTCGGCGAGGACACCGTCGTCGTCGAGCTCGTGCACGGCCTCGTCACGGCTCGTGGTCGGTCCCCGGCGGCCGGAGACCACCACCGCGCCGGGGCCCGCACCGTCGCGTTCGAGCCGCCAGGCGGTCTCGAAGGCCAGCGTCGCCCCCATGCTGTGCCCGAAGAACACCGTGGGCAGCGACGAGAGCCGCGACAGCTCGGCGGCGATCAGGTCGGCGAGCTCGTCGATGTCGGTGACACACGGCTCGTGCCGGCGGTCCTGCCGCCCCGGGTACTGCAGCGCGACCACGTCGTCGTCGGGGAACCGGGCGGAGACCGGGTGGAAGTAGCTGGCCGACCCGCCGGCGTGCGGGAAGCACACGAGCCGCCGGGTCGCGGACCGGGTGGGGTGGTAGCGGCGGATCCAGGGCGTCGTGCCGTCGTCCGGGATCGGGTCGCCGGCCGGTCGGCTCTCGGTGCTCGTGGTCATCTCGTCCCTTCGCGGGTGCGGGTACCGCCTCACGGGGTCCGGATCTGCGCGCCGTCCCCTCGCCCGGAGTCAACCCCGGCAGCAGCGGGCAAAACCCCAGATGCGTCGTCGGCGGTCGTCCCGGCGGCGTGCAGCCGGGCGTAGGCCCCGCCCCGGGCGAGGAGCTCGGAGTGCGAGCCGCGCTCGAGGATCCGTCCGGCGTCCATGACGACGATCAGGTCCGCGGCGCGCACGGTGGACAGCCGGTGCGCGATGACGAACCCGGTACGGCCGCGTCGCACCGCCGCCATCGCCTCCTGCACCAGCACCTCGGTGCGGGTGTCGATGGAGCTGGTCGCCTCGTCGAGCAGCAGTACCGCCGGGTCGCTCAGGTACGCCCGGGCCAGCGTGATCAGCTGGCGCTCACCGGCGCTGACGCCGGGCCGGTCGACGTCGACGACGGTGTCGTAGCCGTCGGGGAGCCGGCGCACCATCTCGTCGACGCAGGTGGCCCGCGCCGCCGCCACGACCTCCTCGCGGCTCGCGTCCGGACGGCCGTAGGCGATGTTCTCGGCGATCGTGCCGCCGAACAGCCACGGCTCCTGCGGCACGACGCCGATCATGCGCCGCAGCTCGTCACGGGCCATCGTCGCGACGTCGACGCCGTCGAGCAGAACCCGCCCGGCGTGCGGTTCGTGGAAGCGCAGCAGCAGGTTGCCCAGCGTCGTCTTCCCGGCACCGGTCGCACCGACGACCGCCACCGTGCAGCCGGGCTCCACCCGCAGGGACAGGTCCTCGATCAGCGGCGTGTCGGGTCGGTAGCGGAAGCCCACCCGGTCGAACTCGACCAGCCCCCGCACCGTCGCCGGCCGGGCCGGGTCGACCGGGTCGGCGGACTGCTCGGGGGCGTCGAGCAGCGCGAACACCCGCTCGGCCGAGGCCAGTCCGGACTGGATCTGCGCGGAGAACCCGGCCAGGCTCACCACCGGCCTGCTGAAGATCATCACGAGCTGGGTGAACGCCTGGACGCCGCCGATCGTCATCGCACCCGCGGTGACCTGCAGGGCGCCCACGACGACGACCAGGACGTAGGCCAGGTCGGTCACGAAGCGGGTGCTCGGCTCGATCGTGCCGGTCACGGCCTGGGCGCGTCGCTCCGCCTCCCGCAGCGCCCGGTTGTGGCGGTCGAACTCCTCGGCGACGGCCTGCTGGCGGCGCATCGAGCTGACCAGGGCGTGCCCGCCGTAGGCCTGCTCCACGTGCGTGGTGACCGCGCCGGTCGCCTGCCACAGCTCGGCGAACCGGGGCTGCGCGCGGCGCGCCGCCCGTGCGGCCAGCACCGCGGCGACCGGCACCGCGACCACGACCACCGCGGCCAGCGTCGGGGACAGCACCGCCATCACCACGACCACCCCGACGACGTTCGCCACCGTCACGAAGAGCTGGCCGACGGCCAGCTGCAGCGACTGCTGCAGGTTGTCGACGTCGTTGGTGACCCGGCTGAGCAGGTCACCACGCGGGGTGCGGTCGAGCTCGGCCAGCGGCAACCGGCTGATCTTGCGGGCGAGACGTTCGCGCAGGTCCAACAGGATCCGCTGGACGACCCGCGCGACGACCCGGCCCTGCCAGCGGGCCAGCAGCGCCGAGCCCACGAACAGCACAGCGGCGACGGTCAGGACCGCGGCGAGGGCGGCCATGTCGACGCCCGCTCCGGGGGTGAAGTCGACGGTCCCGGCGACCTGGGCGAGAGTCTCGTCCCCCGACGCCCGCAGCCCGGCGACGACCTGCTCCTTGGTGGTGTCCGGACCCACCGAGCGACCGATCAGCCCGGCCGCGACGAGGTCGGTCGCCCGCCCCAGGAGCACGGGCCCCAGCAGGTTCGTCGCCGTCGCCACCAGCCCGAGCCCGACGATCAGTGCGGCCGCGGGGCGGTGCGCGGCGAACAGTCCCGCGACCCGCCTCGCCGTCGCGCGCGGGCCCCCGGACCGTGCCGTGCCGTCCGCTGTGCCGTTTGCGGTGTCCTGCGCGGTGACCTCCGTCGTGCCGTCGCTCATCGCAGGCCTCCGACGACCGGCTCGGCCACGGCCTGCTGGGACCGCACGATCTCGGCGAAGACCGGGTCCTCGCGCAGCAACGTGTCGTGGTCACCGCAGGCCACCATCCGGCCCCCGTCGAGGACGACGATGCGGTCCGCCGTGGCCGCGGTGGCGACCCGCTGGGTGACCAGCAGCACCGTCGCGCCGCCGGTCCGTGCCGCCAGCCCGGCACGCACCTCGCGTTCGGTGGTGGTGTCGAGGGCGGAGAAACAGTCGTCGAGCAGGTAGACGCGTGGCCTGCGCAGCAGCGTGCGGGCCAGCGCGAGCCGTTGTCGCTGTCCACCGGAGAGGTTGCGGCCGTCCGGCGAGACCGCGGACTCCAGCCCGTCCGGGAGGCCCCGCACCAGCTCGTCCGCGCGGACGGCGGCCAGCGCGTCCCACAGCTGCTCGTCGGTGGCGGCGGGGGCGCCGAACCGCAGGTTCGTGGCGACGGTGCCCGCGAACAGCTGCGCGGTCTGCGGCACCAGACCGACCCGGCGGGCCAGCTCGTCGGGATCCATCTCCCGGACGTCGACGTCGTCCACCCGGACGCTGCCCGACGTCGGATCGAGCAGCCGCACGACCAGCGACAACAGCGTGCTCTTCCCGCTGCCGGTGCCGCCGAGCACCGCGACCGTCTCGCCGGGGGCGACGGTGAGGTCGACACCGTCGAGCATCGGACGTTCGGCACCCGGGGCGACGTGTCCGACCCCGCGCAGCTCGACCCGGCCGCCGTCGGCCGGCCCGACCGTCGGGAACGACGGGACGCGGGGCTGCTCGGGGACGGGGGCGTCGAGCACCTCGGTCAGCCGGGCGACCGAGGTGCGGGCCCGGGCCGCGCCGGTGATGACGACGATCGTCATGACCATCGACAGCACGATCAGCGCCAGGTAGCCCAGGACCGCCGTCAGCACACCCAGCGGCATGAGCCCGGCGTCGACCCGTCCCGCCCCCAGCCACACCAGGCCGACCGCGAACACGTTCATCACCAGGGTGACCAGCGCCGGGAAGGTCGCCATCTGGTACCCCAGCCGCAGCCCCGGGTCGTGGAGCTCGCGGTTCGCCCCGGCGAACCGCGCGTGCTCGCGGCGGTCCTGCACGAACGCCCGGACCACCCGTACCCCGGCGATCTGCTCACGCAGGATCCGGTTGACCCGGTCGGTCGCGGTCTGCAGCCGGTCGTAGAGCGGGAACATCTGCACCAGCAGCCGCCCGATGGTCACCGCCACCACCACGAAGAGCCCCACCAGCACCAGCCCGATCCACGGGTCCAGGGCCGTCGCCAGCGCCAGCCCGCCCAGGGACATCACCACGGCCGTCACCGCGACGTCGAACAGGGCCAGACACAGCTGCTGCACCTGCCGGACGTCGTTCACCGAGCGGGTGATCAGCGACGGGACACCGAACCGGCCGACCTGCTGGGCCGACAGCGACAGCACCCGCGAGACCACGGCGGTGCGCAGGTCGTAGCCGAGCTGCGCGGCGACCCGGGCGGCGAGCCACTGGGCCGCGACCGACGCCACGACCTGCAGCACCGCCACCCCGGCCATCACGGCCGCGATGCGGCCGACGAACCCGACGTCGCCACGCACGATGCCGATGTCGATGACCGCGGCGGCGAGGGTGGGCAGGGTCAGCACGGCGGCGGTCTGCACCAGCTGCAGCAGCACGATCCCGGCGACGGTGAGCCGGTACGGCCGCAGGCCGGTGCGCAGGAACAGGACGAGATCTCGGACCACGGGTGTCCCTCTCCGGCACGGCGGGCCCGGCGAGCGAGTCGCGGGGAACGGACGCGTGCACCCGACCACGGCGGCGGCCCGGAAATCCCCAGAGCACGGTGCGGCGCACCGGTCATGTCTCGACGAATCACTAGTCGGCGCGAACCTACCGTCGCCGCCGGAGTGGGGGACACCCACCACACGTCGGAGGGAGACGACCCCATGCCGAGGCGCGCGTTGATCACCGGGATCACCGGGCAGGACGGTTCCTACCTCGCCGAGTACCTGTTGTCGCTGGGCTACGACGTGTGGGGTCTGGTCCGCGGGCAGTCGAACCCGCGCCAGTCCCGCATCAGCCGTCTCGCCGCGGACCTGTCCTTCGAGTACGGCGACCTGCTGGACCAGGCCAGCCTGGTGTCGGTGGTCGACCGGGTGCAGCCCGACGAGGTCTACAACCTCGGCGCGATCTCGTTCGTGCCGATGTCCTGGCAGCAGGCCGAGCTGGTCACCGAGGTGAACGGCATGGGCGTGCTGCGGATGCTCGAGGCCATCCGGATGGTGGGCGGCCTGTCCGGGTCGCGGGGCTCGGACGGCGGCGGGATCCGGTTCTACCAGGCGTCGTCGTCGGAGATGTTCGGCAAGGCCGCCGAGACCCCGCAGTCGGAGTCGACGGTGTTCCACCCGCGCAGCCCGTACGGCGTCGCGAAGGTGTACGGCCACTGCATCACCCGCAACTACCGCGAGTCCTTCGGCATGTACGCGGTGTCCGGGATGCTGTTCAACCACGAGTCCCCGCGCCGCGGCACGGAGTTCGTGACGCGCAAGATCTCGCTCGCGACGGCCAGGATCGCCTCGGGCCGGCAGGAGAAGCTGCACCTGGGCAACCTCGACGCGGTCCGCGACTGGGGCTTCGCCGGGGACTACGTGCAGGCCATGCACGCGATGCTGCAGCAGGACGAGCCGGGCGACTGGGTGATCGGCACCGGGGTCATGCACTCGGTCCGGGACGCGGTGCGCATCGCCTTCGAGCACGTCGGGCTGGACTGGCGCGACCACGTCGTGGTCGACCCCGCGCTGGTGCGTCCGGCCGAGGTCGAGGTGCTGTGCGCGGACACCACCCGCGCGACGGCGGCGCTCGGCTGGACGCCCGTGACGTCGTTCCCCGAGCTGATGCGGATGATGGTCGACTCCGACCTGGCGCAGCTCCGGCGCGAGGACAGCTACGGCGACCTGGTACCCGCCATGTCCTGGTGATCCGCGCAGGCC
Source organism: Pseudonocardia sp. ICBG601 (assembly GCF_020496245.1). Classification (NCBI taxonomy): domain Bacteria; kingdom Bacillati; phylum Actinomycetota; class Actinomycetes; order Pseudonocardiales; family Pseudonocardiaceae; genus Pseudonocardia; species Pseudonocardia sp. ICBG601. Next base: position 29,435 of record NZ_JAHLJA010000164.1, on the reverse strand, counting down.
CGCGGCCGCCGCCCCCGCCCCCCGAACGCGGCCGGCGAGCGCCCCGCAGTCCACAGACGACCACGGCACCGCCGCACAGGCGTGAGTCCGCCGTACCTCGAGATGGGTGTGCCCCGCGATGGACAACGAACAGAAGCTCCGGGACTACCTGAAGCGGGCGAGCGCGGATCTGCGACGCACCCGCAAGCGGCTGCAGGACGTCGAGGCAGCCGCGCACGAGCCGATCGCGGTCGTCGGCATCGGCTGCCGCTACCCCGGCGGGGTGGACGGTCCCGAGGCGCTGTGGCGGATGCTGTCCGACGGCGGGCACGGGATCGGCCCGTTCCCCGACGACCGCGGCTGGGACCTGGCCGCCCTGGGGGCCGACCCGGACGCGAACGTCGGCGGCTTCCTCTACGACGCCCCCGACTTCGACGCCGACTTCTTCGGCATCTCCCCGCGCGAGGCCGTCGCCACGGACCCGCAGCAGCGGCTGCTGCTGGAGGTGACCTGGGAGGCGCTGGAGCGGGCCGGGATCGACCCCGGCACCCTGCGCGGGAGCGACACGGGTGTCTTCGCCGGCGCGATGGGTCAGCAGTACCCGATCGGTCCGGAGGAGGCCGAAGGCTTCCAGCTGACCGGGACGGCGAGCAGTGTGCTGTCCGGCCGGGTCTCCTACGTCCTCGGCCTGGTCGGGCCGACCGTCACGGTGGACACCGCCTGCTCGTCGTCGCTGGTCACGCTGCACCTCGCGGCGCAGGCACTGCGGGCGGGGGAGTGCTCGTTGGCCCTGGCGGGCGGGGTCACCGTCATGTCGGGGCCGGTCACCTTCGCCGAGATGGGGCGCCAGGGCGGGCTCGCCGCGGACGGTTTCTGCCGCGCCTTCGACGACGACGCGAACGGCACCGGCTGGTCCGAGGGCGTCGGGGTGCTGGTCCTGGAACGCCTCTCCGACGCCCAGCGGCACGGCCACGACGTGCTCGCGGTGCTGCGCGGCTCGGCGGTGAACTCCGACGGGGCCTCGAACGGGCTGACCGCGCCGAACGGACCGTCCCAGCAGCGGGTGCTGACGCAGGCGCTGGCGCAGTCGCGGCTGGGCGTCGACGACGTCGACGTCGTCGACGCCCACGGCACCGGCACCGCGCTCGGCGACCCGATCGAGGCCCAGGCGCTGCTCGCGACCTACGGCCGCGGCCGCGAACAGCCGCTGCTGCTCGGCTCGGTCAAGTCCAACCTCGGGCACACCCAGGCCGCCGCGGGCGTCGCCGGTGTCATCAAGATGGTGCTGGCCCTGCAGCACGGCGTCGTCCCCGCGACGCTGCACGTGCGGACGCCGTCGACGAAGGTGGACTGGTCGAGCGGCGCCGTCGAGCTGGTCCGCGAGCAGGTCGCCTGGCCGGACCGGGGACGACCGCGGCGGGCCGGGGTGTCGTCGTTCGGGCTCTCCGGCACCAACGCCCACGTGATCGTGGAGCAGGCACCGGACCCGGCCCCCGCCACCGACACCGACCCCGCGGGCGACGACGGTGGGACCCCCGCCCCGGAGACACCCGCCCCGGTCGTGGCCGACATCGCCGCCGCGGTGCCGGTGCTGCTGTCCGGGCGCGGCGCCGAGGCGCTGCGGGCCCAGGCACAGCGGCTGCTCGACACACTCGACGGGGACGCGCCCGCCCCGCTGCTCGACCTGGGTTTCTCCGCCGCCACCACCCGCGCCGCGCTGGACCACCGGGCCGCGGTCGTCGCCGAGGATCCCGACCGGCTGCGCGCCGGGCTGCGGGCGATCGCGACGGGCGAGCCGCACCCCGCGGTGCTGCTCGGCACCGCCGGGCCGCGCACCCGCACCGCGTTCGTGTTCACCGGCCAGGGCGCCCAGCGGATCGGCGCCGGGCGCCGCCTCGCCGCCCGCTTCCCGGTCTTCGCCGAGGCGCTCTCCGAGGTCGTCGCCGAGCTCGACCGGCACCTGGACCGCCCGCTGACCGAGGTGCTGTGGGGCGAGGACCCCGACGCGCTCGACGCCACCGCCTACGCCCAGCCCGCGCTGTTCGCGGTCGAGGTCGCGCTGTACCGGCTGGTCCGGTCCTGGGGGGTCGTCCCCGACGCCGTCGCCGGCCACTCGGTCGGCGAGATCGCCGCCGCACACGTCGCCGGGGTCCTCGACCTGCCCGACGCCGCCGCACTGGTCACGGCGCGCGGCAGGCTCATGGCGGGCATGCCCGACGGCGGGGCGATGGTCGCCGTCGACGCGGGCGAGGAGGAGGTCGCCGGCCTGCTCGGCGAGCAGGTGGCGCTGGCCGCGGTCAACGGCACCCGGTCGGTCGTGCTGTCCGGCGACGCCGACGCCGTCGCCGAGGCCGCCGCGCGGCTCGCCGGCGACGGCCACCGCACGACCCGGCTGCGCGTCTCGCACGCCTTCCACTCCCACCACGCCGACCCGGTGCTGGCCGAGTTCCGCGAGGTCGTCGCCGGGCTGACCGTCCGCGAGCCGCTCGTCCCCGTCGTGTCGTCGGTGACCGGCACCCAGGCCACCCTCGACGAGCTCGGCTCGCCGGAGCACTGGGTCCGCCAGGTCCGCGACACGGTGCGGTTCGCCGACACCGTCGGCTGGCTGATCGAGCACGGCACCGGCGTCGTCGTCGAGCTCGGCCCGGACGCCGCGCTCACCCCCATGGTCCGCGACCGCGCCGCCGACAGCGGCGCGGCCGTCACCGCGCTGCCGGTGCTCCGCGCCGGGCACGACGAGACCGTCACCGCCGCGGCCGCCGCCGCCGGGCTGCACCTGCGCGGCGTCGGCGTCGACTGGGCCGCCTGGTTCGCCGGCACCGGTGCGCGCCGCACCACGCTGCCGACCTACGCCTTCCGGCGCCGGCGCTACTGGCCGCGCCGTCCGTCCGGCGCGGGTGACCTCCGCGCCGCCGGGCAGGGCGCCAGCGGGCACCCGCTGCTGTCCGCCGTCGTGTCGCTCGCCGGGGCCGGCGGGACCCTGCTCACCGGGCGGCTGTCGGTCGACAGCCACCCGTGGCTCGCCGACCACGTCGTGCACGGCACCGTCCTGCTGCCGGGCACCGCGTTCCTGGAGCTCGCCGTCCGGGCCGCCGACGAGGCGGGGTGCGACCGCGTCGAGGAGCTCACCCTCTCCACCCCGCTGGTGCTGCCCGAGCGTGGTGCCGTCCAGGTGCAGATGTGGGTCGGCGACGCCGACCCGGACGGGGTCCGCGAGGTGCGGATCCACTCGCGCCCGGCCGACGACGACGAGCACCCGTGGATCACCCACGCCACCGGTCTGCTCGCGACCGGTGCCTCCGGGCCCGGTCCGCGACCCGACCGGAGCGTGGCGGACGGGGACGTCGTCGACGGCGCCGAGCTCTACGAACGCCTGGCCGGGCACGGCTTCGGCTACGGCCCGGTCTTCCGCGGACTGCGCACCGCGACGCCCGTCGACCCCGCGGCGGGCGCCGGATCCGGCGTCGACGTCGTGGTGGAGCTGCCCGCCGGTACCGAGCACGACGGGTTCGGCATCCACCCCGCGCTGCTCGACGCCGTGCTGCACGCCACCGCGCTGCTCGGCGAGGCCGGACCCGGGGAACACACCGGTGGGCTGCCGTTCTCCTGGCAGGGCGTCAGCCTGCACGCCTCCGGCGCCACCGCGGTCCGGGCCCGGCTCACGCCCGTCGCGGGCGGGGTCGCGATCGACGTCCGCGACCCCGACGGCGAGCCGGTCGCGACCGTCGAGTCCCTGGCGCTGCGCCCGCTCGCCGACGCCGCCGTGCCCGAGCCGGGTGCCCGCCCCCGCGCGCTGTACGGCATCGGCAGCACGGTCGTCACCCCGGCCGCGGGTACCCCGGTCCCCGAGACCGCGCTGCTCGGCCCGGCCACCGCTGTCGCGGAGCTCGGGCTGGACCCGAGGACCCCGGTCGTCGCGACCGCCGCCGAGGCCGCCGGTGTGCCGGTCGTCGTTGCCCCGGTGGCCACGGGGGACGTCCACGACCCGGTCGCCGGGGCGCACGCCGCCACCGCCGCGGTGCTGGCGCTGCTGCAGGACTGGCTGGCCTGCGACGCGGTCACCGACGCCCGGCTCGTCGTCGTCCCGGACGGCGACGGGCCCGCCGCCGACGCGGTGCGCGGCCTCGTCCGCTCGGCCCAGGCCGAGCACCCCGGCCGGTTCGCCCTGCTCGACCCCGGCCCCGCCGACGGACGCGCCGACCTGGTGCCCGCCGCGCTCGCCGTCGACGAGCCGGAGATCGTCTGCCGCGACGGCGAGGTGCACGCCCGCAGGCTCGTCCGGCTGCCCGCCCCGGCCGAGGACCACACCCCCGGCTGGGCTCCGGCCGACACCGTCCTGGTCACCGGCGGCACGGGCGGGCTCGGCGCGCTCGTCGCCCGGCACCTGGTCACCGAGCACGGCGTCGGCGGCCTCGTGCTCGCCGGGCGCCGCGGCCCGGACGCCTCCGGCGCGGCGGAGCTCACCGCCGAGCTGACCGGACTCGGCGCGGACGTGGCCGTCGTGGCCTGCGACGTGACCGACCGCGACGCCGTCGCCGCGCTGCTCGACGCGCACCCGGTCACCGCGGTCGTGCACGCCGCGGGTGTCCTCGACGACGGCGTCGTCGACGGACTGACCGCCGGACGCGTCAGCGGGGTGCTCGCCCCGAAGGCCGACGCCGCCTGGCACCTGCACGAGCTCACCGCCGACCGGGAGCTCACCGCGTTCGTGCTGTTCTCCTCGGCCGCCGGTGTCCTCGGCACCCCCGGCCAGGCCGGCTACGCGGCGGCGAACGCGTTCCTCGACGGACTCGCCGCCCACCGGCGCGCCGCCGGGCTCGTCGCGACGTCGCTGGCGTGGGGCGCCTGGGACGGCCCCGGCATGCTCGCCGGAGCCGAGCCCGAGCGGCTGCGCCGGGCCGGGATGCCGGCCGTCGCCGTCGAGGAGGGGCTGGCCCTGCTCGACGCCGCCGTCCCCGGACCGGCCCCGCTGGTCCTGCCGCTCCCGCTCGACCTGTCGGTGCTGCGCGGGCTGCCCGAGGTCCCGCCGCTGCTGCGCGGCCTCGTCCGCGGGGCCCGCCGCTCCGCCGCGGGCACCGAACGTTCCCGCTCGCTGGCCCGCCGGCTCGCGGCCCTGTCCGGCGACGAGCGTGCCGCCGCGGTGCTGGAGCTCGTCCGCGGCCGGGTGGCCGCGGTGCTCGGGCACACCGGCGGCGACGAGATCGACCCCGACCGCCCGTTCTCCGAGCTCGGGTTCGACTCGCTGACCGCGGTCGACCTGCGCAACTCCCTGGGTGCCGCGACCGGACTGCGGCTGCCCGCCACCCTGGTCTTCGACCACCCCACACCGCGGGTGCTGGCCGGGCACGTCACCACCGAGCTCGCCGGTGCCGCGGCCACCGCGGACACCCCGACGCCGGCGACCACCGCGGCCCGGACCGCGGACGACCCGATCGTCGTCGTCGGCATGGGCTGCCGGTACCCGGGCGGCGTCGGCGGCCCGGACGAGCTGTGGCGGCTGGTCGACGAGGGCCGCGACGCGGTGTCCGGACTGCCGGTCGACCGCGGCTGGGACCTCGACGCGCTCTACCACCCCGACCCCGACCACCCCGGCACGTCCTACACCCGTTCCGGCGGGTTCCTGCACGACGCCTGCGAGTTCGACGCCGCGTTCTTCGGCATGAGCCCGCGCGAGGCGCTCGCCACCGACGCCCAGCAGCGGCTGCTCCTCGAGGCCTCCTGGGAGGCCGTCGAGCACGCCGGCATCGACCCCGGCACCCTGCGCGGCACCCGGACCGGGGTGTTCGCCGGGGTCATGTACAGCGACTACGGCGCGGGCACGGCCCCGTCCGAGGGGATGCAGGGCAGCGGCACCTCGCCGAGCATCGTCTCCGGCCGCGCCGCCTACACCCTCGGGCTGGAGGGCCCGGCCGTCACCCTCGACACCGCCTGCTCGTCGTCGCTGGTCGCGATGCACTGGGCGATGCAGGCACTGCGGGCGGGGGAGTGCTCGCTCGCACTGGCCGGCGGCGTCACCGTCATGTCCACCCCCGTCGCGCTGATCGAGTTCTCCCGGCAGCGCGGGCTCGCACCGGACGGACGGTCCAAGGCGTTCTCCGACGCCGCCGACGGCGTCAGCTGGGCGGAGGGCGTCGGCGTCGTCGTCCTGGAGCGGCTGTCCGACGCCCGCCGCAACGGGCACGAGGTGCTCGCCGTGGTCCGGGGCAGCGCGGTCAACTCCGACGGCGCCTCGAACGGCCTGATGGCGCCGAACGGCCCGGCGCAGCAGCGCGTCATCCGGCAGGCCCTGCGTTCGGCCGGGCTGACCACCGCCGACGTCGACGTGGTCGAGGCCCACGGCACCGGCACGGTGCTCGGTGACCCGATCGAGGCCCAGGCGCTGCTCGCCACCTACGGGCAGGACCGGGACACCCTGCTGCTGCTCGGCTCGGTGAAGTCGAACCTGGGGCACACACAGGCCGCGGCCGGTGTCGCCGGAGTGATCAAGATGGTGCAGGCGATGCGGCACGGCAGGGTGCCGCGCACCCTGCACGTCGGGACGCCGTCGCGGCACGTCGACTGGGAGTCCGGCGCCGTCGACCTGGTCACCGAGCCCACGGACTGGCCGGAGGCCGGCCGCCTCCGCCGGGCCGCGGTGTCCTCCTTCGGGATCAGCGGCACCAACGCCCACATCGTGCTGGAGCAGGCGCCGCCGGCCCCCGCCGTGGCGCCCACCGTGATCGACCCCGGCACCGGCGCCGTGGCGCTGCACGTGTCCGGGCGCACCGAGGGCGCCGTCCGCGACCAGGCCGCACGGCTGCGCGCCCGGCTGGAGCAGCAGCCCGGCGCCGACCTCGCCGACGTCGCGTTCTCGCTGGCCACCACCCGGTCGGCGTTCGAGCACCGGGCCGCGGTCGTCGCCGACGACCGGGACGGGGTGCTGCGCGGGCTCGCAGCACTCGCCGCGGGCGAGCCGGACCCCGGCGTCCTCACCGGACGGGCCGCGGCCGCAGGACCGGTCGCCGTGCTGTTCGGCGGACAGGGCAGCCAACGCGCCGGCGCCGGGGCGCGGCTGCGTGAGCGGTTCCCCGCGTTCGCCACCGCCCTCGACGAGGTCGTCGCCGCCCTCGACCCGCACCTGGACCGCCCGCTGTACGAGGTGCTGCACGCCGCCGAGGGCAGCGCCGAGGCCGAGCTGCTCGGACGGACCCGCTACGCCCAGCCCGCGCTGTTCGCCGTCGAGGTCGCCCTCTACCGCCTGCTCACCTCCTGGGGCGTGCGCCCGGCGCGGGTCGGCGGGCACTCGGTCGGCGAGATCGCCGACGCGCACGTCGCCGGGGTCCTCGACCTCGCCGACGCCGCCGCGCTCGTCGCCGCCCGCGGCCGCCTGCTGGACGCCCTGCCCGACGGCGGGGCCATGATCGCCGTCGAGACCACGGAGGAGCAGGCACGCGCCGCGCTCACCGACGGCGTCGCGGTCGCGGCGGTCAACGGGCCGACCTCGGTCGTGCTCTCCGGTGCCGCCGACGCCACCGAGCGGGTCGCCGCCACGTTCGCCGCGCAGGGCCGCCGCACCACCCGGCTCGACGTCAGCCACGCCTTCCACTCGCCCCTGATGGAGCCCGTCCTCGACGGGTTCCGCCGGGTCGTCGAGGGCCTGACGTTCGCCGAGCCCGCACTGGAGATGGTCTCCACCGTCACCGGGGCACCGGCCGTGGCGGGCGACCTGGCCTCGCCGGACTACTGGGTCGCCCACGTCCGCTCCACCGTGCGGTTCGCCGACGCGGTCGCGGCGTTGCGCGACGCCGGCACCGGCGCCGTCGTCGAGGTGGGACCGGACACCGTGCTCGCTCCCGCCGTCCGGGCGGTGCTCGGCGACGCGGCCACCGTCACCGGGGTCCTGCGCGCCGGCCGCGAGGAGGACCTCTGCGCGCTGGCCGCGCTGGCCCGGCTGCACGTCGACGGCGTCGCCACCGAGCCGGCCGCGCCGTACCCGGGAGCCCGACGGGTCGCACTGCCCACCTACGCCTTCCAGCACACCCACTTCTGGCCGGTCGCCGACCTCGGCCCGGCACGGGGCACCACTGCGGGCGGGGCGGCGGACGGGGCACTGTGGGACGCCGTCGACCGCGGCGACGCCGAGGACCTCGGCGCCCTGCTGCGGCTGCCCGCCGGCGACCGCGCCGCGCTCGACGCGGTGCTCCCCGCCCTGTCGTCGTGGCGCTCGGGCAGCCGTCGGCGCACACAGCTCGACGGCTGGCGCTACCGGGTCACCTGGAGCCCGGTGCGGGTCACCGACAGCCCGGTGCTCGACGGCGACTGGCTGCTGCTCGCCCCGGCCGCCGGCGCGCCGGACCCCGGCGTGCTCGACCCGTCCGCCCTGCGCGACGCGATGAGCGTGCACGGCGCCCGGGTCCACCTCGTCGAGGTCGACGCCTCCTGCACCGACCACGCCGTGCTCGCCGAGCGGGTCGGCGCCGCACCGTCGGGCCGCTGGACCGGCGCGGTGTCGCTGCTCGCCGCCGACGGGTCGGCGCACCCGCTGCTCTCGGGCGGGCTCGCACTCACCGTCGCCGCCGTCCGCGCGGTCGACGCACCGCTGTGGGCGATCACCCGCGGGGCCGTCGGCACCGGCGGCGGTGACCTGGCCCGGTCGCCGCACCAGGCGGCCGTCGCCGGGTTCGGCCGCGCCGTCGCCCTGGAACTGCCGCACCGCTGGGGCGGCACCGTCGACCTGCCCGCAGGCGGCGACCCGACCGAGGTGCCGGCGGGAGTGCTGTCGGCACTGTCCGGGCTGGGGGAGGACCAGCTCGCCGTCCGCGACACCGGTCTGCTCGCCCGTCGGCTGGCGCGGCGCCCCGGACGTCCGCTGCCCGAGCAGTACCGGGTGCACGGCACCGTCCTGGTCACCGGTGGCACCGGTGGCCTGGGTGCCGCCATCGCCGGGCGGCTCGCCGACCTCGGTGCCGGGCGGCTGGTGCTCACCGGGCGCCGCGGTCCCGACGCCCCCGGCGCCGAGGAGCTGCGCGCCGACCTGGAGGCCCGCGGGGCCGAGGTCCGCTTCGCCGCCTGCGACGCGGCCGACCGCGACGCGCTCGCCACCGTCCTGGACTCCGCGGGCGACGACGAGCTGCCGCTCACCGGGGTCGTGCACGCCGCCGGTCTCGGCCAGCGCACGGCACTGGCCGAGACCTCCGACGACGAGCTCGCCGCCGTCCTGGCCGCCAAGGCCACCGGCGCCGAGCTGCTCGACGAGCTGCTCGGTGACCGCGATCTCGACCTGTTCCTGCTGGTCGGCTCGATCGCCGGAGTGTGGGGCAGCGGCGGGCAGACGGCCTACGCGGCCGCCAACGCACACCTCGACGCCCTCGCCGAGTCCCGCCGGGCCCGCGGCCTGACCGCCACCTCGGTGGCGTGGGGACCGTGGGGCGAGATCGGGATGGCCGCCGAGCACACCGCCGACGACCTCACCCGACGCGGACTGGCCCTGCTCGCGGCGGACGCGGCCCTCGACGAGCTCGTCCGGGCGCTGGCCGACGGGGACACCACCGTCACGGTCGCCGACGTCGACTGGGCCCGCTACCTGCCCGTGTTCACCTCGGTGCGCCCCAGCCCGCTGCTCGCCGACCTCGCCGAGCGGACGACACCGGTGGCGGCCGCCCCGGCCGGTGCCGGTGCCGGCGAGCTGCGCGGCCTGGCCCCCGCCGAGCGCCGCCGCAGGATCGTCACGCTGGTCCGCGCCGCCGCCGCGTCGGTGCTCGGACACGACTCCCCGGAGGGCATCGACCTCGACCTGCCGTTCCGCGACCTCGGTGTCGACTCGCTGACCGCGGTCGAGCTGCGCCGCGCGGTGGGCGACGCCACCGGTCTCGAGCTGCCCGCCACCCTGGTCTTCGACCACCCCACCCCGGCCGTGCTCGCCGCGTTCCTGGACGGGGAGCTCGGCGGGGCGACCGACCCCGCGGTCGACGGCCCCCCGCACACCCCCGTCCACGCCGCGGGCCCGGCCGACGAGCCGATCGCGATCGTCGGGATGAGCTGCCGGTTCCCCGGCGGCGCCGGCACCCCCGAGGAGTTCTGGGCCCTGCTCGACGACGACGTCGACGCCATCACCGAGTTCCCGGCCGACCGCGGGTGGGACGTGGCCGCCCTGCTCGACGCCGACCCGGACGCCCCCGGCGCGACCTACTCGCTGGCCGGGGGATTCCTGCCGGAGGCGGGCGACTTCGATCCCGGATTCTTCGGGATCAGCCCGCGCGAGGCGCTCGGGATGGACCCGCAGCAGCGGCTGCTGCTGCAGACGACCTGGGAGTCGATCGAGCGGGCCGGGATCGACCCGGCCGGGTTGCGCGGCACCCGTACCGGCGCCTTCGTCGGTGCCAGCTACGCCGAGTACGGCGGCAGCGAGGAGGGCTCGGAGGGCTACCAGGTCACCGGCACCCTGCCCAGCGTGCTGTCCGGGCGGCTGTCCTACGTGCTCGGGCTGGAGGGCCCGGCGGTCACGGTGGACACGGCCTGCTCGTCGTCGCTGGTCGCGCTGCACCTGGCCGTGGCATCACTGCGGTCGGGCGAGTCCGACCTCGCGGTCGCCGCCGGTGTCACGGTCATGCCGAACCCGAAGCCGCTGATCGCGTTCAGCAGGCAGCGCGCGCTGGCCCGCGACGGCCGGTGCAAGGCGTTCTCCGACGACGCCGACGGCATGACCGTGTCCGAGGGCGTCGGCGTCGTGCTGGTCGAACGGCTCTCCGACGCCCGCCGCCACGGCCACGAGGTGCTCGCGGTCGTCCGTGGCTCCGCGGTCAACCAGGACGGTGCCTCCAACGGGCTCACCGCCCCGAACGGGCCGTCGCAGCAGCGGGTCATCCGGGCCGCGCTGGCCGCGGCCGGGCTCGCCGCCGACGAGATCGACGCGGTCGACGCGCACGGCACCGGCACCGCGCTCGGCGACCCGGTGGAGGCCCAGGCGCTGCTCGCCACCTACGGCCGCGACCGCGACGCGGAGCGGCCGCTCTGGCTGGGCTCGGTGAAGTCCAACATCGGGCACACCCAGTCCGCGGCGGGCGTCGCGAGCGTGCTGAAGATGGTGCTCGCGCTGCGGGCCGGCCTGCTGCCGCGCACCCTGCACGCCGGCACGCCCTCGTCGCACATCGACTGGGACGCCGGTGCCGTGGAGCTGCTCACCACGGCGCGGCCCTGGCCGCGTGGCGAGCGCCCCCGCCGCTGCGCGGTCTCGGCGTTCGGCATCAGCGGCACCAACGCGCACCTGGTCCTGGAGGAGGTTCCCGAGGAGCCGGCCACCGAGCCCACCGCGACCGTGCCCACCGCGACCGGGCCCACGGCGACCGAGCCGCCGGCCACCGACGGCCCCGTCGTCGCCTGGCCCCTCTCGGCGCGGACCGCGGAGGCGCTCGCCGACCAGACGGCGCGGCTGCGTGCCCACCTCGATGCCGTCCCCGCGGCCGCAGCGGACGTCGCGTTCTCGCTGGCCACCACACGAACGGCCTTCGAGCACCGCGCCGTGGTGGTCGGTCGCGACACCGCCGCGATGGCCGCGGCCCTGGCGGACCCGGCGGCCGCGGACGTCGTGACCGGGGTCGCGGACCTGGCGGGTCCGGTCGCGTTCGTCTTCCCCGGCCAGGGTGCCCAGTGGGCCGGCATGGGGGCCCGGCTGGCCGAACAGTCCCCGGTCTTCGCCGAGCGCCTCGCCGAGTGCGCGGCCGCGCTGGCCCCGCACGTCGACTGGTCGCTGCTCGACGTGCTCCGCGAGGTCGACGGCGCCCCGACCCTGGACCGGGTCGACGTCGTGCAGCCCGCGTCCTGGGCGGCGATGGTCTCGCTGGCGGCCCTCTGGCGCTCCCTCGGCGTCGAGCCGGACGCGGTCGTCGGACACTCCCAGGGCGAGATCGCCGCGGCGTGCGTGGCCGGGCGCTGAGCCTGGCCGACGGCGCCGCGGTCGTCGCCCGGCGCAGCCTCGCGATCGCGCGGCGGCTGTCCGGCCGCGGCGGCATCGCCTCGATCGCGCTGCCCGCCGAGCAGGTCTCGGCCCGGATCGAGCCGTGGGGTGAGCGGCTCTCGCTGGCCGCGGTGAACGGGCCCGGCGCGGTCGCGGTGTCCGGTGACTCCGCCGCCCTCGACGAGCTCCTCGAGGCCCTCGCGCGGACGGCGTCCGGGTCCGCCGGATCGCCGTGGACTACGCCTCGCACTCGGCGCACGTCGAGGACATCCGGTCCGAGCTCGCCGACGAGCTGGCCGGGATCACACCGCTCGCACCGCAGGTGCCCTTCCTGTCCACCGTCACCGGCGAGTGGGTCACCGGTGCCGAGCTCGACTCCGGCTACTGGTACCGCAACCTGCGCGGCACGGTCCGGCTGGAGGAGGCCGTCCGGACCCTGCTCACCGCCGGCCACCGGGCCCTGGTGGAGGTCGGTGCGCATCCCGTCCTCGTCGCCGGGCTGGAGGACACCGTCGCCGCCGCGGGCGCACGCGCCGTGGTCACCGGCACGCTCCGGCGCGACGACGGCGGGCTGGACCGGCTCTACACCTCCGCCGCGGCGCTCGCCGTGCGCGGTGTGCCGGTCGACTGGGGTCGCTGTGCCGCCACGGGCCGCCGCATCGGGCTGCCCACCTACCCGTTCCAGAACGCGCGGTACTGGAGCGACCCGGTGCTCCCGCCCCGCCCGGGCGGGGAGGACGGGGCCCCCGACGACACGTTCTGGGACGCCGTCGAGGCCGCCGACCTGCCGGCCCTCACCGCCGACCTCGGCGTCGACGAGGCCGTGCTCGCACCGGTCCTGCCCGCTCTGGGGGAGTGGCGGCGCAGGCGCCGGGACCGTTCCACCACCGACTCCTGGCGCTACCGCACCACCTGGACCCCGCTCGGGCGGCTCCCGCTCGCGGCGCTGCACGGCACCTGGGTGCTGGTCGAACCGGACCCGACGTCGGAGCTCGCCGACCCGGGCACGCCGACGCCGTCGCCGCCGCGCTGCGCGGGCACGGCGCCACGGTGCACCGCATCGCCCTCGACGCGGCCTGCGCCGATCGGGGGTGCTCGCCGGCCGGCTGGCCGGCCTGTCCGCCCAGGACCCCGCCCAGGACGGCACCCGGGACGGCACCGCCACCGACGGCACCGGCGTCCGGGGTGTGGTGTCGCTGCTCGGCGACGTCGACGCCCCCACCCCGGCCACCCCCGCGCTGCCGCTCGGCGCGGCCTGGACCCTCGCGCTCGTCCAGGCGCTGACCGACCCCGACCGGGACGGCGGCCCGCTCACGGCCCCGGTCTGGTCCCTCACCCGGGGCGCGGTCGGCACCGGCCCGGCCGACCCGCCCTCGCACCGGTCCGGGCGATCGCGACCGGGATCGGCTGGACCGCGGCCCTGGAGCACCCGCGCAGCTGGGGCGGCACGGTCGACCTGCCTCCGGAGCTCGACCGCCGCGCCGCCCAGCGGCTGGTCTCGGTCCTGGCCGGGGGCACCGGCGAGGACCAGCTCGCGATCCGCGCGTCCGGGGCGCTGGCCCGCCGGATCGAGCGCGCCGCCGCCCGCGACGACCGGCCGCGCCCGTGGTCGTTCGACGGCACCACCGTGATCACCGGCGGCACCGGCACGCTCGGCCCGCACGTCGCCCGGTGGGCGGCACACCAGGGCGCCGAGCACCTGGTGCTGCTCAGCAGGCGCGGACCCGATGCCCCCGGCGCCGCCGAGCTCGCCGCGGACCTGACCGGGCTGGGCGCCGACGTCGAGATCCGGTCCTGCGACATCACCGACCTCGACGCGCTCTCCGCCGTCCTCGACGACCTGGCCGCGGCCGGGCGCACCGTGCACACCGTGCTGCACACCGCCGCGGTCATCGAGCTCGGCAGCATCGCCGAGACCGATCCCGCACAGGTGGAGCGGGTGCTGCACGCCAAGGTCACCGGCGCGGCGAACCTGGACCGGCTGCTCGGCGACGACGTCGCCGAGCTGGTCCTGTCTCCTCGATCTCCGGTGCCTGGGGCAGCGGCCACCACGCCGCCTACGTGGGGGCCAACGCCTACCTGTCCGCGCTCGCCCGCCACCGCCGGGCCCGCGGCCTGGCCGCGACGGCGCTGTCCTGGGGCATCTGGTCCGACGACCTCGGACTCGGCCGGATCGACCCCGAGCAGATCACCGGCAGCGGCCTGGTGTTCATGGACGCCCGCCTGTCGCTGGACGCGATGCAGCGGGCCGTCGAGACCGGCGAGGCCGATCTGACGCTGGCCGACATCGACTGGCGCCGCTACCACCCGGTGTTCACCGCGGCGCGGCCGACGACGCTGTTCGACGAGGTCCCCGAGGTCGCCGCGCTGGCCGCCGCCGACCCCGCCGCGGGCGGCGACGCCGGGCTGGCCCGCAGGCTGCGCGAGCTCACCCCCGCCGACCGCGACCGCGCCCTACTGGACCTGGTCCGGACCACCGCCGCCGCCGTGCTCGGCCTCGGCGGACCGGACGAGCTCGCCGAGGGCCGGGCGTTCCGCGACGTCGGGTTCGACTCGCTCACCGCCGTCGACCTGCGCAACCGGCTCGTCGCCGCCACCGGACTCACCCTGCCGACCACGATGGTGTTCGACCACCCGGACCCGGTCGCGCTGGCCCGCTTCCTCGACGGCGAGCTCGGCGGCGGCACCGGGGCCGCCGGGCCCGTCGTGCCGCGCCCCGCGGCGCGCGCCGACCTGGCCGACGACCCGATCGTCGTCGTCGGGATGGGGTGCCGCTATCCGGGCGGGGTCACCTCGCCCGACGACCTCTGGCAGCTCATGGTGGACGGCGGCGACGCCATCGACACCTTCCCCGCCGACCGTGGCTGGGACGCCGCGGCCCTGTTCGACGACGACCCCGACGCCGCGGGCAGCACCTACTCGGTGCGGGGCGGGTTCCTCTCCGGGGTCGCCGACTTCGACGCCGCGTTCTTCGGGATCTCCCCGCGCGAGGCACTCGCGATGGACCCGCAGCAGCGCCTGGTCCTGGAGACCGTGTGGGAGACCGTCGAACGCGCCGGGATCGACCCGTCCAGCCTGCGCGGGACCCGGGTCGGCACCTTCGTCGGGGCCAGCTACCAGGACTACGACAACGTCCGCGCCGGTGCCTCCGGCGGCGACCCGTCCGACGGCGCCGAGGGCCACCTCGTCACCGGCACTCTGTCGTCGATCCTGTCCGGGCGGGTGAGCTACCTGCTCGGCCTGGAGGGCCCGGCGGTCACCCTGGACACGGCCTGCTCCTCCTCGCTGGTGGCGCTGCACCTGGCCTGCCGCTCGCTGCGCGACGGCGAGTCCACGATGGCCCTCGCGGGCGGTGTCAGCGTGATGGCCACCCCCGGCGCGTTCGTCGGGTTCAGCAGGCAGCGCGCACTCGCCGCCGACGGCCGCTGCAAGGCCTACTCCGACGACGCCGACGGCATGACCCTCGCCGAGGGGGTCGGCATGCTGCTGCTGACCCGCCGTTCGGAGGCGGAACGCCACGGGCACCCGATCCTCGCGGTGGTCCGCGGCAGCGCGATCAACCAGGACGGCGCTTCCAACGGGCTCACCGCCCCCAGCGGTCCCGCGCAGCAGCGGGTGATCACCGCCGCGCTGGGCGAGGCGGGTCTGACCCCCGCCGACGTCGACGTCGTGGAGGGGCACGGCACCGGAACGGCGCTCGGCGACCCGATCGAGATGCGGGCCCTGCAGAGCACCTACGGCGAGCGCGCCGGGCGGGCCCCGCTGGTGCTCGGCTCGGTGAAGTCCACATCGGCCACACCCAGATGGCCTCCGGCGTCGCCGGCGTGATCAAGATGGTGCTGGCGATGCAGCACGGCATCGTGCCGCCGACCCTGCACGCGGCCACTCCGACCACCCACGTCGACTGGTCGTCCGGGACGATCACGCTGCCGCAGCGGCCCCAGGAGTGGCCGGAGACCACCGGCCCGCGCCGGGCCGCGGTCTCGTCGTTCGGGCTGTCCGGCACCAACGCGCACACCGTGCTGGAGCAGGGACCGGGCCTGCTCGCCGCCACCCCGCTCGGCGGTACCGAGACCGGCGCCCCCGAGATCGACGGACCCGAGGCCGACGGGCGCGAGGTCCCGCTGGTGCTCTCGGCCCGCGACGCCGGTGCGCTGCGCGCCCAGGCCGCCGCGCTCCTGGAGCTGCTCGGCGACGAGCCGTCGGTCCGACCGGCCGACCTCGCCCACTCGGTCGCCACGACCCGCACGTCGTTCGAGCACCGGGCCGCGGTCGTCGCGGCCGACACCGGCGAGCTCACCCGGCACTCGGCGCGCTGCGCGACGACCGGCCCGACCCCGCGCTGGTCCGCCCCGGGCCCGGTGGCCGCGGACGGACGGCGTTCCTGTTCAGCGGCCAGGGCAGCCAGCGGGCGGGCGCCGGCGCCGGGCTCTACCGGCACTTCCCGGTGTTCGCCGAGGCCCTCGACGAGGTGCTGGCACACCTGGACACGCTGCTCGACGCCCCGGTCCGTCCGCTGCTGCTCGACGAGACACCGGCCGCCGCCGAGCGGATCGACCGGACCGGCGCCGCCCAGCCGCGCTGTTCGCCCTGCAGGTCGCCCTCTACCGGCTGGGGGTGTCCTGGGGGCTGCGCCCGGACGTGCTCGTCGGTCACTCGGTCGGCGAGATCGCCGCAGCGCACTGCGCCGGCGCGCTGCCCCTGCCCGACGCCTGCCGCCTGGTCGCCGCCCGCGCCGGCCTGATGGAAGCCCTGCCCGACGGCGGCGCGATGGTCGCCGTCGAGGCCACCGAGGAGGAGGTCACCGAGCTGCTCACCGCCGGGGTCGGCGTCGCCGCCGTCAACGGGCCGCGGTCGCTGGTGCTCTCCGGTGAGGCCGACGAGGTCCGCGCGGTGGCCGAGGCACTGGCCGCGCGGGGGCGCCGCACCACCGCGCTGCGGGTGAGCCATGCCTTCCACTCGCCGCGGATGGACGGCATGCTCGAGGCGTTCCGCGCCGTCGCCGCCGGGATCCCGGCCGTCGCACCCGAGATCGCGGTCGTGTCCACCCTGACCGGCGCCCCGCTGACCGCCGCGGAGCCGCTCACCGCCGAGTACTGGGTGCGTCAGGTCCGCGAGCCGGTCCGGTTCGCCGCGGCGGTGACCCGGGCGCATGCCGACGGCGCCCGCAGCTTCGTCGAGCTCGGCCCGGACGGTGTGCTGTGCGCCGCCGCCCGCGCCTGCCCCGGCCCGGACGGCGACGACTCCGTCCTGGTCCCGCTGCTGCGCCGGGACCGCACGGAGACCGCGAGCGTCGCCGTCGCGCTCGCCACCCTCGCCGTGCACGGCACCGCGACGGACCCCGCCGCGGTGTTCGACGGCACCGGTGCGCGCACGGTCGCCCTGCCGACCTACCCGTTCCGGCGCACCCGGTTCTGGCCGGAGGCCGCCCCCGCGACCGCCGACACCGGTGCCACGGCCGACCCGGCCGACGCCGCGTTCTGGGACGCCGTCGAGCGCGGCGACACCGACGCCGTCGCCGCCGCGCTCGACCTCGAGCCCGCCGCGGTCGCCGATCTCGTCCCGGCGCTGGCCGCCCGCCGCCACGACATCCGCGAGCGCGCCGACGTCGACCGCTGCCGCTACACCGTCACCTGGAAGCCGGTCGGACCCGTGCCGGACGCGTCCCCGGCGGGCGGGGACTGGCTGGTGCTGCCGCACGACGACGGCACCTGGACCGCCGCCGTGCTCGACGCGCTCGGCGCCCCCGCCACGGCGGTACCGGGCGGCCCCCGCATCCTGGCCGACCGCGCCGCACTCGCCGAGGCGGTCGCCGGGGTGGTCACCGGGGACACGGACACACCACCCCGGGGTGTCCTCCTGCTGCTCGGCGACACCGGCCCCGACACCGGCGCCACCGCCGCCGACCTGACCGCCCGGGTGGCGGCGGCGGTCGGGGCGCTCGGTGACGCCGGCGTCGACGCGCCGCTGTGGTGCCTGACCCGGGGCGCCGTCGCGATCGGCCGCTCGGAGACGGTCGCCGCCCCGGTCGGGGCGGTCGCCTGGGGCGTCGGCCGGGTCGCCGCGATGGAGGTCTCGCAGCGGTGGGGCGGCCTCGTCGACCTCCCGGCGGGCACCGACACGGCGGCACTGCGCCGGCTGCCCGCCGTGCTCGCCGCCGGTGGTGACGAGGACCAGGTCGCCGTGCGCGCGTCCGGGGTGTACGCCCGCCGTCTGGTGCGCGACACCGGCCGTGGCGCCCTCGGCTCGGCGGGCGGGTCCGTCGACCTGTCCGGCGGGACCGCGCTGGTCACCGGCGGTACCGGTGGCGTCGGAGGGCACGTGGCCCGCTGGCTCGCCGCCCGCGGGGCCGCGCACGTGCTGCTCCTCGGCCGTCGCGGCGCGGACGCGCCCGGTGCCGCCGAGCTGGTCGCCGCGCTCCGCGAGGCCGGTACCGGCGCCGACGCCGTCGCCTGCGACGTCACCGACCGCGAGGCGCTGGCCGCCGTCCTCGACGCCGTGCCCGCCGACCGCCCGCTGCGCGCTGTCGTGCACGCCGCCGGCGTCGTCGACGACGCCGTGCTCGACACCGTGAGCACCGGCTCGGTCGACGCGGTCCTCGGGCCGAAGGTCACCGGGGCCCGCAACCTGCACGAGCTCACCGTCGACCGCGGCCTCGACCTGCGGGCCTTCGTGCTGTTCACCTCGACCGCCGGCGTCGTGGGTGCCCCGGGGCAGGGCGTCTACGCCGGTGCCAACGCCTACCTCGACGCACTCGCCGAGCACCGTCGCGCCGCCGGTCTCCCCGCGACCGCACTCGCCTGGGGACCGTGGGCCGGCGCCGGCATGGCCGACCGGGGCGTGGTCGCCGACCGGGTGCGCCGCGGCGGTCTGGTCCCGCTGGCACCGGAACGCGCGGTCGCCCGCGCTCGACCGGGCGCTCGACCGCGGCGACACCGCGACCGTGCTGGCCGACATCGACTGGGACCGGTTCCTGCCGGCCTTCACCGCGCTGCGCCCGCTGCCGCTGCTCTCGGACCTGGCCGAGGCCCGGGCCCGCACCACGGGTGCCCCCGCACCGGACGTGCGGCCCCGGCCGGGGGACCGGGCCGCGCTCGCCGCCCTGGTCCGCGGTGAGGCCGCCGCGGTGCTCGGGCACGCCGACGCCGCCGCCGTGGACGACGACCGCGCGTTCCGCGACCTCGGGTTCGACTCGCTGACCACCCTGGAGCTGCGCAACCGGCTCGCCGCCGCGACCGGGCTCACCCTGCCCGCGTCGCTGGTGTTCGACTTCCCGACCCCGCGTGAGCTCACCGCGTTCCTGCTCGCCGAGCTGGGCGGGCCGGAGGCCTCCGACGGCGTGGTCCCGGCCGGGCCCGTCACCGCCGCGGCCGACGACGACCCGATCGCCGTCGTCGGCCTCGGCTGCCGCTTCCCCGGCGGGATCGCCTCGCCGGAGGACCTGTGGACGCTGCTGGAGAACGGCGGCGACGCCATCACCGGGTTCCCCACCGACCGCGGCTGGGACCTGGACGCGCTGGCCGGACACACCGCGACCACCCCGCGCCGGGTTCCTGACCGGGGTCGCCGACTTCGACGCCGCGTTCTTCGGGATCTCCCCGCGCGAGGCGCTGGCGATGGACCCGCAGCAGCGCCTGGTGCTGGAGACCGCGTGGACCGCGCTGGAGCGGGCCGGCATCGACCCGTCCACGCTGCGCGGCACCGGCACCGGTGTGTTCGTCGGCACCAACGGCCAGGACTACGGGGAGGTGCTGCGCCGCGCCGGCGACGCCGAGGTGCTCGGCCACGCCGCGACCGGCACCACCGCGTCGGTGCTGTCCGGCCGGCTGGCCTACGTGCTCGGCACCGAGGGACCGGCCGTCACCGTCGACACCGCCTGCTCGTCGTCGCTGGTCGCGCTGCACTGGGCGACCCGGGCGCTGCGTTCCGGCGAGGTCGGGCTCGCACTCGCCGGCGGCGTCTCGGTCATGTCCACACCGGATGCCTTCGTGGAGTTCAGCGCGCAGGGCGGGCTGGCCCCGGACGGGCGCTGCAAGGCCTTCGCCGACGGCGCCGACGGCACCGGCTGGTCCGAGGGTGCCGGGATGCTGGTGCTGGAGCGGCTCTCCGACGCCCGCCGCAACGGACACACCGTGTGGGGCCTGGTCCGCGGCTCCGCGGTGAACTCCGACGGCGCCTCCAACGGGCTCACCGCCCCCAACGGGCCGTCGCAGCAGCGGGCCATCGCCGCCGCGCTGGCCGACGCCGGGCTCGCCCCGGCCGAGGTCGACGCCGTCGAGGCGCACGGCACCGGCACCGTGCTCGGCGACCCGATCGAGGCCCGCGCACTGTCCGGCACCTTCGCGGGGCGGCGCGACCACCCGCTGCTGATCGGCTCGGTGAAGTCCAACCTGGGCCACACCCAGGCCGCGGCCGGGATGGCCGGTGTGATCAAGATGGTGCTGGCGATGCGGCACGGCGTCCTCCCTGCGGACCCTGCACGCCGCCACCCCGTCCCCGCACGTGGACTGGGCGGGCGGGCCGCTGGAGCTGGTGCAGGACACCACCGCGTGGCCGGAGACCGGTCGCCCGCGGCGGGCCGGGGTCTCGGCCTTCGGGTTGTCCGGCACCAACGCGCACGTCGTGCTGGAGGCGGGCCCCGACCCGGTGCCCGCCCCGGCTCCGCCGGCCGGTGCCGTGCCGTGGCCGGTGTCGGCCGCCGCCGCCGACGCCCTCGACGAGCAGCTCGCCGCCCTCCCGCCGGCACCCGCCGACGACGCCGGACGGGCCGCCGTCGCCCGCACCCTGGTGCACGGCCGCGCCACGCTCGCACACCGCGCGGTGCTCCTCGCCGGGACCGACGGGACCGACGGGACCGTCGAGGAGCTCGCCCGCGGCGTCGCCCGCGGCAGCGGTGGCACCGCGTTCCTGTTCACCGGCCAGGGCAGCCAGCGGCCGGGCATGGGCGCCGCGCTGTACGACCGGTTCCCGGTCTTCGCCGCCGCGTTCGACGAGGTCTGCGCCCACCTCGACGTCCACCTCGACCGTCCGCTCGGCGACGTCGTCCGGTCCGGGGACGCCGCCACGCTGCAGCGCACCGGATGGGCGCAGCCCGCGCTGTTCGCGGTCGAGGTCGCCCTGCACCGGCTGCTCGGGTCGTTCGGGATCCACCCGGACCGGGTCGCCGGCCACTCGATCGGCGAGATCACCGCCGCGCACGTCGCCGGGGTGCTGACCCTCGAGCACGCGGCCGCGCTGGTCGCGGCCCGCGCCCGCCTGATGGACGCCCTGCCCGAGCAGGGCGCCATGGTCGCCGTCGCCGCCTCGGAGGACGAGGTGGCCCCGCACCTGGACGACACCCCCGGCCGGGTCGTCGCGCTCGCCGCGGTCAACGGCCGGGACTCGGTGGTGCTGGCCGGGGACACCGACGCCGTCACCGCGGCCGCCGCCGGGTTCCGGCACCGTGTCCTGACCGTCTCGCACGCGTTCCACTCCCCGCTCATGGACCCGGTCCTCGACGAGTTCGGGGCCGTCGTGGCGGGCCTGGAGCTCGCGCCGCCGCTCATCCCGGTCGAGGCGGCGGGTGACGTCACCGACCCCGAGTACTGGGTGTCCCACGTCCGCGACACCGTCCGCTTCGCCGACGCGGTCACCGCGCTGCGCGCCGCGGGTACGACGACGTTCGTCGAGGTCGGCCCGGACGCCGCGCTCGCCGCGGTCGCCGACGACGTCACCGTCGTGCCGGTGCAGCGCCGCGACCGCGACGAGGAGCACACCCTCGCGGTCGCGCTGGCCCGGCTGCACACCGCGGGCACCGACGTCGACTGGAGCGGCTGGCCGCTGGGCGAGGGCCCCGGCGCCGACCTGCCGACCTACCCGTTCCGCCGGACGCGGTACTGGCCGGCGACGATCGCCGCCGGCGCGGCACCCGGTGCCGCGGACCCGGCCGAGACCGAGCTGTGGTCGGCCGTCGAACGGTCCGACCGGGACCGAGTGGCCGAGGAGCTGGGCCTCGACGGCGACACCGCCGACGCCGTCCTGCCCGCGCTGGGCTCGTGGCGACGCCGCCGCCGGACCCGTGACGCCGCCGCCGCGACCCGCTACCGGGTCGAGTGGCCGGTCGTGGACGTCCCGACGGCACCCACCGGGCCGGAGACGGTGCCCGCCCGTTGCCGACCCCGACACCCTCGCCGCCGCACGACGGGTCCTCCTCGACCTCGGCGCGGCGGACGCCCCGGACCCCGCCGCGCTGGACGAGGCCGGCTCCCGGGCCGCGCTCTGGGTGCTGACCCGCGGCGCCGGCGCCCTGGACGGTGAGCAGGGCGACCCCGACCAGGCCGACCGCTGGGCCCGGACGGCGGTCGCCGCCCGGGAGCACCCGGACCGCACCGTGGTGCGGGTCGACCTCCCCGCCGGGAGCGCCGGGACCGCCGGGGCCGCCGGGAGTGCCGAAAGCGCCGGGAGTGCCGGGAGCACCGACCCGAGCACCGCGGTGGACCTGCCGCGCACGGCGGGCCCCGGCGAGCTCGCGGTCCGCGACGGCCGGGTGCACGCCCGGCGCCTGGTCCGCGTCCCGGGCGGTGCGCCCGGCGGGTCCACCGGGTGGTCACCGGCGCGACCGTCCTCGCCGACGGGACCGACCCCCGGTGCTGACGGCGCTGGCCGCCGCCGGTGCGCGGGCACTGCTGCTCACCGACGCGCCCGGCACCGGGTTCGACCCCGCCGGGACCGAGGTGACCGTCCTCGGCCACAGCGACGGTGTGCCCGCGGAGGTCACCGCCGTCGTGCACGGCGGGGGACCGGACGCCCGCTGGACCCCCGCCGAGCTCGACGCGCTCGTCGCGGCCCACGAGCTGACCGCGTTCGTGATGCTGGGCTCGGTCGCCGGCACCTGGCACGTCCGCGGCCGGGCCGACGAGGCCGCCGCCGGGGCCCGCGCCGCCGGGCTGGCCCGCGCCCGCCGGGCGCGCGACCTGCCCGCCACCGCCGTCGCGTTCGGGCCGTGGACGGGCTCGTCGACGGCCGACGTGGCCGCGCACCTGCGGCTGCACGGGCTGCCCGAGCTGGAGCCGGACACCGCGCTCGCCGCGCTGGCGGCCGCCGTCGCCGGCGGCGGACCGGAGGAGGTCGTCGCCGACGTGGCCTGGGAGCGGCTCGCGCCGACCCTGGCCCAGGGCGGACCGGACGGGCTGCTGGCCCTGCTGCCCGAGGCCGCGCCCGCCGACCGGCGGGCGCCGGCGACGACGGTGCGCTGCGGGCGCGCCTCGCCGAGCTCCCCGAGGGCGCCCGGGCCGCGGAGCTGACCGAGATGGTGTGCGCCGTCGCCGCCCGCGTGCTGGGCCACGACGACCCGGCCGCGGTCGACCGTGACGTCCCGTTCCGGGACCTGGGCGTCGACTCGCTCACCGCCGTCGACCTGCGGGACCGGCTCGGCGCAGCGACCGGGCTGGCACTGCCCGCGTCGCTCGTGTTCGACCACCCGACCCCGGCCGAGCTGGCGCGGCACCTGCTCGCGGAGCTCGGCGGTGCGACCGTCGCCGCCGCGGCGGCGCCCGCACCGGCCGCCGCGGCGGCGGGGGAGCCGATCGCGATCGTCGGCATGGCCTGCCGGTACCCGGGCGGGGTCACCTCGCCGGAGGACCTGTGGGAGCTCGTGCGCGACGGCGTCGACGCGACCGGCGACATGCCCACCGACCGCGGCTGGGACCTGGACGGTCTCGCCAGTGTCACCCGCCGCGGCGGGTTCCTGCACGACGTCGCCGGGTTCGACGCGGACTTCTTCTCCGTCTCCCCGCGCGAGGCCGTGGTGATG
The DNA here is from genome assembly GCF_020496245.1 of Pseudonocardia sp. ICBG601. NCBI lineage: Bacteria > Bacillati > Actinomycetota > Actinomycetes > Pseudonocardiales > Pseudonocardiaceae > Pseudonocardia > Pseudonocardia sp. ICBG601. The sequence goes on along the minus strand of NZ_JAHLJA010000164.1, from coordinate 5,733 downwards.
GACCCGCAGCAGCGGATCGTGCTCGAGACCTGCTGGGAGGCCCTGGAACGGGCCGGCATCGACCCGTCGGTGCTGCGCGGCTCCGACACCGGCGTGTTCATCGGCGGCGGCAGCGGCGAGTACCGCGTCTCCGCCGACACCTACGGCCAGGAGTGGCAGACCGCGCAGTCGGCGAGCCTGCTGTCCGGGCGGGTCGCCTACACCCTGGGCCTGCAGGGTCCGACGGTGTCGGTGGACACCGCCTGCTCGTCGTCGCTGGTCTCGCTGCACCTCGCGGCACAGGCCCTGCGGACCGGCGAGTGCACCGCGGCGCTGGCCGGTGGTGTCACCGTGATGTCGACCCCGGTCGGGTTCGTCGAGTTCAGCACCCAGGGCGCGTTGTCCCCGGACGGGCGCTGCAAGCCCTTCGCCGAGGAGGCCGACGGCACCGCCTGGGCCGAGGGCGCCGGTGTGCTGGTGCTCGAGCGGCTGTCGGACGCACGCCGGCTCGGGCACCGTGTGCTCGGCCTCGTCCGCGGCTCGGCGATCAACTCCGACGGCGCCTCGAACGGGCTCACCGCCCCCAGCGGACCCGCCCAGCAGCGCGTGATCACCCGCGCGCTGGCCGCGGCCGGGCTCGCCGCGCACGAGGTCGACGTCGTGGAGACCCACGGCACCGGCACCCGGCTCGGCGACCCGATCGAGGCCCAGGCGCTGCTGGCCACCTACGGCCGCGAGCGCGAGCATCCCCTGCTGCTCGGCGCGGTGAAATCCCACCTGGGCCACACCCAGGCGGCCTCCGGCGTCGCCGGGGTGATCGCGACGGTCATGGCGATGCAGCACGGCACCGTGCCCGGCTCGCTGCACGCGGACACCCCGACCTCGCGGGTGGACTGGTCCTCCGGCGCGGTCCGGCTGGTGCCCGCTCCGCAGGCATGGCCGGAGACCGGCCGCCCCCGCCGGGCCGCGGTCTCCTCGTTCGGCGCCAGCGGCACCAACGCCCACGTCGTGCTGGAACAGGCCGAGCCACAGCCTCCCGCACCCGCCCCGGAGGCGCCGGTGGCCGCACCCCTGCTCCCGGTGCCGGTCTCGGCCCGCACACCCGCGGCGCTGCGGGCCCGCGCGTCCGCGCTGCGCGCCGTCGCCGCCCACGACGGCGCCGTCCCGGCCGACATCGCGTTCTCCGCCGCGACCGGGCGGGCCGCGTTCGAGCACCGCGCGGTGGTGCTCGCCGCCGACCGCGGGGCACTGCTCGACGGCCTCGACGCGCTGGCCACCGGGTCCCCGGCCCGGCACCTCGTGTCCGGCGAGGTCACCCGCACCGGCCGGCTCGCGATGGTCTTCCCGGCCAGGGCGCGCTGCGCCCCCGGCGCCGGACGCGAGCTGCACGCCCGGTTCGAGGTCTTCGCCGACGCGTTCGACGCGGTCCTCGACCGGATGCCCGACGGCGTCCGCGACGCCCTCTGGGGCGACGACCGGACGCGCTCGCCGAGACCGGCGTCGCCCAGCCCGCGCTGTTCGCGGTCGGGGTGGCGCTGTACCGGCTGGTCGAGTCCTGGGGGGTCATCCCGGACCTGCTGGCCGGGCACTCGGTCGGCGAGCTCGTCGCCGCCCACGTGGCCGGCGTGCTCGACCTCGACGACGCCTGCACCCTGGTCTCGGCCCGGGCGCGGCTCATGCAGGCACTGCCCCGCGGCGGCACGATGGTCGCGGTCCGCGCCGGCGAGGACGAGGTGCGCGCGCACCTCACCGTGACCCGGCGGACACCGTCGCGGTCGCCGCGGTCAACGGTCCGGAGTCGGTCGTGCTGGCCGGCCCCCGGGAGGCGGTCCTCGCCGTCGCCGGCCGCTGGCGGCACCGCGAGCTGGTCGTGTCCCACGCGTTCCACTCGGCGCTGATGGACCCGGTGCTCGAGGAGTTCGGCGCCGTCGCCGCGTCGCTGACCTGGAACCGCCCCGCATCCCGGTCGTCACCGCCGACGGCACCGGACCGGGCCGGTGCACACCCCCGCCCACTGGGTGGCCCACGTCCGCCGACACCGTCCGGTTCGCCGACGCCGCCGCGACCCTCGCCGCGCGCGGTGCCCGCACCGTGCTCGAGCTCGGGCCGGACGCGTCGCTGTCGTCGCTGATCGGCGAGCTCGGCACCGGCGCGGCCACCGACCCGGTCGCGGTCCCGGCGCTGCGCCGCGACCACGACGAGGAGGAATCCCTGCTCGGCGCGCTCGCCCGGCTGCACGTGCGCGGCGCCGCCGTCGACTGGGCCGTGTCTTCGCCGGGGTCCCGGCCCGGCGCGTCGACCTGCCCACCTACCCTGTTCCAGCGCGAGCGCTACTGGAGCACCACCGCGGCGACCCCGGCATCGGCCGCCCGGCCCGGCCCGACGACGGCGCCGGGGACGAGCTGTGGGACCTGCTCTCCGGCGACCACGCCACGGACGAGCTCGACGTCGACGCCGACGCCCTCGCCGAGGTCCTGCCCGGCCTGCTGGGCTGGCGGGAACGCCGCCGGGAGGCCGACGCGCTCGACGCGGTCCGGCACCGGATCGGCTGGCGGCCGGTGACCGGCCGCGACCCGGTCCCCGGCGGGCCCTGGCTCGTCGTCGGGACCCCGCGGGCCCGGACGCCGGGATGGTCGCGGACCTGGCCGCGGCCACCGGGATCGAGCCGGTGTGGACCTCGGTCACCGCGGACGCGGACCGCACCGAGGTGGCCCGGCTGGTCGCCGCGACCGGAGCCGCGACCGAGGCCGCGACCCTGCACGGTGTCCTCGCCCTGCCCGGCCCGGCCGACCCGCACGGTGGGCCGGCCGCGGCCGCCCGGGTCACGACGCTGCTGCAGGGGCTGGGCGACGCCGGGGTCACCGCACCGCTGTGGGGTGCTGACCCGCGGCGCGGTCTCGGTCGCCGCCGACGACCCGGTCGGGGACGACCTCGGTGCCGCCGCCGTCTGGGGCCTGGGCCGGGTCGCGGCCATGGAGTACCCGGACCGGTGGGGCGGCCTGGTCGACCTCGGGCCCGCCACCGACGCCCGGACCGTGCGCGGCCTCGCCGCCGCGCTCACCGCCGGGACGGCGAGGACCAGCTCGCGGTCCGCCCGCACGGCCTGTACGGGCGGCGGCTGCTGCCCGCACCCGCGCCGCGTCCCGCCACGACGTGGGAGCCGCGGGGGACCGTGCTGGTCACCGGCGGGACCGGCGCACTGGGTGGGCACGTGGCCCGCGACCTGGCCCGGGCCGGTGCCCGCCGGCTGGTGCTGCTGAGCCGCCGCGGCCCGGACGCCCCGGGCGCCGCGGAGCTGACCGCGGAGCTGGCCGGGCTCGGCGCGCACGCCGAGGTCGTCGCCGGCGACGCGGCGGACCGCGACCGGCTGGCCGCGGTGCTCGCCGCGATCCCGGACGAGCACCCGCTCACCGGGGTCGTCCACGCCTCCGGTGTGCTCGACGACGGCGTCCTCGACCGGCTCACCCCCGACCGGTTCACCGAGGTGTTCCACGCCAAGGTCGCCCCGGCGCTGCTGCTCGACGAGCTCACCGGCGACCTGGACGCCTTCGTGCTGTTCTCCTCGGCGTCCTCGGCGGTCGGGAACCCCGGCCAGGCCAACTACGCCGCGGCCAACGCGGTGCTCGACGCGCTCGCCGCCCGCAGGCGGGCCCGCGGCGCCGCGGGCACCTCGATCGCCTGGGGTGCCTGGGCGGGCGGGGGCATGGCGCAGGGCGCCGACGCGACCGAGCACGCCCGCCGGGCCGGGCTCGGTGCGCTCGACCCCGGCCGGGCCTGCACCGTGCTGCGCCAGCTCGTCGCCGAGGGCGCCGACAACGCGGTCGTCGTCGCGGTGGAGGGGCCGGCGGCGCCCGGCCCCCGGGCCACGGCGCTGCTGCGGGACATGCCCGGCGCCGACACGGCCCCCGGGCGCGGCACGGGCCCGGGAGCCCCGCCGGTGGACGCGCTGCGCGAGCAGGTGCTGGCGCTGCCCGCGGCGGCCCGGCTCGACGCGGTGCTCCGGACGGTCCGCGAGATCGCGGCCGGCGTGCTCGGCCGCGACGCCGCCGACGGGGTCGGCGCCGACCGGCCCTTCCGGGACCTCGGCTTCGACTCGCTGGCCACCGTCGAGATGCGCAACCGGCTCTCGGCGGCGACCGGCCTGACGCTGCCCGCGACGCTGGTGTTCGACCACCCGACACCGCAGGCACTCGCCGAGCACGTGCTCGCCGGACTGACCGGCGACACGTCCGGCACCGCGGTGCCGGGCGCCGACGGCGCGGCCGAGACGGCGGTGCGGGCCGCCCTCACCGGGCTCCCGCTGGAGCGGTTGCGCGCGACGCCGGGCTGCTCGACGCCCTGCTCGCGCTGGCCGCCGACGGCACGCCCGGTCACGTCGACCCCCGGGGCGACGGCGACGGCAACGGCCACCCCCGGGGCCACGGCAACGGCCATGGCAACGGCAGTGGCAACGGCGATGGCAACGGCCACACCCCGACCGGGGCCGACGGCTCCGGAACCGACCCCGAGATCGACTCGATGTCCGTGGACGACCTGGTACGGGCCGCACTCGACGACCTGTCCGACCCGTCGCAGAACTGATGGAGCTGACCTGATGAGCACCCCTCGGAGAAGGTCGTCGTCGCCCTGCGGGCATCGATCAAGGAGACCGAGCGGCTCCGCCGGCAGAACCGGGACCTGCGGGCGGCGTCGAACGAGCCCGTCGCGATCGTCGCCATGGGCTGCCGCTTCCCGGGCGGTGTCACCGACCCGGACGAGCTCTGGCAGCTCGTCGACTCCGGCCGCGACGCCGTGGGCGGGTTCCCCACCGACCGCAACTGGGACCTCGACGCCCTGCACGCCGGGACCGTCGACGACCGCGGCACCGAGGTCAGCCTGCAGGGCGGGTTCCTCGACGGGTCGCCGACTTCGACCCCGGCTTCTTCGGGATCTCCCCGCGCGAGGCGGTCACCATGGACCCGCAGCAGCGGTTGCTGCTGGAGCTGGCCTGGGAGACCGTCGAACGCGCCGGGCTGGACCCGTCCACGCTGCGCGGCAGCCGCACCGGCGTCTACGTGGGCACCAACGGCCAGGACTACGCGCACCTGCTCATCCGCTCGATGGACGACGCCACCGGCGACATCGGTACCGGCATCGCCGCCGGCGCCGTCTCCGGGCGGCTGTCCTACGAGCTCGGCCTCGAGGGCCCCACGGTCACCGTGGACACCGCCTGCTCGTCGTCGCTGGTGTCGATGCACCTGGCGGCGCAGGCGCTGCGGGCCGGTGAGTGCGGTCTCGCGCTCGCCGGCGGCGTCAACGTGATGGCCACCCCCGGCTCACTGGTCGAGTTCAGCCGCCAGGGCGGGCTGGCCCGCGACGGACGCTGCCGCTCCTTCTCCGACGACGCCGACGGCACCGGCTGGGCCGAGGGCGCCGGACTCGTCCTGCTGGAGCGGCTGTCCGACGCCGTCGCGCACGGGCACCCGGTGCTCGCGGTGCTGCGCGGGTCCGCGGTCAACTCCGACGGCGCCTCCAACGGCTCACCGCGCCCAGCGGGCGGCCCAGCAGCGGGTCATCCGCGCGGCGCTGGAGCGGGCCGGTCTCGGGCCGGGCGAGGTCGACGTCGTCGAGGCGCACGGCACCGGCACGGTGCTCGGCGACCCGATCGAGGCCGGCGCGCTGCTGGCCACCTACGGCCGCGACCGCGAGCACCCGCTGCTGCTCGGCTCGGTCAAGTCGAACCTCGGCCACGCCCAGGCCGCGGCCGGGGTCGCC
>NZ_JAHLJA010000163.1:0-89370 GCF_020496245.1 Pseudonocardia sp. ICBG601 | reverse complement strand
TGAACATGAGCAAACAGCAGCAGTGGCGCGCCGCCAGCGCGGCGGACCTACGGGAACTGGCGCCGGGCCCGCGGCTTCGGCATCGGCACGCTGTCCCCGACCGAGACGAAAGTCGTGTTCACCGCTCTGGTCGTCCCGGCGCTGGTCACGATCAAGACCGCAGCTGATGGCAGTAGCTGCCCCAGCCCGGTACAGCCCATGCGTACCACGCCGGGGTCGGGCCTGGGTGGGGAGGAACCACCGAGGCAGAAGATCGCCCGTCTCGAGGCCCGGGTCCGTGAACTCGAGATCAGCGAGAAGAAGCTGACCGCCGAGCGGGAGATCCTGCAGCGGGCGGCCAAGTATTTCGCGGGGGAGACGCGCTGGTGACCCGCTTCCAGTTCGTCGCTGACCACCGGCACACCTTCGAGGTGAAGCGGTTGTGCGAGCTCGTGCACGTCTCGAGGTCGTCGTTCTACGCCCAGGGCCCCGGCAAAGTCGCTAGATGATCTTGTAGGTGGTCAGTGGTCGATGGGGGTCGCGGGCGTGGTGGCGGAGTGCTGCGGCGATGTTGCTGACGCCGTGCAGGCGTAGCGCGGTGATCGCGAGGTTCCGCAACGCCGACATGACCTGCGGGGCGTGACCGGTGTGGGCGGTGGCGCGGTCTTCGTCGAAGCAGACATCACGGACCCAGTGCAGGCGATTCTCGATCGACCAGTGCCCACGGATCCAGCGGGCGAGCAGTCCTGGATCGGCGTCGGTGCTGGTCAGGCTGGTGATCGCGTAGGCGGTCTCGGTTCTCCACTTCCCGCCAGGCCGCAGTGGGCGACGCCGGCGCACCAGCTTGATCGCCTGGGATGCGTGGGGGAAGAACTCTGCGCCCAGGTCGGGACAGGGGTGCAGGCTGACCACGCTGATCGTGCGGGTCTCGACGCGGCCGTGCCCACGCCCGCGTTGACGATCAGCGACGCCGATCTGGGTCCAGGGCAGCGCCCGTACCCGTGCCAGCAGCGTGGGCTGGTTCGCTTTGATCGTCATCAGGTAGTGCCCGCCGCGGCGGTGTAGGTAGTCGGCGTGGGCTCGCTGGGTGTGCAGAGCGTCCGCGGTGACCAGTACATCGTCGAGGTCGAGGGGGTCGAGCAGCGCGGTGAACGCGGTGATCTCGCTGCCCTTCTCTGCGACCTGAACCTGGCCGAGCACGCCACCGCTGGTCTGGTCGAGCACCGACACCAGATGCGGGAGCCAGACCCTGCCGTCGGCGGCACGGACGCGGGCGCCGCGCAGGGTCTTGCCGTCCAAGGCCAGCACGCGACGCTGTTCTCGCCGGGGTGTGCCCTCCGCCGCCGGCTGGGCGCTGAGCTGGGGCAACACCCAGGACTGCAACGCCGCCTCCAGCGCCGAGGCGTCGACCCGTTGCAGGACCCGGCGGATGGTCGACTCGTGCGGAGCGACCGCGCCCACCCCGAGCACGTCCAGCACGGCGCGGCCGACGTCATGGGCGTACTCGGCGATCGCGGTGAACGACCGGGCCCCCGCCAACACCGCGCACGCCCCCAGTAGCAACACCGCGAGGACACCGTGGCGGACACCGCGTGGTTTCCGCGGGTCCGGCACTCGCGACAGGGCCTCCACCAGCGACAACCCCGCCGCCTCACCGACCGGCGCGGCTCTCCCCGCGTCAGGACCGACCTCCAGGCCTTCCAGAGCAGCAACGATCGGAGACACTGACACTGCGGACACAGGCTTCCTGACGTGAGCAAGGATTCGACACCCTCATGATCACGCCAAGCCTGTGTCCGCACCCACCCCCACCCCCCACATCACCGCAGCTCAGGACCCACCCATCACGACTTTGCCGGGGCCCTGTGTGGCGAGGTGGTCGAGGGCGCCGGATTGGTCGAGGCAATGTAGGTCGTGTCGGGAGCCTGGGGTCGGGTCGGAGATCCACGACAGCTGCCCTTCCAGGCAGGGCCCCGGCAAAGTCGTGATGGGTGGGTCCTGAGCTGCGGTGACGTGCGGGGTGGGTGCGGACACAGGCTTGGCGTGATCATGAGGGTGTCGAATCCTTGCTCACGTCAGGAAGCCTGTGTCCGCAGTGTCAGTGTCTCCGATCGTTGCTGCTCTGGAAGGCCTGGAGGTCGGTCCTGACGCGGGGAGAGCCGCGCCGGTCGGTGAGGCGGCGGGGTTGTCGCTGGTGGAGGCCCTGTCGCGAGTGCCGGACCCGCGGAAACCACGCGGTGTCCGCCACGGTGTCCTCGCGGTGTTGCTACTGGGGGCGTGCGCGGTGTTGGCGGGGGCCCGGTCGTTCACCGCGATCGCCGAGTACGCCCATGACGTCGGCCGCGCCGTGCTGGACGTGCTCGGGGTGGGCGCGGTCGCTCCGCACGAGTCGACCATCCGCCGGGTCCTGCAACGGGTCGACGCCTCGGCGCTGGAGGCGGCGTTGCAGTCCTGGGTGTTGCCCCAGCTCAGCGCCCAGCCGGCGGCGGAGGGCACACCCCGGCGAGAACAGCGTCGCGTGCTGGCCTTGGACGGCAAGACCCTGCGCGGCGCCCGCGTCCGTGCCGCCGACGGCAGGGTCTGGCTCCCGCATCTGGTGTCGGTGCTCGACCAGACCAGCGGTGGCGTGCTCGGCCAGGTTCAGGTCGCAGAGAAGGGCAGCGAGATCACCGCGTTCACCGCGCTGCTCGACCCCCTCGACCTCGACGATGTACTGGTCACCGCGGACGCTCTGCACACCCAGCGAGCCCACGCCGACTACCTACACCGCCGCGGCGGGCACTACCTGATGACGATCAAAGCGAACCAGCCCACGCTGCTGGCACGGGTACGGGCGCTGCCCTGGACCCAGATCGGCGTCGCTGATCGTCAACGCGGGCGTGGGCACGGCCGCGTCGAGACCCGCACGATCAGCGTGGTCAGCCTGCACCCCTGTCCCGACCTGGGCGCAGAGTTCTTCCCCCACGCATCCCAGGCGATCAAGCTGGTGCGCCGGCGTCGCCCACTGCGGCCTGGCGGGAAGTGGAGAACCGAGACCGCCTACGCGATCACCAGCCTGACCAGCACCGACGCCGATCCAGGACTGCTCGCCCGCTGGATCCGTGGGCACTGGTCGATCGAGAATCGCCTGCACTGGGTCCGTGATGTCTGCTTCGACGAAGACCGCGCCACCGCCCACACCGGTCACGCCCCGCAGGTCATGTCGGCGTTGCGGAACCTCGCGATCACCGCGCTACGCCTGCACGGCGTCAGCAACATCGCCGCAGCACTCCGCCACCACGCCCGCGACCCCCATCGACCACTGACCACCTACAAGATCATCTAGCGACTTTGCCGGGGCCCTGCCTCGCCACATACCCACCGATCGGCGATAAAGGCTACATCGGGCGCGGCATGCTCACCCCGTTCAAAAAACAACCCGGCCGGGAACTTCTCGACTGGCAGAAAACATTCAACAAGAGCCTCAACCGCACACGCGCCACCATCGAGCGAGTCATCGCCCATATCAAGTCGTGGAAAGTTCTCCACACAGACTACCGCCGACCCTACGCCACATTTAAAACGACGATCTCGGCAGTCATCGGACTCATCTTCTACGCACTTACCTGACGGAGCCTGAATAAGCCTCCTGGAAGACCGAACAGCAGACCTTCTCCCGCCGAGACCTGTCCGGTGTGGACTACGTCTACCTGTGGGCCGACGGGATCCACGTCAACATCCGCCTCGAGGAACACAAGCTGTGCCTGCTCGTGCTCATCGGAGTCCGCGCGGACGGCGGCAAGGAACTCGTCGCCCTGACCGATGGCTACCGCGAGTCGAGCGAGTCCTGGGCCGATCTGCTGCGCGACTGCGCGCGGCGCGGCATGCGAGCACCCGTGCTCGCGGTCGCTGACGGCGCGCTCGGGTTCTGGGGCGCGCTGCGCGAGGTGTTCCCGCAGACCCGCGAGCAGCGCTGCTGGGTCCACAAGACCGCCAATGTCCTTGCCGCGCTGCCGAAGTCAGCGCATCCGGGGGCGAAGAAGGCGCTGACCGAGATCTGGAACGCCGAGGACAAGCGCAGAGCCCTCGACGCCGTGGCCCGCTTCGAGGCCGCCTACCGGGCGAAGTTCGGCAAGGCCGTCACGAAGATCGGTGACGACCTCGACGAACTGCTCGCCTTCTACGACTTCCCCGCCGAACACTGGCAACACCTACGCACCACGAACCCGATCGAGTCCACGTTCGCGACGGTCCGCCACCGCACCCGGGTCACCCGCGGGCCCGGGTCACGCGCGGCCGGACTGGCGATGGCGTTCAAACTCATCGAGGCCGCCCAGAACCGATGGCGCGCCGTGAACGGACCGCACCTGGTCGCCCTCGTCCGAGCCGGAGCCCGATTCGACGCCGGCCGCCTCGTCGAACGACCCGATGCCCACACCCACACCGAAGCCGCCTAAAAGATCTTCATCCACAGGTCTTGACGATTGCTCACCGCGACCCAGGGACACCCGATCGCCGCTTGACAGTCATAGAAGCATCTCACTGACCGCAGCAAACACCAAATAGCACTAAAAAGGACGAACCCCTCACACGCTCACCATCAAAACCACTCACGGCAACGGCGTAATTACGCTACGCACTCGCCCTTGACAGAGAGTGATAACCATGCTCAGATGCCATCATGCAAACAAAGAATCTTGCACGCTCCCTCACCACTGAGCCTTTTTCAACCTGTTTGTGCAGGTCAGAGCTTTGCAGTTCGTGACTCTACCCTCTGACGGCGTGTCAGAAGACGGTCGCCACGGCGTCTCCTCGTCATCGCCTTTGAAGACAGCGGGTCAACGCGGCGCTGAACGACTGGAAGGTATCCTGGCTACGTCCGGGCGCGGGCTCGATCCCCGGAGCGAGCCCGGCCCTCTGATCTGCGGCCGTCTGACCTGTGCAAACAGGTTGAAAAAGGCTCACTGCGGCATTCATCGCCGCCATCGCAATGGGCTCAGCCAGCGGAATCGCTGCGGCAGACACCCCACACCCCGCCAGCACTCCAGCAGGAATCAGCCAGTCCGCCGCGCCCACATTCAGCTTCAACAAGGTAAACGACTCCACAGGAGTCGTAACGCTTAGCGCCGCGAAGTTCGCCACAGACGGAACCCACACGTCCATCATCGACAACCACGGCAAGACTCTTGAAGTCCTCCCCGCGCGAATCGCTAAAGACGGAAAGATCACCACATTCACATACACCCTAGACGGCGACAACAAGGCAACCGTACGCAGCACAATAAGCCACAACCACCATGCTAACGAGTACATCAACTGGGCAAAGTGCACCATCGGAACCGTCGGAGGAGCTGTCACCGGAGGCCTTGGAGGAGCTGCGGTTGGCGGTACTTCAGGTTCCGTCATTCCAGTAGCAGGAGCTACCGCAGGCGCCATCGATGGCGTTGCTACTGGAGCCATTGACGGAGGAGCCACCGCCGCTGCAGCTCACTGCTTCCCCTGACTCCTCGCTCAACCAATCAGAGCGCTGAAGTATGAAAAATTCCAGGCTGGACGCCAATCCTTGCTTTCGCTGGTGTCGGGGCATCACTCCTCACCGACCTAATATTTGGATCCCCACTCAATCAAGCCCTAGTGTCGCCTCTGTTTCTGATCGTACTTTGTGTTGGACTTACGCTCCTAGTCTGTTATATTTTCCAGGAGAGTTGGCGGTGACCATCCTTTCCGGAGCTCGACAAAGTCGTAATAGGCGACTTTGTCGAGCCCTGGAAAGGATGGTCGAATCATATTCACCCTGCCAAGCGCCATGGCGCCACTACGAAACGAGGTGGCCGTCAAGCTAAAAACAATATTAGCGCTGACCTCTGGGCAAAAACGAGGCTTAGCTGGACTATGCCTGGCCCCGTGATTGAAGCCTTCTGGAGAGAGAGCTAAGAACCCGCGGGCGAGTATGGAGGCGATCGCGAAGGGGGTGCTGCAGGCACTCTCTTTGAGTTAACGCTGCGGTGAACGGACCGCAATGGGAGGCTTTCTCTGCCCTTATTTTGTACTGAACGATCCATACAGAATATGTATCCAAATGCGAGTCAGGGAAGATTGGGGTGAATCGCTGATGACTAGGATGCCGGAACCCACGAAGGTTCAAGTTTCGGTACGAGACACCACGGCCATCGAGTGGGCTGTGGAACGAAAGATGCGGCTGGTCGAGGTTCGACCGACGCCAGCCGGGCACCTTGCGGTGATGGAGCGGTTTGACGACTGGAACGAGCCAGACGGATTCCCCCGCATCGCCGGGGAACAGGTCGTCGCGGGGGAGCTTTATCTACGGAACCTCGCGCCAGAGGACGCGAGCATGATAGTCGAATGCGACAACGACGAGCTGTCGCGTCGGTGGGCGCTGTTCCCTGGATCCACGCAGCAGCGGGCCGAGAATGCCGCTCGAAGAGGGTATCTCGACTGGCGTCTAACCGATCGCGCGGCTCTGACGATCGCGCAGTCCGTGGACGACGCACCAGTGGGCCTGATCAAGGTTCGCAAGCTGGTCCCTCCCGGGGTCGCCGACGTCGGGTACCAGGTCCGTCCTGGGTACCGCGGACGCAGCTATGCGGCTCGTGCCCTGGAGGCATTCTGCCGCTGGTCTGCCGCAGTTGGACTGTTCCACCGCTTTGAACTGGGAATCAAGCCTGGAAACACCGCGTCGATACGAGTCGCCGAGAAGGCGGGGTTCACGTTCGAGGGACGTAGAGCTGCGCGTTTGGTCGACCTCGACGGCGGACGCGCCGACGAGCTCCACTACGCCCGGGTCATTCTGACCGGGGCACGCCAGGCCGCGGACTCAAATCCCGCCCACATCACCGCTGGCGGGCACACCGTCTCGACGACAAGGACACACTGATGAGTACCTCGGCGATCTTCCTGCACAACAACCAGTTGCGGGTTAGCGACACACCCGCACCCGAGGCCGGCCCCGACGAGGTGGTAATAGCCGTCGAACGGGTGTCACTCAACGCCGGAGAGGCGAGAATCGCTTGGGATCCCGACAAGCCCGCGGGGTGGGATGCGGTCGGGATCGTCCAGAAGAGCTCCCGCAACGGGCACGGGCCCGCTGTTGGCAACCGGGTCGCGACGTGGGGGCAGTCCGGGGCTTGGTCTACACACAGAGTCGTCGACCATCGGGATGTCGCTGTGGTTCCGCCATCCGTCGACGACCTGAGCGCGGCGGCGCTGCCGGTGGCCGGGCTCACGGCTCTTCGATCGATCCGCCAGCTGGGGCTGTCCTCGGGCCAGCGGATTCTCATCTCGGGCGCGTCGGGTGGCGTCGGTCATCTCGCAGTCCAGTTGGCCCAGAACTGCGGGCTGGACACCACCGCGGTGGTCGGCTCAGAGGCATCACGGCGGTGGCTCCTCGAGCGTGGCCTGGTCGAAGCGGACAAGGTGAAACTAGCCTCGGAACTGGCGGCCCCCGCGGACGCCCCCTTCGACGGCGCGATAGACGTGGCCGGCGGTCCCGTGCTCGAACGCCTTGTTCATGCTGTCGCTCCGGGCGCGACCATTCTTCTGGTCGGAGGTGCCTCGGACCGCCCAGCGGCGCTCGATGTCCGATTCCTCTCCGACCGGGGCTTGAATCTCGTCAGCTTCAACAACTACGCCTCCGCGGGGATCGATCTGGCACTGCTCCTGGATCTGGTGGTAGCGGGCGCATTAAAGATTGCAGCGACCTCCGGCGGCGATTGGTCGCTGCTGGTCGAGAAGCCATTGACCGAGCTGATCACGCGCGGGAAGGTGACGTTCGCGGTATCCAGCGTCATGCGAGGTGCGGCGTCATGACAGGCAGAAGTAACGTCGGCGAGTTCCAGAACAACGAAGACGGGATTATTGCACCGGAGTCCGTCGACGACGTCACGCAGATCATCGCAGGGGCGGCCAGCGACAGAGGGATCCACGTCTTCTCCAGCGGTTACAACTGGGGCCTTGGGTCGAGTGTGCCGCTTGGTTGCCGACCGCTGAGTGTGTCCATGCGGAACCTGTCGGCGATCCGGCGGATCGATGTCGACGCGGGATGGTGCATTGTCGAACCTGGGGTGACGCAGGCGGATCTGGCGTCCGTTCTCGTGGGAACCGGTCGCATTCTCAACGTCACGGCGTCATCTGCGGGGACCTCGGTCCTGGGAAATGCGCTCGACCGGGGTGTTGGGCTCCGTCGCCACCGCACCGAGGATCTCCTCGGCCTTGAGGTCACACTCGCGGACGGAACCAGCCATCGAGTCGGGTGGTGGCCGGACATCGGGGCGGGGTCGGCCCCCTATCGCCACGGCCGCGGGCCCGACCTGCTCGGACTGTTCACCCAGTCCAACCTGGGTGTCGTCACGGCAGGCGTGGTCGCCCTTCTGAAGAAGCCACCGGCGACCGCCGTCGTCAAGTCGGTTATCGACGCCGAGCGAACCCCAGAAGTTCTGGCTGCGGCGGCGAACGCGCTTGCGACGGGCCTGATCAACGCCGTTCCCAAGGTGTACAGCCCACGGGCACGTTCGTCTTACTCGGGGACCGCTGGCACGGGCGAAGCGATCCTGTACTTCGCCGTGGACGGACAGCCGGAGACGATCGACACTCTCTCGTCGTTCGCCGTCGCTGACCTGGGCCTGGTCCCCGAGGCCACCACTGTGTTCACCGGCGCGGATTCCCTACCGCTGAAAGCCGATCCGATCACTGCACTCGTCGTGCGGGGCTACAGCGGGGATGTAACCGCACACGACGCCCTCGTCGAGGCGACACTGGGAGCATCGCCCTCCGACGTCGACGCCCACGGGCGCGGGTGGATCTTCTTCCTGCCTCTCCTACCCGTGAACGACGCTGACCTCCTGCGGTCCGCATACGCCGTAATCGACGGCCTCGGCGGACCGGATGGCCCCGCGGTTGGTGCTACGGCGAACCTGATCTCGCCGGACCTGGTGGACCTGGTTGTATCGATCTCGTTCGACCGCGCTACTCAGGCCGCAGAGGCACACACGATTCTCACGACTCTCCACGAGCGTTTCCGGGATCTCGGTGTCGTTCCATATCGGCTTGATGCCGCACACCCGGCAACCCCGACCGACCCGCTTATCAGCGCTGTACGAGATGCCCTAGACCCAGGCCGGCGTTTCAGCGCCGGCCGCTACCTCTCCGACGATCGGAGAACCCGATGACTGCACTGGACCTCCTCATCAGACCGGTGAGCGATTCACCGACGTACCTTGACCTCCGCGAGCGTATCGGCAAGGAGCTGCCCGATGTCGCAGCGCAGCATAGGGCAGAGATGGCTGCTGACCGCAGACTTCCCGCGCCCGTCGTAGACGCGCTTCGCGGACTGGGGGTGTTCGCGGCCGCCAAACCCGTAGATCAAGGCGGGCTGGGGCTGACCTCGATCGAGCAGAACGACATCGTGGAGACTCTCGCCCGAATCGACGCTTCCGTCGCCTGGTGTGTGATGATCGGGATGGATTCAGGGATCTACGCCGGATACCTGCACGACCCCGACAACGCGTACTTCGACGACCCGAACCTGGCGTCTGCGGGATGGATCCACCCACAGGGTGTCGGCGTCGAGGTCGATGATTGGATCGAGTTCACCGGAACCTGGCAGTTCGGCAGTGGCATCGACCATGCTGACCGGGTGTTGGCCGGTATCCGGCTCTATTCCTCACGTGCGGATATGGAGGCGGGGAACGACCGGTGGTGCTGGCGCATCATCGCCGCCCACCCGGCCGACTTCACCGTCCTGGACACGTGGCACACCACCGGGCTCGAAGGTAGCGGCAGCCGACACTACACGTCGGCATCCGACTATGTCACCGTGCCGGCGAACCGCGCCATGTCGTTCACGACACCGCACCGCAAGGGTCCGCTGTACACCGGGAGGGACGCCATCCTCCGCAAGATGTCCGGTGTACCGGTGGGAGTCGCGTACGCAGCAGTCGAGCTCGTGTTCGAGAAGCTGCAGCACCGGCACTATGGTCTGCGCTCCGATCGTGCACGCATCGAGCAGCAGATCGGCGAGATCTGTGCCCTACTGCACGTCACCAGATCCGCGGTCAACGAGTCATTGCGGCATCAGTGGGAGGTCGCAAGCGGTGAGTACGACCCCGAATCGCTGCACGAAGCCGTGGTCGGGGCCGCGCTCGCGCGACAGAACGCCTTCCGCACCGCACGCTCGATAGTCCGCTCCGCTTACGACATCACAGCTGGTCGCGCCATCTACAAGGACGAGTCCACGTACTCGATCGACCAGATGATGCGCGACATCGAGACCATCAACCAGCATGCGGTCGCGCAGGAAGCGATCCCCCGCGCAGCTGGCGAGCTGATCCTAACGGGCCGCACCGAGCACCCGTTCATGTCGCGAGAGGAGCAGCCGCAGTGACCTCCACAGTTCAGCGAGCCGAGGACGCGCCTACCGTGTGGCTCAGTAGCGACGTGTACTCCGTCACCGTCCATGGTGACAGCACCGGTGGCGAGATCTCCCTCACGGACGGCTGGGTACCACCAGGTGGCGGACCGCCACCACATCGCCACCTCCATGCGATCGAGCTGATCTATGTCCACACCGGAACGATCACCGTGATCATCGGAGATACGGAGCACACGGCAGTAGCCGGCGATACTGCGGTAATCACACCCGACACTGTGCACTGGTTCCAGAACCGCACGAACAAGCCTGCGCGCGTGCTGTTCGTGTTCACCCGTGCGGGAATTGAGGAGTTCTTCCTCCAGGCCGGTACGCCCGCACTCCCCGCCATCGCGGTCCCTTCCGCAACCGCCGCAGACAACGCCGCCGCGGCCGAAATCGGTGCGCGGTTCGGCCTTGTGCCGCCACCGCCGACCACCACTGACGACGACGAGGTGACACCATGAGTTCGACATCAGATGCAGGGGCGGACACTACTCAGGAGTCGAGGACCCGGATCCTTCTCCCCGTGTACGTGCTCTCGTTCACGATTCTGGCGTTCACCACGAGCGAGTTCATGGTCTCGGGTCTGATGAACCCACTGGCAGCCGATCTGCCTGCAAGCATCTCAAGCGTCGGGTATCTAATCGCCATATACGCATTGTCGATGGTCTTGATCGCCCCTCCCGCCTCGGTGCTCCTGGCGCGGATACCTCCGAAGTCCGCGCTGATCGTCATCTCGGTGGTGTTCATCGCCGGAGAACTCATCGCCGCCGCCGCACCGAACTACGCGATGATCGTCGTCGGCCGCATCCTCACAGGCGCGGCAGCCGGGAGCGCTTACGGTGTCACTCTCTCCATCGCCGCCCAATCCGTCGCCGAGTCGGTTCGCGGACGAGCCGTCGGAATCGTGATGGGCGGCAACACCGTTGGCACGGTGATCGGGCTTCCGTTGGCGAGCTTCCTCGGCACCACCTTCGGGTGGCGGTTGGCCTTCGCGTTCGTGGCCGTACTCGCGGCGGTCGGTCTCGTGGCCAGCATGCTGCTGGTGCCTGCCCTCGAGCAGGGGGAACAGCCCAAGATCGTCTCCCAGTTGTCCGAGTTGCGCAACGGCGGTCTGTGGCCGGCATACGCCACCAGCGGGCTGCTGATCGGCGCTGTGTTCTCGATCTTCAGCTACTTCTCGCCGATTCTGACCGAACGTGCGGGCTTCACCCAGAGTTGGGTCCCGATCATCCTGGCGGCGTACGGCGTGACCTGTGTCCTGGGTCTGATAGTGGTCAGCCGCCTCGCCGACGCCTACACGCTCACGATCTCGATCGCCGGTGCCGTCGTGATCGCCGCAGCCGCGGTGCTCTTCCTCATCGCCGACACCAGTAAGGTCGCCGTGCTCGTCGCCGTGGCAGCCCTCGGATTCGCGGGGGTCAGTTTGAACCCCGCATTCGCCGTTCGTGTCATGCGTGCCGGCGGCGTCTCCTTCGTCGTCAACACCGTCCACACCTCGATCATCTGCTTCGGCATCTTCGTCGGGGCGTCCGTGGGTGGCCTACTGATCGATCTCACCGCAACGCTGCACGCGGTGTACTACCTGTCGCTGGTGCTGGCCGTCGCCGGTCTCGCGACGCTCGCACCAAAGCTGTCCACTGCGGCGACGGAGGTCAAGCGATGAGTTGCCCTGTGTCAAGCCGCCGCCGGTTGATCTTGGCTGAGGATGCGTTGGAGGGCTCGGTGACGGTCGGGCTGGTAGGTGCTGTGGGTGGTCCAGCAGGCCCAGATGATGCTGACCCAGGCGCGTGCCAGGACACGGACGGCGTGGGGGTGGTCGTGGCCTCGGGCGCGGGCTCGTCGGTAGAGGTCGGCGGCCCAGGGGTTGTCATGTCGGCTGTCGCCGGCGAAGTCGCAGATCGCGTCGCGCAGCTCGCGGTCGGCGCCCCAGCGGAACGACACCGCGCGGACCTTGCCGGACTGTCGGGTGGAGGGGGCGACCCCGGTCAGGCAGACCAGCGAGTCTGCGGTGGGGAACCGGCCTCGGGCGTCGCCGATCTCGGCGAGCAGGCGTGCGGCGCGGACTCGCCCGGAGCGGGGCAGGCTGGTGAAGATCTCGGCGTCGGGGTGGGTGTCGAGTTGTTCGCTGATCCGGGCGGCGAGCTCGGCGATCTGCTTGGTCAGTGTGCGCAGCACCGCGGTGTAGGCGGTGGTGACTGCGGCGCTCGCGGTGGTGTTGTCGCCGGTGTGTCCGCGGGGTGCGTCGGTCAGACGGGTGTGCAGGACTGTGGGGTCGACGCGGCCGCAGTAGCCGACCGAGGCCAGCCAGGCGCCCAGTCGGCGTGGGGACAGCCAGTCCGCGCGGTCCTGGGTGGGGAAGCGTTCCAGGAACCGCAGGCTGATCTCGGAGTCGATGTCGGCGAACAGGCCGCCTGCGCCGGGGAAGCAGATCTGCAGATGCGCGCGGAGCTGGTTGGCGACCGCGACCCGGTGGGCGACCAGGTCGCGTCGCGCGCGGACGGTCTGGCGCAGCGCGGTGGTGGTCGGGGTGTCGCTCAGCAGCGGGCGCAGCCTGCGGTGGTCGGTGCGCACGGTGTCGGCCAGGACGTAGGCGTCGAAACGGTCGTCCTTGTTCCCGGCCGAGCCGTAACGAGAGCGCAGGTTCTTGAGCTGGACGGGTGGGATCACGAACACCACCAGCCCGGCTTGGCGCAGGGCCACGACTACCGGGCCGTCGGGCCGTTCGATGCCGACCTCGACCACGCCCGCTTTGAGCAGCCGGCGGACCAGTTCGCGCAGCCCCGCCTGGTCGTGAGCGACGGTGAACCGGGCGGTCTGTTCTCCGTCGGGGTCGACCACGGCCACCGCGTGGTCGTCTTTGGCCCAGTCCACTCCGCCGGTGGGTCTGCGCTCGCTGAGGCGACTGTCGGTGGTGCTGGTGTCGAGTGTGTTGTCGACGCCGGTCTTGCTGTTGGAGACACTCATGGTCGCCTCCTCGCTGTTGCCGCGGTGGGAAGGCACCCGGTGGTCCCGGGACGCGGCAGCCGGTCGCTCACTGATCGGCACTCGATGGTGCTCAGCCCTGTAGCCAGTCGGCGCGTCCTGGGCCACCGGACCTCGCAGAACTCATCGCGGACCTCAAGGATCGAGCGAGCAGGGCGATGGCCCGGTGGGGACCTCAGGTGCGTCCGAAGTCTGGATCAACGATCCGACTCGGACACAAGGAGGGTGCACCAGTGAGCAACGTCGTGGTCATCGGGTCCACGTCCGGGATCGCCGGAGCAGTGATCGGCCACTACCTCGAGGACCGGGGCAACCGTGTAGCCACGCTGGGCCGACGACCCGCCGAGCACCCCGGTATCGACTATCACGGGCATCTAGACGCAGAACGCCTCGACACGGTGAGCGACGCCTTCCACCACCTGGACGAGGAGTTCGGGCCCATCGACATCGCGGTGAACTGCATCGGTGTGTGGGGCTATGCCACCGTGACGGACATCCGCGACGATGATCTCCGGTCGATGTGCGCGATCAACCTCACCGCCACGATCGCCGCGATCCGCGAGGAGGTGTCCAGGATGTCGGAAGGGTCCGGGGGAGCCATCGTCACCGTCACCTCGGCGGTGGGATCGTCTAGCGCAGGGGCCGGACTCGGCGTCTACGCGGCGACGAAGGCCGGCATTGCCGCATTCACACGCTGCGCGGCTGTCGAGCTGGCACCCCGGGATATCCGATTGAACTGTGTCGCACCGGGACCGGTCCGCACCGAAATGACCCGTCTGCCCGGGGAATCGGACGTGGATCGCGAAGATCGTCTCGGGGCGCTCGTCTCGAGCGGTCGCATGGCCGGCGTCGGCGAGATCGCATCGGCGATCGTCTGGCTCGCATCCGATTCATCGTCATACATAAACGGAACCGAACTACTCGCCCACTCGGGAGGATTCTCCAGCTGAGCCCCGCACCTCGACTGGATACCTCGAGGCTTATTCAGGCTCCGTCAGGTAAGTGCGTAGAAGATGAGTCCGATGACTGCCGAGATCGTCGTTTTAAATGTGGCGTAGGGTCGACGGTAGTCTGTGTGGAGAACTTTCCACGACTTGATATGGGCGATGACTCGCTCGATGGTGGCGCGTGTGCGGTTGAGGCTCTTGTTGAATGTTTTCTGCCAGTCGAGAAGTTCCCGGCCGGGTTGTTTTTTGAACGGGGTGAGCATGCCGCGCCCGATGTAGCCTTTATCGCCGATCGGTGGGTATGTGGCGAGGTGGTCGAGGGCGCCGGATTGGTCGAGGCAATGTAGGTCGTGTCGGGAGCCTGGGGTCGGGTCGGAGATCCACGACAGCTGCCCTTCCAGGGTGGCTGCGACCTGGACGACGACGCCGGTGGTGCGATGCTTGCCCGACCACAGACCTGGTATGGCGGTCCATGACCAGCAGGGCAGTAGGGTTCCGTCGATGATGTACTGCCGATCGGCACGAAGCTCCTCCGCCGTCGGAACGACACTCCGCAGCGCCTGCGCCAGCAACGGTGTCACCCCCGCGATCGCTCGACTGACCGTCGACTGCGACACCCCGTAGGTTTCCGCCAACTCCCACTGCACACGATTCCCGCGCAGATACGCCAACGTGATCACCACCGACCAGAACAATCCCAGAATCGGCGGCCAAGGCCGTCGCAGGCCAGTCGCGTTCCGCTGATCCTGCTCATGCACCAGAGCGGCAAGATCCTGAATCTCATCACGCCGAAAGCCAGTGGTATAGTACATACTGCGACAACCCGTTCATCTTGGATTGATTCGGCAAATTAATCTTCGCGATGGACGGGCTGTCGCCCAACCCGACACGCCGGGCTAGATCGTTATTTCACGGGCCCTGAATAAGCCTCCCTGTGTCCGCAGTGTCAGTGTCTCCGATCGTTGCTGCTCTGGAAGGCCTGGAGGTCGGTCCTGACGCGGGGAGAGCCGCGCCGGTCGGTGAGGCGGCGGGGTTGTCGCTGGTGGAGGCCCTGTCGCGAGTGCCGGACCCGCGGAAACCACGCGGTGTCCGCCACGGTGTCCTCGCGGTGTTGCTACTGGGGGCGTGCGCGGTGTTGGCGGGGGCCCGGTCGTTCACCGCGATCGCCGAGTACGCCCATGACGTCGGCCGCGCCGTGCTGGACGTGCTCGGGGTGGGCGCGGTCGCTCCGCACGAGTCGACCATCCGCCGGGTCCTGCAACGGGTCGACGCCTCGGCGCTGGAGGCGGCGTTGCAGTCCTGGGTGTTGCCCCAGCTCAGCGCCCAGCCGGCGGCGGAGGGCACACCCCGGCGAGAACAGCGTCGCGTGCTGGCCTTGGACGGCAAGACCCTGCGCGGCGCCCGCGTCCGTGCCGCCGACGGCAGGGTCTGGCTCCCGCATCTGGTGTCGGTGCTCGACCAGACCAGCGGTGGCGTGCTCGGCCAGGTTCAGGTCGCAGAGAAGGGCAGCGAGATCACCGCGTTCACCGCGCTGCTCGACCCCCTCGACCTCGACGATGTACTGGTCACCGCGGACGCTCTGCACACCCAGCGAGCCCACGCCGACTACCTACACCGCCGCGGCGGGCACTACCTGATGACGATCAAAGCGAACCAGCCCACGCTGCTGGCACGGGTACGGGCGCTGCCCTGGACCCAGATCGGCGTCGCTGATCGTCAACGCGGGCGTGGGCACGGCCGCGTCGAGACCCGCACGATCAGCGTGGTCAGCCTGCACCCCTGTCCCGACCTGGGCGCAGAGTTCTTCCCCCACGCATCCCAGGCGATCAAGCTGGTGCGCCGGCGTCGCCCACTGCGGCCTGGCGGGAAGTGGAGAACCGAGACCGCCTACGCGATCACCAGCCTGACCAGCACCGACGCCGATCCAGGACTGCTCGCCCGCTGGATCCGTGGGCACTGGTCGATCGAGAATCGCCTGCACTGGGTCCGTGATGTCTGCTTCGACGAAGACCGCGCCACCGCCCACACCGGTCACGCCCCGCAGGTCATGTCGGCGTTGCGGAACCTCGCGATCACCGCGCTACGCCTGCACGGCGTCAGCAACATCGCCGCAGCACTCCGCCACCACGCCCGCGACCCCCATCGACCACTGACCACCTACAAGATCATCTAGCGACTTTGCCGGGGCCCTGGGGTCGGGTCGGAGATCCACGACAGCTGCCCTTCCAGGGTGGCTGCGACCTGGACGACGACGCCGGTGGTGCGATGCTTGCCCGACCACAGACCTGGTACGGCGGTCCATGACCAGCAGGACAGTAGGGTTCCGTCGATGATGTACTGCCGATCGGCACGAAGCTCCTCCGCCGTCGGAACGACACTCCGCAGCGCCTGCGCCAGCAACGGTGTCACCCCCGTGATCGCTCGACTGACCGTCGACTGCGACACCCCGTAGGTTTCCGCCAACTCCCACTGCACACGATTCCCGCGCAGATACGCCAACGTGATCACCACCGACCAGAACAATCCCAGAATCGGCGGCCAAGGCCGTCGCAGGCCAGTCGCGTTCCGCTGATCCTGCTCATGCACCAGAGCGGCAAGATCCTGAATCTCATCACGCCGAAAGCCAGTGGTATAGTACATACTGCGACAACCCATTCATCTCGGATTGATTCGACAAACCAATCTTCGCGATGGACGGGCTGTCGCCCAACCCGACACGCCGGGCTAGATCGTTATTTCACGGGCCCTGAATAAGCCTCCTCCGCTGCGAGAAGTGTCGCGGCGAGAACGGGCCTGTCTCGTGAACGGTGTTTCCGGCGGTGTTGTCAGTAGGTCTCGGCTCCCGGCCAGCGGTCACCGAAGGTGATGGCGAAGGCGTTGAGTACGGGTTTCCAGCGCATCGTCCATCGGGGGTCTGAGCCTTTCCCAACCTGTTTTCGCTGGTCAGGTGGGGTCGGAGCGGAGGAGCTGGGGCGCGATATCGCGTTGAACCCGTCTTCGTCGCTGGTGAGCAATCGTCAAGACCTGTGGATGAAGATCTTTTAGGCGGCTTCGGTGTGGGTGTGGGCATCGGGTCGTTCGACGAGGCGGCCGGCGTCGAATCGGGCTCCGGCTCGGACGAGGGCGACCAGGTGCGGTCCGTTCACGGCGCGCCATCGGTTCTGGGCGGCCTCGATGAGCTTGAACGCCATCGCCAGTCCGGCCGCGCGTGACCCGGGCCCGCGGGTGACCCGGGTGCGGTGGCGGACCGTCGCGAACGTGGACTCGATCGGGTTCGTGGTGCGTAGGTGTTGCCAGTGTTCGGCGGGGAAGTCGTAGAAGGCGAGCAGTTCGTCGAGGTCGTCACCGATCTTCGTGACGGCCTTGCCGAACTTCGCCCGGTAGGCGGCCTCGAAGCGGGCCACGGCGTCGAGGGCTCTGCGCTTGTCCTCGGCGTTCCAGATCTCGGTCAGCGCCTTCTTCGCCCCCGGATGCGCTGACTTCGGCAGAGCGGCAAGGACATTGGCGGTCTTGTGGACCCAGCAGCGCTGCTCGCGGGTCTGCGGGAACACCTCGCGCAGCGCGCCCCAGAACCCGAGCGCGCCGTCAGCGACCGCGAGCACGGGTGCTCGCATGCCGCGCCGCGCGCAGTCGCGCAGCAGATCGGCCCAGGACTCGCTCGACTCGCGGTAGCCATCGGTCAGGGCGACGAGTTCCTTGCCGCCGTCCGCGCGGACTCCGATGAGCACGAGCAGGCACAGCTTGTGTTCCTCGAGGCGGATGTTGACGTGGATCCCGTCGGCCCACAGGTAGACGTAGTCCACACCGGACAGGTCCCGGCGGGAGAAGGTCTGCTGTTCGGTCTTCCAGGTCTCGGTCAGTCTGGTGACCATCGACGCCGACAGGCCCGCGGTGGAGCCGAGGAACTGCCCGAGCGCGGGCACGAAGTCCCCGGTCGAGAGTCCGTGCAGATACAGCAGCGGTAACACCTCGGTGATCTTCGGAGTGCGGCGGCACCATCGCGGCAGGATCGCCGAGGAGAACCCTCGACGCCGTGGCCCGCTTCGAGGCCGCCTACCGGGCGAAGTTCGGCAAGGCCGTCACGAAGATCGGTGACGACCTCGACGAACTGCTCGCCTTCTACGACTTCCCCGCCGAACACTGAGCCTTTCCCAACCTGTTTGTGCTGGTCAGGGGTGTGAGGTGCGTGGCTTGTCGTGAGATGGGTGGGGCTCCTGGTAGACGGATAGCTGTCGCGCCACCGCCTACCGAGGAGCCCCGCGTGTTGTCCTACCCATCCGGGATGTCGATGTCCACTCGCACGGTTCGTGTCCTGGCCGGGCTGCTGCGCGGACATCGTCGCCGGATCGGGACCCGGTGGCGGCTCCTGACCCCGGCCCGTCAGGCCCTGCTCGTGCTCGCGCACCTACGTAAGGGCGAGACCTACACCGACCTGGCCAGCGGATTCAGAGTCGGGAAGTCCACGGTGTCCCGGTATGTCGCCGAGGCGATCGGGCTGCTCGCTGCGCTCGCGCCGACCCTGGAGCAGGCCATCACGGTCGCGGCCGGGAAGGCGTTCGTGATCCTGGACGGGACGCTGCTGCGTATCGACCGGGTCGGCATGGGCTCGGGCTATGACCGGGCGTTCTATAGCGGGAAGCACAAGTGTCACGGGCTGAATGTGCAGGTCATCGCCGACCCCGCGGGTCGGCTGGTGTGGATCTCCCCGCCGCTACCGGGGGCACGGCACGACATGGGCGCTGCCCGGATCCACGGGATCATCGACGCGGTCAACACCACCGGGGTGCGGGCGGTCGCTGACACCGCCTACCAGGGCGGCGGTCCCGCGATCACCGTCCCGCACCGACGCCGACGCCGCGATCTCGACACCGGCCGGTACCGGCCCCTGTCAGCGAATCAGAAGGCCGTCAACGCCGCTCACGCCCGACGGCGGGCACCGGGTGAGCGGGTCAACGCCGAGCTGAAGAACTGGAAGATCCTCCGCAAGATCCGCTCCAGCCCCTCCCAGGCTGCTCAGCTCGTCGCAGCGATCCAGACCCTCATGATCACCACCGCCTGACCAGCACAAACAGGTTGGGAAAGGCTCACTGGCAACACCTACGCACCACGAACCCGATCGAGTCCACGTTCGCGACGGTCCGCCACCGCACCCGGGTCACCCGCGGGCCCGGGTCACGCGCGGCCGGACTGGCGATGGCGTTCAAGCTCATCGAGGCCGCCCAGAACCGATGGCGCGCCGTGAACGGACCGCACCTGGTCGCCCTCGTCCGAGCCGGAGCCCGATTCGACGCCGGCCGCCTCGTCGAACGACCCGATGCCCACACCCACACCGAAGCCGCCTAAAAGATCTTCATCCACAGGTCTTGACGATTGCTCCCCGCCTGCGGCGGAGCGCAACAACAAGCTAGAGACTTAGCCCGGCTAAGTGGGTAACGTAAAAGCCGGGGTCCCGCAGGGCGGGTCGCTGCGCTGAACCGAACAACCCCGGGCCGCTTCCGGTCCTCACCCGCCCCGGGGGCAGGCTCCGGGCCGGATCGACTTGCCCACGACAGGCCGAGCGGCATCACTGTTGAGACTGCTTACTGAGCAGGCATTTACAAACTCGCTATAGTAGTCGCGACTCCAGTTTTCTGATGTTTCGCAGCATAACGAACACATGGATGAACAACAGACCACCAATAAATGGGGTCACGTTGTCCTCGGTGAAACCCATCAGTAGCAGCACCGCTGCGACAAGTGTGCAACAACTGCCTGATCCCAGAATCCACCACGCGACCGACTTTCTGCGGTCAGAAGCAAGGAGATAGCACGTCGCCAGCCAGGCTACCAAAACAAGCGGGGCGGCGCTGAGTATAGGGATGGCTCGACCTTGCTCTACGTATTCCGAGCCAGCCAGCCATGTATAGCTCATTGCGCTGATAGACGCGAGTGCGAGCCCGCCGATTTTGTAAGCTAGTTTCACTTGCACTTCTCCGGTGCCGCCGGGCGCCATCCAACGTTAAGAGTCTGACTTAGATCCCAGCACCTACCGTCATTGAGGATTCGACCAGGGCCAGTAAGATTGCCAGTCCAGACGCGTTCCACGAAGTTCGTGCACGCCCTCGACCCCCACGGGAGTTTGTTACACGCCTCCTGGAGTCCTTCTTTGCCCAGATTCCAAAAATCCGTGCCGGTCATATAGAGACGCGGGCCGTTATCCCAGCCAATGTTTACTTTTCTGTCGCCCGCGCTTTCCGCAGGATCTGAAACAATTTTTCTCGGATCAGCTGGGACGAGATACGAAATCGTGTACTGCGACTCTTTCAGTCTGTACTCGTAAGCGATGCCTTGAGCGGTGCGAAACTTGGGCCCTTTAATGTATCCTGCCCTCTCCAGGCGTCGCGCAAGTTCAGCGCCAGTGATGCCACCGCTGTCCAAAAAAGCGCTCTTCGCAGGCACCTCTGACGTGTCGTCGTCAGCGTGCGCCGTGTAAGTAAAACGATCCGGGCTAGGCGGCGGCGATGCAAAGCTCTCGCCAGCCTCGGCCACTCCGGCAGGGGAAGTAGTTTCCGCTACTGCCATGCCGGTCACCGAACATGTCGAAGCGGCCACAACCAACACAGCCCCGATAATGCGACGCACATACTTCTTCGCACTCATGACCGCATGCGAACACGCCCCCCCCCCCGTTGGTCAAGAACCACTACCAGCAGAAATCACACGAACACACTCAGCCACTACGGACAGATACACCCAAACCGACCTAAACCGCCCACCCTTGCCGCAGTCAGTTGACCTTGACCTTGACCTTTTCCAAAGCATGGAACTACGTACTGATGACCATGGCCGCTCCGCGACCACCCTCCCGGTCAGGGCCCCGGCAAAGTCGCTAGATGATCTTGTAGGTGGTCAGTGGTCGATGGGGGTCGCGGGCGTGGTGGCGGAGTGCTGCGGCGATGTTGCTGACGCCGTGCAGGCGTAGCGCGGTGATCGCGAGGTTCCGCAACGCCGACATGACCTGCGGGGCGTGACCGGTGTGGGCGGTGGCGCGGTCTTCGTCGAAGCAGACATCACGGACCCAGTGCAGGCGATTCTCGATCGACCAGTGCCCACGGATCCAGCGGGCGAGCAGTCCTGGATCGGCGTCGGTGCTGGTCAGGCTGGTGATCGCGTAGGCGGTCTCGGTTCTCCACTTCCCGCCAGGCCGCAGTGGGCGACGCCGGCGCACCAGCTTGATCGCCTGGGATGCGTGGGGGAAGAACTCTGCGCCCAGGTCGGGACAGGGGTGCAGGCTGACCACGCTGATCGTGCGGGTCTCGACGCGGCCGTGCCCACGCCCGCGTTGACGATCAGCGACGCCGATCTGGGTCCAGGGCAGCGCCCGTACCCGTGCCAGCAGCGTGGGCTGGTTCGCTTTGATCGTCATCAGGTAGTGCCCGCCGCGGCGGTGCAGGTAGTCGGCGTGGGCTCGCTGGGTGTGCAGAGCGTCCGCGGTGACCAGTACATCGTCGAGGTCGAGGGGGTCGAGCAGCGCGGTGAACGCGGTGATCTCGCTGCCCTTCTCTGCGACCTGAACCTGGCCGAGCACGCCACCGCTGGTCTGGTCGAGCACCGACACCAGATGCGGGAGCTGTGACTAGTGATTGAGTTCCTCTCTAGAACTCTCTATACTTGTCTATTATGACCACGTACAGGATCGGCGAGTTCGCTTCCCGAGTGGGGAGGTCCGCGTCGACGGTGCGTCGGTGGGAGCACGAGGGCCGGATCACGGCCAAGCGGACGGCGAGCCAGGGCCCCGGCAAAGTCGCGATAGGCGGCGGTAGTCGCCCCACGCGGCCTTCTGATTGCCGCGCTGCACCTGCCCGGGACCAGCTATAGCGCCGAGCGGCGGCGCAGCTGCGCCGCTTGTCACGGCTCGCCACAAGATCATCTAACGACTTTGCCGGGGCCCTGGACGGCGAGCGGGCAGCGCTACTTCGACGAGTCGGATGTGCGGGCGGTGTTGCAGTTGGGGGCACCAGATGCGGAACGAGTGACGGTCGTGTATTGCCGAGTGTCGTCACCGGGACAGAAAGATGATTTAGCGTCGCAAGTCGCGGCAATGGAAATGTTTTGCTTAAATGCTGGAATTGCAGTCACGGAGTGGGTCACTGAGATCGGCGGTGGAATGAACTTCAAACGCAAGAAGTTCACGCGGCTGATCGACCGGATCGCTGATGGCTGCGTCGAGCGTCTTGTCGTGGCGCATAAGGATCGATTGACGCGTTTCGGGTTTGACTTGATCGCCCATGTTGCGGACCGCAACGGATGTCAGATTACTGTCGCCAACACCGAGTCTCTGTCGCCACAGCAGGAACTCGTGGAGGACCTATTGGCGATCGTTCATACGTTCTCATGCCGTCTGTACGGGCTTCGGCGTTACGAGAAACAGATTAAAGCAGACCGTGACCTCATAGAGGGCGGGGCCTGATGAAGGTCACCAGAATTGCTTACTCCGCAGGGATTAATGCAGGCAAGTACACTGCCTTGCTTGAACAGGCACAGCGTCTAGGGCGTGTGCGGTCAATGGTATGGAACCAGTTCGGTTCGATCGCTGGGGTAGGGCTCTCGGATAGGTTTATTCGAGATCTATGGATGGCTGATGGCACTGCTGAGGCATTCGACGTGCCAGCTAACGCCTGGAAAGAGACCGTACGGGACGCGGTCGCGGACATCCGCGCGCACCGTGATGCCGCGAAGGTCGAGGTACGGAAGAAGATCCACCGGCGTACAGTCGCTTCCCCCCAGGAGAGGAAGCGACTGTACGCCGCATTGAAACGGGATCAATGGGTCGATGATCCGCTGCTGTCCCGATGGATGCGGCAGTGCTGGCGCCGCGGGCATAACCATACTGCAAACCAAATCATCATCCGTTCGGATCAGGTTCGCACGTTCACACGCGCCGAGGGCGGAAATGTTTGGCTCAAGGTTCCTGGGGGCTCCGGCTGCGCGCCGATCACGGTACCGCTGAACACTACAATCGCGCCAGAGAAAACTCTCCGGCTAATCCTGCGCGGTGGCCGGGTCGAAGTCCATTACCAGATCGACGACCAATCATTGCGGTCGAGTCACCGGCCCGTCGGTGATCGCGCCATCGGCGTGGACAAAGGATACACTGAAGTACTCACCGATTCCGATGGCCGCCGCCATGGTCAAGGGCTCGGCCCGTTACTGAGTGCCCGTTCCGACCAGCTCAAGATGCGTAACGCCCGGCGGGCGAAACTACGCTCGATCGCGAACGCCGCCGACCTACGCGGTGATCATGCGAAAGCGCTACGGGTTCGCCGTCATAACCTCGGGACGATCAAGAAAATCCGGCAAGAACGAGCCTGGAAAACCCGCGTCCGGGATATCACATATCGCGCAGTGAATGCTGTCGCTGACAATGCGAACGTGATCGTGGCCGAGGACCTCACCCGACGGATCAACAACCGGGATCGAGGTCCTGATACCAACCGTCGGCTGGCCGCCTGGACCAAAGGTATCACCGCGCAAGCACTCCATGACGTGTCGGAACGGCGAGGTTCGTCGTTACGGCTGGTCAACGCTGCCTACACGTCGCAAGTCATCCCCGGAACGTCGACCCTCGGTCGTCGCTCCGCAACCTGGCTTCACTGCCCTCATAAGGGCAGGGTCGTGTGGGATGCTGATCATGCTGCCGCGATCAACATCCTGGATCGAGACGGAGACCCCGACATCTCCCTGTGGACCCCGCACACGCAGGTGAAACAGATCATCCAGGAACGAGATCGTCACCGGTCCAGACTGCCGGACCAGGACTCCAGCACCGCTGGCTACTGCAGGTGCGGAGAGCGAAACATCCGTTCTGATCAACAATGATCAATGAACAGGAAGCACCCTCGACGGAGTCCTCGTCGCGGTCGGCGAAGTCCCGATTCACGGCGCCCGCCACGACGCACATGCCTACGCCGCATCCGGGCGGAGCGTCTGCGCGATCTCCCGTCCGTCGCCGACCTCGGCTACATCGGCGTCGAGGGCATCAACACGGTCCCGCACAAGCGATCCCCCGGCATCGACCTCGACCCCAGCCAAGTCGAGTTCAACACCGCCCTCGGCAGAATCCGCGCAGCCGTCGAACACGCCATCGCGCACCTCAAAACATGGCGCATGCTCAGCGAAGAAGGCGGCCGATACCGCTACCCCATCAGCAAATACGCAAGCACAGTTGCAGCAATCGTAGGCCTCTACTTCTTTGCGGCTTATGAATAAGCCCCCAGATACGACTCAGACTTCGAGGGCTACGCGCGGAGACCGCGAGTACATCTATTCAACTCCTCCCTTCGCTTTCTCCCTTCGCTTCAGGTTCAGCTCGACGCTTTTTTATCGCGCGCACGATTGTGAGCGTAATAATTAACCCGACTAGCATATGGAGCATGCCCTGTTTCCACAGGACGTGAATATTCCCAACCACGACCTGAGTGCACACCCATATCCCTAGACCAAGCCACGCTCCAAGAAGGGCTAAGGAGAGCCGCTTCACTACTTCGCGTTCAGAGTTGCCGTTCTCATTCTGCATATAAGAGCCTAACGTCAGCACGCCGCAGCGGCACCCGTGAGCCCGCCACCGATCCCTCCGCCGACAGCACCAATAGCCGAGCCAGGAGGCTTATTCATAAGCCGCAAAGAAGTAGAGGCCTACGATTGCCGCAACTGTGCTTTCGTATTTGCTGATGGGGTAGCGGTATCGGCCACCTTCTTCGCTGAGCATGCGCCATGTTTTGAGGTGCGCGATGGCGTGTTCGACGGCTGCGCGGATTCTGCCGAGGGCGGTGTTGAACTCGACTTGGCTGGGGTCGAGGTCGATACCGGGGGATCGCTTGTGCGGGACCGTGTTGATGCCCTCGACGCCGATGTAGCCGAGGTCGGCGACGGACGGGAGATCGCGCAGACGCTCCGCCAGCCCGGATGCGGCGTAGGCATGTGCGTCGTGGCGGGCGCCGTGAATCGGGACTTCGCCGACCGCGACGAGGACTCCGTCGAGGGTGGCGGCGATCTGCAGGTTCATGCCCGAGTAGCCGGCCTTGACCGAGAACAGGTCGGACACTGCGTTCCAGTCCCACGTCGGGCACACGGTGCCATCGACCAGCACTGTTCCGCCTCCGAGGACCTCCCGCGGGTCGGGCACGACGTCGGCGAGGACCTCGCCGATCACCGGGCGCAGCAGGTCCCAGCGGCGACTGACCGTGGACTGGCTGACCCCGAAGATCGCGCCCGCGAAGTCCTGGGTCACGTTCTTGCGCATCAGCGTCACCA
The DNA here is from genome assembly GCF_020496245.1 of Pseudonocardia sp. ICBG601. Classification (NCBI taxonomy): domain Bacteria; kingdom Bacillati; phylum Actinomycetota; class Actinomycetes; order Pseudonocardiales; family Pseudonocardiaceae; genus Pseudonocardia; species Pseudonocardia sp. ICBG601. The sequence goes on along the minus strand of NZ_JAHLJA010000163.1, from coordinate 63,762 downwards.
CCATGGCCACTGACCGGAACAAGCCCAACGCAACAGGCCTACCTGCAGAAACGAACTTGCCGCCGCATCGGGCGTGTACTCTCACCACCAGATCGGTGAGTTGTCTATCGTCCAACCCTGTCATAGCTTTGAATCGCAACAGCTCTTCGCCGATCCTCGTTCGATGCCTGGGAACACCGAACAAACCGGCAAGGGCTGTTGCACTTCAAGCGCGACACACCGCCGTGCCGGTATCGAGACAAAATCGCCGGTGACGGCTTCCGCAGATCAACAGAATTACTCCCTTGTGAATAAGCCCCAGGGACAGAACCAGCAATAGGAACCGTCACTGCCCCCACGGCAGCTCCACCAAGCCGCCACGCACCTCACACCCCTGACCAGCACAAACAGGTTGGGAAAGGCTCAGTGCTGGATTCAGCGTGTCCAAGATCTGGGGTCAAGCCCCCACCCCCACGTAGTCCTGCACGGCGCATGAGGCGTTCCACCGTGCACCGGGCGACGTGCCGGCCCGCGACGCCGCCTTCTCGTCGGAGTTGCGCCCACACTTTCTGGCTGCCGTACACGCTGAAGTTGTCCCGCCACACCCGCTCGATCTCCTTCAGGTTCTCGCTATCAGTCAGAGACCGCGCCGAGGGCGGCCGAGTTTTCGACGCGTAGTAGGTACTCGGGGCGATCTTCACACCGGCATCAGTCAACACCGCGCAGATCGGCTCGACCCCGAAATCAGTCTTGTATCTATCGATGTAGTCGAGGACTACCGGCTGGGGCGGTCGAGCTCCGCCGCGAAAAAAGCCGACGCGGACTTCAAAATAGCGTTCGCGCGTCGTAACTCGCGGACCTCGCGTTCCAACTCCACCACGCGGGCCGCTTGATCTGTGGTCACACCAGGCCGAGTACCGGCATCGATCTCGGCCTGTTTCACCCAGCCCCGCAACGTTTCAGGGTTGATCCCTAACTGCTCACCGATCCGGCGACACACATTTCCTCCACGCCCACCCGGCACAGCCTTCGCGTCCACCACCAACCGAACCGCACGTTCGAGCAATGCTTGAGACCTGTGGATGACCTGGAGGGGCCGTACCCTCCCGGTGATCTTGAGGCTCTGAAGCAAGGCCGGCGGGTCAACGCCGGCCGGAAGGGTACGACCCGTGCTCACCGTAGTTCCTGGAGCTGCTGACACCGATGAACCCCGCCGGGGCGGCGGCTCGCTGATCGACGACCTGGTCCGCGAAGGCGCCCGCCGGATGCTGGCCGAGGCGTTGCAGGCCGAGGTCGATGACTACATCGCCCGCCACGCTGAGGAGCGCGACGAGCACGGCCGGCGGCTCGTGGTCCGCAACGGCACCCACCAGCCCCGCGAGGTCCTCACCTCGGCCGGCGCGGTCGAGGTTGTCGCCCCGCGGGTCGACGACCGCCGCATCGATCCCGAGACCGGGCACCGCTGCAGGTTCTCCTCGGCGATCCTGCCGCGATGGTGCCGCCGCACTCCGAAGATCACCGAGGTGTTACCGCTGCTGTATCTGCACGGACTCTCGACCGGGGACTTCGTGCCCGCGCTCGGGCAGTTCCCCGGCTCCACCGCGGGCCTGTCGGCGTCGATGGTCACCAGACTGACCGAGACCTGGAAGACCGAACAGCAGACCTTCTCCCGCCGAGACCTGTCCGGTGTGGACTACGTCTACCTGTGGGCCGACGGGATCCACGTCAACATCCGCCTCGAGGAACACGAGCTGTGCCTACTCGTGCTCATCGGAGTCCGCGCGGACGGCGGCAAGGAACTCGTCGCCCTGACCGATGGCTACCGCGAGTCGAGCGAGTCCTGGGCCGATCTGCTGCGCGACTGCGCGCGGCGCGGCATGCGAGCACCCGTGCTCGCGGTCGCTGACGGCGCGCTCGGGTTCTGGGGCGCGCTGCGCGAGGTGTTCCCGCAGACCCGCGAGCAGCGCTGCTGGGTCCACAAGACCGCCAATGCCCTTGCCGCGCTGCCGAAGTCAGAGCGTGTTTGGAAATTCTAGTGGGTTGAGGGTGTCGTGTGTTTCTGCTGGCGGGTGGCGGGGTATCCACGGGCGATGCGGCGGGTGATGGTGTTGATCGCGGCCCAGCGGATCATGGCTTCGGATGTGGTGGGGTGGCGTTCGTAGTCTCGGGCCAGGCGTCGGTGTGCGGTGAGCCAGGCCAGGGTCCGTTCGACCACCCACCTTCGTGGGAGGACGGTGAATCCGCGCTGCTCGGGTGGCTTGCGGATGATCTCGATCGTTGTCTGCAGGATCGTGGCGGCCCAGTCGAGCAGTCGCCCGGCGAAGCCGGCGTCGGCGTAGACGAACCGCACCCTGGTGCGCAGGTAGAGGTTGAGCAGGATCGGCTTGGCGCCGTCGCGGTCCTGTACCGAGGCCGAGCACACCATCGTGGTCAGCAGCAGACCGAGGGTGTCGGTCACGATGAACCGTTTCCGTCCGCCTGTCTTCTTCCCGGCGTCGTAGCCGCGGGAGTCCTGGCCGACGGTGTCGGCGCCCTTGACCGACTGGGAATCGATGATCCCCGCACTCGGCTCCGGATCACGGCCCTCGGCGATACGTAACTGCCCCCGCACGACCGGGAGGATCTTCTCGGTGACCTTCTGCTGTTCCCACTGGTTGAAGTACCAGTAGACGGTCTGCCAGGGCGGGAAGTCCACCGGCAACGCCCGCCAGGCACACCCGGTCCGCACGACATACAAGATCGCCCCCAGCACGTCCCGACGAGCATGAGCAACAGGCCGCCCCCGCCGCGCGAGCGGCGGTAACAACGGCTCGATCACCACCCACTGGGCATCACTGGTGTCCGAGGGGTACCGGCGCGGTCGTTCCTGCATGCCGACCACGATGGAGCACCCCAGCCGTGTCGACCATCCCGACACACCCACCATTTCCAAACACGCTCTCAGCGCATCCGGGGGCGAAGAAGGCGCTGACCGAGATCTGGAACGCCGAGGACAAGCGCAGAGCCCTCGACGCCGTGGCCCGCTTCGAGGCCGCCTACCGGGCGAAGTTCGGCAAGGCCGTCACGAAGATCGGTGACGACCTCGACGAACTGCTCGCCTTCTACGACTTCCCCGCCGAACACTGGCAACACCTACGCACCACGAACCCGATCGAGTCCACGTTCGCGACGGTCCGCCACCGCACCCGGGTCACCCGCGGGCCCGGGTCACGCGCGGCCGGACTGGCGATGGCGTTCAAGCTCATCGAGGCCGCCCAGAACCGATGGCGCGCCGTGAACGGACCGCACCTGGTCGCCCTCGTCCGAGCCGGAGCCCGATTCGACGCCGGCCGCCTCGTCGAACGACCCGATGCCCACACCCACACCGAAGCCGCCTAAAAGATCTTCATCCACAGGTCTTGACGATTGCTCATCATCTCGCTTCCCCAGCAATGCTGGATTCAGCGTGTCCAAGATCCGGGGTCAAGCCCCGACCTCGGGCGCGGCCGAGGCCCCGATCGACGTGACCCCGTGATCGGATCATCAGGGGGCTCGGTGTCGACGCTGCTGGGCCCGACGCAGTCGCAGCACCGACCGGATCGGGCCGGCGTGATGCCGTGACCGGCGGCACTGCGGTCGATGACCCGCTCCAGCCCCGCACCACTGTAGTAGCACATCACATGCTACACTATGATGATGGAGCGAATCGGTGTTCGGGAACTCCGCCAGAACGCGTCTCGATACCTCGCGCTGGTGAAGTCCGGTCAGAGTGTGGAGATCAGCGAACGTGGCACGCTTGTGGCTGTGTTGGTTCCCTCTCAGGGGCCCCGAACGACCAGGGAGCGGCTCATCGCCGCTGGTCGGCTGGCTCCTGCGATGAGCCCGACGGGGAGGGTGCATGCGTTGCGGCCCGTGCGAATCAAAGCAGGTGAGCCGAGCAACCAGGAACTTCTCGATTCCGAGCGCGAGGAACACCTGTGATCTACTTGGACTCCTCGGCGTTGATGAAGCTGATCCGCGAAGAGGCCGAGACCGCGGCGCTGAGTGCATGGCTCGCCCCGCAGACCGAGATACCCATCGTGACCAGCGAACTGGGACGGGTCGAGGTCCTGCGCGCCGCTCGGCGAGCCGGCCCCGAAGTACTCACCGAAGCACGCGCGGTAATCGGCGATCTCGACCTGGTGCCACTCGACCGCGGGGTCCAGGATCTCGCTTGCGACGTCGGCTCTGCGTCTCTACGGACACTCGATGCCCTGCACCTAGCCTCCGCCGTGCTCTTACGCGACGAGCTGTCCGCCTTCGTCGCTTACGACCATCGCCTCGTCGACGCCGCCCGGGTCGCCGGTTTGCCCATTACGACACCGACCACCCCAAGAGCCGAGTCGCCGCAGTCACCGGAATGACATCCCGAGCGCGAGCTGCCTACAACGAGGCTTATTCAGGCTTCGTCAGGTAAGTGCGTAGAAGATGAGTCCGATGACTGCCGAGATTGTTGTGTTGAATGTGGCGTAGGGTCGGCGGTAGTCTGTGAGGCTTATTCAGGGCCCGTGAAATAACGATCTAGCCCGGCGTGTCGGGTTGGGCGACAGCCCGTCCATCGCGAAGATTGGTTTGTCGAATCAATCCGAGATGAATGGGCTGTCGCAGTATGTACTATACCACTGGTTTTCGGCGTGATGAGATTCAGGATCTTGCTGCTCTGGTGCATGAGCAGGGTCAGCGGAACGCGGCTGGTGCGCGCCCGCCTTGGCCGCCGCTTCTGGGATTGTTCTGGTCGGTGGTGATCACGTTGGCGTATCTGCGCGGGAATCGTGTGCAGTGGGAGTTGGCGGAAACCTACGGGGTGTCGCAGTCGACGGTCAGTCGAGCGATCACGGGGGTGACACCGTTGCTGGCGCAGGCGCTGCGGAGTGTCGTTCCGACTGCGGAGGAGCTTCGTGTCGATCGGCAGTACATCATCGACGGAACCCTACTGTCCTGCTGGTCATGGACCGCCGTACCAGGTCTGTGGTCGGGCAAGCATCGCACCACCGGCGTCGTCGTCCAGGTCGCAGCCACCCTGGAAGGGCAGCTGTCGTGGATCTCCGACCCGACCCCAGGCTCCCGACACGACCTACATTGCCTCGACCAATCCGGCGCCCTCGACCACCTCGCCACATACCCACCGATCGGCGATAAAGGCTACATCGGGCGCGGCATGCTCACCCCGTTCAAAAAACAACCCGGCCGGGAACTTCTCGACTGGCAGAAAACATTCAACAAGAGCCTCAACCGCACACGCGCCACCATCGAGCGAGTCATCGCCCATATCAAGTCGTGGAAAGTTCTCCACACAGACTACCGCCGACCCTACGCCACATTTAAAACGACGATCTCGGCAGTCATCGGACTCATCTTCTACGCACTTACCTGACGGAGCCTGAATAAGCCTCATTGGTTACGAGATGTCCAGCCCCCGCAGACTCATTCAAAGCTTTAGCTGCAGCCGGAAATTCTACAATATAAGCGACGCCGAGGAGAACGAAGAGATTCGTTGCGAGCAGTCGGTCTGCGTCGCGGCCGCCGTCGAAGGTCGTAACCGCTACGCGCCACAGCACGGCTGCCAGCAGCAGGCAGCCCATTATAATCCGGGCCACAGCTACCGTCGTGTCCATCAAGCGCCCATAGCGCGAGAGGTGCCCAGTCCATCATTCAGAGATGTGAACTGCTTACGTGCCTGCCCTCCCGATTTAACCCATGGAACAAGCAAAAAAGCAACCTCCTCTGCTTCCATTTCGGCACGCGTTGCAAACCTGGCTCGTCTCAACGAGCCTCGAACGGTACTCGGCGACAGCGTAGGAAATATCTCCCTGATCAGTTCTTCGTCGCTCCCGCAGCGATGCCCGAGAAGGCAGTGCCCAATCTCGTGGCCAAGATTATGGTCACGAAGATCCGGGTCAGTGTCAGGCTCGATGAGGAAAAGATCACGATCTTCGGTATCTATAAATAACGCGAACACATCAGGCTTGGGAAACCTGTACGGCAGAATCACCATGGGGCGCTCACGAACAGCGGCCAACCTCATACACAGATCCGTCAAATCCGATATAGGGCAGTCCATCGCAACCGCCCTCGCAACATCTCGAACGCACCGCTGAGCAACCTGATAGGGACTCCGAAGTGCCACCACAGCACACCTTTCTGGCTAAAATTAATGCGCTCGTACTTTTCGGTCCGACTCAAGCCGCTCTAAAATAGAGTCGCCGCGATACGGAATCGCCGACAGGCCCCTCACTGATCGGCACCACTTTCTTCATCATAAATGCTGAATTTCGCCTGCCGGTCTGCGTCTCTCCCTTCAGACCCTGGCGCCGACATCGCAATATCGTGAAGCCAATCGCGAAAATCCTCCGGAAGATCGGCTGCGCGCAGCGCGATTGCCCGAATTTTCGCGTCGCGCATCGCAGAAAGAAGCTTCAGGTCGCGGTGTACATCTCCGGCATACCTCCCAGAAGAAATAAAATACTCTTCCGGCAGGTCAAAGAAACGGGCGAGTGCCTGAAGATGCCGCAAGGATGGATTGGTGCGCGATCCAGCACGTAGCAATGAAAGATACGCCTCACCAATCTTGGGTTCGCCAGGTTCCCCGTTCTCCGCCAGCCACTTAACTGCCTCTCGATTAGAATACGGGCCGCGACTGGGGGGGTGAACCGACTCGAATGCTTGATTGAGCCTCTCCGCAAGAGTCGGTCGCGGACCCCGCTCGCCCAATTCATTACTCACAGGCACAACAACTCCTTACGCCGACGCCGACGCCGACGCCGACGCCGACGCCGACGACTTTACCCCCATAGCGTGCTGACCGAAACCATCAGCGCAGGCCGGTTGACGAACCGCGAGCTGCGTGCCAGTCTCCTGGACACGTCCTGTGACGACACGATCACTTGCTACCGCCGGGCGGGTTGCCCGACGGCGTGGTCGGCAATGCGTCGCGTGCTGGTGCTTCGTCTCCCCCGGAGGTCTCCATGCTCGACTCGCCCCCGACGAGCCTGATCCCGGGCGGCAGTGGATGCCGCCGGGGCTCGTCCCGCCGCGACCGGTCCGTCGTTCGGGGCGTGACGGGGTGGACCAGGAGAACTGGTTGCGGGACAGGATCCTCACCGCCACCCGGGAGCTGACGCTCGCCGCAGAAAAGGTCCGCAACCCCTACGGGGCGACCCTGGAGGACCAGGCGCCGGCGGCGTGGCATGTCCGGACCACCCAGGCGATCCTCGATGACTGCGTCGAGCACCTGGATGACCTCGATGACTGCGACAGACACCACGGGCCCGGCGGGCCGCCCCCGCAGCCGACACGCCCGTAAGAGCAGCCGCCGACCGGGCCGGTGGCTGGGTCTGGCAGGATCGGATAGTGAGCTGGGCTCTTCTGGCTCTTCTGGCTCTTCTGGCTCTTCTGGCTCTTCTGGCTCTTCTGGCTCTTCTGGCTCTTCTGGCTCTTCTGGCTCTTCTGGCTCTTCTGGCTCTTCTGGCTACCGGGACCCCGGACAGCCGCCCCCCCGACTCGGATGAAGGATCGCCGACGATGACCACCTAGACCCCCTGGGGCGGCCGCCACATGCTGGTCGTCCTTGGATCCCAATTCGATATGGCGGGCTGAAGCAGCATCAGCAGCAGTATGTGCTTCAGAACGAAGTAGGGCCCGACCTCTCGGCCGGGCCCTACAACGGAAGTACAACGGAGTATCCAGCTCCGCTCCTTCAGCCCCCCACTCTCACCTGAAGGGGCGAACACGCCTTGCCAGCGCAGAACAACAATAGCTCGACCCGTCAAGACCCGGCAACGCCCCCGGTCGAGGGCGCCCGGGATGTCTGTGGATGTCCGGTCCGGGCCGGGCTCGACACCGGACTCTGGCCCCTGACCGCGGGCGACCCGGGCGAGCTAGCCGCGACCGCAGCGGCGATGATCACTGCGGGCTGGTCGCCCGCCGCTGAGCTGTCCGCCGGGCCGCCGCCTGCGGCGCGGATGTGTACGCACTGCCTCCGCCGATCCGGTGTGGAGCGGGACACCGTCCTCGGTACGGTCCTGTGCGACCCGTGCTGGGTCGAGCTGGGCGAGGACACGACCCCTGATCCCGGTGCGGGTTTCCCCCGGGGGCTGCCGCGCACGGCTCGGGACTGGTACGAGGCGATCCGTGCGTCGACCTGGTACCGGCGGCTGCGCCGCGACGCCCGACGACGCCTCGACGCACTGCTCACCGAGCTCGCCCGCCGCGCGGACTGGACCGATCACCTGACCTGGCCGACCTGGAAACGTCTGCAGGAGGCTACCGGGTGGGCGCGGTCCTCGGTCGCGTCCTGGCTGGCGAAGCTCCAAGAGTCCGACTGGCTCGTCCTGATCGAGCCCGGCTCGACCCCGCAGTACCGAGGCCCGCTCCAGGCCATGATCCACGGCCGCCGCGGCAACCGGGCGGCGGTCTATCAACTCCACCTGCCCGACCACGCGATCACCGACACGAACACCGCCGAACACCGCGACACCGCACGGCCGCTCACCGAGACCGGCACCATCCCCTCCCCAACCCCAGTCGGAGGCTCCCTCGGTTCGTTGCGTGGTGAAAGTTGGACCCCAACGGGGTTTACTCTTACCGAAGGTAAGAGTTCTGTTCACACGCGCGCGAGAACGATCATCCACAACCGGGTCAGGGCCGGGGCCGAGCCGCCCCGCCAGGGCCGCCGGTGGGGGGACTGGTTCGATGACCGAGTGCCCACCAGCCGCGGGGAGAAGCTCGCCGCAGCACGACAGCTCCGCGACGACCCCCTGCTCTCCCGGCTCTCACCCCGAGCGATCCGCGCTCAGGTGAAGGCGTTCTGGCGGGCCGGGTGGACCAACAACGACCTGCGCCACGCCCTGGCACACCAGCCCACCCCCGACGGCCCTGCCCGGCCTGTCGAGCGCTGCCCGGCCGGGCAGGTGCGCTTCCCGACGGCGTGGCTACGCCACCGCCTGGCCCCCTGGCAGGGCCCTCACGGGCCCCTTGTCGCCCCGCACGTCGACGACCAGGCCCGGGCCGAGATCGCGGTCCGGCACGGCCGCGCAGCCGCGCAGCGGCTGCCCTACGGCCACACCCAGCTCGATGTCGACGCCCTACAGGTCGATGACCGGCAGCGGGCTAACGCCCGCGCAGTCATAGCCCGCAACCAGGCCCGCGACCGCCACGCACTACGCACCGGGCTCGTCCCCGACCACCACACCGCCGATGTCGCCACCCGGGAGGCCGCCCGCGACCAGATCACCGCTCTGCTCCAAGCCCGGCGCTCCCGACACCTCGCCTCTGCCCGAACCTCATCCTGAACACCAGCAACCACTCCGGCCGCCCGTTGTCGAGGCGCACGAACGGTGCTGCCGCGCCGCTTCCGGTCCTCGCCCGCTAGCGCGGGCTGCGGTCCGGGTCGACTTGCCCACGACCACCGACCTCGCCTGAAGCCGTCACAGACGCCCTCAGCGTCCGCTACAGGCCTATCTGTCGCCATCGTGAACGTCCCCGACCCGACCCCAGCCAGGACAAGACCGCCACGACGACCACCAGCAGCAGCACAGTCAGCACCGGAACGCCCGACGCAACACCTCCGCCGAGGCCTCCCGCTGACCCGCCACGACACCCCGCACCACCGAAGACTCGACCACACCAGGATGCGCCGACCGGAAACGATCCGCACCTGACCCGCCAGCAACACATCGCCTTCCTCACGGGCGACCTGGTCGTCCGCTCTCGGCGCGCTCCTGCGAGTGGGTATCGACAAGTATCCGGACCAGCGGAAACGGCCTTGTTCATGATCTCCTTGTAGGCCGCTGCGCAACGGCGGCCATGCCTCTGCCTCGCCCGGATCATGTCCCTGACCTGGGAATACGTTCGCTCACATGCCTCGAACGCCGTGATCCTCGCTCGGCCATCCTCCCTTGCGCATCTAGGCGAGTAGATGTCGGCAAGTATCGGGACCAGCGGAAACACCGCAATGAAACGATCTTGAGCGGTAGCCGTCGGCGGACACGGGTCGCGCCGGACGAGCCGCAGTGCTCTGACCAGGGGATTCTTTCTGACGGCGTGGCTGTCGCCGGTGCCGCCCGGGCCGCTCCACGCCGCTGCGGGGCGAACGTTGCGCACAGCAAAGGTGCTGGTCCCGATACCTGTAGGGCGATCTTGACGCGGGATCGTCACGGTGGACTCTGGGCGGTCGGGGCCCGGCCGAGGGGACGGCTCGCCGGCCCGTGCGCCGCCGCCACCCTGGTGCCGCCGCGGTCACGGAGGTGCGCGCGGAGCGCCGTTGCGAGCCGATCCCGACCGCGCCGGACCCGAGTGCCCGGCCGAGCCGCCCTCGGACACCTCGGACACCTCGCCACGCGCCGCCAGAGCGGGACACCGCGCCGCCCGAGGCCCATTGACAGCCCGTCCCCGCGGTGGTCGGTGTCGGCGAGCAGTCTCGACGCCCCGTTCAGGCGCTCGCCGAGCTGCTCTGACCGGATCACCGCGCCGCCGGTGCCGCTGGGCCTGGCGGTCGTCGTGCACGGCCGCGCCCGGAAAAGTTGGGTGGAAATCCCCGGGGCTCTCGCGTGCGCGCGCGACGCGCGCCTACGCGCACATCGCGTTGAGACCCGCTCGGCGGGGAAGTCCGGCGAGAAAATTTCCTCGACGGAAAATCGGCCAGTGCCTCGGCCAGCGCCGCCCGGCGTCAGCGAGGGGCAGCGGGCGGCGATCCTGGGCTGTGCCGGCGCCGCACCCCGACCATCGACCGGAAGAGTCGCCGCCGCCGCCGACGCCGGGCGCGCCGTCGTCGCCGTCGCTGGCGACGGCGGCCCGTGGTCGCGTTCGGGCCGCGCGCCCGGAGCGCAGGGCCGATCGCTGGCTCATGGTTCGGCTGGTCCGGTTCGGCCGAGCTGGCCGGGGCGTGGTGTGGCGTTCTCGGTCCGTCGCTGACCGCCGCGCGGCCGGGGTTTTTCCCGGGTGGAAATTTCCCGGCGCGGCGGCCGGAGTGAGCGGGTCTCAACGCGATGTGCGCGTAGGCGCGCGTCGCGCGCGCACGCGAGGCGCCCCGGGAATTTCCTTCGCCCGCGACCGTCACGGCGGCTGCCCCGGCCGCATCCCAGCCCGGTCGCTGGGTGCGGTGCGTACCTGCCCGGTGACAGTGGGTCGCGGCCCGGTCTTGTCACGGCGGTGGGCGGGGTGCTAGACATGAAAAAGCTCGTCTGGCGTCTCGCTAGGTGGGCGACCGACACCCCGGATTGAAGTCCGGGGCGCCGGTCTGACCAACCAACCTGCACGAAATCAGGTGATCGGCTATGTGGCATCGTGCCTGCACGACGCATGTTGTTCCACCCCAGGGTGGGGCGATTCCCCCGGATGTTGACCCCGGCTGTGAGCAGCCCAGGTGGTTCCCGGATGGTCTGACCGAGAAGCTCATCGATCGCCTGTGGGCGACCGTTGCGACGATGCCGCTGCCGCGGACGTCGGCGCCGGGGTGGGCCCGATGAACGGCTCGTCGCGGAGCGGTGCACGCTCGCACGGTGTCCGGTCGGAGTCGTGGCTGGAGGACCTGGTCCTCGCCCCGGACTCCGACCGCGATGACTCCGGTGGGGCCGGGCCGCGTCTGATCGGCGAGGCCCGGCTGCTCGCCAAAGAGGTGGAGCAGGCCCGCGCTGTCGTCGCGCTCCAAGACGATCCCGCGCTTCTCGACGCCCGGTCGCCACGGGAGCGGCGCGCCGACCGGAAGGTCACCGAGAAGCTGCGTGGCGCCGAGCGTGCGGAGCGGCGCCGGACTCGGATGGCTGAGATCGCCGCCGCTCGTGGTGAGCGCCGCGAGGCGGGCTGGGCGCATCGTGCGGTCGCGAACCGCGACCGTCTACTCAACCCGGACCGTCGGCTCACCTCGACCTACCGGCGTTATGTCGGGTTGTCGATGGTGCCGCCGCTGCTGATCGCCGCCGGTGTGTTGTTCATGGCGGTGACCGTGCACGACGGCGTCGTCGGTGTCGACGGCCCGTGGTACGGCTACCTGATCGAACCTCTCGCGTCGGTGCTGCTGGTCGTGAGCTTGTTCGTGGGTTTCACCGCGGTGCAGCACGGCCGCCGCATCCCCCGCGGCCTGTATGCGCTGGATGCGGGCCTCGCCGCGGCGTCCCTCGCGCTCACGGTCGTGCCGTGGGGTGTGCGCTACGGATTCGACCCGGGCTCGACCCTGGCGCATGTCCTGCCGCCGCTCCTGGTCGCCGCAGCGGTGATCGTGCAGCATGTGCTGCATTCGGTGTTCCGGCCGATCTTCGCTGACCTGTATGACGAACTCGCCCCTGCCCGCCTGGACGAGACGTCGGCGGACACGGTCGTGCTCTATGAGCGCACCCGTCAGGCGGTCGCTGACGGCCAGATCGCGGCTCCGTCGGGGGCGGTGTCGCGGGAGGCGATCCGTAAGAGCGTGTTTGGAAATTCTAGTGGGTTGAGGGTGTCGTGTGTTTCTGCTGGCGGGTGGCGGGGTATCCACGGGCGATGCGGCGGGTGATGGTGTTGATCGCGGCCCAGCGGATCATGGCTTCGGATGTGGTGGGGTGGCGTTCGTAGTCTCGGGCCAGGCGTCGGTGTGCGGTGAGCCAGGCCAGGGTCCGTTCGACCACCCACCTTCGTGGGAGGACGGTGAATCCGCGCTGCTCGGGTGGCTTGCGGATGATCTCGATCGTTGTCTGCAGGATCGTGGCGGCCCAGTCGAGCAGTCGCCCGGCGAAGCCGGCGTCGGCGTAGACGAACCGCACCCTGGTGCGCAGGTAGAGGTTGAGCAGGATCGGCTTGGCGCCGTCGCGGTCCTGTACCGAGGCCGAGCACACCATCGTGGTCAGCAGCAGACCGAGGGTGTCGGTCACGATGAACCGTTTCCGTCCGCCTGTCTTCTTCCCGGCGTCGTAGCCGCGGGAGTCCTGGCCGACGGTGTCGGCGCCCTTGACCGACTGGGAATCGATGATCCCCGCACTCGGCTCCGGATCACGGCCCTCGGCGATACGTAACTGCCCCCGCACGACCGGGAGGATCTTCTCGGTGACCTTCTGCTGTTCCCACTGGTTGAAGTACCAGTAGACGGTCTGCCAGGGCGGGAAGTCCACCGGCAACGCCCGCCAGGCACACCCGGTCCGCACGACATACAAGATCGCGTCCAGCACGTCCCGACGAGCATGAGCAACAGGCCGCCCCCGCCGCGCGAGCGGCGGTAACAACGGCTCGATCACCACCCACTGGGCATCACTGGTGTCCGAGGGGTACCGGCGCGGTCGTTCCTGCATGCCGACCACGATGGAGCACCCCAGCCGTGTCGACCATCCCGACACACCCACCATTTCCAAACACGCTCTCAGGGACGGCCGGGTCGACGGTGATCACCATCGGCCCCGCCGGCCGGTCGGTGTCGCGTTCCGATGCCGCCTGCGGGGCCCGCGGCGGGCCCGGGCGGGTCGTCCACTCGCCACGACCACCCACACCCGCCCGACCGCGAGACGCCTGCCGGACGCGGTCGCGCAGAGCCCGCGCCCACCGCTGCCGACGCAACTCCCCGGCCGCGGCCCGCTCATGACGCTGCCGACGCCGGTCGGTGGCGTAGCCCCAGCCATCGGCCCACCACGCACCCAAAGCCCGCCGCGCCGGCCCCGGGGCGCGGCGCGAGCGCGGGTGCGCGATCCGCTCCGCCACCCGCCCGGCCAGCGCCTCAGCGACCGTCGGGCCCGACCGGCGGGCATCTTTCGCCATCCGGCGTTCATGGGCGCGTTCCGCCCTGCGGCGCCGATCTCGCAGCCGGGGCGGCTCGGTGCCTCGCGCGGTCGCGATCACCTCGGTCCCCGCGTATCTCGCGAGGCCCCACACCAGCAGGGACACCAGCAGGATCGTCTCCACCGTCGGTCACCCGGTGATCCAGGTCGAGGCCACCGCACCAGCGCCCCCGACCCCGCGGGCCAGGACGCTGTAAAAACCGGCCAGCAACGGCGCACCGGAGGCCACCGCCAGGGTCGGCGCGGTCAACGCCAGCCACGGATGCCACGACTTCGGCTTCGCCGTGCGCGGCACGATGCCCTTCACCACGACCTCAAGCGTGGCGATCACACAGACCGCGGCCAGGACCGTGCCCCCGGCCACACCCAACAGCTGGGTGACCGTGGAAGTCGCACCCGACAGCGTCGTGAACACCCGCCCCAACAGCGTCCCCAGCACACCGCCGATCCCGGTCCCCGCGACCAGGAACAGCGCGTTCGTGGTCTTCGCGCAGTTGCCGTTGTACTTCAACCACCCGCCCAGGACCAGCGCCAACGCCGCCACCACACCCGTCGACGCCCACCCCGCCGCGTTCACGACGCACCTCCAGCAGAAGCCCCGGACAGCCACACCGACAGCCAGGTCGGCGTCCAGTAGGACCAGGTCACACACTCCGGCACCAGGACTCCGACCAGCGGAATCTCGTTCAGCACCGACGCCACGGTGACCAGCAGCGGCCCGAGCGTCCACAGCCGGCCCGGGGTCCGCGCCGACCACCCCACCACCCCCGCAACCAGCAGGGCAGGGGCCTGCACCAGCCAAAAGTGCGCGACCGCGACCTGGCGCACCATCGGATGCTCACTGGTCGTCCAGTCCCCGCGCCGGGCCAGCTCCAGGCCTTCGGCCAGGGTGACCGGCCGTTCGACAGCGGCCCGGCAGCCCGTCACCGCAGCCGTGGCGGCGCTCGCCAACCCACGGGCGAGTCGCGTCCACCACGGCGGCCCCGCCTCCGGGACCGGGCCCCACCCGACCTTCTCCGCCACAGCCGACACCGCCGCACCCGGGGCCGCCGCACTCGGAGTCGACTCGCTCGACGTCGTACTCGTCGCCGTACTCGTCGTCGCACTCACCGCGGGCTCCTTCCCACACTCAACGGCTCCCCGGCCTGCAGCTCCAGGAGCCGATCCCCCGCCGTGACCAGGGCCGACACCGCCGACTCGACCACCCGCGACGCCTCGGCCGGGTCCGGATGCCGCCTACTCGCCGCCCCGCGGGCGTAATCGAACGCCACCACCAACCGCTCCACATCCGACGAAGCCGCGGCGAAACGCACCACGAACCGCGACCGGCGCCGATCCGGACGGCCCCGCCGCACCGCGACCTCAACTTCTGCGCCAGCAGCCGCGGCGGCCCGGCGGCGGTAGCCGCTCACCGCCGACCCCCCAGCCCGACAGCACGCCGGTGCTCAAGAGCCCGGGTCACCAGGCCGGCGACACTGCACCACACCGCCACCGCGGCGAGGCCCATCACGATCCGCGGCACCGACCAGTCCGCAGCCATCGGGAACAGGGCCTCCACCAGAACGAACACACTGAACCCGACACCACCCAGCCCGATCAGCAGCGGAACCGACGACACCACCGACACCAGCCGCGACAGCGCCGCCCGCACCGGGTGCGGCGCGAACTTCGGACGCCGCACCCGCACCCGCTCCGGCGGGAACAACGACAACTGACCCGACCGGTCTGGCGAGTGATCCAACGCCCGGTCCAGCGGCCGGTCCGACACTCGACGCGACGATCGACGCGGCACCAGCCGGGACACTCCAGATGACGACACAGCAACAGACACGCAAACCTCACCCCAAAAAGGAAGAAGCAGAACAAACAGGAGATAACGGACACCATCGGGCCCGCGGCAGCCCCACAGCAGCTACAGCACGCCGCTACAACCAGCCGAAGACGACCCGAGAAAAACCTAGACAGACCTGCACGGCAGAGCGAACGGCAGAGCCGAACTGAACGCCTCTGCGCCAGGACTATGCGAGGGCGGCGACCCGGGCGCCGTTCACACGCCCCGCCACCGACGACACCGGCGCCGACACAGCAGACGACGCGGCAGACGACGCGGCAGACCCGGTGCGGTGCAGGAACGCGGTGACATGGTCATAAGCGTCCCCGGCGAGCTGGGCGCGGGACTTCCCGACCCCGAAGGTCTTAGAGCGTGTTTGGAAATGGTGGGTGTGTCGGGATGGTCGACACGGCTGGGGTGCTCCATCGTGGTCGGCATGCAGGAACGACCGCGCCGGTACCCCTCGGACACCAGTGATGCCCAGTGGGTGGTGATCGAGCCGTTGTTACCGCCGCTCGCGCGGCGGGGGCGGCCTGTTGCTCATGCTCGTCGGGACGTGCTGGGGGCGATCTTGTATGTCGTGCGGACCGGGTGTGCCTGGCGGGCGTTGCCGGTGGACTTCCCGCCCTGGCAGACCGTCTACTGGTACTTCAACCAGTGGGAACAGCAGAAGGTCACCGAGAAGATCCTCCCGGTCGTGCGGGGGCAGTTACGTATCGCCGAGGGCCGTGATCCGGAGCCGAGTGCGGGGATCATCGATTCCCAGTCGGTCAAGGGCGCCGACACCGTCGGCCAGGACTCCCGCGGCTACGACGCCGGGAAGAAGACAGGCGGACGGAAACGGTTCATCGTGACCGACACCCTCGGTCTGCTGCTGACCACGATGGTGTGCTCGGCCTCGGTACAGGACCGCGACGGCGCCAAGCCGATCCTGCTCAACCTCTACCTGCGCACCAGGGTGCGGTTCGTCTACGCCGACGCCGGCTTCGCCGGGCGACTGCTCGACTGGGCCGCCACGATCCTGCAGACAACGATCGAGATCATCCGCAAGCCACCCGAGCAGCGCGGATTCACCGTCCTCCCACGAAGGTGGGTGGTCGAACGGACCCTGGCCTGGCTCACCGCACACCGACCTGACTTCGGTCACTTGTCTTAGTGCTTCGCCGCGGGCTGACGGAGCGCGTCGAGGAGGGCCTGTTTGTCGGCGGGGACGGCGGGCGGGAAGGTCTGCTGGGTGCCGTTGATGGCGATGGTGGCCGAGCGCAGTGGTCGGAGCTGGCGGACGACGTTGCGGATGGTGAGCCCGGTGCGGTTCTGGATCTCGCGGGCGACTGCGAGGGCGGTGAACACGATGGTCAGGTGCGCTTCGATGGACTGGCGTTGGTGGTGGAACATCGGGCGGGCGCGTAGGTCGGTTTTGCTCATCCGGAAGGACTGCTCGACGTGCCAGAGGTCGTGGTAGTCGCCGATGATCTCCCCGGCCGCTGCGCCGCCGGCCGGGATGTTGGTCACGTAGCCCTTCAACCCGACCAACCGGTATGCCCGAGCCAAGGAGGCCTCGTCCAGGGCGCGGGAGCCGTTGGTGACCTTGACGAACCGCGGTGTGCGCGCGGGCTTCTCGCCGGCGATGACCTCGCGGGCCCGGTTCTCCTGCAGGGTCAACGTGCGCCGGTCCCGGACGGCCCGCTTCGTGGAGTAGGCCCAGACCGCCCGCCAGGATCCCGGATGCTGGTTGGGGTTCCAGACGGGCTCGGCCTTGACCTTCGGGCTGTTCTCGCTGCGCCCGGTGCGGCGGTCGCGTGGTGTGAGGGTGTCGATGATCTGCCCGTCGACGAAGGCGTCGCCGTGCCAGTGGAAGTGCGACTCCAGGTCAACCGGGGCCTTGGTGAGTCGGGAGCCGACGATGAACCGCAGGCCGGCCTCGTCGAGGTCGCGCAGGTTCGCGGCCGAGAGCATCCCTGCGTCGGCGACCACGACCATCCCGCCCGGCTCGACCGGCAGCTGGTGTCGGGCCCGGAAGGCCTCGATGATCGGCAGGATCGTCGCGGTCTCGGTCTTGTTGCCCTCGAAACAGCCGATCTCGAGGGGGAACCCTGCGCGATCGACCAGCAGCCCGACGACGACCTGCGGGTCGACCCGGCGTTCCTTGGAGAACCCGACCTTGCGCAGGTCGTCCTCCTTCTCCGCCTCGAAGTAGAGGGTGGTGACGTCGTAGAGACACAACGACACATCCCCACTGCCACGGGCGTGGGTGAAGCAGGCCCTCGCGATCTCGTCGCGGTAGCTGCGCCCGGTGCAGCGCAGCAGGGTGCGGCGCATCGTCTTTTCGCTCGCCGCGGTGACGCCCAGACCGGCCAGCACCCGACCGGTGTCCAGGATGGACGTGGGCTCGACGATCCGGGCGATCACCAGGTCGCGGAACGTGTCATCAGCGACCTCTGCGAACCCGAGGCCCGCGTAGACCTCGGCGAGGATGTCGAACAGCACCCGCGACCCGGTCGTGATCACCTGCGGCGCACCCACCCGCCGGGTTGTGGTGCTCGGGGCGCGCCGCGGCATCTGGCCGAACAGCCCCTCCTGCGTGGCACCGCCGGCCGCGGTGGGCGCGATCAGCTCGGCCCGCCGGGGTGACGGCGCGACGCCCAGATCCAGGGCCTGCTGTGCAGCGTCGTCGATCAGCCCACGGGCCTGCTCGACCAGCAGGCCCAGCTCGGCCTCGGTGTGCGCTGACCCGACATGGGCCACGATCCGTCGATGGCCCTGCACGGACTCGGCGATCTGGACCGCGGTCGCCCCGGAGGCCGTCCGTACCCGCCTCACCCACGCCACCTGACCGAGCGTAGAGCACCGAATTAGTGCCTCACACCGCTCCCGCGCAAACACATCACCGCAGCTCAGCGCAGTACAAGCTGCGAAACCAGGCTCGGGTGACCAAAGTCAGGCCAGAGGTTCGAGGGATCGGTGTCCGTGATGGCGTTCAGCGCTGGGCGGGGGTTCCGGGTGGCTCGGTGACGGTGTCAGGGTCTCGGCAGGTGCTGGTGGGACATGACTCGTCGACGTTGGTTGCTGTCGGGGGCCGTAGTACTGCGGTCGACGTCGGGTCGGGAAAGTCGGTGGCTTCGCCGTTGAGCGGGGAGGCGGGGTGGGAGTGCCACGATGATGAGCGTTCGGTGACCGTGTGCGAGCTGATGAAGGGGCTTGACCCTTACGCGCTGGTGGGTCTCGATCGTGACTCGGGTGCAGAGCTGTGGCGGATCGTCGCTGATGCCGGTCGGGTGCCGCCGCGGGTGACGGCGACGTGGCACGGCGCGGTGTACGGGTTTACCGATTCTGGTCCGGTAGTGCTCGATGGTCGGACGGGTATGGATCGGACTGCTACTGCGGCGGCGGCCCCGTTCTTGGTCAACGAGTATTTTGGTGTCTCTGCTGCGCCCGGTTCTCGCCCGGAGGGCAAGCCGAATTACACCGGTCGGTCGAGGCAGGTCGTGGTGCCGGCGATAAGTTGACGGGCGATCGGTGATCGCCGCTCCCTCGGGAGTCCTGGTGGTATCTCAGGGTCGGACCTGGGGCGTGTCTCTCAAATGGGAGGGATAACACGACCCAGTTTCAATAGCGCATGAACTCATTATTGTTTGGTGGGTGCGCCGCCGCGTGTGGTGGCGTGTTTGATGCGGAGTCCGACGAGGAGTTTCGGGTTCCAGTGTCCGTGTGTGAGTAGTTGGTGTTGGGTGAGCCAGGCGACTGCTGTGTGGAGTTGTTTCCGGAGTCGGTCTCGGTCGTCTTTCCTAGTCCTGCTGGTCCGGCTTTCCCTTTTTCGAGTAGTGCTCCGATGACGGGTGCTAGTGCTCGGCGTTCTTGTAGTGTTGGTGTGCGTCGGGCGAGTACGGCTGCGATTCGTTGTTGGAGTTCGGGTGTGTCTTGTGGGTGCACCATGGTCAGTGGTGTCAGTTTCACTGGCCCGGTGCCCTGGATCTGCATCCAACCGTTTTTCACGGCTTTGAGTGGTTCCGGGGCGGGTTTCGGCTTGGGGGGCGTCGGGGGTTGGCGCTTGCGTTTAGGGGTGGGGCGCTTCTTCGGTGGGAATTCCCCTTCTAGCTCCCCGACCGTGGTGAGGACCAGTATGTGCGCGGGGGTTGTGATGGTTCCGGTTGTGGTCACGTTGTCGAGGTATGCCGACCATGAGCGGCATTTTGTGAAGGCGGATAGTTCGAGTCCGGCTTGGGTGGCGAGCTGGGGTAGTGCGGTGAGTTCGTCGACGGGGTAGCGGTGGGTGATCTGGAGGGGCAGGCGTGGTGTCCCGGCGGGGAGTGTTGCTGTCACGGTGTCGCCGGGTGCTGCGTCGGGGATTTCGCTGCTGATGGTTGCTGTTTTACGGCCGTCGGCGAGTCGGGTCAGCGCTCCCCGCCCGAAGATCAAGACCGGTTGAGAGTCGTCGGTGGTGCCGTCGGCAGTGGTGTCGGCAGTGGTGTCGGTGGTCATCGGGGTCCTGCTTCGTGTGCGCTGTGTCCAGCGGTGGCGTTGTCGGTGGTGTCGGTGTTGTCGGTGGGTCGCGGTTCCGGGTCGGTGGTCACCGGAGGTGCGGGCGTCGGAGTGGTGCTGTCGTTGTCGGGGCGTGTGGTGCGTAGTGCTGTTCCGGCGGGTGCGGTGCCGCAGCCGATGTCGTGGAGTTCGGTGGGGCTCCAGCCGGCTGCGCGGGCGGCGCGGTAGGCGTGGGCGTAGGCGGTTTGTGCGTCGCGCCATCGTTGTCGGGCGTCGTCGAGGTGGGCGCGGGCGGTGTCGACGGCGGTTCCGAGTTCGGCGAGTTCGGTGATGGGTTGCATGCGGGTGCGGAGGAGTTCGCGTGCTGCTGCGCGGGCGTGGGTCTTGGCCTGTGTTGTCGCGGTTGTCGCTGTTGTCGCCGCGCGCGCGTTCATGC
The DNA here is from genome assembly GCF_020496245.1 of Pseudonocardia sp. ICBG601. Taxonomy (NCBI): domain Bacteria; kingdom Bacillati; phylum Actinomycetota; class Actinomycetes; order Pseudonocardiales; family Pseudonocardiaceae; genus Pseudonocardia; species Pseudonocardia sp. ICBG601. Next base: position 43,283 of record NZ_JAHLJA010000163.1, on the reverse strand, counting down.
GCGGAGTGTATCGGGTGCGGCCCGATCTCGTTCCGTGTGACTTGGTCGGGGTTGTGACCGGGTAGGTGCTGTCTGCGTTCCTCGCCTGCTGCGCTGTGGGTGTGCTGTCGGGTGCGTTACTGCGCGGCGCGGCTTGCGTGCGCCTGCGGCGCGGCTTGCGTGCGCCTGCGGCGCGGCTTGCGTGCGCCTGCGGCGCAGCAAGTTGTGTGTTTTCTTTAAGAAAACACGCGGCGGGTCGTCGGTCGTGAGATGCTCGCCCCGGAGTCTGAAGCGTCCACGGTGTGATGCCGCTTCCTTTCGAGTCTGGAAGGAAGATGATCGTGCCGAAGCAGATCCCGGAGGAGACCAAGCAGCGAGCGGTCCGGCTCGTGCTGGGTCATCTCGATGAGTACCCGAGCTTGACCGCTGCCTGTCAGACCGTCGCTGCCCGTCTGGGTTGTGGCGCGGAGTCGTTGCGTCGGTGGGTGCGTCAAGCCCAGATCGATGCCGGGGACCGTGACGGTGTCACCTCGAGTGAGTCCGAGCGTGTCCGGTTGTTGGAACGGGAGAACCGTCAGCTTCGTGAGGCCAACGCGATCCTGCGGGACGCAGCGGTTTTCTTCGCGGGGGAGCTCGACCCCCGCAGGCGTTGATCGTCGCTTTCATCGACGCGCAACGCCGACAGGGCCGCACGGTCGAGTCGGTCTGCCAGGTCCTGTGCGAGCAGGGCTGTCAGATCGCCGCGCGGACCTACCGACAGTTCAGCCGCCGCCGGGCCAGCGCCCGGGACCGGACCGACGCGGTGATCATCGACGTGTTGCTGTCGCTGCGGGGGACCCCGGAAGGTATGTACGGGCGCCGCAAGATGCTCACCTGGTTACACCGCCACGGCCACCCCGCCTCGTTCCGGCAGGTGGACCGGTTGATGCGCGAGCTCGGCATGAACGGGCGCCGCCGCGGCCGCAGCGTGCGTACCACCATCGCTGACACCGACCCGGCCGCTGGGCGGGCTCGGGACCTGCTGGAGCGGGACTTCACCGCGTCGGCGCCGAACCACCGCTGGGTCGCTGATTTCACCTACGTCCGTAGCTGGGCCGGGTTCGTCTACGTCGCGTTCGTCATCGACTGCTACTCCCGGGCGATCGTGGGTTGGCATGCCGCCACGACCAAGACCACCAGTCTGGTCACCACCGCGCTGCGGATCGCGTTGTGGCGCCGTGACCAGACCGAGGGGACGACCCGACCGCGCCCATGGAACGGGTCACCCCGAGCCGGTCGCAGAGCTCGGCGTAGGCACTCGAGGTGTAGACCGCTCCGTGGTCGCTGTGGAAGACCGCCCCGCGCAGCGACCCACGAGCCCGTTCCGCGGCGTGGAGCGCGTCGTTGACCAGGTCGGTGCGCATGTGATCAGCCAGGGCCCAGCCGGCGAGTTTGCGGGAGCAGCAGTCGATCACCGTGGCCAGATACAGGTTCGTCCCGCCTGCGAGGGGCAGGTAGGTGATGTCACCGACGTAGACCTGGTTCGGTGCTGGGGCGGTGAAATCCCGCCTGAGCAGGTCGGGCACCGTCTGCCGGGGCTGCTCGACGATCGTGGTGTGCACGCGGCGTCGGCGGCGGTAGCCGGCGATCCCGGCCGCGCGCATGACCCGCGCGACGCGTTTGTGGTTGACCCGATCGGCGGCGGCGACACCGTCGTTGAGCTCTGTGGTGGCCCGCGGCGCACCGATGGTGTTGTCGCCGTCATGGATCGTCTGGATCCGCGCCACCAACACCGCATCACCAGCGGCCCGCCGCGCCCGGACCGGGGCCGCAGCCAACCAGGCGTAGAACGACGACCTCGAGACGTGCACGAGCTCGCACAACCGCTTCACCTCGAAGGTGTGCCGGTGGTCAGCGACGAACTGGAAGCGGGTCACCAGCGCGTCTCCCCCGCGAAATACTTGGCCGCCCGCTGCAGGATCTCCCGCTCGGCGGTCAGCTTCTTCTCGCTGATCTCGAGTTCACGGACCCGGGCCTCGAGACGGGCGATCTTCTGCCCCGGTGGTTCCTCCCCACCCAGGCCCGACCCCGGCGTGGTACGCATGGGCTGTACCGGGCTGGGGCAGCTACTGCCATCAGCTGCGGTCTTGTTCCCCGTGCCGTGGATCGTGAGCCAGTCCCGCAACGTGCCCCGCGCGATGCCCAGGTCGTCGGCGATACCACGGACGGTGGCACCCGGGGTGGACTCATACAGATCAACAGCCTGCCGACGGAACTCGTCGGTGAAACTCTTCCTGGCCATGATCGCTGGATCATCTCGCTTCCCCAGCAGTGCTGGAATCAGCGTGTCCAAGATCTGGGGTCAAGCCCCACCATCGGCAAGAACGGCACCGTCCAACTCCGCGGTATCAAGTTCCTCATCACCAGCCGGAGAGCAGGACAGACCATCGGTGCCGTCTGGGATCGGCTCGGCGTCGTCTTTGCCGACCAGCACGGCGAAGTCATCACCGAACACCCCTGGCCACCCAAGGGCACCACCTACGTCTCCAACGGCGTCCCCCGCGGCGGCGCCCCCACGCCCAGCACCGCCACCGCCACCGTCACCGAAGTCCTGACACATCACGTGTCACCGAAGTCCTGATGCAGAACCGTCACCCATGTCCTGAGACATCACAGTCGGAGGCTTATTCAGGGCCCGTGAAATAACGATCTAGCCCGGCGTGTCGGGTTGGGCGACAGCCCGTCCATCGCGAAGATTGGTTTGTCGAATCAATCCGAGATGAATGGGCTGTCGCAGTATGTACTATACCACTGGCTTTCGGCGTGATGAGATTCAGGATCTTGCCGCTCTGGTGCATGAGCAGGATCAGCGGAACGCGACTGGCCTGCGACGGCCTTGGCCGCCGATTCTGGGATTGTTCTGGTCGGTGGTGATCACGTTGGCGTATCTGCGCGGGAATCGTGTGCAGTGGGAGTTGGCGGAAACCTACGGGGTGTCGCAGTCGACGGTCAGTCGAGCGATCGCGGGGGTGACACCAGGGCCCCGGCAAAGTCGTGATGGGTGGGTCCTGAGCTGCGGTGATGTGGGGGGTGGGGGTGGGTGCGGACACAGGCTTGGCGTGATCATGAGGGTGTCGAATCCTTGCTCACGTCAGGAAGCCTGTGTCCGCAGTGTCAGTGTCTCCGATCGTTGCTGCTCTGGAAGGCCTGGAGGTCGGTCCTGACGCGGGGAGAGCCGCGCCGGTCGGTGAGGCGGCGGGGTTGTCGCTGGTGGAGGCCCTGTCGCGAGTGCCGGACCCGCGGAAACCACGCGGTGTCCGCCACGGTGTCCTCGCGGTGTTGCTACTGGGGGCGTGCGCGGTGTTGGCGGGGGCCCGGTCGTTCACCGCGATCGCCGAGTACGCCCATGACGTCGGCCGCGCCGTGCTGGACGTGCTCGGGGTGGGCGCGGTCGCTCCGCACGAGTCGACCATCCGCCGGGTCCTGCAACGGGTCGACGCCTCGGCGCTGGAGGCGGCGTTGCAGTCCTGGGTGTTGCCCCAGCTCAGCGCCCAGCCGGCGGCGGAGGGCACACCCCGGCGAGAACAGCGTCGCGTGCTGGCCTTGGACGGCAAGACCCTGCGCGGCGCCCGCGTCCGTGCCGCCGACGGCAGGGTCTGGCTCCCGCATCTGGTGTCGGTGCTCGACCAGACCAGCGGTGGCGTGCTCGGCCAGGTTCAGGTCGCAGAGAAAGGCAGCGAGATCACCGCGTTCACCGCGCTGCTCGACCCCCTCGACCTCGACGATGTACTGGTCACCGCGGACGCTCTGCACACCCAGCGAGCCCACGCCGACTACCTACACCGCCGCGGCGGGCACTACCTGATGACGATCAAAGCGAACCAGCCCACGCTGCTGGCACGGGTACGGGCGCTGCCCTGGACCCAGATCGGCGTCGCTGATCGTCAACGCGGGCGTGGGCACGGCCGCGTCGAGACCCGCACGATCAGCGTGGTCAGCCTGCACCCCTGTCCCGACCTGGGCGCAGAGTTCTTCCCCCACGCATCCCAGGCGATCAAGCTGGTGCGCCGGCGTCGCCCACTGCGGCCTGGCGGGAAGTGGAGAACCGAGACCGCCTACGCGATCACCAGCCTGACCAGCACCGACGCCGATCCAGGACTGCTCGCCCGCTGGATCCGTGGGCACTGGTCGATCGAGAATCGCCTGCACTGGGTCCGTGATGTCTGCTTCGACGAAGACCGCGCCACCGCCCACACCGGTCACGCCCCGCAGGTCATGTCGGCGTTGCGGAACCTCGCGATCACCGCGCTACGCCTGCACGGCGTCAGCAACATCGCCGCAGCACTCCGCCACCACGCCCGCGACCCCCATCGACCACTGACCACCTACAAGATCATCTAGCGACTTTGCCGGGGCCCTGGGGGTGACACCGTTGCTGGCGCAGGCGCTGCGGAGTGTAGTTCCGACTGCGGAGGAGCTTCGTGCCGATCGGCAGTACATCATCGACGGAACCCTGCTGCCCTGCTGGTCATGGACCGCCGTACCAGGTCTGTGGTCGGGCAAGCATCGCACCACCGGCGTCGTCGTCCAGGTCGCAGCCACCCTGGAAGGGCAGCTGTCGTGGATCTCCGACCCGACCCCGGGCTCCCGACACGACCTACATTGCCTCGACCAATCCGGCGCCCTCGACCACCTCGCCACATACCCACCGATCGGCGATAAAGGCTACATCGGGCGCGGCATGCTCACCCCGTTCAAAAAACAACCCGGCCGGGAACTTCTCGACTGGCAGAAAACATTCAACAAGAGCCTCAACCGCACACGCGCCACCATCGAGCGAGTCATCGCCCATATCAAGTCGTGGAAAGTTCTCCACACAGACTACCGCCGACCCTACGCCACATTTAAAACGACGATCTCGGCAGTCATCGGACTCATCTTCTACGCACTTACCTGACGGAGCCTGAATAAGCCTCTCGGACTACTAATATATAACAAGTAGCTTACCTTTACCGAGCCGATCGGTGGGTATGTGGCGAGGCTGCCGAAGGCCCCGGATCGGTCGAGAGGGCGGCGCGCTCAGGCGGTGGAAGCACTTGCCTCGATGAGTTCGCTGAATACCTCGGAGGGTTTCTTCCAGTCGAAGATTTTACGTGGTCGGTCGTTGATGTCGGCGGCGATCATGGACAGGTAGGTGGGGTCGGAGGGGATCTCCACGCCTTTGGGGAGGTACTCGCGCACGATGCGGTTGAGGTTCTCGTTGCTGCCGCGCTGCCAGGGAGAGCGCGGGCGAGCGAAGTAGACCGGCATCGAGCCCTTGGACACCACGTGGTGGGCGGCCATCTCGGCCCCGCAGTCCCAGGTCAGCGAGCGGCGCATCACCTCGGGGAGCCCAGCGGTCGCAGCGACCACCGCCCGGGTCACAGTGTGGGAGTCACGCCCGTGCAGCGGGACCAGGACCAGGAACCGCGAAGTGCGCTCCACCAGCGTCGCTACCGCGGTCTTACCTGCTTTACCGATGACCAGGTCGCCCTCCCAGTGCCCGGGCACCGCCCGCCCCTCAGCCTCAGTAGGTCGTTCATCGATGTAGGTCGGTTCGACGATCCGGGGAGCAGATGGAGGCCTACCGCCGCCACGACGGGCGGTCCGGCGGGTCCGTAACGCGATCAACTCGCGAGCCAGGGTGGACACCGGGGTGGCATAGACCCACTGGTAGATCGCCTCGTGAGACACCCGGTAAGTCTCGTCGGTCGGATAGAGCCGGGGCAGACGGCCCGCGATCGAGGCCGGGGACCAGCCGATCTGCAACAACCCGGTCACTACTTCCCGCAGCCGCGGTGACCGGTCCACCGCGAACATCTTCGGCCGGGACCGCCCGACCCGCGCCGCTTCCTCAGCCGGCCCCGCCCGGTAGCCGGCCCGGCCGCCGTGACGGGCGACCTCACGAGAGATCACCGACCGATCCCGCCCCACCACCGCAGCGATGTCGCACAACCGCCGGCCAGCGGCCAACCCCCGGGAGATCTCCTCCCGATCAGCCAAAGTCAACAGTTTCCGCACGTCATGATCCTGTTCCTCGCCGAACAACAAGATCAAGTGCTACGACCGCCTGAGCGCGCCGGCTCGTCGACTCGACGACGTTCGTCAGGCGACTCCGAGTCCACCGAGGACCCGACGAACGCGCGCAGTTTCTGTATTCAGGAAGGCGTGAAACCGTGCTGCAGATAGATACGCGTCCTGCCAATTATTCTCGGCGAGGTGCTGCTTCCACTGCGGCGTGGCGACCAGGGATGCGATCACTCTCTCCAGGGTAGCGCGCTGGGTCAGAGACAGGCCAGGTGGGGCTACCAGGCCGCGCCAGTTGAACAGCTCGATATTGATCCCGAACTCACGCGTGGTAGGAATATTCAAGCCAGCTGCTCGCTCATAGGCCGCGACTGCGAGTGCCCGGAACTCTCCCGTTCGGAGCTGGTGGGCGAACTCGCCGACACCAGCGACGGCGAACGTGACCTTGTTGTTGAGTAGCGACCCCATTAAACGTCCCCGACCGTCGTGAGCGATGTAGTTGACCGACTTCGGAATCAGTCCGACGTACTCGGCAATCAGCATCGGCGCCAAATGATCAGGGCCCCCCACCGCTGAACCGCCACCCACGAGAACCGTGGAGGGGTGGGCTTTCCAGTCTCTGATCAGATCCCCAAGATTGCGATATACAGAATTCGCAGGTACGAGAATGGCCTCGGGCTCGCTCACAAGCCGAGCGATCGAAGCAGTCTCCCCCAGCAACGAATCAGCTTGGTTGGCGATCACCCCGCCGAGGAGTCCGAGTCCCATACTCGCCAACAGGCGCTCGTTACCGCCCTCGGTGATGAGGTGATGAAGACCCGTCACACCGGCATCGCCGACGACGTTGAAGACCTCGACACCACGAGTCAGCCCAGTAGCATCGAGCACCTCGCCTACGACATGAGCCGTCATATCATAGCCGCTGCCCGGCGAGTTGGGGACAAGTAACCGCAGATCCCGCATCCGGCCATCAGCCAGCTCCATCAGCGGCCGCGCCCCGAGCGCCGCACCGCCGGTCGCAGCAATCCCGAGCCCGACAACCCCCCCGAGGCGACGCCGCGTCAGGGGCGTTCCCCACACGTCCGAAGTAGACCGAGAAGACATCTACGCACACATTCCCGCACAGGCCGAAGGACGGCTTCGGTCAGTTTTTTCACCCATCTCGGCGAGCCTGATCACTACCGCAGCCTACCTATCCGGGATATATGTGGGCAACTGGGTGAGCCTGTCCGAAGCCAAGGACCTCAGGCGGGGATGCTCACAACCCTAAGTAACGCTCCGGTGTCCAGTGTCCCCGTGGCCGAGACGGCCGCGACGGCACCGCGTGCTGCCCGGCACGGGACGCGCAGGCGTCGGTGCCATGTCTGACGTGAAGCCAGTTGAGCACCGCTCGAGTCTTCGGCTCTAGGGTGTGTCTCCCAAAGCCCGTAGCCAGGTGACGATCATCTTCAGCATTATTCCGCCGCGGTAGGTCAGAGCGAGCTTGTCGTAACGGGTAGCGAGGCCACGCCACTGCTTGACCTCGCAGAATCCGCGTTCGACGACGTTGCGGCTGCGGTAGTCGACCCGATCGAACACCGGTGGTCGCCCGCCGAGGGAGCCGCGTCGCTTCTGGTGTCCTTGTTGGTCAGCCGGTTCGGGGATGACCGCGGCGATCCCGCGTTCACGTAGATGCCGGCGGATGGTGCGGGAGGAGTAGGCCTTGTCGCCGCGGACCCGATCCGGGCGGGGCCGCGGCCAGCCCGGTCCGACCCGGTCGATGCACAGATGACTCATCAGATGCCCGAACATCGGGGCGTCGCCGGCCTGGCCGGGGCCGACGAGCACGACCAGCGGGCGGCCGTGGCCGTCAACGAGCTGGTGGATCTTCGTGGACAGTCCGCCGCGGGAGCGGCCCAAGGCGTGATCGGGCGGCTCGGCGTGCAGATTGTTGTAGTTCGATCCGGCCCCCTGTGTCACGAGTGAGGGTCGCGGCGTGTTGGTGGGCACGGATGATCGTCGAGTCGACCGACACCGCCCAGTGTGTGTCGGGTTTGCTGTCGGGTTGTTTGACACTCTGTCTGCGGGGCATGGGTCAGATCCAGACGACGCGCAACCCGCACGACATCACTTGTGAACTCAGACGGGTACTTCCTCGGCACAGCGACATCCTCTCAGCGGGACCCACGCCCCGCAGACAGAGTGTCAAACAACCCGACAGCAGAGCAATGCTTGAGACCTGTGGATGACCTGGAGGGGCCGTACCCTCCCGGTGATCTTGAGGCTCTGAAGCAAGGCCGGCGGGTCAACGCCGGCCGGAAGGGTACGACCCGTGCTCACCGTAGTTCCTGGAGCTGCTGACACCGATGAACCCCGCCGGGGCGGCGGCTCGCTGATCGACGACCTGGTCCGCGAAGGCGCCCGCCGGATGCTGGCCGAGGCGTTGCAGGCCGAGGTCGATGACTACATCGCCCGCCACGCTGAGGAGCGCGACGAGCACGGCCGGCGGCTCGTGGTCCGCAACGGCACCCACCAGCCCCGCGAGGTCCTCACCTCGACCGGCGCGGTCGAGGTTGTCGCCCCGCGGGTCGACGACCGCCGCATCGATCCCGAGACCGGGCACCGCTGCAGGTTCTCCTCGGCGATCCTGCCGCGATGGTGCCGCCGCACTCCGAAGATCACCGAGGTGTTACCGCTGCTGTATCTGCACGGACTCTCGACCGGGGACTTCGTGCCCGCGCTCGGGCAGTTCCTCGGCTCCACCGCGGGCCTGTCGGCGTCGATGGTCACCAGACTGACCGAGACCTGGAGGCTTATTCAGGCTCCGTCAGGTAAGTGCGTAGAAGATGAGTCCGATGACTGCCGAGATCGTCGTTTTAAATGTGGCGTAGGGTCGGCGGTAGTCTGTGTGGAGAACTTTCCACGACTTGATATGGGCGATGACTCGCTCGATGGTGGCGCGTGTGCGGTTGAGGCTCTTGTTGAATGTTTTCTGCCAGTCGAGAAGTTCCCGGCCGGGTTGTTTTTTGAACGGGGTGAGCATGCCGCGCCCGATGTAGCCTTTATCGCCGATCGGTGGGTATGTGGCCAGGGCCCCGGCAAAGTCGCTAGATGATCTTGTAGGTGGTCAGTGGTCGATGGGGGTCGCGGGCGTGGTGGCGGAGTGCTGCGGCGATGTTGCTGACGCCGTGCAGGCGTAGCGCGGTGATCGCGAGGTTCCGCAACGCCGACATGACCTGCGGGGCGTGACCGGTGTGGGCGGTGGCGCGGTCTTCGTCGAAGCAGACATCACGGACCCAGTGCAGGCGATTCTCGATCGACCAGTGCCCACGGATCCAGCGGGCGAGCAGTCCTGGATCGGCGTCGGTGCTGGTCAGGCTGGTGATCGCGTAGGCGGTCTCGGTTCTCCACTTCCCGCCAGGCCGCAGTGGGCGACGCCGGCGCACCAGCTTGATCGCCTGGGATGCGTGGGGGAAGAACTCTGCGCCCAGGTCGGGACAGGGGTGCAGGCTGACCACGCTGATCGTGCGGGTCTCGACGCGGCCGTGCCCACGCCCGCGTTGACGATCAGCGACGCCGATCTGGGTCCAGGGCAGCGCCCGTACCCGTGCCAGCAGCGTGGGCTGGTTCGCTTTGATCGTCATCAGGTAGTGCCCGCCGCGGCGGTGCAGGTAGTCGGCGTGGGCTCGCTGGGTGTGCAGAGCGTCCGCGGTGACCAGTACATCGTCGAGGTCGAGGGGGTCGAGCAGCGCGGTGAACGCGGTGATCTCGCTGCCTTTCTCTGCGACCTGAACCTGGCCGAGCACGCCACCGCTGGTCTGGTCGAGCACCGACACCAGATGCGGGAGCCAGACCCTGCCGTCGGCGGCACGGACGCGGGCGCCGCGCAGGGTCTTGCCGTCCAAGGCCAGCACGCGGCGCTGTTCTCGCCGGGGTGTGCCCTCCGGGGCCGGCTGGGCGCTGAGCTGGGGCAACACCCAGGACTGCAACGCCGCCTCCAGCGCCGAGGCGTCGACCCGTTGCAGGACCCGGCGGATGGTCGACTCGTGCGGAGCGACCGCGCCCACCCCGAGCACGTCCAGCACGGCGCGGCCGACGTCATGGGCGTACTCGGCGATCGCGGTGAACGACCGGGCCCCCGCCAACACCGCGCACGCCCCCAGTAGCAACACCGCGAGGACACCGTGGCGGACACCGCGTGGTTTCCGCGGGTCCGGCACTCGCGACAGGGCCTCCACCAGCGACAACCCCGCCGCCTCACCGACCGGCGCGGCTCTCCCCGCGTCAGGACCGACCTCCAGGCCTTCCAGAGCAGCAACGATCGGAGACACTGACACTGCGGACACAGGCTTCCTGACGTGAGCAAGGATTCGACACCCTCATGATCACGCCAAGCCTGTGTCCGCACCCACCCCCACCCCCCACATCACCGCAGCTCAGGACCCACCCATCACGACTTTGCCGGGGCCCTGGTTCTACGCCTGGTTGGCTGCGGCCCCGGTCCGGGCGCGGCGGGCCGCTGGTGATGCGGTGTTGGTGGCGCGGATCCAGACCTGACTTTGGTCACCCGAGCCTGGTTTCGCAGCTTGTACTGCGCTGAGCTGCGGTGATGTGTTTGCGCGGGAGCGGTGTGAGGCACTAATTCGGTGCTCTACGCTCGGTCAGGTGGCGTGGGTGAGGCGGGTACGGACGGCCTCCGGGGCGACCGCGGTCCAGATCGCCGAGTCCGTGCAGGGCCATCGACGGATCGTGGCCCATGTCGGGTCAGCGCACACCGAGGCCGAGCTGGGCCTGCTGGTCGAGCAGGCCCGTGGGCTGATCGACGACGCTGCACAGCAGGCCCTGGATCTGGGCGTCGCGCCGTCACCCCGGCGGGCCGAGCTGATCGCGCCCACCGCGGCCGGCGGTGCCACGCAGGAGGGGCTGTTCGGCCAGATGCCGCGGCGCGCCCCGAGCACCACAACCCGGCGGGTGGGTGCGCCGCAGGTGATCACGACCGGGTCGCGGGTGCTGTTCGACATCCTCGCCGAGGTCTACGCGGGCCTCGGGTTCGCAGAGGTCGCTGATGACACGTTCCGCGACCTGGTGATCGCCCGGATCGTCGAGCCCACGTCCATCCTGGACACCGGTCGGGTGCTGGCCGGTCTGGGCGTCACCGCGGCGAGCGAAAAGACGATGCGCCGCACCCTGCTGCGCTGCACCGGGCGCAGCTACCGCGACGAGATCGCGAGGGCCTGCTTCACCCACGCCCGTGGCAGTGGGGATGTGTCGTTGTGTCTCTACGACGTCACCACCCTCTACTTCGAGGCGGAGAAGGAGGACGACCTGCGCAAGGTCGGGTTCTCCAAGGAACGCCGGGTCGACCCGCAGGTCGTCGTCGGGCTGCTGGTCGATCGCGCAGGGTTCCCCCTCGAGATCGGCTGTTTCGAGGGCAACAAGACCGAGACCGCGACGATCCTGCCGATCATCGAGGCCTTCCGGGCCCGACACCAGCTGCCGGTCGAGCCGGGCGGGATGGTCGTGGTCGCCGACGCAGGGATGCTCTCGGCCGCGAACCTGCGCGACCTCGACGAGGCCGGCCTGCGGTTCATCGTCGGCTCCCGACTCACCAAGGCCCCGGTTGACCTGGAGTCGCACTTCCACTGGCACGGCGACGCCTTCGTCGACGGGCAGATCATCGACACCCTCACACCACGCGACCGCCGCACCGGGCGCAGCGAGAACAGCCCGAAGGTCAAGGCCGAGCCCGTCTGGAACCCCAACCAGCATCCGGGATCCTGGCGGGCGGTCTGGGCCTACTCCACGAAGCGGGCCGTCCGGGACCGGCGCACGTTGACCCTGCAGGAGAACCGGGCCCGCGAGGTCATCGCCGGCGAGAAGCCCGCGCGCACACCGCGGTTCGTCAAGGTCACCAACGGCTCCCGCGCCCTGGACGAGGCCTCCTTGGCTCGGGCATACCGGTTGGTCGGGTTGAAGGGCTACGTGACCAACATCCCGGCCGGCGGCGCAGCGGCCGGGGAGATCATCGGCGACTACCACGACCTCTGGCACGTCGAGCAGTCCTTCCGGATGAGCAAAACCGACCTACGCGCCCGCCCGATGTTCCACCACCAACGCCAGTCCATCGAAGCGCACCTGACCATCGTGTTCACCGCCCTCGCAGTCGCCCGCGAGATCCAGAACCGCACCGGGCTCACCATCCGCAACGTCGTCCGCCAGCTCCGACCACTGCGCTCGGCCACCATCGCCATCAACGGCACCCAGCAGACCCCTTCCCGCCCGCCGTCCCCGCCGACAAACAGGCCCTCCTCGACGCGCTCCGTCAGCCCGCGGCGAAGCACTAAGACAAGTGACCGAAGTCAGGACATCACCGCAGCTCAGGACCCACCCATCACGACTTTGCCGGGGCCCTGGTTCTACGCCTGGTTGGCTGCGGCCCCGGTCCGGGCGCGGCGGGCCGCTGGTGATGCGGTGTTGGTGGCGCGGATCCAGACGATCCATGACGGCGACAACACCATCGGTGCGCCGCGGGCCACCACAGAGCTCAACGACGGTGTCGCCGCCGCCGATCGGGTCAACCACAAACGCGTCGCGCGGGTCATGCGCGCGGCCGGGATCGCCGGCTACCGCCGCCGACGCCGCGTGCACACCACGATCGTCGAGCAGCCCCGGCAGACGGTGCCCGACCTGCTCAGGCGGGATTTCACCGCCCCAGCACCGAACCAGGTCTACGTCGGTGACATCACCTACCTGCCCCTCGCAGGCGGGACGAACCTGTATCTGGCCACGGTGATCGACTGCTGCTCCCGCAAACTCGCCGGCTGGGCCCTGGCTGATCACATGCGCACCGACCTGGTCAACGACGCGCTCCACGCCGCGGAACGGGCTCGTGGGTCGCTGCGCGGGGCGGTCTTCCACAGCGACCACGGAGCGGTCTACACCTCGAGTGCCTACGCCGAGCTCTGCGACCGGCTCGGGGTGACCCGTTCCATGGGCGCGGTCGGGTCGTCGGCGGACAACGCCCTGGCCGAGTCGTTCAACGCCACCGTCAAACGCGAGGTCCTCCAGGACAGCACCTGCTGGCCCGACGCGGCCACCTGCCGACGGCAGGTCTTCAGATGGCTGACCCGCTACAACACCCGCCGACGACACTCCTACTGCCAGCACCTCCTGACTTCGGTCACTTGTCTTAGTGCTTCGCCGCGGGCTGACGGAGCGCGTCGAGGAGGGCCTGTTTGTCGGCGGGGACGGCGGGCGGGAAGGTCTGCTGGGTGCCGTTGATGGCGATGGTGGCCGAGCGCAGTGGTCGGAGCTGGCGGACGACGTTGCGGATGGTGAGCCCGGTGCGGTTCTGGATCTCGCGGGCGACTGCGAGGGCGGTGAACACGATGGTCAGGTGCGCTTCGATGGACTGGCGTTGGTGGTGGAACATCGGGCGGGCGCGTAGGTCGGTTTTGCTCATCCGGAAGGACTGCTCGACGTGCCAGAGGTCGTGGTAGTCGCCGATGATCTCCCCGGCCGCTGCGCCGCCGGCCGGGATGTTGGTCACGTAGCCCTTCAACCCGACCAACCGGTATGCCCGAGCCAAGGAGGCCTCGTCCAGGGCGCGGGAGCCGTTGGTGACCTTGACGAACCGCGGTGTGCGCGCGGGCTTCTCGCCGGCGATGACCTCGCGGGCCCGGTTCTCCTGCAGGGTCAACGTGCGCCGGTCCCGGACGGCCCGCTTCGTGGAGTAGGCCCAGACCGCCCGCCAGGATCCCGGATGCTGGTTGGGGTTCCAGACGGGCTCGGCCTTGACCTTCGGGCTGTTCTCGCTGCGCCCGGTGCGGCGGTCGCGTGGTGTGAGGGTGTCGATGATCTGCCCGTCGACGAAGGCGTCGCCGTGCCAGTGGAAGTGCGACTCCAGGTCAACCGGGGCCTTGGTGAGTCGGGAGCCGACGATGAACCGCAGGCCGGCCTCGTCGAGGTCGCGCAGGTTCGCGGCCGAGAGCATCCCTGCGTCGGCGACCACGACCATCCCGCCCGGCTCGACCGGCAGCTGGTGTCGGGCCCGGAAGGCCTCGATGATCGGCAGGATCGTCGCGGTCTCGGTCTTGTTGCCCTCGAAACAGCCGATCTCGAGGGGGAACCCTGCGCGATCGACCAGCAGCCCGACGACGACCTGCGGGTCGACCCGGCGTTCCTTGGAGAACCCGACCTTGCGCAGGTCGTCCTCCTTCTCCGCCTCGAAGTAGAGGGTGGTGACGTCGTAGAGACACAACGACACATCCCCACTGCCACGGGCGTGGGTGAAGCAGGCCCTCGCGATCTCGTCGCGGTAGCTGCGCCCGGTGCAGCGCAGCAGGGTGCGGCGCATCGTCTTTTCGCTCGCCGCGGTGACGCCCAGACCGGCCAGCACCCGACCGGTGTCCAGGATGGACGTGGGCTCGACGATCCGGGCGATCACCAGGTCGCGGAACGTGTCATCAGCGACCTCTGCGAACCCGAGGCCCGCGTAGACCTCGGCGAGGATGTCGAACAGCACCCGCGACCCGGTCGTGATCACCTGCGGCGCACCCACCCGCCGGGTTGTGGTGCTCGGGGCGCGCCGCGGCATCTGGCCGAACAGCCCCTCCTGCGTGGCACCGCCGGCCGCGGTGGGCGCGATCAGCTCGGCCCGCCGGGGTGACGGCGCGACGCCCAGATCCAGGGCCTGCTGTGCAGCGTCGTCGATCAGCCCACGGGCCTGCTCGACCAGCAGGCCCAGCTCGGCCTCGGTGTGCGCTGACCCGACATGGGCCACGATCCGTCGATGGCCCTGCACGGACTCGGCGATCTGGACCGCGGTCGCCCCGGAGGCCGTCCGTACCCGCCTCACCCACGCCACCTGACCGAGCGTAGAGCACCGAATTAGTGCCTCACACCGCTCCCGCGCAAACACATCACCGCAGCTCAGCGCAGTACAAGCTGCGAAACCAGGCTCGGGTGACCAAAGTCAGGTCCTACTGCCAGCACCTGTCCCCGAACACCTACGAACAGGCCCTCCGGGCTACCGTCACAGCCACAGCCGCGTAATCAACCACCGTGTCCAAGATCCGGGGTCAAGGCCCCCCCGGCATCGATCTGGGCTTGACGCACCCACCGACGCAACGACTCCGCGCCACAACCCAGACGGGCAGCGACGGTCTGACAGGCAGCGGTCAAGCTCGGGTACTCATCGAGATGACCCAGCACGAGCCGGACCGCTCGCTGCTTGGTCTCCTCCGGGATCTGCTTCGGCACGATCATCTTCCTTCCAGACTCGAAAGGAAGCGGCATCACACCGTGGACGCTTCACAGGGCGGTGAACGCCTCCGCGGTGTAGGTGGAGCTTCTGTCCGGTGTGGAACACGACTCCGTCGACGTGGGCGTGTCCACCTCGGTCCGCGACTGCTGTCTTCAACGCTGCGCAGGCCAGCTCCGCGTTCGGGTGTGGTCCGGTCGCTGCGCCCAGCAGACGGCGGGCGTAGAGATCGATGACCGTGGCCAGGTACAACTTCCCCGACCCGGTGGGGACCTCGGTCATGTCCCCGACCCAGCGGGTGTTCGGATCGACAGCGGTGAAATCCCGGCGGAGCAGGTCCGGGAACACCGGGGCGGCCTTGTCCGGGCGGGTCAGCCCGCTACGGCGCCGGACCCGGCGCGCGACCAGGCCTTGTCGGCGCATCGACGCCGCGCCGGTCTTCTCGCTCACCACCCAGCCGGCATCACGAAGATCGCCCAGCAGCCGTGGGGACCCGTGCACACGACGAGCCCGGCCGAACGCCTCGGCCACGGCCCGGTCGAGCTGGGCCCGGCGACGGTCCCGATCGGTGTGCAGGCCGGTCCCGGCCTCGGGGCCGGCGTCGCGAGCGGCCCACTTGTAGAACCAGGGCACCGAGACTCCCAACAGGTCGCAGGACAGCACGTGCGGCACCCGGTACAAGGTCCTCTGGTCAGCGATGAAGCGTGCCACGCTCACCTCGTCGCCTCTTTCACCCACCCGACCACGGATCGCTTGAGGACATCACGCTCCATCCGGAGCTCGGCGTTCTCCGCGCGGAGGCGTTTCAGCTCCGCGACCGCGTCCGGGCCAGCCCGTCGCGGCCGGCAGCATCGTCACGTGCACGGGTCACCCACGTGCCCAACGTGCCCTCGTTGATCCCCAGATCGCGGGCGACCTGCGCGATCGGTTTCCCCGTCTCGGCAACGATCCGGACCGCCTCGTCACGGAACTCCCGGTCGTACACCCTGCGTGTCTCTGACATCGCCACTCCCTATAGCCGATGCCTCCACGATCCGGGGGGAAGCACACAGACTCCAGCCTGCACGGCGCAGACGCGCCGGCCCTTCTCAAACACGGTCTCAGAACCATGTACCTGCCCACGGGGCCGGGGCGGCGACGGCGAACAGCACGTCCGCTCGCGCGGCCGCTCCTGGGGTGTGCTCGACCCATAACCCGGCCGTGCACAATCTCGACGGCATCCGGTCACCGAGAAACGCTGGCATCAATGTGCTCGCACTACATTCCAGATCAGGCAGGACCCCCTTCGCCGGCTCGACACCACTCACCCCGATCCGCCAGGTACCGGCGCCATCACCCAGAGCGAGCGGTCCCGATTCACGCACCCGCAGCACCACCGGATCGCCCGACCCCCAGCTTCGAGCCGACAACGCGGCAGAAATATCGACGAGGCACGCCCACAGCTCATCACCCCGCCCGAGCACCTGCCGCTGACGTGAATCAGCAAGCATCAGATCAAGGTCCTCATCCAGCGGGCGCCCCCACCCCACCACCGAATCAACGAGATCCAGACCCGTCACAAACCGCCATAATCCAGCTGTAGCCGCCGCCGACGACGCCCATAATTGCTGGACCCCAACCTCGGCGGGCCAATCACGATCCGGACCGACCTTGCCGCTCACCCACACAACGAATCCGTCATCGCCCGCCGTTCCGGAATGCACAGCAATACCCTGATAACCCGAACCCGCGAACCCCGGCGTCGCCCCTGACGCCGGCTCCAGGGCATGCCGCCACCACTGCGGCGGACGAGTCAACCCACCGGGACGCCCACCAGCAAGGCGTTCCTGCAGAACAGGCAGCACGGCCGCCGCCTCGGCGCGATCCAGCATCCGGACCCGCCTCCCAGTCGCGGTGTCCGGGCCGCACTC
This sequence comes from Pseudonocardia sp. ICBG601, assembly GCF_020496245.1. Taxonomy (NCBI): domain Bacteria; kingdom Bacillati; phylum Actinomycetota; class Actinomycetes; order Pseudonocardiales; family Pseudonocardiaceae; genus Pseudonocardia; species Pseudonocardia sp. ICBG601. Next base: position 26,108 of record NZ_JAHLJA010000163.1, on the reverse strand, counting down.
GGGCCGCCACTCTGCCCGGACAGGGACGCGCACCGTCTCACTCCGGGACACAACGCCGTAACCATAACGCCCGTAGATCCCCGTCTGTGTCGCATGCAGAACCGCCGCGACATCACCGCGCTCCCGGGCCTGGCCGAGCTGAGTGCCCATCAACGCAGACAACCGGCCCTTCCGTGTGGAATCAGCCCGAACTCCCACACCCGTCACTGCTGACGCGGAAACCCGGGCCCCACCCGGCAACGTCCACTGAGTCGGAAAGGAATGTGCTGTCCCGACAATCTCGCCATTCGCACCCCGGACGCCCAGCCAACACTCATCATCGAAAAGGTCGTCGCCGACCCACCCTTCACGCCATTCTTCGATACCCACCGGAGCTTTATGCAGCGCACCTAGAAACACATTGAACGCAGCACGGCGATCGACCAGATCAACAAGAACCTCAACATCGGCCACACTCAGGACCTCGAATCTCTCTAGTCGCTCACCACTACATGAAATCCACAGAGAAACCTGCACTCAGGGCAGCTATCGCCACCATCTACTCCATCGCGCGCCGTCGACCGCCGCGCCTGTCGGTGAGCACAGCCCCCTCACCGAGCGGCGATCAGTATCCGGGCGGCGTCGGGCTCGTGGGCTTGGACGAACATGACCCGCGCCGCAGCAGCAGCAACCGTGTGGTGCAGGTGACTCCGTACCCCGCGTTCCCGCAGCTCATCGGGGTACGGAGAAGTCTTGATTCCTATTAAGCGGTCGCGATGAATGATGTCGGCCTGGCGTCTGCCTTGACGCGCACGGCATAGTGTGCTCCATCGTGGAGCTCGAAAGGTAGCTCGTGGCGCGGCAGCGTTGCCCCGATCGTGATTGATGCGGCATGACAAGTTCCGAACAACGCAAGACTCCAAGAGCGGCCTTCCGCGGTAGAAAGTGTAAGCGGCGTTCCTCCTTGTTTTTCTGACCGAGTCACGATTAGGTGCCATTCGGACGTCGTCTCGTCGATTCGGCGAATTGTTGTGGCGAAAGTCAGGACGTCTCTCTGGCGGTTTACTCGGGCGTAGGCAAGGTCGGTGCCGAGTTCATCAGGGTCTAGGGTGAATGCGTCGCGCAGATGGAGCACCACGCGCGGGAAGTCCCGCAGAATCGTTTCGACATGGTTATGTTCTGTGACGCGGCGCCGCTCTTCTCGCCAGGCCCACACCAGGTCAAGCGTGCGCATCGCGGGGGCCGCCGTCGTCGAAGGGACGGCCGGCCGTTTCATCGGTTCCATGAGGGTCGGCGCGGCGGTCCGCGGTGACGTCGGCGTGCCGTTCTGACACGGCACGTTCTTGTTCACGTGCCTGCTCGCGGGCCCGGTCCAGCGCTGCGGTCTCGGCGGCCGGGTCGGGAGTGAACAGGGTCCCGGGTGTGGAGCGGCCTGCAGCTCCGAGCTCGTTCATCCGCTTCGGAACGGGGGCCCCCTGATACTCCAGCTTGACGGGATGGCTGTGCTCGTCGACCCCGGTGAGCGGCTGGTGCACTTCGATGTATGCCCCGTGTGGGAGTCGTTTGATGATACCGGTCTCCAGACCGTGTTCCAGTACAGCGCGGTCGGACTTCTGTAGACCCAGGCACCACCGGTAGGCGACCCAGTACACGATCGGCGGCACGATCAGCAGACCGATACGCCCGGCCCAGGTCGTTGCGTTGAGCGAGATGTGGAAGAACAGCGAGATCCAGTCGTTGAACCCGCAGAGGACCAGCCACAGGTAGAACGCGATCCCCATCGCCCCCAGGGCTGTGCGGACCGGGACGTCACGCGGGCGCTGGAGCAGGTTGTGATGCGCATCGTCACCGGTGAACCGCCGCTCGATCTTCGGGTAGGCCGATGCAAGCATGAACAGCACCGGCAGGAACGCTGCGGTAGGCAGGAATGCCGACGGGATCGTGTAGGTGTCAAACAAGTAGAACTCCCAGGGCGGGAAGATCCGCCCCATGCCCTCGGAGAACAGCATGTAGAAGTCCGGCTGCGAGCCAGCGGAGACATGCGAGGGATCGAAGGGCCCGAAGAACCAGATCCGGTTGATCTCGAACAGCCCGGAGACGATGATGAGGATGCCAGCGACAATGAAAAAGAACGCACCACCCTTAGCCGCGAACTGCGGCATGATCCGGACACCGACCACGTTGTTCTCCGTCCGGCCCACTCCGGGGAACTGGGTGTGCTTCTGATACCAGACAAGACCGAGGTGGACTGCAATCAGGGCGAGCAAGATCCCAGGAAGAATTAGGACGTGGATGATGTAGAGCCGCGGGATGATCTCGGTGCCCATGAAATCCCCGCCGAACAGCGCCCAGTGCATCCAGGTCCCCACGACCGGGACCGACAGGGTGATACCGGAAGCGATCCGCAAGCCGATCCCAGAAAGCAACTCGTCGGGCAGCGAGTAGCCACTGAAACCCGCAAAGGTAGCGATCAGGATTAGATTAACCCCGATCGCCCAGTTAGCCTCTCGAGGCTTACGGAACGCTCCAGTAAAGAACACCCGGAACATGTGACACATCATCGACGCCACAAACAACAGAGCGGACCAGTGGTGCAGCTGACGCATGAACAGCCCACCGCGCACCTCGAAGGTCAGCGCGAGTGCTGACTCGTAAGCCCGAGACATATGCACGCCGCGGAGCGGATTGTAGGGGCCGTTGTAGACGACCTCTTCCATCGAGGGATCGAAGAACAACGCCAGATAGACCCCCGAGAGAATGACGATGATGAAGCTGTAGAGCGCGATCTCGCCCAGCATGAACGACCAGTGGGTCGGGAAGACCTTGTTGAGCTGTTGACGCAGCCCCGCGGCTGGGCGATACCGCTGGTCGGCTTGTTCCAGGGCCTCAACGACCCGCTTCTTCATCTGCAGCCCCCTGGACGAGGCCGTGAGGTTGGGCTCATGTCGCCGGGTTTCCTCCTCGGTGGTCCACCGGAAAAACGGACGGGCCGTGCGGTGTCGATGAGATGTCGTTCATGTCTGATGTCGATGACAGCTGGGCACTGCTCCTACTACATGAGTTTCTACTGTTCGACAGCCCTGGCGAAGCCGAGGGGGACAGCTCCCCGGTGCGGCGACGCTTCCAGCCGAGGTCCGGAAGGTCCGACAGGGTGGACGGCCCCTCTCGGGCCTGCTCAGGTGAGCAGCGGTCTCAGCGCCGCGCGGAGTAGGTCTGCTACCTCTATCGACGCTTCCTGTACCGGCGTCCGGCCCGGCGATCATCGCGTGACAGGGGAGTCCTCTCACCGAGCACCAGCGGAGCAACTGATGCCAACCAGTTGTCTCCCGGGCTTTTGTCCCGCCGTGAGGCGATTCGATAAACCGCCTACGTCTCTCAGACCAGACTCCTCCAAGGGGAACGGAACCCTAGACGCGCCCCCACCATAGCGGTGGATCGCCACAGACTATAGCCGGCTCGGTCGGAGCCCGTCGGGCGGGACCACCCGTGCGTGACCGCGGCTACAGCGACCCTCGCAGTAGTCGGGTCACGGCTCCGGCCGGAATCCAGCGCCTCGCATGGGCCAGGAGCCGGCAAACTCGGGCACCGCCAACAGTCACGGTCGCATGAATACGGTGGAGGCTTCGGTCACCACGGAGCGCTTACTCGACTCTGGCTTGCTATGTTGCAGCGTGAAGGTTGGAGAAGCCTTGCGGACGAGGTGAACCAGTACCCGCGCAGCGACAAGACTGGTTCAGGGAGTTCCTGGTGGCTTGGGGTATCTTGATCGCGTCCGGCGTCCTTGAGGCGGTATGGGCGACAGCACTGTCGTCCTCGGACGGATTTAAGCGTCGCAAACCGACGGTCGTCTTCGCCGTCGCGCTTGTGTTCAGCATGATCGGCCTTGCTGTGGCGATGCAGACCCTGCCCACCGGTACATCGTACGCGGTCTGGGTCGGCGTTGGCGCCGTGCTGACCGCCGGGTGGGCGATCTTCCGCGGCAAAGAGAAGGCCACACCGATGAAGGTGCTCCTGCTCGCCGGGCTGGTCGGCAGCGTCGTCGCGCTCAAGGTGGTGTCGTGATGAGCTGGATTGTCCTGGTCGTCAGCGCAGTGTTCGAGGCAGTCTGGGCGACCGCACTCGGACAGTCCGATGGATTCAGCAAGCCAGCCCCAACAGTAGTCTTCGTGATCTTCCTGACCCTGAGTATGATCGGGTTGGCGCTCGCGATGCGCCACATCCCGGTCAGCGTCGCGTACTCAGTCTGGATCGGGATCGGCGCCGTGCTCACCGTCGCCTACGCCATGTTGACTGGCGGCGAGCAGTTCACCACAGCCAAAGCCGTCGTGCTGACCATCCTGATCAGCTGCATCGTCGGTCTGAAATTCACCAAGGCCCCAACTCCGACGACGGAAGCGACGGCTGAGGCACCGTCGGCCGCCACCGAGCAACCGAAGTGACGACTTGGAGCTCGCGCGGATTGGTTACAGCTTGGCCGCGGCCGAGTGTCTGGGGCGAGGGCGGGCACGGGCCTGCCGATCATGAAGTTGTCTACGCTTCGTGATCGTCTGGAGGCCGCGTGCCCGTCCTGCCATCATGGCTGACCGAGCCGCTGTGGGACCAATTCGCCGCGCTGCTGCCCGCACGGGCCGAGTTCGATCGGTGAGGTCCGGCCGCTGCTGGCCGGGCGTGGTCACGCGGTGCCTGACCGGCCTGGAGTACGGCTGCGCACGCTGGCTGACGTGGTTGCCTACGCCGAGCATGAGGGAGTCGTCCTGCGGCTGGATGCGACCGAGACCCAGGTCAACCGACCCGCCGCGCACCGACCAGGCCGGCGGGCCTTCATCTCAGAGCGTGTTTGGAAATGGTGGGTGTGTCGGGATGGTCGACACGGCTGGGGTGCTCCATCGTGGTCGGCATGCAGGAACGACCGCGCCGGTACCCCTCGGACACCAGTGATGCCCAGTGGGTGGTGATCGAGCCGTTGTTACCGCCGCTCGCGCGGCGGGGGCGGCCTGTTGCTCATGCTCGTCGGGACGTGCTGGACGCGATCTTGTATGTCGTGCGGACCGGGTGTGCCTGGCGGGCGTTGCCGGTGGACTTCCCGCCCTGGCAGACCGTCTACTGGTACTTCAACCAGTGGGAACAGCAGAAGGTCACCGAGAAGATCCTCCCGGTCGTGCGGGGGCAGTTACGTATCGCCGAGGGCCGTGATCCGGAGCCGAGTGCGGGGATCATCGATTCCCAGTCGGTCAAGGGCGCCGACACCGTCGGCCAGGACTCCCGCGGCTACGACGCCGGGAAGAAGACAGGCGGACGGAAACGGTTCATCGTGACCGACACCCTCGGTCTGCTGCTGACCACGATGGTGTGCTCGGCCTCGGTACAGGACCGCGACGGCGCCAAGCCGATCCTGCTCAACCTCTACCTGCGCACCAGGGTGCGGTTCGTCTACGCCGACGCCGGCTTCGCCGGGCGACTGCTCGACTGGGCCGCCACGATCCTGCAGACAACGATCGAGATCATCCGCAAGCCACCCGAGCAGCGCGGATTCACCGTCCTCCCACGAAGGTGGGTGGTCGAACGGACCCTGGCCTGGCTCACCGCACACCGACGCCTGGCCCGAGACTACGAACGCCACCCCACCACATCCGAAGCCATGATCCGCTGGGCCGCGATCAACACCATCACCCGCCGCATCGCCCGTGGATACCCCGCCACCCGCCAGCAGAAACACACGACACCCTCAACCCACTAGAATTTCCAAACACGCTCTCAGGGAAGAAGAACCTGAACACCATCAAGACCACGATCATCAGCGACGGTGCGGGACGCACCCTATGGACCGGGGCGCACCGGCCGGGACGCCAACACGACCAGACCGCGTTCGACACTGAGGGCATCGATGACCTCCTCGATCACTTCCCGCACGCCAGAGCGCTGGTCGACGCCGGTTATCGCGGACTCCGGAAGCGTCATCGGGGTCAGATCGTTGCTCCGCCCCCGAGTACTCGTTCCCGCAACACGGTCTCTGTCGTCACCGCCGATATCCGAGACCGGGCTCGGCAGCGTCACTCCTCCCAGCGGATCGCGGTCGAGCACGCGATCGCCGCACACAAGCAGTGACGCGGCCTGCGGCGCTGGACTCACCAGCGCGCACACCTGCCCGAGACCTACCGGGCGATCGCCGGTCTGGTCTCCGACCGCGACGCCATGCGATAGGCCCTCACCGAGCACCTCTGAGGCCAGCACATCCCAACCCCAATAGCTCATGAACTCGTAAGCCCTTGCGCGGCACACGGCTCGAACACCGTGGTCCTGTCCGGGCGCCCTGGCTGCTCTGCGGAGTGCCCCAGACCCCTCTGGAACGTACCGACGCCGCTGCCTGTGTCCTTCGCGGTCTCGGCATCGAGAACGAGCGGCTTCCCGGGGTGCCCCGGTTCTGCCTCCACGCACTGCTGCGCAGATAGTGGGATGCCGGCGCCTGCCCCGCCGCGGTACTGCACGCCATCGACCACCACCCCGACTGGCCCGACCACCACCGCGGAGACATGCTCCGCGGCGGCCGCGACCCGATCGCCATCCGCGGCGCACGACTGCGACCATGGACCGGGCGACTCGGCGAGCTGCCCGCCAGCCTCCTCGGACACCCGGGCAACTACGTCGCCGCCCGCTACGAACGCCAGCAGCGCCGCTCCCCCGTCGCCGTACAGCCCACCGACCGCACGCCGGTGGCGCCCGATCCCTCCAACCGCCGCAACGCCGCCCAGGCCGCAGCGCTCGCGTCCTTCGCCACCCACCAGGCCCGTACGAACCTGGGCAAGCCCAGTGCCGCGCACTGAACGCGACGCTGCTTCCAGCGGAAGCACCCATCAGACACGACAAATATATACAATCCATATATATTGGGATGACCGCGGCGCGTTGCAGTTCGAGCGCTCGCGGGAGGATGCACCCAACATCGAGGGGAAGCGGGACACCTCATGCCACCGAGGCGACAGCCAGGACTCACCGTCGGCGCAGCCGCACGGATCGGGCGCCGAGCATCCGGCGAGGGTGCTTCCAGCGGAAGCACCGCCACCGCCACCGCCACCGCGACCGCGGAGGCTCCGCAGGCCCGGGCGGGGATTCTCGGGGCCATCAGCGCAGCCGCCGAGCAGCCGCCGGCGCCGGGGGAGCGGATCGTCGACGTCGACGTCGCGCACCTCACTCCGCACCCCGACAACATCCGCGACAGCCTCGGCGACGTCACCGGCCTCGGTGAGTCCATCGCCGAGCGCGGCGTGCTGCAGCCCCTCGTCGTGGTGAGCCGGGCCGCCTTCACTGCCCAGCGGTCCGACGTCGAGCTGGACGTGGCCGTTCAGTACGTCATCGTTGCTGGGCACCGTCGCCACGCCGGCGCCGTCCACACCGGCGTTCCGACCGTGCCGGTCGTCGTGCGCGATGCGCTCGCCGGCGACGACGACGCCGTCCTGTCGATGATCGTCGAGAACGTGCAGCGCACCGACCTGAGTCCGATCGAGCAGGCCCGCGCCTTCGGGCGGCTGCGTGATCGCGGCTGGTCCGAGCGTCGCATCGCCAAGGAGACCGGGGTCAGTCCCGGCCAGGTGCACAAGCGGCTGCAGCTGTTGCGGCTGCCGGCCAAGCTCGCGGCCGCGCTCGTAGACGGAGAGCTGACCGTCACCGACGCGCTGCGGCTGCTGGAACTGCCCGACAGCGAGATCTCCTCGGCCTGGTCGCAGGCCAAGCGCGAGGAGTACCGCGGCATCAACGGCGTGGTCACGGCCCGCCTGGCCGCGCTCGCCGCCCGTGAACGCGGCGAGCAGCTGCGCACCGCACTCACTGCCGCCGGGCTTCGCCTCATCGACGACCCTGACGCCGAGTTCGGCAGCCGCCCCTGGAACCACCTGCTCCCGAGCGCGTACTCGGTGCCCGGCGCCGACCCGGCCGTGCGCGGCATCGCCAGCGGCGACGACGCCGTACCGCCGCCCGCCGACGTTCTCGCGCACGTCTACGCCCAGGGCGAGCGACTGCACCTGTCCTGGTACTCCACCCAGGCGCGGGAGGACGAGCCCCGCAGCGGTGGGGGGGGAACCGTCGCGCCCGCCGAGCCGAGTGCTTCCAGCGGAAGCGGTTCCGCGGGTGCTTTCAGCGGAAGCCCCGACGCACCGGCGACCACGGTCGACCCCGCCGAGGCGCAGGAGCGCGCCCCTCTGCTGCGTGAACGTCAGGAACGTGCCGAGGTCGCCCGCGCTGCCAGCGAGGCCCGCGCCGCGGCGTGCGCCCGCATCGTGACCGGGCGACTGGACCCCGAGCTCGCCGTGGAGATCCTCGCCGACGCCGTGCTTGTCGACGTCGTTCTCGAGCCCTATGAGTACGCCGCGGTCGCCGCCGAGTTCTGCGGACAGCTCGTCGACGAAGACGTCGACGCCGGCGACGACCCCGTCTCGACGTGGCTGCACCGCCAGGCCACCGCCGGGCCGCTGGCTGCGCGCCGAGCCGCCGTGGCCGTCGCGCTCGCCGAGGTCGAGAACAGCCTCGGCTGGGCCGGCGGCGACGGCCGCGACTGGACCTCCCACGAGGCCCGGCACGTGCGGCGCCTGGCCGCGCACGGCGGCTACGAACTCACCTCCGACGACGAGCAGCGGCTCGCCGTCCTCACCATGAGTGCTTCCGCCGGAAGCGCCCCCGCAGACGGAGCCACCTCATGACCGTGATTGCCGTTGGCAACCAGGCCGGCAGCGCCGGGAAGACTACCCTCGTGGTCAACGTCGGCGCGCGGCTGGCTCAGCTCGGCCACCGGGTGCGGGTCATCGACCTGGACGCGCAGGGCAACGCCTCCCACTGGCTCGGCCATCCCGAGCCCCTGCCCGACGACGCCGGCAACGTCGCCCCGGCCGGGCTCGGGACCTACGAGCTCCTCTTCGACGGCGCGGCGATCCTCGCCACGGAACGTCCCGTCGAGGAGCTCGACACGCTCACCGTGGTGCCCTCTCACCCGACACGGATGGAGGGCGCCGACGTCGAGCTGTCGAAAGTCCTCGGCGGCGAGCAGCGGCTGCGCATGGCGCTGCAGGCGGCCGTCGACGACGCCGACGTCGTGACCCTGCTCGACTGCCCGGGGTCGCTCGGCACGCTCACCGTGTCCGCGCTCGTCGCAGCCGACGTCGCGGTGACCGTGTTCGCGCCGGCCGAGAAGGAGGCTGGCGGCGTCGGGAAGTTCGAGGCCACCATCGAGACCGTCGCCAAGGCCTACAACCCTCAGCTGCGGCTCGTCGCGGCGGCACCGTCCATCGTGCCGTCGGCCGGCAGCTACTACCGCGACGTGCTCGACCAGGTTCGCAGCGCATGGGGCGGCATCGTCACCCCTGCCGTGCGCCGCTCCGTCCGGGTCCCTGAGGCCTACAGCGCGCAGATGCCGCTGTGCCTCTACGGCCCCGACGAGCCCGTCACCGCCGACGTGGCCGCCGTCGTCGAACACCTGCAGACCGCCGGCGTCGTCGGTCTCGGCGCCGCCCGGTGAACCAACCCCGCCCGCGCCGCCGCGGTGGAGTCCTGGCACGCCCTGCTGCAGAACAACGTCCTGGACCGGCACCGCTGGCACACCCGCGACCAGCTCCACGACGCGATCATCTTCTGGATCGAACGCACCTACAACCGCCGACGCCGACAACGCGGCCTCGGCAAACTCACCCCCGTCGAGTACGAACTCACCTTCACCACCCAGACCACCACCCCCGCACCATGATCACCACTTAACCACTGTCAACCAACACTGCAGCAAACCCCATCAGGTCGCTACTGCAATCCCGACAGAACCGGACCACCGCGCCGGCCGCGGCCTCCGCCACCGCGCGACCACCAGCTGGGACACACCGCGAGTGACACACCGACGCATCAAGCGACGTCCGCCACCCCCACCCGAGTGGGCATCCCCGACATCTCGACTGCGCTGCGCGACAACCGCACGTCGACCGGGTGGTGGTGTGTGGTCTGCAGTTTCCCAGCCTGGAGCCTCTCGTTACAGCTAGTACGGGCTCCCCCCTTCATATTCGAGTACCAGCACTATCTGGAGGACATGCGTGATGTGGAAGAAGACCGGGATCGTGGTGGCCGCCTCAGCGGCATCGCTGATGGCGCTCTCGCCGGTGGCGATGGCCCACGGCAGCGGTGACCACGGCGACCACGGAATCGACAAGAGCTCGAAGGGGCTGATCTCGGGCCTGAACGGCAACAACATCAACGTGCCGATCCAGGTCTGCAACAACAACATCCCCGTCAACCTCATCGGCGCCCAGGTCCCCATCGAAGACCTCGGCCTGGGCAACGGGCTCACCGGCGCGCTGGGGATCCTCGGCTCTGGCACCGCGAAGTCCGGACACTCGGTCACCGACCAGTCCGACACCTGCGCCCAGACCGGCGCCGCCGGCGACGCCGCCATCAGCGGCAAGTAACACCCCGCGCCGCTTCGCTGGCGGGAGCCTTCACTCACCACGCCAGCTGAGCACACGCCCCTGTTCGCTGCCAACGAGCAGAGACCAGGGCGCGTACACCGAGAGAGCCCCGGCCTCAAGGGACCACGGCACTGTCGCACAGGATGCCCACAACCCTCGGGGTGCGGGGCCTCTCCCGCATCCTGAGGCCTCTACACCGGGCGCCACTACACTGCCTTGGTGTCTGACATGTCCGACCCGATGGGCCCCGACGACATCCTGGTCATCACCACCCAGGACTTCACCATCCGCAGCGACAAAGACCTCTACCAGGCCTCCTACGCCCTGATGAGCTACTTCTCCGGGCTCTGCCGACAAGGCCGGATCGCCGACGCCTACGCCGGACCCACCCAACCGCCAGCCACCGACGGTCACGACCCCGACGACCTCGACGGCGAGCACCTCACCATCCGGATCGAAGTCATCGCCGACAGCATCGACCACGGCATCACCACCGCCCTCGAGACCATGCACCGCGGCTTCACCACCCTCGGACGAACACTGCCCGACCAATACAGCCCCGACGAAATCCAAGTGCTGACCATCGCCATCGGCGGCGACGACCTGACCATCACCCACCTCGACCGCACTGCGGCTTACTGCCGGGTCGGCCTCACCTCCTGAAACTGGAGTCATTCTAGAAAAATCCGGGTGGTTCCGGGGTGCTTTGCTGCGCTGTAGTGCGTTGCGGCAGTCCAGAATTTCTGGAGGCGTGTCGATGTCTGATCGGTTCGATGGGCTCGAGCAGATACGCGACACGGTCTTGGTGCAATGCGGGCCGAGTGAAGCCTGAGCGGCACTGGAACTCGCGGCCCGATCCGGAGCTGGTGTGGTAGTGACCACCCAGCAGCGACGGGGGATCTGGCAAGCTGGTACTCAGAGGTCGTTTCAGAATGACTTCGTGAGTCCCCGGTGGCAGATCAGGGCGCAGGCGAGGTGGAGCAGGCCGAGGTGGATGTCGGCTCGGCGTTCGTAGCGGGTCCGGAGTCGTTTGAAGGCGTGGAGCCAGGCGAAGCCGCGTTCGATGACCCAGCGGTGTTTCCCGAGGCCGGAGCCGTGGCCTCGTCGTCGTCGGGCCAAGTGTGGTCGGATGCTGAGTGCGCGGAGGCGGCGGCGGTGTGGCTGGGAGTCATAGCCCCGGTCTCCGTAGAGCGTCCCGGGGCGGTGGCGGGGCTGGCCACGACGACCCCGGATCGGCGGGATCGCCTTCACTAGCTGTACTGACCACAGACGTTGGTTAACCGGCTGATCGGTGGTCGTCGTCCGATGGCGGTGTGGGGCCGGTGATGGTTGTACTCGTGGAGCCAGTTTGGGAGGGCGTCGCGCCGCTGGGACTCGCCGGTGTAGTGCCGGGCGTAGGCCCACCGGTCGGCCAGGGTGCGGTGGAATCGTTCGATCTTGCCATTGGTCTGCGGCCGGTAGGGCCTTGTGTGTTTCGGGGTGATGCCCAGGTCGTGGAGCAATGCTTGAGACCTGTGGATGACCTGGAGGGGCCGTACCCTCCCGGTGATCTTGAGGCTCTGAAGCAAGGCCGGCGGGTCAACGCCGGCCGGAAGGGTACGACCCGTGCTCACCGTAGTTCCTGGAGCTGCTGACACCGATGAACCCCGCCGGGGCGGCGGCTCGCTGATCGACGACCTGGTCCGCGAAGGCGCCCGCCGGATGCTGGCCGAGGCGTTGCAGGCCGAGGTCGATGACTACATCGCCCGCCACGCTGAGGAGCGCGACGAGCACGGCCGGCGGCTCGTGGTCCGCAACGGCACCCACCAGCCCCGCGAGGTCCTCACCTCGGCCGGCGCGGTCGAGGTTGTCGCCCCGCGGGTCGACGACCGCCGCATCGATCCCGAGACCGGGCACCGCTGCAGGTTCTCCTCGGCGATCCTGCCGCGATGGTGCCGCCGCACTCCGAAGATCACCGAGGTGTTACCGCTGCTGTATCTGCACGGACTCTCGACCGGGGACTTCGTGCCCGCGCTCGGGCAGTTCCTCGGCTCCACCGCGGGCCTGTCGGCGTCGATGGTCACCAGACTGACCGAGACCTGGAAGACCGAACAGCAGACCTTCTCCCGCCGAGACCTGTCCGGTGTGGACTACGTCTACCTGTGGGCCGACGGGATCCACGTCAACATCCGCCTCGAGGAACACGAGCTGTGCCTACTCGTGCTCATCGGAGTCCGCGCGGACGGCGGCAAGGAACTCGTCGCCCTGACCGATGGCTACCGCGAGTCGAGCGAGTCCTGGGCCGATCTGCTGCGCGACTGCGCGCGGCGCGGCATGCGAGCACCCGTGCTCGCGGTCGCTGACGGCGCGCTCGGGTTCTGGGGCGCGCTGCGCGAGGTGTTCCCGCAGACCCGCGAGCAGCGCTGCTGGGTCCACAAGACCGCCAATGTCCTTGCCGCTCTGCCGAAGTCAGCGCATCCGGGGGCGAAGAAGGCGCTGACCGAGATCTGGAACGCCGAGGACAAGCGCAGAGCCCTCGACGCCGTGGCCCGCTTCGAGGCCGCCTACCGGGCGAAGTTCGGCAAGGCCGTCACGAAGATCGGTGACGACCTCGACGAACTGCTCGCCTTCTACGACTTCCCCGCCGAACACTGGCAACACCTACGCACCACGAACCCGATCGAGTCCACGTTCGCGACGGTCCGCCACCGCACCCGGGTCACCCGCGGGCCCGGGTCACGCGCGGCCGGACTGGCGATGGCGTTCAAGCTCATCGAGGCCGCCCAGAACCGATGGCGCGCCGTGAACGGACCGCACCTGGTCGCCCTCGTCCGAGCCGGAGCCCGATTCGACGCCGGCCGCCTCGTCGAACGACCCGATGCCCACACCCACACCGAAGCCGCCTAAAAGATCTTCATCCACAGGTCTTGACGATTGCTCGTCCAGATCGATTCCGGGGTCAAGCCCCGTGGGCGCTGTAGGGGCCGCCGGGCAGTCCGGCGCGGGTGGTGGCGCCCTGGATGAGGTTGTTGATCGACTCGGGGTGTAGGGGTTGGTCGTGGACGCGGTTGCCGGTGGAGACCTTGCGCAGGATCGGCCCGGTGGTGATCCCGGCGAGGTCGAGCCAGGTGTCGAGGGCGGTGAGCGGGCAGTGGTCGGGGTGTTCGGCGCGGGGTAGGCCGATGAGTTCTGCCTGGTCGCCGGTCTGGTTGGTCTTCGAGCGGTGCAGGGTCAGGACGCGGCCGCGGCGTCCGCTGCGCAGTTCGTGTTCGGGGCCGAGCTGTTCGACGGTGAGCGCGGCGAGCTCGGCGCGACGGAGGGCGCCCCAGAATCCGAGGAGCAGCAGGGCCCGGTCGCGGGCGCCGGCCAGTGACGGTTCGCCGGGGCGGTTCTTCCAGGTGCGGGTGGTCGGGCAGGCGGCGACGGCCTGGTCGAGCAGTGGCGGCATGAGGGGGGCGGCCTGACTGGGTGGGGCGCCGTGGCTGCGGCGGATGCCTTCCCAAACGGCGGTCACACGGGCGGTGACGGCGGGATCGGGCAGGTCCGCGGCGCGGTGCGCGGCGCGGATCCCGGACAAGTGCTTGGCGATGGTGCGGACCTTCGCCCCGGTCTGGGCGAGCGCGACCAGGTAGGCCGACACCGTCACCGGCGCAGCGGGCAGCGGCGTCAGGTCGTGGTCGGTGCAGAACGCGGTGAAGCCGGTCCAGACCCGAGCGGTAGCCGCGGCGGGTGTTGTGCGCGCGGGCCGCGGCGACGTAGGCGGCCTCGTCCGGCGACAGCGGAGCGTCGACCGCGGCCGAGGCGTCCGGGGCGGCGTCGAGCTCGGCGTGCGGCACCGCCGGAGCCTAGCTGCTGCTTGGCGGGATCTCATGGATGATCCCGCCAAGCACTAGCTGTTTCGTATCGTTTCGTTGCAACGAAACTAAAAACATAACGATTAACAGAACGATACGAAACGGCTAGTGAGCCTTTTTCAACCTGACGTTTGTGCTGGTCAGGTAGCTGTGATCATGAGGGTCTGGACCGCGGCGACGAGCTGGGTGGCCTGGTTGGGGCTGGAGCGGATCTTGCGGAGGATCTTCCAGTTCTTCAGCTCGGCGTTGACCCGTTCACCGGGTGCCCGTCGTCGGGCGTGGGCCAGGGCCCCGGCAAAGTCGTGATAGACGGTGGGAACCGTCCCCCGCGGCCTTCTGATTGCCGCACTGCACCTGTCTGTGACCAGCTATAGCGCCGCGCGGCGCCGCAACGGTGCCGCGTGTCACGGCCCACCACAAGATCATCTAGCGACTTTGCCGGGGCCCTGCACCACCAGCCCTGGTGGGGCTGCCGAGTCGTTCCCAGACGCCCCGGCTCCGGCCCCGGACTTGGCTGCGTCGGCGCCGGTGTCGGTGGTGGCGTTGCCGGCGGGGGGGGCGGGTGTCGCCGTGCCGGCGGCGTTGACCGCCGCCGACGTCGTGTCCCGACCGGCCTCGGTCGAGGGGCCCGATGCCGCGGCCGGGGCCGAGTGCAGCGCTGAGCCTGGCGCTGTGAGTGGGTTGTCGCCTGCGCAGCGGGAGGTCTACGCCGCCCTGGCCGCCGGGCACACCCGGACCGGGGACATCGCCGCAGCGACTGGCCGGAAGGCCCCGGCGGTGTCGAAAGCACTGACCGCGCTGGCCGGGGCCGGGCTTGCGGTCAAGACCGGGCGCTGCTGGAGCGTCTCGACCGCGTCGGGTGGCACGGCGCGGGTGGGGGCCTGAGCGCGTTCGGTGTCCGGGTGAGGCAGACCAGCGGGACCCCGGAATTTTCGTCACGCATCGTGGTCTTTAGTTTCTTTATGGTCAAATCTTGTGGACACTGGCCGGTGGCTGGTTACTGTCCGCAAGTCGGCCGATGGGGCGTGGCCCCGGCAATGATGCGAGGACCTGCATGCTTATCGCTCTGGGGTCCGCGATGATCGCGGTCTTCATGTACTTGATCTTGTCGAAGCGGCTCGCTCCGACGTTGGCGCTGGTGTTGGTGCCGTTGACCTTCGCTCTGGTCGCGGTTGGTACGGGGGTCGCGGAGTCGGGTGAGGACGGGGTCGTCAAGTCGATCACGTCGGCGATGAAGGATTTCGCTCCGACTGCGGTGTTGTTGTTCTTCGCGATCATCTTCTTCGGGACGATGATCGATGTCGGGTTGTTCGATCCGTTGATCCGGTTCGTGCTGCGCGCGGTGAACAACGACCCGGTCCGTCTGGTGGTGCTGACTGCGGTCCTGGCGGGGGCGGTGTCGCTGGATGGGGATGGGTCGACCACGTTCATCATCACGGTCTCGGCGTTGCTGCCGATCTATCTGCGCCTCGGGCTGAGTCCGGTGGTGTTGACTGTGGTGGCGAATCTGGCCAACGGGGTGCTCAACATCCTGCCGTGGGGTGGACCGACCGCGCGGGCGGCGACGGCGCTGAAGGTGTCTCCCTCGGAGCTGTTCAACCCGATGATCCCGAGCATGGTGCTGGGGATGGCCACGGTGCTGATCCTGGCCTGGTTCCTCGGCCGTTCGGAACGTCGTCGGCTTGCCAGGGCCGGGCGGCCGTTGCCGATCGTCGCCGATGAACTCGAGGGTGTCCTCGAGCCCGTCGGTGCCGCGCCTGACCCGGGCGGTGCTGGTGCTGACGGTGCTGGTCCTGCGGGACAGTCCGCGCCTGCCGCGGCTGTCACAGCTGGTGCTGGCGGGGATGCGGCAGGTCCGGGGGACGGGTTCATCGACGCAGGTGGGGTGCTGGATCCGAACAGGCCGACGCTGCGCCCGAAGTTGATCTGGTTCAACCTGGTGTTGACCGCGGCGCTGTTGGTGGTGTTGGGGCTGGATGTGTTGCCGTTGTCGCTGGTGTTCGTCGCCGCGTCAGCGATCGCGTTGGTCGTGAACTTCCCTCGCCCGGCCGATCAGGTCACCGCCGTGACCGCGCATGCCAGCTCGATCGTGGCGGTGGTCGCGATGGTGTTCGCCGCGTCGGTGTTGGTCGGGGTGCTGTCGGGTACCGGGATGGTCGCGGCGATGGCGAACGGGATCGTCACGGCGGTCCCGGCGGAGGTGGGCAGCTGGTTCGCGGTGATTGTCAGTGTGCTGAGTATGCCGTTGACGTTCTTCCTCACCAACGACGCGTTCTACTTCGGGATCCTGCCGATCTTGTCCGAGGCGGCCGGGCATTACGGCATCTCGCCGGTGGAGATGGCACGCGCCTCGATCATCGGGCAGCCGGTGCACATGACCAGCCCCCTGGTCCCGGCGATGCTGCTGCTGGTGTCGCTGGCCAAGGTCGACCTCGCTGATCATCACAAGAAGGTCATCTGGCGGGCCGCCGTGTGCTCGCTGGTGATGATGGCAACGGCGATCGCGCTGGGAGTCATCCCCCTCGGCTGACCAGCGCGACTGAATGGCGCCGCTGAACGGCGCTGTTGTTGCCACCCCCGGTGGGGCGGCCCCGACTCCCCGGGGGCCGCCCCACCGGCGTGCGTGGGTGCCCTACCAGCGGTAGCTGAACTTGTCGATCTTGAAGCCCATTTCGCGGAAGTAGGGGCTGACGACCTGGATGGTGACCGGTCCGCTGTGGCCGTCGTTGGTGACGGTGTGGCGGGTGGTGTATTCGCCGCGGTTGTCGGCGTCGCTCATGGTGAACTCGAACTCGTAGGTGCCGGGTTCGAAGAAGCGGATGGTGATGAACCCGCCATCGACCTCGCACCACAGGGGGTCACCTGGGCGGCATTCGGGGTTCCCGCCGGGGCGCACGGTGGACTGGCTGGACTGGCCCTGGCCGTAGGGCTGCCCGGGTGGTGGTGTGTCGGCGGCGCTGGCGGCGGGGGCCAGGAGCAGGGACGCGGCCAGCGCGGCCGCGGCGGTCAGTCCGGCCACGGCACGGCGGGCGATGCCGTGTCGGCGGGAACCTCGTGTAGCCCTGTCGGGAAGCATGATCGTCACGCAATGAGAGTAGGGCACGAACTGTGCGTGGCCGGTAGACGCCTGTTGGTCACACGGACGGTCGCCTGAACAAGGGAGGGGAGTCTGCGTCGCTGTTGACAGCTGTCGTCCCGTGGGGGTGTCGGCTTGTTGTCAGGTGGTGAGGCGGGCGCGGATGGCGTCGATGGGTTGGGTGTAGCCGGTGGGGCTGTTGATGGTGCGGCGTAGGTGGCGGTGGATGAGGTCGAGGGTGTCGGGGGCGGTGATGCCGGGTCGGTCGGGGTCGATGCCGATGCTGTGGTGGTCGAGGAGGTGTTCGACGGTGTAGAGGTGGTCGTTCATGACGCCTCGGACGCGTCGGTCGAGGGTTTTGGCCAGGGCGACGGTGTCGGGGTCGAGTTCGCCGAGGGCGTCGGTGGGGAGGTCCGCGGCGTCGAGGGCGGCGTGGATGCGTGCCACGAGCAGGGGGCCGGGTGGGCGCAGGTCGTGGACGCGGATGTCGGGGATGAACACCGAGAATAGGGTGTCGGCGTGGGTGAGTAGGAGGCATTTGCGTGCGCGGAGCCAGGCCAGGTGCAGGTACCAGTCGTCCCCGGTCGGGGGGAGGGTGGGGAGCTGGTCGGGGCGTTGCCGGATGGCGGTGAGTACTTTCGCGGTGGCGCGCACGATCATCATCGGGAGGGTACGGGACCGCTTCGTGTCCGGTCCGCTGTCTCATGACCTGGCGTGGGTGCCGTTCTGGTTACCGTTGCAGGGGTCGGGTTCGCGATATTTCTGATTGGCGGGGTCACGGTGCGGTACGAGCATTCCAGGATGTCGGGTGCGGGTAGGTCGTCGGGTTCGGGTGGGGCGCGGCGGGAGCCGGGTCGTCGGGTGCCGGATCGGCGGGCGACACCCTCTGCGGGGCCGTGGGGGCCGTCGCCGTCGGGGGGTGTGGAGCGGTCGTATTTTTGTCGGTCGTGCAAGTTGACGGCGGTGGGGATCAGTGTCCCGACCGGTTGGTATTTGTTGGAGCGGTCGCCGGGTGGTGGGGGTCGTCATCTGCGGTTGGGGATGTATTGCTCGTTGGCGTGTGTGTTGTCGGCTGCGGAGGATTTGAAGCTGGGGGAGCGTGAGCATGCTGTACGTCTGGGGACGTCGGTGGATGCGGAGCGGGATCGGGCTCGGGTGTTGGAGCGGGCGGAGACGATGATCCGTCGGGGGATGTCGGCGAAGGCTGCCGCGGATGTTCTTCAGGTGCCGCCGGCGGCGTTGCGGACGTGGTTGAAGGCTGCGGGGATCCCTGTGGTTCCTGATCCGGTGGAGGCGCCGACGGTGACGCCGGTGTTCGCTGCCCCGGGCAGCGTCCCGCCCTCGGCGGCCGGGGCGGGACGTGCGGGGCCCGGCGCGGTGCAGGCCGTGCCGGTGTCGCAGGTGGGTGCTGGGGCGGGGGCGCCCGACGCCGAGGCTGATGGTGAGGTCGGTGTCGGGTCCGGGGCTGTTCGGGGTGAGGGTAGCGCTGGGCAGGCCGGTTCGACAGGTCCGGGGTTGCAGAAGGCCACGCAGCAGAATGCCGTGCAGAAGGAGCCGTCCGGGGCGGCACCGTCCGGGTCGAGGGGTGCGGGGTCGAGGGGGGCCGGCCGGAAGGGTGTGGTGCCGGGTGGGGTGAAGCCGGGTCAGGATCCGGTGTTGGGGAAGTACACCTCGCCGCGGGCGTTGTTGCATCATTGGCGGCAGGTGGAGCGGATCGCGGATCTGGAGATCGGTGCGGTCCCGGCGGGGGTGGGGAAGTCGGGGCATCCGCAGGGGTTCGCCGCGACGGTGTCGGCGCGTCTGTTGGTGGGCGACACTGCGGGTGAGGTCGTGGTGTGTACGGCGACGGAGGGGGCGAAGATGAAGGCGTGTGACGTCGCGGCGTATGCGTTGGCGAAGATCCTGCGACCGATCATGGACACTGCCGCCGCCGCTGCGGCAGGTGCTGGCGCCGCTACGTCCGCCGCGGCGGCCGGGGCTGCCGCTACTGCGGCTCCCGCGCCGGTCTCTGCCCCTGCCCCTGCCCCTGGCTCGTCGGCGGTGTCGGTGTCGGCGGTGTCGGTGGTTCCGGATGCGCGGTTGGTGCGGGAGTGGGCTCGGGAGAACGGCTACACCGTCGGTGAGCGGGGGCGGCTCCCAGCCCATGTCCGGGACGCCTACCTCGCTGCGGTAGCGGGTCCAGGGTCGTCTGGGTGAGCATGGGCGGGTGAGCAGACCCGACCCGGACGCCGGGGTACTGGACGGCGCGGTTCCCGCTGCTGCGGTGCCCGATGCTGTGGGGTCGGGTGTGGCGGGGGAGATTGTGCGGGTTCGCCGGTTCGCGGAGGTGGTGCGGGCGGCGCGGCGGGCGGCGCGGGGTGTGGAGTCGCATCCGGTGTGGGGTGATCGGGAGGCTGAGGCGCTGACCGCGGTGCGGGTGGTGTCGGCGTTTCTGGATCATCACGCCCACACCGACGTCGCTCAGGTGTTCGTCAACACCCTGCTCCGCGACCTGGCCGACCTCACCGTTCTCGGAGAGGTCCACCGGGTCAGCGAGGTCGGGGCTCACGCCTCCGCGGCGGTTGTCACCGGGTCAGCCCAGGCCGGCGTCGTGGCTGCTGCTGGTGCTGATGGAGCTGGTGCTGGCGATTCGGTTCGTGATAGGTCGGAGCGGGTCCGGCGTCGGCGCTCGGCCACTCGCCGCGTTATCGCGCATGAGGGGGATGTGCCTCTGGCCTTGTGGCCGCTCGGCGACGTTCCCTCCGACATTGTTCACGACATTCCCTGCGCCACCGCCGGCGTCATCAGCGGTCCCGAGATCGGCCCTGAGGTCGGCACCAGCTCTGGTGTCAGGGCCGGTGCTGCTGAGGATGTGTCGGGCGAGGAGGCCGCGGGTGGCGCCGCGGTCGGTCGGGACCAGGGCGGTCCCGGGAAGGCTGCGCCGACCCCGACCCCGACTTCGACTTCGCCGCCGAGGTCGTCGGTGTCGGTGGGTGCGGTGCGGGTGTGGGCGCAGGCTCAGGGTTATCCGGTGGGTGCGCGGGGGCGGTTGTCGGGGCAGGTGCGGGATGCCTATCTACGGGCCCATCCGGAGTTGCTCGATCCCGGCGGGTCGGGCCTGGAGACTGGTGGTCACTGCTGATTCGGGTCAGGGGGTGAGGCCGACCCGTCGGTAGGCGGCGGTGCGGTCGAGGTGGGTGATGGTCAGGTCGTCGCCGCCGATGGCGATGGTCAGCACTTGGATCTCGTCGGGGCTGTACTGGTCGGGCAGTGTCCGGGCGAGGGTGGTGAAGCCGCGGTGCATGGTCTCGAGGGCGGTGGTGGTGCCGTGGTCGACGGTGTCGGCGATGACTTCGATCCGGACGGTGAGGTGCTCGCCGCCGAGGTCGTCGGGGTCGTAGCCGTGTTCGGCGGGAGGCTGGGTGGGTCCGGCGTAGGCGTCGGCGATGCGGCCGTGTCGGCAGAGCCCGGAGAAGTAGCTCATCAGGGCGTAGGAGGCCTGGTAGAGGTCTTTGTTGCCGCGGACGGTGAAGTCCTGGCTGGCGATGACCAGGATGTCGTCGGGGCCCATCGGGTCGGAGCGGTCAGACACGGGGACCAGTGTAGAAGCGCCCGGTGTGACCGTCGCCCGGCGTGGGGCGCCCGGGGGGTGTGGGAGAGCCCCGCACCCGGGGGTTGTCGGCACCCTGTGCTGTCGGTGCCGTGGCCGCTCGGAGTGCGGGGCTCTGTTCTGCACGCGCGGGGCAAATGACCGCGTTGTGCGGGGGGTGTTACTTGTGGCCCTTCACGGTGTCGCCGGTGTCGCTGGCCTGGGCGCAGTTATCGGACTGGTCGGTGACCGAGTCCCCAGACTTGGCCTTGGCCTCTCCGAGGATGCCGAGGGCGCCGGTGAGGCCGTTCGCAGCGGCGGCGTCCTCGATGGGGACCTGCAGGCCGACGAGGTTGACCGGGATGTTGTTGTTGCACACCTGCACGGGCACGTTGACGTTGTTGCCGTTCAGCCCGGCGATCAGGCCTTCGGCGCTCTTGTCGATCCCGTGGTCACCATGGTCACCCCGGTCGCTGCTGGTGTGGGCCATCGCCACCGGCGAGAGCGCCATCAGCGATGCCGCCGACGCAGCCACGACAATTCCGGCCTTCTTCCACATCACGCATGTCCTCCAGGTAGTGCTGGTACTCGAATACGAGGGGGAGCCCGTACCAGCTGCAACGACAGGCGCCCTGCGCGGGAAACTGCAGGCCACGCACCACCACTCGGTCGGTGTATGTCGGCTACGCACTGCGTTCGTCGCGGGGGAGAGTGTTCACGCGAATGGCTGCCCGTTGGGGGCCGTCACGTGGTTCGTCAGGTATCGGGGTTGCCGACCTTGACCGTCCTCTCTTCGTGAGCGAGTTCCGGTGTGCCGGTGGTGGTGCAGTAGCTGATCACCCATGCCCACAGCAAATGCCCTAGGAACTCTGAAAGGTTCTCGTCGAACGGGAGGTCCGCAGTTGCCGGGTCAATCCGAGGAGGGGTAAGGCGATCCAGTGGAAGCCCAGCCATGCGCCGGTCCCGAACAGGGTTACCAGCCAGATCCGGTTGAGGTGGATGCGCTGCGCGAGGAAGAGGAATGCGGCCGCCGCTACGGCGCAGAAGATGAAATGTGTTGTGATCCCTCCGAAGTTTATTGTGTGGGCAGAGAATGTGTAGGTCCATTCGTTTGCGGGGAGCCCGGCTTGTTCGAGTAGGACCACAGGCGGTGACGCTCTGTCTGGGGTGCGCGCGGGGAGGATGACTTCCCATCCCAGCTTGACGAGGCCGGACATTGCGGCCGCAATGATGACTCTGTACATAGTTGCTGACATGCGCGTGTTCATGTGAATTTCAGGGTGGTTTGAGCTTTTCGCGGCCTGATGGTGTTGGTCGGAGGCCGTGAAGAGCGCGAGGGTATGGGACGTGCTGAGCACGTGCCTACGGGTGCTCGGAGCGCGAGGACGGTGTCAGGGGTGATGGCGGGTCAGGGTGATGTTGCCGGCGGGGTCGGTGAGGTCGCTGTAGCCGTCGTGCAGGACGAGAGTCTCGCCGGTGGTTCGGTCGGTGGGGTGGGTGTGGGTGACTCGGGCGTGGATGGCTTGGGTGAGCCACTCTGCGATGGGCACGTTCTCGCAGGCCATGAGAGTGGTCGGGTCGGCGTCGGCGACGAATGCTCCGTCGGCGGAGACCGTCCAGGTGCCGTGGAGGGTGTTGCAGCCGTCGGAGCCGGTCCAGTGGCCGTTGTCGGTGAATTCGACGAATGCCCGCCCGCCGGCGCTGTCGTCGGTGGGGGTCCAGCGTCCGAGTAGGGCCTGCTGTAGGGGGTGTGTCGCCGGCTCGACGGTCGGGATCGGCTCGGTCACGGCTGCTCGTGCTGCGGTGTCGGCTGCTGCGGGGGTGGCGGGCAGTGGTCCGACGGCGTGGGGGCCGTCGGTGTCGGTGGTGGTGGTGTCAGGGCGAGGCACGTGGACTTCTCCGGGGTGGTGGGGGCGGTGCTGTCCGGGTTCCCAGACCTCGTAGTAGGGCCGCCCGTTGTCGGCGGCGTTGATGGCGGCGGTGTGGGGGGTGGCTGCGGTGGCAGTGCTGGTGGTCATGGCTGCGGCGGTGGTGAGTGCGGCGGCGGCGAGTAGTGCTGCGGCGCCGCGCGGCGTGCGCGGGAGATCGTGTGCATGGGCTTCAGGAGAACATGGTTACTCGCCGGTAGTGATGGTCCACGGTGGGTGCTTGCTCGTGGCGCTGCTGCGGGCCCGCAGGACGGGCTCGGTGCACCGCGCTGTCGCGTGTTGGTGCAGCCGGCCTGGCTGGCCGGCGGTCTCCATTCGCCGCCTGGGGCGTTCTCCAGTCGCGTCTCCCGTCCTCGGTCAGGCCTGGGCGGTGTCCGGCTCGTCCTCGCCGCCTCTGGTCGCTGTTGATCTGGCGTTGCCGTGTCGGTCTCCGGCCGCTGCGCGTCCGTCCTGACTTCGGTCACTTGTCTTACGAGTTCATGCGCTATTGGGGTCGGGACGTGCTGGATCTCCGACCCGACCCCAGGCTCCCGACACGACCTACATTGCCTCGACCAATCCGGCGCCCTCGACCACCTCGCCACATACCCACCGATCGGCGATAAAGGCTACATCGGGCGCGGCATGCTCACCCCGTTCAAAAAACAACCCGGCCGGGAACTTCTCGACTGGCAGAAAACATTCAACAAGAGCCTCAACCGCACACGCGCCACCATCGAGCGAGTCATCGCCCATATCAAAACGTGGAAAGTTCTCCACACAGACTACCGCCGACCCTACGCCACATTTAAAACGACAATCTCGGCAGTCATCGGACTCATCTTCTACACACTTACCTGACGGAGCCTGAATAAGCCTCAGGGTGGCTGCGACCTGGACGACGACGCCGGTGGTGCGATGCTTGCCCGACCACAGACCTGGTACGGCGGTCCATGACCAGCAGGGCAGTAGGGTTCCGTCGATGATGTACTGCCGATCGGCACGAAGCTCCTCCGCAGTCGGAACGACACTCCGCAGTGCCTGTGCCAGCAACGGTGTCACCCCCGCGATCGCTCGACTGACCGTCGACTGCGACACCCCGTAGGTTTCCGCCAACTCCCACTGCACACGATTCCCGCGCAGATACGCCAACGTGATCACCACCGACCAGAACAATCCCAGAATCGGCGGCCAAGGCCGTCGCAGGCCAGTCGCGTTCCGCTGATCCTGCTCATGCACCAGAGCGGCAAGATCCTGAATCTCATCACGCCGAAAGCCAGTGGTATAGTACATACTGCGACAACCCGTTCATCTTGGATTGATTCGGCAAATTAATCTTCGCGATGGACGGGCTGTCGCCCAACCCGACACGCCGGGCTAGATCGTTATTTCACGGGCCCTGAATAAGCCTCTCAGCCTCTCGCAGACCCAGGACGGTTCACCCTTCAACCCGACCAACCGGTATGCCCGAGCCAAGGAGGCCTCGTCCAGGGGGCTTATTCACAAGGGAGTAATTCTGTTGATCTGCGGAAGCCGTCACCGGCGATTTTGTCTCGATACCGGCACGGCGGTGTGTCGCGCTTGAAGTGCAACAGCCCTTGCCGGTTTGTTCGGTGTTCCCAGGCATCGAACGAGGATCGGCGAAGAGCTGTTGCGATTCAAAGCTATGACAGGGTTGGACGATAGACAACTCACCGATCTGGTGGTGAGAGTACACGCCCGATGCGGCGGCAAGTTCGTTTCTGCAGGTAGGCCTGTTGCGTTGGGCTTGTTCCGGTCAGTGGCCATGGTGGTGACGCTGATGCGCAAGAACGTGACCCAGGACTTCGCGGGCGCGATCTTCGGGGTCAGCCAGTCCACGGTCAGTCGCCGCTGGGACCTGCTGCGCCCGGTGATCGGCGAGGTCCTCGCCGACGTCGTGCCCGACCCGCGGGAGGTCCTCGGAGGCGGAACAGTGCTGGTCGATGGCACCGTGTGCCCGACGTGGGACTGGAACGCAGTGAGCCTTTTTCAACCTGACGTTTGTGCTGGTCAGGGGCGTGAAGGCCGGCCGGGGTGGGGCTCCTGGTAGACGGATGGGTGTCGAACCGTCGTCTGCCAGGAGCCCCGTGTGCTGTCCTACCCATCCGGGATGAACGTGTCCAGCCGTAGCGTCCGTGATCTTGCTGATCTTCTCCGGGGGCATCGGCGTCAGCGTGGAACACGCTGGCGCCGGCTCTCAGCCGGTCGGCAGGCCTTGCTGGTGCTCGCCTACCTGCGTAAGGGCGAGACCTACGCTGCCCTGGCCTGCGGGTTCGCGGTGAGCACCGCGACGGTGTACCGGTACCTGACCGAGGCGATCGGTCTGCTCGCCGCGCTCGCCCCGACCCTGGAACAGGCCATCACCGTCGCCGCTGGGAAGGCGTTCGTGATCCTGGACGGCACGCTGCTGCGTATCGACCGGGTCGGCATGACATCCGGCTACGACCGGGCGTTCTACTCCGGCAAACACAAGTGCCACGGCCTGAACGTGCAGGTCATCGCCGACCCCGTCGGCAGGCTGGTGTGGATCTCCCCACCGCTACCCGGAGCCCGGCACGACATGGGTGCCGCCCGCGCCCACGGGATCATCGACGCGGTCAACACCGCCGGGGTGCGGGCGATCGCTGACACCGCCTACCAAGGCGGCGGGCCCGCGATCACCGTCCCCCACCGACGCCGCCGCCGCGACCTCGACACCGGCCGGTACCGGCCCCTGTCAGCGAATCAGAAAGCGGTCAACGCCGCCCACGCCCGACGACGGGCACCCGGTGAACGGGTCAACGCCGAGCTGAAGAACTGGAAGATCCTCCGCAAGATCCGCTCCAGCCCCAACCAGGCCACCCAGCTCGTCGCCGCGGTCCAGACCCTCATGATCACAGCTACCTGACCAGCACAAACGTCAGGTTGAAAAAGGCTCAGTGTCCGACCTGTTCTCGGTCAAGGCCGGCTACTCGGGCATGAACCTGCAGATCGCCGCCACCCTCGACGGAGTCCTCGTCGCGGTCGGCGAAGTCCCGATTCACGGCGCCCGCCACGACGCACATGCCTACGCCGCATCCGGGCTGGCGGAGCGTCTGCGCGATCTCCCGTCCGTCGCCGACCTCGGCTACATCGGCGTCGAGGGCATCAACACGGTCCCGCACAAGCGATCCCCCGTATCGACCTCGACCCCAGCCAAGTCGAGTTCAACACCGCCCTCGGCAGAATCCGCGCAGCCGTCGAACACGCCATCGCGCACCTCAAAACATGGCGCATGCTCAGCGAAGAAGGTGGCCGATACCGCTACCCATC
>NZ_JAHLJA010000162.1:0-14491 GCF_020496245.1 Pseudonocardia sp. ICBG601 | reverse complement strand
CCGATGCCCACACCCACACCGAAGCCGCCTAAAAGATCTTCATCCACAGGTCTTGACGATTGCTCGTCCAGATCGATTCCGGGGTCAAGCCCCGTGGGCGCTGTAGGGGCCGCCGGGCAGTCCGGCGCGGGTGGTGGCGCCCTGGATGAGGTTGTTGATCGACTCGGGGTGTAGGGGTTGGTCGTGGACGCGGTGCCGGTGGAGACCTTGCGCAGGATCGGCCCGGTGGTGATCCCGGCGAGGTCGAGCCAGGTGTCGAGGGCGGTGAGCGGGCAGTGGTCGGGGTGTTCGGCGCGGGGTAGGCCGATGAGTTCTGCCTGGTCGCCGGTCTGGTTGGTCTTCGAGCGGTGCAGGGTCAGGACGCGGCCGCGGCGTCCGCTGCGCAGTTCGTGTTCGGGGCCGAGCTGTTCGACGGTGAGCGCGGCGAGCTCGGCGCGACGGAGGGCGCCCCAGAATCCGAGGAGCAGCAGGGCCCGGTCGCGGGCGCCGGCCAGTGACGGTTCGCCGGGGCGGTTCTTCCAGGTGCGGGTGGTCGGGCAGGCGGCGACGGCCTGGTCGAGCAGTGGCGGCATGAGGGGGGCGGCCTGACTGGGTGGGGCGCCGTGGCTGCGGCGGATGCCTTCCCAAACGGCGGTCACACGGGCGGTGACGGCGGGATCGGGCAGGTCCGCGGCGCGGTGCGCGGCGCGGATCCCGGACAAGTGCTTGGCGATGGTGCGGACCTTCGCCCCGGTCTGGGCGAGCGCGACCAGGTAGGCCGACACCGTCACCGGCGCAGCGGGCAGCGGCGTCAGGTCGTGGTCGGTGCAGAACGCGGTGAAGCCGGTCCAGACCCGAGCGGTAGCCGCGGCGGGTGTTGTGCGCGCGGGCCGCGGCGACGTAGGCGGCCTCGTCCGGCGACAGCGGAGCGTCGACCGCGGCCGAGGCGTCCGGGGCGGCGTCGAGCTCGGCGTGCGGCACCGCCGGAGCCTAGCTGCTGCTTGGCGGGATCTCATGGATGATCCCGCCAAGCACTAGCTGTTTCGTATCGTTTCGTTGCAACGAAACTAAAAACATAACGATTAACAGAACGATACGAAACGGCTAGTGAGCCTTTTTCAACCTGACGTTTGTGCTGGTCAGGTAGCTGTGATCATGAGGGTCTGGACCGCGGCGACGAGCTGGGTGGCCTGGTTGGGGCTGGAGCGGATCTTGCGGAGGATCTTCCAGTTCTTCAGCTCGGCGTTGACCCGTTCACCGGGTGCCCGTCGTCGGGCGTGGGCCAGGGCCCCGGCAAAGTCGTGATAGACGGTGGGAACCGTCCCCCGCGGCCTTCTGATTGCCGCACTGCACCTGTCTGTGACCAGCTATAGCGCCGCGCGGCGCCGCAACGGTGCCGCGTGTCACGGCCCACCACAAGATCATCTAGCGACTTTGCCGGGGCCCTGCACCACCAGCCCTGGTGGGGCTGCCGAGTCGTTCCCAGACGCCCCGGCTCCGGCCCCGGACTTGGCTGCGTCGGCGCCGGTGTCGGTGGTGGCGTTGCCGGCGGGGGGGGCGGGTGTCGCCGTGCCGGCGGCGTTGACCGCCGCCGACGTCGTGTCCCGACCGGCCTCGGTCGAGGGGCCCGATGCCGCGGCCGGGGCCGAGTGCAGCGCTGAGCCTGGCGCTGTGAGTGGGTTGTCGCCTGCGCAGCGGGAGGTCTACGCCGCCCTGGCCGCCGGGCACACCCGGACCGGGGACATCGCCGCAGCGACTGGCCGGAAGGCCCCGGCGGTGTCGAAAGCACTGACCGCGCTGGCCGGGGCCGGGCTTGCGGTCAAGACCGGGCGCTGCTGGAGCGTCTCGACCGCGTCGGGTGGCACGGCGCGGGTGGGGGCCTGAGCGCGTTCGGTGTCCGGGTGAGGCAGACCAGCGGGACCCCGGAATTTTCGTCACGCATCGTGGTCTTTAGTTTCTTTATGGTCAAATCTTGTGGACACTGGCCGGTGGCTGGTTACTGTCCGCAAGTCGGCCGATGGGGCGTGGCCCCGGCAATGATGCGAGGACCTGCATGCTTATCGCTCTGGGGTCCGCGATGATCGCGGTCTTCATGTACTTGATCTTGTCGAAGCGGCTCGCTCCGACGTTGGCGCTGGTGTTGGTGCCGTTGACCTTCGCTCTGGTCGCGGTTGGTACGGGGGTCGCGGAGTCGGGTGAGGACGGGGTCGTCAAGTCGATCACGTCGGCGATGAAGGATTTCGCTCCGACTGCGGTGTTGTTGTTCTTCGCGATCATCTTCTTCGGGACGATGATCGATGTCGGGTTGTTCGATCCGTTGATCCGGTTCGTGCTGCGCGCGGTGAACAACGACCCGGTCCGTCTGGTGGTGCTGACTGCGGTCCTGGCGGGGGCGGTGTCGCTGGATGGGGATGGGTCGACCACGTTCATCATCACGGTCTCGGCGTTGCTGCCGATCTATCTGCGCCTCGGGCTGAGTCCGGTGGTGTTGACTGTGGTGGCGAATCTGGCCAACGGGGTGCTCAACATCCTGCCGTGGGGTGGACCGACCGCGCGGGCGGCGACGGCGCTGAAGGTGTCTCCCTCGGAGCTGTTCAACCCGATGATCCCGAGCATGGTGCTGGGGATGGCCACGGTGCTGATCCTGGCCTGGTTCCTCGGCCGTTCGGAACGTCGTCGGCTTGCCAGGGCCGGGCGGCCGTTGCCGATCGTCGCCGATGAACTCGAGGGTGTCCTCGAGCCCGTCGGTGCCGCGCCTGACCCGGGCGGTGCTGGTGCTGACGGTGCTGGTCCTGCGGGACAGTCCGCGCCTGCCGCGGCTGTCACAGCTGGTGCTGGCGGGGATGCGGCAGGTCCGGGGGACGGGTTCATCGACGCAGGTGGGGTGCTGGATCCGAACAGGCCGACGCTGCGCCCGAAGTTGATCTGGTTCAACCTGGTGTTGACCGCGGCGCTGTTGGTGGTGTTGGGGCTGGATGTGTTGCCGTTGTCGCTGGTGTTCGTCGCCGCGTCAGCGATCGCGTTGGTCGTGAACTTCCCTCGCCCGGCCGATCAGGTCACCGCCGTGACCGCGCATGCCAGCTCGATCGTGGCGGTGGTCGCGATGGTGTTCGCCGCGTCGGTGTTGGTCGGGGTGCTGTCGGGTACCGGGATGGTCGCGGCGATGGCGAACGGGATCGTCACGGCGGTCCCGGCGGAGGTGGGCAGCTGGTTCGCGGTGATTGTCAGTGTGCTGAGTATGCCGTTGACGTTCTTCCTCACCAACGACGCGTTCTACTTCGGGATCCTGCCGATCTTGTCCGAGGCGGCCGGGCATTACGGCATCTCGCCGGTGGAGATGGCACGCGCCTCGATCATCGGGCAGCCGGTGCACATGACCAGCCCCCTGGTCCCGGCGATGCTGCTGCTGGTGTCGCTGGCCAAGGTCGACCTCGCTGATCATCACAAGAAGGTCATCTGGCGGGCCGCCGTGTGCTCGCTGGTGATGATGGCAACGGCGATCGCGCTGGGAGTCATCCCCCTCGGCTGACCAGCGCGACTGAATGGCGCCGCTGAACGGCGCTGTTGTTGCCACCCCCGGTGGGGCGGCCCCGACTCCCCGGGGGCCGCCCCACCGGCGTGCGTGGGTGCCCTACCAGCGGTAGCTGAACTTGTCGATCTTGAAGCCCATTTCGCGGAAGTAGGGGCTGACGACCTGGATGGTGACCGGTCCGCTGTGGCCGTCGTTGGTGACGGTGTGGCGGGTGGTGTATTCGCCGCGGTTGTCGGCGTCGCTCATGGTGAACTCGAACTCGTAGGTGCCGGGTTCGAAGAAGCGGATGGTGATGAACCCGCCATCGACCTCGCACCACAGGGGGTCACCTGGGCGGCATTCGGGGTTCCCGCCGGGGCGCACGGTGGACTGGCTGGACTGGCCCTGGCCGTAGGGCTGCCCGGGTGGTGGTGTGTCGGCGGCGCTGGCGGCGGGGGCCAGGAGCAGGGACGCGGCCAGCGCGGCCGCGGCGGTCAGTCCGGCCACGGCACGGCGGGCGATGCCGTGTCGGCGGGAACCTCGTGTAGCCCTGTCGGGAAGCATGATCGTCACGCAATGAGAGTAGGGCACGAACTGTGCGTGGCCGGTAGACGCCTGTTGGTCACACGGACGGTCGCCTGAACAAGGGAGGGGAGTCTGCGTCGCTGTTGACAGCTGTCGTCCCGTGGGGGTGTCGGCTTGTTGTCAGGTGGTGAGGCGGGCGCGGATGGCGTCGATGGGTTGGGTGTAGCCGGTGGGGCTGTTGATGGTGCGGCGTAGGTGGCGGTGGATGAGGTCGAGGGTGTCGGGGGCGGTGATGCCGGGTCGGTCGGGGTCGATGCCGATGCTGTGGTGGTCGAGGAGGTGTTCGACGGTGTAGAGGTGGTCGTTCATGACGCCTCGGACGCGTCGGTCGAGGGTTTTGGCCAGGGCGACGGTGTCGGGGTCGAGTTCGCCGAGGGCGTCGGTGGGGAGGTCCGCGGCGTCGAGGGCGGCGTGGATGCGTGCCACGAGCAGGGGGCCGGGTGGGCGCAGGTCGTGGACGCGGATGTCGGGGATGAACACCGAGAATAGGGTGTCGGCGTGGGTGAGTAGGAGGCATTTGCGTGCGCGGAGCCAGGCCAGGTGCAGGTACCAGTCGTCCCCGGTCGGGGGGAGGGTGGGGAGCTGGTCGGGGCGTTGCCGGATGGCGGTGAGTACTTTCGCGGTGGCGCGCACGATCATCATCGGGAGGGTACGGGACCGCTTCGTGTCCGGTCCGCTGTCTCATGACCTGGCGTGGGTGCCGTTCTGGTTACCGTTGCAGGGGTCGGGTTCGCGATATTTCTGATTGGCGGGGTCACGGTGCGGTACGAGCATTCCAGGATGTCGGGTGCGGGTAGGTCGTCGGGTTCGGGTGGGGCGCGGCGGGAGCCGGGTCGTCGGGTGCCGGATCGGCGGGCGACACCCTCTGCGGGGCCGTGGGGGCCGTCGCCGTCGGGGGGTGTGGAGCGGTCGTATTTTTGTCGGTCGTGCAAGTTGACGGCGGTGGGGATCAGTGTCCCGACCGGTTGGTATTTGTTGGAGCGGTCGCCGGGTGGTGGGGGTCGTCATCTGCGGTTGGGGATGTATTGCTCGTTGGCGTGTGTGTTGTCGGCTGCGGAGGATTTGAAGCTGGGGGAGCGTGAGCATGCTGTACGTCTGGGGACGTCGGTGGATGCGGAGCGGGATCGGGCTCGGGTGTTGGAGCGGGCGGAGACGATGATCCGTCGGGGGATGTCGGCGAAGGCTGCCGCGGATGTTCTTCAGGTGCCGCCGGCGGCGTTGCGGACGTGGTTGAAGGCTGCGGGGATCCCTGTGGTTCCTGATCCGGTGGAGGCGCCGACGGTGACGCCGGTGTTCGCTGCCCCGGGCAGCGTCCCGCCCTCGGCGGCCGGGGCGGGACGTGCGGGGCCCGGCGCGGTGCAGGCCGTGCCGGTGTCGCAGGTGGGTGCTGGGGCGGGGGCGCCCGACGCCGAGGCTGATGGTGAGGTCGGTGTCGGGTCCGGGGCTGTTCGGGGTGAGGGTAGCGCTGGGCAGGCCGGTTCGACAGGTCCGGGGTTGCAGAAGGCCACGCAGCAGAATGCCGTGCAGAAGGAGCCGTCCGGGGCGGCACCGTCCGGGTCGAGGGGTGCGGGGTCGAGGGGGGCCGGCCGGAAGGGTGTGGTGCCGGGTGGGGTGAAGCCGGGTCAGGATCCGGTGTTGGGGAAGTACACCTCGCCGCGGGCGTTGTTGCATCATTGGCGGCAGGTGGAGCGGATCGCGGATCTGGAGATCGGTGCGGTCCCGGCGGGGGTGGGGAAGTCGGGGCATCCGCAGGGGTTCGCCGCGACGGTGTCGGCGCGTCTGTTGGTGGGCGACACTGCGGGTGAGGTCGTGGTGTGTACGGCGACGGAGGGGGCGAAGATGAAGGCGTGTGACGTCGCGGCGTATGCGTTGGCGAAGATCCTGCGACCGATCATGGACACTGCCGCCGCCGCTGCGGCAGGTGCTGGCGCCGCTACGTCCGCCGCGGCGGCCGGGGCTGCCGCTACTGCGGCTCCCGCGCCGGTCTCTGCCCCTGCCCCTGCCCCTGGCTCGTCGGCGGTGTCGGTGTCGGCGGTGTCGGTGGTTCCGGATGCGCGGTTGGTGCGGGAGTGGGCTCGGGAGAACGGCTACACCGTCGGTGAGCGGGGGCGGCTCCCAGCCCATGTCCGGGACGCCTACCTCGCTGCGGTAGCGGGTCCAGGGTCGTCTGGGTGAGCATGGGCGGGTGAGCAGACCCGACCCGGACGCCGGGGTACTGGACGGCGCGGTTCCCGCTGCTGCGGTGCCCGATGCTGTGGGGTCGGGTGTGGCGGGGGAGATTGTGCGGGTTCGCCGGTTCGCGGAGGTGGTGCGGGCGGCGCGGCGGGCGGCGCGGGGTGTGGAGTCGCATCCGGTGTGGGGTGATCGGGAGGCTGAGGCGCTGACCGCGGTGCGGGTGGTGTCGGCGTTTCTGGATCATCACGCCCACACCGACGTCGCTCAGGTGTTCGTCAACACCCTGC
The DNA here is from genome assembly GCF_020496245.1 of Pseudonocardia sp. ICBG601. NCBI lineage: Bacteria > Bacillati > Actinomycetota > Actinomycetes > Pseudonocardiales > Pseudonocardiaceae > Pseudonocardia > Pseudonocardia sp. ICBG601. The sequence continues at coordinate 7,954 of NZ_JAHLJA010000162.1, read as the reverse complement.
TCCGCGACCTGGCCGACCTCACCGTTCTCGGAGAGGTCCACCGGGTCAGCGAGGTCGGGGCTCACGCCTCCGCGGCGGTTGTCACCGGGTCAGCCCAGGCCGGCGTCGTGGCTGCTGCTGGTGCTGATGGAGCTGGTGCTGGCGATTCGGTTCGTGATAGGTCGGAGCGGGTCCGGCGTCGGCGCTCGGCCACTCGCCGCGTTATCGCGCATGAGGGGGATGTGCCTCTGGCCTTGTGGCCGCTCGGCGACGTTCCCTCCGACATTGTTCACGACATTCCCTGCGCCACCGCCGGCGTCATCAGCGGTCCCGAGATCGGCCCTGAGGTCGGCACCAGCTCTGGTGTCAGGGCCGGTGCTGCTGAGGATGTGTCGGGCGAGGAGGCCGCGGGTGGCGCCGCGGTCGGTCGGGACCAGGGCGGTCCCGGGAAGGCTGCGCCGACCCCGACCCCGACTTCGACTTCGCCGCCGAGGTCGTCGGTGTCGGTGGGTGCGGTGCGGGTGTGGGCGCAGGCTCAGGGTTATCCGGTGGGTGCGCGGGGGCGGTTGTCGGGGCAGGTGCGGGATGCCTATCTACGGGCCCATCCGGAGTTGCTCGATCCCGGCGGGTCGGGCCTGGAGACTGGTGGTCACTGCTGATTCGGGTCAGGGGGTGAGGCCGACCCGTCGGTAGGCGGCGGTGCGGTCGAGGTGGGTGATGGTCAGGTCGTCGCCGCCGATGGCGATGGTCAGCACTTGGATCTCGTCGGGGCTGTACTGGTCGGGCAGTGTCCGGGCGAGGGTGGTGAAGCCGCGGTGCATGGTCTCGAGGGCGGTGGTGGTGCCGTGGTCGACGGTGTCGGCGATGACTTCGATCCGGACGGTGAGGTGCTCGCCGCCGAGGTCGTCGGGGTCGTAGCCGTGTTCGGCGGGAGGCTGGGTGGGTCCGGCGTAGGCGTCGGCGATGCGGCCGTGTCGGCAGAGCCCGGAGAAGTAGCTCATCAGGGCGTAGGAGGCCTGGTAGAGGTCTTTGTTGCCGCGGACGGTGAAGTCCTGGCTGGCGATGACCAGGATGTCGTCGGGGCCCATCGGGTCGGAGCGGTCAGACACGGGGACCAGTGTAGAAGCGCCCGGTGTGACCGTCGCCCGGCGTGGGGCGCCCGGGGGGTGTGGGAGAGCCCCGCACCCCGGGGGTTGTCGGCACCCTGTGCTGTCGGTGCCGTGGCCGCTCGGAGTGCGGGGCTCTGTTCTGCACGCGCGGGGCAAATGACCGCGTTGTGCGGGGGGTGTTACTTGTGGCCCTTCACGGTGTCGCCGGTGTCGCTGGCCTGGGCGCAGTTATCGGACTGGTCGGTGACCGAGTCCCCAGACTTGGCCTTGGCCTCTCCGAGGATGCCGAGGGCGCCGGTGAGGCCGTTCGCAGCGGCGGCGTCCTCGATGGGGACCTGCAGGCCGACGAGGTTGACCGGGATGTTGTTGTTGCACACCTGCACGGGCACGTTGACGTTGTTGCCGTTCAGCCCGGCGATCAGGCCTTCGGCGCTCTTGTCGATCCCGTGGTCACCATGGTCACCCCGGTCGCTGCTGGTGTGGGCCATCGCCACCGGCGAGAGCGCCATCAGCGATGCCGCCGACGCAGCCACGACAATTCCGGCCTTCTTCCACATCACGCATGTCCTCCAGGTAGTGCTGGTACTCGAATACGAGGGGGAGCCCGTACCAGCTGCAACGACAGGCGCCCTGCGCGGGAAACTGCAGGCCACGCACCACCACTCGGTCGGTGTATGTCGGCTACGCACTGCGTTCGTCGCGGGGGAGAGTGTTCACGCGAATGGCTGCCCGTTGGGGGCCGTCACGTGGTTCGTCAGGTATCGGGGTTGCCGACCTTGACCGTCCTCTCTTCGTGAGCGAGTTCCGGTGTGCCGGTGGTGGTGCAGTAGCTGATCACCCATGCCCACAGCAAATGCCCTAGGAACTCTGAAAGGTTCTCGTCGAACGGGAGGTCCGCAGTTGCCGGGGTCAATCCGAGGAGGGGTAAGGCGATCCAGTGGAAGCCCAGCCATGCGCCGGTCCCGAACAGGGTTACCAGCCAGATCCGGTTGAGGTGGATGCGCTGCGCGAGGAAGAGGAATGCGGCCGCCGCTACGGCGCAGAAGATGAAATGTGTTGTGATCCCTCCGAAGTTTATTGTGTGGGCAGAGAATGTGTAGGTCCATTCGTTTGCGGGGAGCCCGGCTTGTTCGAGTAGGACCACAGGCGGTGACGCTCTGTCTGGGGTGCGCGCGGGGAGGATGACTTCCCATCCCAGCTTGACGAGGCCGGACATTGCGGCCGCAATGATGACTCTGTACATAGTTGCTGACATGCGCGTGTTCATGTGAATTTCAGGGTGGTTTGAGCTTTTCGCGGCCTGATGGTGTTGGTCGGAGGCCGTGAAGAGCGCGAGGGTATGGGACGTGCTGAGCACGTGCCTACGGGTGCTCGGAGCGCGAGGACGGTGTCAGGGGTGATGGCGGGTCAGGGTGATGTTGCCGGCGGGGTCGGTGAGGTCGCTGTAGCCGTCGTGCAGGACGAGAGTCTCGCCGGTGGTTCGGTCGGTGGGGTGGGTGTGGGTGACTCGGGCGTGGATGGCTTGGGTGAGCCACTCTGCGATGGGCACGTTCTCGCAGGCCATGAGAGTGGTCGGGTCGGCGTCGGCGACGAATGCTCCGTCGGCGGAGACCGTCCAGGTGCCGTGGAGGGTGTTGCAGCCGTCGGAGCCGGTCCAGTGGCCGTTGTCGGTGAATTCGACGAATGCCCGCCCGCCGGCGCTGTCGTCGGTGGGGGTCCAGCGTCCGAGTAGGGCCTGCTGTAGGGGGTGTGTCGCCGGCTCGACGGTCGGGATCGGCTCGGTCACGGCTGCTCGTGCTGCGGTGTCGGCTGCTGCGGGGGTGGCGGGCAGTGGTCCGACGGCGTGGGGGCCGTCGGTGTCGGTGGTGGTGGTGTCAGGGCGAGGCACGTGGACTTCTCCGGGGTGGTGGGGGCGGTGCTGTCCGGGTTCCCAGACCTCGTAGTAGGGCCGCCCGTTGTCGGCGGCGTTGATGGCGGCGGTGTGGGGGGTGGCTGCGGTGGCAGTGCTGGTGGTCATGGCTGCGGCGGTGGTGAGTGCGGCGGCGGCGAGTAGTGCTGCGGCGCCGGCGCGGCGTGCGCGGGAGATCGTGTGCATGGGCTTCAGGAGAACATGGTTACTCGCCGGTAGTGATGGTCCACGGTGGGTGCTTGCTCGTGGCGCTGCTGCGGGCCGCAGGACGGGCTCGGTGCACCGCGCTGTCGCGTGTTGGTGCAGCCGGCCTGGCTGGCCGGCGGTCTCCATTCGCCGCCTGGGGCGTTCTCCAGTCGCGTCTCCCGTCCTCGGTCAGGCCTGGGCGGTGTCCGGCTCGTCCTCGCCGCCTCTGGTCGCTGTTGATCTGGCGTTGCCGTGTCGGTCTCCGGCCGCTGCGCGTCCGTCCTGACTTCGGTCACTTGTCTTACGAGTTCATGCGCTATTGGGGTCGGGACGTGCTGGATCTCCGACCCGACCCCAGGCTCCCGACACGACCTACATTGCCTCGACCAATCCGGCGCCCTCGACCACCTCGCCACATACCCACCGATCGGCGATAAAGGCTACATCGGGCGCGGCATGCTCACCCCGTTCAAAAAACAACCCGGCCGGGAACTTCTCGACTGGCAGAAAACATTCAACAAGAGCCTCAACCGCACACGCGCCACCATCGAGCGAGTCATCGCCCATATCAAAACGTGGAAAGTTCTCCACACAGACTACCGCCGACCCTACGCCACATTTAAAACGACAATCTCGGCAGTCATCGGACTCATCTTCTACACACTTACCTGACGGAGCCTGAATAAGCCTCAGGGTGGCTGCGACCTGGACGACGACGCCGGTGGTGCGATGCTTGCCCGACCACAGACCTGGTACGGCGGTCCATGACCAGCAGGGCAGTAGGGTTCCGTCGATGATGTACTGCCGATCGGCACGAAGCTCCTCCGCAGTCGGAACGACACTCCGCAGTGCCTGTGCCAGCAACGGTGTCACCCCCGCGATCGCTCGACTGACCGTCGACTGCGACACCCCGTAGGTTTCCGCCAACTCCCACTGCACACGATTCCCGCGCAGATACGCCAACGTGATCACCACCGACCAGAACAATCCCAGAATCGGCGGCCAAGGCCGTCGCAGGCCAGTCGCGTTCCGCTGATCCTGCTCATGCACCAGAGCGGCAAGATCCTGAATCTCATCACGCCGAAAGCCAGTGGTATAGTACATACTGCGACAACCCGTTCATCTTGGATTGATTCGGCAAATTAATCTTCGCGATGGACGGGCTGTCGCCCAACCCGACACGCCGGGCTAGATCGTTATTTCACGGGCCCTGAATAAGCCTCTCAGCCTCTCGCAGACCCAGGACGGTTCACCCTTCAACCCGACCAACCGGTATGCCCGAGCCAAGGAGGCCTCGTCCAGGGGGCTTATTCACAAGGGAGTAATTCTGTTGATCTGCGGAAGCCGTCACCGGCGATTTTGTCTCGATACCGGCACGGCGGTGTGTCGCGCTTGAAGTGCAACAGCCCTTGCCGGTTTGTTCGGTGTTCCCAGGCATCGAACGAGGATCGGCGAAGAGCTGTTGCGATTCAAAGCTATGACAGGGTTGGACGATAGACAACTCACCGATCTGGTGGTGAGAGTACACGCCCGATGCGGCGGCAAGTTCGTTTCTGCAGGTAGGCCTGTTGCGTTGGGCTTGTTCCGGTCAGTGGCCATGGTGGTGACGCTGATGCGCAAGAACGTGACCCAGGACTTCGCGGGCGCGATCTTCGGGGTCAGCCAGTCCACGGTCAGTCGCCGCTGGGACCTGCTGCGCCCGGTGATCGGCGAGGTCCTCGCCGACGTCGTGCCCGACCCGCGGGAGGTCCTCGGAGGCGGAACAGTGCTGGTCGATGGCACCGTGTGCCCGACGTGGGACTGGAACGCAGTGAGCCTTTTTCAACCTGACGTTTGTGCTGGTCAGGGGCGTGAAGGCCGGCCGGGGTGGGGCTCCTGGTAGACGGATGGGTGTCGAACCGTCGTCTGCCAGGAGCCCCGTGTGCTGTCCTACCCATCCGGGATGAACGTGTCCAGCCGTAGCGTCCGTGATCTTGCTGATCTTCTCCGGGGGCATCGGCGTCAGCGTGGAACACGCTGGCGCCGGCTCTCAGCCGGTCGGCAGGCCTTGCTGGTGCTCGCCTACCTGCGTAAGGGCGAGACCTACGCTGCCCTGGCCTGCGGGTTCGCGGTGAGCACCGCGACGGTGTACCGGTACCTGACCGAGGCGATCGGTCTGCTCGCCGCGCTCGCCCCGACCCTGGAACAGGCCATCACCGTCGCCGCTGGGAAGGCGTTCGTGATCCTGGACGGCACGCTGCTGCGTATCGACCGGGTCGGCATGACATCCGGCTACGACCGGGCGTTCTACTCCGGCAAACACAAGTGCCACGGCCTGAACGTGCAGGTCATCGCCGACCCCGTCGGCAGGCTGGTGTGGATCTCCCCACCGCTACCCGGAGCCCGGCACGACATGGGTGCCGCCCGCGCCCACGGGATCATCGACGCGGTCAACACCGCCGGGGTGCGGGCGATCGCTGACACCGCCTACCAAGGCGGCGGGCCCGCGATCACCGTCCCCCACCGACGCCGCCGCCGCGACCTCGACACCGGCCGGTACCGGCCCCTGTCAGCGAATCAGAAAGCGGTCAACGCCGCCCACGCCCGACGACGGGCACCCGGTGAACGGGTCAACGCCGAGCTGAAGAACTGGAAGATCCTCCGCAAGATCCGCTCCAGCCCCAACCAGGCCACCCAGCTCGTCGCCGCGGTCCAGACCCTCATGATCACAGCTACCTGACCAGCACAAACGTCAGGTTGAAAAAGGCTCAGTGTCCGACCTGTTCTCGGTCAAGGCCGGCTACTCGGGCATGAACCTGCAGATCGCCGCCACCCTCGACGGAGTCCTCGTCGCGGTCGGCGAAGTCCCGATTCACGGCGCCCGCCACGACGCACATGCCTACGCCGCATCCGGGCTGGCGGAGCGTCTGCGCGATCTCCCGTCCGTCGCCGACCTCGGCTACATCGGCGTCGAGGGCATCAACACGGTCCCGCACAAGCGATCCCCCGGTATCGACCTCGACCCCAGCCAAGTCGAGTTCAACACCGCCCTCGGCAGAATCCGCGCAGCCGTCGAACACGCCATCGCGCACCTCAAAACATGGCGCATGCTCAGCGAAGAAGGTGGCCGATACCGCTACCCCATCAGCAAATACGAAAGCACAGTTGCGGCAATCGTAGGCCTCTACTTCTTTGCGGCTTATGAATAAGCCTCCAGGGCGCGGGAGCCGTTGGTGACCTTGACGAACCGCGGTGTGCGCGCGGGCTTCTCGCCGGCGATGACCTCGCGGGCCCGGTTCTCCTGCAGGGTCAACGTGCGCCGGTCCCGGACGGCCCGCTTCGTGGAGTAGGCCCAGACCGCCCGCCAGGATCCCGGATGCTGGTTGGGGTTCCAGACGGGCTCGGCCTTGACCTTCGGGCTGTTCTCGCTGCGCCCGGTGCGGCGGTCGCGTGGTGTGAGGGTGTCGATGATCTGCCCGTCGACGAAGGCGTCGCCGTGCCAGTGGAAGTGCGACTCCAGGTCAACCGGGGCCTTGGTGAGTCGGGAGCCGACGATGAACCGCAGGTCGGCCTCGTCGAGGTCGCGCAGGTTCGCGGCCGAGAGCATCCCTGCGTCGGCGACCACGACCATCCCGCCCGGCTCGACCGGCAGCTGGTGTCGGGCCCGGAAGGCCTCGATGATCGGCAGGATCGTCGCGGTCTCGGTCTTGTTGCCCTCGAAACAGCCGATCTCGAGGGGGAACCCTGCGCGATCGACCAGCAGCCCGACGACGACCTGCGGGTCGACCCGGCGTTCCTTGGAGAACCCGACCTTGCGCAGGTCGTCCTCCTTCTCCGCCTCGAAGTAGAGGGTGGTGACGTCGTAGAGACACAACGACACATCCCCACTGCCACGGGCGTGGGTGAAGCAGGCCCTCGCGATCTCGTCGCGGTAGCTGCGCCCGGTGCAGCGCAGCAGGGTGCGGCGCATCGTCTTTTCGCTCGCCGCGGTGACGCCCAGACCGGCCAGCACCCGACCGGTGTCCAGGATGGACGTGGGCTCGACGATCCGGGCGATCACCAGGTCGCGGAACGTGTCATCAGCGACCTCTGCGAACCCGAGGCCCGCGTAGACCTCGGCGAGGATGTCGAACAGCACCCGCGACCCGGTCGTGATCACCTGCGGCGCACCCACCCGCCGGGTTGTGGTGCTCGGGGCGCGCCGCGGCATCTGGCCGAACAGCCCCTCCTGCGTGGCACCGCCGGCCGCGGTGGGCGCGATCAGCTCGCCCGCCGGGGTGACGGCGCGACGCCCAGATCCAGGGCCTGCTGTGCAGCGTCGTCGATCAGCCCACGGGCCTGCTCGACCAGCAGGCCCAGCTCGGCCTCGGTGTGCGCTGACCCGACATGGGCCACGATCCGTCGATGGCCCTGCACGGACTCGGCGATCTGGACCGCGGTCGCCCCGGAGGCCGTCCGTACCCGCCTCACCCACGCCACCTGACCGAGCGTAGAGCACCGAATTAGTGCCTCACACCGCTCCCGCGCAAACACATCACCGCAGCTCAGCGCAGTACAAGCTGCGAAACCAGGCTCGGGTGACCAAAGTCAGGAGAATCCGCGCAGCCGTCGAACACGCCATCGCGCACCTCAAAACATGGCGCATGCTCAGCGAAGAAGGTGGCCGATACCGCTACCCCATCAGCAAATACGCAAGCACAGTTGCGGCAATCGTAGGCCTCTACTTCTTTGCGGCTTATGAATAAGCCCCCAGAGCGATCCCAGAATCGGCGGCCAAGACAAACGTGCCCCA
>NZ_JAHLJA010000161.1:0-32581 GCF_020496245.1 Pseudonocardia sp. ICBG601 | reverse complement strand
GGGCGCAGGCTCAGGGTTATCCGGTGGGTGCGCGGGGGCGGTTGTCGGGGCAGGTGCGGGATGCCTATCTACGGGCCCATCCGGAGTTGCTCGATCCCGGGCGGGTCGGGCCTGGAGACTGGTGGTCACTGCTGATCGGGTCAGGGGGTGAGGCCGACCCGTCGGTAGGCGGCGGTGCGGTCGAGGTGGGTGATGGTCAGGTCGTCGCCGCCGATGGCGATGGTCAGCACTTGGATCTCGTCGGGGCTGTACTGGTCGGGCAGTGTCCGGGCGAGGGTGGTGTGAAGCCGCGGTGCATGGTCTCGAGGGCGGTGGTGGTGCCGTGGTCGACGGTGTCGGCGATGACTTCGATCCGGACGGTGAGGTGCTCGCCGCCGAGGTCGTCGGGGGTCGTAGCCGTGTTCGGCGGGAGGCTGGGTGGGTCCGGCGTAGGCGTCGGCGATGCGGCCGTGTCGGCAGAGCCCGGAGAAGTAGCTCATCAGGGCGTAGGAGGCCTGGTAGAGGTCTTTGTTGCCGCGGACGGTGAAGTCCTGGCTGGCGATGACCAGGATGTCGTCGGGGCCCATCGGGTCGGAGCGGTCAGACACGGGGACCAGTGTAGAAGCGCCCGGTGTGACCGTCGCCCGGCGTGGGGGCGCCCGGGGGGTGTGGGAGAGCCCCGCACCCCGGGGGTTGTCGGCACCCTGTGCTGTCGGTGCCGTGGCCGCTCGGAGTGCGGGGCTCTGTTCTGCACGCGCGGGGCAAATGACCGCGTTGTGCGGGGGGTGTTACTGTGGCCCTTCACGGTGTCGCCGGTGTCGCTGGCCTGGGCGCAGTTATCGGACTGGTCGGTGACCGAGTCCCCAGACTTGGCCTTGGCCTCTCCGAGGATGCCGAGGGCGCCGGTGAGGCCGTTCGCAGCGGCGGCGTCCTCGATGGGGACCTGCAGGCCGACGAGGTTGACCGGGATGTTGTTGTTGCACACCTGCACGGGCACGTTGACGTTGTTGCCGTTCAGCCCGGCGATCAGGCCTTCGGCGCTCTTGTCGATCCCGTGGTCACCATGGTCACCCCGGTCGCTGCTGGTGTGGGCCATCGCCACCGGCGAGAGCGCCATCAGCGATGCCGCCGACGCAGCCACGACAATTCCGGCCTTCTTCCACATCACGCATGTCCTCCAGGTAGTGCTGGTACTCGAATACGAGGGGGAGCCCGTACCAGCTGCAACGACAGGCGCCCTGCGCGGGAAACTGCAGGCCACGCACCACCACTCGGTCGGTGTATGTCGGCTACGCACTGCGTTCGTCGCGGGGGAGAGTGTTCACGCGAATGGCTGCCCGTTGGGGGCCGTCACGTGGTTCGTCAGGTATCGGGGTTGCCGACCTTGACCGTCCTCTCTTCGTGAGCGAGTTCCGGTGTGCCGGTGGTGGTGCAGTAGCTGATCACCCATGCCCACAGCAAATGCCCTAGGAACTCTGAAAGGTTCTCGTCGAACGGGAGGTCCGCAGTTGCCGGGGTCAATCCGAGGAGGGGTAAGGCGATCCAGTGGAAGCCCAGCCATGCGCCGGTCCCGAACAGGGTTACCAGCCAGATCCGGTTGAGGTGGATGCGCTGCGCGAGGAAGAGGAATGCGGCCGCCGCTACGGCGCAGAAGATGAAATGTGTTGTGATCCCTCCGAAGTTTATTGTGTGGGCAGAGAATGTGTAGGTCCATTCGTTTGCGGGGAGCCCGGCTTGTTCGAGTAGGACCACAGGCGGTGACGCTCTGTCTGGGGTGCGCGCGGGGAGGATGACTTCCCATCCCAGCTTGACGAGGCCGGACATTGCGGCCGCAATGATGACTCTGTACATAGTTGCTGACATGCGCGTGTTCATGTGAATTTCAGGGTGGTTTGAGCTTTTCGCGGCCTGATGGTGTTGGTCGGAGGCCGTGAAGAGCGCGAGGGTATGGGACGTGCTGAGCACGTGCCTACGGGTGCTCGGAGCGCGAGGACGGTGTCAGGGGTGATGGCGGGTCAGGGTGATGTTGCCGGCGGGGTCGGTGAGGTCGCTGTAGCCGTCGTGCAGGACGAGAGTCTCGCCGGTGGTTCGGTCGGTGGGTGGGTGTGGGTGACTCGGGCGTGGATGGCTTGGGTGAGCCACTCTGCGATGGGCACGTTCTCGCAGGCCATGAGAGTGGTCGGGTCGGCGTCGGCGACGAATGCTCCGTCGGCGGAGACCGTCCAGGTGCCGTGGAGGGTGTTGCAGCCGTCGGAGCCGGTCCAGTGGCCGTTGTCGGTGAATTCGACGAATGCCCGCCCGCCGGCGCTGTCGTCGGTGGGGGTCCAGCGTCCGAGTAGGGCCTGCTGTAGGGGGTGTGTCGCCGGCTCGACGGTCGGGATCGGCTCGGTCACGGCTGCTCGTGCTGCGGTGTCGGCTGCTGCGGGGGTGGCGGGCAGTGGTCCGACGGCGTGGGGGCCGTCGGTGTCGGTGGTGGTGGTGTCAGGGCGAGGCACGTGGACTTCTCCGGGGTGGTGGGGGCGGTGCTGTCCGGGTTCCCAGACCTCGTAGTAGGGCCGCCCGTTGTCGGCGGCGTTGATGGCGGCGGTGTGGGGGGTGGCTGCGGTGGCAGTGCTGGTGGTCATGGCTGCGGCGGTGGTGAGTGCGGCGGCGGCGAGTAGTGCTGCGGCGCCGGCGCGGCGTGCGCGGGAGATCGTGTGCATGGGCTTCAGGAGAACATGGTTACTCGCCGGTAGTGATGGTCCACGGTGGGTGCTTGCTCGTGGCGCTGCTGCGGGCCGCAGGACGGGCTCGGTGCACCGCGCTGTCGCGTGTTGGTGCAGCCGGCCTGGCTGGCCGGCGGTCTCCATTCGCCGCCTGGGGCGTTCTCCAGTCGCGTCTCCCGTCCTCGGTCAGGCCTGGGCGGTGTCCGGCTCGTCCTCGCCGCCTCTGGTCGCTGTTGATCTGGCGTTGCCGTGTCGGTCTCCGGCCGCTGCGCGTCCGTCCTGACTTCGGTCACTTGTCTTACGAGTTCATGCGCTATTGGGGTCGGGACGTGCTGGATCTCCGACCCGACCCCAGGCTCCCGACACGACCTACATTGCCTCGACCAATCCGGCGCCCTCGACCACCTCGCCACATACCCACCGATCGGCGATAAAGGCTACATCGGGCGCGGCATGCTCACCCCGTTCAAAAAACAACCCGGCCGGGAACTTCTCGACTGGCAGAAAACATTCAACAAGAGCCTCAACCGCACACGCGCCACCATCGAGCGAGTCATCGCCCATATCAAAACGTGGAAAGTTCTCCACACAGACTACCGCCGACCCTACGCCACATTTAAAACGACAATCTCGGCAGTCATCGGACTCATCTTCTACACACTTACCTGACGGAGCCTGAATAAGCCTCAGGGTGGCTGCGACCTGGACGACGACGCCGGTGGTGCGATGCTTGCCCGACCACAGACCTGGTACGGCGGTCCATGACCAGCAGGGCAGTAGGGTTCCGTCGATGATGTACTGCCGATCGGCACGAAGCTCCTCCCGCAGTCGGAACGACACTCCGCAGTGCCTGTGCCAGCAACGGTGTCACCCCCGCGATCGCTCGACTGACCGTCGACTGCGACACCCCGTAGGTTTCCGCCAACTCCCACTGCACACGATTCCCGCGCAGATACGCCAACGTGATCACCACCGACCAGAACAATCCCAGAATCGGCGGCCAAGGCCGTCGCAGGCCAGTCGCGTTCCGCTGATCCTGCTCATGCACCAGAGCGGCAAGATCCTGAATCTCATCACGCCGAAAGCCAGTGGTATAGTACATACTGCGACAACCCGTTCATCTTGGATTGATTCGGCAAATTAATCTTCGCGATGGACGGGCTGTCGCCCAACCCGACACGCCGGGCTAGATCGTTATTTCACGGGCCCTGAATAAGCCTCTCAGCCTCTCGCAGACCCAGGACGGTTCACCCTTCAACCCGACCAACCGGTATGCCCGAGCCAAGGAGGCCTCGTCCAGGGGGCTTATTCACAAGGGAGTAATTCTGTTGATCTGCGGAAGCCGTCACCGGCGATTTTGTCTCGATACCGGCACGGCGGTGTGTCGCGCTTGAAGTGCAACAGCCCTTGCCGGTTTGTTCGGTGTTCCCAGGCATCGAACGAGGATCGGCGAAGAGCTGTTGCGATTCAAAGCTATGACAGGGTTGGACGATAGACAACTCACCGATCTGGTGGTGAGAGTACACGCCCGATGCGGCGGCAAGTTCGTTTCTGCAGGTAGGCCTGTTGCGTTGGGCTTGTTCCGGTCAGTGGCCATGGTGGTGACGCTGATGCGCAAGAACGTGACCCAGGACTTCGCGGGCGCGATCTTCGGGGTCAGCCAGTCCACGGTCAGTCGCCGCTGGGACCTGCTGCGCCCGGTGATCGGCGAGGTCCTCGCCGACGTCGTGCCCGACCCGCGGGAGGTCCTCGGAGGCGGAACAGTGCTGGTCGATGGCACCGTGTGCCCGACGTGGGACTGGAACGCAGTGAGCCTTTTTCAACCTGACGTTTGTGCTGGTCAGGGGCGTGAAGGCCGGCCGGGGTGGGGCTCCTGGTAGACGGATGGGTGTCGAACCGTCGTCTGCCAGGAGCCCCGTGTGCTGTCCTACCCATCCGGGATGAACGTGTCCAGCCGTAGCGTCCGTGATCTTGCTGATCTTCTCCGGGGGCATCGGCGTCAGCGTGGAACACGCTGGCGCCGGCTCTCAGCCGGTCGGCAGGCCTTGCTGGTGCTCGCCTACCTGCGTAAGGGCGAGACCTACGCTGCCCTGGCCTGCGGGTTCGCGGTGAGCACCGCGACGGTGTACCGGTACCTGACCGAGGCGATCGGTCTGCTCGCCGCGCTCGCCCCGACCCTGGAACAGGCCATCACCGTCGCCGCTGGGAAGGCGTTCGTGATCCTGGACGGCACGCTGCTGCGTATCGACCGGGTCGGCATGACATCCGGCTACGACCGGGCGTTCTACTCCGGCAAACACAAGTGCCACGGCCTGAACGTGCAGGTCATCGCCGACCCCGTCGGCAGGCTGGTGTGGATCTCCCCACCGCTACCCGGAGCCCGGCACGACATGGGTGCCGCCCGCGCCCACGGGATCATCGACGCGGTCAACACCGCCGGGGTGCGGGCGATCGCTGACACCGCCTACCAAGGCGGCGGGCCCGCGATCACCGTCCCCCACCGACGCCGCCGCCGCGACCTCGACACCGGCCGGTACCGGCCCCTGTCAGCGAATCAGAAAGCGGTCAACGCCGCCCACGCCCGACGACGGGCACCCGGTGAACGGGTCAACGCCGAGCTGAAGAACTGGAAGATCCTCCGCAAGATCCGCTCCAGCCCCAACCAGGCCACCCAGCTCGTCGCCGCGGTCCAGACCCTCATGATCACAGCTACCTGACCAGCACAAACGTCAGGTTGAAAAAGGCTCAGTGTCCGACCTGTTCTCGGTCAAGGCCGGCTACTCGGGCATGAACCTGCAGATCGCCGCCACCCTCGACGGAGTCCTCGTCGCGGTCGGCGAAGTCCCGATTCACGGCGCCCGCCACGACGCACATGCCTACGCCGCATCCGGGCTGGCGGAGCGTCTGCGCGATCTCCCGTCCGTCGCCGACCTCGGCTACATCGGCGTCGAGGGCATCAACACGGTCCCGCACAAGCGATCCCCCGGTATCGACCTCGACCCCAGCCAAGTCGAGTTCAACACCGCCCTCGGCAGAATCCGCGCAGCCGTCGAACACGCCATCGCGCACCTCAAAACATGGCGCATGCTCAGCGAAGAAGGTGGCCGATACCGCTACCCCATCAGCAAATACGAAAGCACAGTTGCGGCAATCGTAGGCCTCTACTTCTTTGCGGCTTATGAATAAGCCTCCAGGGCGCGGGAGCCGTTGGTGACCTTGACGAACCGCGGTGTGCGCGCGGGCTTCTCGCCGGCGATGACCTCGCGGGCCCGGTTCTCCTGCAGGGTCAACGTGCGCCGGTCCCGGACGGCCCGCTTCGTGGAGTAGGCCCAGACCGCCCGCCAGGATCCCGGATGCTGGTTGGGGTTCCAGACGGGCTCGGCCTTGACCTTCGGGCTGTTCTCGCTGCGCCCGGTGCGGCGGTCGCGTGGTGTGAGGGTGTCGATGATCTGCCCGTCGACGAAGGCGTCGCCGTGCCAGTGGAAGTGCGACTCCAGGTCAACCGGGGCCTTGGTGAGTCGGGAGCCGACGATGAACCGCAGGCCGGCCTCGTCGAGGTCGCGCAGGTTCGCGGCCGAGAGCATCCCTGCGTCGGCGACCACGACCATCCCGCCCGGCTCGACCGGCAGCTGGTGTCGGGCCCGGAAGGCCTCGATGATCGGCAGGATCGTCGCGGTCTCGGTCTTGTTGCCCTCGAAACAGCCGATCTCGAGGGGGAACCCTGCGCGATCGACCAGCAGCCCGACGACGACCTGCGGGTCGACCCGGCGTTCCTTGGAGAACCCGACCTTGCGCAGGTCGTCCTCCTTCTCCGCCTCGAAGTAGAGGGTGGTGACGTCGTAGAGACACAACGACACATCCCCACTGCCACGGGCGTGGGTGAAGCAGGCCCTCGCGATCTCGTCGCGGTAGCTGCGCCCGGTGCAGCGCAGCAGGGTGCGGCGCATCGTCTTTTCGCTCGCCGCGGTGACGCCCAGACCGGCCAGCACCCGACCGGTGTCCAGGATGGACGTGGGCTCGACGATCCGGGCGATCACCAGGTCGCGGAACGTGTCATCAGCGACCTCTGCGAACCCGAGGCCCGCGTAGACCTCGGCGAGGATGTCGAACAGCACCCGCGACCCGGTCGTGATCACCTGCGGCGCACCCACCCGCCGGGTTGTGGTGCTCGGGGCGCGCCGCGGCATCTGGCCGAACAGCCCCTCCTGCGTGGCACCGCCGGCCGCGGTGGGCGCGATCAGCTCGGCCCGCCGGGGTGACGGCGCGACGCCCAGATCCAGGGCCTGCTGTGCAGCGTCGTCGATCAGCCCACGGGCCTGCTCGACCAGCAGGCCCAGCTCGGCCTCGGTGTGCGCTGACCCGACATGGGCCACGATCCGTCGATGGCCCTGCACGGACTCGGCGATCTGGACCGCGGTCGCCCCGGAGGCCGTCCGTACCCGCCTCACCCACGCCACCTGACCGAGCGTAGAGCACCGAATTAGTGCCTCACACCGCTCCCGCGCAAACACATCACCGCAGCTCAGCGCAGTACAAGCTGCGAAACCAGGCTCGGGTGACCAAAGTCAGGAGAATCCGCGCAGCCGTCGAACACGCCATCGCGCACCTCAAAACATGGCGCATGCTCAGCGAAGAAGGTGGCCGATACCGCTACCCCATCAGCAAATACGCAAGCACAGTTGCGGCAATCGTAGGCCTCTACTTCTTTGCGGCTTATGAATAAGCCCCCAGAGCGATCCCAGAATCGGCGGCCAAGACAAACGTGCCCCAGTCGCGTTCCGCTGATCCTGATCATACACTAGAGCGGCAAGATCCTGAATTTCATCACGCCGGAAACCAGTGGTATAGTACATACTGCGACAGCCCGTTCATCTCGAATTGATTCAGCAAACCAATTTTTGCGATGGGCGGGCTGTCGCCCAACCCGACACGCCGGGCGAGATCGTTATTTAACGGGCCCCGAACAAGCCTCGCCGCGCCGATCTTTGCGCTTTTATCGCCAGGTTGGCCGTTCGCTCTCCTCTACCGAACCGTCGGTACGGAAGATCAGGTACCTGTCGAAGTTCTTCGCGAACCACCGGTCATGGGTAACCGCGATCACAGTCCCCTGGAATTCGTTCAGAGCGACTTCGAGAGCTTCCGCCGATTCGAAGTCCAGGTTGTCCGTAGGTTCGTCGAGAAGGAGCATCGTGGCCCTACTCAGCTCGAGCAACAGGATCTGAAACCGGGCTTGCTGTCCACCCGAGAGTTGGTCGAAGTACTGCTCGGCCGCCCGCGCCAGCCCATAGCGGGCCAGGGCGCGAGAGGCATCCTCGCGGACGAGCCCGTCGCGCTGACCGTCACCTTCGTGGAGAACCTGCAGGAGTGTCTTGTGCGCGAGGTCTGGTCGCGCTTGGGTCTGGGAAAAATAACCGATTCGAACACGAGCGCCCAGCTGAACATCACCGGTGTACGTGATCAAGCGGCCCAGGGGGGTTCTCTGCTGCCCCGTATCAACGTTCCCCTCCGCAGCCAGTAAAGCGAGGAGGTGTGTCTTGCCTGCCCCGTTCGGGCCGAGGACCGCCACGCGATCGCCGTGGAACACCTCGGCGTCAAAGGGCTGGAACTTAGCCGGAACCGAGAGTTTCCGGCAACGCAGCACCCGCTTGCCCGCGCGCCCGCCCTGCAAGCGCATCGCAAGATGTTGTTGGCAGGGCACTTCGGTCGGCGGCCCTGCTGCCTCGAACCGGTCCAGCCGTGTCACAGCAGCATGATAGCGGGCGGACATGCCGTCGTTGTACTTGGCCTTCTCGCGCAATGTGTGGACCAGCGTGCGCAGGTGCACGCGTTCCTCGTCCCATCGCTTGCGGAGCTCACCGAGCCGTCTGTTCCGGTGATCGCGTGCTTCTGCGTAGCTATCCAGGCTTCCGCCGTGCGTCCATGAGATAGCACCGGCCCCAGTCGGTTCGAGAGTGATAATCTTCGTGGCGGCGGTCGCGATGAGTTCGCGATCATGGCTGATGAACAGCACGGACTTATCCGAGTTCGTTAGCAGTCGCTCCAGCCACTCTTTCCCTGCGACGTCGAGGTAATTGTCGGGCTCGTCGAGGATCAGAAGATGGTGGGGTCCCAGGGCCCCGGCAAAGTCGTGATGGGTGGGTCCTGAGCTGCGGTGACGTGCGGGGTGGGTGCGGACACAGGCTTGGCGTGATCATGAGGGTGTCGAATCCTTGCTCACGTCAGGAAGCCTGTGTCCGCAGTGTCAGTGTCTCCGATCGTTGCTGCTCTGGAAGGCCTGGAGGTCGGTCCTGACGCGGGGAGAGCCGCGCCGGTCGGTGAGGCGGCGGGGTTGTCGCTGGTGGAGGCCCTGTCGCGAGTGCCGGACCCGCGGAAACCACGCGGTGTCCGCCACGGTGTCCTCGCGGTGTTGCTACTGGGGGCGTGCGCGGTGTTGGCGGGGGCCCGGTCGTTCACCGCGATCGCCGAGTACGCCCATGACGTCGGCCGCGCCGTGCTGGACGTGCTCGGGGTGGGCGCGGTCGCTCCGCACGAGTCGACCATCCGCCGGGTCCTGCAACGGGTCGACGCCTCGGCGCTGGAGGCGGCGTTGCAGTCCTGGGTGTTGCCCCAGCTCAGCGCCCAGCCGGCCCCGGAGGGCACACCCCGGCGAGAACAGCGTCGCGTGCTGGCCTTGGACGGCAAGACCCTGCGCGGCGCCCGCGTCCGTGCCGCCGACGGCAGGGTCTGGCTCCCGCATCTGGTGTCGGTGCTCGACCAGACCAGCGGTGGCGTGCTCGGCCAGGTTCAGGTCGCAGAGAAAGGCAGCGAGATCACCGCGTTCACCGCGCTGCTCGACCCCCTCGACCTCGACGATGTACTGGTCACCGCGGACGCTCTGCACACCCAGCGAGCCCACGCCGACTACCTACACCGCCGCGGCGGGCACTACCTGATGACGATCAAAGCGAACCAGCCCACGCTGCTGGCACGGGTACGGGCGCTGCCCTGGACCCAGATCGGCGTCGCTGATCGTCAACGCGGGCGTGGGCACGGCCGCGTCGAGACCCGCACGATCAGCGTGGTCAGCCTGCACCCCTGTCCCGACCTGGGCGCAGAGTTCTTCCCCCACGCATCCCAGGCGATCAAGCTGGTGCGCCGGCGTCGCCCACTGCGGCCTGGCGGGAAGTGGAGAACCGAGACCGCCTACGCGATCACCAGCCTGACCAGCACCGACGCCGATCCAGGACTGCTCGCCCGCTGGATCCGTGGGCACTGGTCGATCGAGAATCGCCTGCACTGGGTCCGTGATGTCTGCTTCGACGAAGACCGCGCCACCGCCCACACCGGTCACGCCCCGCAGGTCATGTCGGCGTTGCGGAACCTCGCGATCACCGCGCTACGCCTGCACGGCGTCAGCAACATCGCCGCAGCACTCCGCCACCACGCCCGCGACCCCCATCGACCACTGACCACCTACAAGATCATCTAGCGACTTTGCCGGGGCCCTGGGGCGTGGGCGGCGTTGACCGCTTTCTGATTCGCTGACAGGGGCCGGTACCGGCCGGTGTCGAGGTCGCGGCGGCGGCGTCGGTGGGGGACGGTGATCGCGGGCCCGCCGCCTTGGTAGGCGGTGTCAGCGATCGCCCGCACCCCGGCGGTGTTGACCGCGTCGATGATCCCGTGGGCGCGGGCGGCACCCATGTCGTGCCGGGCTCCGGGTAGCGGTGGGGAGATCCACACCAGCCTGCCGACGGGGTCGGCGATGACCTGCACGTTCAGAGCGTGTTTGGAAATGGTGGGTGTGTCGGGATGGTCGACACGGCTGGGGTGCTCCATCGTGGTCGGCATGCAGGAACGACCGCGCCGGTACCCCTCGGACACCAGTGATGCCCAGTGGGTGGTGATCGAGCCGTTGTTACCGCCGCTCGCGCGGCGGGGGCGGCCTGTTGCTCATGCTCGTCGGGACGTGCTGGACGCGATCTTGTATGTCGTGCGGACCGGGTGTGCCTGGCGGGCGTTGCCGGTGGACTTCCCGCCCTGGCAGACCGTCTACTGGTACTTCAACCAGTGGGAACAGCAGAAGGTCACCGAGAAGATCCTCCCGGTCGTGCGGGGGCAGTTACGTATCGCCGAGGGCCGTGATCCGGAGCCGAGTGCGGGGATCATCGATTCCCAGTCGGTCAAGGGCGCCGACACCGTCGGCCAGGACTCCCGCGGCTACGACGCCGGGAAGAAGACAGGCGGACGGAAACGGTTCATCGTGACCGACACCCTCGGTCTGCTGCTGACCACGATGGTGTGCTCGGCCTCGGTACAGGACCGCGACGGCGCCAAGCCGATCCTGCTCAACCTCTACCTGCGCACCAGGGTGCGGTTCGTCTACGCCGACGCCGGCTTCGCCGGGCGACTGCTCGACTGGGCCGCCACGATCCTGCAGACAACGATCGAGATCATCCGCAAGCCACCCGAGCAGCGCGGATTCACCGTCCTCCCACGAAGGTGGGTGGTCGAACGGACCCTGGCCTGGCTCACCGCACACCGACGCCTGGCCCGAGACTACGAACGCCACCCCACCACATCCGAAGCCATGATCCGCTGGGCCGCGATCAACACCATCACCCGCCGCATCGCCCGTGGATACCCCGCCACCCGCCAGCAGAAACACACGACACCCTCAACCCACTAGAATTTCCAAACACGCTCTCAGTGCCGACGACCTTCCGTCGTCACCCACACCGCGGGCACACACCGTTTGCGGCGACACTGCGTAACCACTACGCAGTCGACGCGCTGCGACCGGGTGACAGTCTTTGACCTGCAGTTTCCCGACCGGAAACCTCTCGTTGCAGCTGGTACGGGCTCCCCCCTTCATATTCGAGTACCAGCACTATCTGGAGGACATGCGTGATGTGGAAGAAGACCGGGATCGTGGTGGCCGCCTCAGCGGCATCGCTGATGGCGCTCTCGCCGGTGGCGATGGCCCACGGCAGCGGTGACCACGGCGACCACGGGATCGACAAGAGCTCGAAGGGGCTGATCTCGGGCCTGAACGGCAACAACATCAACGTCCCGATCCAGGCCTGCAACAACAACATCCCCATCAACGCTCTCGGCATCCAGGTCCCCATCGAGGACGCCGCCGCAGCGAACGGCCTCACCGGCGCGCTGGGGATCCTCGGCTCTGGCACCGCGACCTCCGGACACTCGGTCACCGACCAGTCCGACACCTGCGCCCAGACCGGCGCCGCCGGCGACACCGCCGTCGACATCCACAGCAAGGGCCACAAGTAACACCCCGCACCACCCAGTACTGCTTCGCTGGCGGGAGCCTTCACCACGCCGGCGACCACACGGGCGGCCGCTGTCCACGAACAGCGGACAGACCGCCTACACCGAGAGCCCCGCACCGAGGGACCACGGCACTACGCACAGGGTGCCCACAATCCCCCGGCGCGGGGCTCTCCCACACCCCCGGCGCCTGCCCGCTCGACAACGACTGCACCGCGCCCCGGCGCCTCTACACTGCCCTAGAGGCTTATTCAGGGCCCGTGAAATAACGATCTAGCCCGGCGTGTCGGGTTGGGCGACAGCCCGTCCATCGCGAAGATTGGTTTGTCGAATCAATCCGAGATGAATGGGCTGTCGCAGTATGTACTATACCACTGGCTTTCGGCGTGATGAGATTCAGGATCTTGCCGCTCTGGTGCATGAGCAGGATCAGCGGAACGCGACTGGCCTGCGACGGCCTTGGCCGCCGATTCTGGGATTGTTCTGGTCGGTGGTGATCACGTTGGCGTATCTGCGCGGGAATCGTGTGCAGTGGGAGTTGGCGGAAACCTACGGGGTGTCGCAGTCGACGGTCAGTCGAGCGATCGCGGGGGTGACACCGTTGCTGGCGCAGGCGCTGCGGAGTGTAGTTCCGACTGCGGAGGAGCTTCGTGCCGATCGGCAGTACATCATCGACGGAACCCTGCTGCCCTGCTGGTCATGGACCGCCGTACCAGGTCTGTGGTCGGGCAAGCATCGCACCACCGGCGTCGTCGTCCAGGTCGCAGCCACCCTGGAAGGGCAGCTGTCGTGGATCTCCGACCCGACCCCAGGCTCCCGACACGACCTACATTGCCTCGACCAATCCGGCGCCCTCGACCACCTCGCCACATACCCACCGATCGGCGATAAAGGCTACATCGGGCGCGGCATGCTCACCCCGTTCAAAAAACAACCCGGCCGGGAACTTCTCGACTGGCAGAAAACATTCAACAAGAGCCTCAACCGCACACGCGCCACCATCGAGCGAGTCATCGCCCATATCAAGTCGTGGAAAGTTCTCCACACAGACTACCGCCGACCCTACGCCACATTTAAAACGACGATCTCGGCAGTCATCGGACTCATCTTCTACGCACTTACCTGACGGAGCCTGAATAAGCCTCCTAGTGTCTGACATGTCCGACCCGATGGGCCCCGACGACATCCTGGTCATCACCACCCAAGACTTCACCATCCGCGGCGACAAAGACCTCTACCAGGCCTCCTACGCCCTGATGAGCTACTTCTCCGGGCTCTGCCGACAAGGCCGGATCGCCGACGCCTACGCCGGACCCACCCAACCGCCAGCCACCGACGGTCACGACCCCGACGACCTCGACGGCGAGCACCTCACCATCCGGATCGAAGTCATCGCCGACAGCATCGACCACGGCATCACCACCGCCCTCGAGACCATGCACCGCGGCTTCACCACCCTCGGACGAACACTGCCCGACCAATACAGCCCCGACGAAATCCAGGTGCTGACCATCGCCATCGGCGGCGACGACCTGACCATCACCCACCTCGACCGCACCGCGGCCTACCGCCGGATCGGCCTCACACCCTGACCCGAATCAGCAGCGACCACCAGTCGCCAGACCCGACCCGCCGGGATCGAGCAACTCCGGATGGGCCCGCAGATAGGCATCCCGCACCTGCCCCGACAACCGCCCCCGCGCACCCACCGGATAACCCTGAGCCTGCGCCCACACCCGCACCGCCCCCACCGACACCGGCGACACCCGCGGCGGCGCGGCCTTCCTGGGAACACCCTGATCCACATCGGCGACAGCACGACCCTCGCCCGGCGAGCCATCGTCCGCCCCGCCCGGGGCACCGAGACTGACGCCAGGCTCGCCGACGCTGACACCGCCCCCGCTGAGGTCGGGGTCGGGGTCGGGGGGACTGTCGTCGAGCGGCCACAAGGCCAGAGGCGCATCCCCCTCGTGGGCGACACCCCCACGAACAGCCGAGCGCCGACGACGACCCCGCACCGCCCCCGCAGAACCAGACCCCCCAGAACCAGCAGCCGCCCCGACATCGCCGCCGCCCGCACCGGTCACCGCCGCAGCAACAGCGGCAGCAGCAGGACCACCGACCCCACCAAGTTCGCCAAGGTCGCCGAGGTCACGCAGGGAGCTGAGCAGGGTGCCGACGAACACCCGAGCGACATCGGTGTGAGCATGATGATCCAGAAACGCCGACACCACCCGCACCGCGGTCAGCGCCTCAGCCTCCCGATCACCCCACACCGGATGCGGCTCCACACCCCGCGCCGCCCGACGCGCCGCCCGCACCACCTCCGCGAACCGGCGAACCCGCACAATCTCCCCCGCCACACCAGACCCCGCACCATCGGGCACCACGGCATCGGGCACCACGGCATCGGGCACCACGGCATCGGGCACCACGGCATCCAGGTCGGGTCTGTTCACCCGCCCATGCTCACCCGGACGACGCCGAACCCGCTACCGCAGCGAGATAAGCCGCCGGACATGCGCCGGAAGCCGACCCCGCTCCCCCACCGAGTACCCCTGCGAACGAGCCCACTCCCGCACCACCCGCGCATCCAGACCAGCAGCAGACGGTGCCGCAACAGACGGCGCGGCCGGGGACGAACCCGCCGGAGCAAACCCGAGCTCGGACTCAGTGACTCGCCCAGGCTCGGGCATCGGCTCGGGATCCGATGGGGCCGAGACGGCAACACCAGCCCCCGACGGCAGTGTCGACCGCGCCGCAGACGGCGCAGCCACGCCTGCGGCGGCGTCCATGATCGGGCGCAGAATCTTCGCCAACGCATACGCAGCGACATCACACGCCTTCATCTTCGCCCCCTCCGTCGCCCTACACACCACCACCTCGCCCACGGTGTCGCCCACCAGCAGCCGCGCCGACACCGTCGCGGTGAACCCCTGCGGATGCCCTGACTTCCCCACTCCCGCCGGGACCGCACCGATCTCCAGATCCGCGATCCGCTCCACCTGCCGCCAATGATGCAACAACGCCCGCGGCGAGGTGTACTTCCCCAACACCGGATCCTGCCCCGGCTTCACCCCACCCTTCTTCCCGGCACCCTTCGAACCGGCCGCCGTCTTCCCCGCCGTCTTCACCACGGTCTTCTGCTGCACCGAACCTGTCGAACCGCCCCGCGCAGCGCTACCCTCACCCCGGGCAGACTGAGGCTCGGCCTCGACAGCGGGATCGACATCGGTGGACATCCCCGGCCCAGTACCCACCTGCGACACCGGCACGGCCTGCACTACGCCGGACCCCGCACCTCCCCCCCCGACCGCCGGGGGCGGGACGCTGCCCGGGGCAGCGAACACCGGAGTCACCGCCGGCGCCTCCACCGGGTCGGGCACCACCGGGATCCCCGCGGCTTTCAACCACGTCCGCAACGCCGCTGGCGGCACCCCCAGCACATCCGCAGCGGCCTTCGCGGTCATCCCCCGACGGATCATCGTCTCCGCCCGCTCCAACACCCGAGCCCGATCCCGCTCCGCATCCGCCGAGGTCCCCAACTGCCGGGCATGCTCACGCTCACCGAACTTCAAATCCTCCGCCGCCGACAACACACACGCCAACGAGCAATACATCCCCAACCGCAGATGACGACCCCCACCACCCGCGACCGCTCCAACAGATACCAACCCGTCGGAACACTGATCCCCACCGCCGTCAACTTGCACGACCGACAAAAATACGACCGCTCCACACCACCCGACAGCGACGGACCCCACGGCCCCCAGGGCCCCGGCAAAGTCGCTAGATGATCTTGTAGGTGGTCAGTGGTCGATGGGGGTCGCGGGCGTGGTGGCGGAGTGCTGCGGCGATGTTGCTGACGCCGTGCAGGCGTAGCGCGGTGATCGCGAGGTTCCGCAACGCCGACATGACCTGCGGGGCGTGACCGGTGTGGGCGGTGGCGCGGTCTTCGTCGAAGCAGACATCACGGACCCAGTGCAGGCGATTCTCGATCGACCAGTGCCCACGGATCCAGCGGGCGAGCAGTCCTGGATCGGCGTCGGTGCTGGTCAGGCTGGTGATCGCGTAGGCGGTCTCGGTTCTCCACTTCCCGCCAGGCCGCAGTGGGCGACGCCGGCGCACCAGCTTGATCGCCTGGGATGCGTGGGGGAAGAACTCTGCGCCCAGGTCGGGACAGGGGTGCAGGCTGACCACGCTGATCGTGCGGGTCTCGACGCGGCCGTGCCCACGCCCGCGTTGACGATCAGCGACGCCGATCTGGGTCCAGGGCAGCGCCCGTACCCGTGCCAGCAGCGTGGGCTGGTTCGCTTTGATCGTCATCAGGTAGTGCCCGCCGCGGCGG
Organism: Pseudonocardia sp. ICBG601; assembly: GCF_020496245.1. Taxonomy (NCBI): domain Bacteria; kingdom Bacillati; phylum Actinomycetota; class Actinomycetes; order Pseudonocardiales; family Pseudonocardiaceae; genus Pseudonocardia; species Pseudonocardia sp. ICBG601. The sequence continues at coordinate 16,282 of NZ_JAHLJA010000161.1, read as the reverse complement.
TGTAGGTAGTCGGCGTGGGCTCGCTGGGTGTGCAGAGCGTCCGCGGTGACCAGTACATCGTCGAGGTCGAGGGGGTCGAGCAGCGCGGTGAACGCGGTGATCTCGCTGCCCTTCTCTGCGACCTGAACCTGGCCGAGCACGCCACCGCTGGTCTGGTCGAGCACCGACACCAGATGCGGGAGCCAGACCCTGCCGTCGGCGGCACGGACGCGGGCGCCGCGCAGGGTCTTGCCGTCCAAGGCCAGCACGCGACGCTGTTCTCGCCGGGGTGTGCCCTCCGCCGCCGGCTGGGCGCTGAGCTGGGGCAACACCCAGGACTGCAACGCCGCCTCCAGCGCCGAGGCGTCGACCCGTTGCAGGACCCGGCGGATGGTCGACTCGTGCGGAGCGACCGCGCCCACCCCGAGCACGTCCAGCACGGCGCGGCCGACGTCATGGGCGTACTCGGCGATCGCGGTGAACGACCGGGCCCCCGCCAACACCGCGCACGCCCCCAGTAGCAACACCGCGAGGACACCGTGGCGGACACCGCGTGGTTTCCGCGGGTCCGGCACTCGCGACAGGGCCTCCACCAGCGACAACCCCGCCGCCTCACCGACCGGCGCGGCTCTCCCCGCGTCAGGACCGACCTCCAGGCCTTCCAGAGCAGCAACGATCGGAGACACTGACACTGCGGACACAGGCTTCCTGACGTGAGCAAGGATTCGACACCCTCATGATCACGCCAAGCCTGTGTCCGCACCCACCCCCACCCCCCACATCACCGCAGCTCAGGACCCACCCATCACGACTTTGCCGGGGCCCTGGGGGAGCGGTGGCCTGATGCTTGTGTCGTTGCCCCGCTCGCCTCTCGAGATCTCGCCCGCCGGGTCGTTCAGATGGCGGGCGACTACGAGCACGTCGTGATCGACACCGGGCCAAAGAATCCAGCGATGCTGCGGAGCGCGATGACGGTCTCGGACTTCCTCCTCGTACCGTGTGCCCCCCGGCCGTTGGATCTAGAGGAGCTGCCAGCGACATTCGAGTTGGCCGCGGAGGTCGACGTTACTCATCCTTTGCATGCCGCTGTGTTACTGGTCATGGTCAGAGGTGGGACTCGGGCCGCCACCGAAGCCCGCGAGATGGTCACTGAGGACCTGGGGCTGCCGCTGTTGGACAGCGTCACCCACCTGCGAGAGTCCTACTCGTTGGCCTACGGCACGGTCCCGGAACCAGCTGAGTACGCCGACGTCGTCACCGAGCTGTGCCGAACCGATACCTCCAGCTCCGATAGCTCCAGTCCTGGCACAACCACCGCTGGAACTACTGAAAAGGCGACCACATGAGTACTCAGCGAGCGTCCGCGTTCCGAGACCGCATGGCCCAGGCCAACACCCGACCGCCCAACACCGCCGACACCCCGAGCGCTACCGAGCCGGCCAGCGCCACGACCGGTCCGAGGAACGGGGAATCAAAGTTCTCGGTGCTCTTCGACACCGCCGAGGCCGTTGAGTTCGACGAGCAATGCTTGAGACCTGTGGATGACCTGGAGGGGCCGTACCCTCCCGGTGATCTTGAGGCTCTGAAGCAAGGCCGGCGGGTCAACGCCGGCCGGAAGGGTACGACCCGTGCTCACCGTAGTTCCTGGAGCTGCTGACACCGATGAACCCCGCCGGGGCGGCGGCTCGCTGATCGACGACCTGGTCCGCGAAGGCGCCCGCCGGATGCTGGCCGAGGCGTTGCAGGCCGAGGTCGATGACTACATCGCCCGCCACGCTGAGGAGCGCGACGAGCACGGCCGGCGGCTCGTGGTCCGCAACGGCACCCACCAGCCCCGCGAGGTCCTCACCTCGGCCGGCGCGGTCGAGGTTGTCGCCCCGCGGGTCGACGACCGCCGCATCGATCCCGAGACCGGGCACCGCTGCAGGTTCTCCTCGGCGATCCTGCCGCGATGGTGCCGCCGCACTCCGAAGATCACCGAGGTGTTACCGCTGCTGTATCTGCACGGACTCTCGACCGGGGACTTCGTGCCCGCGCTCGGGCAGTTCCCCGGCTCCACCGCGGGCCTGTCGGCGTCGATGGTCACCAGACTGACCGAGACCTGGAAGACCGAACAGCAGACCTTCTCCCGCCGAGACCTGTCCGGTGTGGACTACGTCTACCTGTGGGCCGACGGGATCCACGTCAACATCCGCCTCGAGGAACACGAGCTGTGCCTACTCGTGCTCATCGGAGTCCGCGCGGACGGCGGCAAGGAACTCGTCGCCCTGACCGATGGCTACCGCGAGTCGAGCGAGTCCTGGGCCGATCTGCTGCGCGACTGCGCGCGGCGCGGCATGCGAGCACCCGTGCTCGCGGTCGCTGACGGCGCGCTCGGGTTCTGGGGCGCGCTGCGCGAGGTGTTCCCGCAGACCCGCGAGCAGCGCTGCTGGGTCCACAAGACCGCCAATGTCCTTGCCGCTCTGCCGAAGTCAGCGCATCCGGGGGCGAAGAAGGCGCTGACCGAGATCTGGAACGCCGAGGACAAGCGCAGAGCCCTCGACGCCGTGGCCCGCTTCGAGGCCGCCTACCGGGCGAAGTTCGGCAAGGCCGTCACGAAGATCGGTGACGACCTCGACGAACTGCTCGCCTTCTACGACTTCCCCGCCGAACACTGGCAACACCTACGCACCACGAACCCGATCGAGTCCACGTTCGCGACGGTCCGCCACCGCACCCGGGTCACCCGCGGGCCCGGGTCACGCGCGGCCGGACTGGCGATGGCGTTCAAGCTCATCGAGGCCGCCCAGAACCGATGGCGCGCCGTGAACGGACCGCACCTGGTCGCCCTCGTCCGAGCCGGAGCCCGATTCGACGCCGGCCGCCTCGTCGAACGACCCGATGCCCACACCCACACCGAAGCCGCCTAAAAGATCTTCATCCACAGGTCTTGACGATTGCTCGAGTTCGACCGTCTCATGATCGAGCTCCGCGCGCTGCTCGGCCGCCGGGTCACCAAGGGGGACGTGGTCCGCTCGCTAGTCGCGCTGGCCGCTGACGACGCCACCCTCCGAACCCAAGTCACTGACGAGCTGCGAAGCCGTCCCGCTCAGCGACACATCGCCCCATAGCGGCCCGGGCCTGTTTTCGGGCCCCTGTCCCCTGCGGGGATCATCTGCTGTTATTCGATACGTACGATCCATACTTCGACCACCACGGAGACACCCATGACTGTTGTGAAGATCAACGCGATCACGGTGCCTGATGGGCAGGGCCCGGAGCTGGAGGCGCGGTTCGCGGCTCGGTTCGCTCAGGGGTGCATGGGTGGGGTGGCTGGGTTCGGGGTCGCCGCGTACGCGCTGTCGTCCGGTCGCGGGTGACACGCGGTACTTCGTCTACACCCGGTGGGAGTCCGACGCAGCCTTCCAGGTCTGGCGTACCGAGGGCAGTGAGGCGGCGCACTGCGACACCGACCGCCCGCAGGTCGGGACTGGTGCTGACCTGCTGGAGTTCGAGACCGTCGACCTCGCCACGTCTCCGACCTCGGCGCCCGAGGCATAACCCGGGCATCGCTCCAGGCATTCACCCCGGGACCATGGTGACGCGGCCGTCTACGTGGCGGGGTGGTGGGTGGCGCGGACGGCGCCGATGAACTCGCGGGCGTAGTAGCTGTTGTTCCAGATGTCGGGTTCGGTTTTGACGACGTCGCCGGTCTGCGGGGCGTGCAGCATCTGGCCGGCGCCGAGGTAGAGGCCGACGTGGTGGATCCCGCCGGGGTGCCCGTTGTTGGTGAACAGGAGCATGTCCCCGGGTTGGACGTGGGCGGGGTCGGTGATGGCGGGTTGGAGGGGTGCCATCGTCTCCCACCCGGGGACCTGCAGCAGCCGTTCATAGAACAACCGCGCCGACCCCCTGGGGTCCATGCGGACAGCGGCCGGCCCCCAACCGGCGGCCCGCTGCTGGAACAACCCGACAGAGTCATGGTCGGCGCCGACAGCCTCATACGAGCGTGTCAACGATTCAGTGACAGTGGTGTTGGCCTAGTTGAGCAGCGTCGATTCCTGCATCGCGGTCGCGACCGCGACCACCCGGCCCCGGACGGGGACACCCATCTCGACGCCGACAGCGACGATGTGGGCGGCGTTGGACACCTGGACGGGGCCGAACCCGTCGACCAACTCCGCCGGATCCACCCCGGCCGGGGCACACACCACCCCGGGAACGCCTAGCGAGGACGTGCGGCCGCCGGCGGTGATCGCGCCGCCGAGGGCGATCACGAGCAGCACGACGACCACACCCACCAACGCAGCCACACAGACCAGCCCGCTCGTCATGGTCTTCACCGCGGTCGCTCCCTCTTCGCCCTTCTCACCTGGCCTCGGTATCGGGACTGGCGAGGTAGTGACACAGGCCGCACCCACCCGCTACCCTTCGTGGCGCTCGGGCCGAGACCCGCCGAGACGTAGAGCCCCTCGGCCGGTCGGCCCGAGCGGGTTGTCTCCGGGCCTGCACACCACCGACCCTCCTCGTCTCGTGTGGGAACGGCGGCCTGGTGTCGGTGACGCACGGTCCCCCTGCGTCAGTCCCTCCCACACCACAGGCCCGGAGCCAACACCCGCACCGGCCCAGCTCACCAGTTCAGTCGGTGAGACCGAGCCGCTCGCTGCACGCCGGCCACGCCCACACCTCTTCCGAGGCCCCGCCCGCGCTCTTCTCCGCGACCGGAGCCGCCGACGCCGACGCCGACGCCGCAGCGTCGGGTTCCTGGGCGGCGGGCGGGGCCTCAGCGGCGGGACCGGCCGCTGTCGCGGGTGCGGGTGCGGCGCTGCTGCTGGTTCGGGAGATCGCCTCACCAGCACTCTCAGCGCTCTTGCTGCTGCTGGTGGTGTCGAGGTCGTCGAGGTTCAGGGCCGGGTCGGTGAGGGTCTCCAGCAGCGCGACCGCGTCCGGATCGGCCGCAGCCGCATGGGCGGCCTGCTCGGTCAACGTCTCCACACCAGCGGCCAGACCCTCGCCCTGCTGGGCGTCATCCGGGCCCTCGCTCCGCGGCTCGGTGCTCTGACCAGTGCTGGTGTGCTCATCCGTGGTCCGCGTGACCGTGCTGGCGCCACTGGCAGACGACCTCGGCGCCGCGGTGTCCACGGGGCGCTCCGACGGGGCCGCAGGCCCAGACACAGCACCCACAGCACTGCCGACCGCTGGGCTGCGGCCACTATCCGCAGCAGCGTCGAGGACCACCCGACCCGCCTCACCCACCGCGCCGACCGGGCTGGCCGGCTCGACTTCCAGGACGTCGAGGAACTCATCCAACAGCGCAACCGCAGCCCGCGAGGCTTATTCAGGGACGCTCAACAGACTGCTGCGTTGAGACGCTGACCTGGGGAAGCGCCTCGCTCCATGATCACCCTGAATAAGCCTCGTGGATCTCCGACCCGACCCCAGGTCTCGGTCAGTCTGGTGACCATCGACGCCGACAGGCCCGCGGTGGAGCCGAGGAACTGCCCGAGCGCGGGCACGAAGTCCCCGGTCGAGAGTCCGTGCAGATACAGCAGCGGTAACACCTCGGTGATCTTCGGAGTGCGGCGGCACCATCGCGGCAGGATCGCCGAGGAGAACCTGCAGCGGTGCCCGGTCTCGGGATCGATGCGGCGGTCGTCGACCCGCGGGGCGACAACCTCGACCGCGCCGGCCGAGGTGAGGACCTCGCGGGGCTGGTGGGTGCCGTTGCGGACCACGAGCCGCCGGCCGTGCTCGTCGCGCTCCTCAGCGTGGCGGGCGATGTAGTCATCGACCTCGGCCTGCAACGCCTCGGCCAGCATCCGGCGGGCGCCTTCGCGGACCAGGTCGTCGATCAGCGAGCCGCCGCCCCGGCGGGGTTCATCGGTGTCAGCAGCTCCAGGAACTACGGTGAGCACGGGTCGTACCCTTCCGGCCGGCGTTGACCCGCCGGCCTTGCTTCAGAGCCTCAAGATCACCGGGAGGGTACGGCCCCTCCAGGTCATCCACAGGTCTCAAGCATTGCTCGACGCGGCTGAGGTGGGGTGGTGGGGTGCGGGAGCGTCCGTGTGTGGCCGGGGTCGCCGGTGGGGTCGGCACGTCGCTGCTCGCTGCCGCGGTGGGTGGTGTGGATCGGGGTGTCTACCGGGCACAGTCGCCGGTGGCGGTGGTGGTGTGTCGGTCGACGGTGTCCTCGGTCGGTGGTGCGGCGCACGCGTTGCAGCACACCCCGGGCCCGCCAGTGCTGGCTGTGGTCGCTGATGCTCCTGGAGCGGCATGGGGTTCGAATACGCGGAATCGGCTACGCAGTATCGAGCCGCACACCGCCGCGATCGTGCCCATCCCCCTCGTGGCCGCCTGGCGCGACACCCTGCGCCCGATCCAGCGCGCCGCCACGCTCCTGGCCCTTGACCCCGCCGAGTTGTCGAAACCCGAACGAGCGCTGGTCCGGGCGTTGGGACAGGTGATCGACGCCGTCCTCGCCCTCCCCGACCACGCCGCCCTCCCCGAGCACGACGTCAGGTCGGCCCCGGCCGACGTCGCTCCCGCCGCTCCCGCCGCTCCGGTCGGTCCGGTCGTGGTGGCGTCGCCGGGTGCTCGGGTGCGTCCGGCATGACCACCACCGCGGCGCTGCCGCGTCCCCGTTCGAGGAGCTCTCATGTCCCTGGTGATGACCGCTGCGGTGTCGGCGTCCGACACGCTCACCGCCCTGGACCCAGCGCTGGTGCCGGGGCAGGTGGCGCCGCCGGACCCACCCGCGCAGCGCCCACCGGGGAAGCTGGGGGATTTCGTCGATCAGATCATCGGGTGGATCAAGTGGGGGCTGATCGCCGCCGGGGTGGTCGGGCTGTTGGTGTGTGCGGGGCTGATCGTCGTCGGCCGGAAACGGAATCATGCGATGGCCATCGACGGCCTGACCGGCACCTTGTGGGTCGTCGGCGGCCTCGCCCTGGCCGCGGGGGCCTCGGGGATCGTCGCGGTCTTCCTCTAGGGCTGGGGGTCGATCAACAGCTGGGAGCGGATGAACCCGGAGATGTCGAGTTCCTCTTCCGGGGTGGGTGCGTCGAGGTAGCGGACCTGCAGGTCCCGGCCGGTGAACAGGATCATCCGCCGGATGATCTCATCGTCGACCTCTGCGAGACCGTTCGCGGACAGGCCGGCGTTGAGCCACAACCAGGACGATTGCATCGCCGCCACCGCCTGCGCGACGCCGTCGGCGACCGCGGTCCCGCCGGGCAGCTCCCCCGTGGCGATCACGGTCAGGGTGAGCACGACCCCGTCGGTGGGGTCGGGCAGCGGCGCGACGGTCGCGTCGACGATGCGGTCTTCCCGGATCTGCTCGATCAGGAATTCGGAGAGGATGTAGTTGACCTCGACCGGGTTCTTCCAGCCCAGCGACGGGAACACCTGACCGACCGTAACGAGAAGAGCACCATCACCCTCGAGGTCACCATCGCTGTCACTCACGGTCGGTCATCCTTCCCGACCATCCCGGCCGGACCTGCGCCGGTATCCCGCACGTCCACGTCCACGTCCACGTCCACGCCTGCGTCGGCGGCGGTGGTGTGAGGTGGGGTTTTGGACTGATCCCGGGGGCGCTCTGGCGGAGTCGGCGGCGGAGATCCTGGCCGCGCTGTTGACGTGGTGGCTGGCCGAGGACACCGTCTTCGACGGCCTGGCCGCGCATGCGGAGCGGTTCGCGGTGCTGACCGGGCCGATCGTGGCCGCGATCGTCACCACCTGCCTGCTGTGCCAGGTCGGGAAGATGATCCTGACCCGCCGCGGTGAACCCCTCCTCGACGCCGCCGCCGGGCTCGTGCGGTTCGTGCTCGCCACCACCGTCGGGGTCCTGCTCGCGGTCACCGCGCTGGCCGCGGCGGACGCGGCGACCACGCACTTCCTCGGGGCGGCGTTGCCGGAGTTCGTCGACCGCCTCACCACCGTCCTGCAGCTGTCGCAGATGGGGGTGGGGTCGCAGATCCTGCTCGGCGCCATCGTCCTCGTGCTGGGGGTGTTGCAGTGGCTGGCGATGTTCGTCCGCCAGGCGGGGATCTTCGTGCTGATCGCGGTCCTCCCGATCGCCGCAGCCGGGGCGCTGTCCGGGGCGACCCGCCGGTGGCTCCCCACCGTCGTCGCGTGGTTGGCCGCGTTGATCTTCTACAAGCCGATCGCCGGGCTGATCTACGCGATCGGGATGACCCTGATGTCCACCCCCACCCCGGCCGGGGGTGGCCCGGAGTGGGTGGCGATCCTGGTCGGGATCGTCATCCTCGCCCTCGCGGTGATCGCGTTGCCGGCGTTGATGCGGTTCTTCTCCTTCACCGGCACCACGATCACCAGCGGCTCCGCCGGCGGCATGATGGCTGGGGCGGCGACCGGGGCGGTGTCGCTGGCCGGGATGCGCAACGCCCGCACACTGGAGCTGACCGGCCCCGACAGCGCCCCGGCCTGGGCCACCCCACCTGCAGCGCCGCCAGCCGGGGCGCCTGGGGTCTCCGGGGCGGGTGCCGCGGGGGCAGGATCGGCGGCCCCGGGAGCAAGCGGTGCCGCGCCCGGCCCGCAGACCACCTCCGCGCCCGCCGCCGGCCCGGCTCCGGGCGCGGCAGCCGGGACCAGCACCGCAAGCGCTGCGGGTGCTGGTGCTGCGGTGTCGGGACTCGGCGCGGCCGCGGCCGCTGGCACGGCGGCGGTGCAGGCCGCGCAGTCGGCGGCCGAGGCCACCGCCGCCCAGCTGACCAGCCCCACCAGCGAGACCCCCGACCCCGGAGCAGAACGCAGCGGCAGCGCTGGCGGTCCGTCGGGTGCCGGGGCCGCGCCACCCGGCGCAGGCGCTGACACCGGCGAGCCAGGACGGTGAACATGAGCAACAGCAGCAGTGGCGCGCCGCCAGCGCGGCGGACCTACGGGAACTGGCGCCGGGCCCGCGGCTTCGGCATCGGCACGCTGTCCCCGACCGAGACGAAAGTCGTGTTCACCGCTCTGGTCGTCCCGGCGCTGGTCACGATCAAGACCGCAGCTGATGGCAGTAGCTGCCCCAGCCCGGTACAGCCCATGCGTACCACGCCGGGGTCGGGCCTGGGTGGGGAGGAACCACCGAGGCAGAAGATCGCCCGTCTCGAGGCCCGGGTCCGTGAACTCGAGATCAGCGAGAAGAAGCTGACCGCCGAGCGGGAGATCCTGCAGCGGGCGGCCAAGTATTTCGCGGGGGAGACGCGCTGGTGACCCGCTTCCAGTTCGTCGCTGACCACCGGCACACCTTCGAGGTGAAGCGGTTGTGCGAGCTCGTGCACGTCTCGAGGTCGTCGTTCTACGCCCAGGGCCCCGGCAAAGTCGCTAGATGATCTTGTAGGTGGTCAGTGGTCGATGGGGGTCGCGGGCGTGGTGGCGGAGTGCTGCGGCGATGTTGCTGACGCCGTGCAGGCGTAGCGCGGTGATCGCGAGGTTCCGCAACGCCGACATGACCTGCGGGGCGTGACCGGTGTGGGCGGTGGCGCGGTCTTCGTCGAAGCAGACATCACGGACCCAGTGCAGGCGATTCTCGATCGACCAGTGCCCACGGATCCAGCGGGCGAGCAGTCCTGGATCGGCGTCGGTGCTGGTCAGGCTGGTGATCGCGTAGGCGGTCTCGGTTCTCCACTTCCCGCCAGGCCGCAGTGGGCGACGCCGGCGCACCAGCTTGATCGCCTGGGATGCGTGGGGGAAGAACTCTGCGCCCAGGTCGGGACAGGGGTGCAGGCTGACCACGCTGATCGTGCGGGTCTCGACGCGGCCGTGCCCACGCCCGCGTTGACGATCAGCGACGCCGATCTGGGTCCAGGGCAGCGCCCGTACCCGTGCCAGCAGCGTGGGCTGGTTCGCTTTGATCGTCATCAGGTAGTGCCCGCCGCGGCGGTGTAGGTAGTCGGCGTGGGCTCGCTGGGTGTGCAGAGCGTCCGCGGTGACCAGTACATCGTCGAGGTCGAGGGGGTCGAGCAGCGCGGTGAACGCGGTGATCTCGCTGCCCTTCTCTGCGACCTGAACCTGGCCGAGCACGCCACCGCTGGTCTGGTCGAGCACCGACACCAGATGCGGGAGCCAGACCCTGCCGTCGGCGGCACGGACGCGGGCGCCGCGCAGGGTCTTGCCGTCCAAGGCCAGCACGCGACGCTGTTCTCGCCGGGGTGTGCCCTCCGCCGCCGGCTGGGCGCTGAGCTGGGGCAACACCCAGGACTGCAACGCCGCCTCCAGCGCCGAGGCGTCGACCCGTTGCAGGACCCGGCGGATGGTCGACTCGTGCGGAGCGACCGCGCCCACCCCGAGCACGTCCAGCACGGCGCGGCCGACGTCATGGGCGTACTCGGCGATCGCGGTGAACGACCGGGCCCCCGCCAACACCGCGCACGCCCCCAGTAGCAACACCGCGAGGACACCGTGGCGGACACCGCGTGGTTTCCGCGGGTCCGGCACTCGCGACAGGGCCTCCACCAGCGACAACCCCGCCGCCTCACCGACCGGCGCGGCTCTCCCCGCGTCAGGACCGACCTCCAGGCCTTCCAGAGCAGCAACGATCGGAGACACTGACACTGCGGACACAGGCTTCCTGACGTGAGCAAGGATTCGACACCCTCATGATCACGCCAAGCCTGTGTCCGCACCCACCCCCACCCCCCACATCACCGCAGCTCAGGACCCACCCATCACGACTTTGCCGGGGCCCTGTGTGGCGAGGTGGTCGAGGGCGCCGGATTGGTCGAGGCAATGTAGGTCGTGTCGGGAGCCTGGGGTCGGGTCGGAGATCCACGACAGCTGCCCTTCCAGGCAGGGCCCCGGCAAAGTCGTGATGGGTGGGTCCTGAGCTGCGGTGACGTGCGGGGTGGGTGCGGACACAGGCTTGGCGTGATCATGAGGGTGTCGAATCCTTGCTCACGTCAGGAAGCCTGTGTCCGCAGTGTCAGTGTCTCCGATCGTTGCTGCTCTGGAAGGCCTGGAGGTCGGTCCTGACGCGGGGAGAGCCGCGCCGGTCGGTGAGGCGGCGGGGTTGTCGCTGGTGGAGGCCCTGTCGCGAGTGCCGGACCCGCGGAAACCACGCGGTGTCCGCCACGGTGTCCTCGCGGTGTTGCTACTGGGGGCGTGCGCGGTGTTGGCGGGGGCCCGGTCGTTCACCGCGATCGCCGAGTACGCCCATGACGTCGGCCGCGCCGTGCTGGACGTGCTCGGGGTGGGCGCGGTCGCTCCGCACGAGTCGACCATCCGCCGGGTCCTGCAACGGGTCGACGCCTCGGCGCTGGAGGCGGCGTTGCAGTCCTGGGTGTTGCCCCAGCTCAGCGCCCAGCCGGCGGCGGAGGGCACACCCCGGCGAGAACAGCGTCGCGTGCTGGCCTTGGACGGCAAGACCCTGCGCGGCGCCCGCGTCCGTGCCGCCGACGGCAGGGTCTGGCTCCCGCATCTGGTGTCGGTGCTCGACCAGACCAGCGGTGGCGTGCTCGGCCAGGTTCAGGTCGCAGAGAAGGGCAGCGAGATCACCGCGTTCACCGCGCTGCTCGACCCCCTCGACCTCGACGATGTACTGGTCACCGCGGACGCTCTGCACACCCAGCGAGCCCACGCCGACTACCTACACCGCCGCGGCGGGCACTACCTGATGACGATCAAAGCGAACCAGCCCACGCTGCTGGCACGGGTACGGGCGCTGCCCTGGACCCAGATCGGCGTCGCTGATCGTCAACGCGGGCGTGGGCACGGCCGCGTCGAGACCCGCACGATCAGCGTGGTCAGCCTGCACCCCTGTCCCGACCTGGGCGCAGAGTTCTTCCCCCACGCATCCCAGGCGATCAAGCTGGTGCGCCGGCGTCGCCCACTGCGGCCTGGCGGGAAGTGGAGAACCGAGACCGCCTACGCGATCACCAGCCTGACCAGCACCGACGCCGATCCAGGACTGCTCGCCCGCTGGATCCGTGGGCACTGGTCGATCGAGAATCGCCTGCACTGGGTCCGTGATGTCTGCTTCGACGAAGACCGCGCCACCGCCCACACCGGTCACGCCCCGCAGGTCATGTCGGCGTTGCGGAACCTCGCGATCACCGCGCTACGCCTGCACGGCGTCAGCAACATCGCCGCAGCACTCCGCCACCACGCCCGCGACCCCCATCGACCACTGACCACCTACAAGATCATCTAGCGACTTTGCCGGGGCCCTGCCTCGCCACATACCCACCGATCGGCGATAAAGGCTACATCGGGCGCGGCATGCTCACCCCGTTCAAAAAACAACCCGGCCGGGAACTTCTCGACTGGCAGAAAACATTCAACAAGAGCCTCAACCGCACACGCGCCACCATCGAGCGAGTCATCGCCCATATCAAGTCGTGGAAAGTTCTCCACACAGACTACCGCCGACCCTACGCCACATTTAAAACGACGATCTCGGCAGTCATCGGACTCATCTTCTACGCACTTACCTGACGGAGCCTGAATAAGCCTCCTGGAAGACCGAACAGCAGACCTTCTCCCGCCGAGACCTGTCCGGTGTGGACTACGTCTACCTGTGGGCCGACGGGATCCACGTCAACATCCGCCTCGAGGAACACAAGCTGTGCCTGCTCGTGCTCATCGGAGTCCGCGCGGACGGCGGCAAGGAACTCGTCGCCCTGACCGATGGCTACCGCGAGTCGAGCGAGTCCTGGGCCGATCTGCTGCGCGACTGCGCGCGGCGCGGCATGCGAGCACCCGTGCTCGCGGTCGCTGACGGCGCGCTCGGGTTCTGGGGCGCGCTGCGCGAGGTGTTCCCGCAGACCCGCGAGCAGCGCTGCTGGGTCCACAAGACCGCCAATGTCCTTGCCGCGCTGCCGAAGTCAGCGCATCCGGGGGCGAAGAAGGCGCTGACCGAGATCTGGAACGCCGAGGACAAGCGCAGAGCCCTCGACGCCGTGGCCCGCTTCGAGGCCGCCTACCGGGCGAAGTTCGGCAAGGCCGTCACGAAGATCGGTGACGACCTCGACGAACTGCTCGCCTTCTACGACTTCCCCGCCGAACACTGGCAACACCTACGCACCACGAACCCGATCGAGTCCACGTTCGCGACGGTCCGCCACCGCACCCGGGTCACCCGCGGGCCCGGGTCACGCGCGGCCGGACTGGCGATGGCGTTCAAACTCATCGAGGCCGCCCAGAACCGATGGCGCGCCGTGAACGGACCGCACCTGGTCGCCCTCGTCCGAGCCGGAGCCCGATTCGACGCCGGCCGCCTCGTCGAACGACCCGATGCCCACACCCACACCGAAGCCGCCTAAAAGATCTTCATCCACAGGTCTTGACGATTGCTCACCGCGACCCAGGGACACCCGATCGCCGCTTGACAGTCATAGAAGCATCTCACTGACCGCAGCAAACACCAAATAGCACTAAAAAGGACGAACCCCTCACACGCTCACCATCAAAACCACTCACGGCAACGGCGTAATTACGCTACGCACTCGCCCTTGACAGAGAGTGATAACCATGCTCAGATGCCATCATGCAAACAAAGAATCTTGCACGCTCCCTCACCACTGAGCCTTTTTCAACCTGTTTGTGCAGGTCAGAGCTTTGCAGTTCGTGACTCTACCCTCTGACGGCGTGTCAGAAGACGGTCGCCACGGCGTCTCCTCGTCATCGCCTTTGAAGACAGCGGGTCAACGCGGCGCTGAACGACTGGAAGGTATCCTGGCTACGTCCGGGCGCGGGCTCGATCCCCGGAGCGAGCCCGGCCCTCTGATCTGCGGCCGTCTGACCTGTGCAAACAGGTTGAAAAAGGCTCACTGCGGCATTCATCGCCGCCATCGCAATGGGCTCAGCCAGCGGAATCGCTGCGGCAGACACCCCACACCCCGCCAGCACTCCAGCAGGAATCAGCCAGTCCGCCGCGCCCACATTCAGCTTCAACAAGGTAAACGACTCCACAGGAGTCGTAACGCTTAGCGCCGCGAAGTTCGCCACAGACGGAACCCACACGTCCATCATCGACAACCACGGCAAGACTCTTGAAGTCCTCCCCGCGCGAATCGCTAAAGACGGAAAGATCACCACATTCACATACACCCTAGACGGCGACAACAAGGCAACCGTACGCAGCACAATAAGCCACAACCACCATGCTAACGAGTACATCAACTGGGCAAAGTGCACCATCGGAACCGTCGGAGGAGCTGTCACCGGAGGCCTTGGAGGAGCTGCGGTTGGCGGTACTTCAGGTTCCGTCATTCCAGTAGCAGGAGCTACCGCAGGCGCCATCGATGGCGTTGCTACTGGAGCCATTGACGGAGGAGCCACCGCCGCTGCAGCTCACTGCTTCCCCTGACTCCTCGCTCAACCAATCAGAGCGCTGAAGTATGAAAAATTCCAGGCTGGACGCCAATCCTTGCTTTCGCTGGTGTCGGGGCATCACTCCTCACCGACCTAATATTTGGATCCCCACTCAATCAAGCCCTAGTGTCGCCTCTGTTTCTGATCGTACTTTGTGTTGGACTTACGCTCCTAGTCTGTTATATTTTCCAGGAGAGTTGGCGGTGACCATCCTTTCCGGAGCTCGACAAAGTCGTAATAGGCGACTTTGTCGAGCCCTGGAAAGGATGGTCGAATCATATTCACCCTGCCAAGCGCCATGGCGCCACTACGAAACGAGGTGGCCGTCAAGCTAAAAACAATATTAGCGCTGACCTCTGGGCAAAAACGAGGCTTAGCTGGACTATGCCTGGCCCCGTGATTGAAGCCTTCTGGAGAGAGAGCTAAGAACCCGCGGGCGAGTATGGAGGCGATCGCGAAGGGGGTGCTGCAGGCACTCTCTTTGAGTTAACGCTGCGGTGAACGGACCGCAATGGGAGGCTTTCTCTGCCCTTATTTTGTACTGAACGATCCATACAGAATATGTATCCAAATGCGAGTCAGGGAAGATTGGGGTGAATCGCTGATGACTAGGATGCCGGAACCCACGAAGGTTCAAGTTTCGGTACGAGACACCACGGCCATCGAGTGGGCTGTGGAACGAAAGATGCGGCTGGTCGAGGTTCGACCGACGCCAGCCGGGCACCTTGCGGTGATGGAGCGGTTTGACGACTGGAACGAGCCAGACGGATTCCCCCGCATCGCCGGGGAACAGGTCGTCGCGGGGGAGCTTTATCTACGGAACCTCGCGCCAGAGGACGCGAGCATGATAGTCGAATGCGACAACGACGAGCTGTCGCGTCGGTGGGCGCTGTTCCCTGGATCCACGCAGCAGCGGGCCGAGAATGCCGCTCGAAGAGGGTATCTCGACTGGCGTCTAACCGATCGCGCGGCTCTGACGATCGCGCAGTCCGTGGACGACGCACCAGTGGGCCTGATCAAGGTTCGCAAGCTGGTCCCTCCCGGGGTCGCCGACGTCGGGTACCAGGTCCGTCCTGGGTACCGCGGACGCAGCTATGCGGCTCGTGCCCTGGAGGCATTCTGCCGCTGGTCTGCCGCAGTTGGACTGTTCCACCGCTTTGAACTGGGAATCAAGCCTGGAAACACCGCGTCGATACGAGTCGCCGAGAAGGCGGGGTTCACGTTCGAGGGACGTAGAGCTGCGCGTTTGGTCGACCTCGACGGCGGACGCGCCGACGAGCTCCACTACGCCCGGGTCATTCTGACCGGGGCACGCCAGGCCGCGGACTCAAATCCCGCCCACATCACCGCTGGCGGGCACACCGTCTCGACGACAAGGACACACTGATGAGTACCTCGGCGATCTTCCTGCACAACAACCAGTTGCGGGTTAGCGACACACCCGCACCCGAGGCCGGCCCCGACGAGGTGGTAATAGCCGTCGAACGGGTGTCACTCAACGCCGGAGAGGCGAGAATCGCTTGGGATCCCGACAAGCCCGCGGGGTGGGATGCGGTCGGGATCGTCCAGAAGAGCTCCCGCAACGGGCACGGGCCCGCTGTTGGCAACCGGGTCGCGACGTGGGGGCAGTCCGGGGCTTGGTCTACACACAGAGTCGTCGACCATCGGGATGTCGCTGTGGTTCCGCCATCCGTCGACGACCTGAGCGCGGCGGCGCTGCCGGTGGCCGGGCTCACGGCTCTTCGATCGATCCGCCAGCTGGGGCTGTCCTCGGGCCAGCGGATTCTCATCTCGGGCGCGTCGGGTGGCGTCGGTCATCTCGCAGTCCAGTTGGCCCAGAACTGCGGGCTGGACACCACCGCGGTGGTCGGCTCAGAGGCATCACGGCGGTGGCTCCTCGAGCGTGGCCTGGTCGAAGCGGACAAGGTGAAACTAGCCTCGGAACTGGCGGCCCCCGCGGACGCCCCCTTCGACGGCGCGATAGACGTGGCCGGCGTCCCGTGCTCGA
>NZ_JAHLJA010000160.1:0-19205 GCF_020496245.1 Pseudonocardia sp. ICBG601 | reverse complement strand
CCCGGCATGCGGCGTAGGTCACCGTTCACAACTGGTAGTACCCGTGAAGACTTTCGACGACTGTTCGCCGAGCTGGCGGCCAAGGCCCGGGACCGGCCGGCCGGCTCGGGGGACCGTCGCCGCGCTCGGACGCCGGGGTGCACGCCCAGGGCAAGAAGGTGCTCGAGGAGGCCGGTGAGGTCTGGATCGCCGCCGAGTACCAGGGTGACGACGAGCTGGCGGAGGAGATCTCGCAGCTGCTGTACCGGCTGCAGGTGATCATGCTTCAGCGGGGGCTCACCCTCGAGGACGTGTACAAGCATCTGTAGGCCGACCCGGCCCACCGACACCACCACCGATGACGACCGTCAGGAGAGCGGAAATGCTCCGCGTGGCACTGCCGAACAAGGGCACCCTGGCCGAGCCCGCCGCGACGATGATGCGCGAGGCCGGGTACCGCCAGCGGACCGACTCGCGCGACCTCAGCGTGGTCGACGAGGAGAACGAGATCGAGTTCTTCTACCTGCGGCCCAAGGACATCGCGACCTACGTCGGCAAGGGCGACCTGCACCTGGGCGTCACCGGCTTCGACCTCATGGAGGAGTCGGGCAGCCAGACCCAGGAGATCATCCCGCTCGGCTTCGGCAGTCGCGGTTCCACTTCGCCGCCCCGGCCGACGCCGACTGGAAGATCGAGGACCTCGACGGCCGCAAGATCGCGACGTCCTACCCCCCGCCTGGTCCGCTCCTACCTGTCGGGCAAGCGGATCGGCGCCGAGATAGTGAAGCTCGACGGCGCGGTGGAGATCTCCATCCAGCTCGGTCTGGCCGACGCGATCGCCGACGTCGTGTCCTCCGGCCGCACGCTGCGCCAGCACGGTCTGCAGATCATCGGCGAGGCCATCGCCACCTCGCAGGCCACGCTCATCGAGCGGGAGAAGCGGCACGACCGCGCCGAGGACGCCGAGACCACCCGTCTGAAGAAGGTCTTCGCCGACCGGCTGCAGGGCGTCGTCGTGGCCCGCGAGTACCTGATGATGGACTTCGACTGCCCGGAGGGGCTGCTGGAGGCCGTGGAGAAGGTCGCGCCGGGCCTGCAGGCGCCGACGGTCTCGCCGCTGTCGAAGAAGGGCTGGGTCGCGGTCCGCACGATGGTGCGCACCAAGGACACCAACGCGTGATGGACAAGCTCGCCGACATCGGCGCCACCGCGATCCTCACCTCGGAGATCCGGTCCTCCGCGCGATGACGGTCAACGGCCACGGCCACTGAGTACGTCCCCGTCCGACGTCCGTTCCCCCCGCGGCGGCCCGCCCCCGGTGACTCCGGTGGCGGGCCGCCGTCGTGTCGCCGGGGTCTCCGGCGGGCCGGCTAGCGGGCCCGGACGGTCCACGCCTGGGCGCTCCGACCGGTGTGCCCGTCGTGGTCGAACAGGGTGGCCGAGCAGGTGCCCAGCCCGTCCGGCCCGACGACGGTCGCGGCGTCCACGCCGATCCACTCGCCGGCCGGGGCCCGGTGCAGGTGCACCGTCAGCTCGGTGTTGACGAACAGCCAGCGGGCCGCGTCCAGCGGTGCGGCGAGCCCGTTCGCGCAGTCCGCGGCGACCATCAGCCGCTGTGCCGGGCTCGGCTCCTCGCCCTCGACGAGTGGACCCGCATCCGGATCCAGCCCCGTCCCGGGCCCTCGGTGCCGAGGCGGCCGCCGTCGAGCCAGGCCCACTCGACCGCGTCGAGGAATCCGGGCAGCCAGCCGTCCGGCCGCTCGGTCCGCACGACGGCGGTGTCCCGGCCGGGCAGCGGCGCTGTCTGCCCGACCGCGACGGCGGCGGTGTCGGAGGCGGCGAGCCGCCAGGCCCGCGCCCGGAGCACGTCCCGGTCGCCGGCGCGCATCGTCGCCGACAACAGCTCGATGGTCCGCCCGGGCCGCTCGACGCCCGCGGTCACCGTGAGCGGCCCGGCGGGGACCGCCCCGAGCACCTCGACGGTGACGCGGGCGATCCGCCAGTCGTCCCCGGCGCCGCCGGGCCGGGACGCGGGCAGCCGTTCGAGCGCACGGACCAGCAGCGCCGAGGGCGGGCCCATGTGCTGGGCGTCGGCGAACCAGGGTCCAGTGGTCGACGGGGTCGCCTCGAACGCGGCGTGGGTGACGCCGTCGGCGGAGTGCTCGCCGCGGGGCAGGTAGAACGGGCCGGGCGGGATCGGGGGCGGTGCGCTCACCCGTCGATCATGCCCGCCGCCCGGCCAGCCGGGGTACGGCGGGGGAGTGCCGCCCAGGCGGGGCAGCGGGCCTGGTGGTCGCAGGTACGGCAGGCCGGGCCGGGGCGGGGCCGGAAGTCCCGGTGGGGGCGGCGAGCCGGATGGCCGTCCACAGTGCGTCGAGCAGGCGTCCGAAGCGGGTGAGCTCCTCGGCGTCGGGGCGGTAGGTCAGGGCGGTGCCGTCGGCCAGGTAGAGCAGGCGCAGCTCGTCGGGGACGCGGCCGTGGGTCAGCAGGACCGCCAGCGCGTAGAACTTGAGCTGGAACAGCACGCCGGACTCGTAGCCCTCCCCGGGCGTCGCGCCGGTCTTGTAGTCGACGACCCGCAGGCCGTCGGGGCCGTCGTCGAGCCGGTCCAGGATGCCGCGCAGCGGTACCGGGGCCGCGCCGTCCGTGCCGTCCGCACCGTCGAGGGTCGCCTCGATGCGGGCCTCCACCGCCGTCGCGGTGACTCCGGTCGGGTCCTCCAGCGCGAAGTAGCGGTCCAGCAGTGCCGAGGCCGAGTCCAGCCAGAGCGCGAGCTGCGGGTCCTCCGGGCGGTGAACAGCGCCGCCACGGCGGGATCGGCCGCGGCGAGGTCGTCCCAGCAGGGGCCGAGCAGCTCCCGGGCCGCGCGTGGGGTCCGGTCGGCCGGCTCCCGGGCGAACAGCTGCTCCAGCACGGCGTGCACCAGGGTGCCGCGGACCTGCGCCCGCGACGGCGGCTCCGGCAGCCGGTCGACCGCGCGGAACCGGTAGAGCAGCGGGCAGCGGCGGAAGTCCGCCGCCCGCGACGGCGACAGCGCGGGCGGGCGCGGTGGTGCCGCGACGGCCGGGGTGACGACCGGGGTGACGACCTCGGGGCCCGCCTCGGCCGGGAACGGGCCGGACTCGTCGGAGGGGGCTGCGGTCATGGCGGCAGGCTAGCCGCGACCCCCGACGGTTCCGGGCTGCCCGGTGCTGCCCTGTGCCCCGGCGTCGGGGCCGGGGGTGCGCGCGGATAGCGTCGTCGTCCGTGCACGACGCCCCGACGCCCGACGCGCCGACCGAGTCCGCGACCCTCGACTCCCCTCACACCGAGTCCCACACCGAGGAATCCGTCGACGCGGAGCTCGTCGCCCCCCGGCCCGTCGACGCCGAGCCCGCCGCCGGGCCGGCCACCGACGAGCCCGCCGACGAGTCGGCCACCTGGGTCCCCCCGCGCCGCGGCGGGCCGTTCCGCGAGGGCGACCGGGTGCAGCTCACCGACCCCAAGGGGCGCCACTACACCGTCGTCCTGCAGGCGGGCGGGTCGTACCACACCCCACCGCGGCCAGATCGACCACGACGACATCATCGGCTCGCCCGAGGGCGGGCTCGTGCACTCGGCGGCCAACACGCCGTACCTGACCCTGCGGCCCCGCCTGGCCGACTACGTGCTGTCGATGCCGCGTGGCGCCCAGGTGATCTACCCGAAGGACTCGGCACAGATCCTGATGTGGGGCGACGTGTTCCCCGGCGCCGGGTGCTGGAGGCCGGCGCCGGGTCCGGCGCGCTGACCTGCTCGCTGCTGCAGGCCGTCGGGCCGAGCGGGAAGGTGATCTCCTACGAGGTCCGCGAGGACCACGCCCCGCACGCGGTCACCAACGTCGAGACCTTCTTCGGGCAGCGGCCCCCGCACTGGGAGCTGACCGTCGGCGACGTCCGGGACCACCGCGGCGAGGTCGACCGGGTCGTGCTGGACATGCTCTCCCCGTGGGACGTGCTCGACACCGTCCGCGACTGCCTGGTCCCGGGCGGGATCCTCGTCGGCTACGTGGCGACCACCACCCAGCTGTCCGTGCTCACCGAGGCGCTGCGCGAGATGCAGTGCTGGACCGAGCCCGAGTCGTGGGAGGCGATGGTCCGCCCCTGGCACGTGGTCGGTCTCGCCGTCCGTCCGGAGCACCGGATGATCGCCCACACGGCCTTCCTGCTGACCACCCGGCGGCTCGCCGACGGCGTCACACCGCCCCGGCAGCAGCGGCGGCCGACCGGCCGCTGACCTGGGCGTTGTGTCCGGTTTCGGTCGGATGGTGACCGCGACGCGCCCGAACGCGGAACGAGAACGTTACGAACTACCCTCCGTGTGGACGTGGCGGTGACGCCCGCGAAGCCGCAGAGTGACCACATGGTGCCGACCGGCTGAGGCCCGGATCACCGGTTCGACGCACCGTCGCGGTCACCCGTCACGGGTACCGTGGTGAGACGGAACACGGAGGGAGGCTGCCGTGAACCACCCCTACGACGACGGTCCCGGCAACCAGGGTTTCCAGTCTGACCGCGACCTCAGCCCCGCTGAGGCCGCCGAGCACATCCGTCACCTCGAACACGAGATCTCCACGCTGCGTCAACGGCTGACCGAGACACCCCGGCACGCCCGAGTGCTGGAACAGCGTCTCGCCGAGACCACGAGCCGGCTGTCCGCGCTCAACGCTCGGAACGAGAAGCTGACCGAGACCCTCAAGGAGGCCCGCGGCCAGCTGGTCGCGCTCCGCGAGGAGGTCGACCGGCTCGCGCAGCCGCCGTCCGGCTACGGGGTCTTCCTCGGCCGGTACGACGACCACACGGTCGACGTCTTCACCTCCGGCCGCCGGATGCGGGTTCCCGTGTCCCCGGCGGTCGAGGGCGAGACGCTGCGCAGCGGTCAGTCCGTCCGGCTCAACGAAGCACTCACCGTGGTCGAGGCCATGGGCTTCGAGCAGGTCGGTGACCTCTACTCGCTGCGGGAGATCATCTCCCGTCCGGGGGAGGACGGCTCGGCCGGTCGCGGTCTGGTCGTCGGCCACTCCGACGAGGAGCGCGTCGTCTGGCTGGCGGCGCCGCTGTTCGAGCTCGGGCAGGAGGAGGGCACCAGCCCGCTCAAGTCCGGTGACTCGGTCATGGTCGACTCGCGGGCGGGCTACGCCTACGAACGGGTCGCCAAGGCCGAGGTCGAGGACCTCGTGCTGGAGGAGGTCCCGGACATCGCCTACTCCGACATCGGTGGCCTGACCCGGCAGATCGAGCAGATCCAGGACGCGGTCGAGCTGCCGTTCCTGCACACCGAGCTCTTCACCCAGTACGAGCTGCGTCCGCCCAAGGGCGTGCTGCTCTACGGGCCGCCCGGCTGCGGGAAGACGCTCATCGCGAAGGCCGTCGCGAACTCGCTGGCGAAGAAGATCGCCAAGCAGCGGGGCGACGACCCGGACGAGGGCCGCGCGTTCTTCCTCAACATCAAGGGCCCCGAGCTGCTCAACAAGTTCGTCGGCGAGACCGAGCGGCACATCCGGCTGATCTTCCAGCGCGCGCGGGAGAAGGCGAGTGCCGGCACCCCGGTGATCGTGTTCTTCGACGAGATGGACTCGATCTTCCGGACCCGTGGGTCGGGTGTGTCCTCCGACGTGGAGACGACGATCGTCCCCCAGCTCCTCGCCGAGATCGACGGCGTCGAGGGCCTGGAGAACGTCATCGTCATCGGCGCCTCGAACCGTGAGGACATGATCGACCCGGCCATCCTGCGCCCGGGTCGGCTCGACGTGAAGATCAAGATCGAGCGTCCGGCCGCCGAGGGCGCGATCGACATCTTCTCGAAGTACATCACCGACACCCTGCCCATCCACGAGGACGACCTGGCCGAGTTCGGCGGGGACCGGAGCGCCTGCACCTCCGCGATGATCCAGCGGATCGTCGAGCGGATGTACGACGAGTCCGAGGAGAACCGGTTCCTGGAGGTCACCTACGCCAACGGTGACAAGGAGACGCTCTACTTCAAGGACTTCAACTCCGGCGCGATGATCCAGAACATCGTCGACCGCGGGAAGAAGTCCGCGATCAAGGCGGTGCTCGAGTCCGGCCAGCCGGGCCTGCGGGTCCAGCACCTGCTGGATGCGATCGTCGACGAGTTCGCCGAGAACGAGGACCTCCCGAACACGACCAACCCCGACGACTGGGCGCGGATCTCGGGCAAGAAGGGGGAGCGGATCGTCTACATCCGCACCCTGGTCACCGGCAAGAACGACGCCACCGGCCGCGCGATCGACACCGCGTCGAACACCGGCCAGTACCTGTAGACACGCTCTGCTCGCACGGGCCCCGCCGCATCCCGCGGCGGGGCCCGTCGTGCGTTCGGTGGGCGGTGCCCCGGAGGAGTGAGGGCCGGACGAAACGGGCATCCTGTGCAGGGAGCCGTGCACGTCCGTGTCGCGGCCCGCACCACGGAGGACCACACATGGTCGGCATCATCGGGCGGATCACCGCATTCCTGAAGAGCCCGCAGGGACGTCGTTACACCGACCAGGCCAAGCGGATGGCGAGCGATCCGCGCAACCGGCAGAAGGCGCAGGACATGCTGCGGCGCTTCCGCGGCAAGCGCTGACCCTGTCCGATCCGTTCACGACGCCGGGCCGCCCGCGGCCTAGCGTCGTGGGCATGGACACCTCGATCGGCGCCGAGCTCGACATGATCGGCATCGTGGTCACCGACATGACCCGTTCGCTCGCCTTCTACCGCCTGCTGGGGCTGGAGTTCCCCGAGGGCTCCGACACCGAGGCGCACGTGGAGACCACCCTGCGCGGCGGCCTGCGGCTGGCCCTGGACCTGCAGTCGGCGGTGGAGGGCTTCCACCCGGGGGCCGCACCGGTCGGCAACGGCCGGGTCGCGCTGGCGTTCCGGTTGCCCGGCGCCGCGGCCGTCGACGAGGCCTGGGGCCGGGTCACGGCGGCCGGGCACACCTCGGTGCTGGACCCGTTCGACGCCCCGTGGGGCCAGCGCTACGCGACCGTCGCCGACCCCGACGGGTCGTCGCTGGACCTGTTCGCCTGGGCCTGACCGACCCGGGCGAGCAGGTCACTATGAGCCGGGCGGCAGGGGGAGCTCCAGTGCGAGCAGCCGCGACGAGAGCGACTTGCCGTGCGTGTCGAGCTGGGTCGACACGGTGACCCCGCCGCCGTGGATCCCGGTGCAGACGAACTGCAGACAGCTCACCCGGGGCAGCTCGTAGCGGGTGACCTCGCCGCCGACCCAGCGGCTCAGGCCCGTCCGGACCAGCTGCGGGGTGAGCACGGTGACGAGCAGCGGGTAGGTCGCGTCGTCGTGCGGGACCACCGTCAGCGTCGCCACCGTCCCCTTGTCGCCCGCGCGGCAGTGCGCGATCTCATGCAGCAGCACGGCCGGCCTCCAGGACGGTGACCCGCGGGACGACGGCGTCGCGGGGGACGAGGGTGGACAGCACACCGACGACCTCGTCGAGCCGGGTGCGCACCCCGCCCCCGCCCGCCGGGCCGTTGGTGTAGAGCGCCTCGACCTCGTGGGCGAGGACGTCGAGCAGGCCCGGGTCGCGGTGCAGCGCCGCGACCCGCAGCCGGGCGTCGGTGTCGCCGCCGCGGACCTCGATCCGGGGAGCGACGGCGAGCCCGCGGACCCGCTCGGCGACCACGTCGGCGGCCAGCCGGGCCCGGGCGGCGGCGTTCGGGCCCACGTAGGAGATCCCGGCCTCGACGCGGTGCCCGGCCCGGTAGCCGACGCTGACCTTCAGCTCGTCCGGGCGGGCGCGGCCGGTGGCGCCGGCGACGCGGACCCGGTCCGTGCCGTCGTGGTCCACGGAGACGCCACGCAGGTCCAGAACGACGTCGGGGGTGCGGTACCCGGTGGGGTCGGTCACCTCGTAGAGCAGCTGCTCGCGCACCGTGTGCCGGTCGAGGCGGCCGCCGGTGCCGTCGAGCTTGCCGTAGCGGGCACTCCCGTCCGCGGCGACGTCGGCGAACGGGAACCCGAGCTCGGCCAGCCGGGGGACGTCGAGGTGCCCGGGGTCGGCGGCATAACCGCCGGTCAGCTGCCCCGCGCACTCCAGCAGGTGGCCCACCAGGGTGCCCGCGGCGGCCCGGTCCGGGCGGTCGAGGTCCCAGCCGAGCCGGTGCGCCAGCGGCGCGAGGAACAGCGACGGGTCCGCCACCCGCCCGGTGACGACCACCGCTGCCCCGGTGTCCAGCGC
The DNA here is from genome assembly GCF_020496245.1 of Pseudonocardia sp. ICBG601. Taxonomy (NCBI): domain Bacteria; kingdom Bacillati; phylum Actinomycetota; class Actinomycetes; order Pseudonocardiales; family Pseudonocardiaceae; genus Pseudonocardia; species Pseudonocardia sp. ICBG601. The sequence continues at coordinate 11,006 of NZ_JAHLJA010000160.1, read as the reverse complement.
GGGCGCGATCGCGTCGGCGCCGAGATAGGCGTTGGCCGACACCAGCTCCCCGTGCTCGCCCAGCGGGACACCGTCCTCGGCCGCGGGTGCCGCCGGATCGACCACCTCGAGCACGTCGTCGCCGGTCACGACGGCCACCGGGGCCACCGACCCCAGACCGTCGAGGTGCTCGCGGACGATGCGACCGGCCGCGTGAGGGTTCGCCGCGCCCATGTTGGTGAGCAGCCGGACCCCACCCGCCAGCAGGTCCGGCAACAGCGCCGTCAGCCGCTGTCCGAGCCGTGGGTCGTACCCGGTCGCCGGGTCGGCGAGACGCCGGAGGTGGCCGAGCGCGATGGTGCGCTCGGCCAGGCACTCCAGGACGAGGTCGTCCAGCCCGCCGCGGCGGACCAGGTCGACGGCGGGCTCGATCCGGTCGCCGGCGAAGCCGGCACCGCTGCCGATCCGGGTGGTCGTCCGGGTCATCGGGTCTCCTCAGAGGCTCAGGGCGCCGGTGAGCAGCGCGACGACGGTCATGACGGCGGTGGTGCCGAACGCCCACCCGAACACGAACCGCTGGTGGCGGCCCAGCTCGACGGCGGTGAGCCCCAGCAGGATGAAGGTGGAGGCGGTGAGCGGGCTGAGCGGGAACCCGGTGGTCATCTGGCCCAGGATCGCGGCCCGGGCGACCTGCGCGGGGTCGCCGCCCAGCGCCGCCGAGGTCTCCGCCAGCACCGGCAGGACACCGAAGTAGTAGGCGTCCGGGGTGAACACCAGGCTGAGCGGCATCGAGGTCAGCGCCACCGCCACCGGCAGCGCTCCGCCCGCGCCGTCGGGGACGAGCCCGACCAGCGACTGCGCCATCGCGGTGATCATCCCGGTGCCGCCGAGGACACCGGTGAACACACCCGCCGCGAAGATCATCGCGGTCACCAGCACGACGTTCTGGCCGTGCTTCTCGAACAGCGCGCGCTGGCCGTCCCAGGTGGGCCGGTTGACCAGCAGCGCGACGACGAAGGCGCAGAGGAACACCACCGGCAGGTCGGCCAGCTGCAGGAGCAGGACCACCACCAGGGCCAGGGTCAGCACGACGTTGACCACGAACCTGACCCGGTCGGCCCGCGACCGCACGGCGGGCGTTCCGGCGGCCCCGGGCGCGTCGGCGGGCTCGGGCAGCTCGACGACGCCGAGCCGGGCACGCTCGCGGCGGTCGATGACCCAGGCCGCGAACAGCACCCAGATGATGCCGACGGCCATGGCGGGCAGCAGCGGCACGAACACGTCGGAGGCGGTGAGGTCGAGGGCGGCCATCGCCCGTGCCGTCGGGCCACCCCAGGGGATCATGTTCATCACCCCGGCGCCGAGGCACACCAGCGCCGCCAGGACGATCCGCCGCATGCCGAGCCGGTCGTAGAGCGGCAGCATGGCGCTCACCATGATCAGGAAGGTGGAGGCGCCGTCGCCGTCGAGGGCGACGAGCACGGTCAGCGCGGCCGTACCGACACAGATCTTCAGCGGGTCCCCGCCCGCCCACCGGACCACTCGGCGGATCGCCGGGTCGAACAGGCCGGTGTCGAGCATCAGGCTGAAGTACAGGATCGCGAAGGTGATCATGATGGCGACCGGCGCGACGGTCTCCAGGCCGGTCGCGACGTACTCGCCCAGCCTGCCGCCCAGCCCGGCGACGACGGCGGCGGCCGCGGGCACGACGGTCAGCGCCAGGAGCACCGACACCCGCCCGGACAGCACGGCCGCCAGGAACACGGCGATGGTCAGGAATCCGATCGCGGCGAGCATCGTCGACCTCCTCGTCGGCGGGGCGGACCAGCGTCGGCCCGGGGGAACGGTGCGCGCGCGGACCTATGATCGTCAAAGACCGAATCCGGATGGACTGATGCGGTGAGCGCATGGATCTGACGTTGCAGCAGCTCAGGGCCGTCGTCGCGGTGCACGAGGCGGGTGGGTTCACCGCGGCCTCGGCCGTGCTGCGGACCGCGCAGCCGTCGTTGAGCCGCACGGTCGCCGACGTGGAGCGGCTCCTCGGGGCGCGGCTGTTCGAGCGGACCACCCGGCGGCTGGAGCCGACGCCGGTGGGGGAGACCGTCGTGGCGGCCGCCCGCCGGGCGCTGGACGGTGTCGCGACCGAGCTGCGCCACGTCGAACGCGTCCTGGACGGGCGGGCGGGCACCGTGCGGATCGCGACGCTGCCCTCGCTGGCCGCGATCCTGCTCCCCGGGGTGGTGTCGGCGTTCCGGCGGGAGCGGCCGGGTGTGCGCCCGGAGATCTCCGACGCCCTGGCCGACGAGGTGACCGCACGGGTGCGTTCGGGGCGTGCCGACCTCGCCGTCACCGTGGTGCACGGCCGTGTCCCCGACGACCTCGTGGTCACCCCGGTGGCCACCGACAGGTTCTGCGCCCTGGTGCCTCCCACCCATCCGCTCGCCGGGCGCAGCACGCTGCGCTGGGCCGAGTTCGACGGCGTCGAGTTCGTCGACTTCGACTCCTCCACGAGCATCCGCCAGCACGTGGACCGCGCCCTGGACGAGTCGGGATGCCGGCCCGGCCGTGGCCTCGCGGCCCGCAACATCGCCGCGGTGGCGGGTCTCGTCGCCGCCGGCCTCGGTGCGACGGCGGTCCCGGGGCTGGTCGTGCCGCTCACCGGTTTCGCCGGGCTGACCGCGGTCCCGCTGACCGACCCGGTCGTGCGACGGCGGATCGCGCTGGTCCTGCCGCGGGGACGGCAGCCGGTCCCTGCCGCCGCCGCCTTCGCCGGGCTGCTCACCGGCTCCGCACCGCGTCCGTCGCTGCCGGCGCACGCCCGGTGGGCGCCACCGGACGGGGCATCCGGCGCGGGCGACGGGAGCTAGCGGACGTCGTCGGCGTCTGCGCTGGGGACGGCCCGCAGCGAGCCCGGCGACACCCCGGCCAGCGCGCGGACCTCGCGGGACAGGTGGGGCTGGTCGGCGTAGCCGGTGCGGGCGGCGACCTCGGCCGGGGCGACTCCGTCGTAGAGCAGGGCGCTCGCGGCCCGGAAGCGCAGCACCCGCCGCGCGACGGCCGGTCCGTAGCCGAGGGTGGCGACGCAGCGCCGGTGCAGCGTGCGGCCGGTGACGCCGAGCCGGTCGGCCAGCTCGGCGGCGGGCACACCCCCGGCCAGGGCGCGCAGCGCGGCGTGGGGCAGCGGAGCGGGCGTCGGACGGTCCACGGCGGCGATACGCAGGGCGAGTGCCAGCCGGGCGAGCCACACGACGTCGCCGCTGCCCGTGTCACCGGGGTCGCCGGTCCCGGGGGCGGCGGGTCGGAGCAGCCGGCGACGTCCGGGGTCGAGGATCTCGGAGAGGGGGACGCGGCGGTCGCGCAGCGCGTCCGCCGGGACGCCCAACAGCGCCGGGAGGGCGCCGGGACGGAACCGCAGGCCGGTGGTCACCCCGCCGGCGGGCGAGGCGGCGAGGTGCGCGGTGGTGTCCGGTCCGGCGACGACGAGGTCACCACCGGACAGGAGGAGGTCCATACAGCCGTCGGGCAGCACCCGCTGGGTGTGCGGCTCGGCACCCGAGCGCGCCTGCCAGGCCACCTCGACGACGGCGCGCAGCGGTCCGGTCGGGGGCGTCTCGGCGTAGCTGCGCACCGCGCCAGCCTACGGACGCGGCACGGCCCCGGTACCGGCGTCGCCGGTCCGGGGCCGTGGCCGCGTGTGCGGAGCTCAGGAGGCGCGCAGGACCGCCTCGATCTCCAGCTCGACGCTGACCTTGTCGCCGACCACGACGCCGCCGCCGTCCATCGGCATCTCGATGTCGACGCCGAACTCCGAGCGCTTGATGGTGGTGGTCGCGGTGAAGCCGGCGCGGGTGCCGCCGTAGGCGTCCGGGCCGAAGCCGTTGACCTCGAGGGCGAACTCGACGGGGCGGGTGACGCCCTTGATGGTCAGGTCGCCGGCGAGGACGTAGTCGTCGCCGCCCTTCGCGACGAGGCCGGTGGAGCGGAAGGTCCACTCCGGGTACTTCTCCACGTCGAAGAAGTCGGCGGAGCGGATGTGGCCGTCGCGCTGCTCCTGGCCGGTCGTGATCGAGGTGGCGTCCACGGTCGCGGTCACGCTGGAGTCCTGGAAGCGCTCGGCGGTGACGAGCTCGCCGGTCACGCCGGTGAAGCGGCCCCGGACCTTGCTGACCATCATGTGACGGACGGAGAAGGAGACGTCGGAGTGCGCAGCGTCGATGTCCCAGGTGCCGACGACGTAGCCGGGGATGGCGGTGGCGGTGGTCATGATCTCTCCCGGAGAACTAGTTGAACTCTCACTTGTTGAGAGCGATACTAGAACTAACGGATCGCACGTCAAAATGTTTCGGAGGGTGCTGTGGGTCACACACGCTGGCTCGACGACGAGGAGCAGCGCACCTGGCGCGCCTTCCTGGCCGCGCAGCGGCTGGTCTCGGAGAAGGTCGAGCGACGGCTGCAGTCCGGGGCCGGGATGCCCCAGGCCTACTACGAGATCCTGGTCCGGCTGTCCGAGGCGCCGGAGCGGACCCTGCGGATGAGCGTCCTCGCGGACTCCGCGCTGTCCTCACGCAGCCGGGTGTCGCACGCGGTGGCCCGGATGGAGGAGGCGGGCTGGATCGAACGGCGGTCGTGCCCCACCGACCGGCGTGGCCAGCTGGCCCACCTGACCGACCGCGGCTTCGAGGTCCTGGCCGGCGCCGCACCGGACCACGTCGAGAGCGTCCGCGAGGCGGTGTTCGACGGCCTGACCCCTGCTCAGCAGGCCGGGCTGCGCGAGGCCTGCGAGGCCGTCGTCGCCCACCTGTCCGGTGGCGGGGAGTGGCCGGTGACCCGGGACTCGGGACCGGACGGCCCGAGCCCGGCTCAGGCGTCCTAGGCTGGGCACATGCCTCATTTCGACGTCGTCGTACTCGGAGCCGGACCCGGTGGATACGTGGCGGCCATCCGTGCCGCCCAGCTCGGCCGCAGTGTGGCGGTGATCGAGGAGAAGTACTGGGGCGGTGTCTGTCTCAACGTGGGCTGCATCCCGTCCAAGGCGCTGCTGCGCAACGCCGAGATCGCCCACATCGTCACCAAGGAGCAGAAGACCTTCGGCCTGTCCGGTGAGGTGTCGCTCGACTTCGGCGCCGCCTTCGACCGCAGCCGTTCGGTCGCGGACGGGCGCGTCAAGGGCGTGCACTTCCTGATGAAGAAGAACAAGATCACCGAGTTCGACGGGTTCGGCCGGTTCACCAAGCCGGGCGAGATCGAGGTCGAGCTGTCGAAGGGCGGCAACGAGACCGTCACCTACGACGACGTGATCATCGCGGCGGGCTCGACGGTCAAGCTGCTGCCGGGCACCGAGCTGTCCGAGCGGGTCGTCACCTACGAGGAGCAGATCCTCACCCGTGAGCTGCCGGAGAGCGTGATCATCGCCGGCGCCGGTGCGATCGGCGTCGAGTTCGCGTTCGTGCTGGCCAACTACGGCGTCGACGTCACCATCGTGGAGTACCTGGACCGGCTGCTCCCGCTCGAGGACGCGGACGTGTCCAAGGAGCTGGCCAAGGCCTACAAGAAGCTCGGCGTCACGGTGCGGACCTCCACCAAGGTCGAGTCCATCACCGACGACGGCAAGGGCGTCACCGTCTCGGTGTCCTCCTCCAAGGGCAGCGAGGAGCTGCGCGCGGACAAGGTCGTGCAGGCCATCGGCTTCGCGCCCCGGGTCGACGGCTACGGCCTGGACAAGCTCGGCGTGAACCTCACCGAGCGCGGCGCGATCGAGATCGACGACTACATGCGCACCAGCGTGGAGCACGTCTACGCGATCGGTGACGTCACCGCGAAGCTCATGCTCGCCCACGTCGCCGAGGCGCAGGGCATCGTCGCCGCCGAGACCCTGGCGGGCGCCGAGACCCAGGAGCTGAACTACAAGATGATGCCGCGCGCGACCTTCTGCAACCCGCAGGTCGCGTCGTTCGGCTACACCGAGGCCGAGGCCCGGCAGCTGGCCGACGAGAAGGGCTGGAAGGTCAACACCGCGACCTTCCCGTTCACCGCGAACGGCAAGGCGCACGGCCTGGCCGAGCCCGCAGGCTTCGTGAAGCTGATCGCCGACGACACCTACGGCGAGCTGCTCGGCGGGCACATCATCGGCGCCGAGGCGACCGAGCTGCTGCCCGAGCTGACCCTGGCCCAGAAGTGGGACCTGACCGTCCACGAGATGGCGCGCAACGTGCACGCGCACCCGACCCTGTCGGAGTGCCTGCAGGAGGCGATCCACGGCCTGGCCGGCCACATGATCAACTTCTGACGACGGCCGCGACGGGCCCGCATCCCCACCCCGGGGTGCGGGCCCGTCGGCGTACCGGGGGTCAGGACCTGCGGGCGTCCGGCTCGCGCCGGGCCGTGTGCTCGCGACGCGTGGTCGAGCTCGCGGCGACGCGCTGCTCGTGCCGCTCGGCGGCCAGTGCCGCCTCCACCGCGGCCTGCACGGCGGCGGTGTTGACATCGGGATCGATCAGCCTGGCGGCGGCGAGGGATCGGGCCGAGACCGAGATGCTGACCATGGTGGCTCCTGGAACTGTCGCGTGGTGGGTGTGGTGGTCCGTCGGGGAGGCCTCACGCTGGGCCCTTCCCGGGGTGGCGTCGCGCGACCCGCTCGGCATGGACCGATTCAGGTACCGGTGTGGGTGACATATGTTACCCATTGGTAAACGCGCTGGCCCGAGGACTTTAACGGACGAGATCTGCCAGGAGGAGGCGGGTGACGTAGAGGCCGTCGGGGACCCAGGGCCGGTCCGGGGTGCCGACCCGGGCCACCAGCTCGTCGAGGGTCCACCAGCCGCCCTCGGCCACCTCCGAGGGCTGGTGGGTCACCGGGCCGTCGGAGAAGGCGCGGTAGACGTGCACGTGGGCCCGCAGCCCGTCCGGGCCGGTGCCGGGCCCGGTGTCGACGCCCAGCGCGGCGGCGTCGAAGGGGACCACGGCGAGCTTCTCCAGCGGCACGCCGGTGACGCCGAGCTCCTCGCCCAGCTCGCGGGCGGCGCCGTCGTCGGGCGTCTCGCCCTCGTCGAGGACCCCGCCGGCCAGGCAGTCCCACATCCCGGCCATGACCAGCTTGGTGTCGGTGCGCCGGTGCACGTAGGCCCGCGTGCCGTCGGCGGAGCGGAGCAGGACCGCGGTCGTGGCGTGCCACAGCGAGCGGGCGTAGACCTCGCCGCGCTCGGCGACGCCGGTGGGCCTGCCCTCGGCGTCGAAGACGGTCAGGCGCTCACGTGCGGGATCGGTCACGCCACGATGATCCCGCCGGGCCGCGGTGCACCCCGGACCGGGGCGGGGGACGGTTAGTCTCGTGCAATGCACTCTCGCGCAGGGGGCCGGTCGTGACGGCCCGCCGGATCATGGGCACCGAGGTGGAGTACGGCATCGCCGTGCCGGGTGACCCCACCGCGAACCCCGTCGTCACCTCGACGCAGGTGGTGCTCGCCTACGCCGCCGCGGCGGACGTGCCCCGCAACCGTCGGGCGCGCTGGGACTACGAGGTCGAGTCGCCGCTGCGCGACGCCCGCGGGTTCGACCTGTCGGCGCCGTCGCTGGCGCCGCAGCTCGACACCGACCTCGACGACCTCGGTGCGGCGAACGTCATCCTCACCAACGGTGCTCGGTTCTACGTCGACCACGCCCACCCGGAGTACTCCACACCCGAGGTCCTGTCCCGCGCGACGTCGTGACCTGGGACAAGGCCGGCGAGCGGATCATGCTGGAGGCGGCGAACCGCGCGGCCACCGTGCCGGGCGCGCCGCGGATGCAGCTGTACAAGAACAACGTCGACGGCAAGGGCGCCAGCTACGGCTCCCACGAGAACTACCTGATGGCCCGCTCGACGACGTTCCCGTCGATCGTCACCGGGCTGACCCCGTTCTTCGTGACCCGTCAGGTCGTCTGCGGCGCCGGCCGGGTCGGCCTGGGCCAGCAGGGCGACGAGGCCGGCTACCAGATCGCCCAGCGCTCGGACTACGTCGAGGTCGAGGTCGGCCTGGAGACCACGCTCAAGCGCGGCATCATCAACACCCGCGACGAGCCGCACGCCGATGCCGACAAGTACCGCCGCCTGCACGTCATCATCGGCGACGCGAACCTGTCCGAGGTCGCGACGCTGCTCAAGGTCGGCACCACCGCCCTGGTCCTCGACATGATCGAGAAGGGGCGCTCGTTCGAGGACCTGCGCCTGGCCGAGCCGGTGAAGTCGGTCTCGCGGATCAGCCACGACCCGACGCTGCAGCGGACCGTCCCGCTGGCCGACGGCCGTCACCTCACCGCACTGCAGATCCAGCAGGAGTACCTGGCCCGCGCGGTCGAGCACCTGGAGCAGACGGTCTCCCCGCGCCGCGAGGAGTGGGACCCCGACACCCGCGAGGTCGTCGAGGAGTGGGAATCGGTGCTGGTCGACCTGGAGCGCGACCCGATGCTGACCGCCGACCGGCTCGACTGGACGGCCAAGCTCAAGCTGCTCGAGGCCTACCGCGAGCGCGACGGCCTGACCTGGGCGTCGGGCCGGCTCGGGATGGTCGACCTGCAGTACTCCGACGTCCGGCTGGCGAAGGGCCTCTACAACCGGCTGGTCACCCGAGGGTCGATGCGCCGGCTGGTCACCGAGGAGCAGGTCGCCGCGGCGATGACCGAGCCGCCCGAGGACACCCGGCCTACTTCCGCGGCACCTGCATGGGCCGGTTTCCCGGTCGAGGTCGCCGCCGCGTCGTGGGACTCGGTGATCTTCGACCTGGGGCGTGAGTCCCTGGTCCGGATCCCGACGCTGGAGCCGCTGCGCGGAACCCGCAAGCACGTGGGGGAGCTGTTCGAGGCGGTGTCGACGGCCGAGGAGCTGGTCGACAAGCTCACCGCCTCCTGAGCCGTCCCGCCGGGAAGCGGATCACACGCCGCCGCGCAACAGGCGATTTTGTCGCCCCCGGTGGGTAGGGTGAGCAGGCAGGCAATTCTCTGCGAGGAGATCTGCAAGGAGGAGCGTCATGTCCCAGGAGCAGACCAAGCGCCAGGGTGGCGGCGACGGAGACGACGAGTCCGGCGAGAACGCGTCCGGATCCGGCCAGGAGCGCCGCGAGAAGCTCGGTGAGGACGTCGACACCATCCTCGACGAGATCGACGACGTGCTGGAGGAGAACGCGGAGGACTTCGTGCGGTCCTACGTGCAGAAGGGCGGTGAGTGAGCTCCACGGGGCCATTCACCGTGCCGCACCCCGGCACCAGCAGTACCGTCCCGGCCGGGTCCGCACCTGCGGGCCCGGCCGTGCCGGAAGGGCCGCCGACCCCCGCCGAGGTGGGGGAGCGGCACCCCCGGCGCACGCAGTTCGAACGAAAGGCACGTCCGAGAGATGGAGTTCCGGCCGTCGGTCACCTCCGGGCTGGTGCCCGGGCACCACACGGGTCAGCTCGGCACCTTCCTGACCGGGTCGCAGTCGTTCTCCGACTTCGTCGGCGGCGCGGCCCCGCACCTGCTCCCGGCGCGGGCCTGGACCGGACAGCCGGTCCCGGCACCTCCGCCGACGCCCTGGGCGTCCCGCACGGCACCACGATCGTCGCGCTGCTGTTCTCCGGCGGTGTCGTGATCGCCGGTGACCGGCGCGCGACCGCGGGCAACGTGATCGCCCAGCGCGACATCGAGAAGGTGTTCGTCACCGACACCCACTCCGCGGTCGGCATCGCCGGCTCCGCGGGGATCGCGCTGGAGATGGTCCGGATGTTCTCGGTGGAACTCGAGCAGTACGAGAAGCTCGAGGGCGTCCCGCTCTCGCTGGACGGCAAGGCCAACAAGCTCGCCGGGATGGTCCGCCAGAACCTGGGCGCGGCGATGCAGGGCTTCGTCGTCGTCCCGCTGTTCGCGGGCTACGACACCCACGCCGCCGACCCGGCCCAGGCCGGCCGGATCGTCACCTTCGACCCCACCGGCGGGCGGTACGACGAGAACCTCGGCTTCCATGCCGTGGGATCGGGCTCGGTGTTCGCCAAGTCCTCGCTGAAGAAGCTGCACGACCCGGCCGCGGGCCTCGACGGCGCGGTGCGCACCGCGATCGAGGCGCTCTACGACGCCGCGGACGACGACACCGCCACCGGCGGGCCGGACACGGTGCGGCGCATCTACCCGGTGGTCGTCGGCATCACCGCCGAGGCGCCGTGCGCCGCGACGAGGCCGAGATCGCCGCCGTCGCGACCAGGTGATCGCCGGGCGCCGGGAGCGCCCGGGCGGACCGTCCCGCTGACCCCCTCCCCGCACGAAGCACGAGCCTGGAGCGCCTCCCCATGACGATGCCGTTCTACTCCTCCGTCGACCAGCTGCTGCGCGACCGTCCGAGCTGGCCCGCAAGGGCATCTCGCGTGGCCGCAGCGTGGTCGTGCTGACCTACGCCGGTGGCGTGCTGTTCGTCGCGGAGAAACCGTCGACGCCCCTGCACAAGGTCTCCGAGATCTTACGACAAGATCGGCTTCGCCGCGGTCGGCCGGTACAACGAGTTCGAGAACCTGCGCACGGCGGGATCCGGATGGCCGACTTCCGGGGGTTCACCTACGACCGGCGCGACGTGGACCGGCCGGATGCTGGCCAACGCCTATGCCCAGGCGCTGGGCACGGCGTTCGTCGAGAGCAGCAGAAGCCGTTCGAGGTGGAGCTGTGCGTCGCCGAGGTGGGCGTCGAGGCTCCGGGGACCAGCGGTACCGGATCACCTACGACGGCTCGATCACCGACGAGCCGCGGTTCGTCGTCATGGGCGGGCAGACCGAGCCGATCTCGCAGAGAAGCTCTCCGAGACCTACGCGCACGGCCTGGAGCTGGGCGCGGCGATCGAGGTCGCGCTCGGCGGGGCTGCAGTGGCCGGGGCGGACCCGGCGTCGGCCGGCAACGGCGCGAACGCGCAGCCGCGGGTCCTGGGCGCCGAGGCGCTCGAGGTCGCGGTGCTCGACCGGACCCGCCCGCGGCGGACTTCCGTCGTCTCGAGGGGGCGGCGCTGGCGGACCTGCTGCCGGCCGCGAACCGCGGCACC
>NZ_JAHLJA010000159.1:0-7249 GCF_020496245.1 Pseudonocardia sp. ICBG601 | reverse complement strand
GGCGTGGCCAGCTGGCCCACCTGACCGACCGCGGCTTCGAGGTCCTGGCCGGCGCCGCACCGGACCACGTCGAGAGCGTCCGCGAGGCGGTGTTCGACGGCCTGACCCCTGCTCAGCAGGCCGGGCTGCGCGAGGCCTGCGAGGCCGTCGTCGCCCACCTGTCCGGTGGCGGGGAGTGGCCGGTGACCCGGGACTCGGGACCGGACGGCCCGAGCCCGGCTCAGGCGTCCTAGGCTGGGCACATGCCTCATTTCGACGTCGTCGTACTCGGAGCCGGACCCGGTGGATACGTGGCGGCCATCCGTGCCGCCCAGCTCGGCCGCAGTGTGGCGGTGATCGAGGAGAAGTACTGGGGCGGTGTCTGTCTCAACGTGGGCTGCATCCCGTCCAAGGCGCTGCTGCGCAACGCCGAGATCGCCCACATCGTCACCAAGGAGCAGAAGACCTTCGGCCTGTCCGGTGAGGTGTCGCTCGACTTCGGCGCCGCCTTCGACCGCAGCCGTTCGGTCGCGGACGGGCGCGTCAAGGGCGTGCACTTCCTGATGAAGAAGAACAAGATCACCGAGTTCGACGGGTTCGGCCGGTTCACCAAGCCGGGCGAGATCGAGGTCGAGCTGTCGAAGGGCGGCAACGAGACCGTCACCTACGACGACGTGATCATCGCGGCGGGCTCGACGGTCAAGCTGCTGCCGGGCACCGAGCTGTCCGAGCGGGTCGTCACCTACGAGGAGCAGATCCTCACCCGTGAGCTGCCGGAGAGCGTGATCATCGCCGGCGCCGGTGCGATCGGCGTCGAGTTCGCGTTCGTGCTGGCCAACTACGGCGTCGACGTCACCATCGTGGAGTACCTGGACCGGCTGCTCCCGCTCGAGGACGCGGACGTGTCCAAGGAGCTGGCCAAGGCCTACAAGAAGCTCGGCGTCACGGTGCGGACCTCCACCAAGGTCGAGTCCATCACCGACGACGGCAAGGGCGTCACCGTCTCGGTGTCCTCCTCCAAGGGCAGCGAGGAGCTGCGCGCGGACAAGGTCGTGCAGGCCATCGGCTTCGCGCCCGGGTCGACGGCTACGGCCTGGACAAGCTCGGCGTGAACCTCACCGAGCGCGGCGCGATCGAGATCGACGACTACATGCGCACCAGCGTGGAGCACGTCTACGCGATCGGTGACGTCACCGCGAAGCTCATGCTCGCCCACGTCGCCGAGGCGCAGGGCATCGTCGCCGCCGAGACCCTGGCGGGCGCCGAGACCCAGGAGCTGAACTACAAGATGATGCCGCGCGCGACCTTCTGCAACCCGCAGGTCGCGTCGTTCGGCTACACCGAGGCCGAGGCCCGGCAGCTGGCCGACGAGAAGGGCTGGAAGGTCAACACCGCGACCTTCCCGTTCACCGCGAACGGCAAGGCGCACGGCCTGGCCGAGCCCGCAGGCTTCGTGAAGCTGATCGCCGACGACACCTACGGCGAGCTGCTCGGCGGGCACATCATCGGCGCCGAGGCGACCGAGCTGCTGCCCGAGCTGACCCTGGCCCAGAAGTGGGACCTGACCGTCCACGAGATGGCGCGCAACGTGCACGCGCACCCGACCCTGTCGGAGTGCCTGCAGGAGGCGATCCACGGCCTGGCCGGCCACATGATCAACTTCTGACGACGGCCGCGACGGGCCCGCATCCCCACCCCGGGGTGCGGGCCCGTCGGCGTACCGGGGGTCAGGACCTGCGGGCGTCCGGCTCGCGCCGGGCCGTGTGCTCGCGACGCGTGGTCGAGCTCGCGGCGACGCGCTGCTCGTGCCGCTCGGCGGCCAGTGCCGCCTCCACCGCGGCCTGCACGGCGGCGGTGTTGACATCGGGATCGATCAGCCTGGCGGCGGCGAGGGATCGGGCCGAGACCGAGATGCTGACCATGGTGGCTCCTGGAACTGTCGCGTGGTGGGTGTGGTGGTCCGTCGGGGAGGCCTCACGCTGGGCCCTTCCCGGGGTGGCGTCGCGCGACCCGCTCGGCATGGACCGATTCAGGTACCGGTGTGGGTGACATATGTTACCCATTGGTAAACGCGCTGGCCCGAGGACTTTAACGGACGAGATCTGCCAGGAGGAGGCGGGTGACGTAGAGGCCGTCGGGGACCCAGGGCCGGTCCGGGTGCCGACCCGGGCCACCAGCTCGTCGAGGGTCCACCAGCCGCCCTCGGCCACCTCCGAGGGCTGGTGGGTCACCGGGCCGTCGGAGAAGGCGCGGTAGACGTGCACGTGGGCCCGCAGCCCGTCCGGGCCGGTGCCGGGCCCGGTGTCGACGCCCAGCGCGGCGGCGTCGAAGGGGACCACGGCGAGCTTCTCCAGCGGCACGCCGGTGACGCCGAGCTCCTCGCCCAGCTCGCGGGCGGCGCCGTCGTCGGGCGTCTCGCCCTCGTCGAGGACCCCGCCGGCCAGGCAGTCCCACATCCCGGCCATGACCAGCTTGGTGTCGGTGCGCCGGTGCACGTAGGCCCGCGTGCCGTCGGCGGAGCGGAGCAGGACCGCGGTCGTGGCGTGCCACAGCGAGCGGGCGTAGACCTCGCCGCGCTCGGCGACGCCGGTGGGCCTGCCCTCGGCGTCGAAGACGGTCAGGCGCTCACGTGCGGGATCGGTCACGCCACGATGATCCCGCCGGGCCGCGGTGCACCCGGACCGGGGCGGGGACGGTTAGTCTCGTGCAATGCACTCTCGCGCAGGGGGCCGGTCGTGACGGCCCGCCGGATCATGGGCACCGAGGTGGAGTACGGCATCGCCGTGCCGGGTGACCCCACCGCGAACCCCGTCGTCACCTCGACGCAGGTGGTGCTCGCCTACGCCGCCGCGGCGGACGTGCCCCGCAACCGCCGGGCGCGCTGGGACTACGAGGTGGAGTCGCCGCTGCGCGACGCCCGGGGGTTCGACCTGTCGGCACCGTCGCTGGCGCCGCAGCTCGACACCGACCTCGACGACCTCGCGCGGCGAACGTCATCCTCACCAACGGCGCCCGGTTCTACGTCGACCACGCCCACCCGGAGTACTCCACGCCCGAGGTCCTGTCCCCGCGCGACATCGTGACCTGGGACAAGGCCGGCGAGCGGATCATGCTGGAGGCGGCGAACCGCGCGGCCACCGTGCCGGGCGCGCCGCGGATGCAGCTCTACAAGAACAACGTCGACGGCAAGGGCGCCAGCTACGGCTCCCACGAGAACTACCTGATGGCCCGCACGACGACGTTCCCGTCGATCGTCACCGGCCTCACCCCGTTCTTCGTGACCCGCCAGGTCGTCTGCGGCGCCGGCCGGGTCGGCCTCGGCCAGCAGGGCGACGAGGCCGGCTACCAGATCGCCCAACGCTCGGACTACGTCGAGGTCGAGGTCGGCCTGGAGACCACGCTCAAGCGCGGCATCATCAACACCCGCGACGAGCCGCACGCCGATGCCGACAAGTACCGCCGCCTGCACGTCATCATCGGCGACGCGAACCTGTCCGAGATCGCGACGCTGCTCAAGGTCGGCACCACCGCCTGGTCCTCGACATGATCGAGAAGGGGCGCTCGTTCGAGGACCTGCGCCTGGCCGAGCCGGTGAAGTCGGTCTCGCGGATCAGCCACGACCCGACGCTGCAGCGGACCGTCCCGCTGGCCGACGGCCGTCACCTCACCGCACTGCAGATCCAGCAGGAGTACCTGGCCCGCGCGGTCGAGCACCTGGAGCAGACGGTCTCCCCGCGCCGCGAGGAGTGGGACCCCGACACCCGCGAGGTCGTCGAGGAGTGGGAATCGGTGCTGGTCGACCTGGAGCGCGACCCGATGCTGACCGCCGACCGGCTCGACTGGACGGCCAAGCTCAAGCTGCTCGAGGCCTACCGCGAGCGCGACGGCCTGACCTGGGCGTCGGGCCGGCTCGGGATGGTCGACCTGCAGTACTCCGACGTCCGGCTGGCGAAGGGCCTCTACAACCGGCTGGTCACCCGAGGGTCGATGCGCCGGCTGGTCACCGAGGAGCAGGTCGCCGCGGCGATGACCGAGCCGCCCGAGGACACCCGGGCCTACTTCCGTGGCACCTGCATGGGCCGGTTCCCGGTCGAGGTCGCCGCCGCGTCGTGGGACTCGGTGATCTTCGACCTGGGGCGTGAGTCCCTGGTCCGGATCCCGACGCTGGAGCCGCTGCGCGGAACCCGCAAGCACGTGGGGGAGCTGTTCGAGGCGGTGTCGACGGCCGAGGAGCTGGTCGACAAGCTCACCGCCTCCTGAGCCGTCCCGCCGGGAAGCGGATCACACGCCGCCGCGCAACAGGCGATTTTGTCGCCCCCGGTGGGTAGGGTGAGCAGGCAGGCAATTCTCTGCGAGGAGATCTGCAAGGAGGAGCGTCATGTCCCAGGAGCAGACCAAGCGCCAGGGTGGCGGCGACGGAGACGACGAGTCCGGCGAGAACGCGTCCGGATCCGGCCAGGAGCGCCGCGAGAAGCTCGGTGAGGACGTCGACACCATCCTCGACGAGATCGACGACGTGCTGGAGGAGAACGCGGAGGACTTCGTGCGGTCCTACGTGCAGAAGGGCGGTGAGTGAGCTCCACGGGGCCATTCACCGTGCCGCACCCCGGCACCAGCAGTACCGTCCCGGCCGGGTCCGCACCTGCGGGCCCGGCCGTGCCGGAAGGGCCGCCGACCCCCGCCGACGTGGGGGAGCGGCACCCCCGGCGCACGCAGTTCGAACGAAAGGCACGTCCGAGAGATGGAGTTCCGGCCGTCGGTCACCTCCGGGCTGGTGCCCGGGCACCACACGGGTCAGCTCGGCACCTTCCTGACCGGGTCGCAGTCGTTCTCCGACTTCGTCGGCGGCGCGGCCCCGCACCTGCTCCCCGGCGCGGGCCTGGACCGGACAGCCGGTCCCGGCACCTCCGCCGACGCCCTGGGCGTCCCGCACGGCACCACGATCGTCGCGCTGCTGTTCTCCGGCGGCGTCGTGATCGCCGGTGACCGGCGCGCGACCGCGGGCAACGTGATCGCCCAGCGCGACATCGAGAAGGTGTTCGTCACCGACACCCACTCCGCCGTCGGCATCGCCGGCTCCGCGGGGATCGCGCTGGAGATGGTCCGGATGTTCTCGGTGGAACTCGAGCAGTACGAGAAGCTCGAGGGCGTCCCGCTCTCGCTGGACGGCAAGGCCAACAAGCTCGCCGGGATGGTCCGCCAGAACCTGGGCGCGGCGATGCAGGGCTTCGTCGTCGTCCCGCTGTTCGCGGGCTACGACACCCACGCCGCCGACCCGGCCCAGGCCGGCCGGATCGTCACCTTCGACCCCACCGGCGGGCGGTACGACGAGAACCTCGGCTTCCATGCCGTGGGATCGGGCTCGGTGTTCGCCAAGTCCTCGCTGAAGAAGCTGCACGACCCGGCCGCGGGCCTCGACGGCGCGGTGCGCACCGCGATCGAGGCGCTCTACGACGCCGCGGACGACGACACCGCCACCGGCGGGCCGGACACGGTGCGGCGCATCTACCCGGTGGTCGTCGGCATCACCGCCGAGGGCGCCGTGCGCCGCGACGAGGCCGAGATCGCCGCCGTCGTCGACCAGGTGATCGCCGGGCGCCGGGAGCGCCCGGGCGGACCGTCCCGCTGACCCCCTCCCCGCACGAAGCACGAGCCTGGAGCGCCTCCCCATGACGATGCCGTTCTACTCCTCCGTCGACCAGCTGCTGCGCGACCGTTCCGAGCTGGCCCGCAAGGGCATCTCGCGTGGCCGCAGCGTGGTCGTGCTGACCTACGCCGGTGGCGTGCTGTTCGTCGCGGAGAACCGGTCGACGGCCCTGCACAAGGTCTCCGAGATCTACGACAAGATCGGCTTCGCCGCGGTCGGCCGGTACAACGAGTTCGAGAACCTGCGCACCGGCGGGATCCGGATGGCCGACTTCCGCGGGTTCACCTACGACCGGCGCGACGTGACCGGCCGGATGCTGGCCAACGCCTATGCCCAGGCGCTGGGCACGGCGTTCGTCGAGCAGCAGAAGCCGTTCGAGGTGGAGCTGTGCGTCGCCGAGGTGGGCGTCGAGGCCTCCGGGGACCAGCTGTACCGGATCACCTACGACGGCTCGATCACCGACGAGCCGCGGTTCGTCGTCATGGGCGGGCAGACCGAGCCGATCTCGCAGAAGCTCTCCGAGACCTACGCGCACGGCCTGGAGCTGGGCGCGGCGATCGAGGTCGCGCTCGGCGGGCTGCAGGTGCCGGGGCGGACCCGGCGTCGGCCGGCAACGGCGCGAACGCGCAGCCGCGGGTCCTGGGCGCCGAGGCGCTCGAGGTCGCGGTGCTCGACCGGACCCGCCCGCGGCGGACCTTCCGTCGTCTCGAGGGGCGGCGCTGGCGGACCTGCTGCCGGCCGCGAACCGCGGCACCGAGGAGCCGGAGCCCGACGTGGCGGGCGGGGACGACAGCCCGGCCGCCGGCGGGGCGCTGGGTGGGGACGGGGCGTCCTGACCCGCTTCTCCGCGACCACCGCGTCCGAGGCCGTCGTCCACGGCCTCGGTGACGACGTCTGGCGCGTCCTGACCGACCCCGCCGTGCTGCCGACGTTTGACGCCGCTGCTCAACCGGATCGAGGCCGACCCCGCGCGGGACGCCGCCGTCGACGGCTACGAGCTGTGGCGCTGGCACATGGTGCGGAATCGCGGTGCTCGGGGTGGGCATCAAGCCGGTGTTCACCGAGCGGATGACCTTCGTCGAGGGCAAACGGATCGAGTTCACCCACGCACCGCCCGCCGGAGCCACCAGTGGGCGGGGGCGGAGGGCTACTACGCGTTGAGCGACGCCGAGCCGGAACCGGACGGCACGCCCGCGACACATCTGGAGATCTCGCTGACCGTCGACGTCGACATGCCGCTGTCGCGGCTCGCCGCGCCGGTGGTGACCCGCACGATGAAGGCGACGATGGACGTGACCGGGGGACCGGTTCGGAGCGAACCTGCTGCGTCGCCTGGGTGGGGCCCCGCGAGCGCTAGTCCTGTCGGGGTGGTCGACCAGCACCACCACCCGCCGTGCGGTGCCTCCGGCCCGTGGAACCCGTGGCATGATTGAGCCATCAACCAAATGGGGGAACCGGATGAGCGAGATCATCTTCGGCATGGACACCTTCGGGACGTCCCGGTGGGCGACGACGGCACGCTGCTGTCGCACCCGCAGGCCAATCCGCCAGGTCGTCGACGAGTTGGTGCTCGCCGACGGGGTGGGCGTCGACGTCGTCGCGCTGGGGGAGCACCACCGCCCC
>NZ_JAHLJA010000158.1:0-20933 GCF_020496245.1 Pseudonocardia sp. ICBG601 | reverse complement strand
TCATGGGCACCGAGGTGGAGTACGGCATCGCCGTGCCGGGTGACCCCACCGCGAACCCCGTCGTCACCTCGACGCAGGTGGTGCTCTCGCCTACGCCGCCGCGGCGGACGTGCCCCGCAACCGTCGGGCGCGCTGGGACTACGAGGTCGAGTCGCCGCTGCGCGACGGCCCGCGGGTTCGACCTGTCGGCGCCGTCGCTGGCGCCGCAGCTCGACACCGACCTCGACGACCTCGGTGCGGCGAACGTCATCCTCACCAACGGTGCTCGGTTCTACGTCGACCACGCCCACCCGGAGTACTCCACACCCGAGGTCCTGTCCCCGCGCGACGTCGTGACCTGGGACAAGGCCGGCGAGCGGATCATGCTGGAGGCGGCGAACCGCGCGGCCACCGTGCCGGGCGCGCCGCGGATGCAGGTCTGTACAAGAACAACGTCGACGGCAAGGGCGCCAGCTACGGCTCCCACGAGAACTACCTGATGGCCCGCTCGACGACGTTCCGTCGATCGTCACCGGGCTGACCCCGTTCTTCTGTGACCCGTCAGGTCGTCTGCGGCGCCGGCCGGGTCGGCCTGGGCCAGCAGGGCGACGAGGCCGGCTACCAGATCGCCCAGCGCTCGGACTACGTCGAGGTCGCGAGGTCGGCCTGAGACCACGCTCAAGCGCGGCATCATCAACACCCGCGACGAGCCGCACGCCGATGCCGACAAGTACCGCCGCCTGCACGTCATCATCGGCGACGCGAACCTGTCCGAGGTCGCGACGCTGCTCAAGGTCGGCACCACCGCCCTGGTCCTCGACATGATCGAGAAGGGGCGCTCGTTCGAGGACCTGCGCCTGGCCGAGCCGGTGAAGTCGGTCTCGCGGATCAGCCACGACCCGACGCTGCAGCGGACCGTCCCGCTGGCCGACGGCCGTCACCTCACCGCACTGCAGATCCAGCAGGAGTACCTGGCCCGCGCGGTCGAGCACCTGGAGCAGACGGTCTCCCCGCGCCGCGAGGAGTGGGACCCGACCACCCGCGAGGTCGTCGAGGAGTGGGAATCGGTGCTGGTCGACCTGGAGCGCGACCCGATGCTGACCGCCGACCGGCTCGACTGGACGGCCAAGCTCAAGCTGCTCGAGGCCTACCGCGAGCGCGACGGGCCTGACCTGGGCGTCGGGCCGGCTCGGGATGGTCGACCTGCAGTACTCCGACGTCCGGCTGGCGAAGGGCCTCTACAACCGGCTGGTCACCCGAGGGTCGATGCGCCGGCTGGTCACCGAGGAGCAGGTCGCCGCGGCGATGACCGAGCCGCCCGAGGACACCCGGGCCTACTTCCGCGGCACCTGCATGGGCCGGTTCCCGGTCGAGGTCGCCGCCGCGTCGTGGGACTCGGTGATCTTCGACCTGGGGCGTGAGTCCCTGGTCCGGATCCCGACGCTGGAGCCGCTGCGCGGAACCCGCAAGCACGTGGGGGAGCTGTTCGAGGCGGTGTCGACGGCCGAGGAGCTGGTCGACAAGCTCACCGCCTCCTGAGCCGTCCCGCCGGGAAGCGGATCACACGCCGCCGCGCAACAGGCGATTTTGTCGCCCCCGGTGGGTAGGGTGAGCAGGCAGGCAATTCTCTGCGAGGAGATCTGCAAGGAGGAGCGTCATGTCCCAGGAGCAGACCAAGCGCCAGGGTGGCGGCGACGGAGACGACGAGTCCGGCGAGAACGCGTCCGGATCCGGCCAGGAGCGCCGCGAGAAGCTCGGTGAGGACGTCGACACCATCCTCGACGAGATCGACGACGTGCTGGAGGAGAACGCGGAGGACTTCGTGCGGTCCTACGTGCAGAAGGGCGGTGAGTGAGCTCCACGGGGCCATTCACCGTGCCGCACCCCGGCACCAGCAGTACCGTCCCGGCCGGGTCCGCACCTGCGGGCCCGGCCGTGCCGGAAGGGCCGCCGACCCCCGCCGAGGTGGGGGAGCGGCACCCCCGGCGCACGCAGTTCGAACGAAAGGCACGTCCGAGAGATGGAGTTCCGGCCGTCGGTCACCTCCGGGCTGGTGCCCGGGCACCACACGGGTCAGCTCGGCACCTTCCTGACCGGGTCGCAGTCGTTCTCCGACTTCGTCGGCGGCGCGGCCCCGCACCTGCTCCCCGGCGCGGGCCTGGACCGGACAGCCGGTCCCGGCACCTCCGCCGACGCCCTGGGCGTCCCGCACGGCACCACGATCGTCGCGCTGCTGTTCTCCGGCGGTGTCGTGATCGCCGGTGACCGGCGCGCGACCGCGGGCAACGTGATCGCCCAGCGCGACATCGAGAAGGTGTTCGTCACCGACACCCACTCCGCGGTCGGCATCGCCGGCTCCGCGGGGATCGCGCTGGAGATGGTCCGGATGTTCTCGGTGGAACTCGAGCAGTACGAGAAGCTCGAGGGCGTCCCGCTCTCGCTGGACGGCAAGGCCAACAAGCTCGCCGGGATGGTCCGCCAGAACCTGGGCGCGGCGATGCAGGGCTTCGTCGTCGTCCCGCTGTTCGCGGGCTACGACACCCACGCCGCCGACCCGGCCCAGGCCGGCCGGATCGTCACCTTCGACCCCACCGGCGGGCGGTACGACGAGAACCTCGGCTTCCATGCCGTGGGATCGGGCTCGGTGTTCGCCAAGTCCTCGCTGAAGAAGCTGCACGACCCGGCCGCGGGCCTCGACGGCGCGGTGCGCACCGCGATCGAGGCGCTCTACGACGCCGCGGACGACGACACCGCCACCGGCGGGCCGGACACGGTGCGGCGCATCTACCCGGTGGTCGTCGGCATCACCGCCGAGGGCGCCGTGCGCCGCGACGAGGCCGAGATCGCCGCCGTCGTCGACCAGGTGATCGCCGGGCGCCGGGAGCGCCCGGGCGGACCGTCCCGCTGACCCCCTCCCCGCGCACGAAGCACGAGCCTGGAGCGCCTCCCCATGACGATGCCGTTCTACTCCTCCGTCGACCAGCTGCTGCGCGACCGTTCCGAGCTGGCCCGCAAGGGCATCTCGCGTGGCCGCAGCGTGGTCGTGCTGACCTACGCCGGTGGCGTGCTGTTCGTCGCGGAGAACCGGTCGACGGCCCTGCACAAGGTCTCCGAGATCTACGACAAGATCGGCTTCGCCGCGGTCGGCCGGTACAACGAGTTCGAGAACCTGCGCACCGGCGGGATCCGGATGGCCGACTTCCGCGGGTTCACCTACGACCGGCGCGACGTGACCGGCCGGATGCTGGCCAACGCCTATGCCCAGGCGCTGGGCACGGCGTTCGTCGAGCAGCAGAAGCCGTTCGAGGTGGAGCTGTGCGTCGCCGAGGTGGGCGTCGAGGCCTCCGGGGACCAGCTGTACCGGATCACCTACGACGGCTCGATCACCGACGAGCCGCGGTTCGTCGTCATGGGCGGGCAGACCGAGCCGATCTCGCAGAAGCTCTCCGAGACCTACGCGCACGGCCTGGAGCTGGGCGCGGCGATCGAGGTCGCGCTCGGCGGGCTGCAGGTGCCCGGGGCGGACCCGGCGTCGGCCGGCAACGGCGCGAACGCGCAGCCGCGGGTCCTGGGCGCCGAGGCGCTCGAGGTCGCGGTGCTCGACCGGACCCGCCCGCGGCGGACCTTCCGTCGTCTCGAGGGGGCGGCGCTGGCGGACCTGCTGCCGGCCGCGAACCGCGGCACCGAGGAGCCGGAGCCCGACGTGGCGGGCGGGGACGACAGCCCGGCCGCCGGCGGGGCGCTGGGTGGGGACGGGGCGTCCTGACCCGCTTCTCCGCGACCACCGCGTCCGAGGCCGTCGTCACGGCCTCGCGTGACGACGTCTGGCGCGTCCTGACCGACCCCGCCGTGCTGCCGACGTTGACGCCGCTGCTCAACCGGATCGAGGCCGACCCCGCGCGGGACGCCGCCGTCGACGGCTACGAGCTGTGGCGCTGGCACATGGTGCGGATCGCGGTGCTCGGGGTGGGCATCAAGCCGGTGTTCACCGAGCGGATGACCTTCGTCGAGGGCAAACGGATCGAGTTCACCCACGCACCGCCCGCCGGAGCCACCGAGTGGGCGGGGGCGGAGGGCTACTACGCGTTGAGCGACGCCGAGCCGGAACCGGACGGCACGCCCGCGACACATCTGGAGATCTCGCTGACCGTCGACGTCGACATGCCGCTGTCGCGGCTCGCCGCGCCGGTGGTGACCCGCACGATGAAGGCGACGATGGACGTGACCGGGGACCGGTTCGGAGCGAACCTGCTGCGTCGCCTGGGGGCCCGCGAGCGCTAGTCCTGTCCGGGGTGGTCGACCAGCACCACCACCCCGCCGTGCGGTGCCTCCGGCCCGTGGAACCCGTGGCATGATTGAGCCATCAACCAAATGGGGGACCGGATGAGCGAGATCATCTTCGGCATGGACACCTTCGGCGACGTCCCGGTGGGCGACGACGGCACGCTGCTGTCGCACCCGCAGGCCATCCGCCAGGTCGTCGACGAGGTGGTGCTCGCCGACGGGGTGGGCGTCGACGTCGTCGCGCTGGGGGAGCACCACCGCCCCGAGTACGCGATCTCCACCCCGGAGACGGTGCTCGCCGGCATCGCGACCCGGACCTCCCGGATCCGGCTGTCCTCCGGCGTCACCGTCCTCAGCTCGGACGACCCGGTGCGGGTGTACCAGCGCTTCGCCACGCTCGACGCGCTGTCCGACGGCCGCGCCGAGGTGATCGTCGGCCGCGGATCGTTCACCGAGTCCTTCCCGCTGTTCGGCTACTCCATGAACGACTACGAGCGGCTGTTCGAGGAGAAGCTCGAGCTGTTCGTGCAGCTCCTCGACGAGAAGCCGGTGACCTGGCCGGGTGGGACCCGCGCCGCGATCGACGGCATCGAGGTCTTCCCGACGACCGGCCGCCGGCTGCCCGTGTGGGTCGGCGTCGGCGGCTCCCCGGAGTCGGTGGTGCGCACCGCCCGCCACGACCTGGGCCTGATGCTGGCCATCATCGGCGGCCCCGCCGGACGGTTCGCGCCCTACGTCGACCTCTACCACCGCGCCGTCGAGCAGTTCGGGCACGCGGCGAAGCCGGTGGGCATGCACTCGCCGGGCTTCGTCGCCGACACCGACGCCGAGGCGAAGGAGATCTTCTTCGCCCCCTACAAGGCGCAGATGGACCGGATCGGCGCCCAGCGCGGCTGGCCCCCGCTGGACCGCGCCCGGTTCGAGTCCGAGGTCGCCGACGGGGCGCTGCACGTCGGGTCCCCGGAGACGGTGGCCCGCCGCATCGCCGACTCGGTGCGCTCGCTGGGCGCCCAGCGCTTCGACCTGATCTACACCGTCGGCCCGCAGCCGATCTCGGCCCGCCTCCGTGCTGTCGAGCTGTACGGCACCCGCGTGATCCCGATGGTCCGCGACATGCTCGCCTGAGCGGATCCACACCCGCTCCCGGGCAGCCACACCCATTGCGACGGGTGTGGCTGGCGGCCAGGGGGTGTGGCTGCGGGCCGGGGCGGTCAGGTGGGGTCAGGTGGGGATGATGCGGGCCGCGGCGGCGCGCAGGCCGTCGACCAGGGCGCGCAGCGCGGGCAGGTCGGCGTCGGACCCGCGGGTGGCCAGCACCAGGGAGCGGCCCGCCGCGGGCCGGCAGGGGAGCAGCCGGACGCCGTCGTCGGCGGTGACCGGGACCGGGCCGGTGCCGCCGGGGACGGCCGACCCCGCCACCGCCATGCCCGGGACCAGCGCGATCGCGAGCCGCGCGCGGACCAGCGCCAGCTGGGTGGCGAAGTCGCCGACCCGGTAGCGGATGTCCGGCTCGAACCCGACACCGCGCAGCAGCTGCAGCAGCGCCGCGTAGGGCTCGGTGCCGACCGGGCCGGAGGTCCACACCCGCCCGGCCAGGGTGCGCAGCGGCACCGGGTCGGGACCGGTGAGCGGGTCGTCGGCGGGGACGGCGAGCATCGCGGGCTCGGTGGCCAGTGCGGTCACCCGGATCCCGGCGGGCAGCCGGGCCGGGGCCTGCGTCCAGCTCTCCATGAGCACCGCGTCCAGGTCGCGGGACTGCAGGGCGGGCAGCAGGTCGACGACCTCGCCGTCGTCGACGGTGGGGACCAGCCGGGGGTGTGCGGCGGCCAGTCCGTCGATGACCTCGGGCAGCAGCGTGCGCAGCGCGCTCGCGACCGAGCCGATCCGCAGCGGTCCTGCGGCGTAGTCGTGCAGCGCGGCGAGGTCGCGCTCGGCACCGGCGACGGTCGCCGCCGCGGCGGCCGCGTGCCCGGCCAGCACGTGTCCGGCGGCGGTGAGCCGGATGCCGCGCCCGTCCGGTTCGACGAGCCGGGTGCCGGTCTCGCGTTCGAGCTTGCGCAGCTGCTGGGTCACCGCCGGCCCGGTGATGTGCAGTGCGGCCGCGGCGGCGCCGACCGAGCCGTGCTCGGCGACGGCGTCGAACACGCGCAGCCGGTCCCAGGAGATCACATAGCAGAGCTTAGCGGTATCGGGTAGGAACAATCATTGGATCTTCGCGGTGCCGAGAGGGATCGTGGATCACGTGAACGCACGCACCGCCCGCGACCCGCACTCCGCCCTGCTCCTGCTCGCCGGCGCCTCCGTCCTGGCCTGGACCGGCATCCTCGTCGCGATGGCGGGTACCGACCCGGCGACGGCGTCGTTCTGGCGGTGCGTGCTCGCCCTGGTCGTGCTGGGTCCGTGGGCACTGGCCGAGTACCGGCGGGTGGGCGGGCTCCCGCTCGCGACGGTCGGCACCTCGCTGCTGTCCGGGGTCTTCCTGGGTGC
Organism: Pseudonocardia sp. ICBG601; assembly: GCF_020496245.1. NCBI lineage: Bacteria > Bacillati > Actinomycetota > Actinomycetes > Pseudonocardiales > Pseudonocardiaceae > Pseudonocardia > Pseudonocardia sp. ICBG601. Next base: position 14,183 of record NZ_JAHLJA010000158.1, on the reverse strand, counting down.
GGACTTCCTGCTCTGGACCCACGCGGTGCTCGACGCGGGCGCCGGGATCGCGAACGTCGTGCTCAACATCCAGGTGCTGGCGCTGCCGCTGATCGCCTGGATCGTCGCGGGCGAGCGGGTCCCGCGCAGGCTGGTGTACGCCGCGCCGCTGCTGCTGGGCGGCATCGCCCTGGCCGGCGGGGTGCTCGGCGCCGGCGTCGGGGGGCCGGAACCGGTGCGTGGCGCGGTGCTCGGCACCCTCGCCGGGATCGCCTACGCCGGCTTCCTGCACCTGAACCGCTCGGTGTCGCGGCGCCGGCCGCGCCACCTGGTGACCCCGGTCGCGCTGGCGACCGTCGGGGCCGGGCTGACCTGCGGGCTCGTCGGCGTCGCCGGGGGCGGGATCGCGGTCGCACTGTCCGCGACGACATGGGCCTGGCTGATCGTGCTGGCCCTGACCGGGCAGGTGGTCTCCTGGGTGCTGATCGGCCGCGGCTCGGCCGGGCTGGCGCCGGGCACCGCGGGCGCACTGCTGCTGGTGCACCCGGTGCTGTCGGTGGTGCTCGGCATGCTGGTGCTCGGGGAGACCCTCACCGGCTGGCAGGCCGCGGGCTGCGCGTTGGTCGTCGCCACCGTCGCCGCACTGGTCGGCCCGGCCGGGACCGCGGGGCGGCTGCGCCGGGTGGTGGACCGGCACGAGCGGGCCTGGGCCACGCTCACTCCGCGCGTCTGACCACCGCCGGGCGCGGCGGCACTCACAGGTCGATGCGCTCGGCCCCGGTGTAGACGTTGCCGGTGTCGCCGCGCAGGAACCCGACCAGGGTCATCCCCGACTCCTCGGCCAGCTCCACCGCCAGCGACGACGGCGCCGACACGGCCGCGAGCATCGGCACCCCGGCCATCACGGCTTTCTGCACGAGCTCGAACGACGCCCGCCCGGACACCATCAGCACGGTGCCCGCCGCGGGCACCCGGCCGTCCATCACCATCCGGCCCAGCACCTTGTCCACCGCGTTGTGCCGGCCCACGTCCTCACGGGCGGCGAGCAGGCCACCGTCGGCGTCGAACAGGGCGGCGGCGTGCAGCCCACCGGTGGAGCCGAACACCTTCTGGTGCGCGCGCAGCCGGTCGGGCAGCTCCAGCAGCAGCTCCCGGCCGATCCGCAGCGGGTCCGCGGCCGGGGAGTGCCGGGTCTTGAGCTTCACCGCGTCCAGGGAGGCCTTCCCGCACACCCCGCACGACGAGGTCGTGTAGAAGTTGCGCTCCACCGACACGTCCGGCGGAGCGACGCCCTCGGCCAGGTCGACGTCGAGCACGTTGTAGGTGTTGCGGCCCTGCTCGTCGACGGAGTTGCAGTAGCGGGCCCCGGCCAGGTCCAGCCCGGAGCCGATCACACCCTCGGTCAGAAGGAACCCGTGCGCGAGTTCCACGTCGTGGCCGGGGGTGCGCATCGTGACCGTCAGCGCCTTCCCCCCGACGCGCAGCTCCAGCGGCTCCTCGGCGACGAGGGTGTCCGGCCGCGAGCGGGTGCTGCCGTCCGCGTTCAGGTGCAGCACCGGGCGCCGCACGGTGAGCCGTCCCATTCCGATCCCCTCCCGCTGTCGACCCCCAGGGTAGGAGGAGGATCGGCGGCGTGCGCGGGTACGGGGGTCGGCGGCCGGGGGCGGGGATCGTGCCGGCGGGCGGTGCCTCGTCGCGGATGGGGACGGCGAAGGCGTCGCTGGACTGGCACGGGGCGGCGCTGCTGACCCGCACCGTCGCCGTCCTGGGCCGGGCGGTGGACGGGCCGCTGGTCGTGGTCCGCGCCGCCGGGCAGGATCTGCCGGAGCTCCCGCCGGGCACCGAGGTCGTCGACGACCCGGTGCCGGGCCTCGGCCCGCTGCCCGCGATCGGTGCCGGGCTCGCCGCCGTCTCGGGCCGGGCGCAGGTGGCGTTCGTCGCGTCGGTCGACCTGCCGCTGCTGCATCCCGCGTTCGTCGCCCGGGTGCTGGACCTGCGCGGGGACCACGACGTCGCGCTGCCCGAGGCGTTCGGGCACCACCAGCCGCTCGCCGCCGCCTACGCCACCACGCTCGCCCCGGTGATCGACGGGCTGACCGCGGCCGGGCAGGGGCGCCCGCCGTCGCTGTTCGAGCGGGTCTCGGTCCGCCGGATCGGCGAGCAGACCCTGCGCAGCGACCCGGTGCTGGCCCGCCTCGACCCGGACCTGGCGTCGCTGACCAACGTCAACACCCCCGGCGAGCTCGCCGCCGCCCGGGACCGGCCGCTGCCGGCGGTGCGGCTGCACGAGGGGGACCGGGGCCGCACCGTCCGCGCCCGCACGGCGGGGGAGCTGGGACGTCCGGTGGCGATGTCCGGCGGGACGGAGCCGCTGCCGTCGTGGTTCCCGCTGGTGACCGGCGACGAGCTCGACGGTCTCTGACGCGCCCTGGCTTCCCCGGGGTGCGGGGAGCCGGTGACACGCCCGCACCCGGCGGGCCCTCCAGACAGGTGTCCAGTATCCGGGCCAGCGCCTCCTTCCACTCGCGGCCGCGTCGGCGGGACTCGGGGTCCAGCAGGTCCTCGCGCAGCACGAGCAGCGCGTCGGCGTAGCTGTCGATGCCCCCGTACTGCGCGGAGAGCCCGACCAGGAAGGCGACGGCCCCCTCCGGCCCGGGCGCGTCGGCCTCGCCGAGCTCGGCGGTCCGCCACTCCAGCTGGTCCCAGGCGTGCATCAGCACCCGGTGCAGGAGCTCGGCCTTCCCGCCGAAGCGCTGCACCAGGGTGGCCGGGGCCAGACCGCTGACCTCGGCGAGCGCCGCGAACGTCAGCGCCTGGGCGCAGCCGGTGTGCAGGACGCCGAGGGCGAGGTCGAGGACGTCCGCGTCGGGGACCTGCTTGCGCCGGGGCATGACGCCAGCTTATATGAACGAACACTCGTTTACATAAGGAGGACCATGGACCTCACCGGACGCATCGCTCTGGTGGCCGGCGCGACCCGCGGCGCGGGCCGTGGCATCGCCGTCGAGCTGGGCGCCGCGGGCGCGGTCGTCTACTGCACCGGGCGCACCACCCGCGACCGTCGGTCCGAGTACGACCGCCCGGAGACGATCGAGGACACCGCCGACCTGGTCACCGCCGCGGGCGGGACCGGCATCGCGGTGCCGACCGACCACCTCGACCCCGCGGCGGTCGCCACGCTGGTGGCGCGCGTCGAGCGCGACCACGGCCGGCTCGACGTGCTGGTCAACGACATCTGGGGCGGCGAGATGATGGTGGAGTGGGACACCCCGGTCTGGGAGCACGACCTGGACAACGGGCTGCGCACCCTGCGCCTGGCGATCGACACCCACCTCGTCACCGCCCACCACGCGCTGCGGCTGCTCTCCCGGACCCCGGGTGGGCTCGTCGTCGAGATCACCGACGGCACCGACGCCTACAACGCCGAGAACTACCGGCTCAACGTCTTCTACGACCTGGCCAAGATCGCACCGATCCGGCTGGCCCGGTCCTGGGCGCACGAGCTGCGCGGGCACGGCGGAACGGCCGTCGCGGTCACCCCGGGCTGGCTGCGCTCGGAGATCATGCTGGAGCACTACGGGGTCACCGCCGACACCTGGCGCGACGCGTGCGCGGCCCAGCCGCACTTCGCGATCTCGGAGACACCGCGGTTCGTCGGCCGTGGCATCGCCGCGCTGGCCGCCGACCCCGACCGGCACCGCTGGAACGGCCGCTCCACCTCCTCGGGGGAGCTCGGCCGGGTCTACGGCGTCGACGACGTCGACGGGTCCCGCCCCGACGCCTGGCGCTACGTCACCGAGGTTCAGGACGCGGGTCTGCCCGCCGACACGACGGGCTACCGGTGACGGCTCACCTCGGGCTCCGGGGGTCACGACGGTCGAGCACCAGCAGCGCCGCCAGCGCCAGCAGCGCGAGCACCGCGACCGCCACACAGAACACGATGCCCGCGGTCCGCAGCCCCCACGCCTGGCTCGCCGCCCCCAGCCCGACCACCGGCAGCGAGATCGCGACGTAGAGCACCACGAAGTACGACGACGTCGTCCCCGCCCGCTGGTGGGCCTCCACCCGCGCGTTCACCGCGGCCAGGCCCTTGGAGAACGTCATCCCCTGACCGACGCCCGCGACCACCGCGCCGACGACCAGCTCCACCATCGAGCCCCGCGCCACCGACACCGCGACGAGCGCCGCCCCGGCCGCCAGCAGCACACAGCCCAGGTGCAGGATCCGCCCGGTCGGCGCGGTGCGGACCGCGAGCTGGGCGAGCACCGAGGCGCCCAGCAGCAGCAGCGACATCGCCCCGGCGACGGCGTGGCTCGGGTTCCCGATCAGCTCGGACACGATCCGCGGGGACAGCGCGGTGAACAGGCCCAGCACCGCGAACCCGGCGACCCCGGCCGTCGCGGCGACCCCGAACACCGCGCGCACCGCAGGCGGGACCTCGGGGCGCTGGGGCCGCAGCACCGGGCGCGCGGGCAGGTCGGTCACGGTCTCCGGTGCGCCCAGCACGAGCAGCCCGCACAGCGCGACGGCGACGGCGTGCACCGCGAAGGACAGGTGCAGCGGCGCCGGCAGGTACTCCACGGCCACCCCGGCGAGCGCCGCGCCCAGCCCGAGCCCGCCGATGTTCGCGACGGTCGCGACCGCGGCCCCGCGTTCCCGCCAGGACTCCGGCGCGGCCTCGATGACCGCGGCGGTCGCCGCCCCGGCGAAGATGCCGGCGGAGAAGCCGGACAGCAGCCGTCCGACCAGCAGCACCCACACCGGGCCCGCCACCAGGAACACCAGGCTCGACGCGAGCGACAGCGCCACCCCCGCCAGCAGCATCGGCCGCCGTCCCAGCTGGTCCGACCACCGTCCGGTGACCAGCAGCGCGGCGAGCACCCCGACCGCGTAGACGGCGAAGATCACCGTCTGGACGGTGGCGGAGAACCCGAGCTCGCGCTGGTAGAGCGCATACATCGGGGTCGGCATCGTCGCCCCGAGCATGACCACGGCGAACGTCACGGCCAGGCCGGCGAAGGCGGCGGCCCGAGGCAGTCGGAGGATGGCGGAACCCCTTCCGGAGGTCGTTGCGCGGCGCACCGCTGATCATCGCAGCCGGTCGGTGCGACGGCATCCGCAGCGCCCGACACCCCCCGCCGCACGGTCAGGGACGGCGCAGGACGTGCAGGTCCACCCCGTCGGGCAGCGGCCGGGTCGTGACGGTCCAGACCTCCCGGGCCGCGGCGAGCCAGCGCGGCGTCTCGGGACGGCCCGGATCGGCGAGCCACACCTGCCCGTCGGGGGCGGTCACCCGCGGCAGCAGCGCGGCGAGCGCGTCGGCGGCGGCCACGCCGTAGAGCACGTCGGCGGCCAGCACCAGGTCCCAGCGCGCGCCGCCGTCGCCCGCCCGGTCGAACGGGACCGCCGCGGTGCCCACCGCCAGCCCGCACCGGCGGGCCGACGCCGCGACCCAGGCGACGGCGGCGGCCGACCGGTCGATGGCGAGCACCGTCCCGGCCCCGGCACGGGCCGCGGCCAGCGACGGCAGCCCCAGCCCGCACCCCAGCTCCAGCACCCGACGCCCGGCGAGCCGCTCCGGACCGGCATCGTCGACCGCGTGCGCCAGCGCCCGGCCCGATGGCCAGAGTCGCGCCCAGTGGGGCGGGTGCAGCTCCTCGCTGGCACCGGGCCCCGGCACCGGCTCGAACGCCACGACGTCCGGGTCGGCCGGGCGCAGCACCGTCAACGTTCCGGACGGCAGCGCGACCTCCTCCAGCACCCCCGGCCCGGACGGCCCTGCGACCCGTCGGTGCACCCTCAGACCCCCGAGCGGTGCGTCCAGCGCCCCCCGACCAGCGTCCCGGCCACCGGCATGGCGCGCAGCACCGCCGGCGCGCAGGAGGTGGGGTCGGCCTCGGTGAGCACGAGGTCGGCCCGGGCGCCGACGGTGACCGCCGCGGTCGCGCCGTCGACCACCCCGAACGACGCGCCGAGCGCGGTCGCCCGGTCGATCTCCTGCTCGGGGTGCCAGCGGTCCCGGTCGTCGGCGGTGCGGTGCACGGCCGCGGCGAGCGCAATCCACGGGTCCAGCGGCGCGACCGGGGCGTCCGAGCCGAGCGCGAGGCGGGCTCCGGCGCGGTGCAGCGACGCGAACGCGAACGCCCGGTCGGTGCGGCCCGCCCAGAGCCGGTCGGCGACGTCGCGGTCGTCGAGGGCGTGCTCGGGCTGCACGCTCGCGACCAGGCCGAGACCCGCGAAGCGGGGGACGTCGTCGCCGGTCAGCAGCTGGGCGTGCTCGACCCGCCCGCGGGCCCCGGTCGCGGCGAACGCGTCGAGGACCAGGGTGTTGGCGTGGTCGCCGATGGCGTGCAGGGCCGCGGTGAGCCCGCCCGCGTGCGCCCGGGCCAGCAGCGGGCGCAGCTCGTCCGGCGGCACCAGCAGCAGCCCGCACGGGTGCTCCAGGGGGTTCTCCGGCGGTGCGGGGTAGGGGTCGTAGCAGTAGGCGGTGCGGGTGTTGAGCGACCCGTCGGTGATCACCTTCAGCGGCCCCGCGGTGAGCAGCCCGCCGGTGCCCTCGACGACGTCGCCGGTGCGCAGCCCGGTGGCCCGGGCGTCGTCGAGGCGGTCGGGCCACACCGATGCCTCGACCCGCAGCCCGGTCGTGCCGCCGGCGATCCGGCGTCGCCAGTCCGGCAGCGACCACGGCGCCTCGAAGTCGACGACGCCGACCACCCCGCGTGCCGAGGCCGCGGACGCGGCGTCGGCGACGAACCCGTCGAGGGCCCCGGTCGGCGCGTCCTGGAGCGCGGGGGAGACGACGGCGAAGAACTCCGACTCCCGGATCCGGCCGGTCGGGTGCCCGTCGTGCCCGAAGCGGGCCAGCGCGGCGCCGTTGAGCCAGCCCTGGTGCAGGTCCCCGGACACGAGCACGACGGGGGTGTCACCGGTGACCGGGTCGAGCAGCGAGCGGTGCGCCTCGTCGGGCCACAGCGCGTCGCGGAACCCGAACCCGACCAGCACCTCACCGGCGGCCGGTGGCGCGGTCGCCAGCCGCCGTGCGACGAGCGCCACGGCGGCGGCGGCCGAGCGGGCGCCGGACACGTCCAGCCTGCGGCGGGCCAGCGCCCACTGAGCCTTTTTCAACCTGACGTTTGTGCTGGTCAGGTAGCTGTGATCATGAGGGTCTGGACCGCGGCGACGAGCTGGGTGGCCTGGTTGGGGCTGGAGCGGATCTTGCGGAGGATCTTCCAGTTCTTCAGCTCGGCGTTGACCCGTTCACCGGGTGCCCGTCGTCGGGCGTGGGCGGCGTTGACCGCTTTCTGATTCGCTGACAGGGGCCGGTACCGGCCGGTGTCGAGGTCGCGGCGGCGGCGTCGGTGGGGGACGGTGATCGCGGGCCCGCCGCCTTGGTAGGCGGTGTCAGCGATCGCCCGCACCCCGGCGGTGTTGACCGCGTCGATGATCCCGTGGGCGCGGGCGGCACCCATGTCGTGCCGGGCTCCGGGTAGCGGTGGGGAGATCCACACCAGCCTGCCGACGGGGTCGGCGATGACCTGCACGTTCAGGCCGTGGCACTTGTGTTTGCCGGAGTAGAACGCCCGGTCGTAGCCGGATGTCATGCCGACCCGGTCGATACGCAGCAGCGTGCCGTCCAGGATCACGAACGCCTTCCCAGCGGCGACGGTGATGGCCTGTTCCAGGGTCGGGGCGAGCGCGGCGAGCAGACCGATCGCCTCGGTCAGGTACCGGTACACCGTCGCGGTGCTCACCGCGAACCCGCAGGCCAGGGCAGCGTAGGTCTCGCCCTTACGCAGGTAGGCGAGCACCAGCAAGGCCTGCCGACCGGCTGAGAGCCGGCGCCAGCGTGTTCCACGCTGACGCCGATGCCCCCGGAGAAGATCAGCAAGATCACGGACGCTACGGCTGGACACGTTCATCCCGGATGGGTAGGACAGCACACGGGGCTCCTGGCAGACGACGGTTCGACACCCATCCGTCTACCAGGAGCCCCACCCCGGCCGGCCTTCACGCCCCTGACCAGCACAAACGTCAGGTTGAAAAAGGCTCACTGGGCCATGTGCACGTAGTGGTCCCACAACCCCGGCAGCAGCGCCCGCCCGTCGCACTCGACGACCTCGGCGCCGCCCGGGTCGAGCCCGGCGCCCACGGCGCGCACCCGGCCCCCGTCCAGGAGCACGTCGACCGGATCGCCCAGGCCGTCGCAGCCGGGCCGCAGCGGGCGGACCGAGCGCAGCAGCACGGGTCTCACCCCTGGAACGGGCGGTCCCGCCCGGTCCAGCGCTCCTCGTCGCGGCGGTAGACCGGGATCGGCTTCTCGGCGAGCCGGAAGGTGTAGCGCCCGGCCTCCTCGACGACCTCGCCGTCGGTGGCCAGCATGCTCGGCTCCAGCAGCTCGACGTCGAGGCTGGGCACCTCCCGCTGGTGGTAGACCCGGCTGTGCCCCAGGGCGCCCAGGATCAGCGCGATCACGACCCGCAGCCGGGAGAACCGCACGTCGGCACGCAGCCAGCGCACGTCGAGCAGGCCCGAGTCCAGCGTCGGCCGCCACGCCGGGACCGCGCCGCGCGGGTAGTACGGGCCGTTCCCGACGAACAGGAACCACACCTTGTACCAGCGGCCCTCGATCTTCACGCTGATCTTCTCCGAGCGCTGCAGCACAGTGATCAGCGCCGCGGCGAACGCCGGCCACTTGCCGTAACGCGGCTGCCACTGCTCCCGCAGCCGCACCAGCTCCGGGTAGGAGCCGATCGAGGCGGTGTTGATGAAGTAGCGGGTGCGGGTGACCGAGATGTCCTCGGGGTCGTCGAGCCGGCCCGGGTGGGCCTCGACCAGCGCCAGGTCGACCGCGACGGCCTCCCCGGCCTGGGTGGCGTCGACGGCCTCCTGGGTGTCGTAGACGCCGACGTCGCGCGCGAAGTGGTTCAACGTCCCGCCCGGCACGACGACCAGCGGCAGCCCGTGCCGGTCCGCGACCGCGGCGGCGGTGGCGACGGTGCCGTCCCCGCCCGCGACACCCACGGCGCGCACCCACTGCCCGCGCTCGGCCAGCGCGTCCTCCAGCATGTCCTCGACCTTCACCCCGTCCCCGACCACCAGGTGGTGCGCCGCGGGCAGCCGCTCCCGGACCTCCTCGGACACGTCGGTGTCGGGCGGCCCGGAGAACGGGTTCGACACGATGACCAGGCCCTCGCCCTGCGGCAACGCCGGCACGGTGTCGATCGGGCGGGCGCGGGCCTCGTCGCTGGGGCGCACCGGCCACCAGCGGTTCGTCAGCTTCGCCACGCCGGTGCCGATCGCCGCGCCGACGAGCACGTCGGAGGTCCAGTGCACCCCCACGTGCACCCGTGACCAGCCCACCAGCGCCGCCAGCGGCACCACGACCGGTGCGGCCCGGCGGTTCTCCATCACCACCGCCGTCGCGAACGCCGCGGCCGAGGCGGCGTGCCCCGACGGGAACGACGACGACGACGGCGGGTCGGCCACCGTCCGGTAGGCCGGCAGCTCGGCCGCGGCCGGGCGCCGGCGCGGCAACAACGGCTTGAGCAGCGCGTTCGCGGTGAAGCTGGTCAGCGCGATGGACGCGATCCCGCGCATCGCCGCCTTGCGCCCGGCTCCCCGGCGCACCGACAGCACCGCGGCGATCGCGAACCACAGCACGCTGTGGTCGGCGGTGCGGGTCAGCCGCCGCAGCGAGGTGTCCACCCGGCTCGGTGGACGGCTCGAGATGAACTCGGTGACCGCCCGGTCGGCCCGGGACACCGAGTCCGCCCCGCGGTCCAGTCGACGGGACCTGCGGGCGACGCGTTCGAACCATCCACTCACAGTCGTGACAGTAGAGGGGGTCGGGCGCCTACCCTGAACGGCATGCAGCGTCGGATCTTCGGGGTCGAGACGGAGTTCGGTGTCACGTGCACCTTCCACGGGCAGCGCCGGCTGTCCCCGGACGAGGTGGCGCGCTACCTCTTCCGTCGGGTGGTGTCGTGGGGCCGGTCCTCCAACGTCTTCCTCCGCAACGGTGCCCGTCTCTACCTCGACGTCGGGTCGCACCCCGAGTACGCCACGGCGGAATGCGACTCCCTGACCCAGCTGGTGTCCCACGACAAGGCCGGTGAACGGATCCTCGAGGACCTCCTCGTCGACGCGGAACGACGGCTGGTCGACGAGGGCATCGGCGGCGACATCTACCTGTTCAAGAACAACACCGACTCCGCGGGCAACTCCTACGGCTGCCACGAGAACTACCTCGTCGCGCGGCAGGGCGAGTTCTCCCGGATCGCCGACGTGCTCCTGCCGTTCCTGGTCACCCGCCAGCTCATCTGCGGTGCCGGGAAGGTCCTGCAGACCCCGCGCGGCGCGGTCTACTGCCTGTCCCAGCGCGCCGAGCACATCTGGGAGGGCGTCTCCTCCGCGACGACCCGGTCCCGGCCGATCATCAACACCCGCGACGAGCCGCACGCCGACGCCGAGCGCTACCGGCGGCTGCACGTGATCGTCGGGGACTCGAACATGTCCGAGGTGACGACCCTGCTCAAGGTCGGGTCGGCCACCCTGGTGCTGGAGATGATCGAGGCCGGCGTCCAGTTCCGGGACTTCACCCTGGACAACCCGATCCGCGCGATCCGCGAGATCAGCCACGACCTCACCGGGCGCCGCCCGGTGCGGATGGCCGGTGGCCGGGAGGCCTCGGCGCTGGACATCCAGCGCGAGTACCACGCCCGCGCCGTCGAGTACCTGGAGGCGACCGGGCACCCGGACCCGGCGATGGCGCGCGTCGTCGAGCTGTGGGGGCGCACGCTGGACGCCATCGAGTCCCAGGACCTGTCGAAGATCGACCGCGAGATCGACTGGGCGATCAAGCACCGGCTGGTGGAGCGCTACCGGGCCAAGCACGATCTGGACCTGTCCAGCGCCCGGGTCGCCCAGCTCGACCTGGCCTACCACGACGTCCGCCGCGGCCGCGGCCTGTTCGACATGCTGCAGCGCAAGGCGCTGGTCGACCGGGTCACCGACGACGGCGAGATCGAGGCCGCGAAGGACACCCCGCCGCAGTCGACCCGGGCGAAGCTGCGCGGTGACTTCATCGCCGCGGCCCAGCCCGCCGGGCGGGACTTCACCGTCGACTGGGTGCACCTGAAGCTGAACGACCAGGCCCAGCGCACCGTGCTGTGCAAGGACCCGTTCCGCGCCGTCGACGAGCGGGTGGACCGCCTGATCGCCTCGCTCTGACCGCCGCCCCCGGGGTGGGAGTGCACCCGCCCCGGGGCCACGGCTCAGTCCGGCTGGGCGATCCGGCCGAACCGCGACTCCTGCGGGTCGGCGAACACGTGCAGCCCGAACCGCGACGACAGCTCCCGGCAGACCGCGACCCCGCGCACCGAGTTGCCGTGCCTGTCCAGGCCGGGGGAGTACACGCCGAGCCCGAACCAGCGCGGCAGTACACCCATGATCCCGCCGGACACCCCGCTCTTGGCCGGGATGCCGACGTCGTGCGCCCACTCGCCCGCGGCGTCGTACATGCCGCACATGCTCATCACGCTGATCACCGTGCGCAGGTGCTCGCGGGACAGCGCCCGCTCACCGGTCAGCGGGTTGACCCCGCCGTGCGCGAGCGTCGCGCCCATCACCGACAGCTCCGGCGCGGTGACCGTGATCGAGCAGGCGTCGAGGTAGACGTAGAGGGTGTCGTCGATGTCGCCGTGCAGCATCCCCAGGCTCCGCATGAGGTAGCTGAGCCCGAGGTTGCGGTCGTTGGAGACGAGCTGCTCGTCGAGGACGTCCTGGTCGATCTCCAGCGACGGGTTGCCGGTGTAGACGCGGTTGCGCTCCAGCAGCCGCCCGGCCCGCTCCTCCTTCGTCGCTCCCTGCACCATGTTCGCCGCGACCAGCGCCCCGGCGTTGATCATCGGGTTGAACGGGCGGTGGTGCACCTGGTCGAAGGTGATGGAGTTGAACGGGTCCCCGGAGGGCTCCACGCCGATCCGGCGCAGCGTCTCGGCCAGGCCGTTGTCCTCCAGCGCGAGCCCGTAGGTGAAGACCTTCGAGATCGAGTGCAGTGGGAAGCGGACCTCGCAGTCGCCGACCTGCCACTGCGTGCCGTCGACGTTCGTGCCGGCCAGGCCGAACTCCTCGGCCCGGGCCTCCATCTCCGGCGGGTAGTAGCTGACGACCTCCTCGCCGGGCAGCAGGATGCCGCTCCCCGCGGTGCAGGTGCTGCGGAGCTCCTCGAACTGCTGCTGGACCAGTTCACGCTCGGCCTGGGCGACCATCGGTGTCCCTTTCGTCGGGGGTGTCCGGGCGCACCGTACCGACGGCGACGGGCCCGGCCGCGGGCTCAGCTGTCGCGCCGGGTGGACCAGGGGGCCCACCGACGGTCGTTCGGGCCTGCCGCGCCGAGGTCCTCCTCGTCCTCCGTCGCGGCCCACGACTCGCCGGAGGACGACCCGCCCGCGTAGGGGCCGAGGGCGTGGCCGTGCCACATGCGGTCGGCACGGCGGACCCGCCACTCCCGGAAGGCCCCCGCCGGGATCGCCCCCACGGTTTCCGTTCGCCGGGGCGACGGCCCGCGCCCCGGTCAGGGCGCCTCGCCGATCCCGTCGGGCAGCCAGCCGTCGCCGGAGGGGTACATCTCGGTGGTCTCCTCGCGCCGGCCCGGGCGCACGATCCGGCCCAGCCGCGACTCCGACGGGTCGGCGAACACGTGCAGCCCGAACCGGTCGGACAGCTCCCGGCACACCGCGACCCCGCGGACCGAGTTGCCGTGCGGTCCAGCCCGGGTGAGTAGACACCGACCCCGATCGCGTCCGGGATCGCCGCCAGGATCGCCCCGGAGACGCTGGACTTGGCCGGGATGCCGACCTCGTAGGCCCACTGTCCGGCGGCGTCGTACATGCCGCACATGCTCATCACGCTCAGCACGTCCCGGGTGTAGGTGCGGGGCAGCGCGGGCACCCCGGTGAACGGGTTCGCCCCGCCCGGGCCAGGGTCGCCGCCATCGTCGACAGCTCGCTCGCGGTGACCGTGACCGAGCAGGCCGCCAGGTAAACGTAGAGGTTGTCCTCGATGTTGCCGTGCAGCATCCCCAGGCTGCGCATCAGGTAGGACAGCGCGACGTTGCGGTCGTTGGAGACCAGCTGCTCGGCGAGGACGTCCTCGTCGACGGCCAGGTCGGGGTTGCCCGCGTAGATCCGCAGCCGGGTCAGCAGCCGCTCGACCTTCTCCTCCCGCGTCGCGCCGTGCACCAGGTTCACCGCGACCAGCGCCCCCGCGTTGATCATCGGGTTGAACGGGCGGTGGTTGACCTCGTCGAAGCTGATCGAGTTGAACGGGTCCCCGGACGGCTCGACCCCGACCCGTAGCAGGACCTCCTCGCGGCCGTTGTCCTCCAGCGCCAGGCCGTAGGTGAACACCTTCGAGATGGAGTGCAGCGGGAAGCGGACCCCGGCGTCGCCGACCTCCCACTGGGTGCCCTCGATGTCGGTGTCGGCCAGCCCGAACAGGTGCGACCGCTCGGCCATCGCCGGCGGGTAGTAGGCGACGACCCGCCCGTCGGGCACCCCACCGGGGCCCCCGATCGCCGCGTGCAGCTCCTCGAGCTGCCGCTGCACGATCGCGCGCTCGGTCTGCTGCTCCATCGGCGCCCCTCCCCGCGGACCGGTCCGTCCGTGCGGAGCGCAAACTAGATCACCGGGCGCGGTCACTCGATCCCGGGCATGATCCGGCGCCGCAGCTCGGCCAGCTCGTCCTGGACCTCCGGGTCGGCCGGACCCGCCTTCTCCGGTGCCGGTGCGATCCCCATGGACCGCAGCAGCCCGGTCGCGGGCCGCGGCCGGGTCCCCGGTCTCCCCGAGCACCGGGCGCAGGCCCTGGTCGGCCAGGTGGTGGAACACCAGGTTCACCACGGTCCACGGGTTGTAGGTCTCCTGCTCGCGGACATGCGCCACCTCCACGTGCCGGTACGGCCGCGGCGCCGCACCCGGGGACGAGCCTTTTGCCGTGCGCGGGCCGTCGTCAACGACCCTGTCGCAGGATGAGAACCACCGGTCAGCGGTGACCGGTACCCGGCGCGGTCCCGGGTGCCCGCGGCCCGGGGCGCCCGATCCGCCCCGTCCGGCCTGCTACGATGCCCGTCGTGTCCTCCGCCCGCGCCGAGCGGACTAGTCAACCTGGTGCTCTGCCTGATGTCGACGCGCCAGTACCTGTCC
>NZ_JAHLJA010000157.1:0-19127 GCF_020496245.1 Pseudonocardia sp. ICBG601 | reverse complement strand
GCCCGCCGAGCAGCGCCAGCGACAGGAGCACGGATCGCCGCCCCGTGGCTGACGACGACGACCGCACCCTCCGACACGCCCGGAGGTCACCGCGGCGAGGTCGGGCAGCGCCCGGTCCCACACGTCGCGGGCGGACTCGCCGCCGGGCATGGCGCGGTCGACGTCGCCGTCCCACCAGGCCTCGAAGACCTCGTCGAACGCGGCGCGGGCGTCGTCGTCCTCCCGGCCCTCGAGGTCCCCGACCGACACCTCGTGCAGGCCCTTCAGCAGGGTGACCCCGCGGCCGAGCGCGCGCCCGATCGGGGCGGCGGTCTCCTGCGCACGGGTCGCCCGTGACGCGTACAGGCCCCGCACGGGCCAGCCGGCGAGCAGGCCGGCGACCTCCTCGGCCTGGGCGCGGCCCCAGCTCGTCGAGCGAGGGGCCGGGCAGCGCGGTGTCGAGGCGGTGCCGCACGTTGGACGGGGTGCGGCCGTGCCGGACCAGCACCAGGCGCAGCGTGCCGTCGTCCGGCGGGACCTGCGCGGTCCGGCTGCCGGTGCCGACGGCGGCGAAGGAGGCGGCGCCGTCGTGCTCGTCGTCGGTCGGGTGGCTCACGTGTCGGCTCCCCGTCGGACCGCGGCGAGCCAGCGCTCGGACGCGGCGTAGTCGTCGGTGGTGGCGACGCCGAGCGCCGCCACGGGGCTCCCCACCCCGGCCGCGGGGGCGGCCGGTGCGGGATCGGATCGCGGGAACGACCCGAGGTAGATCAGCCGGTCGCAGCGACGGTGCAGCGCGGCCAGGGCCTCCCCCATCGCCGGGTCGGCGACGTGGCCCGAGCAGTCGAGGTGGAACCAGTACTCGGCGTGGCGGTCCTTCACCGGGCGGGACTCGATCCGGGTCAGGTCGATCCCACGGACCGCGATCTCGGTGAGCAGGCCGAGCAGGGTGCCGGGCCGGTTCGTGGTCGTCGCGGCGATGGTGGTGCGGTCCCAGCCGGTCGGCGGCGGCGGCGGGCCGGGGCGGGTGAGCAGCACGAACCGGGTGACAGCGCCCGCGTTGTCGGCGATGTCGTCGGCCAGCACCTCCAGCCCGTGCTGGGTGGCGGCGAGCGGGGCGGCGACGGCGGCGTCGACCTCGCCCCGGGCGGCCTGGGCGGCGGCCTCCGCCGTGGAGGAGCTGACCCGGACCTCGGCGCCGGGCAGGTGCTCGGCGAGCCAGCCGCGGGTCTGGGCGATGCCGTGGCCGTGGGAGGCGACCGAGCGGATCGCGTCCCGCGTGGTGCCCGTGCGGCCCATCAGGCAGAACCGGACCGCGATCCGGGCCTCGCGGGCGATCACCAGCGGCGGATCGGCCACGAGCCCGTCGAGCACCGGCGGGACGGCGCCCTCGACGGTGTTCTCGATCGGCACGCAGCCGGCATCGACGGAGCCGTCGCGGACGGCCGCCAGCACCGCGGGGGCGCCGGGCAGCGGCACCAGCTCGGCGCCACGGGACTCGGGCAGCGTCAGCAGGGCCTGCTCGGTGAACGTGGCGTGCGGCCCCAGGAATCCGATCCGCATCCGATGCGTCCTGATCAGTCCAGCAGCCCGAGGGCGACGAGGTCGGCGATCGGAACCGGCTCGGGGTCGACCCCGCAGCGCGGCAGGACGGTGCGGACCTGCTCGACGGCGGCCTCGGGCAGCTCGTCGAGCTCCCGGGCAAGCTTCTCGCCGTCGGTGCAGGACAGGGCTTCCTCGGCCGGGTCGGGCGAGGCGCTGACCCCGGTCATCCGGGCGACGGCGGCGATCAGGTTCAGCAGGCCGTGGCGGCCGCGGGGCGTCGAGTCGGACGGGTCCTCGCGGACGATCCGGTCGATGCCCTGCGCGGAGATGCCGCCGGTGCCGCTCTCCAGGCCCGCCAGCAGGAACTTGTGCACGTCGACGATCTCCGGCACGTCGGAGGCGCGCGGCCCGCCGAGGCGGATCTTCGGGGTGCAGCCGTGCTCGGCGACCTTGCGGACGGCGGCGAGCCAGGCGAGCGTGCCGTCGGCGTCGCCCTCGACGGGTCGGCGCGGCTCGACGACCGGGGTCACCTCGTCCGGCACGAACTCCGACACGCGCTCGAGCCAGACCCCGTCGACGTCTGGCGGCGCGACGCACTCGACGGTGCTCGGGGTGAGCAGGCTGGAGCGCGAGAACACCGTCGACAGCGCCTTCGGCACCGCGCCCAGCCCGGTGTCGACGACCAGGGCCATCTCCGCGGGCCTGCTCGGCGCGGAACGGGCGAGCTCGGTGACGACGGCGGGCAGCTGCGACGCGGGGCACACCAGCCGTCCGACGAGGCCTCCGTAGTGGCCGTCGCGGGCGGCGAGATAGCGCGACACGACGGCGTCGACGCCCGGTGCGACGGTCCTCGGCTGCAGCAGACTGGTGTCGTCGACCAGCGCGGCGAGCAGCGGACGGATCGGCCACGGGTCGGCTGAGGAACCCGAGGGCACGGTCATCACGTCGACAGACGCTAACGGTCGGGTCACGGAGCGCACGCAGAGGGGGTTGTCCCCCTGTGTCACGCGGCACTGGACAGGCGACACTTCCTCCTGCTTAGGTAAGGGTTACCTAATCGGAGGGGAGAGTGGGAACGACCCGAGTGCGCCGCCCCCCGACGCCCGCCGTCGCCGAGCGAGCCCGCAGCCTCGTCACCCGTGGTGGCCGCGCGGCACTCGTCGGCACCGGTGAGCCGGAACCGTGTGCGCCGCTGATGCACTACACCTGGCCGGACGGCACGACCGACCTGCTGCTGCCCGACGACCACGTGCTCCGGGAGCGCACCCGGCTCACCGCGGGCGGGCTCCCGGTGATGCTCGAGCTGACCGGCAGCACGCCGGTCCCGCTCGACGAGCCGGTCCGGGAGCTGCTGTGGCTGGTCGGGACGCTGCACGAGCCGGACCCGACGACCGGCCGGGAGCGGGCCCTGCGGCTCGCCGAGAAGGCCCCGCACCCCAACCTCCTCGACGCCGGGCGCGGCGCCACCCTGCTGCGGCTGCGCCCGTCGTCGGCGGTGTACTCCGACGCCGAGGGCTGCGCACCGGTCTCGCCGGCCGAGCTCGCGGCGGCCGAGCCCGACCCGTTCTGCCGGGTCGAGCAGGCATGGCTGGAGCACCTGGACCGGGCCCACCCGGAGATGCTGTGCGCGCTGCGCCGTCACCTGCCCGACGGGCTGGGGTTCGTCGGCGGCCGGATCCGTCCGGTCGGCGTGGACCGCTTCGGGCTCCGTGTGCGGGTGCCCACCGCGACCGGCACCCAGGACGTGCGGCTGGCGTTCTCCGCGCCCGCCGACACCCCCGAGGAGCTGCAACGCCGGTTCGCCGAGCTGGTGGGCTGCCCGGCCGGGGGCCGCTGAGCCGGACTCAGGGCCCGGCGGGTGCCAGGTGCTCGGCCTGCACCTTCCGGGTCACCTTGCGCTCGGCGACGAACGAGGCGACCGGGATCGTGCCCGCGGCCAGGATGACGACGGCGAACACCGGCTTCCAGCGGCAACGCTCGGCCAGGATCAGCGTGCACACGATGTAGATCATGTACAGGAACCCGTGCACCATCCCGATCAGTGCGACCGGGCGCGGGTCGCCGAACAGGTACTTCGCCGGCATCGCGTAGAAGGTCAGCAGCAGCAGGCCGACGCCGGTGACCCAGGCGGAGATCCGGTAGGCCTTCAGGGCGGTCGCGACGGTCACGGGGTGGACTCCTCCCGGTGCCGGGCCGCCAGGCGGGCCAGCTCCTCGTTGTAGGCCCGCAGCTGCGGGTCGGTGCTGCGGGGCGGGACGGCGTTCGCCGGGCGGGACGTGAACGGCGACGGCCCGGCCGGGGTGGCCGTCCTCCCGGCCGGTGTGGTGGCGGCCGTCGTCCCGTCAGGGGTCGTAGCCGTCGGTGTGGTGGGCGTGGTGGCCGGTGTGGTGGCTGTCGTCGCGGCCGGTGTCGTGGCCGTCGGCGCGGTGGCCGTCGGCGCGGTGGCCGTCGGCGCGGCTGTTGTCCTGGCCGTCGTCGTGAGCGCGGAGGGGGTGGTCTCGGCGACCGGCGACGGGGCCGCGTCGGCGGCCTGCTGCGCCGGCACGGTCGGCGAATCCGTGTCCATCGCCGCGGTGGAGTCGCCGGAGGTGCCGGCCGACGCCGCGCGCAGGTCGGCGATCTCCATGCTCAGGAAGCGCCACCACATGACGCCGAAGAAGACGGCGAACAGCGGCCACTGCAGGCCGTAGCCCACGTTGAGGGCCGAGCCCATCGCCGATCCCGCTCGTCCCCACTGCCAGATGGCCAGCCAGGTGCAGGTGACCATCGCGCCGAGTGTGAGGACGTGCCAGACCATCCACCTCGGGGACAGCAGCAGCCGCATCACGCGGACCAGGGTACGCACCCCGGCGTGGCCACGGCCGGGACCCGACGAGCGCCCGGTCACGCCGCCCACCGCCCGCCCGCGCTCCCCGGCCGCGCGGTGATCCGCAGGGCGCGCGCTGATCCGCGGCCCGCGCGCGTCCGGACACGCGCGGACGACGGATCACCGCGCGCGGGGTGGATCACGGCCATCGATCACCGCGCGCACCGTGCATCGCCGGACTGCGGCACGGACCGACCGCCGCCCGACGGCTCGGCCCGCGGGGCCGTCCGGCACCCGGTGCGATGATCGGCCCATGACGAGCGGACCGGCCCCGGCACGACCGCGTGGGTCCCTGCGGGACTGGCTCAGCCCGGCGCCCCCGTCCTTCCCGGGCGTCGCCACCGACCCCGCGAGCGACGGCTGATCGGCCTGGAGATCGCCGTCGTCCTGACCGTGACACTGGGTCTGTCCGCGGTGCGCAGCGCGCTGTCGCTGCTCGAGGCCCTCCTGAACCCCGCCCCGCTCGCCGACCAGCAGGTCACCCTGAACGCGCCGGCGTCCACCGATGCGTGGATCGACCTCGCGTTCCAGCTGGTCCGCGCGTTGCAGCTGGCCGGATGGGGCGCGCTGGCCGCGTACCTGCTGCTGCGGGCGGGAATCGCGCTGGGCCGGGTCGGGCTCGACGGGCGGCGGCCGTGGCGCGACGCGGCGCACTCCGCGGGCCTCGCCGCCCTGATCGGCATCCCCGGGCTGGGGCTCTACCTGGTCGGACGGCTCGCCGGGATCACCCCGGACGTCGCGCCCAGCACGCTGACCGACCAGTGGTGGCGGATCCCGGTGCTGGTGCTGTCCGCGGCGGCGAACTCCTGGGCGGAGGAGGTCGTCATGATCGGCTACCTGCTCACCCGGCTGCGGCGGCTCGGCTGGTCGGAGAACCGCTCGGCGTTCGCGGCCGCCGTCCTGCGCGGGTGCTACCACCTGTACCAGGGGATCGGCGCGTTCGTCGGCAACCTGGTCATGGGCCTGGTGTTCGCCCGCTACTGGCAGCGGACGAACCGGCTGTGGCCGCTCGTCGGCGCCCATCTGCTGATCGACGTCGTGGCGTTCGTGGGGTACGCGCTGCTGGGTGGCGTCCTCCCGTTCTGACTCGGGAAAGCGGCCCTCACCAGGGGAAAGGTGACCCTGTCCAACTGAGACGGACGCCCTTTCTGGAGCCGTTCCAGGAAACGCCGGCGGTCGGTAACCTGGATGTCATGACCGACGAATCGAAGTTCCACGCCCTGCTGCGCGACCAGGTCCGCAGCGAGTTCACCGCGAGCCAGCAGTACCTCGCCATCGCCGTCTGGCTCGACGACGCCGACCTCCCGCAGCTCGCCGCGCACTTCTACGCGCAGTCGCTCGAGGAGCGCAACCACGCGCTGATGATGGTCCAGTACCAGATGGACAACGACCTCACCCCGACCATCCCGTCGGTCGGTGAGGTGCAGAACGAGTTCTCCTCCGTCGAGGAGCTCGTCTCGCTCGCGCTGACCCAGGAGAAGCAGGTCACCGAGCAGATCACCACGCTGGCCCGTACCGCCCGCGACGAGGGCGACTACCTCGGCGAGCAGTTCCTGCAGTGGTTCCTCAAGGAGCAGGTCGAGGAGGTCGCCTCGATGACGACGCTGCTCACCATCGTCCGTCGCGCCGGGGACGACCTCTTCCACGTGGAGGACTTCGTCGCCCGCGAGATGACCAACGGCGGGGGCGGCGACCCGGCCACCCCGCCGGTCGCCGGCGGCGCCCTGTAAGCGCCCGTCCGTCGGTCCGCAGCGCCGCTCCGGCGCCCCCCGAGCAGGGGGCGCCGGAGCGTCCGCGCGACTACCGCAGGGTGATCTGCTTGCCCGCGAGCACGTCGCGCGCCCGGTGCTCGGACTCGGTGAGCGGCGTGGCGTCCAGCCCGGCCACCGCCTCGTCGAGTCGCTTCGCGAACTCCGCGGCGGGACCCGCCCACTCCGAGGAGTGCATCTCCCGGTCGACGTCCCAGACCGGGACGAGCAGCCCGTGCGCCCGGAACGAGCCGGCGTAGCGGGAACCCTCGCCCAGCTCCAGGCCGCCCTCGCCGGACAGCCGCGCCAGCGCCGCCATCAGGGTCGTCTCGTCCTCCGTCCGCACCCAGCGCACGTGCGCCTTCGAGCCGGTGTCGACCCAGTACGCGCCACGCACGCCGTCGGCGGTCACCGCCTCGGTCGGCATGATCACCGAGTTGGCGCGCTCCAGCATCGCCTGCGCCTCGGAGTCAGGGCTCTCCGACGGCAGCCACCACGCGAAGTCGGCGTGCACCGTCGGCTCCAGCGGCGTGCCGGGCTCCAGCACGTCCTGCAGCCGCTCACCGGTGTGGCGCCCGGCGCCGACGACCGGCAGCGACGATCCCGGCTCGGCCGAGCGCGCCCAGGCGAGCGCCCCGGCCAGGTCGGCCGAGAGGTCGCCGGAGCGGGTCTGGACCTGCATGCCGAGCAGGACCTCGCCGTTGTCGCGCACGATCGCGGCGGACGCGCCCGGCAGCACCGAGGCCAGCGTGACCGGCCCGCCGGAACGGACCGGGAGGGGCGCCGTCGCCGACGGGAGGAACTCCCGCATGGCGACGAGGTCGGGCTCCGCCGCGAGGCCCTCGAACGGCCGGATGACGATCACGTCGTCACCGGCGCCGTGGCAGGCCTTGTACCGCTTGCCGGAGCCGCAGGAGCACGGCCGGCGGGGGTTGTCCCCCGCGTCGGCGGTGCTGGCACGGTTGCGCGTCTTCTTACCCATCGCCGGGCAAGGTAGCGGGTCGTGCATGCCTTCGATCCGGCCGACCCCGGTTTCCTCGCCGACCCCTACCCCACCTACGCGGCCCTGCGTGCCGCCGGACCGGTCCACGACCACCCCGGTCTGGGCGTTCCGGTCGCGGTGACGCACGCGGCCTGTTCGGCCGTGCTGCGCGACCGCGGGCTGGGCCGGATCTGGTCCGACGCCGAGCCCGCGACCGATCTGGCCGCGTTCAACCTGCTGCACCGCAACTCGCTGCTGGAGCGGGAGGGCGAGCCGCACACCCGGCTGCGGCGCCTGGTGGCCTCGGCGTTCGCCCGCGGCCACACCGAGCGGTTGGCCCCGCTGGTGCGGGCGCGGGCCGGCGCCCTGGTCGACGACCTGGTGGCCCGCGTCCGCGACGGCGCCCCCGCCGACCTGGTCGAGCACGTCGCCGCCCCGCTGCCGGTGGCCGTGATCGCCGACCTGCTCGGTGTGCCGGAGGACCGCCGGGCGCCGCTGCGGGCCTGGTCCGACGCGATCGTGCGGATGTACGAGCCCGACCCCGGCGACGACGGCCGGCGCGCGGCCGAGCAGGCGTCGGCCGACTTCACGGCCCTGCTGCGGGAGCTGGTCGAGGAGCGCCGCTCCGGGCGGATCGCCACCGACCCGGCCGGTCGCCGCGACCTGCTCGCCGACCTGCTGGCGGTGCGCGACGACGAGACCGGCGACCGGACCCGGCTCGACGAGGACGAACTGGTCGGCACCGCGGTGCTGCTCCTGATGGCCGGCCACGAGGCGACGGTCAACGTCGTCGGGAACGGCGTGCACGCCCTGCTCCGGCACCCGGACCAGTGGCGACGACTGCTCGACGACCCCGGGCTGGTCGGAACGGCCGTCGAGGAGCTGATCCGCTTCGACGCCCCGCTGCAGCTGTTCGAGCGGACCGCCGTCGTCGACACCACGATCGCCGGCCACGTGGTCCCGGCGGGCACCCGGATCGCGACGCTGCTCGGCGCGGCCGGGCGCGACCCGTCGGTCTTCGGCGACGACGCCGACCGCCTCGACGTCGGCCGTTCCCCCAACCCCCACCTGGGCTTCGGGGCCGGGGTGCACTACTGCCTGGGTGCCCCGCTGGCCCGGCTGGAGATCGCCGAGGTGCTGCGCGCGCTGCTGGAACGCCTGCCCGACGCCGCCGTCGACGGCGAGCCGGTCCGGCGCCCGCGGTTCGTCATGCGCGGCTGGGCGGAGCTGCGGCTGACCACGGGCAGCACCCGGTGAACCGAATGCCGTAACAATGCGAGAGCCGAACGGTCCATTCCCGGAAGCCGGCGGATCGTTGTCGACGGCGCCGCGCAATCACGGACGGGAAGGTGCATCGGAAAAGACGCGCACCGCCGTCGACGACCATCCGAGGACGTGGTGGAATCGTCGGCGATGGAATCGTGGTCGGAACTTCTGCGCACCGTTCTCGGCGTGCCGGGGACGGGCTACGCCTGCGTCGCCGACCCCCAGGGCCCCGGCAAAGTCGCTAGATGATCTTGTAGGTGGTCAGTGGTCGATGGGGGTCGCGGGCGTGGTGGCGGAGTGCTGCGGCGATGTTGCTGACGCCGTGCAGGCGTAGCGCGGTGATCGCGAGGTTCCGCAACGCCGACATGACCTGCGGGGCGTGACCGGTGTGGGCGGTGGCGCGGTCTTCGTCGAAGCAGACATCACGGACCCAGTGCAGGCGATTCTCGATCGACCAGTGCCCACGGATCCAGCGGGCGAGCAGTCCTGGATCGGCGTCGGTGCTGGTCAGGCTGGTGATCGCGTAGGCGGTCTCGGTTCTCCACTTCCCGCCAGGCCGCAGTGGGCGACGCCGGCGCACCAGCTTGATCGCCTGGGATGCGTGGGGGAAGAACTCTGCGCCCAGGTCGGGACAGGGGTGCAGGCTGACCACGCTGATCGTGCGGGTCTCGACGCGGCCGTGCCCACGCCCGCGTTGACGATCAGCGACGCCGATCTGGGTCCAGGGCAGCGCCCGTACCCGTGCCAGCAGCGTGGGCTGGTTCGCTTTGATCGTCATCAGGTAGTGCCCGCCGCGGCGGTGTAGGTAGTCGGCGTGGGCTCGCTGGGTGTGCAGAGCGTCCGCGGTGACCAGTACATCGTCGAGGTCGAGGGGGTCGAGCAGCGCGGTGAACGCGGTGATCTCGCTGCCCTTCTCTGCGACCTGAACCTGGCCGAGCACGCCACCGCTGGTCTGGTCGAGCACCGACACCAGATGCGGGAGCCAGACCCTGCCGTCGGCGGCACGGACGCGGGCGCCGCGCAGGGTCTTGCCGTCCAAGGCCAGCACGCGACGCTGTTCTCGCCGGGGTGTGCCCTCCGGGGCCGGCTGGGCGCTGAGCTGGGGCAACACCCAGGACTGCAACGCCGCCTCCAGCGCCGAGGCGTCGACCCGTTGCAGGACCCGGCGGATGGTCGACTCGTGCGGAGCGACCGCGCCCACCCCGAGCACGTCCAGCACGGCGCGGCCGACGTCATGGGCGTACTCGGCGATCGCGGTGAACGACCGGGCCCCCGCCAACACCGCGCACGCCCCCAGTAGCAACACCGCGAGGACACCGTGGCGGACACCGCGTGGTTTCCGCGGGTCCGGCACTCGCGACAGGGCCTCCACCAGCGACAACCCCGCCGCCTCACCGACCGGCGCGGCTCTCCCCGCGTCAGGACCGACCTCCAGGCCTTCCAGAGCAGCAACGATCGGAGACACTGACACTGCGGACACAGGCTTCCTGACGTGAGCAAGGATTCGACACCCTCATGATCACGCCAAGCCTGTGTCCGCACCCACCCCCACCCCCCACATCACCGCAGCTCAGGACCCACCCATCACGACTTTGCCGGGGCCCTGCGCCGACCCCGGCACGGGGGAGCTCGTCGCGGCCGCGGGCGAGCGGGCCGTGCCCGGCCTCGCGGAGGTGCTCGACTGGGGCGCCGCGCAGGTCGGCGGGCCGGGACCGGTGTTCGAGGACGCGGTGGTCACCACCCGGGAGGGCGACCATCACCTCCTGCGAGCACTGCCCCGCGACGGCGCGGCCCCGCTGCTCGCCTACGCCCACCTCGACCGGTCCGGGAGCCCGGTCGCGCTGGCCCGCCGGGCCCTGCGCCCGGCCGGCGCGACACCGGCACGAACGCCGGAACCGACACCAACAGCGACATCGACATCGACATCAACTGATCAGCAGGTCACGGCCCCCATCGGGGCGCCGGTCGCGACCCGCCCGGTGATGCGGGTCCGGCCGGTCACCCCCGCCACGTCACCTCCCGGGCAGGTGGACACCCCACCGGCGACGATCGCGGTGCCGTCGCCCTCGCCGGTGCCGGGCGCCGAGCGCACCCCGGCCCCGGACGTCCCGCTCCCCCGGCGCGCGCCCGGACCCGCCGAGCCCTCCGACGCGGCAGATCCCCCCGACACGGCCGACGGTGACGACGCGCACGCCGGAGCCACCCCCGAGGGCGGCAGGTGGGCCGACGACCTGGGCACCATGTCCCGGATCCTCGCCGCGCTGCGCCGGCTGGACCCGTCGTCGGCATCGGGGTGTTGACGCTCCGGAATTGCGCGTTATCGTTGTCGGCCCCGGCGCCGGAAAGATCCGAGATCATTCTTCGTGAAATGCGGAACGGATCGCGGCGCAGACTCCCCCGAGATCGTCGCGGCGATTGCCGCGCGGAAGGCTCCTGACATGAACAACATCGATCGTTCCCTCGACATGGCCGCCAACATCAAGGGCGCGTTCGCGGTCGCGATCGTCGACTTCGAGAGCGGGATGACGCTGGGATCGCGCGGGGGAAGCCCCGAGTTCGACCTCGACGTCGCCGCGCCCGGGAACTCCGAGGTCGTCCGCACGAAGCTCGAGGTCATGCAGAAGCTGGGTCTGCGCGAGAACATCGAGGACATCCTGATCACCCTCGACACCCAGTACCACCTGATCCGGATCATCCGCGGCACCGACGAGCAGCTGTTCTTCTACCTCGTGCTCAACCGTGCCCAGGCCAACCTGGCGATGGCCCGCCGCGACCTGCGCGTCATCGAGCAGCAGTTCGCGATGACCTCGCCGCAGGCCGGGGCGCCGCAGCCGCAAGGCCAGGCGTTCTTCCCCGCCCAGCAGCGCTGAGGCCCCCGCGACCACGCCTCCCATGGGACGTCACCGGCACGCCGTCGCCGTGCGCACCGACGGGCTGGCCGCCGTGCTGGGCCCGCTGTTCTTCGACCCGCGGATCCGCTCGGCGGCCCTGCTCGACGTGGACAGCGGAATGGTGCTGGACGTCTGCGGGCCCGACACCGCCGTCGGGCGGACGGGCCGGGGTGTCCCCGCGGCTCACGACCACCGCGACGAGGTCCGCGGCGCGGCGCACGCCGAGCTCGTCCGGATCGCGCTGGCCCTCGCCCCGAACGCGGGCGGGCGGCTCGGGCTCGTCCTGGAGGCGGGCCCGGACCGGCACGTGCTGCGGACCGTCGCCGACCCGCACGGCGGGCGGCTGGCCCTGTCGGTGGTCGTGCGCGGCCCGGACCGGGCCGTGCGGCGGGTGCGCAAGCTGCTGGAGGAGGTCTCCGACGCGGCACTGACCGCGGGCCCGTCGACGGCGGTCCGTCCCGGGTCCGCGGGCTGGGCGGCCACGCCGGCCACCACCGCGCCGGTGCCGGACCACCCGGGACCGGTCCCGCCGACCACGCCTGCGGGCCGGGCGGGGGCCGCCCCGGCGTCGGGTCCGCCGGGGTTCGGCCCGCCGGGCCCCTCCGGGTTCGGCCCGCCGGACCCGCCCCGGTTCGGCCCGCCGGAGCCGCCCGGGTTCAGCCCGCCGGGTCCGCCGCCCCGGTCGGGCCCGATGCCGCCGTCGGCGCTGCCTGCGGGGCCGCCGTCCCAATCGGGACCGCCGTCGCCGCGCCCACCGTTGCCGCGCCCGCCGTTTCCGCCGACACCGACACCAGCAGCTGCCGGGGACCCTGCGGCCGCGTCGCCAGCAGAGCGGTGAGCATGCGGACGACCCGGATCGTGCGCCACGCCGTGACCGCGGCGAGCACGTCGGCCCAGGCGTGCAGGACGACCCCGTCGGCCAGCGCCTGCGTGCCGGTGCGGAACCGCCAGACCAGGACCACCGCGCCGAGCACGACGCACGCCGCCCACAGCGCCCACCAGACCAGCAGCTCCCGCGACGGCGACGGCCGCCGTTCCGGTGGCAGCTCCAGTGCGGTGTGCTCGGTCTCGGCCAGCAGCGAACCGGGCGCGACCAGGTTCCAGCCGGGCACCACCCAGCCCGCGACGACCCACCGGTGGCTCCGCCAGGCGCGCGTCCCCGCACGGTCCGCGGCCGCCCGGTAGGTCCACAGGCTCCACGAGATCACCAGCACCCCGGCGGCGATCGTCGCCACCACCGAGGACCAGCCGCCGAACCACACCAGCGCGTCGGAGACGCCGACAGCCTCCGGGGACAACGCGTCGGACCGGCTGAACAGCAGCAGCACGTACCGCCACACCTCGGCGACGGCGGCGATCCCCGACACGACGACCACCACCCACAGCACGGGTACGAGCTGCGCGGCCAGCGCGCGGGCCCGGTCGACCGGCCGGAGCGGTCCCTCGCCGGGTACCGGCGCGATCCGCCAGGGC
Organism: Pseudonocardia sp. ICBG601; assembly: GCF_020496245.1. Taxonomy (NCBI): domain Bacteria; kingdom Bacillati; phylum Actinomycetota; class Actinomycetes; order Pseudonocardiales; family Pseudonocardiaceae; genus Pseudonocardia; species Pseudonocardia sp. ICBG601. The sequence goes on along the minus strand of NZ_JAHLJA010000157.1, from coordinate 6,380 downwards.
CCCACCGGGAGGCCCCAGCGCGGGACGGTGCGGTAGCGGGGCGGACCGGTGTAGCGGTCCCGACGGGCGGCGGGCTCGGCGGCCGGGCCACCGGGCGTCGTCGCGACCCAGTCGAGGGCGGCCAGGTAGCGACCGCACCACGGGCAGAACGCGCCCCCACCGGGGGGAGCCGTCCGGCCGCAGCGTGGGCACGGCGGGCCCGGCCGTCGGGGCGCCGGCGCGGACACGGGTCAGGCGATCCGGGGGGCGCTGCCGTCGTCGGTCACGATCGTGCGGCCCTGGGCGGCCCAGTCCTGCATGCCGCCCTCGACGTTCACCGCCGGGAAGCCCTGCTGGGTCAGGTAGGCGACGACCCGGGCCGACCGGCCGCCGGAGCGGCAGACGACGTAGAGCGGGTCGTCGGTGGGGACCTCGCCCATCCGGGCGGCCAGCTCGGACATCGGCAGGTGACGGGCGTGCGGGGCGTGCCCGGCGGTCCACTCGTCGAGCTCGCGGACGTCCAGCATCGGGGCGTCGGCGGGGAGAGCGGACACGCTCACGGCGGGAACCGGGTCGGACATGGCGCCATCCTGCCACGCCACCCCGTCAACCCGCCGTGAGCGGCGTGGCTCAGCGGCCGTCGTCGCGGTAGAGCGACCCGTGCGGGATCGTCACCTCGTTCGGGTCCAGCGGCGGCTGCGCGGCCCGGTACCCGCCGGTGGCCTGCGCGGGCCGGTACCCGCCAGTGCCCTGCGGTCCCGGCGGGCGGCCCGTCCCGTACCGGTCCGGACGTCCGTCGGCGCCGACCACGGGCTGGACACCGGTCAGACCGGTGTTGCCGAACAGCTCGCCGGCCTGGCGGCTGGTCTGCGGCCGTTGCCCCGGGTTCGGCCGGGGCTGCGGACGCGGCTGCGAGCGGTGCCGACCGGAGCCCTCGGTCTCGCGCCGCGGGATGCCGATGAGGTCCTCGGCGGGGACCGCGGTCGGCTTCGGCGCCTCCTTCGGCGCGGTGGTCGCGCGGACCGCACCGGCACCGGTGAGCGAGCGGACCTCCATCTCGGCGAAGCGGGCGGCGTTGAAGCGCTCGCGGCCGCCGAGGAAGGTGCCGATGATGCCCAGCGCGAACGACACCGGGATCGACACCAGGCCGGGGTTGGACAGCGGGAAGAACGCGAAGTCCACGTTCGGCACCATCGAGGTCGGGGACCCGGACACGGCCGGGGAGATCACGATGAGGCCGACGCAGACGATCACGCCGCCATAGATGCTGCACAGCGCGCCGGTCGTGTTGAACCGCTTCCAGAACAGCGAGAACAGGATCGTCGGCAGGTTCGCCGACGCGGCGACGGCGAACGCCAGCGCCACCAGGAACGCGACGTTCTGCCCGTTGGCGACGATCCCGCCGCCGATCGCGACCAGGCCGATGACCAGCGCGGTCGTGCGGGCGACCTTCACCTCGGCGTCCGGCGTGGCGGTGCCACGGCGGAGCACGTTGGCGTAGACGTCGTGGGCGAACGAGGCCGATGCGGTGATCGTCAGACCGGCGACGACGGCGAGGATCGTCGCGAACGCCACCGCGGAGATCAGGCCGAGCATGATCTCGCCACCGATCGCGTAGGCCAGCAGCGGCGCGGCGTCGTTCTGGTTCGCGCGGGTGATCGTCCCCGGCGGCAGCAGCGCCGTCGCGCCGTAGCCGAGCACCAGCGTGAACAGGTAGAAGATGCCGATCAGCCAGATCGCCCAGACCACCGAGCGGCGGGCCTCCTTGGCCGAGGGCACGGTGTAGAAGCGCATCAGGATGTGCGGCAGGCCCGCCGTACCGAGCACCAGCGCGAGACCGAGCGAGATGAAGTCGATCTTGTTCGTGTACTGCAGGCCCGGGTTGAGGATGGCCTCGCCGCGCTCGGAGTTCCGGGTGGCGTGTTCCAGCACCGCGGACAGGTTGAACCCGTAGCGGCCGAGCACCCAGGTGGTCAGCACCGCGGCGCCGGTGAGCAGCAGGCCGGCCTTGATGATCTGCACCCAGGTGGTGCCCTTCATCCCGCCGAACAGCACGTAGACGACCATGAGGCCGCCGACGACGACGATCACCAGCGCCTGCGAGAGCTTGTCGGTCTTCGGGATCTGCAGCAGCAGCGAGATCAGCCCGCCGGCCCCGGCCATCTGCGCGATCAGGTAGAAGAGCGAGACGACCAGCGTCGAGGTCGCGGCGGCCGCGCGGACCGGGCGCTGACGCATCCGGAACGCCAGGACGTCGCCCATCGTGAAGCGGCCGGTGTTGCGCAGCAGCTCCGCGACGAGCAGGAGCGCCATCAGCCAGCCGACGAGGAAGCCGACGGAGTAGAGGAAGCCGTCGTAGCCGTAGAGGGCGATGGCCCCGGCGATGCCGAGGAACGAGGCCGCGGACAGGAAGTCACCGGCGATCGCGGTGCCGTTCTGCGGGCCGGTGAAGGCGTGCCCACCGGTGTAGTAGTCGGCGCGGGTGGCGTTGGTGCGGCTCACCCGCAGCACGATCATCAGGGTCACGATCACGAACAGCAGGAAGAACCCGAGGTTCGCGGTGACCGAGCCGACCGACTCGGCCTGGGCCAGTACGGACGTGGTCATGCGCGCACCTCCGCCTGCTCGACCCGGGCGCGCAGTTCGGCGCTCGGGCCGTCGATCTCACGCTCGGCGAACCGGACGTACAGGGTCGTGATCAGGAAGGTGGAGACGAACTGGCCGAGGCCGACGAGCAGCCCGACCGTGATCGTGCCGACGACCCGGATGGACATGAACTCGGGGGCGTAGCTGGCGAGACCGACGTAGGCGAGGTACCAGGCGAGGAAGATCGCGGTCATCGGGAACACGTAGCGCCGGAGGCGGCTGCGGTACGCCCGGAACTCGGGACTCGCCTGGACCTGCTGGTAGATCGTGCCGGCCGAGCGCTCTGCGGGGCTGCTCATGGTGCCGGTTCCTTTCGGGTCGTGCTGCGGGGAGCCGGGCCGCGTCGTGGCCGGGGGACCGCGGCGCGTCCCCGGGGGACACACTTCACCCGGAACAACGACCGGGTATCGCGTCGGGGAACGTCGTTGCGTGCCGATACCGACGAGAACCCCGGTCCGGACGAACCCACCGGTCCGAACGGTGACGCTGTGTAGACCCGTTCGGCGGAGACCCGTCAGGCCCTGTCGTCCAATCGGTCCCGCATGAGACCCAGCCGTTCGGGTGCGTGCAGGCGCAGGAGCACCTGGCCCGCGTCGACGGGGCGGCGCGCCCGGGTGAACCGGGACACCAGCGCCATCGTCGCGAACGCCAGCGGCACACTGACGATCGCCGGCCGGTACAGCAGGACCCCGATCCAGTCGGCCTGCGGACCGAGCCCGGAGACGTCGACCCCGGCGAGTGCCGCGACGACCGCACCGGCCGACACCACCCCGCCGACGACGACCCCGGCGATCGCGCCGACATCGGTCAGCCCGCGCCACCAGATGCCCAGGACGAGCAGCGGACAGAACGTGGACGCGGCGACGGCGAACACCAGCGCGACGGCCTCGGCGAAGTTCAGGCCGGTCGGCACGAGTGCGACGATCGTCGGCGGCACCCCGGCGAGCACCGTCGCCAGCGGGAAGCGCCGGGTCATCCGGCCGTGCCGGGGCAGCACGTCGGTGGACACGACGCTGGCCAGGCTGACCAGCAGGCCCGACGCCGTCGACAGGAACGCGGCCCACGCCCCCGCCGCGACGAGGCCGCCCACCAGCGCGCCGAGCAGCCCGCTGCCCAGGATCGCGGTCGGGAGCAGCAGGACCGCCGCGTCGGTGCGGCCGGTGACCAGCAGCTGCGGGGTGTAGACCCGCGACAGCACGCCGAGCAGCGTCACCAGGACGTAGAAGCCGCCCAGCATCGCCAGGACGAGCACGGCGCTGCGACGGGCCGCCCGGCCGTCGGAGTTGGTGTAGAAGCGGCCGAGCACGTGCGGCAGGCCCATGGTCCCGAGGAACGTGGCGAGGATCAGCGAGTAGGTCGCGAGCAGCTGGTGCTGATCGGAGCCGGCGAACGGGCGCAGCCAGCTCTCGTCGTCGGTCGGGGCACCGCGGGTGACCGGCACCGGGGCGCCCGCGGCGAACCGCAGCTCGGTCCCGGCGGTGACCTCGTGGGTGGACCCGGCGACCCAGCGCAGCGGGCCGTCGACCGGCTGCCCGGCGACGGTGCCGCGGGCGACGACGTCGACGGCCAGCCGCGCCTCGAGCGTCACCGGGGGTGGCGACCGAGACGGTCGTGGGCTCGCGGAACTCCGGCGGCTCGTCGCGGGCGAAGGTGTGGCCGTCGCCCAGCCAGACGGCCAGGCCGATCACGGCCGGCACGGCGAGCGCGGTCAGCTTGAACCAGTACTGGAACGCCTGCACGAACGTCACCGAGCGCATCCCGCCGAGCGCGACGGTGGCGACCACGATCACCCCGGCCGCGCCGGAGCCGATCCAGTCGGGCAGACCCGTGACGATGCCGACGGTCAGCCCGGCGCCCTGCAGCTGCGGCAGCAGGTAGAGCCAGCAGATGACGATGACGACGGCCGCGCAGACCTTGCGCAGCATCGGCGAGGCGAGCCGGGCGTCGGCGAAGTCGGGGACGGTGTAGGCGCCCGATCGGCGCAGCGGCGCGGCGACGAACAGGAGCAGGAACAGGTAACCGGCGGTGTAGCCGACGGCGTACCAGAGCGCGTCGACACCCTGGACGAGGATCAGCCCCGCGATGCCGAGGAACGAGGCCGCCGACAGGTACTCGCCGGAGATCGCGCCGGCGTTGAGCCGCGACGGCACCGACCGGGACGCGACGAGGAAGTCCGAGGTCAGCCTGGTCCGGTGGGCGATGGAGCCGATCACGGAGGACGCGACCGCCACCAGGACGATCGCGACCAGCGACAGGATCGCGGTCAGGCTCATCGATCGGCCACGTCGTCGGCGAAGTCCTGCTCCGCCGCCTCCGCGGAGCTCACATACCACCAGCCCAGGCCCAGCAGGAACGGGTAGACGAGCACGCCGAGCAGCAGCCACGGCAGCCGGATGCCCAGCACCTCGATCTGGCCGAGGACCGGGACCGCGATGAACAGGGCGGGCAGTACACCCAGCCCGATCAGCGCGACGACGCTGACCCGCAGCGCGAGCAGCAGCTGGGTGCGGACCAGGGAGTTGCGCAGCAGGGTGCCGACGGCGCCCGGGTCCTGCACGTCGGACAGCCCGCGCGAGGACTGCGCGGTCGAGCGGCGCTCGGAGAGCACGATGCGGACGCGCCCGGCGCCGAGCTCGTCGTCGCCGGGCTCTTCGGCGGCCGCGGGCGGGTCGGTCGGCTCGGCGGAGAACGGGCGTGGGCGGGCACCGGTGTAGGGCGCCGCGGCGACCGGGGCGAACGGCTGGGGACCGGGCTCGACCGACGGCTCGGGAGCAGGCGCGACGTCGACCTCGGGGCGCGCCAGATGACCTCGGTGCGTTCGAGGGGGCCGCCGCGCAGCTCGTCGAGCTCCTCGTCGAGCTCGTCCTCGTCGGGGAGGTCGTCGTCGTCCAGCTCGTCGTCGGTGCGGTGGTCGGTGGGGTGGTCGGTGGGGTGGTCGGAGGGGTCGGCCGCGGGGCGAACCGGTCGGCGGGGTCCGGGCGGTACGGCGTCGGGGCGACGGGATCGCGTCGCCCCGACGCGGACCAGCGGGTGGGGACCGGGCGGGTCTCGGTGGATCCCTCGGGCCCCGGCCGGTCGGCCGGTGCGGCGACGGTCGTGTCCCGGTCGTGTCCCCAGTCCCGTCTGCGCGCTCGTCCGCGCTGCCGGGGCGGGCCGGGAGCCCGGTGCCGTCCGTGCCGCGCGGGTCCGCCGTGTCCGTGTCGCGGGCCGTGTCCCGGTTCGTGTCGGCGACGGTCGCGCCGTCCGTGGCCCCGGCCGTGCCGGTCGCGTCCGCCGCGTCGGGGGCGCTCGCGGTGTCGGCAGCGCGCGCGGTGTCGGGGGTCCCCGCCAGGAGCGCGCTGCGGTCGGGGGACCAGGTGCTCGACCACGACGTCGCGCCCGGGACGCGCTGGGGCAGGCCGGAGCCGCCGCCGGTCGGGGGCCACTGCTTCCCGCTGTCGGTGACGTCCGGAGCCGGGTCTGCGCACCGCTGTCGACGACGTCCGGTGCCGGGGTCGCGGCGGGGACCGGCGGCCAGCCGGGACCGGGCGCGACACCCTCCGGGGCGTACGGGTCCGGCACGAGGTTCGCGCGCGGCCGAGCCGGCGCGAGCGCGGGTGGGGTGGACCGGCGGGCCGTAGGTCTCGCGGCGCGTCGGGGTCACGGTCCTCGGGGTCGCCGTCGTCCGGGCGTAGCCGCTCCGTGCGGGGTCGCACCGCGCGGGGTCGCACCGTGCGGCGTCGTGTCGCGCGGCGTCTTGTCGCGCGGGGTCACAC
>NZ_JAHLJA010000156.1:0-11391 GCF_020496245.1 Pseudonocardia sp. ICBG601 | reverse complement strand
CGACGGCCGCCGTTCCGGTGGCAGCTCCAGTGCGGTGTGCTCGGTCTCGGCCAGCAGCGAACCGGGCGCGACCAGGTTCCAGCCGGGCACCACCCAGCCCGCGACGACCCACCGGTGGCTCCGCCAGGCGCGCGTCCCCGCACGGTCCGCGGCCGCCCGGTAGGTCCACAGGCTCCACGAGATCACCAGCACCCCGGCGGCGATCGTCGCCACCACCGAGGACCAGCCGCCGAACCACACCAGCGCGTCGGAGACGCCGACAGCCTCCGGGGACAACGCGTCGGACCGGCTGAACAGCAGCAGCACGTACCGCCACACCTCGGCGACGGCGGCGATCCCCGACACGACGACCACCACCCACAGCACGGGTACGAGCTGCGCGGCCAGCGCGCGGGCCCGGTCGACCGGCCGGAGCGGTCCCTCGCCGGGTACCGGCGCGATCCGCCAGGGCCCCACCGGGAGGCCCCAGCGCGGGACGGTGCGGTAGCGGGGCGGACCGGTGTAGCGGTCCCGACGGGCGGCGGGCTCGGCGGCCGGGCCACCGGGCGTCGTCGCGACCCAGTCGAGGGCGGCCAGGTAGCGACCGCACCACGGGCAGAACGCGCCCCCACCGGGGGGAGCCGTCCGGCCGCAGCGTGGGCACGGCGGGCCCGGCCGTCGGGGCGCCGGCGCGGACACGGGTCAGGCGATCCGGGGGGCGCTGCCGTCGTCGGTCACGATCGTGCGGCCCTGGGCGGCCCAGTCCTGCATGCCGCCCTCGACGTTCACCGCCGGGAAGCCCTGCTGGGTCAGGTAGGCGACGACCCGGGCCGACCGGCCGCCGGAGCGGCAGACGACGTAGAGCGGGTCGTCGGTGGGGACCTCGCCCATCCGGGCGGCCAGCTCGGACATCGGCAGGTGACGGGCGTGCGGGGCGTGCCCGGCGGTCCACTCGTCGAGCTCGCGGACGTCCAGCATCGGGGCGTCGGCGGGGAGAGCGGACACGCTCACGGCGGGAACCGGGTCGGACATGGCGCCATCCTGCCACGCCACCCCGTCAACCCGCCGTGAGCGGCGTGGCTCAGCGGCCGTCGTCGCGGTAGAGCGACCCGTGCGGGATCGTCACCTCGTTCGGGTCCAGCGGCGGCTGCGCGGCCCGGTACCCGCCGGTGGCCTGCGCGGGCCGGTACCCGCCAGTGCCCTGCGGTCCCGGCGGGCGGCCCGTCCCGTACCGGTCCGGACGTCCGTCGGCGCCGACCACGGGCTGGACACCGGTCAGACCGGTGTTGCCGAACAGCTCGCCGGCCTGGCGGCTGGTCTGCGGCCGTTGCCCCGGGTTCGGCCGGGGCTGCGGACGCGGCTGCGAGCGGTGCCGACCGGAGCCCTCGGTCTCGCGCCGCGGGATGCCGATGAGGTCCTCGGCGGGGACCGCGGTCGGCTTCGGCGCCTCCTTCGGCGCGGTGGTCGCGCGGACCGCACCGGCACCGGTGAGCGAGCGGACCTCCATCTCGGCGAAGCGGGCGGCGTTGAAGCGCTCGCGGCCGCCGAGGAAGGTGCCGATGATGCCCAGCGCGAACGACACCGGGATCGACACCAGGCCGGGGTTGGACAGCGGGAAGAACGCGAAGTCCACGTTCGGCACCATCGAGGTCGGGGACCCGGACACGGCCGGGGAGATCACGATGAGGCCGACGCAGACGATCACGCCGCCATAGATGCTGCACAGCGCGCCGGTCGTGTTGAACCGCTTCCAGAACAGCGAGAACAGGATCGTCGGCAGGTTCGCCGACGCGGCGACGGCGAACGCCAGCGCCACCAGGAACGCGACGTTCTGCCCGTTGGCGACGATCCCGCCGCCGATCGCGACCAGGCCGATGACCAGCGCGGTCGTGCGGGCGACCTTCACCTCGGCGTCCGGCGTGGCGGTGCCACGGCGGAGCACGTTGGCGTAGACGTCGTGGGCGAACGAGGCCGATGCGGTGATCGTCAGACCGGCGACGACGGCGAGGATCGTCGCGAACGCCACCGCGGAGATCAGGCCGAGCATGATCTCGCCACCGATCGCGTAGGCCAGCAGCGGCGCGGCGTCGTTCTGGTTCGCGCGGGTGATCGTCCCCGGCGGCAGCAGCGCCGTCGCGCCGTAGCCGAGCACCAGCGTGAACAGGTAGAAGATGCCGATCAGCCAGATCGCCCAGACCACCGAGCGGCGGGCCTCCTTGGCCGAGGGCACGGTGTAGAAGCGCATCAGGATGTGCGGCAGGCCCGCCGTACCGAGCACCAGCGCGAGACCGAGCGAGATGAAGTCGATCTTGTTCGTGTACTGCAGGCCCGGGTTGAGGATGGCCTCGCCGCGCTCGGAGTTCCGGGTGGCGTGTTCCAGCACCGCGGACAGGTTGAACCCGTAGCGGCCGAGCACCCAGGTGGTCAGCACCGCGGCGCCGGTGAGCAGCAGGCCGGCCTTGATGATCTGCACCCAGGTGGTGCCCTTCATCCCGCCGAACAGCACGTAGACGACCATGAGGCCGCCGACGACGACGATCACCAGCGCCTGCGAGAGCTTGTCGGTCTTCGGGATCTGCAGCAGCAGCGAGATCAGCCCGCCGGCCCCGGCCATCTGCGCGATCAGGTAGAAGAGCGAGACGACCAGCGTCGAGGTCGCGGCGGCCGCGCGGACCGGGCGCTGACGCATCCGGAACGCCAGGACGTCGCCCATCGTGAAGCGGCCGGTGTTGCGCAGCAGCTCCGCGACGAGCAGGAGCGCCATCAGCCAGCCGACGAGGAAGCCGACGGAGTAGAGGAAGCCGTCGTAGCCGTAGAGGGCGATGGCCCCGGCGATGCCGAGGAACGAGGCCGCGGACAGGAAGTCACCGGCGATCGCGGTGCCGTTCTGCGGGCCGGTGAAGGCGTGCCCACCGGTGTAGTAGTCGGCGCGGGTGGCGTTGGTGCGGCTCACCCGCAGCACGATCATCAGGGTCACGATCACGAACAGCAGGAAGAACCCGAGGTTCGCGGTGACCGAGCCGACCGACTCGGCCTGGGCCAGTACGGACGTGGTCATGCGCGCACCTCCGCCTGCTCGACCCGGGCGCGCAGTTCGGCGCTCGGGCCGTCGATCTCACGCTCGGCGAACCGGACGTACAGGGTCGTGATCAGGAAGGTGGAGACGAACTGGCCGAGGCCGACGAGCAGCCCGACCGTGATCGTGCCGACGACCCGGATGGACATGAACTCGGGGGCGTAGCTGGCGAGACCGACGTAGGCGAGGTACCAGGCGAGGAAGATCGCGGTCATCGGGAACACGTAGCGCCGGAGGCGGCTGCGGTACGCCCGGAACTCGGGACTCGCCTGGACCTGCTGGTAGATCGTGCCGGCCGAGCGCTCTGCGGGGCTGCTCATGGTGCCGGTTCCTTTCGGGTCGTGCTGCGGGGAGCCGGGCCGCGTCGTGGCCGGGGGACCGCGGCGCGTCCCCGGGGGACACACTTCACCCGGAACAACGACCGGGTATCGCGTCGGGGAACGTCGTTGCGTGCCGATACCGACGAGAACCCCGGTCCGGACGAACCCACCGGTCCGAACGGTGACGCTGTGTAGACCCGTTCGGCGGAGACCCGTCAGGCCCTGTCGTCCAATCGGTCCCGCATGAGACCCAGCCGTTCGGGTGCGTGCAGGCGCAGGAGCACCTGGCCCGCGTCGACGGGGCGGCGCGCCCGGGTGAACCGGGACACCAGCGCCATCGTCGCGAACGCCAGCGGCACACTGACGATCGCCGGCCGGTACAGCAGGACCCCGATCCAGTCGGCCTGCGGACCGAGCCCGGAGACGTCGACCCCGGCGAGTGCCGCGACGACCGCACCGGCCGACACCACCCCGCCGACGACGACCCCGGCGATCGCGCCGACATCGGTCAGCCCGCGCCACCAGATGCCCAGGACGAGCAGCGGACAGAACGTGGACGCGGCGACGGCGAACACCAGCGCGACGGCCTCGGCGAAGTTCAGGCCGGTCGGCACGAGTGCGACGATCGTCGGCGGCACCCCGGCGAGCACCGTCGCCAGCGGGAAGCGCCGGGTCATCCGGCCGTGCCGGGGCAGCACGTCGGTGGACACGACGCTGGCCAGGCTGACCAGCAGGCCCGACGCCGTCGACAGGAACGCGGCCCACGCCCCCGCCGCGACGAGGCCGCCCACCAGCGCGCCGAGCAGCCCGCTGCCCAGGATCGCGGTCGGGAGCAGCAGGACCGCCGCGTCGGTGCGGCCGGTGACCAGCAGCTGCGGGGTGTAGACCCGCGACAGCACGCCGAGCAGCGTCACCAGGACGTAGAAGCCGCCCAGCATCGCCAGGACGAGCACGGCGCTGCGACGGGCCGCCCGGCCGTCGGAGTTGGTGTAGAAGCGGCCGAGCACGTGCGGCAGGCCCATGGTCCCGAGGAACGTGGCGAGGATCAGCGAGTAGGTCGCGAGCAGCTGGTGCTGATCGGAGCCGGCGAACGGGCGCAGCCAGCTCTCGTCGTCGGTCGGGGCACCGCGGGTGACCGGCACCGGGGCGCCCGCGGCGAACCGCAGCTCGGTCCCGGCGGTGACCTCGTGGGTGGACCCGGCGACCCAGCGCAGCGGGCCGTCGACCGGCTGCCCGGCGACGGTGCCGCGGGCGACGACGTCGACGGCCAGCCGCGCCTCGAGCGTCACCGGGGTGGCGACCGAGACGGTCGTGGGCTCGCGGAACTCCGGCGGCTCGTCGCGGGCGAAGGTGTGGCCGTCGCCCAGCCAGACGGCCAGGCCGATCACGGCCGGCACGGCGAGCGCGGTCAGCTTGAACCAGTACTGGAACGCCTGCACGAACGTCACCGAGCGCATCCCGCCGAGCGCGACGGTGGCGACCACGATCACCCCGGCCGCGCCGGAGCCGATCCAGTCGGGCAGACCCGTGACGATGCCGACGGTCAGCCCGGCGCCCTGCAGCTGCGGCAGCAGGTAGAGCCAGCAGATGACGATGACGACGGCCGCGCAGACCTTGCGCAGCATCGGCGAGGCGAGCCGGGCGTCGGCGAAGTCGGGGACGGTGTAGGCGCCCGATCGGCGCAGCGGCGCGGCGACGAACAGGAGCAGGAACAGGTAACCGGCGGTGTAGCCGACGGCGTACCAGAGCGCGTCGACACCCTGGACGAGGATCAGCCCCGCGATGCCGAGGAACGAGGCCGCCGACAGGTACTCGCCGGAGATCGCGCCGGCGTTGAGCCGCGACGGCACCGACCGGGACGCGACGAGGAAGTCCGAGGTCAGCCTGGTCCGGTGGGCGATGGAGCCGATCACGGAGGACGCGACCGCCACCAGGACGATCGCGACCAGCGACAGGATCGCGGTCAGGCTCATCGATCGGCCACGTCGTCGGCGAAGTCCTGCTCCGCCGCCTCCGCGGAGCTCACATACCACCAGCCCAGGCCCAGCAGGAACGGGTAGACGAGCACGCCGAGCAGCAGCCACGGCAGCCGGATGCCCAGCACCTCGATCTGGCCGAGGACCGGGACCGCGATGAACAGGGCGGGCAGTACACCCAGCCCGATCAGCGCGACGACGCTGACCCGCAGCGCGAGCAGCAGCTGGGTGCGGACCAGGGAGTTGCGCAGCAGGGTGCCGACGGCGCCCGGGTCCTGCACGTCGGACAGCCCGCGCGAGGACTGCGCGGTCGAGCGGCGCTCGGAGAGCACGATGCGGACGCGCCCGGCGCCGAGCTCGTCGTCGCCGGGCTCTTCGGCGGCCGCGGGCGGGTCGGTCGGCTCGGCGGAGAACGGGCGTGGGCGGGCACCGGTGTAGGGCGCCGCGGCGACCGGGGCGAACGGCTGGGGACCGGGCTCGACCGACGGCTCGGGAGCAGGCGCGACGTCGACCTCGGGGGCGCGCCAGATGACCTCGGTGCGTTCGAGGGGGCCGCCGCGCAGCTCGTCGAGCTCCTCGTCGAGCTCGTCCTCGTCGGGGAGGTCGTCGTCGTCCAGCTCGTCGTCGGTGCGGTGGTCGGTGGGGTGGTCGGTGGGGTGGTCGGAGGGGTCGGCCGCGGGGCCGAACCGGTCGGCGGGGTCCGGGCGGTACGGCGTCGGGGCGACGGGATCGCGTCGCCCCGACGCGGACCAGCGGGTGGGGACCGGGCGGGTCTCGGTGGATCCCTCGGGCCCCGGCCGGTCGGCCGGTGCGGCGACGGTCGTGTCCCCGGTCGTGTCCCCAGTCCCGTCTGCGCGCTCGTCCGCGCTGCCGGGGCGGGCCGGGAGCCCGGTGCCGTCCGTGCCGCGCGGGTCCGCCGTGTCCGTGTCGCGGGCCGTGTCCCGGTTCGTGTCGGCGACGGTCGCGCCGTCCGTGGCCCCGGCCGTGCCGGTCGCGTCCGCCGCGTCGGGGGCGCTCGCGGTGTCGGCAGCGCGCGCGGTGTCGGGGGTCCCCGCCAGGAGCGCGCTGCGGTCGGGGGACCAGGTGCTCGACCACGACGTCGCGCCCGGGACGCGCTGGGGCAGGCCGGAGCCGCCGCCGGTCGGGGGCCACTGCTTCCCGCTGTCGGTGACGTCCGGAGCCGGGGTCTGCGCACCGCTGTCGACGACGTCCGGTGCCGGGGTCGCGGCGGGGACCGGCGGCCAGCCGGGACCGGGGCGCACACCCTCCGGGGCGTACGGGTCCGGCACGAGGTTCGCGCGCGGCCGAGCCGGGCGAGCGCGGGTGGGGTGGACCGGCGGGCCGTAGGTCTCGCGCGCGTCGGGGTCACGGTCCTCGGGGTCGCCGTCGTCCGGGGCGTAGCCGCCCTCGTGCGGGGTCGCACCGCGCGGGGTCGCACCGTGCGGCGTCGTGTCGCGCGGCGTCTTGTCGCGCGGGGTCACACCGTGCGAAGTCGCGCCGCGCGGGCTCGGGGCGGGCGGAGTCGGGGCGGGCTGCGGCGCGGTGGGTACGGCAGGCGGCGTGGCGGTCCCGGCGCCGGTCGCGACGCCACGAGCGGCGGCGCCGCGGGGCGGGTCGTCGTGGTCGGGAGAGGGCGCCGGCGCGTCGTCGGGGTCGGCCTGCCCACGGTCCCGGTGCGGCGTCGGGGACGGGTCGACGCGGGCGTGCCGGCCGGTCCCCCCGGCCCGGTCCGCGACGCGACGGGCGATCTCGGCCTGGAGCCAGCCGGCGCCGCCGTCGGCGGCGGGTTCCTCCGCCGCGCGACGGGCACGGCGAGCGGCGCGGCCCCCGGTCGCAGCGGTCGCCTCCCGGTCGCGGGAGGTCCGGTCGCCGGATCCCGGGTTGCCGGATCCCGGGTTGCCGGATCCCGGGTTGCTGGGACCCGGGGTGACCGGGCCCCGGTGACCGGGGACGCGGTCGTCGGGAGCGGTGTCACGGGGCACGCCGCCACTGGAGGACGAGGCGCTGGACGTCGAGGCCGTGGGCGTCGAGGCGCCGGGCGTCGGAGCGCCGGGCCTCGGGGCGCCGGAGGTCGGGCCGCCGGTGGGCCCGGGCGCGGCCGGAGCGGGACCGGCGGCGCGCAGAACGGCCCCCTCGGATCCGGGGGTGGCGGTCGGTTCCGGGCGGGGGGTCGGCCGGGGGGCCGGACGCGGCCCGGGGCCACCACCGGGCCGGTACCCGTCGGCCGGCCGCGGGTGCGGGCCGGACGCGTACGAGCCGCGCGGCTGGGCCGGGATGGCGTTCCCGGCAGGCTCCGGTGCGAGGGCGACCCGGCGGTTACGGTGTTCGAGCGCCGGGTTCCAGGCGTCGAGACCGGCGACGGCGCCGTCCGGGTACGGGCGCGACCGAGCGGGATCCGGCCGGTCCTCGGGCGCGGGGGCGCCCTGGTCCGCGCGCGGGCCGGCGACCGTCGCGTCGGGTCCGGTGCCGGGCCGGTCGGACCCGTCGAGATCGTCCGCGGCCCGGTCGGACTGCGGACGCACCGACGGCGAGACGCCGCCGGTGGACCTGTTCACCTCTGGCTCCACGCCTGCTTGGTCGCACGGACGAGGCGGTCCTTCAGTTCACGGGTGTGCCGACGGCTGACCGGCAGCTCCGCGGTCTCCGGGCCGGAGCCGATGCGCACGACGTAGCCGGACCCGGCCAGCCGCAGCTCGGTGACCAGCGGCAGCGCCACTAGGAACGAGCGGTGGATGCGCACGAAGCCGGCGTCGCGCCAGCGGTCCTCGAGCACCGACAGCGGGATCCGGACGAGGTGGCTGCCCTCGGTGGTGTGCAGCCGGGCGTAGTCGCCCTGGGCCTCGACGTAGCGCACGGCAGACCGCGGTACCAGCTTCGTGGTGCCGGCCAGCTCGACGGGGATGACCTCGTCGTCGCCACCGCTCTCCTCGCGGACGGTCTCGACCGGTCCGCTGCGACGGGTCGACAGGATCCGGTCGAGTGCGGCGGAGAGCCGCTCGGTGCGCAGCGGCTTGAGCAGGTAGTCGATGGCACCCACGTCGTAGGCGTCGACCGCACGGTCGTCGTGCGCGGTGACGAAGACGATCGCCGCTGCACGGCCATGTTCTGCAGCACCCGGGCCAGCTCCAGGCCATCGAGGCCGGGCATGCGGATGTCGAGGAACACCGCGTCGATGTCGGTCTGCTCGGCGACGTCCGCGCCGCCCCCCGCACCGGGACCCGCGGCCGCCCCGGCCCGGCGGCCGTTCAGGATGCGCAGTGCCTCGGTGGACTCGCCGGCCTTGAGGACCGTCGCGACGCGCGGGTCCTCGTCGAGCAGGAAGGCCATCTCCTCGAGCGCGGGCTGCTCGTCGTCCACCGCGAGAACGACCAGTCCGCGGGTGGTGTCGTTGCTGTCCACGATCTCCTCATCCTGCTTCCTCAGCCTGCGCCGGAAGCCCATCCGCTCGATGATCGCCCGGCGCCGCGACCATGGTGACGTGCCGACGCGCGTGATGCCAGGGCACGAACCGGATCGGTGACCGTCCGGACACGGGGTGCAGCTCGGTCGTGGTACGCCCAGTCACCGGTGTCACAGCCCGTAACGGGCCCACGCCGCCCGTGTCTCGAGGGCGGAGAGCAGCTCGTGCCCGGCCCCCGCGACACCGCCGGGGAGGCCGGTCCGGGCCGCGGATCCGCCCGCACCCAGGCGGGCGAGCAACGGCCTGCGCTGCTCCACCGGGCGCTGCTCGGCGTGGGGGAAGCGTTCGGTCAGGACGTCGTGGGCGCTGCCGATGCCGTCCACCAGGCCCAGCGCGCGGGCCCGCTCGCCCAGCCACACCTCGCCGTCGAACAGCTCGGTGTCGGTCGCGAGCCGGTCCCCCGCGCCGCTCGCGCACCCATCCGGTGAACCGCTCGTGCAGCTGTTCCTGCAGACCGGTGAGCCAGGCGACGTCCTCCGGCCGCTCGGGCAGGAACGGGTCCAGCCGCGACTTCGACCCGCCCGCGGTGTGCAGCCGCCGGGTCACGCCCCACCGCTCGATCAGGGCCGTCGAGCCCGAACCCGGCGCTGATCACGCCGATCGAGCCGACGACCGAGGTGGAGCAGGCGTAGATCTCGTCGGCGGCGCAGGCCAGCCAGTAGCCGCCGGACGCGGCGACGTCCTCGCAGAACGCCAGCACCGGCACGTCCTTCTCCGCCGCCAGTGCGCGGATGCGGTTCCCGATCAGCTCGGACTGGTGGGCGAGCCGCCCGGGGAGTTGATCACCAGCGCGACGGCGGCGAGCCGCTCGGGCGCGAAGGCCCGCTCCAGCACCTTCTCCAGCGAGGAGATGCTGAGCACCTGGCGCGGGCACCGGCGCGGCCTGGGCACTGATGACGCCCTGCAGCCGGACGACCGACACCACCGGGGGGCCGACCGACTCACCCAGCCTGCCGGGCAGACGCGAGGTCACCGCCGCGGGAATACGCAGGACGTCCATGCCGTCCCACCGTACGCGCGCGCACAGGGTGACGTGGTGTGACCGGATCGGCACATCTCGCCCTCGCGCGGTTCACCCGTACGGCCCAGCAAGGCGCCGGAGGGCCACCACGGACGCCCCCGGGTCAGGCCCGGATGCCCGCCCGGAACTTCGGCACCCGCAGCGTGATCTTCATTCCGGCGCCGATGTTGGTGTCGACGACGAGGCCGAAGTTGTCGCCGAAGGCCGAGCGCATGCGGTCGTCGACGTTGCCGAGGCCGACGTGCGCGCCGGAGAGATGGGCGTCGTCGAGGTCCCTCGTTGAGCCGGGCCGGGTCCATGCCGACGCCGTCGTCCTCGACGACGATCACGCACTCCGAGCCGGCGTTCTCCGCGCGGATGGTGACGGTGCCGGCCGTTGGGCTTGCCGGACAGCCCGTGCCGGACAGCGTTCTCCACCAGGGGCTGCAGGGCGAGGAAGGGCAGGACGACGTTCTGCACCTCCTGGTCGATCTGGAGCTTGATGTTGAGCCGGTTGCCGAAGCGGGCCTTCTCCAGCCGCACGTAGCGCTCGATGTTGTTCAGCTCGTCGAGCAGCGTCGTGTACTCGCCGGCCGAGCGGAACGAGTAGCGGGTGAAGTCGGCGAACTCGATGAGCAGCTCACGGGCCCGGGCCGGGTCGGTGCGGATGAACGAGGCGATCGTGGTCAGTGCGTTGTAGACGAAGTGCGGCGAGATCTGGGCGCGCAGGGCGCGGACCTCGGCCCGGTTGAGCCGGGCGCGGGAGTCGTCGAGCTCGGCGAGCTCCAGCTGGCTGGAGACGTAGCGCGCGACCTCGCCGGTGGCCCGCAGAAACCGGGGGGCGGCCGTCGAGGGGGTGAGCGCGGCCAGCGTGCCGATGATGTTCCCGTCCGCTCTCCAGCGGGACGACGACGATCCCGCGCACCTCGCAGCCCGGCTGGTTGCACTTGATGGCGGTGTGGCTCATCAGCTCCATGCGGCCGGTCCGGACGACCGTGTCCGCGAGCGTCTGCACGTCCTGCTGGTGCTGGTCGGCGCTGCCGTCCCAGCCCAGGACCGTGCCACGCGAGTCGGTCATCGCCATCGCCGTGGTCTCCAGCAGCTGGCGCAGGTAGGGCAGCGCCTGCGACGCCGAGCGCGACGACAGCCCCTCCCGCAGCACCCGGCGCGGCCAGCGCGACCGTGTGCAGCGCGGAGAACGTGGCCTTGGCCAGCGGCGACACCATCGTGTTGCGCCGGTTGCGCTGCCACAGGAAGAAGAACACCGCGACGACGGCGACGACGACCGCCACCACGAGCAGCAGCGCCATGGAGGGGGTGAGCGTGGTGGATCCGTCCACGACTGCGAGTACCCCCGTTCCCGCGCCCGCCACTAGCGCACCAACCGGGACAGGCGGCGGTCGGCGAGCGGTTTCCCCCCGGTCTGGCAGGTGGACAGTACTGGAATGATCTCTCCGCGAACGACACCTCGCGCACGGTGTCGCCGCAGACCGGGCAGGGGCAGCCCGGTGCGGGCGTGCACGCGCAGCCCGGAGCGCTTCTCCCCCTTGAGCTCGGCGGCGCCTGGCCGACCGAGCGGG
>NZ_JAHLJA010000155.1:0-23701 GCF_020496245.1 Pseudonocardia sp. ICBG601 | reverse complement strand
GCTGTCGACGACGTCCGGTGCCGGGGTCGCGGCGGGGACCGGCGGCCAGCCGGGACCGGGGCGCACACCCTCCGGGGCGTACGGGTCCGGCACGAGGTTCGCGCGCGGCCGAGCCGGGCGAGCGCGGGTGGGGTGGACCGGCGGGCCGTAGGTCTCGCGCGCGTCGGGGTCACGGTCCTCGGGGTCGCCGTCGTCCGGGGCGTAGCCGCCCTCGTGCGGGGTCGCACCGCGCGGGGTCGCACCGTGCGGCGTCGTGTCGCGCGGCGTCTTGTCGCGCGGGTCACACCGTGCGAAGTCGCGCCGCGCGGGCTCGGGGCGGGGCGGAGTCGGGGCGGGCTGCGGCGCGGTGGGTACGGCAGGCGGCGTGGCGGTCCCGGCGCCGGTCGCGACGCCACGAGCGGCGGCGCCGCGGGGCGGGTCGTCGTGGTCGGAGAGGGCGCCGGCGCGTCGTCGGGGTCGGCCTGCCCACGGTCCCGGTGCGGCGTCGGGGACGGGTCGACGCGGGCGTGCCGGCCGGTCCCCCCGGCCCGGTCCGCGACGCGACGGGCGATCTCGGCCTGGGCCAGCCGGCGCCGCCGTCGGCGGCGGGTTCCTCCGCCGCGCCGACGGGCACGGCGAGCGGCGCGGCCCCCGGTCGCAGCGGTCGCCTCCCGGTCGCGGGGAGGTCCGGTCGCCGGATCCCGGGTTGCCGGATCCCGGGTTGCCGGATCCCGGGTTGCTGGGACCCGGGGTGACCGGGCCCCGGTGACCGGGGACGCGGTCGTCGGGAGCGGTGTCACGGGCAACGCCGCCACTGGAGGACGAGGCGCTGGACGTCGAGGCCGTGGGCGTCGAGGCGCCGGGCGTCGGAGCGCCGGGCCTCGGGGCGCCGGAGGTCGGGCCGCCGGTGGGCCCGGGCGCGGCCGGAGCGGGACCGGCGGCGCGCAGAACGGCCCCCTCGGATCCGGGGGTGGCGGTCGGTTCCGGGCGGGGGTCGGCCGGGGGGCCGGACGCGGCCCGGGGCCACCACCGGGCCGGTACCCGTCGGCCGGCCGCGGGTGCGGGCCGGACGCGTACGAGCCGCGCGGCTGGGCCGGGATGGCGTTCCCGGCAGGCTCCGGTGCGAGGGCGACCCGGCGGTTACGGTGTTCGAGCGCCGGGTTCCAGGCGTCGAGACCGGCGACGGCGCCGTCCGGGTACGGGCGCGACCGAGCGGGATCCGGCCGGTCCTCGGGCGCGGGGGCGCCCTGGTCCGCGCGCGGGCCGGCGACCGTCGCGTCGGGTCCGGTGCCGGGCCGGTCGGACCCGTCGAGATCGTCCGCGGCCCGGTCGGACTGCGGACGCACCGACGGCGAGACGCCGCCGGTGGACCTGTTCACCTCTGGCTCCACGCCTGCTTGGTCGCACGGACGAGGCGGTCCTTCAGTTCACGGGTGTGCCGACGGCTGACCGGCAGCTCCGCGGTCTCCGGGCCGGAGCCGATGCGCACGACGTAGCCGGACCCGGCCAGCCGCAGCTCGGTGACCAGCGGCAGCGCCACTAGGAACGAGCGGTGGATGCGCACGAAGCCGGCGTCGCGCCAGCGGTCCTCGAGCACCGACAGCGGGATCCGGACGAGGTGGCTGCCCTCGGTGGTGTGCAGCCGGGCGTAGTCGCCCTGGGCCTCGACGTAGCGCACGGCAGACCGCGGTACCAGCTTCGTGGTGCCGGCCAGCTCGACGGGGATGACCTCGTCGTCGCCACCGCTCTCCTCGCGGACGGTCTCGACCGGTCCGCTGCGACGGGTCGACAGGATCCGGTCGAGTGCGGCGGAGAGCCGCTCGGTGCGCAGCGGCTTGAGCAGGTAGTCGATGGCACCCACGTCGTAGGCGTCGACCGCACGGTCGTCGTGCGCGGTGACGAAGACGATCGCCGGCTGCACGGCCATGTTCTGCAGCACCCGGGCCAGCTCCAGGCCATCGAGGCCGGGCATGCGGATGTCGAGGAACACCGCGTCGATGTCGGTCTGCTCGGCGACGTCCGCGCCGCCCCCCGCACCGGGACCCGCGGCCGCCCCGGCCCGGCGGCCGTTCAGGATGCGCAGTGCCTCGGTGGACTCGCCGGCCTTGAGGACCGTCGCGACGCGCGGGTCCTCGTCGAGCAGGAAGGCCATCTCCTCGAGCGCGGGCTGCTCGTCGTCCACCGCGAGAACGACCAGTCCGCGGGTGGTGTCGTTGCTGTCCACGATCTCCTCATCCTGCTTCCTCAGCCTGCGCCGGGAAGCCCATCCGCTCGATGATCGCCCGGCGCCGCGACCATGGTGACGTGCCGACGCGCGTGATGCCAGGGCACGAACCGGATCGGTGACCGTCCGGACACGGGGTGCAGCTCGGTCGTGGTACGCCCAGTCACCGGTGTCACAGCCCGTAACGGGCCCACGCCGCCCGTGTCTCGAGGGCGGAGAGCAGCTCGTGCCCGGCCCCGCGACACCGCCGGGGAGGCCGGTCCGGGCCGCGGATCCGCCCGCACCCAGGCGGGCGAGCAACGGCCTGCGCTGCTCCACCGGGCGCTGCTCGGCGTGGGGGAAGCGTTCGGTCAGGACGTCGTGGGCGCTGCTGCCGATGCCGTCCACCAGGCCCAGCGCGCGGGCCCGCTCGCCCAGCCACACCTCGCCGTCGAACAGCTCGGTGTCGGTCGCGAGCCGGTCCCCGCGCCGCTCGCGCACCCATCCGGTGAACCGCTCGTGCAGCTGTTCCTGCAGACCGGTGAGCCAGGCGACGTCCTCCGGCCGCTCGGCAGGAACGGGTCCAGCCGCGACTTCGACCCGCCCGCGGTGTGCAGCCGCCGGGTCACGCCCCACCGCTCGATCAGGCCGTCGAGCCCGAACCCGGCGCTGATCACGCCGATCGAGCCGACGACCGAGGTGGAGCAGGCGTAGATCTCGTCGGCGGCGCAGGCCAGCCAGTAGCCGCCGGACGCGGCGACGTCCTCGCAGAACGCCAGCACCGGCACGTCCTTCTCCGCCGCCAGTGCGCGGATGCGGTTCCCGATCAGCTCGGACTGGGTGGGCGAGCCGCCCGGGGAGTTGATCACCAGCGCGACGGCGGCGAGCCGCTCGGGCGCGAAGGCCCGCTCCAGCACCTTCTCCAGCGAGGAGATGCTGAGCACCTGGCGCGGCACCGGCGCGGCCTGGGCACTGATGACGCCCTGCAGCCGGACGACCGACACCACCGGGGGGCCGACCGACTCACCCAGCCTGCCGGGCAGACGCGAGGTCCCGCCGCGGGAATACGCAGGACGTCCATGCCGTCCCACCGTACGCGCGCGCACAGGGTGACGTGGTGTGACCGGATCGGCACATCTCGCCCTCGCGCGGTTCACCCGTACGGCCCAGCAAGGCGCCGGAGGGCCACCACGGACGCCCCCGGGTCAGGCCCGGATGCCCGCCCGGAACTTCGGCACCCGCAGCGTGATCTTCATTCCGGCGCCGATGTTGGTGTCGACGACGAGGCCGAAGTTGTCGCCGAAGGCCGAGCGCATGCGGTCGTCGACGTTGCCGAGGCCGACGTGCGCGCCGGAGAGATGGGCGTCGTCGAGGTCCTCGTTGAGCCGGGCCGGGTCCATGCCGACGCCGTCGTCCTCGACGACGATCACGCACTCCGAGCCGGCGTTCTCCGCGCGGATGGTGACGGTGCCGCCGTTGGGCTTGCCGGACAGCCCGTGCCGGACAGCGTTCTCCACCAGGGGCTGCAGGGCGAGGAAGGGCAGGACGACGTTCTGCACCTCCTGGTCGATCTGGAGCTTGATGTTGAGCCGGTTGCCGAAGCGGGCCTTCTCCAGCCGCACGTAGCGCTCGATGTTGTTCAGCTCGTCGAGCAGCGTCGTGTACTCGCCGGCCGAGCGGAACGAGTAGCGGGTGAAGTCGGCGAACTCGATGAGCAGCTCACGGGCCCGGGCCGGGTCGGTGCGGATGAACGAGGCGATCGTGGTCAGTGCGTTGTAGACGAAGTGCGGCGAGATCTGGGCGCGCAGGGCGCGGACCTCGGCCCGGTTGAGCCGGGCGCGGGAGTCGTCGAGCTCGGCGAGCTCCAGCTGGCTGGAGACGTAGCGCGCGACCTCGCCGGTGGCCCGCAGAACCGGGGGGCCGGCCGTCGAGGGGGTGAGCGCGGCCAGCGTGCCGATGATGTTCCCGTCGCTCTCCAGCGGGACGACGACGATCCCGCGCACCTCGCAGCCCGGCTGGTTGCACTTGATGGCGGTGTGGCTCATCAGCTCCATGCGGCCGGTCCGGACGACCGTGTCCGCGAGCGTCTGCACGTCCTGCTGGTGCTGGTCGGCGCTGCCGTCCCAGCCCAGGACCGTGCCACGCGAGTCGGTCATCGCCATCGCCGTGGTCTCCAGCAGCTGGCGCAGGTAGGGCAGCGCCTGCGACGCCGAGCGCGACGACAGCCCCTCCCGCAGCACCGGCGCGGCCAGCGCGACCGTGTGCAGCGCGGAGAACGTGGCCTTGGCCAGCGGCGACACCATCGTGTTGCGCCGGTTGCGCTGCCACAGGAAGAAGAACACCGCGACGACGGCGACGACGACCGCCACCACGAGCAGCAGCGCCATGGAGGGGGTGAGCGTGGTGGATCCGTCCACGACTGCGAGTACCCCCGTTCCCGCGCCCGCCACTAGCGCACCAACCGGGACAGGCGGCGGTCGGCGAGCGGTTTCCCCCCGGTCTGGCAGGTCGGACAGTACTGGAATGATCTCTCCGCGAACGACACCTCGCGCACGGTGTCGCCGCAGACCGGGCAGGGCAGCCCGGTGCGGGCGTGCACGCGCAGCCCGGAGCGCTTCTCCCCCTTGAGCTCGGCGGCGCCCTGGCCGACCGAGCGGGACACCGCGTCGGACAGCACGGCGTGCAGCGACTCGAACAGGGTGTCCCGGGCGGCGGCGTCGAGCCGGAACGCGGTGGCGTAGGGCGACAGGCGCGCGGTGTGCAGGATCTCGTCGGAGTAGGCGTTGCCGATGCCGGCGAGCGTCGACTGGTCGGTCAGCAGGGTCTTGAGCCTGCGGTTGTCGCCGTCGAGCAGCTCGTCGAGGCCCGGCCGGCTCAGCTCCAGTGCGTCCGGGCCCAGCTTCGCGATGCCAGGGACCTGCGCCGGGTCGCCCACCAGGTACACGGCGAGCCGCTTCTGGGTGCCCTGCTCGGTGAGGTCGAAGCCCGGCCCGCCGACCTGGTCGAGGTGCACCCGCAGCTGCAACGGGCCGCGACCCGGTCTGGGCGGGGTGACGCCCGCGGTGGTGTGCCAGCGCAGCCAGCCGGCCCGGGACAGGTGCGTGACCAGGTGCAACGGACCGGCGTCGGGCCGGTCGGCGAAGTCGAGCGACAGGAACTTCCCGAACCGCGACGCCCCGGTCACCACCCGGCCCACCAGCGCCGAC
The DNA here is from genome assembly GCF_020496245.1 of Pseudonocardia sp. ICBG601. Taxonomy (NCBI): domain Bacteria; kingdom Bacillati; phylum Actinomycetota; class Actinomycetes; order Pseudonocardiales; family Pseudonocardiaceae; genus Pseudonocardia; species Pseudonocardia sp. ICBG601. Next base: position 18,313 of record NZ_JAHLJA010000155.1, on the reverse strand, counting down.
ACCGGCGGGTCGAACGTCTTCAGCGCGCTCATCGAGGCCAGGTCCACCCTGGCCACCGGGCGGTACACGGCGTGCTCACGCAGGTGGTGGGCCAGGGCCTCCACCTCGGGCAGTTCGGGCACCGCGACTCCTAGTTGATCGGCTGCAGCGGGCTGTCCGCGTGGCCGGGCGTCGAGCGGTTCTTCAGGCTGCGCACGACCACCTTGGTCTCCTCGCGCGCGGTGGCGAGCCCGCGCACCATGCCCGTCCACTTCTCCGGGGGCAGGTCGTAGCCGCCCTGGGTCTTCGCGGTGATCGTGAACGGCCTGCGCAGCAGCCAGCGGAACGGGAAGAAGCCCAGTCCGACGATGACGACGAGCCAGTAGAACCAGGGGAAGACCACACCGTCGGGCACCCAGACGATGAGGACCAGCCAGAAGAACGCCAGCGTGCCGAGGATCAGCACGACCGCGCCGTTGCCCGCGTCGACGTCGTGCTCGAACTCGTCACCGACCGCCGGCGTGGTCCACTCGATCCGCCGGCTCACCTGCCATTCACGGTAGTCCGCCGCGATGACCGTCTTCGTCGTCAAGGTGTCCGCTCCCCTGCCCCGGTACCACCGACGATGTTCCCACAGGGCACCGACAGATCCGAGCCCTCACGCGCCCGCCACTCCGAGGTGGTGGGTGGGGGCGGGGTGGTGGGGGTCAGCAGGCGGGCCGGACGGGCTCGCGTTCGGGGGCGCCGGGGGCGAGCAGACCGGAACGCAGGAGCTGGACGGTGACGCCACCGTCGTTGCGGACCTCCGACGGCTCGCCGTCCCCAGGAAGAACGCCTCGCCGGTCCCGAAGGTCTGGGGGTCGCGCCGGTCCGCCCGCACGACCGTGACCGTCCCGCCGCGGACCGCCGTCAGCATCGTCCCGGGGTGGCGGACCCAGCCGGTGGACTCACCGGGGAGCAGGCTCTTCCTCGCGGACGAGCATGTCCGCGGGGCCCGGGGTCGAGATCTCCACGGGCCGTTCGATCCGCCCCTGGGGATCGGTCGCACCGGTGATCGGACGCGCCGGCCACTCGCCGTTCCCCGGTACGGCCACCGCGGTGGTCGGTGGCGGTCCCGGGTCGGCGGGGACGATCTCCGCCGTCCACCCGTCGTCGGAGGGGGTGGCGGGCCCGTGGCCGAGCTGCCCCGGCTGGGCGCACCCCGCGAGCAGGGCGGCGGTCGCGACCAGCAGGGCCGGTCCGGCGAGGTGACGGGCGAGCGGCACGGGCGGTGTCCCTCCGGGCGCGATGCGTGAGTGCACCGCACGGTAGTGGCACGTCACCACGTCAGCGGCAGCCGGGTCGTCCCGTCGATGACGTTCGAGGTGGGACAGCGCACCTCTACAGAAGTGTGCACCACCCCTTCGTGTGAACCGCTCGGGTCCGCTGTGGAGTGATCACGATCCGCTCCGTGGTCAGGCGGCGGACCAGGTGGCGCAGCTCACGGCCAATTACTTTGCATTGCGCAACGCATCGGCGCATGCTTGCGCGAGTCAACTAGTTGCGTGGTACACGCACTACCGAGAGGGGTCCGCGATGAGCACCGCACAGGCTGCCGCCGCCGAACCCGCCGATGCCGACCTGGAACTCGCCGACTCGATCGTCCGGGAGCTGTTCCTGCTGGTCCGCCAGGTGAAGCGGTCCGCCGAGCGGCACCGGCCGGAGATGATCGTCGACATGGCCGGCTACCACGTGCTGACCCACCTGCACTTCGTCGGCCCGCAACGAGCCGGCGAGGTCGCCGCCACCTTCCACTCCGATCCCTCCACGATCAGCCGCCAGGTGTCGTCGTTGGTCAAGTCCGGGCTCGTCGAGCGCCGGGCCGACCCCGGCGACGGTCGCGCCTCGCTGCTCGCCGCGACCCCGGAGGGCGTCCGGGTGATCGAGACCGAGCGACGTCGTCGCGCCGAGGTCATCGCCACCGTCCTGGCCACGTGGAGCCCCGACGACCGCCAGGCCCTCACCGTCCTGCTCGGCCGTTTCCTCGACGACTACCAGACCTTCGAAGCACAGGAGTCCTGAGAATGTCCACCGCTGCCGCCAGTGCGCAGCGCCCCGCCACCACCACCGGCGACGGCGAGCTGACGCACCGGCAGATCCTGACCGTCCTGGGTGGACTGATGCTGGGCATGTTCCTGGCCGCCCTGGACCAGACGGTCGTCTCGACCGCGATCCGCACCATCGCCGACGACCTGTCGGGTCTCAACCTGCAGGCGTGGGCGACGACGGCCTTCCTCATCACCAGCACGATCACCACCCCGCTCTACGGCAAGCTCTCCGACATCTTCGGCCGCAAGCCGCTGTTCATGACCGCGATCTCGATCTTCCTGATCGGCTCGATCGCCTGCACCTTCGCCTGGTCGATGTACTCCCTGGCCGCGTTCCGCGCGCTGCAGGGTCTCGGCGCGGGCGGTCTGATGTCGCTGGCGCTGACCATCCTGGGCGACATCGTCCCGCCGCGTGAGCGGGCCGCTACCAGGGCTTCTTCCTCGCCGTGTTCGGCACGTCGAGCGTGATCGGCCCGGTCATCGGCGGCCTGCTGTCCGGTGTGGACTCGATCGCGGGGCTCGACGGGTGGCGCTGGATCTTCCTGGTCAACGTCCCCATCGGACTCGTCGCGCTGGTCGTCGTGCAGCGGGTGCTGAACATCCCGCACGTCCCGCGGCCGGCCCGGATCGACTGGCCCGGCGCCCTGGCGCTGACCCTGTGCCTGGTGCCGGTGCTGATCGTCGCCGAGCAGGGGCGCGAGTGGGGCTGGGACTCCACCTCGTCGATCGTCTGCTACGTCATCGGTGTCGTCGGCCTGCTGCTGTTCCTGCTGGCCGAACGGGCCTACGGCGACGCCGCGCTGATCCCGCTGCGCCTGTTCCGCACCGGCATCTTCTCGCTGTCCGCGGTGCTGAACCTGCTCATCGGCATGGCGATGTTCGGCGGCATCGCACTGCTGCCGCAGTTCCTGCAGATCGTGCACGGCGCGACGCCGATCGAGGCCGGGTTCATGATGCTGCCGCTGGTCGGCGGGATCATGGTCGCGTCGATCCTCTCCGGTCAGCTCACCTCGCGCACCGGTCGCTACAAGATCTTCCCGGTGATCGGCACCGCGTTCATCACGATCGCGATGGTGCTGCTGTGGCAGACCGTCACGCCGTCGATCCCGATCTGGCAGCTCGACCTGACCATGGCGCTGCTGGGCCTCGGCCTCGGACTGTGCATGCAGACCCTGGTGCTGGCCGTGCAGAACGCGATGCCCGCCCGCGACATGGGCGTCACGACCTCGTCGGTGACGTTCTTCCGACAGATGGGCGGCACGCTCGGCACCGCGATCTTCCTGTCGGTGGTGTTCTCCACCGCCGGCGACAAGATCGCCGACGCCCTCCGGTCCGCGCTCGGCACGAGCTCGTTCCGGGCCGCGCTGACCGACCCCGCCGTCGCGGCCGACCCGGCCAACGCGCAGGTCGTCGGGGCGCTCCAGTCCGGCCAGGCCGGCGGCCTGTCCAGCTCGGTGCTCGCCGACTCCTCGTTCCTGCAGCGGATCGACCCGCGGCTGGCCGCGCCGTTCCAGGAGGGCTTCACCAGCGCGATGACGCTGGCGTTCCTCATCGCGGCCTGCGTGATCGCGGTGGCCTTCGTCCTGGTGCTGTTCATCCGGGAGCTGCCGCTGCGCACCATGTCCGGTGCCCAGGCCGCCCTGGCCGAGGCCGCCGGTGAGGGTGGTGCCGCCGCGTCGGTCCCGACCGAGGCGCTGGCGACGGTCGCGCCGGCACCCGCTCCCGCCACCCGGGGCGACGGCGGCGGGCGCGGAGCGGACATCGCGCCGCCCACCACGCCGATGCCCGTCGTCGCCCGGCAGGAGCCGCAGCATCCGGTACCCCAGGCCCGGCCGCGGCCGCACAACGGCACCGTCGGTGACGCCGCCGCGGCCGCGGGCCTGGACCACCTGCACTCCACGGGTGGCGACGGTCCGGCCGTCACCGGACGGGTCCAAGGCAGCACCGGCGGGCCGGTCCCCGGGGCGGTCGTCACCGTCACCCGGCTGTCCGGCGACCAGGTCGGTCGCACCACCACCGACGGCGCCGGCCACTACCGCGTCGTCGTCGACGAGCCCGGGCGCTTCCTGGTCGTGGCGGCCTCCGCGGCGCTGCCGCCGCACGCCGCCACGGTCTCGGTCGGCACCGAACCGGTCCGCCACGACGTGCGGCTGTCGATCAGCAGCGGCATCCGCGGCACCGTGCTCGACGCCGCGGGCACCCCGCTGCCCGGAGTCACCGTCTCGCTGATCGACCACGGCGGCGACGTCGCCGCGGCCGGCCGCTCCGGGGAGGGCGGACGCTGGGCGCTCGACGGCGTCCCGGCCGGGCGCTACACGCTCACCGCGGCCGGCGAGGGCGTCGACCCGGTGGCGGTCGGCGTCGAGGTGCCGAGCTCCGGCACGGCGGTCCAGGACCTGCGGCTGCCGCAGCGCTCCCGGCTCACCGGCCGGGTCACCGCGGCGCCCGACGGGCACCCGGTGGCGCACGCGCTGGCCACGCTGATCGACGCCGAGGGCGCCGTCGTCGGGTCGCGGCTGTCCGGCCCGGACGGGAACTTCGCCTTCGAGGGCCTGCCGCGGGCAGCTACACCCTCGCGACCAGCGGCTACGCCCCGGTCGCGACGGTGGTCGCGCTCGAGCCGTGCCGGGTGACCCACTCCGACGTGGAGTTCCCGCTTCCGCTCGACGGGCACACGTCCACGAACGGCAACGGGTCCGCGTCGGGCAACGGATCGCAGAACGGGCGGCACGTCCGCGAGGGCGAGCAGGGCGTGCGGGGCGAGGCGCACCGCTGACCCACCCGTCCGTGTTCCACGTGGAACGCCCCGTCCTTCCCGTCACGGGAGGGGCGGGGCGTTCTCCGTCTCCGGCGCGACACCGGCGGCGAGACGGCTACAGCGCGATCGCCGCGCCCACCCCCGACCGCGGGTCGACCGCGGCGTGCAGTGTCCCGGGCCCGCCGCCCCCGGGGACGGCGGCTCCGGTCCCGACCGCGCACATCCGGCCCAGGGACCAGGCGCCCGCGTCGTCCACGGCGTGCCCGCGGCGGGTCAGCCCGGCGAGGGTGTCGGACCCCAGCCGGGACTCGACGACGAGGCCGTGCGGCTCCCAGCCGCGGGGCGCGAAGGACGCGGGGAACGCCGTCGAGTGCCAGGTCGGCGCGTCGATCGCGGCCTGCAGGTCCAGCCCGCCGTGCACGAGCGCGAGCAGGAACGCGAGCTGCCACTGGTCCTGCTGGTCCCCGCCGGGCGTCCCGAAGGCCAGCGTGGGCTCGCCGTCGCGCAGCGCCAGCGACGGCGACAGCGTCGTGCGCGGCATCCGCCCGGGCGCGAGCGTGCTGGCGAGCCCCTCCTCCAGCCAGAACATCTGGCCGCGGGTGCCGAGGCAGAACCCCAGCTCCGGGATCGTCGGCGACGACTGCAGCCAGCCCCCCGACGGCGTCACCGAGATCATGTTCCCGGCGGCGTCGACGACGTCGACGTGCACCGTGTCCCCGCGGGCGACGCCGTCCCGCGACACCGTCGGCTCGCCGGTGCCCGGACCCTCCGTCCCGGAGCCGCGCCCGGCGCCCGGGGTCGCCGCGTAGTCGCCGATCCGGGGGGTGCGCCCACCCGGCGAGCCGGGCCGCAGCCCGCCGTCCGACGCCGGTCCGATCAGGCCCCGCCGGGCGTCGGTGTAGTCGTCGGAGAGCAGGTCGGCGAGCAGGTCGGGGGGCGCGCCGTCGCCGTACCAGGCCTCCCGGTCGGCGAAGGCGAGCTTCGCGGCCTCGGCGGCGGCGTGCACCGTGTCGAGGGTCGCGACACCACCGGGCAGTTCGAGGTCCAGCCCGGCGAGCAGCCGCAGCTGCTGCAGCAGGACCGGCCCCTGCGACCACGGGCCGCACTTCGCGACCGACCAGCCCGACCCGGCGTCGGCGACGAGCGCGTCCTCGTAGTGCGCCGACCAGCCGGCCAGGTCGTCGGCGGTGAGCAGACCGGTGTGGTCGCGCCCGGTCTCGTCCCGGACCGGGGTCGCGGCGAACCGGCCGATCTCCTCGGCGACGAACCCGCGGTACCATGCGTCACGGGCGGCGTCGATGCGTGCCTCCCGGCTCGGGCCGACGGCCTCGTCGAGCAGCCGGCGCCAGGTCGCGGCCAGCACGGGCAGCCGCACTCGCTCGCCCACGGCGGGGACCCGGCCGTCGGGCAGCCACGTCGCCGCCGACGACGGCCAGTGCGCCCTGAAGTGGTCGGCGACCGTGCCGATGGCCGCGGGCACCCGCGGGACCAGCGGGAACCCACCCGCGGCGTAGTCCAGCGCCGGGGCGAGGACGTCCGCGAGCTCCCAGGTGCCGTGGTCGCGGAGCAGGGTCAGCCAGCCGTCCCAGGCCCCGGGGACCGTCGCCGGGAGCAGGCCGGTGCCGGGGACGATCGCGCAGCCCAGGTCGCGCACCCGCTGCGCGGTCGCGGCGGCCGGGGCGACACCCTGGGCGCACAGCACCCGCGGGACCGGGTCGGTCGCGGTGACGAACACGGCGGGCAGCTCACCACCCGGCCCGCACAGGTGCGGCTCGACCACCTGCAGCACGAAACCGCAGGCGACGGCGGCGTCGAAGGCGTTCCCGCCCCGCGCCAGCACCGTGGCCGCGGCGGCCGTGCCGAGATGGTGGGTGCTGCTGACCGCGCCGTGCGGCCCGATCCGGTCGTATCCACGAGGCGCCACCCCGGCATCCTCACACGGACGCGCTCACCCGGTGGCGTCGCGCAGCTCGCTCACCAGTGGGACCTCCAGCACCCGGTCCGAGGACATCCACTCCCGCAGCGCGTGGGTGGCCAGCACGTCGTCGGTGTTGTAGCCGAGCAGCCGCTCCCGCTGGACCGGGTCGGGCTCCCCGCCGTCGAGCGCGACGGCGGCGCGGTACCAGCGCATGGAGTTCTCCCCACCCGCCTCCGGGTCCCGCCACGAGAACCCGGCGGCGGGGGCGATCTTCTTCAGCCCCTTGCCCTGCGCGCACAGGAACCAGGTGGAGACCACGCCGTAGAGGTCCACCCAGCACGGGTCCGCGACGAACGCGCGCACCTCGGCCTCGGTCGGCACCCCGGGCATCCCGGCGAACCGCTGCGCCGAGGCGAACATCCAGCGGTTCTCGGCCTGCTCGTTGTAGCAGTACGCGGCGAACGTGCGCCCGGACGCGAGCGCGGTCGCACGCACACCGGTGAACCAGGTCCAGAACTCGCCGAACGAGCGGCCCTCGTCGCGGGTGGGCAGCGGGTCCCAGGTCGCGAACGCCCGGTAGCCGGGCTCCGGGTCGCCGTCGCGGGCACCGCCGGGCAGCGTCAGCAGCGCACCCCACAGGTAGGCGCCGGACTCGCCGAAGCTCTCCATGTCGACGTCGACCTCGACGTCGGCGCGGGTGACCGGCACCCGCGGCACCCGGCGGGCGACGGCGAGACCCCGCCGGCGCGCGCGGGCCAGCGCGACGAGGTCGGAGAACGGCGGCCCGGGCAGCGGACCGGTCAGCTCGGCGGGCGGGGCCGCCGGGTCCAGCGCGGCCAGCCCCGCGACGGTCGCGACGCCCGACTCCCGCAGCAGCCGCGCCGTCTCGCCGTGGGCGACCAGGCTGACGTCGTCGACCTCCTCCAGCTCGGCCTCGCACGTCGGCCACCAGGGGCAGCGGCGGCACTCGGTGATCCGCGACGGCGCCGCCAGCGCGGGGCCGCCGGTCGCGGCGGACCGGGCGACGGCGGCGCGGTCGGCGAACCGGGCGTCGTACTCCTCCAGCGTGGACCGGCCGCCGGGCCAGTGCCCGGCCCGCAGGTCGTGCCAGACGACCACGTCCGCGTCGAGCCCGATCACACCGCCGAGCCGCGGGGCCGACTCCGGCGGCGCCCAGCCCGCGGCCTCCAGCAGCCGGGTCAGCTGGGCCAGGGCCAGCAGGTCACGCGGCTGGGAGCGGACCTTGCGGTCCGGGTCGTGCCGGGCGCGCTGCGGCCACGGGTCGGTGACGGCGGTGGTGCGCGCCCCCTCCCCCGGATCGGTGATCCGGCGGCGCACGACGAGCAGCGGGACGTAGCCCCCGGTGGGCGCGCGCACGAGCAGCTCCGCGGTGCCGCGCCGGTCGCCGTCGACGGGCAGGACCGCGCCCCAGATCAGCGGCGCACCGGCCGCGACGAGCTCGGCCGTGCGCTCCGCGCGGGCCGCCCGCGGTCCGGTGCCTGCCCCGGTGGGCCCGGCCGCGCCGTCCGGCCAGGTGCTGGCCCAGTCCGCACCCCAGGTGCGCGCGAGCAGCTCGCCGATCCGCTCCCGGTGCGCCGCCGCGTCGGCCCGGCGCTGCTCGATCGCCGGATCCTGCAGCGCCCGCGGCCGCTCCGACGCCGACGGGTCGTGGTCCAGGTGCACCCGACGGCGGCACCCGCTCAGCGCCGCCGCGTCCAGCAGGACACGGGGCGCGGTACGGGGTCCGGTCGAAGTGCTCACGGCTCCCGAGGGTAGAGACCACCCCCGACAGGACCGGATCCGCGTGACGCGCCGTTCCCCCGGCCGGGTGGTGTCGGTCCTGCGCGGGCGGTGGGCGGGGCCCTAGGCTGCGTCGACACGGCGATCATCTGCCGAGCCGACCCGGGAGGACACGACATGGGACTGCTGCGCAGGAAGCCGAGCGCGGGCGAGCGCGCCGCGGCGGCGACCAGGGAGGCGGCGGTCGACGCGTCGGAACGGGTGCAGTCGGCCACGGTCCAGACCCTCGAGTACACCCGCGAGACCGCCGACAAGGCCGCCGAGAAGCTGCACCGGCGCGCGGTGAAGGCCCGCAAGAAGGCCGAGGCGGCGTCACGACGGGCGGAGAAGGCCGGCCGCAGGGCGGCGCGCAGCACGCGTCGCGCCGTCGGGGAGGGCACCGCCACCGCGAGCAGCCTGCTGAGCTCGGCCGACCTCAAGGCCCGCTCGGCCGACCGGAAGGTCGCCAAGGCCGCCGCGAAGGCCGACGCGAGCGCCCGCAAGGCCGAGGCCAAGGCCGCGCACGCCGCGGAGAAGGGCAGGCTCAAGAGCGAGACGCTGGCCGCGAAGCAGGCCGAGCGCGAGCGCAGGGCCCGCGAGTGGAACGCCAAGAAGGTCCAGCGCTACCTGGGCATGGCCAAGGTCCTCGCGCCGCTGCTGGCGCCGTACGCGATGGCTGCGGCCGGGTCGCTGCGCCACCGCCTCGACGACCACCGCTCCCGGCGACTCGGCGTGTCCCCGGACGAGCTGGGCGGCTATTCCGGCCCCGGTGGCCGGCTGCACGCGCGGCTGTCCCGAATCGCGCGCACCATCACCGAGCTGCGCGAGGACGGGACCGTCGACCGCGACCAGGCCGCGAAGCGGTTCGCCGACGAGACCGAGCCGCGGCTGCACGACCTCGCCGCCGCCGTCCGGGCCGCGGAGAACATGCCCGCCGCCCGCCGCAAGGCCGCCTTCCGCACGGTGTCGGCCGACCTGGACCGCCTCGAGGTCCGTCTGCTCGACCACCTGGGCGTCCGCTCCTGATCCCGCTCCTGCGGGCCCGGTCGACACCGGGCCCGCGGGTCGAGCGCGCTACGCGCGGTAGTTCTCCAGCAGCCGCAGCCACACCTCGCTGATCGTGGGGAACGCGGGCACGGCGTGCCACAGCCGGGACAGCGGCACCTCGCCGACCACGGCGATCGTCGCCGCGTGCAGCAGCTCGGCGACCCCGGGCCCGACGAAGGTGACCCCGAGCAGCACCTCGCGCTGCGGGTCGACGACGGCGATCACCCGGCCGGACCAGTCGTCCGCGGTGAGCGAGGACCCGGCGACGGCGATGTCCATGTCGACCACCCGCACGTCGAGCCCCTCGGCGCGGGCGGCCGCCGCCGTCCAGCCGACCCAGGCGACCTCGGGGTCGGTGAACACGACCTGGGGCACCGCGTGGTGGTCGGCGGTCGCCGCGTCCTCGCCCCAGGCGGCGTCGTCGAGCGGACGGCCCGCGGCGCGCGCGGCGATCGCGTGCGCGGCGATCCGGGCCTGGTACTTGCCCTGGTGGGTGAGCGGGGCCCGCCCGTTGACGTCGCCGACGGCGTAGAGCCAGTCCCCGGCGGCCAGCCCCGAGTCGTCGACGACGATCTCGCCGCGCCGCCCGAGGCCCACCCCGACCGAGTCCAGGTCCAGCCCGTCGGTCGCCGGACGGCGCCCGGTCGCGACGAGCAGCCGGTCCACCTCGACCTCGTCCCCGCCGCCGCGCAGCACCGTCGCGTCCCCGGCCCGGCGCACCTCGTCCAGGCCGGTGCCCAGCCGCAGGTCGACGCCTGCCTCCCGCAGCCCGGCCGCGACCCGTTCGGAGGCCTGCGGCTCGGCGCTCGGCAGCACCCGGTCGCCGTGGTTGAACAGCGTGACCCGGGCACCCAGGCGGGCGTGGGCCAGCGCCATCTCGCAGCCGACGACACCGCCGCCGAGCACCCCGAGCCGGCGCGGGACCTCCTTCACCGAGGTCGCCTCGCGCGAGCCCCAGTACTCGACCGTGTCCAGCCCCGCGACGTTCGGGACGACCGGCACGCTGCCGGTCGCGACGACGACGGCGTGGCGCGCGGTCACCTCGGTCTCGGTGCCGTCGGCCGCGGTCACGACGACGCGCCTGGTCCCGGCCAGCCGCCCCGGCCACGCAGCACGGTGACCCCGGCACCCTCGGCCCACTGCACCTGGCCGGCGTCGTCCCAGTCGGAGGTGAAGCTCGTGCGGCGTTCGAGGACCTTCGCCGGGTCGAACTCGGCCCGCACCCCGGGCAGCCGCCGGGCGTCGGCGACGGCCTGCGGGGTGCGCAGCAGTGCCTTCGACGGGATGCAGGCCCAGTACGAGCACTCCCCGCCGACCAGCTCGGCCTCCACCAGCGCCGCGGACAGGCCGGCGTCCACCGCGTAGCCAGCGGCGTTCTCACCGACCGGGCCCGCTCCGATCACGACGACGCCGTAGCTGTGCTCGCTCATGGGGCCGACCCTTCCGCACTCACCCCAGGGCCGCGACCGCGTCACCCAGCTCGGTGTCGCCGCCGCGCAGCTCCAGGGTGAGCCCCGCCGTCCACGGTGCGGCGAGCAGCGCGGCGACGGCCGCGGCGGAGTCGTCGCGGGTCACCTCGCCGTACTCGACCGGCGGCGGGGCGAGGGTGACCCGCCCGGTGCCCGGGTCGTTCGTGAGCTTCCCGGGGCGCAGGATCGTCGCGTCGAGGCGCCCGTCGCCGCGGATCGCGTCCTCGGCGGCCTTCTTCGCCCGGATGTAGGCGGCCCAGACCTCGCCGCGCCGGGGTCGGGCTCGGTGTCCACCCCGGACGAGGAGATCAGCAGATAGCGGCGGACGCCCGCCCCGGCGGCCGCGTCGGCGAGCAGGGTGGCCCCGTCGCGGTCCACGGTCTCCTTGCGCTCGACACCGCTGTTCGGCCCGGCCCCCGCCGCGAAGACGACGGCGTCGGCGCCGGTCAGGTGCCCCGCGAGGTCCACGGCGGAGACCTTCTCCAGGTCCGCCACGACCGGGCTCGCCCCGGTGGCCGCCACCTCGTCGGTGTGGTCGGGGTTGCGCACGATCGAGCGCACGGTGTGCCCCTGCCCGGCGAGCAGGGTGGACAGTCGCAGCGCGATCTGTCCGTGTCCTCCGGCGATGACCACGTCCATGCGGCCACGCTAGGCCGGACGGGCGCTCACCGCTTGGTCGGCTTGAGCGTCCAGACGATCGTCATGGCACCGGTCTGCACACCCTGGCGTCGGTGATGGTGACGTCGACGGTGAACTCCGGGCGGGTCCCGGCGTCGAGCTCGGCGAGCACCTCACCGGCCGGGCGGGTCAGCACGGCCTCGGCCGCAGGTCGCCCTTGGCGAGCTTGAGGTAGCGGATCTCCGAGCGCACGACCAGCGGTACGGCGCGGTCCCCGGCCGAGGCGAACGCGGCCAGGCCGACCGCGCCGGAGGCGGTCTCGCCCAGTCCGAACATCACCGCGGCGTGCGGCCCGCCGACGTGGTTGTGCTGGTCGGAGCGGTCGGGGAGGAACGCCTCGACCCGGTCGGTGGTGATCGCCCCGAAGGTGATCCCGGCGGTGGTCACCCACGGCACCGCCTGCGTCATCGCACCGGCGACCCAGCTCGCGTCATCAGCCATGAGCCGACCCTACTCGCCGGTAACCTCCAGGGAAAGCGACGCCCGTTTCCTCACGGTTCTCGCTGTGCGAGAACGAACCCCCTTGTCCGTCGTGCACAACGGGGTTGAGATCGATGTGACAGCAGGCACACCTAGTCCCACCACCACGATGCGCAACGCCGCGCGTCCGAGGCTCGGAGGTACCGCCAGTGAAGGCCGTGCGGGTGCACGCGTACAAGCAGGATCCCCAGATCGACGAGATCGAGGAACCGACGATCCAGGGTCCGCTCGACGTCATCGTCAAGATCGGCGGTGCCGGCGTGTGCCGCACCGACCTCCACATCATCGACGGGGACTGGGCCGACATCCAGAACCCCGACCTGCCCTACGTGATCGGCCACGAGAACGCGGGCTGGGTGCACGCGGTAGGCGACGGCGTCACCAACGTGAAGGTCGGCGACACCGTCATCCTGCACCCGCAGCCGTCGTGCGGCCTGTGCACCATGTGCCGCTACGGGCGCGACATGCAGTGCACCGGGGACGCGTTCTTCCCCGGCCTGTCCAACAACGATGGCGGCATGGCCGAGTACCTGCGCACCACCGCGCGGTCCTGCGTGAAGCTGAACCCGGACACCAACCCGGCCGACGTCGCCGCGCTCGCCGACGCGGGCATCACCGCCTACCACGCGGTCCGCAAGGCGGTGCCGTTCCTCTACCCGGGCACCACCGCGGTCGTGCAGGGCGCGGGCGGGCTGGGCCACATCGGCATCCAGGCCCTCGCCGCGCTGACCGCCACCAAGATCATCGTCGTGGACCGGAACCCGGACGCGCTGGAGCTGGCGAAGCAGATCGGCGCCGAGGAGACGGTCGTCGCCGACGGCAACCAGGTCGAGGCCGTCCAGGAGCTCACCGGCGGCGGCGCCACGGTGGTCTTCGACTTCGTCGCCGAGCAGGGCGCGGAGAACGACGCCTGGGCGATGACCGGCCCGGCCGGCTACAACTTCGTCCTCGGCTACGGCGGCACCCTGTCCGCCCCCACGCTGGACTTCGTCGCCGGCGAGAAGAACGTCATCGGCAACATCGTCGGCACCTACAACGACCTGGCCGAGCTCATGGTCCTGGCCCAGGCCGGGAAGGTCACCCTGCACACCGTCCAGTACAAGCTCGAGCAGGCACTGGAGGCGCTGCACGACCTGGACGCGGGCAAGGTCCGCGGCCGGGCGATCCTCGTTCCCTGACCTGGTCAGTCATACGTACGTACAAGACGAACGTTCTTTCCCTGACCCACCACCGATCAGCAGAGCTGCTGACGCAGGAGGAACCACATGTACGAGAAGGACGGCGAGAAGTACTTCATCGTCGACTCCCACAGCCACTTCTGGGACGCCTCCCGGGAGAACTGGGTCGAGGGTCGCGAGCAGTACGCCAAGGGCTGGATCGACTGCTTCTACGGCTACCACCAGCTCGGCCCGCCCGAGACCCACTGGGACTGGGAGCACTACCTCAAGGTCTCGCAGGACGACTTCGAGCGCGACGTCTTCATCGAGGGCCACGTCGACCACTCGATCTTCCAGTCGACGTACCTCAAGGAGTGGTACAAGAACGGCTTCAACACCGCCGACCAGAACGCGGCGCTGCTGGAGAAGTGGGGCGACCGGATCATCGTCAACGGGCGTTTCGACCCGCGTGACGGCGACGAGGGCATGAAGGAGTTCGAGGCGGACTGCGCGAAGTACCGGCACAAGGGCGTGAAGCTCTACACCGCGGAGTGGAACGGCAGCTCCCGCGGCTACAAGCTCACCGACCCGGAGTGCTATCGCTTCCTGGAGCGGGCCCAGGAGCTGGGCATCAAGAACATCCACGTCCACAAGGGCCCGACGATCTGGCCGCTGGACAAGGACGCGTTCGACGTCGCCGACGTCGACCACGCGGCCACCGACTTCCAGGGCCTGAACTTCATCGTCGAGCACGTCGGCCTGCCGCGCATCGAGGACTTCTGCTTCATGGCGGTGCAGGAGCCCAACGTCTACGCCGGCCTGTCGGTCGTCGTCGGCGGCCTGATGCACGCCCGTCCGAAGTTCTTCGCCAAGGTGATGGGCGAGCTGCTGTTCTGGGTCGGCGAGGACAAGATGACCTTCGGCAGCGACTACAACATCTGGACGCCGAAGTGGCAGGTCGAGGGCCTGGTCGACTGGCAGATGCCCGACGACGACCAGTTCGCCGACTACCCGCGCCTCACCACCGCGTCGAAGAAGAAGATCCTCGGCCTCAACGCGGCGAAGCTCTACGACATCGAGGTCCCGGCCGACTGCCGGCTGCCCGACACCACCGCCGACGAGCCCATGGCACCGGGCGAGGAGCTCGTCGACAACACGGCGGGGGCGCAGGCGTGACCCCGCGGCCTGCTGAGAGCCCGCTCCGGCAGGCCGTGTGGTCCGCGCTGGGGACGGTGCTCGACCCGGAGCTGGACGAGCCGATCACCGAGCTCGACTTCGTCGAGTCGTGGACCGTCTCGCCCGCCGGTGAGGTCACCGTCGGGCTCCGGCTGCCGACGTTCTTCTGCGCTCCGAACTTCTCGTTCCTGATGGTCGCCGACGCCTACGACGCGGTGACCGCGGTACCGGGAGTGACGAGGGCGGAGGTGACGCTGGCCGACCACCACGCCTCCGACGAGATCAACGGTGGGGTCGCGGCGCACGCCGGGTTCGTCAAGTCCTTCGAGGGCTCGATCAACGGGGAGGCCGCGGCCGAGCTGGACGAGCTGCGGCACACGTTCCTGGCCAAGGCCGCGCTGGCCGGCCAGGACCGGGTGGCCCGCCCGCTCGTCGACGCCGGCCGGGGTCCCGACGAGCTGGCCGGGCTGACGCTCGGCGAGCTGGCCGGGACCGAGGCCGACACGAGGAGCTGACCCGGATGCGGACCCGCCGGCGGACGATCGGCCTGCCCGCCGGCGACGACGCACCGCTGCTGATCCACTCCGACGGCACCGCCGTGACCGTCGAGCAGGTCCCGCTGCACCTGCGCCGCGCGCGGTTGCAGCGGGTCGGGATCGAGACCAACGGGGAGTACTGCAAGGGCCTGCTGAAGATCCGCTACGAGACCGGCCGGACGGCGGCGACCGCCGTCCGCTGACCACCGCACGCGACCTCCGGGCCGCGCCCCTCCCCGAGGGACGCGGCCCGGACGTGCGCACGCCCCCGGGTCCGCGCACTGAGCCGCAGTTCGCGCGCTGATCCGCAGTCCGCGCGCGTCACGGCACGCGCGGGGAACGGATCAGCGCGCGAACCGTGGATCATCCCGCGGGCGGGCCGGCGTCCAGGACGCGGACGGTGTCGGTGAGGCGGTAGCCCGCGCCGTGCGTGAACGGGGCCAGGGCGTCGAGCAGGGCCGCGCGGACGGCGGCGGGGCCGGCGGGGCGCGCCGCGGGGCGCCCCGGACCGGACGCGAGCACGCCGGCGACGAGGTCGTCGGCGTCGTCGTGCACCACCGGGACCCGCACGACGGCGATCTCCCGGACCGCCAGCCCGGCGAGGCCGGCCAGCCGTTCCAGCCGGGCGGGGTCGGTCAGCGGGGGCGCGCCGACGCCGCTGCGGTCCGGTCCGGGGTTGTTCTGCGGCGGCGGGGGCGCGGCCCCGGTGAGCGGGGCGAGCGCCGCCCCGATGACCGCGGCGTCGCACTCGTCGGGGGTGCCCCAGACCGTGGCCCGCACCGCACCGCCCGGCACGCACACCCGGCCCGCCTCGCGCAGCGCGAGCACCGGGTTCGTGAGGTGCTCCAGCACCTGCACCAGCGCGACCAGGTCGAACGCGTCCTCGGCGAAGGGCAGCTCGTGGGCGTCGGCGACCCGCAGCATCGCCCCGGGAACGGCCCGTTCCGCGGCGGCGAGCGCGCGGGGTTCGGTGTCGACGCCGGTGACGGCCAGCCCGGCCGCCGTCGCATCGGCGAGCAGCCGTCCGGCCCCGCAGCCGACGTCGAGCAGCCGCGAGCCCGGCGCCGTTCCCGCCAGGACGCGGTCGGACAGCGGGGACGCGGCAGCGGTGCTCACCCCACGGACGCTAGCCCCGCGGGCGCCCCGGTGGGGATGTCCCCGCGGCTCGACGCTCCGATCGGACGGGCTTCGATCGGACGCGCTTCGGTGGCAGGGTCTCCACGACCGCGACCGCCTCGGCGACCCAGCCGGCGAGTTCCGGGCCGTCGAGGTCGTCGACGTCGGGCTCGCCGGTCACCCACAGCCAGCCGGCCATCTCGCGACCGCCCATCACCATGCGTGCGGTCCGCGGGCGCTCCAGCAGCGCCGCGGAGCGGTCCGCGGCCACCCGTACGAGCAGGCCGCCGCGCCCGCTCGCGGCCACGGTCAGGTGCCCGTCGAGCAGGAAGGGTTCAGGACTGCTCCATGTTTTGTTGGCCGCTGTTGGTCATTCCTTGCTAGGCTGTTGCTTGTGAGTGAGGACTGGTGGAGTGCGGGGACGACGGCCCGGTATTTGGGTGTGTCGACTCGTACTCTGCGGCGCTACACCGAGCGGGGGACGCTTCCGGATAATCGGTCTCCGGGTGGTCGTCGGGTGTTTCTGCGCCAGCACGTCGAAACACTTGCCGTTGATCGGAATCGTCGCGCGGCTGTCAGTGGTGTTGTGGCTTATGCTCGGGTGTCGTCGCGGCGTCAACAGGCTGAGGGAGATCTGGATCGGCAGGCTGTTCGACTCCGAGCTGCGGCGTCTGAGCATGGTGATCTGGTAGAGGTCTTCACTGATGTCGCGTCGGGGTTGTCTGACCGACGGCCGGGACTTAAGCGTGCCTTGACTGCGTGTCGGGAACGAGGGTCGGCACGTTGCTGGTGACACATCCGGACCGGTTGTCCCGATTTGGTACCGGATTGTTCGAGCACGTGTTGGCGGGTCAGGGAACTCGTGTGGTCTATATCGGCGAGGACGAGGTTAGCGGCGGTTCCGCGGAGGCGGAGTTGGTACGAGACATGATCGCGATCGTCGCGTCGTTCGCTGGCGTCTGTACGGGCAGCGGTCAGCCAAGGCCCGTCGTCTGGCTGCGGTAGTCACGGCCGAGACCGGCGTGGGGCGGGACGGCCTGTGAGTTCTCGGGGCTCGGGGCCAGGTCTGCGGCCGCTGGAACCACCGGTCATGGTCGCCGCGCCGACCGGGATGGCGGACGACCACCCCCATCCGGGTCTCCTCTGCCGAGCACGAGGTGCTTGATCAGGTCGCGTGTTTGATCGGGTCCCTGAGGCGTCGAGACTTGGCCGCGCGGTCCGGGCGGCGGGGGTGTCGCCGGAGAAAAGTGTCCTCGCCCCGGCGTAAACGAGATATCACCAGTCAGTCATCGTCGCGGTGGGCTGGTTCAATTGTGCGGCACAATGATGCCGGGTATCGACTGGAGCGTCGTAACCAGCTTGCCCGGCGTGAGTCGCTACAGGCAGGCGATCGCGGTGATCGAGACTCGCTTGGCCGTTCCCGTCCCGCATGTCGATCCTCGGACCAAGAATAAAATCGCGGTCCGGATGTCTGTGCCTGGGCGACGTAAGACTGTTACTGGCTACGCCGACCAGCGGGAACGGCCACGAAGCAACGCCGATTGCAGCATCTACGCGCTGAGCTCGCCCAGACGAGCCGGGATATCGCCACTGGCCGGGTGGCTATTGTTGAAGGCGGCAAACGTTTGGCTCGGAACCGGGGAAACCTCGAGGCTTCTTTCAGGCTCCGTCAGGTAAGTGCGTAGAAGATGAGTCCGATGACTGCCGAGATCGTCGTTTTAAAATGTGGCGTAGGGTCGACGGTAGTCTGTGTGGAGAACTTTCCCCACGACTTGATATGGGCGATGACTCGCTCGATGGTGGCGCGTGTGCGGTTGAGGCTCTTGTTGAATGGTTTTCTGCCAGTCGAGAAGTTCCCGGCCGGGTTGTTTTTTGTGAACGGGGTGAGCATGCCGCGCCCGGATGTAGCCTTTATCGCCGATCGGTGGGTATGTGGCGAGGTGGTCGAGGGCGCCGGATTGGTCGGGCAATGTAGGTCGTGTCGGGAGCCTGGGGTCGGGTCGGAGATCCACGACAGCTGCCCTTCCAGGGTGGCTGCGACCTGGACGACGACGCCGGTGGTGCGATGCTTTGCCCGACCACAGACCTGGTATTGGCGGTCCATGACCAGCAGGGCAGTAGGGTTCCGTCGAT
>NZ_JAHLJA010000154.1:0-25236 GCF_020496245.1 Pseudonocardia sp. ICBG601 | reverse complement strand
CTCCGACACTGCGGCCCGCAGGACATCGACGACCTGCACCGGCGCCACGTTCCGCTTCGCCAGGTCGGTGCCCGCGAGGACCAGCAGGTTCTCGCTGTTGCGGCGCATACGGTCGCGAGGTGGTCCAGCTGGAACAGGTTCGACAGCTGGTCCGGGTCCTGCTCGTTGCTCTCCAGCTGCTCGATCAGCTGCAGCTGGCGCTCGACCAGCGGCTGCGAGCGGCGGGAGAGGTTGACGAACATCGAGTTGACGTTCTGCTGCAGCGCGGCCTGGTCGGCGGCGAGGCGGATGGCCTGGCCGTGCACGGCGTCGAAGGCCCGCGCCACCTGGCCGATCTCGTCGCGGCTGTCCAGCGGGACCGGCTCGACGAGCGCGTTCGGTGCCTGACCGGAGCGCATGCTCTGCACCGCCGCGGGCAGCTTCTGCTCCGCGACCTCGAGCGCCGAGCTGCGCAGCAGGCGCAGCGAACGGACCATCTGCCGGCCCAGCAGCAGGATGATGCCCGCGGTCAGCAGGATCGTGAGCATCAACAGCACGGAGTTGAGGCCCGCGGTGTTGCCCGCCTGCTCGGCGGCCCTGGCCCGGCCGTCGACGAACGCCTGCTGGGCGGCCGCCGTGGACTGGTCGACCGCGGCGACCGAGCGGTCGACGGCGGTGTTCCACGCGTTCGGGTCCACCGGCGGTGCGACGCCCGCGGGACCGACAGCGCCTGGTCGCGCAGGGCGTTGCGCTCGGCGTTCGCCTGGCCCGCGGCGAAGTTCCCGAAGGACTGGGCCTGCTCCGGCGTCAGCGAGGACTGGAAGTCACCGGCCGCGGCCTGGAACGAGGCCTCGGCACCGGTGGCCTGTGCGCGCTGCTGCTCCTCCAGCGTCCCCGCGGCGAGCGCGCCACCGATCACGGTGCGCTCGAGCTGCAGGGCCTCGCGGGCGCTCGCCCCGGCGGGCGATCGCCGTGGTCAGACCCGCGGTGTCGGCGGTCTGCAGCCGCCCCACCAGGGCCCGGTCGAGTCCCAGCGTGCGCTGGACGACCGCGGTGTAGCGGCCGGTGAGGTCGGCGGCCGGGGTCGGGCCCTCGGCGACCTGCGACCGGATGACCGGGAGCTGGCCCAGCGTGGTGTCCGCCTGCCGGCGGGCCGTGGCCAGGTCGGGGGCCTGCTGCTCGGCGGTGTCGAGCCCTGCCGTCGTGGCCTGCAGCGCCTGGTCGGTCGTGGCCTGCGCCCGTTCGACGACGGCCCGGTCACCGAGCCGGTTGCCCGCCACGAAGCGGACCGCGGCGTCGCGCTCGTTCTGCAGCGCGCCGGTCAGCGTCTCGATCTGGCGGTGCACGTCGACCAGTCCGCTGCCGCGGCTGAGCTCCTCGGCCACGTTGGCCTGGTCGACGACGCGGATGGCGCCGATGGACAGGGCGAGGACCGTGGGGACCAGGCCGACGACCGCCAGCTTGGCGACCAGGCTCCAGTTCCGCGGGTCGAGTCGCTCCGACCACGTGCTCGGGCGTTCCGTGCTGGTCACGGTGGTCACGGCGAGATCTCCCTGTCGGTCTCCGGTCCGGGGACGGGCGGCGCGGCGGGCACGAGGTCGGGGAGCATCAGCTGGTCCGGTGCGCCTTTCGGGGTCACGACGGGACCGCTCGACCGCATCGCGACCGACACGGGGCGGCGGTTGCCGCGTCCCGGGGGAGTCGGACGGATAGGATCGTGTCGGGTCCCGTCTGTGCGTGACGGACGGCTGCCGAGTCTAGCCCCCGGAACCCTCGTCTCCCGAGTGGCGTATGGCCGGTTGCTCCGTCGTCACGTGACGTGACACACGTCGACCGTTCGTCTCCGCTCGGCGTCCGGCGGACCCGCCCCGCCCCGTTCTCCGGCCTCGAGAGGATTCGTTCCGTGACCGACGCCCCCTGATCGTGCAGTCCGACAAGACGCTGTTGCTCGAGGTCGACCACCCCGACTCCGCGGCGGCCCGTGCGGCCATCGCGCCCTTCGCCGAGCTGGAGCGGGCACCCGAGCACGTCCACACCTACCGCGTCACCCCGTTGGCCCTGTGGAACGCGCGTGCCGCCGGGCACGACGCCGAGCAGGTCGTCGACGCGCTGGTCCGCTGGGCCCGCTACCCGGTCCCCCAGCCGCTGCTGGTCGACGTCGTCGACACGATGGGGCGCTACGGGCGGCTGCAGCTGTCCAACCACCCCGCGCACGGCCTGGTCCTCACCGCGCTGGACCGTGCCGTGCTGGAGGAGATCCTCCGGCAGAAGAAGATCAGCCCGATGCTGGGCGCCCGGGTGGACGACGACACCGTCGTGGTCCACCCGTCCGAGCGGGGGCACCTGAAGCAGGCACTGCTCAAGGTCGGCTGGCCCGCCGAGGACCTCGCGGGCTACGTCGACGGCGAGGCCCCCCCGATCGCCCTGGAGCAGGACGGCTGGACGCTGCGCGACTACCAGCGCCACGCCGTCGACGGGTTCTGGGAGGCGGCTCGGGCGTGGTCGTGCTGCCCTGCGGCGCGGGCAAGACCCTGGTCGGTGCGGGCCGCGATGGCCAAGGCCGGCGCGACCACCCTGATCCTGGTCACCAACACCGTGTCCGGGCGGCAGTGGAAGCGCGAGCTCGTCGCGCGGACGTCGCTGACCGAGGAGGAGATCGGCGAGTACTCGGGCGAGAAGAAGGAGATCCGCCCGGTCACCATCGCCACCTACCAGGTCGTCACCCGCGCAAGACCAAGGGCGAGTACAAGCACCTGGAGCTGTTCGACTCCCGCGACTGGGGCCTGGTCGTCTACGACGAGGTGCACCTCCTGCCGGCCCCGGTCTTCCGGATGACGGCGGACCTGCAGTCCCGTCGCAGGCTCGGTCTCACCGCGACCCTGGTCCGCGAGGACGGCCGTGAGGGCGACGTGTTCTCCCTGATCGGCCCCAAGCGCTACGACGCCCCGTGGCGCGACATCGAGGCCCAGGGCTGGATCGCGCCGGCCGAGTGCATCGAGGTGCGGGTCACGCTGACCGACGCCGAGCGCATGTCGTACGCGACGGCCGACGCCGAGGAGCGCTACCGGACGGCGTCGACGGCGGACACCAAGCTCAACGTCGTGCAGGCGATCCTGGACCGGCACAAGGGCGAGCAGACGCTGGTCATCGGGGCCTACCTGGAGCAGCTCGACGCGCTGGGGGAGAAGCTCGGCGTCCCGGTCATCCAGGGCTCCACCCGCAACCGGGAGCGCGAGAAGCTGTTCGACGCCTTCCGCCGCGGCGAGATCACGACCCTGGTCGTCTCCAAGGTCGCGAACTTCTCCATCGACCTGCCGGAGGCGACGATCGCGGTGCAGGTCAGCGGGACGTTCGGGTCCCGGCAGGAGGAGGCCCAGCGGCTCGGCCGGCTGCTGCGCCCGAAGAACGACGGTCGCCAGGCGCACTTCTACTCTGTGGTGTCCCGCGACACCGTGGACACCGACTACGCCGCGCACCGGCAGCGGTTCCTCGCCGAGCAGGGCTACGCCTACCGGATCGTCGACGCCGACGACCTCCTCGGGCCCGCCCTGCCCGACGCCGGCTGAGCACGCTCACCCGGACGCGCGACCTCCGCGCGTCGCTGATCAGGGGCACACTGAGTCGAGTCCACGACGCCGGAGGAGGGCGCATGCCGACCGCCCTCTGGGTCCTCGTCGGGGTCGCGGCGTGGCTGTCGTGTCGGTCGTCGTCGCGCTGGTGCTCGGGCGCGTGCTGCGCATGCGGGACCGGCAGGTGCCCGACCCGCCGCCCCGGCCGGGTCCGCCGTCCGCGGTGCCGCCGGTGCGGCGTCGTCCGGTCGAGCCGCCGCCGTGCGGCCGTCCGCAGAGGCCCCGCCCGGCTGAGCGCCGCCGTGACCCCGGGCCGGGCGGTGCCGGGCCCTGAGACAGGCGGTGCCGGGCCCTGAGACGGGGCGGTGCCGGTTCCGGGGTGGTCTCCGGGCTCGTCCCGAGTCCCGGCGGGCGCCCGGGCGACACCGTGGAGCCATGGAGAACAACACGAGCACGACCGGTACCGCGTCGACCGGGACCGACGCCTTCGAGAGCACCGAGCGCGGCACCGGGATCATCGAGAACGGCGCCGAGAACGGCCCCGAGATCACGGGGATCACCGGGGTCGACGAGCAGCCGACCGCCCGGATCGCTGCGGATCCCGACGCCGGGGGTACCGGACGCACCGAGGCCGATCCGGTCACCGACCGGTGCCGGTGGTCGAGGATAGCGCGACCCCTGCCCCCACTCCCGCCGCCTCCGGCCGGCCGGACGCGGCCGGGCCCGGCCCGTTCGGGGACCTCGGGGCCGGCGCTCCCGGGCCGTCCGCGCACGCCGGCACGCCTGCCGGAGGCCCCTCCGGCGCCGGGCCCCGGCCCGCGACGCCCGGGATCGGCGACCGCGTCGCCGCGTTCCGGCTCCGGCGCAGCAGCACCGACCGGATGCTCGGCGGTGTCTGCGGTGGTCTCGCCGCCGACCTGGGTGTGGATCCCGCGCTGCTGCGCATCGCGGTCCTCGTCCTCACCCTGTTCACCGGCGGCGCGGCGGCGCTGGTGTACCTCGCCGTCTGGCTGATCGCGCCCGCCGCCTGAGCCCGTGCCGGGAGCTCAGTCCCTCTGTCGGCCCGCCCGGCCCGTCGTCACCCGGCTGTCGTCACCCAGCCCGTCGACACCCGGCCCGACCAGTTCGCCAGCCGCTCGGTCGGTCCCGCCTCCGGACGGTGCTCCACGACCGGCCCGAACGGCACCGGACCGCCACGCGGCTCGGCGGGCAGGAACGCGCGGGCGGTGGCGAGCGCCGTCGTCGCCAGGTCCGGGTCGGCCTCCGGGTCCTGCCCGGTCGCGACGGCCAGGTCCCAGCCGTGCACGAGCGTCTCGTTCAGGAACACGGTCAGCGCGGTCCGCGCCGGGACCTCGCCGAACGCCAGCCGCGCGACCCGATCGAGCAGCGCCTCGCCCTCGGGGCCTTCCCAGGCGGCCTTCAGTGCCGCCGCCTCAGCGACGTAGGCGGTCGCCGGGTCGTCGAGCACGTCCTCGCTGACCACCGGATGGGCCAGCGGGTCGGTCCCGGCGGCGATCGACGCCGGTCGGCGCAGCGTCGTGACCAGGTGTGCGAGCAGGGTGCGGACGTCGAAGCCGTCGCAGGGGGTGGGGTCGGCCATCCGGTCCGCGGGGACGGCCCTCGCGAGGTCGGAGACCCAGTCGAGGGCGGCCAGGTAGGCGGGACGGGGGTCGGCGGTGAGCGTCGGGTTCGTCATGGGCGTCAGCGTGCCCGCGATACCTGACATCTCCTGTCATGATTCCGTGGCATTCTCCGTGACGTGCGCGCCGACCGGCTCCTGTCCCTCGTGCTCCTGCTGCGTCACCGCGGCCGGGCGACCGCCGCCGTGCTCGCCCGCGAGCTGGAGGTCTCCGAGCGCACCGTGCTGCGCGACGTCGAGGCCCTGTCCGCCGCGGGCATCCCCGTCTACGCCGAACGCGGCAGGCACGGCGGCTTCGCGCTGCTGCCGGGCTTCACCACCGACCTCACCGGCCTGACCCCGGCGGAGGCGGTCGCGCTGCTCGGCTCCGGCGCGACGTCGACGCCCGGCGCGCTCGGGCTGGGCACGGAGTTCGCCTCGGCCATGCGCAAGATCGTCGCCGCGCTGCCGGACGCGGCCCGGGAGCAGGCCACCGACGCCGCCGGACGGGTGCTCGTCCGGCGCGGTGGCTGGCTGCGCGACACCGACGACGGCGCGACCACCGACGTGCTCACCGCGGTCCAGCGCGCGGTGTTCGGCGGGGTCCGGCTCCGCATCCGCTACCGGGCCGGGACCCGGCCGGGGACGGAGCCCGGGCCCGCTGCCGAGCGGGTCGTCGACCCGGTCGGGCTCGTCCAGGCGGCGGGGCGCTGGTACCTGCTGGCGCTGCGCGACGGGGAGGACCGCACCTACCGGGTGTCGCGGATCGAGGAGGCCGAGCCGCTGACGGAACCCGCACACCGGCCCGAGGGCGTCGACCTGGAGGAGCTGTGGCTGCGCCGTCGCGAGGACTTCCGGGCGCGGCGGCCCGGGCTCCGGGTCCGGCTCGCGCTGCCCGCCGACCGCCGGGAGGCGCTGTCCGCCGTCACCGTCCACGAGGAGTGGACCCGGGACGGGACGACCGAGGTGGTCGCCGCGTTCGGGGACCTCGCCCACGCCGGACGGGCACTGTGGCCGCTCCTGCCGGACGTGCGGGTGCTGGACCCGCCGGAGCTGCTGACGGCGTTGCGGGAGCGGGCCCGCGCGGCCGTCGCCGCCCTGGTGTGACCGCGACCCCCGACCGCGACCCCCGACGGCGCCCCCCGGACGCGCCGCGGGGCGGCACCGGCGAACCGGTACCGCCCCGCGGGGTGGTGCTGTGTGCCTGGTGAGGCAGGACCGATCAGAAGTCCATGCCGCCCATGCCACCGGTCGGGTCGGCGGGGGCGCCGCCGCCCTTCTCCGGCTTGTCGGCGATGACCGCCTCGGTGGTGAGGAACAGGGCCGCGATGGAGGCCGCGTTCTGCAGCGCCGAGCGGGTCACCTTGGCGGGGTCGATGATCCCGGCCTTGATGAGGTCCTTGTACTCGCCGGTGGCGGCGTCGAGGCCCTCACCGGTGGGCAGGTTGCGGACCTTCTCCGCGACGACGCCGCCCTCGAGGCCGGCGTTGACCGCGATCTGCTTGAGCGGGGCCTCCAGCGCGACCTTGACGATGTTCGCGCCGGTGGCCTCGTCACCGTCCAGGCCGAGGCCCTCGAACAGGCCAGCACCGGCCTGGATGAGCGCCACGCCGCCGCCGGCGACGATGCCCTCCTCGACGGCCGCCTTCGCGTTGCGGACGGCGTCCTCGATGCGGTGCTTGCGCTCCTTGAGCTCGACCTCGGTCGCCGCGCCGGCCTTGATGACGGCGACGCCGCCGGCCAGCTTGGCGAGGCGCTCCTGGAGCTTCTCGCGGTCGTAGTCGGAGTCGGTGCGGTCGATCTCGGCGCGGATCTGGTTGACCCGGCCGGCGATCTGGTCGGCGTCACCGGCGCCGTCGACGATGGTGGTCTCGTCCTTGGTCACGACGACCTTGCGGGCGGTGCCCAGCAGGGACAGGTCGGCGGTGTCGAGCTTGAGGCCGACCTTCTCCGAGATGACCTCGCCACCGGTCAGGATGGCCATGTCGGCGAGCATCGCCTCGCGGCGGTCACCGAAGCCCGGGGCCTTGACGGCGACGGACTTGAAGGTGCCACGGATCTTGTTGACGACCAGGGTGGCCAGGGCCTCGCCCTCGACGTCCTCGGCGATGATGGCCAGCGGCTTGCCCGACTGCATGACCTTCTCCAGCAGCGGGAGCAGGTCCTTGACGGTCGAGATCTTGGAGGAGACGAGGAGGACGTACGGGTCCTCGAGCTCGACCTCCATGCGCTCGGCGTCGGTCACGAAGTAGGGCGAGATGTAGCCCTTGTCGAAGCGCATGCCCTCGGTGAGCTCGAGCTCGAGCCCGAAGGTCTGCGACTCCTCGACCGTGATGACGCCTTCCTTGCCGACCTTGTCCATCGCCTCGGCGATGAGCTCGCCGATCTGCGGGTCGGCGGCCGAGATGGAGGCCGTGGCAGCGATCTGCTCCTTGGTCTCGATCTCCTTGGCCGACTTCAGCAGCGCCTGGGAGACGGCCTCGGTGGCCTTCTCGATCCCGCGCTTGAGCGACATCGGGTTCGCGCCGGCGGCCACGTTGCGCAGGCCCTCACGGACCAGCGCCTGGGCCAGCACGGTGGCGGTGGTGGTGCCGTCACCGGCGATGTCGTCGGTCTTCTTGGCGACCTCCTTCACCAGCTCGGCGCCGATCTTCTCCCAGGAGTCCTCGAGCTCGATCTCCTTGGCGATCGACACACCATCGTTGGTGATGGTCGGCGCGCCCCACTTCTTCTCGAGCACGACGTTGCGGCCCTTCGGGCCCAGCGTCACCTTGACGGCGTCGGCGAGGGTGTTCATGCCCCGCTCGAGGCCGCGACGGGCCTCCTCGTCGAACGCGATCTGCTTCGCCATGGGGGTGTTGCCCTCCGATAGAGGTGAGTCGAGTGATCGGATGCGGTGCCCGCGACGGACGCCCGGCAACCCTGCGCCGGACTCACCGACCCGACCTTGGCACTCCACGGACACGAGTGCCAGTGGATGCTGAGCCCGTTTCTAGCACTCGCCCGTGGAGAGTGCAAGCGGGCCCGCCCGGCTGCGGGCCTCGCGCGGGGGCGGGCAGGATGGGGTCATGAGCACCTGGTCGCAGGCCGGTCCGCGCACCGTCTCCGAGCATGCCGCGGCGGTCGCGGCCCTGCTCCCGCCGACCGGGACCGAGCAGGTCGCGCTGGCCGATGCGAGCGGCCGGGTGCTGGCCGAGGACCTGACGGCGGGCGTCGCGCTGCCGCCCTTCGACAACTCCGCGATGGACGGCTACGCGGTGCGCGCCGCCGAGCTGGCCGGCGCCTCCCCCGGGGCGCCGCTGGAGTTCGCGGTGTCGACCGACATCCCGGCCGGGCGCACCGACGTCCCCGCGCTGGCGCCGGGCACGGTCGCCCGGATCATGACGGGTGCCCCGGTGCCCGCGGGTGTCGACGCGATCGTGCCGGTGGAGCGGACCGACGCCGGCGTCGAGCGGGTGCGGATCACCGAGGCCCCCGAGGTGGGCGCGTTCGTGCGCCGGGCGGGGGAGGACGCGGCGGCAGGCGCCGTCGTGCTGCGGGCCGGGACCGTGCTGGCCGCCCCCCAGATCGGGCTCGCCGCCGCCGTCGGCCGGGCGGAGCTGCCGGTGCGCCGCCGCCCGCACGTGCTGGTCCTGTCCACCGGCTCGGAGCTCGTCGCCCCGGGTGGCACGCTGGAGCCGGGGCAGATCTACGAGTCCAACGGCACGATGCTCGCCGTCGCGGTCAGGGAGGCCGGGGCGACCGCCGAGCAGCTGTCCTTCGTCCCCGACGACGTCGAGCGGTTCCGGGCGGTGCTCGCGGAGCGGGTCGGCGAGGGCGTGGACCTGGTCCTCACCTCCGGCGGGGTGAGCGCGGGCGCCTACGAGGTCGTCAAGGACGCCATGACCGGCCACGGCGTGGAGTTCGGCAAGGTCGCGATGCAGCCCGGCGGCCCACAGGGCTGCGGACTGCTCGAGCTGGGCGGGGTCGAGGTCGCCACGGTCACCCTGCCCGGGAACCCGGTGAGCTCGCAGGTGTCGTTCGAGGTGTTCGTCCGGCCCGCGCTCCGGGCGGCGGTCGGCCATCCCGCGCCGGCGCGGCCGGTGGTGACGGCGCGGCTGTCCGGGGCGCTGTCCTCGCCCGCCGGGCGCCGCCAGTTCCGGCGCGGCCTGCTCGACGCCGCCGCCGGGACCGTGTCGGAGGTGGGATCCACCGGGTCGCACCTGATCGCGGCGCTCGCCAGGGCCGACTGCCTGATCGACCTGCCCGCCGACACGACCGCCGTCGCCGACGGCGAGCAGGTCGCGGTCTGGCTGCTCGACGCCCCGTGACCCGACGTCGGTGGTCGTCCGCGTGCCGCGCCGAGCGGTGACCTGCGGAGCCGAGCGGCCCGGAATGGCGTCCGGGTGTCGCGAGCAGGACTGCGCTGTGCAATCGGGCCACCACTCGCGCGGATGCGCGGCTGCGCCGAAAGTGTGAGCTGTTTCATGGGCAGCCGGGGCAACGATCTCACCGCGCGCGACGTCGTGGAGGGTGTCCGTTCGGCCGAAAGAGGTAGATCACGGCGGACATCCGTCGTGATCTGGACTGCCGGTCGTCGGAGAGGAATACTTTCCGCTGTGGAGGGGTAGACCCTTTACAGCACAAGACCCACCGCCCGTCGCTGGGGAGCGGACGAGCGGTTCCACGGCCGGGGTCGTCGTCTCGGGGGACGACGGCCCCGGCCCTTTTTGTGCCGTCGACCGGGCCCGCGGGATCGCGCACCGCATGCGGACGGCGTCGGGCACGAACGGCCGATCCTGCCACCGGTCGCACCCCGGCACGGGGACCCCCGGATCCTCGGCGTGTCCCGGTCGTCCCGCCGGACGGCCGTCCGTGGCGCCCGCGTAGCGTTGGTGATCCCCTACCGGAGCATCAGGAGCCGACGACCCACCATGGCCGAAGGAACCGGGACCTCCCCGACCCACATCGCCCGGCTGGTCCGGGACGCGATCCCCCCGATGCACCCGGGTGGCCGTCCGATCGTCGCCGGTGTGGCGCTCGCCGCGGCGGGAGTGCGCGCGCTCACCGGCCGCGGCACCCTGCCGGGTCTGCTCGCCACCGCGGCCACCGCGCTGTTCTTCCGCGACCCCGTCCGCACCCCGCCGCTGCGCACCGACGCCGTGCTGGCCCCCGCCGACGGCACGGTCGCCACCGTGACCGAGACGGTCCCGCCCGCCGAGCTCGACCTGCCGCGCGTCCCGCACACCCGGGTCTCGATCTTCCTGACCGTGCTGGACGTGCACGTCCAGTGGGTGCCGGTGCACGGCCGCGTCGCGCGGGTCCAGTACTCGCCCGGCACGTTCCTGTCGGCGGACCTGGACAAGGCCAGCGAGGACAACGAGCGCAACGCGATCACCGTGGGCCGCGCCGACGGGGTCGGGGTCGGGGTCGTGCAGATCGCCGGCCTGCTGGCCCGCCGGATCGTCTGCGCCCTGCGCGACGGCGACGAGGTCGCCGCGGGCGAGCGGTTCGGTCTCATCCGGTTCGGGTCGCGGGTGGACACCTACCTCCCGCCCGGGACGACCGCGCTGGTCCGCCCCGGCCAGCGGACCGTGGGCGGGGAGACCGTGCTCGGCCTGGTGGCCGAGGCGGCGGAGCGCTGAGGTCGTGGGGATGTCCCGCCCCGCCGGCGGATACCCGGCCGGCGTGCGGCTGCTGCCCAACGCGGTCACCGTCCTCAACCTCTGCGCGGGCCTGACCGCGGTCTACTTCGCGCTCCAGTCGCGCTTCGACTTCGCGATCGTCGCCATCCTCGTGGCCGCGCTCTGCGACGCCCTCGACGGTGGCCTGGCCCGGCTGCTCGACGCGTCCAGCCGGATCGGCGCCGAGCTCGACTCGCTGGCCGACCTGGTGTCCTTCGGCGTCGCCCCCGCTCTGGTCATCTACATCTGGGCGTTCGAGGGGACCCGGGCCGGCTGGATCGTGGCCCTGGTGTTCGCGGTGTGCATGGCGCTGCGCCTGGCCCGCTTCAACACCCTGATCGACGACGACAGCGCCCCGCCGTTCGCCCGCGAGTTCTTCGTCGGCGTCCCGGCCCCCGCGGCCGCGCTGACCGCGGGCATCCCGCTCTACCTCTGGCTGCACTTCGGCCAGGGCTGGTGGTCGGAGCGGGCGCTGGTGGCGGTGTGGGCGCTGGTCACGGCCGGGCTCATGGTCAGCCGCATCCCGACGCTGTCGCTCAAGACGGTCCGGGTCTCGCCCCGCGCCACCCGCTGGCTGCTGGTCGGCGTGGCCGCGGTCGTCGCGATCCTGATCACGATCCCGTTCCTCGGCATCGCCGTCGCCGGGGTCGCCTATCTGCTGCTCCTGCCCTGGACGGCCTACCGCTACCGCTGGCTCTCGCGCCACCCCGAGGCGTGGGACGTGCCGACCCGCCAGCGCCGCGCCGTCGCCCGCGCGGCCCGGGCCGCCCGTCGGCTCGGTCTGCGACCGCCGCTGCGCCGCCGGGTCGCCGGCCGGGCCGGGGCGGTGGCCCGGGGTGTCCGGCGCCGGCTCGACCCGGAGGGCGAGGCCCGCCGCGACGGCCTGCGCGACACCCGCGCCGTCCGCGACCCGCGCGGTCCGGGCGTCGCCGCCGCGCCCCGCGGTTCCGGCCGCCGCCTCGGCCTGCGCCGTCGCTGACCCCGACCCTCCGGAGGACCGCCCGTGCTGGAGCTCGTCGCCCGACTGGCCCCCGCGGCCGCCGACGCCCGCCGTGGTGTCGTCCGGCTGCACCCCGAGGTGCTCGCCGCGCTCGGCCTGCGCTCCTGGGACGCGGTGACCCTCACCGGGGCCCGGGTCACCGCGGCGCTCGCCGTCGCCGGTGCGCCGGGCGACCCGCACGGGCAGGCCCGGCTCGACGACGTCACCCTCTCCAACGCCGGGCTGACCGACGGTGCGACCGTCGTCGTCGCGCCGGCGCCGGTCACCGCGGCCCGGGAGGTGCGCCTGGTCGGGTCCGCGCTGACCACCGCGACGGTCACCCCGGCGACGCTGCGCCTCGCCCTGATGGGGAAGGTCCTGGTACGCGGTGACGCCGTGTCCCTGCTCCCGCAGGACATCGCCCCGGCGGCCGGGTCCGACGTCCGCTCGGTGCGTCGTGCGCTGGCCGCGGCCGTCGGCGGGACGTGGACCTCGGAGCTGCTGACCGTCGCCGTCGCCGATCCGGCCGGGCCGGTCGTGGTGACGCCGTCGACGGTCGTGGGCTGGCAGGGCGGTCGGGACACCGGGGACACGGGGGATTCCGGGGACACCGGCGGCACCGCCCCCGCTGCGCTCGGGGGCCCCGGCCCTGGCGGGCCCGTCAGGTCCCCTGCGTCCCTGGCCACCGCCACAGCCTCGGCCGCGGCCGCGGGAGCCGCTCCAGGGGCCGTGGAGGGGCCCGGTGGGCCCACCGGATCCACCGAGCCCGTGTTGCCGCTGGAGGACCTCGCCGCGAACGAGGCCGTCGCGCGCCGGCTGCTGGACTGGTTCGAGCTCATGTTCCGCCGCCCGGAGCTGCTGACCCGGCTCGGCGGCGACGCCCGGCTCGGCGTGCTCGTCTCCGGGCCGGAGGGCGCGGGCAAGGCGACCCTGGTGCGCAGCGCGGCCGCGGCGGCGGGCGCGCGCTGCGTGGAGCTCGTCGCCCCGGCCGTCGCCGCCGTCGAACCCGCCGCCGCGGCCGAGCGGGTCCGGGCGGCGATCGCGCAGGCCCGTGGCGGCGGGGCAGGTACCGGCGGCCCCGCGGTGCTGCTGGTGCACGACGCGCACGCCCTGCTCCCCGCCACCGACCCACCGCCGCTGGCCACCCTGGTGCTCGACGAGCTGCGCGTGGCGACCGCGCCGGGCGGGCCGGCACTCGTCGTCACCAGCGCCGAGCCGGAGGCGCTGGACCCGCGGCTGCGGGCGCCGGACCTGGTCGACCGCGAGCTGTCGGTCGGCCTCCCCGATGCCGCGACCCGCCGAGCCCTGCTGGAGCGGCTGCTGGCCGACGTGCCCCGGGCCGACGACGTCGACCTGGGCGCGGTCGCCGCCCGGACGCCCGGCTTCGTCGTCGCCGATCTGGCGGCGGTCCGCCGGGAGGCCGCGGTGAGCGCGGCACTGCGCGGCACGGGCACCGAGCCCACCGAGCAGGTCCGCCAGTCCGACCTGCTCGACGCCGTCGGCTCGGTCCGGCCGATCTCGCTGTCCGGCGGCGGCACGCTGGGCAGCGGCGGCCTCACCCTCGACGACGTCGGTGACATGGCCGAGGTCAAGGCTGCCCTCACCGAGGCGGTCCTGTGGCCGCTGCGCCACCCGGACTCGTTCGCCCGGCTCGGGGTCGACGCCCCGCGCGGGGTGCTGCTCTACGGTCCGCCGGGCGGCGGCAAGACGTTCCTGCTGCGTGCGCTCGCCGGCTCCGGTGACCTCAACGTGTTCGCGGTGAAGGGCGCCGAGCTGCTCGACAAGTACGTTGGCGAGTCCGAGCGGGCGGTCCGCGAGCTGTTCCGCCGCGCGGCCGAGGCCGCTCCGGCACTGATCTTCCTCGACGAGGTCGACGCGCTCGCCCCGCGCCGCGGGGGCTCCACCGACGCCGGGGTGGCCGACCGCGTCGTCGCCGCGCTGCTGACCGAGCTGGACGGGGCCACACCGCTGCGCGAGGTCGTCGTGGTCGGGGCGACCAACCGGCCCGAGCTGATCGACCCGGCGATGCTGCGCCCGGGCCGGCTGGAGCGGCTGGTGTTCGTCCCGCCGCCGGACGCCGACGCGCGGGCGGACATCCTGCGCGCGGCGGGCCGCGACGTGCCGCTGGCCGACGACGTCGACCTCGACGCGCTCGCCTCCGAACTGGACGGTTACTCGGCGGCGGACTGCGCGGCGCTGCTGCGTGAGGCGGCACTGACCGCGATGCGGGAGTCCCTCGACGCGGGCGAGGTGACCGCAGCGCACCTGGCGACGGCTCGCCGCACCGTGCGGGCGTCGCTGGACCCGGCGCAGGTCGCCGAGCCGGAGGCCTACGCCCGCCGTCGCAGCGACGGCTGAGTCGCCGCGGCCCGGCGCGTCGCGGCACCCGTGGAACGGCGCGGCACCCCTGGAACGGCGCGGCACCCCTGGAACGGCGCGGCACCCCTGGAACGGCGCAGCACCCCTGGAACGGCGCAGCGTCCTTGGAACGGCGCTGCGCCCCGGATCGACGCAGCACCCTTGGAACAGCACAGCGGGCCCCGGAACAGCACAGCGGCCCCGGACGGATCGTCCGGGGCCGCTGTGGTCGGTCGGGTCAGGCGGCGGAGAAGTCCCGCGTCACGATGACGATGACGCCGGGCGTCGCGTCCTGGATGCCGTCGAAGCGGGGCTCGGAACGGATGCCGAACTTCTTCGCGATCTCCTCGGCCGCGGCCTTCTCGGCGGTGCCCTGCCGGTAGTAGACGGTCGTGGTCGGGATGACGCCCTGGGAGTAGTTCTGCACCTGGGACACGGTCCAACCGTTGGTACGGAACTCCCCGGCCGCCTTCTCGGCGAGACCGCGGATGGTCGAGTTGTTGTAGATCCGCACGACCGGACGGGCCGCGACCGCGGACCCCTCTCCGGCGGCGGAGCCGGAGCCGCCCTGGCCCGCGGAGCCGGGGCCGGAGCCCGCGGCGGGCGGCGGCGCGGCGACGGCCGGGCCGGCGCCCTCGTACCCGGGGGAGCCCGGCGTGCCGGGCGCTCCGGGGGTGAACGGTGAGGTCTCCCCGGGCGTGCCCGGGGCGGGGGTGGCGCCGGTGCCGGGCGTGGCGCCGTCGCCGGTGCCGTCCCCCGGAGTGGGGGCCGGGGCGGGCTCGGCCGACGCCGACGGGGGCGCGGCCTGGTTGCCGCCGTCCTCACCGCCGCCGGTGAGGCCGATCAGGCCGACGACAGCGGCGACCACACCGACGCCGACCAGCGCGATACCGGCGATCTTCAGCGGTGACTGCCCACCGGACGCGGGTGCGGTCATCGTGACCTCCTGGCTGTCAGGGCTCGAGGCCGAGGCGACGGGCGGCGCGGGTGCGCTGCCTGCTGGAGCGCAGCCGGCGCAGGCGCTTGACCAGCAGTGGGTCCACCGCCAGCGCCTCGGGCTTGTCGACCAGGGCGTTCAGCACCTGGTAGTAGCGGGTGGCCGACATGTCGAACAGCTCGCGGATCGCCTGCTCCTTGGCACCCGCGTACTTCCACCACTGGGCCGCGAACGCGAGGATCTCGCGTTCGCGGCGGTCGAGCTCGCGGGAGGACACGGCAGCGGTGCGCCGGTGCGCTCCGCGGCGTTCCGGCAGGGACCCGGCGGACTCCATCACGCTCCTCGAGCGGACGACGATCTCGTACTGCGGCGGCCCCGCCCGGGCACCGCGACGACGAACGACACGTCTGTCATTCGCGGTGCGGATTCAACCACAGGGGACCGACGGTCCCCGGCCGCGACGCGCCTGGAGAGCGGGTCGGTCCACAACGAAACCGCCCGGCCGGGTCACCTCCGGCGGCGACCGTAGGCTGCTCCGGTGACGGTTCTGCGCATCCGCATGGTCGGCGACCCCGTGCTCCACACCCCCACCCGCCCCGTCGTCACGGTCGACGACTCGGTCCGGACGCTGGTCGAGGACATGTTCGAGACGATGGCGGCCGCGAACGGCGTCGGCCTCGCGGCCAACCAGGTGGGCGTGGACCTGCGGCTGTTCGTCTTCGACTGCCCCGACGAGGAGACCCGCACCATGCGCCGCGGGCTCGTCGTCAACCCGGTGCTGGAGACCTCGGAGATCCCGGAGATCATGCCGGACCCGGACGACGACCAGGAGGGCTGCCTGTCGGTGCCCGGCGAGAACTTCGCGACCGGCCGGGCGGAGTGGGCCCGGGTGACCGGCACCGATCTCGACGGCGAGCCCGTGTCGTACGAGGGGCGCGGCTTCTTCGCCCGCTGCATGCAGCACGAGACCGACCACCTCGACGGTCGCCTGTACCTGGACCGGCTGATGGGCCGCCACCAGCGCGCGGCGAAGAAGATGCTCAAGCGCAACGGCTGGGGCTCGCCGTCGGACTCCTGGGACCCGTCGGCCGTCGAGGCGGAGGACGTCCCCCGGGGATGACCCCGGGGTCGACCCCGGGAGTCATACCCCGGTACTAGGGGTCGACCTGGGAGAACCGGCCCCACGACCGATGTGGCGGGGTGCTCCCCGGGGGCATCGTGGACGCCATGGTGCTCACGATCCTCGCAGTCCTCCCCGTCCTCGCCGTGCTGCTCGTCATGGCCGCGCAGCCGCTGTTCGAGCTGTGGGACGCCCGCGCGTCCGAGCGCGGCGCCGCCCAGCTCGGTGCGCAGGTCCCGCTGCCCGACGACGCCGTGCCCGCGCCGCTGTCGGCCGCGCCCACCGCGTACCCGGAGGCGCTCGGCGACGTCGTCGCCCCGCTGCGGATCCCGGCGCAGCGCCGCCCGCTCACCCCGGTCGGCCGGAACGCCGCCCGGGTCTGAGAGCGTGTTTGGAAATGGTGGGTGTGTCGGGATGGTCGACACGGCTGGGGTGCTCCATCGTGGTCGGCATGCAGGAACGACCGCGCCGGTACCCCTCGGACACCAGTGATGCCCAGTGGGTGGTGATCGAGCCGTTGTTACCGCCGCTCGCGCGGCGGGGGCGGCCTGTTGCTCATGCTCGTCGGGACGTGCTGGACGCGATCTTGTATGTCGTGCGGACCGGGTGTGCCTGGCGGGCGTTGCCGGTGGACTTCCCGCCCTGGCAGACCGTCTACTGGTACTTCAACCAGTGGGAACAGCAGAAGGTCACCGAGAAGATCCTCCCGGTCGTGCGGGGGCAGTTACGTATCGCCGAGGGCCGTGATCCGGAGCCGAGTGCGGGGATCATCGATTCCCAGTCGGTCAAGGGCGCCGACACCGTCGGCCAGGACTCCCGCGGCTACGACGCCGGGAAGAAGACAGGCGGACGGAAACGGTTCATCGTGACCGACACCCTCGGTCTGCTGCTGACCACGATGGTGTGCTCGGCCTCGGTACAGGACCGCGACGGCGCCAAGCCGATCCTGCTCAACCTCTACCTGCGCACCAGGGTGCGGTTCGTCTACGCCGACGCCGGCTTCGCCGGGCGACTGCTCGACTGGGCCGCCACGATCCTGCAGACAACGATCGAGATCATCCGCAAGCCACCCGAGCAGCGCGGATTCACCGTCCTCCCACGAAGGTGGGTGGTCGAACGGACCCTGGCCTGGCTCACCGCACACCGACGCCTGGCCCGAGACTACGAACGCCACCCCACCACATCCGAAGCCATGATCCGCTGGGCCGCGATCAACACCATCACCCGCCGCATCGCCCGTGGATACCCCGCCACCCGCCAGCAGAAACACACGACACCCTCAACCCACTAGAATTTCCAAACACGCTCTGAGCGGCGCTACTCGACCAGCCGGTTCTCCCAGGCCCACGCCGCGATCTCCACCCGGTTGCGGGCGTCGAGCTTGGACCCGATGTTGGCGATGTGGGTCTTCACCGTCGACAGCGACACGAACAGGTCCCCGGCGATCTCGGAATTCGTCCGGCCGCGGGCGACCGCCTTCACGACCTCCAGCTCGCGCGGTGAGAGCGTGGCGTGGACGTCGGCGCGGGCCGGCTCCGGCTCGGTCAGCCGCTCCAGCAGCCGCACGGTGACCGACGGCGACACCAGCGCGTCGCCCGCCGCGGCGGCGCGGACCGACTCGACGAGCAGCCGCGGGCCCGCCGTCTTCAGCAGGAACCCGCAGGCGCCCGAGCGCAGCGCACCGTAGACGTACTCGTCCAGGTCGAACGTCGTGACCACCACGATCCGCGACGGCCGGGCCGAGCCGGGCCGTCCGCACCTCGGGTGCGATCTCCAGCCGGGCCCGGCCGCCGTCGGGGTCGAAGCGGGCGACGACGTCCTCGATGTCGTCGAGGCCGTGTCCGGGGGTGCGCACGGCCCCGTCCCCGGTGTCGTCCCCGGCGCCCGAGCGCAGTACGCCGACCATGCGGCGCATGCCGTCGAGGGCCTCGGCACCGGCCCGCTCGATCGCCTCCAGGGCCCGGCCGGCCTCCTCCGGGCGGCTGCCCGCGACCACCACGCCGGCCTGCGCCGCCACCACGATCGCGGTGACGTGGTGCGCGACGGTGTCGTGCAGCTCGCGGGCCAGCTCGAGACGCTCGTCGTTGCGGGCCTGGGCGAGCCGGGCCGAGCGGCGCTGCCACAGCTCGCGCGCCGCGGTCGCGACGACCATCGTGCCGGCCCAGCCGACCACGGTCAGGCTGGCGAAGACCTCGCGGTCGATGCCCGGCACGCGCAGCAGCGGCATGCTCACGATGACGCACAGCGACACCGCCGCCGTCGCGATCACCGCCCGGACCGGTGCGGTCCGCACCGTCGACACCGTGACCACGGCCAGTGCGAACAGCTCGGTCAGCGACAGGAACGGGACCCCGCCGGTCAGCAGGCCCGCGACCGAGCCGCACGCGGACAGCCCGAACGCGATCGCCGCGACGTGCAGCGGGCGGGTGCCCGTCCGGTACCGGAGGAGCACGGTGCCCGCCACGAGCAGGCCGTACACCGCGCCGCTCGGCGCTCGGACGTCCCAGCTCAGGCTCAGCAGAGCGTCGCACAGCGCCCAGAACAGGTAGGCGAGCAGCTCGAGCCCGACCAGGACGTTCCGGCCGCGGCGTGTTCCGGCGATCATGGGGATCACGGTAGGGCGCACCGCGACCCGTCGCCCTCGGTCGGAAGTACGACGACCCGTCGGTGAACTCCGTACCACGGGCTGATGCCCCGGCGCCCTCCCGACGGCACCGTGAGCGCCATGATCCATGGTTCGAGGAATCCGGCCGACGTGCCCGAGCGGATCGCCGCCGCGACGGTGAACCTGGTCCGCACCTACGGGAGCGGCCGGGCCGCGGTCCGCGCACTGGACGGGGTCACGCTGTGGCTGCCCGCGGGCCGGTTCACCGCGGTGATGGGGCCGAGCGGGTCGGGCAAGTCCACGCTGCTGCACTGCCTGGCCGGTCTGGACCGGCCGACGTCGGGACAGGTGCTGCTGGGCGAGACCGACCTGGGGGCCCTGAACGAGTCCGCGCTGACCCGCGTCCGGCGCGACCGGATGGGTTTCGTCTTCCAGGACGGCAACCTGCTGCCACACCTCACCGCGGGCGAGAACATCGACCTCGCGGCCTCGCTGGCCGGGCGCCGGCCGAACCACGCGTGGCGGGCCGAGCTCGTCGAGCGGCTGGGCATCGGTGACCGGCTCACCCACCTGCCGTCGGAGCTGTCCGGCGGGCAGCGCCAGCGCGTCGCGGTGGCCAGGGCGCTGCTGGGCCGCCCGGAGATCGTCGTCGCCGACGAGCCGACCGGCGCACTCGACACCCGTTCCGGGCGTGAGCTGCTGGGTCTGCTGCGGGCCTGCGTGGACGACTACGGCCAGACCGTCGTCATGGTCACCCACGACCCGCTGGCGGCCGCGGCGTCGGACCAGGTGCTGCTGCTGCGCGACGGCCGTGCCGCGGGCCGGCTGGACCGGCCCACCCCGGACCGGGTGCTGTCCGCGATGGGCGCGCTCACCGGCACCGGCGCCCCCGCGATCGCCGACGCCACGATCACCGGCCCGGTGGCCCGGTGAACCCGGCGACCCGCGCGGCCGTCGCCGGGGCCCGGCGCAGCCCGCGTCAGCTGCTGCTGACCGGGCTCGCCGTGCTGGTGGCGACGGTGTTCGCCGCCGCGGCGGTGCTGCTGACGGCGAGCCTGCGCGCCGCCCTCCTGGGGGACACGTCGTCGGTGCCCGCGGGCGCGACGTTCGCCCTGGAGACCGACGCCTCGTCGGGGGCGGCCACGACGGAGCTGGAGGGCCGGCTGCGCGCGCTGTCGGGGGTGACCGCGGTGTCGACCTCCCGGTCGGGTGCGGTCGCCGTCGTCGCGGGCGGCGCGAGCGGCACCTGGTTGCTGAGCACCGACCCGATGACCGGGCCGCTGCAGGGGCTGGAGCCGCTGACGGCCGGTCGGCTGCCCGCCGGCCCGGGGGAGGCGTTGGTCGGGGCGAGCACCGCGGAGCGCACCGGGCTCGCCCCCGGCGCCACGGTCGGCCTCGGCGACCGCACGCTGACGGTGACCGGGGTGGTGCCGGTCCGTTCCGAGGGCATCGACGCGCTCGTCGTCCGCGACGACGACCCGGCCGCCGCCGGGCTGTCCGCCTACCGCATCGCGGTCGCCGGGAAGCCGGACCCGACCGCGCTCGCCGCCGTCCCGGGCGTCACCGGGGTCCGAACCGCCGACGAGCAGCGCGCCGAGGACCTGGCGTCGGCCTCGGCGTCGGCGGACGCGCTGCTGGCCGGACTGTCGGTGTTCGTCGGGCTGGCGCTGGTCGCCGCGGCCGTGGTGGTCGCCTCGACGTTCCGGATCGTGCTGGCCCGCCGCACCCGTGAGCTGGCGCTGCTGCGCTGCGTCGGTGCGAGCCGCGGGCAGGTGGCGCGGTCGGTGCTGGCCGAGGCGGCGCTCACCGGACTGGTCGCGGGGGTCGCCGGGGCGGCCGTCGCCGTCGCGGGCGGGTGGGCCGCTCTGGCGGCGGCGGGCGCGGCCGGGATGAACGCCCCGGCGCTCGTGGTGCCGTGGGGACGGATCGCGGGATGCGTGCTGCTCGCCGTCCTCGTGACGGTGCTGGCGGCGCTGGCCCCGGCGCTCGCCGCCGGCCGGACCCCGCCGGTGGTGGCGCTCGGCGCGGCGGACGCGAGCGGTGCACGCGCGCCGCGGGCCCGGGTGCGGCTGTCGCTCGCCGCGGTCTCGCTCGTCCTGGCGGTGCTGCTAGCCGTCGCCGGCGCCGCCATGGGGAGCCCGCTGGGCGGGCTGGTGCTGGCTGCGCTGTCCGGGATGCTGGTGTTCGCGGCGCTCGTGGCGACCGGGCCGTTCGTGGTGTCCGGGGCCGCGGCGCTGGTGGCGCCGGTCGTCGCGCGGTGGGCGCCGGGGCGGATCGCGGTGGGCAACGCGCGACGGATGTCGCGGCGTACCGCGGCGATGACGACGGTGCTGTCGCTGGGCGTGGGGCTGACCGCAGCGATGCTCGTCGCCGTGGCAGGCGCCTCGGCGGACGTCACGGCGTCCCTCGAACGGGACTACCCGGCCGACATCGTCGTGTACGCCGACGCCGGCGAGGCCGCGTCGCTCGCGGCCCGGCTCGACGCCGTGCCCGAGCTGACCGCCCGGGAGGCCGACGGCCTCGTGCTCGTCGACCCGGCGCCGGGGGCCGACCCGGTGGCCGTGCGGACCGCGGTGGTGCGGGCCGCGGGCGACGCACCGGTCACGTTCACCGCGGAGCTGCGCGAACAGGCCGAGACCGCGGTCGGCGCCGTCCGCGGGGTCGGACTGGGCCTGGTCGGGGTGACGCTGCTGGTGGCGGTCGTCGGGATCGGGGTGACCCTGGCGCTGTCGGTCAGCGAGCGGACCCGGGAGATCGCGCTGCTGCGCACGCTCGGGCTGTCGCGGGCCGCGTCACGGCGCGCGGTCGCGATCGAGGCGGCGCTCGCCGGCGCGGTCGCGGCGGTGCTCGGTGTCGTGCTGGGAGGTGTCTACGGCCTGCTGGCGCTGACGGCATCCGGCCTCGGATCGCTCACGGTGCCGCCGCTGGGCCAGCTCGCCGGGCTGGCGGTCGCGGTGGTCGCGGTCGCGGTGCTCGCGTCGGTGGGGCCGTTGCGCCGCGCCGGGCGGATCGAGCCCGCGCACGGCGTCGTCGCCGCGTGAAGGCGCACCCGCGCGCCCGGACCGGGGGGTCGGGCGCGCGGGGTGCCCCGGTGGGTCAGCTCGCGGGCTCCAGCACGAACACCGGGATGACCCGGGAGGTCTTCTCCTGGTACTCGGCGTAGGGCGGGTAGGCCTCGACGGAGCGGTCCCACCACTCCTGGCGCTCGTCGCCGGAGACCTCGCGGGCGACGAACGTGCCGGTCCGGGTGCCGTCCTGCACCTGGACCTGCGGGTTCGCGACCACGTTGTGGTACCAGGCCGGGTGCTCCGGGGTGCCGCCCTTGGACGCGATCATCGCGTAGGAACCGTCGTGCTCGACGCGCATCACCGGCACGTAGCGCTTCTTGCCGGACTTCGCGCCGGTCGTCGTGACCAGGATGATCGGGCGGTCCATGACGGTGACGCCCTCGGTGGTGCCGTTCTCGAGGATCTTCTCGGTCTGCTCGCGGACCCAGTCGGTCGGGGAGAGCTCAGCATTCTGCGTCATACCGGTGGAGAACCCGATACCACCGGTGATCATTCCTCGCAGCCGGGTGAGGGGCTGGTGTCCGTCGCCGGACGGTGCCTACGGTGCGGGTGCACGACCAACTGAACACGCGGGAGCTCCGTCGCGCGGGGCTGAGAGGGCGACTCGCCGGTCGCCGACCGCAGAACCGGCCGGGTAATGCCGGCCAGGGAGGACCGTCATGACAACGGCACCAGTGCGTCCGCAGCAGGTCACCACCGGCCCGATCCAGGGCTCGGCCAAGGCCTGGATCGACGGCCCGGACGGCATCACCGTCCCGGTCCGGCGGATCGCCCTCTCCACCGGTGAGCACCACGACGTCTACGACACCTCCGGCCCCTACACCGACGCCCACGCCGTGATCGACCTGCACGCCGGGCTGCCCCGGCTGCGGGAGCCGTGGGTGTCCTCGCGGGAGCCGGGGACCCAGATGTCCTGGGCGCGGGCCGGGATCGTCACCCCCGAGATGGCCTACATCGCCGTCCGCGAGCGGTGCGACGCGGAGCTCGTCCGCGCCGAGGTCGCCCGCGGTCGGGCCGTGATCCCGGCCAACCGCAACCACCCCGAGTGCGAGCCGATGATCATCGGCAAGCGGTTCCTCACCAAGGTCAACGCCAACATCGGCAACTCCGCGGTGAGCTCCTCGATCGCCGAGGAGGTCGAGAAGATGGTGTGGGCGACCCGGTGGGGCGCCGACACCGTGATGGACCTGTCCACCGGCCGCGACATCCACGAGACCCGCGAGTGGATCCTGCGCAACTCCCCGGTCCCGATCGGCACCGTCCCGATCTACCAGGCCCTGGAGAAGTGCAACGGTGACCCGGCCGCGCTGAGCTGGGAGATCTACCGCGACACCGTGATCGAGCAGTGCGAGCAGGGCGTGGACTACATGACCGTGCACGCCGGGGTGCTGCTGCGGCACGTCCCGCTCACCGCGAAGCGGGTCACCGGGATCGTCTCCCGCGGCGGCTCGATCATGGCCGCGTGGTGCCTGGCGCACCACAGCGAGTCGTTCCTGTACACCCACTTCGCCGAGCTGTGCGAGATCCTGCGCCGCTACGACGTCACGTTCTCCCTCGGTGACGGCCTGCGCCCCGGCTCGATCGCCGACGCCAACGACACCGCGCAGCTCGCCGAGCTCGCCACCCTCGGCGAGCTGACCCGGATCGCCCGCGCCCACGACGTGCAGGTCATGATCGAGGGCCCCGGCCACGTCCCGATGGACAAGATCGTCGAGAACGTGCGGCTGGAGGAGGAGTGGTGCGACGAGGCGCCGTTCTACACCCTCGGCCCGCTGGCCACCGACATCGCGCCCGGCTACGACCACATCACCTCCGCGATCGGCGCCGCCCGCATCGCCGAGGCCGG
This sequence comes from Pseudonocardia sp. ICBG601, assembly GCF_020496245.1. Lineage (NCBI taxonomy): Bacteria > Bacillati > Actinomycetota > Actinomycetes > Pseudonocardiales > Pseudonocardiaceae > Pseudonocardia > Pseudonocardia sp. ICBG601. Next base: position 1,494 of record NZ_JAHLJA010000154.1, on the reverse strand, counting down.
CACCGCGATGCTCTGCTACGTCACGCCGAAGGAGCACCTGGGCCTGCCGAACCGCGACGACGTCAAGGTCGGGGTGATCAGCTACAAGATCGCCGCGCACGCCGCGGACCTGGCCAAGGGGCACCCGCACGCCCAGGCCCGCGCCGACGCGTTGTCGGCGGCCCGGTTCGAGTTCCGCTGGCGTGACCAGTTCGCGCTCTCGCTCGACCCGGACACCGCGACCGCCTACCACGACGAGACCCTGCCGGCCGAGCCCGCGAAGACCGCGCACTTCTGCTCGATGTGCGGGCCGAGGTTCTGCTCGATGAAGATCACCCAGGACGTCCGGGACTACGCCGAGGCGCATGGGCTGACCAGCGTCGAGGCGATCGAGGCCGGGATGGCGGAGAAGTCCGGGGAGTTCCGTGACGAGGGCGGTCGGGTGTACCTGCCGATCTCCGCATCGGACCCCGCCTCGGGCTGAGGCCCCGGGCCGGGGGTGTGCACCGCCGGGGCCGCGGGACCCACCCGCGGCCCCGGCACCGTCTACCGTCGTCGGCGACACGCACGACGCGGGAGCTCGCGGAGCAGGCGGGCTGAGAGGGCGGCCGGTCCCACCGGGACCGGCGTCGCCGACCGCGGACCGGCCGGGTAATGCCGGCCAGGGAGGACACGTCCATGGAACCCACCGTCGGCACCACACCCCCGCGGGTCATGACGATCGCCGGCACCGACTCCGGCGGTGGCGCGGGCATCGCCGCGGACCTCCGTGCGTTCGCCGCCTGCGGGGTGCACGGGTGCCTCGCCGTCTGCGCGGTGACCGTGCAGAACTCGGTCGGGGTCACCGGCGTGCACACCGTCCCAGTCGACACGATCGCCGGGCAGATCGCCACGGTCGCCTCCGACATCGGGCTGCAGGCCGCCAAGACCGGGATGCTCGCGAACGCCGAGATCATCGGGACCGTCGCGCGGGCCTGCGACGAGAGCGGCATCGGCGCCGGCCTGGCCACGCCACTGGTCGTCGACCCGGTCGCGGCCTCGATGCACGGGGACCCGCTGCTCGCCGCCGAGGCCCTCGACGCCTACCGGCACACGTTGTTCCCGCGGGCCACGCTGGTCACCCCGAACCTCGACGAGATCCGGCTGCTCGTCGAGCACGACGTCCACGACCGGGACGGCCAGTACGCGGCGGCGAAGGCGCTGCACGCGCTCGGGCCGCGCGCGGTCCTGGTCAAGGGCGGTCACCTCACCGAGGACACCGACGGCTGCCTGGACCTCCTCTACGACGGCGACACGGCCGTCGAGCTGCCCGGCCCGCGCTTCGACACCGGCCACACCCACGGCGGCGGGGACTCACTCGCCGCCGCGATCGCGTCCGGGCTCGCCCGCGGGATGGAGCTGGAGGCGGCGGTCCGGTTCGGGAAGCGCTACATCGTCGAGGCGGTCCGCCACGCCTACCCGCTGGGCGCCGGGCACGGGCGGTCTCGCCGCTGTGGGCCGTGCGGCCGTGGTGGG
>NZ_JAHLJA010000153.1:0-116830 GCF_020496245.1 Pseudonocardia sp. ICBG601 | reverse complement strand
CAAGCGCAACGGCTGGGGCTCGCCGTCGGACTCCTGGGACCTCGTCGGCCGTCGACTCGGAGGCGTCCCCCCGGGGATGACCCCGGGGTCGACCCGGGAAGTCCATACCCCGGTACTAGGGTCGACCTGGGAGAACCGGCCCCACGACCGATGTGGCGGGGTGCTCCCCGGGGGCATCGTGGACGCCATGGTGCTCACGATCCTCGCAGTCCTCCCCGTCCTCGCCGTGCTGCTCGTCATGGCCGCGCAGCCGCTGTTCGAGCTGTGGGACGCCCGCGCGTCCGAGCGCGGCGCCGCCCAGCTCGGTGCGCAGGTCCCGCTGCCCGACGACGCCGTGCCCGCGCCCGCTGTCGGCCGCGCCCACCGCGTACCCGGAGGCGCTCGGCGACGTCGTCGCCCCGCTGCGGATCCCGGCGCAGCGCCGCCCGCTCACCCCGGTCGGCCGGAACGCCGCCCGGGTCTGAGAGCGTGTTTGGAAATGGTGGGTGTGTCGGGATGGTCGACACGGCTGGGGTGCTCCATCGTGGTCGGCATGCAGGAACGACCGCGCCGGTACCCCTCGGACACCAGTGATGCCCGTGGGTGGTGATCGAGCGTTGTTACCGCCGCTCGCGCGGGCGGGGGCGGCCTGTTGCTCATGCTCGTCGGGACGTGCTGGACGCGATCTTGTATGTCGTGCGGACCGGGTGTGCCTGGCGGGCGTTGTCCGGTGGACTTCCCGCCCTGGCGACCGTCTACTGGTACTTCAACCAGTGGGAACAGCAGAAGGTCACCGAGAAGATCCTCCCGGTCGTGCGGGGGCAGTTACGTATCGCCGAGGGCCGTGATCCGGAGCCGAGTGCGGGGATCATCGATTCCCAGTCGGTCAAGGGCGCCGACACCGTCGGCCAGGACTCCCGCGGCTACGACCGCGGAAGAAGACAGGCGGACGGAAACGGTTCATCGTGACCGACACCCTCGGTCTGCTGCTGACCACGATGGTGTGCTCGGCCTCGGTACAGGACCGCGACGGCGCCAAGCCGATCCTGCTCAACCTCTACCTGCGCACCAGGGTGCGGTTCGTCTACGCCGACGCCGGCTTCGCCGGGCGACTGCTCGACTGGGCCGCCACGATCCTGCAGACAACGATCGAGATCATCCGCAAGCCACCCGAGCAGCGCGGATTCACCGTCCTCCCACGAAGGTGGGTGGTCGAACGGACCCTGGCCTGGCTCACCGCACACCGACGCCTGGCCGAGACTACGAACGCCACCCCACCACATCCGAAGCCATGATCCGCTGGGCCGCGATCAACACCATCACCCGCCGCATCGCCCGTGGATACCCCGCCACCCGCCAGCAGAAACACACGACACCCTCAACCCACTAGAATTTCCAAACACGCTCTGAGCGGCGCTACTCGACCAGCCGTTCTCCCAGGCCCACGCCGCGATCTCCACCCGGTTGCGGGCGTCGAGCTTGGACCCGATGTTGGCGATGTGGGTCTCACCGTCGACAGCGACACGAACAGGTCCCCGGCGATCTCGGAATTCGTCCGGCGCGGCGACCGCCTTCACGACCTCCAGCTCGCGCGTGAGAGCGTGGCGTGGACGTCGGCGCGGGCCGGCTCCGGCTCGGTCAGCCGCTCCAGCAGCCGCACGGTGACCGACGGCGACACCAGCGCGTCGCCCGCCGCGGCGGCGCGGACCGACTCGACGAGCAGCCGCGGGCCCGCCGTCTTCAGCAGGAACCCGCAGGCGCCCGAGCGCAGCGCACCGTAGACGTACTCGTCCAGGTCGAACGTCGTGACCACCACGATCCGCGACGGCCGGGCCGAGCCGGGCCGTCCGCACCTCGGGTGCGATCTCCAGCCGGGCCCGGCCGCCGTCGGGGTCGAAGCGGGCGACGACGTCCTCGATGTCGTCGAGGCCGTGTCCGGGGGTGCGCACGGCCCCGTCCCCGGTGTCGTCCCCGGCGCCCGAGCGCAGTACGCCGACCATGCGGCGCATGCCGTCGAGGGCCTCGGCACCGGCCCGCTCGATCGCCTCCAGGGCCCGGCCGGCCTCCTCCGGGCGGGCTGCCCGCGACCACCACGCCGGCCTGCGCCGCCACCACGATCGCGGTGACGTGGTGCGCGACGGTGTCGTGCAGCTCGCGGGCCAGCTCGAGACGCTCGTCGTTGCGGGCCTGGGCGAGCCGGGCCGAGCGGCGCTGCCACAGCTCGCGCGCCGCGGTCGCGACGACCATCGTGCCGGCCCAGCCGACCACGGTCAGGCTGGCGAAGACCTCGCGGTCGATGCCCGGCACGCGCAGCAGCGGCATGCTCACGATGACGCACAGCGACACCGCCGCCGTCGCGATCACCGCCCGGACCGGTGCGGTCCGCACCGTCGACACCGTGACCACGGCCAGTGCGAACAGCTCGGTCAGCGACAGGAACGGGACCCCGCCGGTCAGCAGGCCCGCGACCGAGCCGCACGCGGACAGCCCGAACGCGATCGCCGCGACGTGCAGCGGGCGGGTGCCCGTCCGGTACCGGAGGAGCACGGTGCCCGCCACGAGCAGGCCGTACACCGCGCCGCTCGGCGCTCGGACGTCCCAGCTCAGGCTCAGCAGAGCGTCGCACAGCGCCCAGAACAGGTAGGCGAGCAGCTCGAGCCCGACCAGGACGTTCCGGCCGCGGCGTGTTCCGGCGATCATGGGGATCACGGTAGGGCGCACCGCGACCCGTCGCCCTCGGTCGGAAGTACGACGACCCGTCGGTGAACTCCGTACCACGGGCTGATGCCCCGGCGCCCTCCCGACGGCACCGTGAGCGCCATGATCCATGGTTCGAGGAATCCGGCCGACGTGCCCGAGCGGATCGCCGCCGCGACGGTGAACCTGGTCCGCACCTACGGGAGCGGCCGGGCCGCGGTCCGCGCACTGGACGGGGTCACGCTGTGGCTGCCCGCGGGCCGGTTCACCGCGGTGATGGGGCCGAGCGGGTCGGGCAAGTCCACGCTGCTGCACTGCCTGGCCGGTCTGGACCGGCCGACGTCGGGACAGGTGCTGCTGGGCGAGACCGACCTGGGGGCCCTGAACGAGTCCGCGCTGACCCGCGTCCGGCGCGACCGGATGGGTTTCGTCTTCCAGGACGGCAACCTGCTGCCACACCTCACCGCGGGCGAGAACATCGACCTCGCGGCCTCGCTGGCCGGGCGCCGGCCGAACCACGCGTGGCGGGCCGAGCTCGTCGAGCGGCTGGGCATCGGTGACCGGCTCACCCACCTGCCGTCGGAGCTGTCCGGCGGGCAGCGCCAGCGCGTCGCGGTGGCCAGGGCGCTGCTGGGCCGCCCGGAGATCGTCGTCGCCGACGAGCCGACCGGCGCACTCGACACCCGTTCCGGGCGTGAGCTGCTGGGTCTGCTGCGGGCCTGCGTGGACGACTACGGCCAGACCGTCGTCATGGTCACCCACGACCCGCTGGCGGCCGCGGCGTCGGACCAGGTGCTGCTGCTGCGCGACGGCCGTGCCGCGGGCCGGCTGGACCGGCCCACCCCGGACCGGGTGCTGTCCGCGATGGGCGCGCTCACCGGCACCGGCGCCCCCGCGATCGCCGACGCCACGATCACCGGCCCGGTGGCCCGGTGAACCCGGCGACCCGCGCGGCCGTCGCCGGGGCCCGGCGCAGCCCGCGTCAGCTGCTGCTGACCGGGCTCGCCGTGCTGGTGGCGACGGTGTTCGCCGCCGCGGCGGTGCTGCTGACGGCGAGCCTGCGCGCCGCCCTCCTGGGGGACACACGTCGTCGGTGCCCGCGGGCGCGACGTTCGCCCTGGAGACCGACGCCTCGTCGGGGGCGGCCACGACGGAGCTGGAGGGCCGGCTGCGCGCGCTGTCGGGGGTGACCGCGGTGTCGACCTCCCGGTCGGGTGCGGTCGCCGTCGTCGCGGGCGGCGCGAGCGGCACCTGGTTGCTGAGCACCGACCCGATGACCGGGCCGCTGCAGGGGCTGGAGCCGCTGACGGCCGGTCGGCTGCCCGCCGGCCCGGGGGAGGCGTTGGTCGGGGCGAGCACCGCGGAGCGCACCGGGCTCGCCCCCGGCGCCACGGTCGGCCTCGGCGACCGCACGCTGACGGTGACCGGGGTGGTGCCGGTCCGTTCCGAGGGCATCGACGCGCTCGTCGTCCGCGACGACGACCCGGCCGCCGCCGGGCTGTCCGCCTACCGCATCGCGGTCGCCGGGAAGCCGGACCCGACCGCGCTCGCCGCCGTCCCGGGCGTCACCGGGGTCCGAACCGCCGACGAGCAGCGCGCCGAGGACCTGGCGTCGGCCTCGGCGTCGGCGGACGCGCTGCTGGCCGGACTGTCGGTGTTCGTCGGGCTGGCGCTGGTCGCCGCGGCCGTGGTGGTCGCCTCGACGTTCCGGATCGTGCTGGCCCGCCGCACCCGTGAGCTGGCGCTGCTGCGCTGCGTCGGTGCGAGCCGCGGGCAGGTGGCGCGGTCGGTGCTGGCCGAGGCGGCGCTCACCGGACTGGTCGCGGGGGTCGCCGGGGCGGCCGTCGCCGTCGCGGGCGGGTGGGCCGCTCTGGCGGCGGCGGGCGCGGCCGGGATGAACGCCCCGGCGCTCGTGGTGCCGTGGGGACGGATCGCGGGATGCGTGCTGCTCGCCGTCCTCGTGACGGTGCTGGCGGCGCTGGCCCCGGCGCTCGCCGCCGGCCGGACCCCGCCGGTGGTGGCGCTCGGCGCGGCGGACGCGAGCGGTGCACGCGCGCCGCGGGCCCGGGTGCGGCTGTCGCTCGCCGCGGTCTCGCTCGTCCTGGCGGTGCTGCTAGCCGTCGCCGGCGCCGCCATGGGGAGCCCGCTGGGCGGGCTGGTGCTGGCTGCGCTGTCCGGGATGCTGGTGTTCGCGGCGCTCGTGGCGACCGGGCCGTTCGTGGTGTCCGGGGCCGCGGCGCTGGTGGCGCCGGTCGTCGCGCGGTGGGCGCCGGGGCGGATCGCGGTGGGCAACGCGCGACGGATGTCGCGGCGTACCGCGGCGATGACGACGGTGCTGTCGCTGGGCGTGGGGCTGACCGCAGCGATGCTCGTCGCCGTGGCAGGCGCCTCGGCGGACGTCACGGCGTCCCTCGAACGGGACTACCCGGCCGACATCGTCGTGTACGCCGACGCCGGCGAGGCCGCGTCGCTCGCGGCCCGGCTCGACGCCGTGCCCGAGCTGACCGCCCGGGAGGCCGACGGCCTCGTGCTCGTCGACCCGGCGCCGGGGGCCGACCCGGTGGCCGTGCGGACCGCGGTGGTGCGGGCCGCGGGCGACGCACCGGTCACGTTCACCGCGGAGCTGCGCGAACAGGCCGAGACCGCGGTCGGCGCCGTCCGCGGGGTCGGACTGGGCCTGGTCGGGGTGACGCTGCTGGTGGCGGTCGTCGGGATCGGGGTGACCCTGGCGCTGTCGGTCAGCGAGCGGACCCGGGAGATCGCGCTGCTGCGCACGCTCGGGCTGTCGCGGGCCGCGTCACGGCGCGCGGTCGCGATCGAGGCGGCGCTCGCCGGCGCGGTCGCGGCGGTGCTCGGTGTCGTGCTGGGAGGTGTCTACGGCCTGCTGGCGCTGACGGCATCCGGCCTCGGATCGCTCACGGTGCCGCCGCTGGGCCAGCTCGCCGGGCTGGCGGTCGCGGTGGTCGCGGTCGCGGTGCTCGCGTCGGTGGGGCCGTTGCGCCGCGCCGGGCGGATCGAGCCCGCGCACGGCGTCGTCGCCGCGTGAAGGCGCACCCGCGCGCCCGGACCGGGGGGTCGGCGCGCGGGGTGCCCCGGTGGGTCAGCTCGCGGGCTCCAGCACGAACACCGGGATGACCCGGGAGGTCTTCTCCTGGTACTCGGCGTAGGGCGGGTAGGCCTCGACGGAGCGGTCCCACCACTCCTGGCGCTCGTCGCCGGAGACCTCGCGGGCGACGAACGTGCCGGTCCGGGTGCCGTCCTGCACCTGGACCTGCGGGTTCGCGACCACGTTGTGGTACCAGGCCGGGTGCTCCGGGGTGCCGCCCTTGGACGCGATCATCGCGTAGGAACCGTCGTGCTCGACGCGCATCACCGGCACGTAGCGCTTCTTGCCGGACTTCGCGCCGGTCGTCGTGACCAGGATGATCGGGCGGTCCATGACGGTGACGCCCTCGGTGGTGCCGTTCTCGAGGATCTTCTCGGTCTGCTCGCGGACCCAGTCGGTCGGGGAGAGCTCAGCATTCTGCGTCATACCGGTGGAGAACCCGATACCACCGGTGATCATTCCTCGCAGCCGGGTGAGGGGCTGGTGTCCGTCGCCGGACGGTGCCTACGGTGCGGGTGCACGACCAACTGAACACGCGGGAGCTCCGTCGCGCGGGGCTGAGAGGGCGACTCGCCGGTCGCCGACCGCAGAACCGGCCGGGTAATGCCGGCCAGGGAGGACCGTCATGACAACGGCACCAGTGCGTCCGCAGCAGGTCACCACCGGCCCGATCCAGGGCTCGGCCAAGGCCTGGATCGACGGCCCGGACGGCATCACCGTCCCGGTCCGGCGGATCGCCCTCTCCACCGGTGAGCACCACGACGTCTACGACCCTCCGGCCCCTACACCGACGCCCACGCCGTGATCGACCTGCACGCCGGGCTGCCCCGGCTGCGGGAGCCGTGGGTGTCCTCGCGGGAGCCGGGGACCCAGATGTCCTGGGCGCGGGCCGGGATCGTCACCCCCGAGATGGCCTACATCGCCGTCCGCGAGCGGTGCGACGCGGAGCTCGTCCGCGCCGAGGTCGCCCGCGGTCGGGCCGTGATCCCGGCCAACCGCAACCACCCCGAGTGCGAGCCGATGATCATCGGCAAGCGGTTCCTCACCAAGGTCAACGCCAACATCGGCAACTCCGCGGTGAGCTCCTCGATCGCCGAGGAGGTCGAGAAGATGGTGTGGGCGACCCGGTGGGGCGCCGACACCGTGATGGACCTGTCCACCGGCCGCGACATCCACGAGACCCGCGAGTGGATCCTGCGCAACTCCCCGGTCCCGATCGGCACCGTCCCGATCTACCAGGCCCTGGAGAAGTGCAACGGTGACCCGGCCGCGCTGAGCTGGGAGATCTACCGCGACACCGTGATCGAGCAGTGCGAGCAGGGCGTGGACTACATGACCGTGCACGCCGGGGTGCTGCTGCGGCACGTCCCGCTCACCGCGAAGCGGGTCACCGGGATCGTCTCCCGCGGCGGCTCGATCATGGCCGCGTGGTGCCTGGCGCACCACAGCGAGTCGTTCCTGTACACCCACTTCGCCGAGCTGTGCGAGATCCTGCGCCGCTACGACGTCACGTTCTCCCTCGGTGACGGCCTGCGCCCCGGCTCGATCGCCGACGCCAACGACACCGCGCAGCTCGCCGAGCTCGCCACCCTCGGCGAGCTGACCCGGATCGCCCGCGCCCACGACGTGCAGGTCATGATCGAGGGCCCCGGCCACGTCCCGATGGACAAGATCGTCGAGAACGTGCGGCTGGAGGAGGAGTGGTGCGACGAGGCGCCGTTCTACACCCTCGGCCGCTGGCCACCGACATCGCGCCCGGCTACGACCACATCACCTCCGCGATCGGCGCCGCCCGCATCGCCGAGGCCGGCACCGCGATGCTCTGCTACGTCACGCCGAAGGAGCACCTGGGCCTGCCGAACCGCGACGACGTCAAGGTCGGGGTGATCAGCTACAAGATCGCCGCGCACGCCGCGGACCTGGCCAAGGGGCACCCGCACGCCCAGGCCCGCGCCGACGCGTTGTCGGCGGCCCGGTTCGAGTTCCGCTGGCGTGACCAGTTCGCGCTCTCGCTCGACCCGGACACCGCGACCGCCTACCACGACGAGACCCTGCCGGCCGAGCCCGCGAAGACCGCGCACTTCTGCTCGATGTGCGGGCCGAGGTTCTGCTCGATGAAGATCACCCAGGACGTCCGGGACTACGCCGAGGCGCATGGGCTGACCAGCGTCGAGGCGATCGAGGCCGGGATGGCGGAGAAGTCCGGGGAGTTCCGTGACGAGGGCGGTCGGGTGTACCTGCCGATCTCCGGCATCGGACCCCGCCTCGGGCTGAGGCCCCGGGCCGGGGGTGTGCACCGCCGGGGCCGCGGGACCCACCCGCGGCCCCCGGCACCGTCTACCGTCGTCGGCGACACGCACGACGCGGGAGCTCGCGGAGCAGGCGGGCTGAGAGGGCGGCCGGGTCCCACCGGGACCGGCGTCGCCGACCGCGGACCGGCCGGGTAATGCCGGCCAGGGAGGACACGTCCATGGAACCCACCGTCGGCACCACACCCCCGCGGGTCATGACGATCGCCGGCACCGACTCCGGCGGTGGCGCGGGCATCGCCGCGGACCTCCGTGCGTTCGCCGCCTGCGGGGTGCACGGGTGCCTCGCCGTCTGCGCGGTGACCGTGCAGAACTCGGTCGGGGTCACCGGCGTGCACACCGTCCCAGTCGACACGATCGCCGGGCAGATCGCCACGGTCGCCTCCGACATCGGGCTGCAGGCCGCCAAGACCGGGATGCTCGCGAACGCCGAGATCATCGGGACCGTCGCGCGGGCCTGCGACGAGAGCGGCATCGGCGCCGGCCTGGCCACGCCACTGGTCGTCGACCCGGTCGCGGCCTCGATGCACGGGGACCCGCTGCTCGCCGCCGAGGCCCTCGACGCCTACCGGCACACGTTGTTCCCGCGGGCCACGCTGGTCACCCCGAACCTCGACGAGATCCGGCTGCTCGTCGAGCACGACGTCCACGACCGGGACGGCCAGTACGCGGCGGCGAAGGCGCTGCACGCGCTCGGGCCGCGCGCGGTCCTGGTCAAGGGCGGTCACCTCACCGAGGACACCGACGGCTGCCTGGACCTCCTCTACGACGGCGACACGGCCGTCGAGCTGCCCGGCCCGCGCTTCGACACCGGCCACACCCACGGCGGCGGGGACTCACTCGCCGCCGCGATCGCGTCCGGGCTCGCCCGCGGGATGGAGCTGGAGGCGGCGGTCCGGTTCGGGAAGCGCTACATCGTCGAGGCGGTCCGCCACGCCTACCCGCTGGGCGCCGGGCACGGGCCGGTCTCGCCGCTGTGGGCCGTGCGGCCGTGGTGGGACGACGGCGACTGACCCTCGCCATCGTCGCGCCCCGCGAGATGCATGCGAACTCAACAACTCCGAGGTCGGGAACGACCGGCCCGTCACACGCCGCAGATGCGGCGCAGTGCTCGCGCGTCGCTCCGCGAAGGGTGCCCTGACCTGGGGATCGTGACTGTGGTCTGCATCGCACTCGTCCGTGGAGATGTATACGCTTCCGCGCGATGAGCATCTTGGGCACCCGCGTCGTCCGCACCGAGGATCCGGTCTTCCTCACGCGCGGCGCGACCTACACCGACGACCTGACCGAGGAGCGGCTGACCGGGGCGTTGCACCTGACGCTCGTCCGCTCCCCGCTGGCCCACGCGACGATCACCTCGATCGACACCTCGGCGGCGCTCGCGGCGCCGGGCGTCGTCGCCGTCGTCACCGGCGCCGACCTGGACATCGCCCGGCGCTGCTGTTCCCGGGCGCGAACAAGGCCATGACCCGTCCGTTCCTCGCGACCGACCGCGTGCGGTTCGTCGGCGAGCCGGTCGCCGCGGTCCTCACCGAGGAGTACTACCAGGGTGAGGACGCGGCCGAGCTGGTCGACGTCGAGTACGAGCCCTCGACGTGGTGATCGACCCGCTGGAGGCCGTCCGCGAGACGAGACGCTGCTGTTCCCCGAGGCCGGGACCAACACCGCGGCCGCCTACGGGTTCGACGAGGAGCGGACGCGTCGTTCTTCGACGGCTGCGAGGTCGTCGTCACCCGGGAGCTGGTGAACCAGCGCCTGGCCGCGGCCCCGCTGGAGACGCGCGCCGCGAGCGCCTTCTGGGAGGGCGACCACCTCACCGTCTACATGTCCAACCAGAACGCCCAGGGCGGCCGCGACGAGATCGCCGGCTGGCTGGGCCTGGACAAGGACAAGGTGCGGGTCGTCCTGCCCGACGTCGGCGGCGGCTTCGGCGCGAAGATCGGGTCGGACCCGGAGTTCGCCCTCGTCGCGTGGCTCGCGCGGCAGCAGGGTCGCCCGGTCCGCTGGAACGAGTCCCGCTCGGAGAACATGACCGGCATGGTGCAGGGCCGCGCCCAGCGCCAGACCGTCACCATCGGCGGCACCCGCGAGGGCCGGGTCACCCACTACCGGATCGACGTCGTGCAGGACCTGGGCGCCTACCCGCGCCTGGGCACCTTCCTGCCGATGTTCACCCGCATGATGGCCCCCGGCACCTACGACATCGCGAACGTCGACTCCCGCGCGCGCACCGTCGTCACCAACACGACCTCGATCGCCGCCTACCGCGGCGCCGGGCGTCCGGAGGCGACCGCCGCGATCGAGCGCGCGATGGACCTGTTCGCCGCCGAGATCGGCAAGGACCCGGCCGAGGTCCGCAAGCTCAACGTCGTCGCCCGGACCGGTTCCCGTTCCAGACCAAGGGCGGCGTCGAGTACGACTCCGGCGAGTACGCCAAGGCCATCGACCTGGCCCTGGAGAACGCCGGCTACGACCGGCTGCGCGCCGAGCAGAAGGCCCGCCGCGAGCGCGGCGACGCCCGCCAGCTCGGTATCGGCGTCTCCTCCTACGTCGAGATCACCGGCGGCGGCGCCTTCGCCGAGGACGCCTCGGTGGAGGTGCACCCGGACGGCTCGGTGACCGTGCTGACCGGCACCTCCCCGCACGGGCAGGGCCACGCCACGGCGTGGGCGATGCTCGCCTCCGACCAGCTCGGCATCCCGATCGAGAAGATCACCGTCAAGCACGGCGACACCGACCTCGTCCCGCGCGGCGGCGGCACCATGGGGTCCCGGTCGCTGCAGACCGGCGGCGTCGCGGTGCACCAGGCCTCGGTCGAGCTGATCGACCTGGCCAAGCAGCGCGCCGCCGACCTGCTCGAGGCGGGCGTCGACGACCTGGAGCTCGACCCGGCGAACGCCGCGATCACCGTCAAGGGCGTCCCCGGCGCGAAGTCGGTGACCCTCGCCGAGCTGGCGGCGGCCGAGCCGCTCAAGGTCGACACCACCTGGGACGGCAAGAAGCCGACCTTCCCGTTCGGTTCGCACGTCTGCGTCGTCGAGGTCGACACCGAGTCCGGCAAGGTGACGGTCGAGAAGATCGTCGCCGTCGACGACGCGGGCCCGATCCTCAACCCGCTGCTCTGCGACGGGCAGCGGCACGGCGGGATCGCCCAGGGCATCGCGCAGGCGCTGCTGGAGGAGGTCGTCTACGACGAGGAGGGCCAGCCCGCTGACCGGCACCTTCGCCGACTACGGCATCCCGTCGGCGGCCGAGCTCCCCAGCTTCGACCTGGTCGAGATGACGACCCCGACCCCGGTCAACCCGATGGGCTACAAGGGCATCGGCGAGGCCGGGACGATCGGCTCCACCCCCGCGACCCAGAGCGCGGTCATCGACGCCCTGTCCCACCTCGGCGTCACGCACATCGACATGCCCCTGACCCCGATGCGGGTCTGGGAAGCCATCCAGGAGGCCTCCAAGTGAAGGTCGAGATCACCGTCAACGGTGAGCCCACCAGCGCCGACGTGGAGCCCCGCCAGCTGCTCGCGCACTACCTGCGGGAGACCGTCGGGCTGAAGGCCACCAACATCGGCTGCGACACCACGTCCTGCGGCGCGTGCACCGTGCTGCTCGACGGCGACGCGGTCAAGTCGTGCACCGTGCTGTCGGTGCAGGCCGACCAGCAGTCGGTCACCACCATGGAGGGGCTCGACGGTGCGTCCGAGGGCCGCCCCGAGCACCCGGTCACCGCGGCGTTCCGGTCCGAGCACGGGCTGCAGTGCGGCTTCTGCACCCCGGGCATGGTCATGTCCGCGGTGTCGCTGATCAGCCACGACGACGACCTGGACGAGCGGAAGGTCCGCGAGGGCCTGGAGGGCAACCTCTGCCGCTGCACCGGCTACCACAACATCGTGCGCGCGGTGCTCGTCGCCGCGGGCAAGGACCCGGACGCCGCGCAGAAGGCCGAGGCCGAGTCCGACGCGCTGCGCACCGCGCCCGGCTTCTCCCGTGGCGAGTCCGCCGAGGAGGCCCGCGCATGATCCCCCTCGCCTTCGACTACGCCCGCCCGGACACCCTCGACGACGCCATCGCGCTGCTCGCCGAGAAGGGCGAGGACGCCAGCGTCCTGGCCGGCGGGCACTCGCTGATCCCGGTCATGAAGGTGCGCCTCGGCGCGCCGGAGTTCCTGATCGACATCGGCCGGCTGCCGGAGCTGAGCTACATCCGCGTCGAGGGCGACGAGCTCGCCGTCGGTGCGGCGACCAAGCACCGCGACGTCGTCGACTCGGCCGAGGTCGCGGCGGAGGTCCCGCTGCTCGGGGCCGTCGCCCGTACCGTCGGCGACCCGCAGATCCGGGCCCGGGGCACGCTGGGCGGCACCGTCGCCCACGCCGACCCGGCCGCGGACCTGCCCGCCGCGCTGCTCGCGCTGGACGCCACCGTCGTCCTGCAGGGGCCGCGCGGGAAGCGGACCGTGCCGATCGGCGAGTTCTACACCGGCGTGTTCACCACCGTGCGGGAGCCCGACGAGCTGATCGTCGAGATCCGCATCCCGCGCTGCGGTGACCAGGGCTGGGCGTACGAGAAGTTCACCCGGCGCAGCAACGACTGGGCGATCGTCGCCGTCGCGGTGTCCGGTGACCGGATCGGCCTGGTCAACATGGGGTCGACCGCGCTGCGGGCGTCCGCGACCGAGCAGGCGCTCGCCGACGGGCGCTCCGGTCGCCGAGGCGGCCGCGCTGGCCGCCGAGGGCACCGAGCCGCCGGCCGACACCCACGGGTCGGTCGCGTACCGCAACCCACCTGGTGCAGGTGCTGACCCGGCGCGCGCTCGAGACGGCGCGCGGCCAGGGCTGAGCCACCCCGCCGAGCCGGCACGGGGGCCGGGCTCACACGAGCCCGGCCTCCTGGCGGCGATCGGGGGGCGGCTGGTGCGGGAGCGCAGGCCAGCTTCGCCAGGACCCGGGACACGTGCGTCTTCGTCGTCCCCTCCGAGATGACCAGCTCCGCGGACAGCTCGGCGTGGACAGCCCGCGGCCCAGCCCGGCGAGCACGGTCGGTCTCGCGCGCGGTGAGCGTCTCCAGCCCCGGTACCGGACGACGGCCGCGGCGCCCCCGCGTAGCGGGCGGATCACCCGCCGGGTCACCTCCGGTGCCAGCACTATCCCTCGCCGCGGGCCACGGCCCGCACACCGTCGGTCAGCCGGGTCGCGTCGACCGACTTCAGCAGGAACCCGGCAGCCCCGGCCGCGAACGCGCCGTCGACGAGCTCGTCGAGGTCGAACGTGGTCAGCACCAGGACCTGGGTCGGCCCGCCCCCCGGCGAGGATCCGCCGCGTCGCCTCGATGCCGTCGATGCCGGGGCATCACGGATGTCCATCAGCAGCACCACGTCGGCCGGTGCTTCCGCGGCCCGCTCGCACGGCCGAGAGCCGTCGGCCAGCCTCGGCGACGACGTCGATGTCCGGGGCCCGAGCCCAGGATCAGCACCAGCCGGTGCGGACCGCCTCCTGGTCGTCGGCGACGACACACCCGCACGCGGTCATCGCGCCACCACGTCGGTGTCCGGGGCGACGGCGGCCAGCGGCAGATCGGCCCGGACCAGCCAGCCGTCGCCGTCGGCGCCGGCGTGCAGGGTCCCCCCGACGGCGCGGGCGCGCTCGCGCAGGCCGTCGAGGCGGTGCCGCCGTGCAGCCTGGAGCCGCCGCGGGGCGCCGCCCGGGGCCGTTGCGGACCTCGACGAGCAGCCGGCCCGGGGCATCGGAGTGGAGGCTCAGGCGCACCGTCACCTGCGAGCCGGGTGCGTGCTTCGCGGCGTTGGTCAGCGACTCCTGCACGATGCGGTACCCGGCGAGGTCGACGACCGGGGCGGGCAGCGGGTCCGCGCCGCGCTCGTCGTGCAGGACGGGGGACAGGCCGGCGGCGCGGGCCTCGTCGAGCAGCGCGTCGACCTCGGACAGCCGGGCGGGCGCCCGGGCGGGTCGGCCGTGCCGCCGTCGCGCAGCAGCCCGATCTCGTGCGCATCTCCCCGAGCGCGGCGACACCGGAGGACCGCACCGTCCCCACACCTGCCGGACCAACGCCGGGTCGGCGCCGGGGCTGCAGCGCCGCCTTCGGCTGCAGCGCGATCGCCGACAGCCGACGGCGACGACGTCGTGCAGGTCGCGGGCCATCCGGGCCCGCTCCGCGCGACGGCGGCGTCCCCGCTCCCGGGCCGCTGTCTGCTCCACCGCGGCGGCCCGCTCCCGCTCGACGGCCGCCAGGTCCCGGAACCGGCGCACCTCCAGCCCCCAGACCAGTGGGAGCCCGACGACGAGCGGCAGGTTGAGCACCGCGTAGGTGCCGGTGCGCATGCCCGTGGTCAGCAGTGCCACGACGCCCAGGACGGTGGCGACCCCACCGGCAGCGACGGCGACCGCCCGTGCGGTGCGCCACGGCGGGAACACCACGGCGCAGTAGAGCAGGTCGGTGAACACGAGCACGGTCCCGATCTCGGTCCGGCCTTCCAGGACGGGGCCCGCGACCACGGCCGCCGTGCCGACCAGCAGCCCGGCGGGCACCGCGATCCGGCGCAGCACCGACGCGGCGCAGCCCACCCCCATGAACAGCAGCGACGCCGGTGTCGCCCCTCCCAACCCCGCGCCGGACCAGGCGATCCCCGCGTCGGGCAGCGCCCGAGATCAGCAGCAGCCCGACCACGAACCACACGACGCCCGTCCCGGCGTCGCGGAGCACCGAGGGTGCGCCGCCGTCGCGGTTCACCAGGTACGTGATCACACCCCATCCCAGCACGCCCGGCGCCCGCGCCGCGTCCGTCGAAGGTGGTACGCGCGGATCGGTCGCACGCCGGACGCGCCACCGCGGGCGGGGCGGCACGATCGCCGGCCATGGGGGAGTCGTTGTTCGCCGAGCCGCTGCTGTGGCTGATCGTCGGTGCCGAGATCGGGTTCTGGGTGTTCCTGCTGGCCGGGCTGGGCGCGCTACGTGCTGCGTCGCCGGGGACTGGGTGCGGTGTTGCTGCTGGGGTGCCGCTGATGGACCTCGTGCTGGTCACCGCCTCGACGGTGGACCTGGCGACCGGCGGCGAACCGTCGCGGGTGCACGGGCTGGCCGCGCTCTACCTCGGGATCACCGTCGCGTTCGGACACTCGCTGGTGCGCTGGGCCGACGTCCGGTTCGCCCACCGCTTCGCGGGCGGCCCGGCACCGGTACGCCCGCCCCGGGGCGGGGCCGCCCGGATGCGGTACGAGTGGCGCGAGTACGGCAAGGTCGTCGCCGCCTGGGTGATCACGGCGGCGGTGCTGGTGCTGCTGTCGGTGGTCGGCGGCCGCGCGGTCCCGGTGCCGGGCGCCTGGTCGGGGGACCCGATGTGGTCCTGGCTGGCGACGGCGTCGCTGATCGCCGGGATCTGGTTCGTCGCGGGGCCGCTGTGGGCGACGGTGTTCCCCGGTACCGACGACCGGGAGCGCTCCGGTGCCCGGTGACCGCCTCGCCGCGCCGGACGTGCTGCGCGGCCTCGCGATCGCCGGGACCTTCGCGACGAACGTCTGGGTGTTCGCCGACCCGCGCGGGCCGGGTGCGGTGTTCGCCGGGTTCTCCGCGGGGTGGTGGCTCGACACCGCGCTCCGCGCCGTCGCGAACGGGAAGTTCCTCGCGCTGCTCACCCTGCTGTTCGGGATCGGGATGGAGCTGCAGTACCGCTCCGCGGTGCGCCGCGGCTTGCGGTGGCCCGGCCGCTACCTCGCCCGGGCCGCGATCCTGTTCACCGAGGGGCTGCTGCACTACGTGCTGGTCTTCGAGTTCGACGTGCTGATGGGCTACGCGATCGCCTCGGTGCTGGTCGCGTGGCTGGTGGGCCGCTCGGCGCGGGTGCGGACGGCGGCGGCCTGCGTCGCCGGGGCGGTCACGGTGCTGCTCGTGGCCGGTGCGTCTGTCGCGACGGCCGGCAGCACCGGGGCCGACGTGCCGCTCCCGCCGTACCCGGCGACCTGGACCGGACAGGTCGCCGCCCGGCTGACCGACCCGCTGCTCTACCGGGTCGAGCTCGTGCTGATCGTCCCGTCGGCGGTGGCGCTGTTCCTGGCCGGGTCGGCCCTGCTGCGCGCCGGCCTGTTCGACGCCGCCGCCGTCACCCTGCGCCGGCGGCTGATCGGCACCGGGGCCGTCGGGTGGTGCTCACCCTGCTCACCACGCTCGGCGGCGGCCCGTGGTTCCTCGTCGAGCGCTACCTGGTGGCACCGCTGGTCGCGCTGGGGCTGCTCGGCCTGGTCCCGGAGGTCCTGGCGCGGCTGCGTGCCCGGCCGGCCCGGTGCGGCGCGGGCTCACCGCGCTCGGCCGGACCGCGATGACCTGCTACGTCGGCCAGAACGTCGTGGCCGCAGTCCTGTTCGGCGCCTGGGGGCTCGGCCTGGCCGGGGCGCTCGTCGGCGTGCCGGCCCCGCTGCGGACCGGGGTGGTCGTCGCGGTGTGGGCCCTCGTCGTCGCCGGGTCGCCGCGGCGGCGGGGTGGTGGTTGCGCGGCCACGACCGCGGCCCGCTGGAGGCGCTCACCCACGCCCTGCTCAGAGCGTGTTTGGAAATTCTAGTGGGTTGAGGGTGTCGTGTGTTTCTGCTGGCGGGTGGCGGGGTATCCACGGGCGATGCGGCGGGTGATGGTGTTGATCGCGGCCCAGCGGATCATGGCTTCGGATGTGGTGGGGTGGCGTTCGTAGTCTCGGGCCAGGCGTCGGTGTGCGGTGAGCCAGGCCAGGGTCCGTTCGACCACCCACCTTCGTGGGAGGACGGTGAATCCGCGCTGCTCGGGTGGCTTGCGGATGATCTCGATCGTTGTCTGCAGGATCGTGGCGGCCCAGTCGAGCAGTCGCCCGGCGAAGCCGGCGTCGGCGTAGACGAACCGCACCCTGGTGCGCAGGTAGAGGTTGAGCAGGATCGGCTTGGCGCCCGTCGCGGTCCTGTACCGAGGCGAGCACACGAGCTCGTGGTCAGCAGCAGACCGAGGGTGTCGGTCACGATGAACCGTTTCCGTCCGCCTGTCTTCTTCCCGGCGTCGTAGCCGCGGGAGTCCTGGCCGACGGTGTCGGCGCCCTTGACCGACTGGAATCGATGATCCCCGCACTCGGCTCCGGATCACGGCCCTCGGCGATACGTAACTGCCCCCGCACGACCGGGAGGATCTTCTCGGTGACCTTCTGCTGTTCCCACTGGTTGAAGTACCAGTAGACGGTCTGCCAGGGCGGGAAGTCCACCGGCAACGCCCGCCAGGCACACCCGGTCCGCACGACATACAAGATCGCGTCCAGCACGTCCCGACGAGCATGAGCAACAGGCCGCCCCCGCCGCGCGAGCGGCGGTAACAACGGCTCGATCACCACCCACTGGGCATCACTGGTGTCCGAGGGGTACCGGCGCGGTCGTTCCTGCATGCCGACCACGATGGAGCACCCCAGCCGTGTCGACCATCCCGACACACCCACCATTTCCAAACACGCTCTCAGAGGTCGATCACCAGCCAGCCGCCGTGGTGCTCGGACACCGTGAACGACCGGCCGGTGCGTTCCCCGATCCGGGTCAGGACGCGCTCGTCGAAGACCCGGACGTGACCCCAGGCGGGGTTCGGCTCGTCCTCGAACGGGACGGCGACGACCACCCGTCGCCGGGCGAGGCGCAGCATCTCGGCGACGACCTCGTCGCCGTCGGACTCGGACAGGTGCTCGACGAGGTGCACGGCGAACACGGTGTCCGCGCACCCGTCGGGCAGCGCGACGGCACGGGCGTCGGCGACGTGGGTCTCCAGGTCGGCGCCGAGCTGTGGCGCCATCCGGGTCAGCAGCTCGACGGTGCCGCCGGTGAGGTCGGTGGCGGTGACGCGGTGGCCGTCGCGGGCCAGCTGCAGCGACAGGAAGCCGAAGCAGCAGCCGAGCTCCAGCACCTCCTCGCCCAGCACGAGGGATCGGGCGCGGGCGTGCACCGGCGCCATCTCGGCGTTGGTGCCGCCCGGCTCGGGCTCTCCGGCCAGCGCGTCGAGGGTGTTGCGGTAGAAGGCGAGCCACGCGTCGTCCGGGAGCTCGGGGTCCTTCGCGGCGCTCGCGACGCAGGCGACGAAAGCCTCCTCGAAGCGCTCGGCAGGCAGGATCCCGGGCTGCACCAGGGTGCGGTCCAGCCAGCCGGCGAGGTCGTTGGAGAGCCGGTCGGTTCCGATCATGGATCGCTCCTGTGCGTGCGGGGGACCCACGCCACGCTAGGCGGTCAGGGGCACGCCGCACCACGTCCGACGGCCCGGTCCCTCCCCGTCCGGACGGTGGGGGCGAGTGCCGGCGTCCGGGGGCTCAGACCGTCTGCGCGGCGAGCAGCCGGGCCTTCAGCGCGGTGTCCTTGTTGACCGGGTCGTGGGCGCCGTCCGGGACGGTCCCCGCGGCGACCGCGATCGCGTTCATGGTGCCGACCATCCGGCACAGGTGGGCGATGCGGCGCTCGTCGGCGTCGACGGGCGGGGCGCCGTCCAGCAGGGCCAGGGTGCGGTCCACCCAGATCACCTCGGCGTGCATCCCGGCCTGTTCGAGCACGCCGCGCAACCGCAGCCCGATCTCGCGGCGGGACAGCCCGTTCCAGCTCTCCAGGGTCCGGGCGTCGAGCGGGAACAACCGGCCCCGGTCGCGCAGGTGGATCAGCTCCAGGGCGTGCGCGCGGCCGTAGGCGCAGTACGTGCACCCGTTCACCAGGGAGATCGTGAGCCCGGCCAGGTGGGTGCGGACGGGGCCCAGCACACGCAGGGTGACCAGGAAACGCGGGAAGTTCGCGGCGAACCAGCGCAGCGCGGGACCGCTGCCCATCGTGGCGACCATCGCGGGGATCACCCCGGGCGTGTAGCCCCACAGCGCCGTGCACACCCGCCCGACGGCCCGGACGACCAGCCCACCCTCACCCACCACACGGCCCGCCTTCCGAAGGGACCCCCCATGATACGTGGGGCGGCCGCCGCGCGGTCCGAAATGGGCCGAACGGCCCATCCCGGGGGCCGGCGCGGTGCGCGGCCGGACGCTCGCGCGGTTAGCGTTCGGTCATGGCTCTCGTCCCCGCCGTCGTCGCACCCCGCCCGCTGCCGATCGAGGATCCCGAGGCCCTGGTGGACTCGGAGATCGAGGTCGGCGACCCCGGACCGTACGACCTGCTCGTCGACGTCCGCGCCGTCTCGGTGAACCCGGTCGACCGCAAGGTCCGTGCCTCCTTCGACCCGGCCGACGGGCCGAAGGTCCTCGGGTACGACGCGGCGGGCGTCGTCGTCGGGGTGGGGGCGTCGGTGCAGGGGTACGCCCCCGGCGACGAGGTCTACTACGCTGGCGCGATCGACCGGCCCGGCAGCAACGCCCACCGTCAGCTCGTCGACTCGCGCATCGTCGGCCGCAAGCCCTCGAGCCTGGACTTCGCCGCCGCTGCCGCGCTGCCGCTGACCTCGCTCACGGCCTGGGAGTGCCTGCACGACCACCTGCGGGTCACCGCGGAGTCCACCGGCACCCTGCTCGTGGTGTCCGCCGCGGGCGGCGTCGGCTCGATGGTCCTGCAGCTCGGCCGCCGCACCTGGCTGACCCTGGTCGGCACCGCGTCGCGGGCGGAGTCCGCGGACTGGGCCCGCGAGATGGGCGCGCACGCGATCGCCGACCACCACGACCTCGTCGCGACCGTCCGTGCGGCCGCTCCGGACGGCGTCCAGTACGTGTTCTCACCGGTCTCGGAGGGCAACGTCGAGGCCTACGCCGAGCTCATGACCCCGCGCGGCATCGTCGTCGCCATCGACGAGCCGGAGGGGCTGGACACCCTGCCGCTGAAGGCGAAGTCGCAGGCCTGGCACTGGGAGCTGATGTTCACCCGGCCGCTGTCCGAGCCGACCTCGACGGTGCAGCGGGAAATCCTGGACGAGGTCGCCCGCCTGGTCGACGCCGGCGAGCTGCGCAGCACCGAGACGCGGCGGCTGCAGGGACTGACCGCCGAGTCGGTCCGCGAGGCGCACCGGCTCATCGAGTCCGGCAGCACCGTCGGGAAGATCGTCGTCGAGCGCTGACCCCGGGGGTTCGTGCGCCATCGGGGGCGGGGCCGGGGTCAGCGGCCGATCAGCTCGCCGGCCATCTCGTTGGTCGTGGCCTCGAAGCCGGACAGGTCCCGGACCACGCGGACGCGGTCGCAGTACTCGGCGTAGGCGGGCAGGTCGCAGCGACCCAGTCCCCAGGAGTAGCGCGGCTCCGGGGTCAGCCAGATCGTCTCCCGGGCCCGCCGGGTGATCTCGACGAACGCCTCCATGTTGGGGTCGTTGCCGTTGCCCCGGCCGTCGCCGAGCACCAGCACCGTGGTGCGCCGGGTGACCGCCGAGCCGTGGTCCTCCAGGAACTGTCCGAAGGCCAGGCCGTAGTGGGAGTTGGCGTCGACGTCGAGCTGGTCGCCGCCGAAGATCAGCCCGAGAGCGTGCTCGACCGGGTGGTCGGCGAACAGGTCGGTCACCTCGACCAGGTCGGCGACGAACGCGAACGAGCGCACCTGGCCGAACAGGTCCTGCAGACCGTGCACCAGGTGCAGGGTGAACCGTGCAGTGGCCCGGACCGACAGCGAGACGTCGGTCAGCACCACCAGGCGCGGCTTGTCCTCCTGGCGCTGCACGGTGACGGGGGAGAAGGGGACGCCGTCGTAGCGCATGTTCCTGCGCATCGTCCGGGCCGAGTCGATCCGGCCCCGCGCTGAGACCCTTCTGCGGTGGGTGAGCGCGCCGTGCAGTGACTTCGCGAGCCGCCGCAGCGACTCCTCCAGCTGCATGCGCTCGGACTCGTTCGCCCGGTCGACCTCGGCGACGCGTTCGGCGTCGTCGTGGCCCTCGACGATCCGCTGCTCGATCGCGAGCAGCTTCTCCAGGTGGGCCTTGAGCAGCTCGGGGAGGTTGTCGAGCACCCCGGTGAGACGCCGGCGCAGGGCGGCCGCGTCGTCCTCGGTCCCCTGCTCGGACTCCGAGAGCCGGTCCTCCTCGGAGTTCAGCCAGCCCAGCAGCGCGTCCTGCTGGGCGACCGACAGGTCGGCGTCGACCTTCGTGCCCTGCTGCTGGGAGATGTCACCGGGCCGGCCACCGCCGGAGAACCGGTCGGTCTCGATCTGGACGCGCTGGCCGTCGGCGACGTCGCCTGCCTGCTCCTTGGAGAGCACGATCTCGTCCGTCATCGAGGCCATGTCGATCTTGTTGGCCTCCTGGTGCAGGTTGTACTGCTCGGCCAGGTCCTCCGGGTCGAAGAACTCCTTGATGTCGACCGGGGAGCCGTGGTCGTGCCCCTCCTGCGGGGTCTCCGACGGTTCCTCGGACAGCGTGAAGTTCTCCAGCGGGGTGTCGTCGGACATGTCGCCGTGCCCGTGCCCGTGGCCGTGACCCGTGTCGGCCTCGCCCACCCTGACCAGGGAGAAGAACAGGTCGAAGACCTCGTCGAAGGTCGCCTCGTCGCGGCGGTCCTTGATCAGCGCGATGCGCAGCGCCTCCTTCAGCACCGACCTGTCGGACAGCACCCCCGGCTGGGCGGCACAGGCCATCGCGTCGAGCGCCTCGGAGACCGAGATGCGCACCGACCGGATCCGCAGGAGCCGGACGAAGCGGTGGATGCTCGCTTCCATGCCGACGCCCCGATCAGACCGGGCGCTTGCGGGAGCCGCCGAAGGAGCGGGTGCCCTGGCCGGGCGAGACCTTCCGGATCGCCGACGGCGGCGGGGCCACGCCGCCCGGGAGGCCGCCGTAGATGCCGCCGTGCCGGCCCGCCTGGTCCTTCGCCGCGCGCTTGGCGCGGCCGTCGACGTCGCCGTCGTCCGGGTCGTCGCCACGGGCGCCCGCGGTGCGCGCCGGCGGGGCGGCGGGCTCGTCGTGGTCGCTGTCGTGGCCGTGTCCATGTCCATGTCCATGGCCGTGCCCGTGTCCGTGCTCGGCGACGACTGCGTTCGGGTCGACCAGCCGCGGCAGCGCGTCCAGGGCCTTCGTGACGTCCTTGTCGTACTTGACCACGACCGAGACGGTGTCGGAGAGGATCTGCGAGCTCAGCTCGTCGACGCCCAGGACGGCCAGCGTGCGGGCCCAGTCGATGGTCTCCGAGATCGACGGCGACTTGCGCAGCTCCAGCTCGCGCAGTCCGCGCACGACGTTGACGAGCTCCTCGGCCAGCTGGTCCGACAGCCCGGTCTTCTTCGACTTCACGATCTCCAGCTCGCGGGAGGCCGACGGGTAGTCGAGGAACAGGTGCAGGCAGCGACGCTTGAGCGCGGCCGCGAGGTCCCGGGTGTTGTTGGAGGTCAGCAGTACGTACGGGCGCTGCGTCGCGACGAAGGTCCCGATCTCGGGGACGGAGATCTGGAACTCGCCGAGGGTCTCCAGGAGCACGGCCTCCAGCGCCTCGTCGGCGCGGTCGACCTCGTCGATCAGTAGCACCACGGGCTGCTCGGAGCGGATGGCCTCCAGCAGCGGACGCGGCGCGAGGAAGCGTTCGGAGAAGAACACGCTCTCCTGGGACCCGATGCGGTCGACCGCGGAGGCGAGGTCCGGGGCGTCGGAGACGAGCTGCCCGATCTTCTCGCGGAGGATCTGGGTGTACATCAGCTGCTTGCCGTAGTCCCACTCGTACAGGGCCTTGGTCTCGTCCTGGCCCTCGTAGCACTGCAGACGCAGCAGCCGGCGCCCGGTGGCGACGGCGAGCATCTTGGCCAGCTCGGTCTTGCCGACCCCGGCGGGTCCCTCCAGCAGCAGCGGCTTGTCCAGGCGGGTCAGCAGGAACACCGTCGTCGCCAGGCGGGTGTCGGCGATGTAGCCCTGCTCCCGCAGGGTCTCGACCACCTGGTCGACGGACTCGAAGGGGCCGGTCGAGGCGACGGCCTCCGCCGCCTCGGTCACCGTGGGGACGACAGCCTCGGACACTCGGGTATCTCCTTCGCGGACCGCACCGGCTCTGGTGCGGGGACGAGCGGGGCCGCGGCCGGCGGGCCCACCCACCCGAGTATCGCCTCGGACGGCTGGGCCCGCCGGTGCGACGGTGGACCTCCTGACCTGCGGATCAGGTCAGCAGGTCGTCCAGGTCACCGTTGATGGAGTGGTCGACGACCGGGCGGACGGTCTCGAACGTGCACTCCTTCGGGTTGCCCGGGGTGCAGGCGTCGCCGAGGACGTGGTTGGTGATCCGGTCGACGTCGGCCGCGTCGCCGATGATGGTGGGCGCGTTCTCGTAGAACTTGGTCGGGCCGACCCCGAGCCGGTTCTTCGAGTAGGTGTCCTGCTTGACGTCGGCGAACTTCTCCGGGATGCCCACGTCGCGCAGCAGCCGGATGGACGCGGCGAGCGCCGCGTCGGCGGCCTGCGGCTTGGTCATGCCGCGGGTGTCGACACCCATGGCCTCGGCGATGTCGGCGAAGCGCTCGTAGACCACCGGCATGTTGAACGCCCACACGCGGGGCAGCGCGATGGCGTTGTTCAGGCCGTGGTGGGTGTCGTAGAACGCCGACACCGCGTGGCTGATCGAGTGGATGATGCCGAGCCCACCGGAGTTGAACGCCTGGGCGGCGATGTACTGCGCGTACATCATGCCCTCGCGGCCGGAGAGCTCCTGGCTGTTCCAGACGGCCTTGCGCAGGTTCTGGGAGGTCAGCTTGATGGCGTGCAGGGCGTTGCCCAGCGACGGCTGGAAGTCCAGCCGCGAGACGTAGGGCTCCGAGGCGTGGGCGAGCACGTCGAACCCGCACTGCGCGGTGTAGTCGATCGGGCAGTCGTAGTAGAGCACCGGGTCGTCGATCGCGAGGGTGGTGACCGACGCGTCGTCGAAGGCGACGTACTTGTGCGGGTTGTCGGGGTCGGTCGTGGTGTCGGTGATGACGTAGGCCCACGAGGTCTCCGAGCCGGTACCGGCCGTGGTGGAGACCGCGATGTGCGGCGGGTTGGCCGGGTTCTCGGACTTGTTGAAGCCCTCGAACTCGTTGACGTTGCGACCGTCGTGGGCGACCGAGACGCGCGCGCCCTTGCAGGCGTCGTGCGAGGAGCCGCCGCCGATGGAGACGAAGGAGTCGCAGTTGTTCTGCTGGTAGAGGCCCACAGCGTCCATGACGTTGTAGTCCTTGGGGTTCGACTCGACCTTGTCGTACAGCACGACCTCGAGGCCGTGGTACTTCATCGACTCGACGATCTTGTGGACGATGTCGGTGCCGCGCAGGCCCGACGTCATCACCAGGGTCTTCTTGAAGCCCAGCTTGAGCGCCTCGGGGCCGATCAGCTCGTGCGACCCCGGGCCCATGAGCGCACGCGGGAACGGGTGGAACTCCTTGATGGGGAACGGCTTGAGCAGCTCGTCTACCTGCATGTCAGCCCTTTCTGAGGCAGGCGGATGGGGTCGAGGCCGAACGCTAGGACCCCTGTGGCCGCGCGCACAGGGGTGATCGGCATTACCCCTCGGGAGACCGGGCAGGAAACCCCTCCGAACGGAGGGGGGCAGGGTGGGGTCGCCCGTCGATCCGTGTGGAGAGGGCTGAGTGCTGCAAACATATTGCAACAGGGAGAGTTCGGCAACAGTTCGCCGGGCTCGTCCTGGGTTAGGGTCGGTCCGCCGACGGTTCGTGTCATCCCGGGAACGGGGCGTCACGAGGCAAGAGGGAACCCGGTGGGAATCCGGGACTGCCCCGCAGCGGTGAACGGGAACGACCGCCGTCAACAGCACTGGGAGTGATCCCGGGAAGCGACGGCCAGTAGGTGTGAGCAGTGCGCCCGTGAGTCCGAAGACCTGCCGCCGGTGCGTGCGCCGTCCGGCGTGCGCGGATCCGTGGCCTCGCGGGAGGGCCGGGCGGACGACCGGGCACCGTCGTGCTCGGCGGTCGCGGGCGCCCCCTGCCGGCGACGGGTCCTCCACCGCACTCGCGAGGAGAGAGGGCCGTGAGCATTCCTTCCAGCAGCACCATCGGCAGTACCGTCCTGGGGTACCCCCGGATCGGGCCGGACCGGGAGCTCAAGCGGGCGACCGAGGCGTACTGGGCCGGGCGGAGCGACGCGTCGGCACTGCACGACGTCGCCGCCGGGCTGCGCCGCGACACCTGGACCGGGTTGCGCGACGCCGGGCTCGGCTCGGTGCCGGGCAACACGTTCTCGTTCTACGACCACGTCGGAGACACCGCGCTGGCGGTCGGGGCGGTGCCGGAGCGCTTCGCCGGCATCACCGACCCGCTGGAGCGGCTGTTCGCGATGGCGCGCGGCCGCACCGGCGCCCCGGCCTGCGAGATGACCAAGTGGTTCGACACGAACTACCACTACCTGGTCCCCGAGGTCGGCCCGGCCACCCGACTCGCGCCGGGCAGCCGCAAGGCCCTCGACGAGTTCCGGGAGGCCCTGCGCATCGGGGTCACCACCCGCCCGGTGCTGGTCGGACCGGTGACCTTCCTGCTGCTGTCGAAACCGGCCGACGGCGCACCGGAGGGCTTCCGCCCGCTGGACCTGCTCGGGCCGCTCGTCGAGGTCTACCGCGACCTGCTCGCCGAGCTCGCCGAGGCGGGCGCGGAATGGGTGCAGCTCGCCGAGCCGGCCTTCGCCGCCGACCGGACGCCGGAGGAGATCGCGGCGCTGCGCAGGGCCTACGACCGGCTCGCCTCGGCGACCCGGCGGCCGAAGATCCTCGTCGCGTCGTACTTCGGTGAGCTGGGCCCGGCGCTGCCCGCGCTCGCCGCCACGGCCGTCGAGGGGCTGGCGCTCGACCTCGTCGCGGGGGGTGCCGACCTCGATGCCCTCGACCCGGCGGTCCCCGGGCTGGACCGGAAGGTGGTGCTGGCCGGCGTCGTCGACGGGCGCAACGTGTGGCGCACCGACCTGGACCGGGCGCTGGCGACGGCGCAGCGGCTGGTCGGCGTCGCAGGGCGGGTCGAGGTCTCCACGTCGTGCTCGCTGCTGCACGTCCCCTACGACCTGACCGTCGAGACGGCCCTGCCCGGCGACGTCGTCGACATGCTGGCGTTCGCCCGGCAGAAGGTCGAGGAGGTCGTGCTCCTCGGGCGCGCCCTGCACGAGGGACCGGACGCGGTCGCGGCGGAGTTCGACGCCGCACGAGCCACCAGGGAGCGGGTCGCGGCCACCGCGCGCCGCGACGAGCGGGTGCGCTCCCGGCTCGCCGCGCTCGGCCCCGACCACTACCGGCGCAGCCACGGCGACGTGCGGGCGAAGGTCCAGCGCGAGGCGCTCGGCCTGCCCGTCGTCCCCACGACGACGATCGGCTCCTTCCCCCAGACCTCGCAGATCCGGCGCGACCGGGCCGCGCACCGCTCCGGCGTGATCGACACCGGCACCTACACCGAGCGGATGCGCCAGGAGATCGTCCGGGTGGTGCGGCTGCAGGAGGACATCGGGCTCGACGTCCTGGTGCACGGCGAGCCCGAGCGCAACGACATGGTCCAGTACTTCGCCGAGAACCTCGACGGCTTCGCCACCACCGACCACGGCTGGGTGCAGTCCTACGGCTCGCGCTGCGTGCGCCCGCCGATCCTGCACTCCGACGTGTCGCGGCCCCGGCCCATCACCGTCGGCTGGGCGGAGTTCGCGCAGTCGCTGTCCGAGGCGCCGGTGAAGGGGATGCTCACCGGGCCGGTCACCATCCTCGCCTGGTCGTTCGTGCGCGACGACCAGCCGCTGGGCGACACCGCCCGGCAGGTCGGGCTGGCCCTGCGCGACGAGGTCGTCGACCTGGAGGCGGCCGGGATCCGCATCGTCCAGGTCGACGAGCCCGCGCTGCGCGAGCTGCTGCCGCTGCACGAGCGCGACCGGGCCGCCTACCTGGACTGGGCGGTGGACGCGTTCCGGCTGGCCGTCGGTGCCGTCGCCGACACCACCCAGATCCACACCCACCTCTGCTACTCCGAGTTCGGCGAGGTGGTGGGGGCGATCGACGGGCTCGACGCCGACGTCACCACGGTCGAGGCGGCCCGGTCGCGGATGGAGGTACTGGCCGACCTCGGCCCGGGGGTCCCGCGTGGGCTCGGCCCGGGCGTCTACGACGTCCACTCGCCCGAGGTCCCCGCCACCGACGAGCTGGTCGACCAGCTCCGCGCGGCCCTGCGCCACATCGGCCCGGACCGGCTGTGGGCCAACCCGGACTGCGGGCTCAAGACCCGCGCGGAACCCGAGACGGTCGCGGCGCTGACCAACCTGGTCGCCGCGGCCCGCCGCGTCCGTGAGGCGACCGCGACCGGCTGAGCCCGGTCCGCGCCGGCCACTCGTCACGGGTGACGAGCGGGCCGTCCGTACGGAGGTTCGGTACGGACGGCCCGCCCGTGCGGGGACTCGGGCGGGGAGTCGTGCGGGACGAGGGCGTTGCTCACGCCGCATTGATTGAATAGGTGCTCAGATGTAGGCATACGGGGTGATCGCACGACAGATGGCCGCACTGCTCGCGGCCGCCGCCCTGCTGCTCGCCGGATGCGGCGACGGCGGGGGCGGCGGTGCCGCGACCCCGGACCCGTCCGGCGAGCTGACCGTGGCCCTGCAGTTCCCGCCGCGCTCCGACTACGCCTTCGACGCCGACGACGGCGCCCGGCTGCAGTCCCTCGGCGTCGCGGAGACCCTGACCACCGTCGACGCCGACGCCCGGCCGGCGCCGATGCTCGCGACCGCGTGGCAGCAGCAGGGCAACGCCTGGCGGTTCACCCTGCGCCAGGGCGTGCGGTTCCACGACGGCTCCCTGCTCACCCCGGACGCCGTCGTCACCGCGCTGCGCTACGTCGCGGGCGTCGAGGCCCCGCCGCGGGCGATCCGCGGCATCGGCTTCGCCGTCGCCCCCGACGGCCCGGACGCCGTGCGCATCACCACCACCGAGCCCGACCCGGTCATGCCGCTGCGCCTGTCCAGCGGCAACCTCGGCATCCTCGCGCCCGCCGCGTACACCGGCGGCGGGGCGCCGGAGTACCTGCGCACCGCGACCGGTCCCTTCGTGCTGGAGTCCGTCAGCGGCGCCGACTCCGCGCAGCTGGTCCGCAACGACGACTACTGGGGCGAGCCGGCGGGCGCCGCCCGGGTCACCGTCCGCTACGTCGAGGACCCGCAGGCCAGGGCGCTCGCGATCCAGTCCGGTGACGTCCAGTTCGCCGAGGGCCTGCCGCAGGCCCAGCTCGACCAGGTCCGCTCGGCCGGGGCCGAGGTCGTCGAGTACCCGAACGCGCGCACCGTGCCGCTGCAGCTCAACCAGTCCGCCAAGCCGTTCGACGACCTGCGGGTGCGCCAGGCCGTCACCGCGGCGATCGACCGCCCGGTGCTGGCCCGGCAGGTGCTCGCCGGTGGGGCCGCGCCCGCGGCCGACCTGTTCGGCGGGGCCGTCCCCTGGGGCGAGACCGCTCCGCCGCCGGGCGCCGACGTCGCCCGGGCCCGGCAGCTGCTCGCCGAGGCCGGCTACACCGAGCAGAACCCGCTGACCGTGCGGCTGTGGACCTTCCCGAACCGGCCCGAGCTGCCCGCGCTGGCGAACGCGATCCAGGCGATGCTCGCCTCCGCCGGGGTGCGCGTCGAGATCACCGTCGGGAACTACGCCGCCCAGGAGCCGAAGGTCCTCGCCGGTGACTACGACATGTTCCTCAACTCGCGCAGCTACCTGTCCGACTTCCCGGACGCGGCGAGCACGCTGACCTCGGACTACACCTGCGACGGCAGCTACGCGATCGACCAGTACTGCAGCCCCGCCTACGACGCTCTGGTCGACCGGCTCAACTCCACCGTCGACCCGGCGGCCCGCCAGCGGATGTTCCGCGAGGCCGCGGCGATGCTGACCCGCGACGCCGTCGGCGTCATGGTCGTGCACCCGCTCAACACCGCCGTGCTGCGCGGGGCGACCGGCTTCGTCCCCGACCCGCTGCAGATCCGCCCGGTGCTGCCGCAGCTCACCCCGACCACGGGGTGATCGGGCTCCTGCTGCGCCGGCTCCTCGTCGTCGGGCCGGTGCTGCTGGCCGCGTCGGTGCTGGTGTTCGCGCTGCCGCGGCTGGTCGGCGTCGACCCGGCGCGGGCGGTCCTGCGTGCCCGCAGCGCCGAGGCGGTGCCGGACCCGGCGACCGAGGCGCGGCTGCGGTCCTCGCTCGGGCTGGACGCACCGGTCACCGAGCAGTACCTGCGTTGGCTGGGCGGGGTGCTGCGCGGCGACCTCGGCTACGGCTACGTCGCGCGGACCCCGGTCGCCGGCCAGATCGCCGACGCCGCGACGGTCTCCGGGCTGCTCGCGGTGCTCGCCCTCGCTCTGGCCGCGGTCGTCGGCATCCCCGCCGGGGTGTACGCGGCGCGCCGTCCCGGCGGGGCGCTCGACCGGTTCCTCGGGCTGGGCACCGTCGCCGGGGTCGCGGTGCCGGAATTCGTGCTCGCCCCCTGGCTGGTGCTGGTGTTCGCGGTGTGGGCCGGGGCGCTGCCCGCGCTCGGCTGGGGCGACCCCGCCCACCTCGTCCTGCCGGTGCTGACCCTGGCCGCCTACCCGGCGGCGCTCGCCGCCCAGCTCGTCCGCGCCGAGACCGCCGGGGTGCTGACCCGGCCGCACGTGCTCGTCGCGCGGGCCAAGGGGCTCGGTGAGCACCGGGTCCTGTGGCGGCACGGCGCCCGGCTCGCGACGACCTCGGTGACCGCGCTGGCCGGGATGTTCGTCGCCGGGCTGCTGGGCGGCTCGGTGGTGGTCGAGGTCGTGTTCGGCATCCCGGGGCTGGGGCGCCTGCTGCACCGGGCCGTCGTCGCGCAGGACCTGCCGGTGGTGCAGGCGGGCACGCTGCTCGTCGTCGCGGTCGCGGTGGTCGCGGGGGTGCTGGTGGAGGTGCTGGCGACGGCCCTGGACCCGGTGCTGCGCTCGGCGGGGTCGCGGTGAGGGCCCGGGCGCGGACCGCGTGGTGGGTCGCGGCCGGGGTGGCCGCCCTGCTCGTGGTGGGGCCGGTGCCGATGCTCGTTCCAGCAGGCCTGCTCTGGGTGCCGCTGCCCGACCCGGACGCCGTCGACTTCGCCGGGATGCTCGCCGGCCCGTCCGCGGCCCACCCGCTGGGCACCGACCAGCTGGGCCGGGACCTGCTCGCCCGCACCGTCCACGGCGGACGGCTGACGGTCGGACTGGCGCTGTCCGCGGTGCTGGTCACCGGGGTGGTCGGGGTCGCCGTCGGGTCGCTCGCCGCGGTCGCGGGCCCGGTCGGGCGGGCGGTGATGCGGGTGGTCGACGTCCTGGCCGCGATCCCGGTGGTGCTGTTCGGGCTGCTCGCCGCGGTCGCGCTGGGTCCGGGCGTCGGATCCCTGCTGGTGGCGGTCACGGTGATCGCCTGGACGCCGTTCGCCCGGCAGGCCTACCTGCTCGCCCTCGCCGAGCGGCAGCGGGAGTACGTGACGGCGGCGGTCGCCCTCGGCGCGGGGCCCGGGCGGGTCCTGACCCGGCACGTCGCCCGGAACCTCGTCCCCGCCGCTGGCCGCGCACGCCTGCGTCCGGTTCGCGAGCACCCTGCTCACCGTCTCCGGACTGTCGTTCCTCGGGCTCGGCGTGCAGCCGCCGACCGCGGAGTGGGGCGCGATGGTGGCCGAGGGCCGCGAGTACCTGTTCGGCGCGCCCCAGGTGGTGCTCGTGCCCTCGCTGGCGGTCGTGCTGACGGCCGGGACGGCCCTGTGGTGGGGACGCCGATGGGAACGGGTGGGCGCCCGGTGAGCTCAGGCCGCGTGACCCTGGCCGCGCCCGCCCGCCGGGTCGAGGGGCCTGCCCAGCTCGGGGAACCACCGGAACGCCTCCGGTCTGCCCTCCCAGTCGCAGCCTGCGCACTCCTGGCCGTCGTGCGGGTGCTCGTCCACGATGCCTCCCGATCGTTGTTGCCATCACTGTGCGACAGGTCGTGTCGGGGTGTGAACCCTCCCGTCGGAGGGGCAGGGTGAGAGGCGTGGACGTGGACGACGTGGCCGGGGACGCTGTGGCCGGGGACGCCGTGGCCGGGCTGCTGGGTGCGTACCTGGCCGACCCGTACGCGGGCTGGAGCATGGGTGCGCCCGGCGCGATCGCCGAGTTCGTCCGGACCCCCGACGAGGCCGTCGTGCCGTCCGGGCCGGGTGCGGTCGTCACCGCCCGCGGCGGGATCCGGATCGCGGCGCACCCGGCGACCCGGCCGCTGGCCTACCGGACGCCGGTCGGCCCGCACGAGCACTGGAACCACGCGGTCGCGTTCTGCCTGCCCGCGGCCGCGGCACGCAGGGCCGCGCGGACCTCGGTCACCGTGCTCGGCCCCGACCGCTGCGCGCTGCGACCGGCCGACCGCGACGCCGTGCTCGTCGACCTCGGGCTCGGTACGGCCACCGTGGACGCCTGCGTGCGCACGGCCGATCCCGACCTGCTCGGGCTGCTGCGCCGCGCCGAGGGCGGCCCGCTCGACGGCGCGCTGACCGCCGCCCTGGTCGCGGCGGGCCCGCACCGGGTGTTCACCACCGCGCTCGGCCGGGTCGAGGTGTACGCCGCGATCCCGCCGCCGGAGGGCCGCTCCCCGGATGGGCCGCACACCCACCTGCTCCCGCACGTGCTGCGCGAGGGCCGCACGCACGCGGCGACCGTTCCCGTGCCCGCCGGTCACCTGCCCTGCGCGCACCTCTACCCGGCGCACCCGCTCACCGACCTGACCGGGCGGCCGATCCCGTTCGACCCGACCCGCGCGGCCTGCTTCGACCGGCTGCTGGAGCGCTTCGGCGACCCGGAGCAGCAGGCGGTCACGGCCGAGGTCGTCCGCTCGGTCGCCGCGGGCGAGCCGCCGGGCCCCCGCCCCGCGACGGCGCCGGCGCGCGCTGCGCAGGCGGTCGCGCTGCGGGTGCTGGCCGTCGCCGGCGGGGTCGACCCGGCCGTGCTCGACGCCTGGCGCGGCCGGACCTCGGCCCGGGACCTGCTCGACCCGGAGGGCGACCGCAACGGCGGGTGAGGCCGCTCAGCCGGCCCCGCCGTACCCGGGCCGCCCGGCGGCCCGGCGCAGCTCGACGCCGTCGAGGACCAGGGCGACCTTGTCCAGCACGTGCTCGTGCGGGTCGGCCATGATCGCCTCCAGGCTCGGGCGGATCCCCTCCGTGACCGACCCGAGGTAGGCCCGCGCGGCCTCGGACAGGTCGCCGGGGCCGCCGTCGGGGCCGCGCACCCAGCGGGTCTGGGTCGCCCCGTCGGCGACGATGTCGAGCACGGCGTCGGCGATCCGCACCGCGGCCGCGGTGTCGAAGCCGCCGGTGTCCCGCAGCGTGCCGACGATCCGGTCCAGCCGGTCGCCGGCGACCGCGCCGAGGTCGGCCCCCACGTCCTGGGCGAGTGCGGCATAGCGCAGCAGCAGGTCGAACGCGAGTGCGGCCTCTGCCTCGAGGAACGCCCGCCAGCCGGCCGACGCGTCGGGCAGCGGGGTGCGGGCGAGCACCAGGGCCAGTGCCGCGCCGGCGATCTCCTCCAGGCCGTCGACGTAGCGGTAGAGGGTGCCGGCCGCGACGCCGAGCCGGTCGGCCACGGCGGCGACGGTCAGCCGGTCGACGCCGACCTCGACGGCCGCCTCGACGATCTCCTCGCGGGTCAGGCGTGGCTTGGGGCCCGGACGGTTGCCCGCCCGTGCGCCGGTGGTGGGGCTCACCCCGGGACCGTACGTCGGAGGGGATTGCGAACGCGATTCAGAGATAGCTAAGGTTCGCCTAATCATCATAGAGGAGGCGGCGTGCGGATCCCATGGTCGGTGCTGGTCCTGGCCGGGTTGGTCGCGCTGTCCGGGTGCGCGCCCGGGGTCACCGGAACGAGTGACCCGGCCGGGCCCGCGGGTGCGGCGTTCCCGGTGACGGTCCCGCACGGCCAGGGGGAGGCCGTGGTGCCCGCGCCCCCGCAGCGGGTCGTCGTCCTGGGGGCGGGCGACGCACAGATCGCGAGCGCGCTGGGTGCCCCGGTCGTCGGGGCGGTGCGCAACCCCGCCGCGCCGGACGGGTCCTGGCGCGGGGTCGACCCGCCGCTGCCGGCCGGGGTGTCGACACTCGATCCCCTCGCGCCCGACCTCGAGGCCGTCGCGGCGCTGCGGCCGGACCTCATCCTGATGACGACCGCGCAGCCGGGCTACGCGGCGGCCTATCCGCGGCTGGCGACGATCGCCCCGACGGTGTCGTACCGTCACGCGCTGCTGCAGGACGCCGGCGAGGACCTCACGCGGATGATCGGTGCCGCACTCGGCCGTGCCGACGCCGCCGAGGCCCTGATCGCCCGGTCCGACGCCGCACTCGCCCGGTTCCGCGCGGAGCTGGGCCCGGACCGGCGCTACGTCTTCGGCCAGTACGCGGCCGGGACCACCTATCTGGTGACCGCCCCGGACGGCCCGTCGGTCCGGTTCTTCGAGCGGATCGGTCTCACCGTCCCACCGGCGGTCGCCGCGCTGCCGCCGTGGCAGGCCGACATCGCGCAGCTCCCCGACGAGCAGCTCGGCCTGCTCGACGACGCCGACGTCGTGCTGATCGGCGTGCCCACCGACGGCGAGGGCCGGGAGTTCACCACCCGACCGCTGGTGGCGCGCGGCCCGCTGGTGCGCGAGGGCCGCCTGCACCTGCTGTCCGTCGCCGACTCCGCCCTGCTGCTGACGCCGAACCCGGCGTCCACCCCCGCCCTGATCGAGACCCTGCGACCGCTGCTGGAGACGTCGTGACGGCAACAACCGACCAGGTCGCCGCACCGGCGGCCGAACCCGACGCCCCGCCGTCGCGGCAGCGGGCCGAGGCCGCCGCGCTGACCGAGCTGCTGCGACCCGTCGCCGGCCGGATCCGGGTCGCGCAGGTGCTCGGCGCACTCGGCGCCGCCGCCGGGCTCGTCCCCTTCGTGGCTCTGGCCGGGCTCGCCGACGCGCTGCTCGCACCCGGCCCGGTGGACCGGTCCGCCGTCGAGGCCGCGGTGTGGCTGGTCCTCGCCGGGCTCGGCGCCCGGGCCGGGCTGACCGGGCTGGCGCTCGCGATCACCCACCTCGCCGACGTCCGGCTGCAGGCGGTGCTGCGCCGCCGGATGACCGCCCACCTGGGGCGGGTGCCGCTGGGCTGGTTCTCCGAGCGCTCCTCGGGACTGGTGCGCAAGGCGGCCCAGGACGACGTGCACGACCTGCACCAGGTCGTCGCCCACCATCCCGTCGAGTGGGTCGCGGCCTGGGTCCTGCCGCTCGCCGGGGTCGGCTACCTCGCCTGGCTGGACTGGCGCCTCGCACTGCTCGCGCTGGTCACGGTGCCGTTCTACGCGGCCGCCTACGCCTGGATGATGCGCGGCTACGCCGCGAAGGTCGACCAGATGGCCGCCGGGAACGCCCGGATCAGCAGCGCGGTCGTCGAGTTCGTCTCCGGCATCGCGGTCGTCAAGACCTTCGGCCAGGCCCGGCGCGCGCACCGCGGCTACGCCGAGGCCGCCCGCGACTTCGGCCGCTTCTACGCCGAGTGGGTCGGGCCGATGCTGCGGGTCGAGGCGTTCGCCGCGATGGCGCTCTCCGCCCCGGTGGTGCTGCTCGTGTCCTGCGCGGGCGTGCTGTGGTTCGTCGACGCCGGCTGGGTCACCCCGGTCGAGGCGATGACCGGGATCCTGGTGTCGCTCGTCGTCCCGACCACGATCACCGCGCTCGGCTTCGGGGCGTCGAACCGGCGCACCGCCGCCGCGGCCGCGCGCCGCATCCACGAGCTGCTCGACACCCCGGTGCTGCCGGTCCCCGACGCGCCGCGGGTGCCGTCCGGGCACCGGGTCGAGTTCGACGGGGTGCGGTTCGCCTACCCCGGCGGCGGCGAGGTGCTGCGCGGGATCGACCTGGACTGTCCGGAGGGGACGGTGAGCGCACTGGTCGGGCCGTCCGGGGCGGGCAAGTCGACGCTGGCCACCCTGGTCGCCCGGTTCCACGACGTCACCGGCGGCGCGGTCCGGATCGGCGGCGTCGACGTCCGGGAGATCGCACCCGAGGTGCTCTACCGCCACGTCGGCTTCGTCCTGCAGGACGTGCAGCTCGTGCCGGGAGCATCGCGGACAACGTGCGGCTGGGCCGACCCGACGCCCCCGACGAGGAGCTGCACGCCGCCTGCCGGGCCGCCCGGATCCACGAGCGGGTCCTGGCGCTGCCCCGCGGCTACGACTCCGTCGTCGGCGAGGACGCGCTGCTCTCCGGTGGCGAGGCACAGCGCGTGTCGATCGCCAGGGCCCTGCTCGCCGACACCCCGGTCCTGGTCCTCGACGAGGCGACCGCGTTCGCCGACCCGGAGTCCGAGGCCGACATCCAGGATGCGCTGTCGGAGCTGGCCCGCGGGCGGACGGTGATCGTCGTCGCGCACCGGCTCTCGACGGTCACCGGGGCCGACCGGATCGCCGTCGTCGACGGCGGGGTCGTGCGCGAGACCGACACGCACACCGAGCTGCTGGCCCGCGGCGGCCGCTACGCCGCGATGTGGACCGCCCACCGGGTGGGGGAGGAGCTGACGTGATCGGCGACCTGTTGCTGATCCTGGGGCCGGAACACCGGCGCAGGCTCTACGCCTACCTGGGGTGGGTGAGCGCGTTCGGTGTCCTCCAGGGCGTCGCGACGGTCCTGCTCGTGCCGTTCCTGGAGGCGCTGTTCGCCGGGGACACCGGTGCCGCCCTGACCTGGGTGGGGGTGCTGGCGGTGGCGGTCGTGGCCGCCTGCGTCCTCTACTACGTGCAGGCGATGGCGGGCTTCGGCGTCGCCCTGGTCGTGCTGACGACGCTGCACGAACGGCTCGGGGACCACGTGTCCGCGCTGCCGCTGGGCTGGTTCTCCTCGGAGCGGGTCGGCCGGCTGTCGCGGATCGCCACCGGCGGCACCACGATGATCGCGGGGCTGTTCGCGCACCTGCTGACACCGCTGGTCGTCGCGGTGGTGACGCCGGCGACGATCGTGCTGGCGATGCTGCTGTTCGACGTGCGGCTCGCGCTGGCCGCGCTGGTGTGCGTGCCGGTGCTCTGGCTGGCGTTCCGGGCGTCGGCGTCCTGGGTGGGGCGCGGCGACGCGCTCGACGACGCCGCCGCGGTGGCCGCGGGCAACCGGGTCGTGGAGTTCGCCCGGACCCAGCGGGTGCTGCGGGCGTTCGGCCGCGGCGCCGCCGGGCACCGGCCGTTGGAGGACGCGATCGACGCCCAGTAACGCGCGGGGCGGCGCTCGGTGTGGCTGGCGACGGCGGGCATCGTGACCGGGGGGTTCGCGGTGCAGCTGACGTTCAGCGCGATCCTGCTGACCGGCGTGTACCTGGTGCTCGGCGGCACGCTCGACGCCCTCCGGATGGTGGCGCTGGTCGCGCTGGCCGCCCGGTTCACCGGCCCGCTGGCCGAGGTCGGCGACTACGCCGGCGTCGTCCGGATCGCCCGCAACGACCTGGGCCGGCTGGTGGCGGTGCTGCGCGAGGAGCCGCTGCCCGAGCCGCACTGGTCGGCGGAGCGGCACGAGCCCGGGGCCGTCGAGCTCGACGGGGTCGGGTTCGGCTACGAGCCGTCGACGCCGGTGCTGCGCGACGTCACGCTGCGAATCGCGCCGCGCGAGACGGTCGCGCTGGTCGGCGCGTCCGGGTCGGGCAAGACCACGGTGACCCGGCTGGTCGCGCGCTTCTGGGACGTCGACACCGGCACCGTGCGGGTGGGCGGTGCCGACGTCCGGGACCAGACCACCGAGGACCTGATGGCCCAGCTGGCGCTGGTCTTCCAGGACGTCTACCTGTTCGACGGGACGCTGGAGGCCAACGTCCGTCTCGGCCGCCCGGCCGCCACCGACGCCGAGGTCGCCGAGGCCGCCCGGCTGGCCGGGGTGACCGAGATCGTCGAGCGGCTCCCCGACGGCTGGGACACCCGGGTCGGGGAGGGCGGCACGTCGCTGTCGGGCGGGGAGCGCCAGCGGGTGTCGGTCGCCCGCGCGCTGCTCAAGAACGCCGACATCGTGCTGCTCGACGAGGCCACCGCCGCGCTCGACCCGGAGAACGAGCGGTTCTTCACGGAGTCGATGCGGGTCCTGGCGCAGCGCAGCACCGTCCTGGTGATCGCCCACCGGCTGCCCACGGTGGTCGGCGCCGACCGAATCGTCGTGCTCGACGACGGGCGGGTCGCCGAGGTCGGCACGCACGCCGAGCTGCTGGCCCAGCAGGGCCGGTACGCCGCCTTCTGGAACTCCCGCCGCCGCGCCCGCGGCTGGCGGCTCGTCGGAACCGGGGAGCCCTCATGACCGCACCACTGCCGTCCTACGCGATCGCCCGGGTGAGCGGCATCGAGCCGCTGACCCCGCGGATGCGCCGGATCACTCTCGACTCCGACGACCTGGTCGGCGTCGAGCAGGTCGCCCCCGACCAGCAGGTGAAGCTGTTCTTCGCCCGCGACGGCGGCGTGCCCGAGATCCCGCCGGCCCCCGACGACGGCAGTGTCGCCGGCTGGTATGCCCGCTACCTGGCCGTGCCCGAACAACGACGGCCGTGGATGCGCTCCTACACCGCGCGCGCCCTGGACCCCGACGCCGGCCGGATGGTCGTCGACTTCGTGCTGCACGGGGAGGGGGAGCCGGGGGGCGGGCACGCCGGCCCGGCGAGCCGCTGGGCGGCGCGGGCCGCCATCGGCGACCCGGTCGGGGTGCTGGGCCCGGCCGTCGCGGGGTACCGCAGCCCGGACGGCGAGCCGGTGCGGCTGCTGGTCGGCGACGAGACCGCGCTGCCCGCGATCGGCGCGATCGTGGAGCAGCTCCCGGCCGGCACCCGGGCGGTCGCGGTCGTCGAGGTCGCCGGACCGGAGGAGGAGCAGGAGCTCCTCGGCGCCGACGTGCACTGGGTGCACCGCGGCGCGGGCACCCTGCTCGACGCGGTGCGCGCGGTGGAGCTCCCGGCGACCCCGGCGGAGCCGGTGTTCGCCTGGGTCGCCGGTGAGGCGTCCGCGGTGCGGGCGGTCCGCCGCCACCTGGTCGGCGAGCGCGGACTCGACAAGGCCCGGGTCGCGTTCACCGGGTACTGGCGGCGCGACCTGACCCAGGACGACGCGCCGACCGAACAGGACATGGCGGACGTGGCCGAGCAGATGCCCGTCACCTCCTGACGGCCTCCGTCGGGCCCTCCGTGGGCGCGGCGGCCCACCGCTGCTCGACCCGGCCGAACCGCCAGACCGCGAGCGCCACCAGCCAGGCGACGACGAAGAGGCCGACGATGCCGTAGCCGGCGTCGTCGAGCGGGATGTCGGCGACCGCGACCAGCGGCGCGGAGGTGGTCCCGGTCTCCTGCACCAGCACGCTCACGAGCTCGATGGTGCCGATGACCAGCGCGACGGCGACGGACAGCGCCGTGATGGTGATGTTAGTAGACCTTGCGCACCGGCCGGGCGAAGGCCCAGCCGTAGGCGACGTTCATGAAGACGCCGTCGACGGTGTCGAGCAGGCTCATCCCGGCCGCGAACAGCACCGGCAGCACGAGGATCGCGTGAGAACGGCAGGGCGAACGCGGCGGCACCGCCGGCCAGCACGAGCAGTGTCACCTCGGTCGCGGTGTCGAAGCCGAGCCCGAACAGGAAGCCGATCGGGTAGATGTGCCATGGCTTGCGCACCGACCGGGCCAGCCCACACGAGGAAGCGGTTCATCAGGCCCCGCTTGGCGAGGTGCTCCTCCAGCTCGGCCTCGCTGTACTCGCCGCGCCGCATCCGCCGGAACACCCCGACGATCCCGACCAGCACGACCAGGTTGAGCAGCCCGATGATCCACAGGAACACCCCGGACACCGACCGACCCGATGATCCCGGTGACGGCGTGCAGGGTGGAGTCGTCGTCGCCGACCTGCCCGGCGAGTGCCCGGACCCCGAGCCCGAGCAGGAAGGTCAGGGCGAACACCACCGTCGAGTGGCCGAGGGAGAACCAGAACCCGACCGACAGCGGTCGGCGGCCGCCGTCGGCGAGCAGCTTGCGGGTGGTGTTGTCGATCGCGGCGATGTGGTCGGCGTCGAAGGCGTGCCGCAGGCCGAGGGTGTAGGCGAGCACGCCGAACCCCAGGACGTGCAGCAGCGCGATGAACCCGAGCATGCCGGCGAGCGACCGGCGGTCGTGGCGGTCGAGGGCGGCACGCCACCGGCGGGTGGGGGAGGGGGCCCCGGTGGGGACGGGCTGGGGGGCGGACATCGACGGACTCCCGGCGTCGGGGCCGCCCGGAGCGGGCGGCGCGATCGCGGCCACCGTGCGCCCACCGCAGCCGCGGTGTCATGGCTGCTGCCGGTGATTGGCGACGCTGCTGCGGCGGTGCCCGGAAGATCCCTCGCCTTTCGGGTAGGTGCGCCTGAACGGATGAGCGGACGGACCGACGTCGGCCGGCCCGTCCGCTCCGCCGTCAGTCCCAGTCCAGCGAGCCCCCGGTGCGGTACTCGGTCACCCGCGTCTCGAAGAAGTTCTTCTCCTTGCGCAGGTCCATCGCCTCGCTCATCCACGGGAACGGGTTCTCCGGCTCCCCGAACAGCGGGGCGAGCCCGATCTGCTCGGCGCGCCGGTCGGTGATGAACCGCAGGTACCGCTCGCAGGACTCGGCGGTGAGCCCGAGCATCCCGCGGGGCATGGTGTCGCGGGCGTAGGCGACCTCCAGCTCGCACGCCTCCCGCAGCATCGTCCGGATCTCCGCGACGAACCCCGCGGTCCACAGGTGCGGGTTCTCGATCTTGATCTGGTTGATGCAGTCGATGCCGAAGTTCAGGTGGATCGACTCGTCGCGCAGGATGTACTGGTACTGCTCGGCGATGCCCACCATCTTGTTGCGCCGGCCGAGCGCGAGGATCTGGGCGAACCCGGTGTAGAACCACATGCCCTCGAACACCACGTAGAAGGCGACCAGGTCGCGCAGGAACGCGCGGTCGTTCTCCGGGGTGCCGGTGCGGAAGTCCGGGTCGGACAGCGCCTGGGTGTAGCGCAGCGCCCAGGCGTCCTTCTCGGTGATCGACGGGACGGTCCGGTAGGCGTTGAACAGCTCGCCCTCGTCGAGCCCGAGGGACTCGCACACGTACTGGAACGTGTGGGTGTGCACCGCCTCCTCGAACGACTGCCGCAGCAGGTACTGGCGGCACTCGGGGTTGGTGAGGTGGCGGTAGACGGCGAGCACGATGTTGTTCGCGACCAGCGACTCGGCGGTGGCGAAGAAGCCGAGGTTGCGGGTGAGCATCAGGCGCTCGTCGTCGGTGAGGCCGCCGGGGGAGCGCCACAGCGCGATGTCGGCCTGCATGGCGACCTCGGTCGGCATCCAGTGGTTGGCGCAGCCGGCCAGGTACTTCTCCCAGGCCCAGGTGTACTTGAGCGGCAGGAGCTGGTTGACGTCGGCCCGCGCGTTGATCATGCGCTTGTCGTCGGCGTCGATCGGAGCGGCACCGCGGGCGATCTCGCCGAGCCCGCTGGTGTCGGCGCCCGTGTGGCGGTCGGTGGTCGGGGTGCTCACTGGCAGGCCTCGCAGTCGGGGTCGTCGACCGAGCAGGCGGCGCCCGGGTCGAGATCGGGGGCGGTGACGGGGACCGCGGGCACGGTCGCCGCGGGCGACGGTGCCGGGGCCGCCGGGGCGGGGGAGGCCGCGGGGGTGCTGGGCACGCCGGTGAGCCGGCCGTCGGTGCCGGTGAGGGTGGACTTCTCGACGGCCGTCGCCGCGCGGGTGCGCAGGTAGTAGGTGGTCTTGAGGCCCGAACGCCAGGCCAGGCGGTAGAGCTCGTCCAGGGCGCGGCCGCTGGGGGAGGCCAGGTAGAGGTTCAGCGACTGGGCCTGGTCGAGCCATTTCTGCCGGCGCGACGCCGCGGCCACGAGCCGGCTCGGCTCGATCTCGAACGCGGTCGCGTAGAGCTCCTTCAGGTCGGCGGGGACCCGGTCGATCTCGGCCAGCGACCCGTCGAAGTACTTCAGGTCGGCGACCATCACCTCGTCCCACAGCCCGCGCTCCTTGAGGTCGCGGACCAGGTGCGGGTTGATCACGGTGAAGTCGCCGGACATGTTGGACTTCACGTACAGGTTGAGGTGGATCGGCTCGATCGACTGCCCGACCCCGCAGATGTTCGAGATCGTCGCCGTCGGGGCGATCGCGAGCACGTTGGAGTTGCGCATTCCCTGGGTGCGGACCTTCTCCCGCAGTGTGTCCCAGTCCAGCGTGGACGACCGGTCGATCTCGAGCTCGCCGTCGCCGCGGGCGGCGGCCAGCAGGTCGAGCGAGTCCAGCGGCAGGATCCCGCGGCTCCACAGCGACCCGTCGAAGCTGGCGTAGCGGCCGCGCTCGACCGCCAGGTCCGACGACGCGGTGATCGCGTGGAAGCTCAGGAGCTCGGCCGAGGTGTCGGCGAACTCGACGGCCGCGTCGCTCGCGGGGGCGATGCGCTGGACGAACAGCGCGTCGGAGAAGCCCATCATGCCCAGGCCGACCGGGCGGTGGCGCAGGTTGGACCGGCGGGCCTCGGGGATCGTGTAGAAGTTGATGTCCACGACGTTGTCGAGCATCCGCACCGCGGTCGTCACCGTGCGGCGGAGCTTGTCCGCGTCGAGCCCGTCGCGCGTGACGTGCGCGGCGAGGTTCACCGAGCCGAGGTTGCAGACCGCGACCTCGCCCTCGTCGCCGGCGCGGGTGTTGAGGGTGATCTCGGTGCACAGGTTCGACGAGTGCACCACCCCCGCGTGCTGCTGCGGGCTGCGCAGGTTGCACGGGTCCTTGAACGTGATCCACGGGTGCCCGGTCTCGAACAGCATGGTCAGCATCCGCCGCCACAGCTCGACCGCGCGCACCGTGCGGTGCACCCGGACCTCGCCGCGCGCCGCGGCCGCCTCGTACTCGCGGTACCGCTGGGCGAACGCGGTGCCGTAGAGGTCGTGCAGGTCGGGCACCTCGTCCGGGGAGAACAGAGTCCACTCGGCGTCGGCCTGCACGCGGCGCAGGAACTCGTCGGGCACCCAGTTCGCGGTGTTCATGTCGTGGGTCCGGCGGC
Source organism: Pseudonocardia sp. ICBG601 (assembly GCF_020496245.1). Taxonomy (NCBI): domain Bacteria; kingdom Bacillati; phylum Actinomycetota; class Actinomycetes; order Pseudonocardiales; family Pseudonocardiaceae; genus Pseudonocardia; species Pseudonocardia sp. ICBG601. Next base: position 74,844 of record NZ_JAHLJA010000153.1, on the reverse strand, counting down.
GGTCGTCGCCGGTGTTCTTGCGCAGGTCGAGGAACTCCTCGATGTCGACGTGCCAGGTCTCCAGGTAGGCGCACGCCGCGCCCTTGCGCTTGCCGCCCTGGTTCACCGCGACGGCCGTGTCCCCGGCGATCTTGAGGAACGGCACCACCCCCTGGGAGACGCCGTTGGTGCCGCGGATGTGCGCGCCGAGGCCGCGGACCGGGGTCCAGTCGTTGCCGAGCCCGCCGGAGTACTTGGCCAGCAGCGCGTTGTTCCGGTAGCCGCCGAAGATCGACTCCAGGTCGTCGTCGACGGTGGTGAGGAAGCACGACGACAGCTGCGGCCGGTGGTGCCGGAGTTGAACAGCGTCGGGGTCGAGGCCATGAAGTCGAAGCTCGACAGGACCTCGTAGAACTCGATCGCCCGGGCCTCGCGGTCGATCTCGCGCACCGCCAGTCCCATCGCGACCCGCAGGAAGAACGCCTGCGGCAGCTCGAAGCGCACGCCGCGCTCGTGCAGGAAGTAGCGGTCGTAGAGGGTCTGCAGGCCGAGGAAGCCGATCTGCAGGTCACGGTCCGGGCGGAGGGCGGCGGTGACCCGGTCCAGGTCGAAGGTCGCGAGCTCGGGGTCGACCAGGCCGATCGCGATGGCGTGGCGCAGGTAGTCCTTCGTGTAGGACGCGTACCGCTCGGTCATCGTCGCGTGGTCCGGGGTCTCCCGGGTGCCCGCCAGGTGCGAGACGGCCTCGGCGCGGAGCCGGTCCAGCAGCAGCCGCGACGCCACCAGGGAGTACGCGGGCTCGCGCTCGACCAGGGTGCGGGCGGCCAGGACCAGGGCCTGGGCCAGCTCGTCGGCGGTGATGCCGTCGTAGACGGTGCGGTCCAGCTCGGCGAGCACCGGCTCCGGCGCGACGTCGTCGATGCCGTCGCACGCCTCGCCGAGCACCGCGGCGACCCGGTCGCGGTCCAGTGGGGTCCGGCTGCCGTCGGGCCCGGTGACGTGCACGACCGGCGCGTCCGACGCGCGGTCCCCGCCGTCGCGTTCCCGGGCCCGTGCCTGCTGCTCGCGGTAGAGCACGTAGGAACGGGCTACCTTGTGGTGGCCGCCGCGCATCAGGGCGAGCTCGACCTGGTCCTGGATCTGCTCGACGTGCACGGCGTGCGCCGGGTGCCGGGTCAGCGCCGCGACGACCTGGTCGGTCAGCCCGGCCACGAGGTGGTGCAGCCGCGACGACGTCGCGCCCGAGTCCCCCTCGACCGCCAGGAACGCCTTGGTCGTCGCCACCGAGATCTTCGTGGCGTCGAACCCGGTCTCGGAGCCGTCGCGCCGGATGACGCGCAGGGCCGGGGGTGCTGTTGCCGGTGCAGCGGTGGAAGCCGTCACGGGCTCTCTCCTCGCGAGTCGCCGTCGCCTCCGGGGGCGGGCGCGGTGCGAGGAGGCGGCGGGTCGCGTGTCGTCGGCGGCCCACCGCACCCTGGTGCCGTCCCACGAGGCCCGGAGCAGCGCGCACCGGTCGGTACGCGCACCGGTGGCAGGTCTTCGGACTCACGGGCGCACTGCTCACACCTACTGGCCGTCGCTTCCCGGGATCACTCCCAGTGCTGTTGACGGCGGTCGTTCCCGTTCACCGCTGCGGGGCAGTCCCGGATTCCCACCGGGTTCCCTCTTGCCTCACCGGCCCGGGCGGGCCGGTGAACCACCAGTGGTCTGGACACTACATCTTGTGGGCGGAGCTACTCCATCCCCCCCATCGGTGCGGATGCAACCCCCCTCGGTGACCGGCGGTCCGGGGTCAGCCCGCCGCCCGCCCCTCGGCCGTCGCCCGGGGGCCGGGGGTGAACACGTGCCCCGCGAGTGCTGGCGGGACGGCGGCGAGTCCCGGCCCGCCGGCGCGCACCCAGGCCGCGACCGCGTCCGTGGTCGCGGCGTCCAGGACCGCACGGAGCCAGACCGGCCGGGCGCCCGCCCGGCGGGCCCCGGGCGCCGGGGCGACCACCAGGACGTCGGAGTCCGCGCACGGGCCCAGGCACTCGCTGGTGCGCAGCCGGGCGTGCCCGGCCAGGCCGTCGGTCAGCCGGTCGAGCAGCCGGTCGTGGTGGTCGCGGTCGAGGCCGGGGTGCTTGCGGCCGGAGCCGCAGCAGCACCCCCGGCAGGCGGTGACGGCGGGGAGGGCGGACACGCCCCGACCCTACGTGACACCTGACGAACTGTTCAGGTGATCACGGCGACGACGGGTGTCCGGCGGCACCGGCCCGGCGGACGGTCGTGGTCGACGAGGCGCGGCGGGTAGGCAGGGCCCGCCGTGGGGTACTCCGCCGCCGACCGTTCCACCATCGAGAGGGAGATCCCGTGAGCCACCACGTCCTGGACGCCGCCGGCGTCACCACCCCGGCCGCCGTCGTCGAGAAGCTGCACGACGCCGCCCGCGCTAGCACCGCCTGCGCCTCGGCGATGGTCGCCTCCGGCGGGATGGAGACCGAGGTCCTGCTGGCGCTCGACGCCGCCGACCTCTGCACCGCCGCCGCGGCCGTGCTCGGCCGCCGCACCGGGGACAAGGCCGTCGGCGAGGCCGCCGCCTCGGCCGCCGCGCTGGCCTGCGAGGCGTCCGCCGCGGCCTGCGGCGCCCACGCCGACCACCACGAGCACTGTCGGCTGCACGCCGAGGTCACCCGCGAGACGGCGGCGCTGCTGCGCGAGCACGCCGGCGCCTGAGGCCCGGCGGGCGGTGCCGTGGCCCTGCCGTGACCCGGCTGCGGCACGGCCCGTCCTGCGGCCGGGAGCGGTTCGGAGCCCCGCCCGCAGCGGGTCACCCCATCCGCAGCCGGTGGAACCGGGCCCAGGTGGCGGTGTCCGGCCGGGCGGGCTCGACGCCGGTCAGGTCGGCGGACACGCCGACGTGCTCGTCGCCCGAGGACCAGACGGTCGAGCGGTCGCGCAGCAGGAGCTGGGCGCGTCGCAGGGCCTCGACCCGGCGTGCCTCGTCCGGCACCCCGCGCGCGGTGGCGAGCAGGGCACCCACGTCGGCCCGTCCCGCCGCGGCCGGTGCGTCGTCCTCGCCCGCGGTCGCGACGGGCGGGGCGTCGTCGGCGGGGTCCGGGCCCGCGGCCGCGCGCAGGTACAGCGGGAGCGGGGTCGCCGCGGCCCGGCGGAACCGGATGCCCGGGGTCGGGGCGGCGTCGGGCGGGTCCGGCTCGCGTGGCGTGCAGGTCAGCCCGATCTCGGCGAGCTGTTCCACGACGGTGTCGGCGGCCGGGCGCGACATCGGGTCGAACGGGTCGAACAGCAGCGGCACCTCCAGCCGGTCCGCGCCCGCCGCCGCGACGAGCTCCCGCGCGCGGGCGACGTCGCGCTCCACCGGCGCGAACCCGGCCGGGTGATACGCCAGGCCCGGGCCGAACAGGTCGTCGCCCGGCTCGGCGAGGTCGAGCAGCACCTCGCGGACGAGCTCGGTCCGGTCGATGCCGAGCCGGACCGCCTCGGCCAGCCGGGGATCGCCGAGCACGTCGCCGGACGCCCCGGCGGTCGTGCCGCCTGCCGTACCGGTGCCGGGGGACGACCCGGCCGGGCCGACGTCGAGGAAGCGGGTCGCCGAGCCCGGCGCGGACACCACCGTCGTGCCGACCCGCCCGAGCAGCCGGCGCGCGCTGTGCGGGAACAGGTCGTGTGCCCAGTGCACGTGACCGTCCACGAGGGACTGGTAGCGGTTCTCCTCGTCGTCGTCCACCACGAACTCCACGGCGGGCGAGCGCGCAGCGCCCAGCCAGTGGCCGTCGTGCCGGTAGAGCGCGTCCGGGGACCCGGGCAGCCAGCGGAACGCGCCGGTGCCCACCGGCGGGGTGCCGCGGCCGTCGCGCACGATGCCGGTGCCCGGCGCGCCCAGGACGAGGCCGAACAGGAAGTCCGGGGCACCGAGCACCAGCTCCACCTCCGACGCCGAGACCGCCCGGCTGGCGGCGAGGTCGAGCCCGGCCAGCAGCGGTGCCGCCGTCGCCCCGGTGGCGGGATCGGTGATCCGGCGCAGCGACGCCAGCACGTCGGCCGAGGTCAGCGGGCGCCCGTCGTGGGCGGGGGCGTCGCGCAGCCGGATCCGCCATCTCGTCCCCGTCCGGTCCGGCGCCGCCGACGCGGCCAGGTGCGGCCGTTGGGTCATGTCCTGGTCCCAGACCAGCAGCGTGTCCGCGACGGCCGCCGCCCGCGCCCGGTCCACCGGCCGCCACACCACGTGCGGGTCCGGGACGCCGAGCGGGCCGTCACCGGCGAACGCGGCCACCAGCCGAGGGGCGGTGGTGTCGGCCGGGGCCCCGCACGCGGCCAGCGCCGGAATCCCCGCCAGCGCCGCGGTCGCACCGGCGGCCCGCAGGAACGATCGACGGCTCAACTGCACGACCACAGGGTGCCCGGTGCGGTCACGGCCGAGGCGGCCGGGAGGGATCTCCGCGGGTGCCGGGCGGGCTCAGGACAGGGCGTGCCAGACCCGGAGGGGTCACCGGCGCGGGGCGGCGGCCTCGAGGTGGGTGCCGACCGGAGTGAACCCGCTGCGCCGGTACCAGTCCCGCGGCCAGTCGTCGACGTCGGCGCCCAGTGCGAGCAGGTCGCAGCCGTGCTCGGCGGCGAGCTCGCGGGAGCGGGCCAGCAGCGCCCGGCCGTGCCCCCGGCCGCGGTGGGCCCGGTCGGTCTCCAGGGCGTCGAGCCAGGCCGTCGCACCGTCGCGGCGCAGCGTCGCGGCCGCCACCACCCGGTCGTCGACGACGACGGCGAGGCGGTGCAGGGCCAGCACCCGGTCGTCGCCGGTGTCGCGGTCGACCAGCTGGTCGAGGTCGTCGGGCCCAGGAGGCGCGCCGGAACCCGCGGAGCTCGTGGTGGTCCAGCTCGGTGACCGTCGCCGTGTCCGGGTCGCGCCGGTCGTGGTGGGGGGCGGTCATGGCCTCGTTCGCCGCGACCGACCACCCGGCGGCGCGCAGACCGTCGGCCAGCTCATCCGCGCCCGGTCCCCACAGCAGCGCGTTCGGGTGCAGGCCGTGCGCGGTGAGCGCCCGGTCGGCCTCGGCGAGCACGGTGGCCGGATCGGTCCGGTCCGGGCGGTCGAGCAGCAGCCGGTTGTGCATCCGCGACACCGGCCAGGCGTCGGTCCGGACCGCGACGCCGCCGGTCACGGGCTCCTCCGCGCTCGCGCCGCGGCGCAGCATCGACGGCTCGAACCCCATCGCCCGCGCCGCCGCGCCGGGTTCGGGGACCTCCGGTGCGGAGAAGCCGTCCGGGCCGGGCCGGTAGGGCAGCACCATCAGCACCGCCGACGCCGGCACCGCCCCGTAGGCGTGCGGGAACCGCATCGACGCCGGGTCGGTCGGCACGCCCGGCTCCCGCCGGACGTCGATCCCGGCGCCGTCGATCCGGGCCGGGTCGAGGACGAGCAGGACCAGGTCCGACCGGCCCGCGAACAGGCGCTGCGCGGGCAGGGCGACCTGGTCGGGCGTCGACAGGTGCACGAACCCGACCTCGTCGAGGGAGGGGGGAGCCACGGCTCCGGTGTCGAGCCACCTCCGCCACTCACCGGGGGTGCAGAGGTGCAGCAGGACCGTCCCGACCGTCATGGGAGACAGCCTGCCCGCCCGTCCGAACGGACGGGCGTGGATGTCGAGTATTGATTTCCGGCACCGGGTGCCAATAGCGTCCGATCCGCTGCCACCGCCGGCCGGCGGGGCGGTTCACCACCTCTCTCGCCGAGAGTCGGATCCAGCGGAGGTTGCGCATGAGTGAGCACCAGAACGAGGACGCCCTGACCGAGGAGACCCTCGTCGAGGAGGTCTCCATCGACGGCATGTGCGGTGTCTACTAAGCCCCTCGACACCACGGTTCCGGACGGTGCCGCGGGGGCTTTCGACCCCGCGGCACCGTACCGGCTCAGCGAGAGCGTCTCGCTGCGTCCGGAGCCCTTCGGCGCCCTGGTGTACGACTTCGTGACCCGCAAGCTGTCCTTCCTCAAGACGCCCCAGCTGGTCTCGGTCGTGCGCGACCTGGAGAACCAGCCGGACGCCCGGTCGGCCGTCGTGGCCGCCGACGTCCCCGAGGCGCAGCACGACGCCTACCTGCGTGCCCTCGCCGGACTGCTGAAGTCCCGCACGATCGTCGCCCGCTAGTCCCGCCCGCCCCGCCGACCACCACAGTGAGGTGCCCGTGAAGCTGGTCGACCACTTCCAGTACGGCCTGAACTCGCCCATCTGCCTGACCTGGGAGCTCACCTACGCGTGCAACCTCGCGTGCGTGCACTGCCTGTCCAGCTCGGGGCGTCGCGACCCGCGGGAGCTGAGCACGGCCGAGGCCAAGGCCGTCATCGACGAGCTGCAGCGCATGCAGGTCTTCTACATCAACATCGGTGGCGGCGAGCCGACCGTGCGCCCGGACTTCTGGGAGCTGCTGGACTACGCCATCGCCCACGACGTCGGCGTCAAGTTCTCCACCAACGGCGTCAAGCTCGACAAGGCACGTGCCGCGCAGCTCGCCGCGACCGACTACGTCGACATCCAGATCTCGATGGACGGCGCGACGGCCGAGGTCAACGACTACGTGCGCGGCCCCGGCTCGTTCGACACCGCGATCACCGCGCTGGAGAACCTCGCCGAGGCGGGCTTCAAGCACCCCAAGATCTCGGTCGTGATGACCCGGGAGAACGTCGACCAGCTCGACGAGTTCAAGGCCATCGCCGACAAGTACGGCGCCCAGCTGCGCATCACCCGGCTCCGCCCGTCCGGCCGCGGTGCCGACGTCTGGGACGAGCTGCACCCGACCCAGGCCCAGCAGAAGCAGCTCTACGACTGGCTGGTAGCGAACGGCGACCAGGTCCTGACCGGTGACTCGTTCTTCCACCTGTCGGCCTACGGCGAGGCCCTGCCCGGGCTGAACCTGTGCGGCGCCGGCCGGGTGGTCTGCCTGATCGACCCGGTGGGCGACGTCTACGCCTGCCCGTTCGCGATCCACGAGAACTTCCTGGCGGGCAACGTCCGCGACGAGGGCGGCTTCAAGGAGGTGTGGGAGCACTCCGAGCTGTTCACCGAGCTGCGCCAGCCGCAGACCGGTGGGGCCTGCGCGTCGTGCTCGCACTACGACTCCTGCCAGGGCGGCTGCATGGCGGCGAAGTTCTTCACCGGACTGCCGCTCGACGGCCCGGACCCGGAGTGCGTGCAGGGCTACGGCGAGGCGATGCTGGCCGCGCGCTCCTCCGACGCGGTGATCCCGAAGTCCGACGTGGACCACTCGCGCTCCGCGCCGCGCAACTCCCGTGCGCCGAAGCAGCCGACGATGCTCTCGCTCGCCCCGCCGCCGCGCCGGCCGGACCGGGCCTGCGACGAGAACCCGCTCGCCGGGTTCGCGCCGGACGCCGTGCCCGCGGCGCAGCCGGTCGCGACCCGCTGACCACGGACCTGCTGCTGACGGGGCCCGTCGACCTGCGTGGTCGGCGGGCCCCCTCGCGTGTGCTGTTCGGGCCGCACGAGACCAACCTCGGGAACGCGGCCCGGGAGATCACCGACCGGCACGTCGCCTACTACGCCGCCCGGGCCGCGGGGGGCGCCGGGATCGTCGTGACCGAGCCGGCGTCGGTGCACGCCTCGGATCATCCCTACGCTTACGCCCCCGCCGCCTTCCCTGCCGCCGCGCCGCAGGGCCCTGCTGCACGGTCCGGCCCTGCTGCACGGCCCGGCGCTGACGCGGCGGCGTGCGTCGAGCTGCAGCTCAGCGGGAGTCGTGGATCTTTCGGGCCCGCTGAGCTGCATCTCGGCGACCGGGACGGCGCGCGGGTGCCCGCCGCGGAGGGGTGGGCGGCGGTCGTCGCGGCGTGCCGGCCGCACGGGACGCTCGTGCTCGCCGGGCTCGCGCACGCCGGTGGGCAGGGCAGCTCCGCGCACTCCGGGCACCCGCTGTGGGCGCCCTCGTCGGTGCCCGACGTCGTGTCCCGCGAGGTCCCGGTCGCGATGCGGGTCGCGGAGATCGACGCGGTGGTCCGCGGCTTCGCCGATGCGGCCCGCGCGGCTGTGGACAGCGGTGTGGACGGTGTGGAGATCTCCGCCGGACAGCACTCGCTGCTGCGCCAGTTCTGCTCCGGCCTGACCAACCACCGCGACGACGCGTACGGCCGCGACCGTGCCCTGCTGCTGCGCGAGATCCTCGACGCCGTGCGGGCCGCGATCGGACCGGACCCCCTGCTGGCGGTGCGGCTGTGCGTGGACGAGCTCGCGCCCTGGGCCGGCGTCACCGGTGACGACGGCCTCGCCCTCGCCCGGGCCGTCGCCGACCGGGTGGACCTGCTCGTCCCGGTCGTCGGGAGCGCGCTGTCGGTCGCCGCGACCCGGCCGGACCTGCACACGCCCGAGGCGTTCCTCCGGGGCCGGTGCGGCGGGCTGCGGCGCGCCATCGCCGGGGCGACGACGGTCGTCCTGGCCGGCAGCGTCGCCACCCCAGCCCTCGCCGAGGAGGTGCTGAGCAGCGGCGACGCCGATATCGTCGAGATGACGAGAGCGCAGATCGCGGACCCGCGGCTCGTCGCGCTGGCCCGGGCCGGGACACCGGAGCGGATCCGGCCGTGCCTGCTCACCAACTCCCTCGCCGCGGCCCGGGACCCGCGCAACCCGGTGGTCGGCGACGAGCTGGAGCCCCGGTCGGGGCACGAACGGACCGACCCGGACCCGGAGCCGCACACGGTCCCGCCGCGTTCCGCGGAACGCGCCCCGGAGGGGGCCGCCGGTCCTCGGGCGCGTTCCGCGGAACGCGGTCCGGAAGGGGGCACCGGGCTACCGGAGCGTTCCGCGGAACGCGCCCCGGAGGGCGTCGCCGGTCGACGGGTGCGTTCCGCGGAACGCGGCACGGCACCCCGGCGGGCGGTGCTCGTCGTCGGAGGAGGGCCCGCGGGGCTCGAAGCGGCCCGGACGCTGGCACTGCGCGGACATCCGGTCACGCTGCACGAGCGCGCCGACCGGCTCGGCGGCCTGCTGCCCGCGGCAGCGGTGCTGCCCGGCCGGGACCGGCTCGCGCTCGCGGCGCCGTGGTGGGCCGCGGAGCTCGACCGGCTCGGCGTCGACGTCCGGCTGGGGTCCGAGGTGGACGCCGCGACGCTCGCCGCCGCCCGGGAGCGGGGTGTGGCGGTGGTGCTCGCGACCGGATCCCGGTCGTCGCCACCGGTGGTCGACGCGGACGTCCCGGTGCTCGCCGCGGCGGAGCTCTGCGGCGGGGTGGCGCGGTCAGCCGGTGTCGTCGCGGCCGGTGCCGGGCGTGGTGTCCCCGTGGATACGGGTGTCCCCGTGCATGCGGGAGTCGGCGGGCGTGCGGGCGTCGGCGATCCCGTCGCGGACCGCGCGGCGGACCACGTGGTAGAGGACGTAGAAGAACGCGAACGCCAGGACCAGGTAGAGCAGAATGCCGACGACCTCCATGGCGGGCACCGTAACGCGGTCGTCGCGGTGCTCGCCTCCGCGCGTGTTCCGCGGAACGCACCGGTGCTCGTCGTCGACCCGCTCGGGGACTGGACCGGGCCGGGGGTCGCGGAGCTGCTCGCCGGAGCCGGGTACCGGGTGGTGCTGTCCACCCCGGACGCCGTCGCCGGGCACCAGCTCGGCCGTTGCGGGGACATGGCCGCGGCGAACGCGCGGCTGGAACGGGCCGGTGTCCGGCGGGCGTTGTTCACCCGGCCGGGAGCGGTGCGCGGCGGGGTCGCTGAGCTGGTGGACGTCCACACCGCTGCGGTGACGACCGTGCCGTGCGCGGCTGTCGTCGACTGCGGACCGCGGCTGCCGCAGGATGCGCTCCCGGCGCTGCCCGGCTGTCACCTCGCGGGGGACCGGGTCGCGCCGCGGACGCTCGCCGAGGCGGTGCGGGAGGGGCGGCGGGCCGCGTTCGCTCTCGCGGAGGCGGAGGCGGAGGCGGAGGCAGACGCAGAGGCGGACGCGACGGCGGGCGTCACCGCCCGCGCCGGGGCACGTGACACGGCCGCGGCGCAGGAGTCCGCGGACGGGGAGATCCCGCGGCCCCGGCTCGGCGACCCCCTGCGCCTCGGCCCCACCACGCTGCGCAACCGGATCGTCTTCACCGCCCACCTCACCGGCTTCGCCGAGGGCGGCATGCCGACCGACCGGCACACCGCCTACTACGCGGCCCGCGCCGCGGGCGGCGCCGGACTGGTGATCACCGAGGAGCACGCCGTCCACCCGTCGGACCGTCCGTACGAGCGGCTGATCCGCGGTCACGACCCGTCCGTGCTGCCCGGCTACCGCGCCCTCACCGACGCGGTGCACGCCCACGGCGCGCTCGTGCTCGCCCAGCTCAACCACAACGGTGCGCAAGGGTCGGGGATGTACTCGCGTGCGGCCGTCGTCGGGCCGTCGGCGCTGCCCGACCCGATGTTCCGGGAGGTCCCCGCCGAGCTCGACGCCGCCGGGATCGGGGAGATCGTCGCCGCGTTCGCCGACGTCGCCGCGCGCTGCGTCGCCGGCGGGTTCGACGGCGTCGAGCTCCAGTGCTCGCACGCCTCTCTGCTGCGGTTGTTCCTCTCCCCGGCCACCAACCACCGCACCGACGCCTGGGGCCGCGCCCGGGCGAAGGTGGTGCTCGACGTCGTCGCCGCCGTCCGCGCCGCGATCGGCCCGGGCCCGGTGCTGGGCCTGCGGATCGGCGTCGACGAGCGCATCGAGGGCGGCATCACCCCCGCCGACGGCGCCGACCTCGCCCGCCGGCTCGCCGCGACCGGGCAGGTCGACCACCTCAACACCTCGATCGGGGTCGCCACCTCGACGCTGCACCTCATCGAGCCCTCCATGCACACCCCGCCGGGTTACGCCGGGCACCTCGCCGCGACCCTGCGCCGCACCGTCCGGGCAGCCGGGGTGCACCTCCCGGTGATCGGGGTCGGCCGGTTCACCACACCCGAGCAGGCCGCCGCGGCCCTCGCGCGCGGCGAGTGCGACCTCGTCGGCGTCGCCCGCGGGCAGATCGCCGACCCGGCTTCGCGACCAAGGCTCTCACCGGGCGCCCGGTGCGCCGCTGCGTCGGGTGCAACCAGGACTGCATCGGCCGGGTCGGGCTGAACCTGCCGCTGGGCTGCGCGGTCAACCCGGCCGCGGGACGCGAGCGGCTCGTCCCGATCGCCCGGTCCGCCGACCCCGGACCGGGGCGGGTGCTCGTCGTCGGGGCCGGGCCCGCCGGGCTCGCCGCGGCCGCCTCGCTCGCCGGACGTGGGCACCGGGTGCTGCTCGCCGAACGCGCGGGCACCCCCGGTGGGCGGCTCGCCCTCGCGGCGACGGCGCCCGGGCGGGCCGAGCTCGGCCACGTCGTCGCCGACCTGCTGCGCGAGGTGCACACGGCCGGGGTCGAGGTCCGGTACGGCACGACCGTCGACCGCGGTCTCGTCGACGAGCTGGACCCCGCGGCGGTCGTCGTCGCCACCGGGTCGGTGCCCGCCACCCCGCCGTGGGACCCCGAGCGGCTGACCGCCGCCGCGGACGACGTGCTGGCCGGGGTTCGCCTGCCTGCGGGCCCGGTGCTCGTCGTCGACGAGCTCGGGTTCCACCAGGCCACCTCGGTCGCCGAGCTGCTCGCCGCCCGCGGGCACGCCGTCGAGATCGTCACCCCGGCGCTGGTCGTCGGGCAGGACCTCGGGCTCACCCTGGACCGCGAGGGGTTCCGCCGCCGCGCGCACGCCGCCGGGATCCGCTGCAGCACCGACCGGGCCGTGCTCGGGGTGCTGCGCAGGGGTGAGCAGAGCGCAGGGGGGCCGGGCTGCGCAGGAGGACCGGGCTGCACCGTGGAGCTGCTGCACCACCCGACCGGTCGCACCGAGCGTCGCGAGGTCGGCGCCGTCGTTGCCGCGACGGCCACCGTCCCCGCCACCCGCCTCTGGACCGCACTGGCCGACGGACCGTGGCCGGTGCACCGCATCGGCGACGCCCTGGCCCCGCGCCGGTTCGACGCCGCGATCCGCGAGGGGACGCTGCTCGACCTGCATTCGGCTCCGGTCCCTGCTGTCGCGCCGTGACCACCGCCCCGGCGCGCCGGCCGAGCGGCCTCCGGGCTGCCGGGTGGCGTAGTCCTCCTCGCGGCGACCGCGCCGCACCGGACCGGGACCCGACGGGCAGGCTGGGACCGTGCTGCTCGCGGATCTCACCTGGCCCGACCTCGACCCGGCCGCGGCGTACACGGTGCTCGTGCCGGTCGGCTCCACCGAGCAGCACGGCCCGCACCTGCCGCTGGGCACCGACACCGCCGTCGCCTCGGCGGTCGCCGCGGCGCTGCACGACGCCGACCCGGGACTGGTCCTCGCCCCCGCGCTGCCCTACGGCGCCGCGGGCGAGCACGAGGGCTTCCCCGGCACCGTGTCGATCGGGGAGGACGCACTGCGCACTGTGCTCGTCGAGTACGGCCGCTCGGCGTGCCGGTGGGCGTCGAGGCTGGTGCTGCTCAACGGGCACGGCGGCAACGTCGCCGCGCTGCGGTCCGCGGTGACCCTGCTGCGCCACGAGGGCCGCGACGCCGGCTGGCTGTCCTGCCTCGCCGACGTCCCCGGCGTACCGCTGGACGCCCACGCCGGGCGCTACGAGACCTCGCTGCTCACCCACCTGCACCCCGGGACGGTCCGCGCCGACCGCGCCGAGATGGGCGACACCCGGCCGCTGCGCGAGGTCATCGCGGAGCTGCGGGCCGGGGGGATCGCCGCGGTCAGCCCGAACGGCGTGCTCGGCGACCCGGCCGGGGCGTCGGCCGAGGAGGGCCGGCGCCTGCTCGCGGCGATCACGGCGACGGCGTCGGCGGCCGTCACCGCCTGGGACCCCGATCCCGGCACCGGCGTCTCCGCCCGCCGCGGGCGTAGCGAGGGGTCACCCCGCGGCGTGCACCAGCAGGGGCACGAGCTGCTCGGCGGTGGTGAACGAGCCGTGCTGACCGGGGAACGTCGACAGGAACGGCTCGGCCTCGGTCCGGACCACCGCCGCCATCCCGTGCATCGCGACGACGACGTCGCCGATCCGGTCGAGCACCCGGTCGGCGACCGGGCCGAACCAGCCCCGGGCCACCGCCTCCTCCCGGGTGACGACGGACGCGTCGTCGCCGAGCACGGCCCGCCAGGCGGCGAGCACGTCGGCCGTCGCACCGGGTCCGGTGTAGACGTGCCGGGCGCGCGGGTCCCCGCCGAGCAGCGCCACTCCGTCGGTCAGCGCCGGGGTGGTGTCGGCGTCGACGGTCCGGTCGACGGTCACCATGCCGTGGTCGCCGGTGACGGCCAGCAGCGTGCCCGCGGGCAGCTCGGCCAGGAGCATCCCGAGCAGCGCGTCGACCTGGCGCAGCTGCCAGCGCCACGCAGGCGTCCCGGGGCCGTACAGGTGGCCGACCTTGTCGAGGTCGGCGTGGTAGCCGTAGACCAGCCGGGGCCCCGGCCCCTCGACGCCGGCGAGGATCTCGACGGCCAGGTCGCCGAGCGCGGCGACCCCGCGGTACTCGCCGCCGCGCAGCCCGGACCGGGTCAGCCCGGACGTCCGGAACTCCAGCGGTGACACCGACCGCACCGCGACGCCCGCCGCCGCGGCGCGCTCCAGCACCGTCGGCTCCGGCTGCACCCGCTCCGGGACGAGCGTCGTCCGCAGGTCTCGGCGACCCGAGGACCAGCCCAGCGCGTCGAGCAGCTCCCCGTCGACGCGGAACCGCAGGCCCAGGGTGCCGTGCGCGCCCGGGGGCAGCCCGGTGCCGAGCGAGGTCAGGCTGATCGGCGTCGTCGAGGGGAAGCCGACGGTCAGCGGCCCGGCGTCGGCGAGCCCGGCCAGCACCGGCGCGTCGTCGGCGTGGGCGCGCAGCAGCTCGTGGCCGAGGCCGTCGACCAGCAGCAGCACCGCGGCCCGGGCCTGCGGCAGCACGAACGCGGGCGGCCGCTGGTCGAGCGGGGCGCCGATCGCGTGCGTCAGGGTGGGCAGGACGTCGGCCAGCGTCGCCGAGCCGTAGCGGGGGAGGACCTCGGACATGTCCGGGAGTCTGCCCCGGCCGGGCCCGGGCGGACCACGCCGATCGGGCAGGTGCGGGTGTCGACCGGCCACGCCCGGGGATGGAAGGCTCCCGCAGGTGACCGTCGCCCGGACCGACCCCGACCGCCCGTCCACCGGGGAACCGGCCGGCCCGGCGGACCGCAGGCTCCCGGACGGCTTCCGGGTCGTGCTCGACCGGCGCACCCGACGGCTCGACGGCGGGGCGGCCCTGCTCGGCGGCGCCCCGCCCCGGCTGGTGCACCTGTCCGCGCGGGCCCGCGCGCTGCTGCCCGCCCCCGGGCGCCCGCTGGTCGTCACCGGCCCCACCGAGCGGTCCCTGGCCCGCACCCTGCTCGACGCCGGGCTCGCCCACCCCCTCACCGACGCACCGGCCGGGGTCACCGCGGCCGAGGTGACCGTCGTCGTCCCGGTGAAGGACCGCCCGCTGGACCGGCTCCTCGCCGCGCTGGCCGGGACCGGGGTGGCCGGCCCGATCGTCGTCGACGACGGGTCCGCCGACCCGGCACCGCTGCGCCGCGCCGTCGATCGGGCCGGGGGGACCGTGCTGCGGCACGCCACCCCGCGCGGCCCGGCAGCCGCCCGCAACGCCGGCCTGGCCGCCGCGACCACCCCGTTCGTGGTGTTCCTCGACTCCGACGTCGTCCCCGAACCCGGCTGGCTGCCCCCACTGCTCGCCCACCTCGCCGACCCCGCGGTCGGCCTCGTCGCACCGCGGATCGTGGCGCTGGACCCGGAGCGGGGCGGTGGGCTGCGCGGGGCCGTCGGGCGCTACGAGGCGGTGCGGTCGTCGCTGGACCTGGGCCCCGACCCGGCACTGGTCGTGCCGCGGTCCCGGGTCGCCTACGTGCCGAGTGCGGCGATGCTCGTGCGGGTGTCGGCGGTCGGCCCGGTCGCGTTCGACCCGCGGATGCACGTCGCGGAGGACGTCGACCTCGTCCTGCGCCTGCACGACGCCGGCTGGGCGATGCGCTTCGAGCCCGTCTCCCGCGTCGCCCACGACCACCGCACGCACCCCGGTGAGTGGTTGCGGCGCAAGGCGTTCTACGGCACCGGGGCGGCGCCGCTGGCGCGCAGGCACCCCGGCGCGGTCCCGCCGCTGATCCTGTCGCCGTGGACGGCGGCGGTCTGCCTGCTCCTGCTCGTCCAGCGGCGGTGGGCGACGGCGCTCGCCGCCGTCGTCACCGGCGTCGCGACCGAACGGCTGTCCCGCGCACTGCCTCGGCTCGCGCGGCCGCGGCGCGGTGCGGCGCTGCTCACCGCGCTCGGCCTGGCCGGGGCGCTGTGGCAGACGGCGTCGGCGCTGACCCGGCACTTCTGGCCGGTCGCCGCCCTCGGCTGCCTGGTGTCGCGCCGGGCCCGCCGCGCGGTCGTCGTGGCGGCGCTGGCGGAGGGGCTGGCCGACTGGTGGCGTCACCGCGACCGTGACCCGAGGGTCCGCACCGGACCGCTGCTGCACCTGCTGGCGCACCGGCTCGACGACCTCGCCTACGGGGCGGGTCTGTGGTGGGGGGCGGTCGAGCACCGGACCGCCGCCCCGCTGCGTCCGGCCGGCCCTGGCGCCCGACGCTGACACAGGTTAGGCTTCCCTGACCTGCGACGTGGAACCACTCCGTCCGGGCTGGTCTGAACGGGTGATTCGTGTTGCGTCACGGATCCGTTTCTGCGGGCGGCTCTCGCCTGCGTTCTCCGCGCCTGCGGTTGCGCACGACAGGCTGTCGCCGTGACGTCGGCGACACGCCATCCGACCTCCGCTCCGCCCGCTCCGGGCTCCTTGCACCCCAGGAAGATCGGGAGTGTGATGTGGGCGCCGCCACACGAGACGTGCGGCAACTTTTCCGGGCGCGCCGGCGTGGTCGCGAGTCAGGCGACGGCGAACGGCGTTCCTCGGACGGAGTCCCCGGTCAGACCCCCGCGCTTCGGAGCGTGCGTGGTCGCGTACGAGGAGTGAGAGTTCATGACAGAGGTCCGGGTCACCGTCGACGGCGTGAACTACGCCGACGACGTCGAGCCCCGCATGTTGCTCGCGCAGTACCTGAGGGAGACGCTGGGCAAGACGGGGACGCTGATCGGCTGCGACACCAGCAACTGCGGTGCCTGCACGGTTCATCTCAATGGACAGAGCGTGAAGTCCTGTTCGGTGCTCGCGGTCCAGGCCGACGGCGCCGAGGTCACCACCATCGAGGGCCTCGCCCGCGACGGTCAGCTGCACCCGGTGCAGGAGGCCTTCCGCGAGTGTCACGGCCTGCAGTGCGGGTACTGCACGCCGGGAATGATCATGGCTGCGGTGGACCTGCTCGGGGACAACCCCGACCCGTCCGAGCAGGAGGTCCGCGAGGGCATCGAGGGCAACCTCTGCCGCTGCACGGGCTACCAGAACATCGTGCGCGCCGTGCAGACCGCGGCGAAGAACATGAAGCCGGGAGTCGCCGCTGCGCCCTCCGGCCAGGCCGCCCCGGTCGCGGGAGGTAACTGACGTGACGACGACCGCCGAACCCACCACGACCGGCGAGATCGGCAAGGCCCGGGTCCGCAAGGAGGACCAGCGCCTCATCACCGGCCGGTCCCGCTACACCGACTCCATCACCCCTCCGGGCACCGTCCACATCGCCGTCGTCCGCTCGACGATCGCGCGGGCGACCATCACCTCGATCGACAAGTCCGAGGCCGAGAAGGCCCCGGGTGTGTTCGGCGTCTACACCGCGGCCGACCTCGGTGCGGAGGAGGTCGGCATGCCCTGCGCGTGGCCGATCACCCCGGACCAGAAGGCCCCGCAGCGCCCGGTGCTCGCCGTCGGCCGCGTCAACTTCTCCGGTGAGGGCGTCGCCGTCGTCGTCGCCCGGTCGGCCGCCGCCGCGCGCGACGCCGCCGAGCTCGTCGAGGTCGACTACGAGCCGCTCGAGCCGGTCCTCGACATGGAGGCCGCCGCGCAGGACGGCGCCGAGCTGGTCCACCCGGACCTCGGCACCAACGTCTCCGCGACCTGGGTGTTCGACTCCGCCGCGGCCGGCACCGGTGCCGACGTGGCCGAGGCCATCAAGGCCGCCGAGGCCGACAGCGACTCCGTCGTCGTCCGTCGCCGCTTCCGTCAGCAGCGCCTGATCCCCGCGTTCATGGAGCCTCGCTCCTGCGTCGTGGACCCGACCGGCGAGCAGCTGACGATCTGGGCTGCGACCCAGGTGCCGCACATCCTGCGCACCATGACCACGGTGACCCTCGGGGTGCCGGAGTCCAAGCTGCGCGTCATCGCCCCCGACGTGGGCGGCGGTTTCGGCGGCAAGATCGGTGTGCTGCCCGAGGAGATGCTCTGCGTCCTGCTGGCGCAGAAGCTGGGCAAGCCGGTCAAGTGGACCGAGACCCGCAGCGAGTGCATGCTCACCGCGCACCACGCCCGGGACCAGATCCAGGACCTCGTGATGACCGCCAAGAAGGACGGCACCATCACCGGGTTCGACGTCCACCTCTACGCCGACATGGGCGCCTACCTGGGCCTGGTCGGGCCGGGTGTGCCGATCCTCGGCGCGTTCATGTTCAACGCCATCTACAAGATCCCCGCGCTGAAGTTCACCTGCTCCAACGTCTTCACCAACAAGACGCTGACCGACGCCTACCGCGGCGCCGGCCGTCCCGAGGCGACCTTCGCCGTCGAGCGCATGCTCGACGAGCTGGCCGTCGAGCTCGGCCGCGACCCGATGGAGCTGCGCGAGCAGAACTGGATCAAGCACGAGGAGTTCCCCTTCACGACCGTCGTGGGCCTGACCTACGACACCGGCAACTACGAGCAGGCCACGCAGCGCGCGATGGACCTGTTCGACTACGCCGGTCTGCGCCGTGAGCAGGAGGAGCGCCGCAAGTCCGGTGACCCGGTCCAGCTGGGCATCGGCATCTCGACCTTCACCGAGATGTGCGGTCTCGCCCCGTCCCGCGTGCTCGGCTCGCTGGACTACGGCGCCGGCGGCTGGGAGGCCGCCAGCATCCGGATGCTCGCCACCGGCAAGGTCGAGGTCACCACCGGTGCCTCCGCCCACGGCCAGGGCCACGAGACGGCGTTCTCGCAGATCGTCGCGGACAAGCTGGGCGTCGCGTTCGAGGACGTCGAGATCCTGCACGGCGACACCCAGGTGGCGCCGAAGGGCCTCGACACCTACGGCTCGCGCTCGCTGGTCGTCGGCGGTGTCGCCATCGTCAACGCCGCGGACAAGGTGATCGAGAAGGCGACGAAGATCGCCGCGCACCTGCTCGAGGCCTCCGAGGACGACATCGAGTTCGCGAACGGCCAGTTCACCGTCCGCGGCACCGACAAGGGCAAGGCCATCCAGGAGATCGCGTTCGCCGCGTTCATGGCGCACGACTACCCGGAGGGCATGGAGCCGTCGCTGGACTCCGACGCCGTCTTCGACCCGGAGAACTTCTCCTACCCGCACGGCACCCACCTGGCCGCGATCGAGGTCGACACCGACACCGGCCGGGTGAACCTGCGCAAGTACGTCTGCGTCGACGACATCGGCAACGTCATCAACCCGCTGATCGTCGAGGGCCAGGTGCACGGCGGTCTTGCCCAGGGCATCGCGCAGGCGCTGTTCGAGGAGGCGAACTACGACGACCAGGGCACCCTGGTCAACGCCACGTTCGTCGACTACACGATCCCGTCGGCGGCGGACCTGCCGAGCTTCACCACCGAGACGGTCTCCACCCCGGCGACGAGCAACCCGCTCGGCGTGAAGGGCGTCGGCGAGGCGGGCACCATCGCCTCGACCCCGGCGATCCTCAACGGTGTGCTGGACGCGGTGCGGCACCTCGGCGTCGACGAGATCGAGATGCCGACCACCTCGCAGCGCGTGTGGCGCGCCCTGCAGGTCGCCAAGGGCAGAGCCCGCAGGAGACCCCGAGCGACACCCACTCCCCCGGCGCCGGCCTCGGCTCCATCGACCCGAACAACCCCAAGGGAGAGGTCCAGTGATCCCGGCCAAGTTCGACTACGTCCGGCCCTCCTCGGTCGAGGAGGCCGTGACGGCCCTGCAGTCCGCCGGTGAGGACGCCAAGATCCTCGCCGGCGGCCAGAGCCTGCTGCCGGTGCTGCGTCTGCGGATGGCCGCGCCGAGCACGATCATCGACCTCGGGGGCATCCCCGAGCTCAAGCGGATCGGCGAGGACGACCAGTACGTCATGGTCGGCGCGATGGCCACCCACCACGAGGTCATGCGCAACGACCTGGTGAACAAGCACGTCGAGCTCATCGCCCGGGCGACCGAGACCGTCGCCGACCCGCAGGTCCGCCACCGCGGCACCCTGGGCGGCGCGCTCGCGCACGCCGACCCGGCCGGTGACCTGGGCGCGGCCGCCCTGGCGCTGGACGCCGAGTTCGTCATCCTGGGTGCCGGTGGCACCCGCCTGGTGACCGCGGCGGACTTCTTCCAGGACTACTTCACGACCGCGATCGGCGAGGGCGAGATCCTCACCATGATCCGGTTCCCGAAGTACACCGGCTGGAAGAGCCACTACGAGAAGTTCAACCGGGTCGCCCAGGCGTGGTCGATGGTGGCCGTCGCCGTCGCGCTGAAGGTGGACGGCGGGACCATCACCGAGGCCCGCGTCGGACTCACCAACATGGGCAGCACGCCGATCCGGGCGACCGGTGTGGAGCAGGCCCTGGTGGGCAAGTCCGCCGGTCCGGACGTCGCGAAGGCCGCGGCGGAACACGCCCTGGAGGGCACCTCCGCTCCGAGTGACGCCGACGCCGCCGCCGACTACCGTGAGCACCTGGCGAAGGTGCTCACCGGTCGTGCGGTGCTGGCCGCCGCCGGCTGACGAACCAGAAGCACGCCGACGCCGGCGCCGGTTCCGGGTTCCCGGACCGGCGCCGGTGTTCGTTCGAGGAGGCTTGGAAGACACATGCAGCTGGAGAACAAGTTCACGATCGCCGCGCCGATCGAGGACGCCTGGAAGGCGCTCAACGCCCCGGAGCTCATCGCGCCGTGCTTCCCCGGGGCGACCCTCACCGAGTACGAGGGCGACTCGTTCCAGGGCACCGTCAAGGTCAAGCTCGGCCCGATCTCGCTCACTTACAAGGGCAAGGGCACCTACATCGAGCGGGACGACGCCAACCACAAGGTCGTCATCGACGCGTCCGGCCGCGACGCCCGCGGCAACGGCACGGCCAAGGCCATCGTGACCGGCACGATGGTCGCCGACGGCCCGGACAAGACCTCGGTCACGATGGTCACCGACATGACCGTCACCGGCCGCCCGGCGCAGTTCGGCCGGGGTGTCATCTCCGACGTCGCCGACAAGATCATCGGCCAGTTCTCGAGCTGCGTCGCGGACAAGCTGACCGGGCCCGGCGGGGCGTCGTCCAACGGTGCCGGCCCGAAGCACGCGGCCGACGAGACCAGCCCGATCCCGGCGGTCCCGCCGGCTCCGGGTGAGCAGGCCGCTCCGACGCCGGTGAAGCGCACCTACCAGCCGCAGAGCAGCCCGGTCGAGGCCATCGACCTGCTCGACTCGGCGGGTGCCCCGGTGCTCAAGCGCCTCGCGCCCGTGCTGGGCGGCATCGGTGCGCTCGTGCTGCTGTTCGTGCTGGTCAAGCGCCTGCGCGGCGACTCGAAGGGCTGAGTCCCCCGCAGGTTCTTCCGGGCCGGTACCGCGTTCCGCGGTGCCGGCCCGTGGCGTTGCGGGGCAGGATGGTGCGGTGCGAGCGGGTGAGCGGAACGGGCTGACCGACGTCGAGGGCCTGCGGGTCGGGCACGCGGCGGTGAGCGGGCCGGGCGCCCGCAGCGGGACGACGGTGGTGCTGGCTCCGCCGGGCGGCACGAGCGCGGGTGTCGACGTGCGCGGCGCCGCGCCCGGAACCCGGGAGACCGACCTGCTCGACCCGGTCGCGACGGTCCAGCGGGTGCACGCCGTCACCCTGTCCGGGGGCAGCGCGTTCGGTCTCGACGCCGCCTCCGGGGTGATGGCCCGGCTGGAGCGCGACGGCGAGGGCTTCCCCGTGCCCGGCGCCGTCGTGCCGATCGTGCCGGCCGCGGTGGTGTTCGACCTCGGCCGCGGTGGCGACGCCCGTGTCCGCCCGACCGCCGACACCGGCGCGGCCGCCTACGACGACGCGCACGCCGGGCCGGTCGTCCAGGGCTCGGTCGGGGCGGGCGCCGGCGCGGTGTCCGGTGGGCTGCGCGGCGGCGTCGGCTCGGCGTCGGCGGTACTGACCGAGGGCTCCGCCGCCGGGACGACGGTCGCGGCCCTGGTCGTGCTCAACTCGGCCGGTGCGGCGGCGGACCCGGCCACCGGTGCGGTGTACGGCGCCCGGCACGGTCTTCCCGGCGAGTTCACCGTCGGGGTGGCTCCGGCCCTCGCCCCGCCGGAGCGGCTCACGGAGCTGTACGCGGGGCACGTGAACCCGCTGGGGACGGCGACGACGTTGGTCGTCGTCGGCACCGACGCCGCCCTGGACAAGGTCGGCTGCACCCGGCTGGCCACGATGGCGCACGACGGCCTGGCCCGGTCGATCTCCCCGGTGCACACGATCCGCGACGGCGACTGCGCGTTCGCGCTGGCCACGGGAACGCGGTCCGCGCCGGACGCGACCGGGGTGTTCGCGTTGCAGGCGGCCGCGGCGGAGGTGACGGCGCGGGCCGTGGCGCACGCCCTGATCGCGGCGGAGGCGGCGCCGGACCGGCCGTCGTACTCGTCGCTCGTGGCGGGTCGGTGAGCGCGCCGAACCCGTGGCTGGGACGCCCGCGTGCGCCGCGCCCGCCGCCCGCGCCGGACCCGGACGCGGTGCGTCTGGTGGGGCTGCCCCGGCGGCGGGCCGCGGCCCGGGCGGTGAACGACGTGGTGCGGGGCGTGGACGTGCGCGCGTTCGGCGACGGCTGGACCGTGTCGTTCCTCAGCGGCCACTACACGCTGTGCCACACCCTCGACGAGCTGCTCGACGCCGTCGCCCCGTCCGGGGAGCGGGAGCTGCTGCGGGCGACCGTGCTGGCCGCGGCCGACGGGAGCGCGGGCCGGGACTGACCGGCCCGGCCGTCGGACGCCGCCGCCCCGGCCTGCGGTGCGGTCGGGACGGCGGCGCCGCGCCGCGCCGTGCCGTGCCGTGCCGTGCTGTGCCGTGCCGTGCCGTGCTGTGCCGTGCTGTGCCGTGCTGTGCCGTGCCGTGCCGCGCCGCGCCGGGCCGGGCCGGGCGCGGTCGGGACGGCGGCGTCGCGCCGGGTGCGGTCGGGACAGCGGTCGCGCGCCGGGTGCGGCCGGGTCAGTCGTCGTCGCGGTCGTCGTTCCGGTGGTCGTCGCGGTGATCGTCCCGGTCGTCGGCCTGGTCGTCGCGGTCGTGGTCGAGGACCTGGCCGGTGGCGGCGTCGATGTCGATGTCGTGCTCGATGGTGCCGTTCAGGACCTCGACCTCCCAGTGGTCCCGGTCGTCGTCGCCGTCGTCGCGGTCGTCGTCGCGGTCGTCCCGGTCGTCGCTGTCGAACTCGACCTTCGTGACACGGCCCCCGCCCGCGGCGGCCAGGGCGGCACGCTCGGCGGCGGCGCGGTCGACCGCGGGCGCGGCGGGTGCAGGAGCGGCGGTCGTCGGTGCGGAGGCGTCGGTGCGGGGCAGCTCCGGGGGCAGCAGGTCGGCGGTGCGCGCGATGGCGGCGCCGGTCGGGACGACGGCGAGCTCGTCGGGGGCACCGCCCGCCCCGAATGCGAGGGCGGTGCCCCCGCCGACGAGCAGGAGGCCGGTGGCGGCGACGGCGGCGACGGTGAGCGGGGTACGCACGATGATCTTCCTCCGGGGGTTTCGGCTGGTCCGGGTCGGTGCGACCCGGTGACGGTGGGAACTGTGCCGTCGTCGGCCCCAAGGTCGCGCTGCGTGAGCCCTAAGGCGGCGTTAGGGCCCGGAGCGGTCGAACTACAGTCGTCGGGGTGTCGACCATCAGCCCGGACGAGGGAGTGGCGCGCCGGCTGAAGGCCCTGGCCTGCACGGCGCCGCTGCACGACCTCGACGCCCGCAAGGGGCGGCTCGACTGGGACGCGACCGGCTACCAGATGGCCGAGATCGGGCTGCAGGCGATCGACCAGGTCACCCTGGCCATGGACTTCGACCACGGTGCGGACCACGCGGAGGTCGTCCGGCGGCTGCTGCCGTTCGTCGGCGCGCAGGTGCCGGGGGCCCCGCGGTCGGAGTACGTCCGCGTCGCACAGTGGGTGATCGACAACCTGATCAACGTGGGGTCGATCGACCGCGGGTTCGCCGTGGAGTACGGCACGACCGACGACGAGGGGCGCTACGTGCGTCGCCGGTTCGACTTCAAGCTGCTCGTCGAGGTCGCCGCCCCGGACGGCGGGATCTACCTGCGTGCCTCGGACGAGGCGATCAACGTGCTGGTCGGGGCGCTCGACACCGACGTCGAGTCGGCCCAGGAGGCGGCCGAGACGAAGCTGGAGACGCTGATCGTCCGCGGTCGTCTCGGCGACGCCCGGCTGGCGGCCGAGCAGGCCCGCTACCGGACCGTGCAGTACGCGGAGTCGTTGCGGCGCAAGCTGGAGGCCACCCGCCGCGACGTCCGGTCGGTGGACTGGCTGGACGCGGTCCCGCAGCTGCTCGACGAGGCGCTGACGCACATCGAGGCCCGCTACCGCGCCGAGACGATGATCAAGGCGAACATCGCCGACGCCCGCGACGAGGCCACCGAGCCGGGGCGCCGCCGGCAGGCCGCGGAGCTGGTGACCGTCGTCGACGACTGCATCCAGCGGCACACCCAGCTGCAGGCGCGGTTGCAGGAGGCGGGGGCCGCGTTCCGCGCCGAGCAGGATCGCCAGCAGTTCTCCGGGAAGCCGAAGCGGGCCGCCGTGGACGTGTTCGGGCAGCTCCTGCGGCCGTCGCTGGCGCTGACCGTCGAGGCGGCGCACGACCCGGTGACCGGCTACTTCGCGGCCGGGGCCGGTGTGCGCAACCCGTCGGTGCCGAGCCTGGGCGGGCTGGTCGAGACGTTGCTGACGCCGCCGAGCGACCGGGACCCGTTCGGCGCCGAGGTGCCCGAGCCGGAGCTCGCCCCGCAGCCGCGCGAGCGGTTCGGGGTGGAGACGTGGGCTGCCGCCGACGCCGTGCTGCCCGACGAGATCGAGCACCCGGTGCGGCTGTCCGCGGCGCTCGCGGCGGCCCGCGCCGCCGGGGCGGACCTACCGCAGCTGGTCGCGCTGCGGGCGGTGCACGCCGTCGGGACGGCGGTGGCCACGGCCCGGACCCAGGGTGACCCGTCGGTGCTGGTCGCCGTCGACGACGGGACGGTCCTCGACGACCCCGAGTTCGGCGGCGCCGACCTGCTGCTGGCGCGGGCCGGTGTGCTGGGTGGACAGACGAACCGACGGACGGCGCAGACATGAGTGACACCGAGACCGCGGCCCGCCTGGTCGGTTACGGCATGCGACCCAAGGCGCTGCCCGGACGCGACCCCGACTACGCCGACCTGGTCCGCCGCTACCGGGAGGACGACGAGTTCCGCACGACCGTGCAGCGCGTCGCCTCCGGCCTCGGCCTGGTCGTGCTCGCCGTCGACACCGGCCCGGGCATCGTCCTCGCCGCGACCGAGGGCTCGGTCTTCGAGATCCGGATGGACGAGTACGCCCGCCGCACCGCCCTGGCCAACCGCGGCGCGGACAAGGTCCTGCACGGCATCGCGCACCTCGCCGTCGCCGCGCTGGCCTTCCCCCGCCCCGATGACCTCGGCGACGACTCCTACGTCGGCCGGGTCTCGGTGGAGCTCGTCGACGGTGCCGTCCGCGAGGCCTGCCGGGTACTGAACGAGCGTGCCGCGGGTCCCGCCGACCCCGAGTCCGACGCCCCGCAGCTCGAGGAGGTCTGGCGGGTCTGGCAGCGCCGTCCGGAGGCCACCGCGACCAAGGACGGCCGGGTCGGGGAGTCCACCACCCGCGGGATCGTCGGCAAGGCCCTGCGGTTCCTCGCCGACCAGGGCTTCCTCGTGCCGGTCGGGGCGGAGGGCGCCTACCGGACGACGCCGCGCTACCAGGTGCAGGTGCGGGAGCTCGCCGCCCAGCGGGCCTTCGACGAGCTGCTGGCCCTGAACGTCCTGCCCGCCGCGACCGCCGCCGGGACCCTGGTGACCGAGCACGACGGAGTGTTCGACCCGCCGGGCGCCGGTGCGGAGGGCGCGGCCGGGCTGTCCGGGCCGGCGGAGTCCGCCCGCCCGCTGCCCGGGGTGGCGGCCCGGCCGCTGCCTTCGACGGCACCGGTGGCCCCGAACGCGCCGGTGGCGCCGAACGTGCCGGTGTCCTCGACGGCGCCGATGACCCCGACGGCCTCGACGGAACGGGTGCCCCGCAGGAATTCGCTTACCGGGTAAGCGAATTCGCCCGGGAGGGTGCCGGGGGAGACGGCGTGGTGGCGGATGGCGTACCGGTCGGTGCCGATGTGGGAGGTGCCGGTGCGGAACTCGCTTACCCGGTAAGCGAATCCGCACCGGAGGGGGTCCCGGTCGGGGACACGGATGCCGGCCCGACAGCGCATGCCGGCTCGACAGCGCATGCCGGCGCGACGGACGAGCCCGGCCCGACGGATCGGGCGGACCCTCCGGCGACCGACGAACCCACGGAGGAACGCGATGTATGAGCTGACCCGCGTCCGCCTGTTCTCCGTCGGGCCGACCGCCGCGCGCTACCAGGACGTCGCGCTCGACCTGCGGGGCGTCGGCGCCCCGGTGAAGGTCGCCGTGCAGGAGGACCTGTTCGCCCCGGACGCGCTGGACCGCACGACGCCGCGGCGGCCGTCGCCGGCGTCGGTGCTGTTCCTGGAGAACGGTGGCGGCAAGTCCGTCCTGCTCAAGCTGATCTTCTCGGTGCTGCTGCCGGGGCGGCGTCAGGTCGTCGGCACCACCAGCACCACGGTGCTGGAGAACTTCGTGCTCGCCGAGGACGTGGCGCACGTCGTCTGCGAGTGGATGCACGTCGGCACCGGGCGGCTCCTGGTCACCGGGAAGGTGTCGGAGTGGCGCGGGCACGTCGCCTCCACAGATCCGGAGAAGCTGGCCGACGCGTGGTACTCCTTCCGGCCGGTTCCCGGGATGGGGCTCGACGACCTGCCGTTCACCCACGACGGCCGCCGGGTCACCCTGGCGGCGTTCCGGGAGCGTCTGCAGACCGCGCACCGCGAGCACCCCGACGCCGAGCTCGCCTGGGAGACCGGGCACCGGGACTGGACGCGCCACCTCGTCGACGTCGGTCTGGACCCGGAGCTGTTCCGCTACCAGCGCGCCATGAACGCCGGTGAGGGCGAGGCCGCCGAGGCGTTCTCGTTCTCCTCCGACGAGGCGTTCGTCGACTTCCTCCTGCGGGCGGTGCTCGACCCGGCGGAGCCGCAGAACGTCGCCGAGCTCGTCGCCGGGTACGCCGACCGGCTCGCCCAGCGCGAGGAGCTGGAGACCGAGCGGGAGTTCGTCGACGGCACGCTGTCCCGGCTGGAGCCGATGGTCGACGCCGAGGCCACCGCGACCGCGGCCCGCGACGCCGAGACCGCCGCGCGCGCCGAGCTGGCGGCGACCGCGTCGCGGATCGCGGCCCGCCGGGTCGCCGAGGAGGCCCGCTCGGTGACCGCCGCCGAGGAGGCCGCCGGCGCCGTCGAGGCCGAGCAGTCCGCGGCCCGTGCGGCGGAGCGGCTGCAGGACACCGTCGGTGAGCTGCGCAGACTCACCGCGGTCCTCACCGTCGAGGCCGCGGAGCGGACCGCGGCCGAGGCGACCCGCGATCGCGACGACGCGTCGGCCGTGTCGATGGCCCGCGACGCCGTCGAACCGGTGCTGGCGCACCGCGTCGCCGCCGCCGAGGCCGCGCGGCTGCGCGCCCGCGTCGAGGAGGAGGAGCAGAAGTCCCGGCCCGCGCTCGCGGCTCGGCAGGACGCGGCCCGCGCCCTCGCCGCCGCGCTGGCCCGCGTCGCCGCGGAGGCCGACGCCGCCGCCGCCGCGGAGACCCGCCGCGCCGACGCCGAGGAGCGCGCGGCGGCCGCCCGTCGCGAGCAGGTCACCCGCACCGCCGACGCCGCCCGTGCCGAGAGCGCGGCCGGCGCCGCCCGCGAGGCCCTCGACGAGCTCGACACCCGGGTTGCGGCCGCCGTCGACGCGGGGCACCTGAAGGCGGGCTCGACCGCCGCCGACGTCGAGGACGAGGCGACGGCTGCCCGGATCGACGCCGAGCGGTGCGCCGCCGCGCTCGCCGACGCCGACACCGCCGCCGCGGCGATCCGTGAGGAGCGCCGGGCCGCCGAGACCCGCCGCACCGCGGCACAGGACGCGGCGGCCGCCGCCCGCGCCGACGCCGCGACCGCCGAGGCCGCACGATCCGCGGCGGAGGCCGAGGCCGTCGCGCTCGCCGGGGAGACCCGACCCGCGGAGCTGCTCGGGCTCGACGAGATCCGCCCGGACACCGACGCGGGCCTGGTCGTCGACACCCTGACCACCGCGATCCGCGGCGCCGAGCGGGAACGGACGACCCTGCACGGCGACCAGCGCCGCGACGAACGCGCGCTCGCCGCGCTCGGCGACGGCGGCCTGCTGCCCGACCCGCCCGAGATCGAGGACGTCCTCGCGGTGCTGGAGTCCGCCGGGATCACGGCCTGGTCCGGGCGTCGCTACCTGGCGAAGCTGCCCGCCCCCGACCGGGAGACCGTGCTGGCGCGGCTGCCGCACCTGGCCGGCGGAGTACTGCTCAACGACGCGCGCGACGCCGAGCGGGCCCGCACCCGGCTGGACTCCGCGCGGCTGCTGCCGGCCTGCCTGGTCGCGGTCGGCACCACCGCCGCGCTGCGCGCCGACGCCGACCCGGCGCCCGGGATCGACTTCGTCGTGCCGCCCAACCCGGCCCTGCACGACGAGGAGGCCGCCGAGCAGGTCCGGGTCCGCCTCGTCGCCGAGACCACCGAGCGCGCCGCCCGGCTCGCCGAGCTGGAGACCGTCCTCGACGACGACCGCAGGCTGCGGGACCGGTTTGCCGCGCTGCGCGACCGTCGTCCCACCCTCGCCGACCTCACCGAGGCCGCCGAGATCGCCGAGGCCGCACGGGCCGCGGCCGTCGCCGAGCACGAGGCGACCCGCGCCGCGGTCGAGGACCTCGACGAGCGCGCCGACCGGCTCGCCGCCGACCGGCCCGGCCTGGAACGGACCGCCGGGGACACGCGTCGCCGGGCGGACGCGCTGGCCGCGCTGCGCACCGAGCTCGCCCGCCGGGCGACGCACGAGGAGCGGATCCGCACCGGGGAGGCCGACGCCGCGCGGGCCCGCGAGGAGGCCGACGCCGCCGGGACCACCGCCGACCGCGCCGCTCGCGAGGCCGCCGACGCCCAGCAGACCCGCGATCGGCAGCGCGGCATCGGCACCACCCTGCGCGACGAGGCCGCGGCCCTCCCGGTCTCCCCCGAGGAGATCGGCGACCCGGACGCGGAGCCGGACGGGACCCCAGAAGGATCGCTGGCCGAGCTGCGCGAGGAGTTCCAGCGGGCCCGCGACGCCTACGCCTCGGCCGCCGTCGACACCGACCTGCACGGTGCGCTGGAGCGGGCCGAGGCCGACGCGCGGGAGCGCCGGATCGCCGTCGACGGACTGCCGCGCACCGTCGTCGAGGCCGCGACGGCGTTCCTGCACACCCCCGACGGCGCCGACGCCGCCAGCCGTCGCGCCGCCGCGGAGCAGGCCAGGGCCGCCTACGACGAGGCCGAACGCCGTCGCGCCGACGCGGCGACGGAGCTGGCCGTCGCCCGTCGCGAGCTGGAGCGGTTCACCGGCGGCGAGCGGCCGATCGACCACGGTGCCGAGGGGCGCTCCGCGGACTGCGCGCCCTACGACGTGCCCCGCGACGCCGAGCACGGCCGTGAGCTGGTCGCCCGCGCCGCGGCCGACCTGGACGCGGCGGGCACGGAGCTGGAACGCCGTCGCCGGGCCCGGACCGCCGCCGAGGACGCCCACCGCACCGCCACCGACCTCGCCCGCGGGTTCGGGCTGGTCGTGTCCTCGTTGGACGAGACGCCCGAGCCGTCCGGGGTGCCGTTCGACGGCGACGTCGAAGCCGCGCAGGCCGCGCTCAAGCGCCACCAGAACGCCGTCCGCGGCGCGGCGGGGGAGCGGACGCGCGCCGAGAAGAAGGTCCGCGAGGGTGTCGACGCCGTCGCCCGTTTCGCGCAGGACCCGCGGTTCGCGACCCTCACCTCCCCGGTGCACCGCCACATCGGCGGCGTCGACCGGTCGGAGATGCCGGGCCTCGCCGCGGAGTGGATCGCGGCGCTGCGCCCGCGGCTGCGTTCCCTCGACGACGACCTCGGGAACATCGAGCGGCACCGCTCCGGGATCGTCACCCGGCTGTCCGGGATGGTCGGCGAGGCGCTGCGCACGGTGCGCCTCGCCCAGCGGCTGTCCCAGCTGCCCGAGGGCCTCGGCGACTGGTCGGGCCAGCAGTTCCTGCGGATCCGGTTCGAGGAGCTGCCCGACGCGGCGCTGCGCCACGAGCTCGGCGCCGTCGTCGACCGCATCGCCACCGGGATGGCGGGCGGCAAGGCCAAGGACCGGCGCGACGGCATGTCCATGCTGCTGCGCGGGGTCAGGGCGGCGATGCCGAAGGGCGTCCGGGTCGAGATGCTCAAGCCCGACGCCGTGCTGCGCACCGAGCGGCTGCGCGTCTCCGCGATCAAGGACGTGTTCTCCGGCGGGCAGCAGCTGACCGCGGCGATCGTCCTGTACTGCACGATGGCGGCGCTGCGGGCGCACCAGCGCGGGCAGGGCAGGCGGGCGCACGCGGGCGTGCTGTTCCTCGACAACCCGATCGGACGCGCGTCGGCGGGCTACCTGCTGGAGCTGCAGTTCGGCGTCGCGCAGGCCCTCGGCGTGCAGCTGGTCTACACGACCGGGCTGTTCGACGCGGGCGCGCTGTCGTCGTTCCCGCTGCTCGTGCGGCTGCGCAACGACGCCGACCTGCGCGCGGGACGCAAGTACCTGTCCGTCGACGAGCGGGTCACCCGGTCGGTGCCCGACGCCGACGCCCCCGGCGGCCGGATCACCGCGGCGCGGATCTACCGGCGCCCCGAGGCCGTGGTGCCCGCCGGCGCAGGCAACGACGGTGCAGGCCGCGCCGGTGCAGGCGACGGCGCGGGATCGGCAGGATGACCGTGCCCGGGGACGCAGGGGCTGCGCTCGGGCCGGTCGCGGAACGGCTCGCGGAGCTGCTGCGGGCCTCCGGGCGGACCCGGATCCCGCGCTCGGCGGTGCGCGCGGCGTTCCTGCGGGCCGACCCCACGATGGTCGGCAGCGTCGACGCCCGGCGGAACCTGGCCGCGGTCCTGGCCGAGCTGACCGCCGCGGGGGTGATCGAGCCGACCGACCGCGCCGACGACGGCAGCCCGCCGTTGCCGAACTCGGTCCGGCTGCTGCGTACCGCCCCGGCCCCGGCGCCGCAGGACCGCACCCCGTGGCACGCCGAGCTGTCCTGGGCGGCGGGCCTGCCCCGGCCGTCGCCGACGCTGCTGCAGGTCAACGAATGGCTGTTCCGGCACGCGGCGCGGGCGGTCGAGGTCCCGCTGCGGGAGCGCGCACTGGAGATCACCGGCGACGAGAAGGCGTTCGACGGCCGCCTGCCCGGCGCGCTCTCCCTGGCGACCCTGCGGGCGCGCCGGGTCGTCCCGCCGCTGCACCGCGAGCCGCTGCCCGGGGGTGGGCCGGTGCTGCTCGTCGTCGAGAACGCCGACACGATGGACTCGCTGCTCCGGGCGCTGCGCCCCGAGCCGGGCGCGGTCGGCGGGGTCGCCTGGGGCGCCGGGGACGCGTTCACCGCGTCGGTGCTCGCGCTGCGGGAGGCCCCGCCGTCGGAGGTCCGGTACTCCGCGATCCGGTACTTCGGCGACCTCGACGCGGCGGGGCTGCGGATCCCGCGCCGCGCGGGCGAGCTGGCCGTCGCCGAGGGGCTGCCGCCGGTGCGGCCCGCGACCGGGCTGTACCGGGCGCTGCTGGAGCACGGCCGTCCGGCGGCCGCGTCGAGCGTCGACCACGCCGACGTCGAGTGGCTCGATCCCGCGCTGCGCGGCCCCGTCCGCGACCTGTTCGCGTCAGGTGCACGCCTGGCCCAGGAAGCCGTAGGCGCCGAGCACCTGGCCGACGACACAGCCTGGCGCGCGGGGCTCGCCCTCGACTGAGTGGTCCCACACGGGTTCCGGTGTCCCACACGGGACCCGAACCCGTGTGGGACGCACGACCCCGTGTGGGAGCGGGTGACTTCGTCGTCAGGGGGGTGGTGGAGCGAGGGTCAGGTCCACTCGGAGGCCGTTGGTGGGGGGTGAGGTCACGGTCAGGGATCCGCCGGCCTGTTCGGCGGTGCGTCGGGCGATGTCGAGGCCCAGGCCCGTCGAGCCGCCTCCGCTGACCCCGCGCGAGGTGGGGTCGGTGCCCGGTGGCAGGCCGGGACCGTCGTCGTGCACGACGATCCGGGCGCCCCCGCCCGGGCGGGCCGTCAGCTCCACGCCGAAGGCCGTCCCGTCCGGGGTGTGCGCGAACACGTTGCCCAGCAACGCGTCCACGCACGCCTCCAGGTCACCCGGCGCGCAGGCCACCGGCAGCGGGCCGTCGGCCAGGTGCAGGGTCACCGCACGGTCGGTGTCCTCGGCCAGCACCCGCCAGAACTCCACCCGCTCCCGGACGACGGCCGCCGCGTCCGTGCTGCGGGCCGTGCCGCCGCCGCGTCGCCGGGCCTGCTCGATCGCGCCGGTGACCGCCCGCGCGACGCCGTCGACCCCGGCCGAGATGCGGGCGACGTCGTCCGGGTCGCGCAGGGCCTCGGCGTCGAGGCGCAGCGCGGTGAGCGGGGTGCGGACCCGGTGCGCGAGGTCCGCGACGTTCTCCCGCTCCTCGCGCAGCAGCTCCGAGATCCGTCCGGCCAGCCCGTTCAACGCCCCCGCGACGACGCCGAGCTCGGCCGGGGCACCGGGGTCGGCGCGCGCGGACAGGTCCCCGGCCGCGAGCCGCTCCGACACCCCGGACAGGTCGGTGGCGGCGTCGACGAGGGTGCGGGCCAGCCGGTCCGCGACCAGCAGCCCGCCGGCGAGCAGCACCAGCGAGAGCCCGCCCAGCAGCAGCCAGGAGCGGGTCACACCGCGGGTGAGCTCGGCGTCGGGGACGAACACCCGGATCGCGGCGTTGCCGCCCGCGGCACCGGTCACCGCGAACACCAGCTCGCGCCCGCCGGGCGCCTCGGTCGACGCGCTCGTCCCGAGCAGCCCCAGCCGGACCACCGGGCTGCGCGGTGCGGGCGCGCCGAGGACGGTGCCGTCGGGCAGGAACACCGAGACGTCGGAGGCGTCGCGGCCGTCGGCGTTCTGGACGGCGGGGGTCAGCACCGACCGGTCGCCGCCTGCGACGGCCGGGGTCAGCACCTGGGCCTGGACGGTCGCGGCGGACACCGCCGAGCTCTCCGCGACCGAGCGGATCAGCGTCGCGAGCGGGACCGCGAACGCGACCAGCACCAGCAGCACGGTCGCCCCGACGAGGACGAGGATGCGCCGCCGCATCAGGCGGTGCCCGGTCCGGTTCCCGACGGCGCTGACGGCGCTGACGGCGCTGACGGCGCGGACAGCCGGACCCCGACGCCGCGCACCGAGTGCAGGTAGCGCGGGGCCTGCGCGGTCTCGCCGAGCTTGCGGCGCAGCCACGACAGGTGCACGTCGACGGTCTTGTCGGCGCCGCCGTAGGGCTGCTGCCACACCTCGGTCATCAGCTCCCGCTTGCCGACGACCTGGTCGGCGCGGGCGGCGAGGTGGTGCAGCAGGTCGAACTCGCGCGGGGTCAGCTCCAGCTCGGCGCCGTCGAGCACCGCGCGCCGCGACCGCGGGTCCACCGACAGCCCGCCGACGACGACCGTCGGGTCGCCGGCCCCGTCGCCGAGCCTGCGCAGCACCGCGCGGATCCGGGCGTCGAGCTGGGCGGCGGCGAACGGCTTGACCAGGTAGTCGTCGGCGCCCGCGTCGAGCACGGAGACGATCTCGGTCTCGTCGTCGCGGGCGGTGGCGACGATCACCGGCACCGTGCTGGCGCCGCGCAGCATGCGCAGCATGGTGGTGCCGTCCATGTCGGGCAGGCCGAGGTCGAGCACCACGAGGTCGGGCCGCTTCCCGACGGCGTGCTCCAGCCCCGCCATCGCGGTCGGGGCGGAGTCGACGGCGTGCCCCCGCTCGGTCAGCCCGCGGATGAGGGCACCGCGGATGCCGGGGTCGTCCTCGACGATCAGGATCTGGGCCACGGGAGGAGAACCTATCCGCCGTGACCGCGCCCGCGGTGGGTCCCAGCCGTCGCTTGTGTCCCGTTTAGGGATCCGTTAACCGGGGTCCGGGGCATGCTGTGCGCGTGGAACGACCGACCCGCCCCGTGCTGCAGATCGCGCTCTGGACCGCCGCGGCCGCCGGCGCCCTGCTCCTGGGCCTGACGGCCGTCGGGAGCATCGGCAGCGACCTCGCCGGCACCCAGACACAGCCGCTGAGCGCCGAGCAGGTGGACGCCCGGCTGGCCCAGCACTCCGCCGCAGCCACCTCCACCGCCCCTGCCGCCCCGGCACCCGCCCCGGCACCGACATCGGTGCCGGTGGCCGCCCCGCCCGCGGTGGTGCAGGCCGGGGCCGCGGGGAACGTCCTGGCCCGCTGTGAGGGCGCGACCCCGCGGATCGTCTCGGTCAACCCCGCGCAGGGCTGGGAGCGCGATGACGACAAGGACATCGGCCCGGCCGAGGTCGTCTTCGACGGCGACGACGTACCGGACGTCCTGGTCACCCTGAGCTGCGCGGGCGGGGTGCCGACCGGCCGGGTCGCGGCCGTCCCCGAGGACTGAGCGGCCCCGGGGACGCTTCCGGAGGACGCTCGCGGGGGACGCCGGGGCCCGCGGGACGCGGCGGGCTCAGCCGCCGGCGAACGGCGGGAGCACGTCGAGGGTGGCCGCCCCGCCCACCACCGCGGAGCGGTCGCGCACCGCCACCTCGTCGAGCAGGAAGCTGCAGCGCAGCAGGACCCGCTCCAGCTCCGGGCCGTGCGCGGTGCCGAGCGCGGCGACGGCGTCGGCCACCGTCGCGCCGGCGGGCAGCTCCACGGCCTCCTCGCCGGTCCCCGCGGCGGCCTTGGCCGCGGCGAAGTACCGGACGGTGAGGGTCCTGGTCTCCAGGGACAGGGTCATGGTCATCCTCCGATCGCGCTCATCGGGCGCGCAGGCTGCAGGAATCCGGGGTCGTCGATGCCGTGGCCGGCCTTCTTGCCCCACATCGCGTCGCGCCAGACGTCGGCGATCTCGGCGTCGGTCGCGCCGCCGCGGAGCATGGCGCGCAGATCGGTCTCGCCGGTGGCGAACAGACAGGTGCGGACCTGGCCGTCGGCGGTGAGCCGGGTCCGGTCGCAGGCCCCGCAGAACGGGCGGGTCACCGAGGCGATCACACCGACGGTGGCCGGGCCTCCATTGACCACGAACTTCTCGGCGGGAGCCCCGCCGCGGTCCTCGTCGGACGGGGTGAGCACGAAGCGCTCCTCGAGCCGCGCCAGGATCTCGTCGGCGGTGATCATCTCGGTGCGACGCCAGCCGTGCTGGGCATCCAGCGGCATCTGCTCGATGAACCGCAGCTGGTAGCCGTGGGCCAGCGCGAACTCCAGCAGGTCCGCGGCCTCGTCGTCGTTGACACCGCGCAGCAGCACCGCGTTGATCTTCACCGGGGCCAGGCCCGCGGCCTGCGCGGCGGCCATCCCGTCGATGACGTCCGACAGCCGGTCGCGCCGGGTGATCTGCGCGAACCGCTCCGGGCGCAGGGTGTCCATCGAGACGTTGAGCCGGTTCACCCCGGCCGCCGCGAGGGCCTCGGCGCGACGGGCGAGCCCGATGCCGTTGGTCGTCAGCGAGATGTCCGGCCGGGGCTCCAGCGCCGACGCGGCGGCGAAGATGTCCTCCAGGCCCTTGCGCAGCAGCGGCTCGCCGCCGGTGAACCGCAGCTCCTCGACACCGAGGTCCCGCACGGCGAGCGCGATCAGCCGGTTCAGCTCCGCGTCGGTCAGCTGCTCGGAGCGCGGCATCCAGTCCAGGCCCTCGGCGGGCATGCAGTAGGTGCAGCGCAGGTTGCAGCGGTCGGTGAGCGAGATCCGCAGGTCGGTCGCGACCCGTCCGAACCCGTCGACGAGACGGGGGTCGGCCGGGCGGGACGGGTCCCGGGACGTGCCGCCCCGCAGCGACGGCAGGCCGAGCTGGGTGGTCATGGGGCCGAGGCTAGCCGCCGACGGCGACGCTCGCCCAGAGCGGGTTTCCGCAGCTCAGACCGGTATTCCGCACCCGCGGACGTGGCTGCGGCCACGTTGTCGCAGGTGCGGAACTAGTCACCGTGTACCTAGTCGAAGAACTAGTCACACGGTTACGTCCGGTGGGCCTTCAGCTCCTGCCGGGCGACGGAGCGGACGTGCACCTCGTCCGGTCCGTCGGCGAAGCGCAGGGCGCGCGCCCACGCGTAGAAGTAGGCCAGCGGGGTGTCGTCGCTCATCGCCGCGCCGCCGTGCACCTGCATCGCCCGGTCGATCACCGTGCAGGCCATCCGGGGCACCACGACCTTGATCGAGGCGATCTCGGTCGCCGCGCCCTTGGCGCCGTGCGCGTCGATCAGCCAGGCCGTCTTCAGGGTGAGCAGCCGGGCCTGCTCGATCTCCATCCGGGACAGCGCGATCTGCTCGCGCACCACGCCCTGGTCGGCCAGCGGCCCGCCGAAGGCCACCCGCGACCGTGCGCGCTCGGTCATCAGGTGCAGGGCACGCTCGGCCATGCCGATCAGCCGCATGCAGTGGTGGATCCGGCCGGGGCCCAGGCGGGCCTGGGCGATCGCGAAGCCGCCGCCCTCCTCGCCGAGCAGGTTCGACGCGGGCACCCGCACGCCGTCGAACCGTAGCTCGGAGTGCCCGTGCTGGTCCTGGTAGCCGAAGGTCGGCAGGTGCCGCTCGATGGTGAGGCCCGGGGTGTCGCGCGGGACGAGGATCATCGACTGGCGGCGGTGGTTCGACACGGTGTCGTCGTCGTCCGCGGCGGTCTTGCCCATGACGATGAAGATCCGGCAGCGCTCGTCGGCGGCACCGGAGATCCACCACTTGCGGCCGTCGATGACGTAGTCGTCGCCGTCGCGCCGGATCCGGGTCTGGATGTTGGTGGCGTCGGAGGAGGCGACGTCCGGCTCGGTCATCGCGAACGCCGAGCGGATCTCGCCCGCCAGCAGCGGTTCCAGCCACTCCTGCTTCTGCGCGGGGGTGCCGAACAGGTGCAGGGTCTCCATGTTCCCGGTGTCGGGGGCCTGGCAGTTGATGACCTCGGGGGCGATCACCGGCGACCAGCCGGACACCTCGGCGACCGCGGCGTAGTCCACGTTGGACAGGCCCGAGACGTCGGGCAGGAACAGGTTCCACAGGCCCCGCTCGCGGGCCTCGGCCTTCAGCTCCTCCACCACCGGTGGCAGGTCCCACTCCTGCGGCGTGCCGCGCCGCTGCGCACGGAAGGCGTCGTAGGCGGCCTCGGACGGCAGGATGCGCTCGTCGAGGAAGGCGCGCATGCGCCCGGTGTAGTCGGCGGCCACGGCGCTGGGTGCGAAGTCCACGCCGAGGATCAGACCACACGCCGTCGTCGGGTGGCAGGTCGTGCGTCGACGGTCCGCCGTGGCCTCGCCGCAGGCGCGACCCTAGTATCGCGACCGTGCCGCACTTCAGGATCTCCGAGGCCGCCCGACTGCTCGGCGTCAGCGACGACACCGTCCGCCGCTGGGTGGACGCGGGGACGCTGCCGGTGCAGGCCGACGCGTCGAACCGCAAGGTCATCGACGGTGCCGCGCTCGCCGCGTTCGCCCGCGACCACGCGACCGCCCCGCCGGACCCCTCGGTGGTGCAGCGCTCGGCCCGCAACCGGATGGTCGGCCTGGTCACCTCGGTGCTGGCCGACACGGTGATGGCCCAGGTGGAGATGCAGTGCGGGCCGCACCGCGTGGTGTCGCTGATGAGCAGCGAGGCCGTGCGCGAGCTCGGTCTCGAGCCCGGTGCGCTCGCGGTGGCGGTGATCAAGTCGACGAACGTGGTGGTGGAGACGCCGGGCGGACACCTGTGATCCCGGGGGCCGGCACCGCCGCCGCGCCGGCCCCGCCCCGGCGCCGCGAGGGTGCCGCCGACCGCCACGGCACCGGCGTCGGCCTGCCGGTCTGGATGTGGATCCCGGCCGGCATCGGCTTCGCCGTGATCGCGCTGCCCGTGCTCGGCCTGCTCTGGGAGGCCGACTGGGCCGAGACCCCCCGCCTGCTCACCAGCGAGGCCGCGCTGTCGGCGCTGCGCCTGTCGCTGCTGACCGCGGCGATCTCCACGACGCTGTGCCTGCTGCTCGGCGGGCCGCTCGCGGTGGTCCTGGCCCGCGGCCGGATCAACCGGCTGCCCCGCCTGATGCGCGGGATCCGCTCGGTCGTGCTGCTCCCGCTGGTGTTGCCGCCGGTCGTCGGCGGACTCTCGCTGCTGTTCCTGCTCGGCGCCAACGGCCTGGTCGGACAGGGGCTGGACACCGCGTTCGGGATCTTCATCCCGTTCTCGACGGCCGCCGTGGTCCTGGCCCAGACCTTCGTCGCGATGCCGTTCCTGATCGTGTCGCTGGAGGGCGCGCTGCGGACCGCGGGGGAGCGCTACGAGGCGCCGGCGGCCACCCTCGGCGCGTCGCCGGGGCTGGCGTTCCGCCGGGTCACCGTGCCGCTGGTGCTGCCCGGCCTGGCGTCCGGGCTGGTCCTGGCCTTCGCCCGCTGCATGGGTGAGTTCGGTGCGACGATCGCGTTCGCCGGCAGCCTGGAGGGCACCACCCGGACCCTGCCGCTGCTGGTCTACCTGCAGGGCGAGACCGACGTCGCGGGGGCCGTCGCGCTGTCGCTGCTGCTGGTGGTCGTGTCGCTGGTGGTGATCGTCGTCGGGCGACCGCGGGGTCTGGACGGCCGCGGATGAGCAGCGGCGGCGACACGGTGGAGCCCGGTGTGGAGCTGAGGGCGAGGCTGGACCGGGACGGGTTCGCCCTGGACCTGGAGCTGTCGGTCGCCGCGGGCGAGGTGCTCGCGGTGCTCGGCCCGAACGGGGCGGGCAAGTCCACGATGCTCGGCATCCTGTCCGGGCTGCTGCGTCCGGACGCCGGGCACCTGCGCGTCGACGGCCGGACGCTGCTCGACACCGCAGACGGGACCTTCGTGCCGCCGCACCGGCGCGGTGTCGGGCTGCTGGCCCAGGAACCGCTGCTGTTCCCGCACCTGTCGGCGCTGGCGAACGTCGCGTTCGGGCCGCGGGCCCAGGGCACGCCCCGCGCCGCGGCCGAGTCCCGGGCCCGTGACCTGCTCGACGCCGTCGGTGTCGGCGGGCTCGCCGCCCGCCGCCCCGCGCAGCTCTCCGGCGGGCAGCAGCAGCGGGTCGCGCTGGCCCGCGCGCTGGCCCCCCGCCCGGGGCTGCTGCTGCTCGACGAGCCGCTCGCCGCTCTCGACGTCGACGCCACCCCCGCCATGCGCACCCTGCTGCGCCGGGTCATCGCCGACGGCAAGCAGACCGCCCTGCTGGTCACCCACGACGCGCTCGACGCGCTTGTGCTCGCCGACCGCGTCGTCGTGCTGGACCGGGGCCGGATCGTCGAGTCCGGTCCCGCCCGGGACGTCCTGGCCCGTCCGCGGAGCGCGTTCTCCGCCCGGATCGCGGGGCTGGACCTGGTGCCGGGCACCGCCGAGGGCTCGGGGGTGCGCACCGCCGACGGGACCGAGATCCAGGGCCGCGCGGTCGAGGTCACCGCGGGCGAGCCCGCGGTCGCGGTGTTCCCGCCGTCGGCGGTGGCGGTGCACGGCAGCAGGCCCGGGGGCAGTCCGCGCAACGTCTTCCCGGTCCGGATCGCCGCGCTGGAGCCGCGCGGGGACACCGTGCGGCTGCGGGCCGCACCCGTCGCCGGGGGGCCGGACTGGGTGGCCGGGCTGGCCGCCGACGTCACCCCGGCCGCCGTCGCCGAACTGGGTGTCGAACCCGGCCACGAGGTGTGGTTCGCGGTGAAGGCGACCGAGGTCGCCGTGCACGGCCGGCACGCCTGAGCGCAGCGACCGATCCGCTGATCGCGCAGCTCGGCGCCCTGCCGGACCCCGGTCGGCAGGCGTGCCCGGCACCCCCGGTGCCGAAACACTCCGTCACCCGGGTGGTCCCATGTGTCACCCGGACCACCATCGTGTCTCTCGCATCAGGCGTCACAGGCGCATACCGTCGCTGTCTGTGAGTCCACTGCGTCCCCGCGCCGCCCGACTGGTCACTGCCGGTGTCCTGGCGGTCGCGCTCGGTGTTCCTCTCGCACCGACGGCGTCCGCCACCGAGACGGCGCAGTCGGCGCAGTCGGCGCCTGCCGGATACCTGGTGCAGACGGCGACCGACGGACAGACCCGGGCCGCCGCCGAGTCCGTCGGCGTCGAACCCACGGCCACCTTCGACAGCGTGGTGCACGGCTTCGCCGCGGACCTCACCCCCGCCCAGGCGACCGAGCTGCGCGACCGGCCCGGCGTCGTCGGGGTGGAGGAGGACCGCACGATCTCCCCGCTCGACCCGCAGGCCGTCCACCAGGACGCGCCGGTCGTCCCGCTCGCCACTGCCGAGCAGGCGCCGGGCAACTGGGGGCTGGACCGCATCGACCAGCCGAACCTGCCGTTGGACGGGCAGTACCGGCACACCGCGACCGGCGCCGGGGTGGACGTCTTCGTCCTCGACACCGGCGTCGACGCGAGCCACCCGCAGTTCGGCGGCCGGGCGAAGCTCGAGCTCAACACCATCGACCGGACCGACACCGACTGCGACGGGCACGGCACCGTCGTCGCGGGGATCGCCGCGTCGACGGACTACGGCGTGGCACCGGGCGCGAACGTGCGCGCGGTGAAGGTGCTCGACTGCAACGGCACCGGGACGCTGTCGTCGCTGATCGCCGGTCTGGACTGGGTGTCGAAGAACAAGCGCGGCCCCGCGGTCGCGGTGATGTCGTGGAGCTACGGCGGCTCGCCGATGCTCCAGCAGGCCGTCCAGCGCATGATCGACTCCGGGGTGTTCGCGGCGTCCTCGGCGGGCAACACCGGCGGCGACGACTGCACCGCGCTGCCCCGCGCGATCGACGACGTGCTGGTCGTCGCGAACTCGACGATCGACGACAAGCGCGCCTCGAACTCCTCGACCGGCCGCTGTGTCGCGCTCTACGCGCCGGGCACCCGGATCGTCGCGCCGGTCCCCGGTGGCGGCACCGCCTCCTACAGCGGGACCTCGATGGCCGCGCCGTTCGCGGCCGGGGTGGCGGCGCTCTACAAGCAGGCCCGCGGGGACGCCCCGGCCACCACCGTCAAGAAGTGGATCGTCGACAACGCGGTCCCGGGGAAGATCGACGGCGGCGACACCGGCGGCACCCCGAACCGGCTGCTGCAGACCGGCGGGCTCTAGCTCCGGGCCCCGTCGGTCCGGGCCTCGTCGGCCCACTCCCACAGCTCGTACGCGGGCTGGTCGAGCAGGTCGTTCAGCTCGGCCGGGTCGTACGACGGGGCCGCGACCCACACCGTCCGGTCGGTCCTCAGCCAGGCGAGGCGTGGTCCGCGGACCCCGGAGAGGTCGGGCGCACCGTCCTGCGCCGGGTGGCGGTCCAGCAGCGCGTCCCAGCCGTCCGGTCCCGCCTCGTCGAGCGCGCCGAGCACGGTCCCGCTGGTCACCGGCTCGCCGTGGTCGGCGACCGACGCCGCGATCCGGTCCGGGTCCACCACCCCGTCCGGCAGCACCCCCGCCGCGACCAGCACGTCCAGCACCCGGTCCAGCCGCTCCCGGCCCTCCGCCGACAGTGCGGGCACCACCCGCACCGCGTCCGGCAGCGTCGAGGTCGCACCACCGGCGCCGGGCACCACGACCTCCGTCGCCGGCACCGCGGGCGCGAGCTCGGCGTGGCGCGCGAGCCGCCACGACCGCCGGGCCAGGAACCCGAACACCGCGACGGCCACCGCGGCCGCCACGAACGGGATCGCCCGACCGGTCTGCAGGCCGGCCACGACGAACCAGCCGCCGACCACCACCGCCCCCGCCACCGAGACTGCTGCGGAGACCCGGTCGACCGTGCCAGGGCGTGCCATGCCCGCAGGATAGGCGCGACCCCCGGTCACCCGGATAGCGTCCGGCGCATGCCCGGCACGCCCCCCGCCGACCTCGCGTCCCTCACCCGTCGCTACCTCGCCCCCGCCACCGCCGAGTGCCCCACGTTCGTCGAGGACACCGAGTGGGAGCCGATCGTCGACGGCGTCGACTACTTCGCCCGGCTGCGGGACCTGTTCGACCGGGCGGGGCCCGGCGACACGGTGCTGGTCACCGGCCTGAACCTCGAACCCGACATGGACCTGCGCGGCCTGGCCCCCGACGAGGAGGGCTACGAGGCGCTCGCCGACCGCTTCGCGCGCCTCGTCGACGCCGGAGTCGACCTGCGCGTGCTGCTCACCGCGGCGGTGTTCTCCGGGTCGGTGCCCGGGTGGCGATCGGGCCGTTCCGGGCGAACGCGTTCGCCGCGCTGGAGCTGCGCCGCCGCCCGCAGCTGGCCGGACGGGTGCTGCTCGACTGGTCGGGCTCCGGGATCGGCTGCCACCACCAGAAGGTGGTGCTCACCCACGTCGGCGGCGAGCTGACGGCGTTCGTCGGCGGGCTGGACCTGTCCGCCAACCGGTTCGACGCCGAGCCGCACGACCGGCTGTCCATCGGCGAGGAGCGCTGGGGCTGGCACGACGGTGCCGCCGCGCTGCGCGGGCCCGGTGCCGCCCGGGTGTGGGAGGTCTACCGCGGCCGGTGGACCGAGGCCGCCACGCTCCCGCCGCGCCGGTTCATGGTCGGCCCCACCGACTGGGAGCCGATGAACCCCGAGCCGTTCGTCGCCGACCTGCCGCCGTCGCCGCCGGCCCCGCCGTACCCCTCCCCGGGCACCGCGGTGCAGGTCCTGCGCTCGCTGCGGCCGTGGAAGATCGACCACTTCGGGATGCTCTACCGGCGGCACTGGACGGTGCTCCCGCGGCACGGCGTGCAGGAGGTCTTCCACACGCTGTCCGCGGCGATCCGCGGCGCCCGGCGCTACGTCTACCTGGAGGACCAGTACTTCTTCGAGGTCCCGGGCGGGCGGCGGGCGTTC
The DNA here is from genome assembly GCF_020496245.1 of Pseudonocardia sp. ICBG601. NCBI lineage: Bacteria > Bacillati > Actinomycetota > Actinomycetes > Pseudonocardiales > Pseudonocardiaceae > Pseudonocardia > Pseudonocardia sp. ICBG601. Next base: position 32,684 of record NZ_JAHLJA010000153.1, on the reverse strand, counting down.
CGGCTCTACGGGTTGCTGCGCGACGCCGCCGCCCGCGGGGTGAAGGTCGTGCTCGTCTGCTCGGGACGCAAGGACCCGGTCGACGCCGGGGTGAACAAGTTCCGTCGCCGCGTCACCGGCGACGTCCAGCGTGGCGTGATCGACCAGCTCGCCCCGGGCGACCGCGGCAACGTGATCATGCACCGGATCGAGGACCTCACCGTCCACACCAAGCTGGCGCTGGTCGACGACGTCTTCGCCTCCATCGGGTCGGCCAACTTCTTCTCCCGCTCGATGCGCGGCACCGACACCGAGCTGTCGACGGCGTTCGTCACCTCCGGCGACCAGGTGCGTGACCTGCGGGTACGGCTGTGGGCCGAGCACCTGCGCACCGAGCTGACCGACGAGCTCGCCCCCCCGGCTGGCCGACCTGGACCTCGCCCTGGGCATGTGGCGGCCGGAGTGGCTGCCGCCGGACGCGCCGGCCGGGACCTGGCGGGTGCCCGGCTACCCCGCCGGGTTCGCCCCGGCCGAACGGGTGCTGGTGCCGGTCGGGCCCTGGCCCGAGCCCTCCCCGCGGCCGCTGCGCCGCGCGGCCCACGGGGCACGGCGCGGGGCGGCGAAGGTCGCGCAGTCCGGGAGGCGCCGCCTGTCCTCGTCGTGATGTCGCGTGCTGCCGACGGGTGTTGGCAACCGCGTCGTCCGGGGTGAGGATGTGACGACCAGCACTGAGCCACCCGAGGAGTACGACGTCGTGATCCCCGCCGGAACCCCCGCCGTCCCGTCCTATGCGTCCGGGATCTCGGACACCCCGCTGCTCGGCGACACCATCGGGGACAACCTCGACCGCACGGCCGCCCGGGTCCCGGACAACGACGCGCTCGTCGAGGTGCAGACCGGGCGCCGCTGGACCTACCGCGAGCTGCGGGCCGCCGTCGACGACCTGGCCACCGGGCTGCTCGCGACCGGGCTCACCGTGGGGGACCGGCTCGGGATCTGGTCGCCGAACACCGCGGAGTGGACGCTGACCCAGTTCGCGACGGCCAAGATCGACGTCGTCCTGGTCAACATCAACCCGTCCTACCGGACCCACGAGCTGGAGTTCGTGCTCAAGCAGGCCGGGATCTCGACGTTGGTGTCGGCGTCGTCGTTCAAGACCTCCGACTACGAGAAGATGATCGCCGAGGTCCGGCCGAACTGCCCCGACCTGGAGCAGGTCGTGATCACCGGATCGCCCGAGTGGGACGCGCTGGCCGCGGGCGACGCCTCCCGCCGCGACGAGCTGGCGCAGGTCCAGGCGTCGCTGACGGCCGACGACCCGATCAACATCCAGTACACGTCCGGGACGACCGGGTTCCCGAAGGGCGCGACGCTGTCGCACCACAACATCCTCAACAACGGCTACTACGTCGGCCGGACCTGCGGCTACACCGAGGCCGACCGGGTCTGCATCCCGGTGCCCTTCTACCACTGCTTCGGCATGGTCATGGGCAACCTCGCCTGCTCCACCAGCGGCGCGACGATGGTCGTCCCGGCGCAGGGCTTCGACCCGAAGGCGACCCTGCACGCCGTGCAGCAGGAGCGCTGCACTTCGCTCTACGGGGTGCCGACGATGTTCATCGCCGAGCTCAACGACCCGGACTTCGGTTCCTACGACCTGTCCACCCTGCGCACCGGGATCATGGCCGGCTCGCCGTGCCCGGTCGAGGTGATGAAGCAGGTCGTCGACCGGATGGGCATGACCGAGGTGACCATCGCCTACGGCATGACCGAGACCAGCCCGGTGTCGACCCAGACCCGCGCCGACGACACCCTCGAACGGCGGGTGTCCACGGTCGGGCGGGTGCACCCGCACCTGGAGGTCAAGGTCGTCGACCCGGAGACGGGCCGGACGCTGCCCCGTGGCGAGCCCGGCGAGCTGTGCACCCGCGGCTACTCGGTGATGCTGGGCTACTGGGAGCAGCCGGAGAAGACCGCCGAGGTCATCGACCGCGCCCGCTGGATGCACACCGGCGACCTCGCCGTGATGGACGACGAGGGCTACCTCAACATCACCGGCCGGATCAAGGACATGGTCATCCGCGGCGGGGAGAACGTGTACCCGCGCGAGATCGAGGAGTTCCTCTACACCCCCCCGACGTCGTCGACGCCCAGGTCATCGGGGTCCCCGACGAGCGCTACGGCGAGGAGCTCTGCGCCTGGGTGGTGCTGCGCGAGGGCGCGGCGACCATGACCGCCGACACGCTGCGCGAGTTCGCCACCGGGAAGCTGGCGCACTACAAGATCCCGCGCTACGTGCTCGTCGTCGACGAGTTCCCGATGACGGTCACCGGCAAGGTCCGCAAGGTCGAGATGCGCGAGAAGTCGGTCGGGCTGCTGGACCTGGAGGGTGCGGCGAACGTCCGAAACGCCTGACCCCGGACGGGTTCCCAGGCGTACCATCGGTGACGGCGCGTCCGGGGAGCCCGGGCGCGTTTGTCGTGCACGCAGCAACACAGCAAGCAGGAATCGAGGACGACGGTGCCCACCGGCAGGGTGAAGTGGTACGACGCGGAGAAGGGCTTCGGGTTCCTCTCCCAGGACGGCGGTGAGGACGTCTACGTGCGCAAGGCGGCGCTGCTGTCCGGCGTGGAGGCGCTCAAGTCCGGCCAGCGGGTCGAGTTCGGGATGGCCGAGGGCCGCCGCGGTCCGCAGGCGCTGTCCGTGCGCATCGTCGAGAAGCAGGCGTCCGCGGTGGAGAACACCCGCCGCCCGGCCGAGGAGCTGCACGGCCTCATCGAGGACATGATGGGGCTGCTGGAGAACAAGATCCAGCCGGCGCTGCGGCACGGGCGCTACCCCGACCGCAAGACCTGCAAGCTGGCCGCCGAGGCCGTGCGGGCCGTGGCCCGCGACCTGGACGGCTGACCCACCCGCCCCGCCGGGCCGCAGCGGGGCGGGGCGGGGCGGAATGGTCGCCGGGGCGGGCGGCGTTGGGGCGGGTGTGCGCCTGTCGATGTTGGACCGCTCGCGGACGCGGGCCGGGGAGCCCGACGCCGCCGCGGTCCGCGGGACGGTGTCGCGCGCGGTGCGCGCCGAGCAGCTCGGCTACCACCGGTTCTGGGTGGCCGAGCACCACGCCGTGCCCGGGATCGCGTCGGGCAGCCCGCCGGTCCTGATGGCCGCGGTGGGCGCGGCGACGTCGCGGATCCGGGTCGGCTCGGGCGGGATCATGCTGCCCAACCACCAGCCGCTCGTCGTCGCGGAGCAGGTCGCGTTGCTGGAGGCGCTGCACCCCGGGCGGATCGACCTGGGGATCGGGCGCTCGCCCGGGTTCACCGAGCCGGTGCGCCGTGCCCTGCGTGCCGGGGCCGCGGACGACGCCGCGTTCCGCGCCGCCCTCGACGAGCTGCGCGCCTACCTCGACGGCAGCGGCCCGGTCACCGCCCGGCCGCGGCTGGAGCACGCCGTGCCGCTGTTCCTGCTCGCGACCGGGGCGGGCCTGGCCCTGGCCGGTGACCTGGGGCTGCCCGTCGTCGTCGGCGGCCCGGTGCTCGACGACCCGGCGACGCTGGCGGACTACCGCGAGCGGGCCGGGGACGCGGCGCACCTCGTGGTGTCCGTCGACGTGCTCGTCGGGGACCCGCAGCTGGCGCTGTCCGAGGCGTGGGCGCACGCCGCGGCCTGCACCACCGGCGAGTTCCCGCCGCTGGAACCGCCGGACCCGAGGCGGGTGACCACCCGGCGCCAGCGGGAGACCGTGGACCGGGCGCTGGCCCGCTCCGTCGTCGGCGACGAGGACACGGTCGCCGAGCGCCTCGACGACCTCGTGACCCGCACCGGCGCCGACGAGCTGCTGGTGTTCTCCTCGACCCACGACCGCGACGCGCAGGCCGACTCCGACGCCGCGTTGGCCCGGCTGCTCGGCGCGGGCCGCTGAGACCCGGCTCGCTACGGCTCGGACCCGGGGCGGTGCCGCTGGGACCGGGGACGGTGCCGCTGGGACCGGGGTCCGTGCCGCTGGGACCGGGGTCCGTGCCCGCTCAGCCCTGCTCGCCGACCAGGACCCACGTCGCGCGGACCGGGAACTGGATGTCGGTGCTCTCCGGGTCGATCGACGGCGGCGCCCCGAACACCTGCACCTGCGCGGTGACGAGCCGGTCGCCCGGCTCGGGCAGGGACAGCGTGAAGTCGGTGCGGGTGCCCGGCGCGGCGATCGCGCTGCGCTGCTGGACCGGGGTCGGGTCGGTACCGCGGGTGAACGCGTAGGCGACCTGCCAGGGCGCGGAGGAGACCTCCTCGGGCACCGTGATGCGGACCTCCGTCCCGGGCGGGACCGGCGCGGTCACCCGGGCGTTCGGGGCGTCCTGGCAGTTCTGCAGGCTGGTGTCGCAGAACTGGGTGGGTGCGGCGACCAGCGCGGTGCCGCCGACGTCGAACGTCACCGTCGGGGCCGCGCCACCGCACCCGGCGAGGACGAGGGCGGCCGCGGCCAGGGTCCCGGCCAGCACACCGGCGGACCGGCGGGGGCGCGGTCGGGGGCGGGTGATCACGCCGACCAGCGTACGGACCGGGGCCCGGCGGGCGGGCCGGCCCTCAGCGGGCGACGGCGGCCGGGCGCGGCCCCAGCCCCGGCACCAGCGAGGTGCCGCGGCGCACCAGGGCGGCCTGCAGCGCGAACACCGCCACCACCCCGGTCACGATCACGAACCCGGTGCGGAACGTGTCGTGCGGGGCGAGCACCCCGATCGCGCCGCCCAGCACCCAGGCCAGCTGCAGCACGGTCTCCGACCGCCCGAACGCCGACGCCCGCGCGTGCTCGGGCAGGTCGCGCTGCACCACCGCGTCGAGGCAGACCTTCGCCAGCGCGCTCGCCGTGGACGCGACCAGCGCCGCGACCACCGCCGTCGGCACGCCCGGCAGCAGCGCCACCGCCGCCGCGGCCAGCACCGCCGCCGCGGCCGCGGCCAGCACCACCGGCTCGACCCGGGAGAAGCGGCTGCGCGCGCCCACCGCGTTGCCGACGAACAGCCCGACGCCGGCGGCCGCACCGACCATCCCGATCACCACCAGCTGGCCGGCGGGGTCGCCGTCGGGTGACCGTTCGGCCCCGGCCTTCACCACGAAGGCGACGAACAGCGTGAGGAACCCGGTCAGCACCCGCACCGTGCTCGTGCCCCACAGCGCGACGAGCACTGCCCGGGTGGCGGGGACGCGGGAGCGGCGCGAGCCCGGGCGGGCGGCGGGCACCGCGGCGGTCACCTCGCCCGCGGTCGATTCGACCCACCGGGGGATCCGCAGGCAGAGCACCGCGCCGGCGACCCCGAGCAGCGCCGTCCACCACAGCGGCCCGGCCCCACCCGCGACCAGCGCAGCCCCGCCGGCGACGGCCCCGGCGACCCCGCCCGCGGCCATCCCGAACGTGGTGAGCCGGGAGTTCGTCGTCGCCAGGGTGATCGTCGAGGGCAGCACCCGCGGGGTCACGGCCGCCTTGAGCACCAGGAACGACTTGGACAGCACCATGATCCCCAGCGCGGCCGGGTAGAGCAGCCAGTCGTCGAGGTGGAACACCAGCACCACCGCGAGCACCGCGCGCCCGGCGCAGGACACCGCCATCGCGATTCGCCTGCCCCGCTGCAACCGGTCCAGCGCGGGACCGATCACCGGCGCCACCAGCGCGAACGGTGCGACGGTGATCGCCAGGTAGAGCGCGACGTTCGCGGTGGACTCCGCCGTCGCCGCCGCGAAGAACAGCGTGTTCGCCAGCGCGACGGCGACCGCCGCGTCGAGTGCGTAGGTCAGCATCGTGGCGTAGGTGAGCGCCGTCAGCCCGGACCGGTCGGCGCCGTCGGCGGTCGCGGCGCGCCGGAACAGTGCGACCGCGCGCCCGCCCAGCTCGCGGGTGCGGTGCACGGCGACCCGGGTGACCGTCGGCCTGCGGGGGACGGAGGCCGGGCCGGGGCGGGGCAGCTCGTCGGTGGCGGCACCGGCGGGGCGCCCGCGGCGCAGCGCCGGGTCCGAGGCGATCGGGGTCGTGGCCGGAGCCCTGACCGGGGTGGTGCGCGGGTCCCGGCCACGTCTCGACGCGGCCGCCCGGCGGCGGCTGCGGAACGGGATCGGTGCCACCCGGTCATTGTGCAGGCGGGTACCGACGGTTCCGGCGATCCCGGCGGGTGGTGTCACCCGGCCGGCGCAGCGTGCGTCAGGCCGGGGGCACCGGGAGCCGCACCCGGAACGTCGTCGGCCACAGCTTGCCGGTGAGCAGGTACTCGTCGCCGTCGACGTGGGCGATGCCGTTGAGCACGTCGGAACCGGCCCGCTGCCCGGCCGGCAGCAGCCCGGTCGCGTCGACGACGGCGTCGACGACCCCGGTCGCCGGGTCGATCCGCACGATGTCGTCGGTCTGCCAGACGTTGGCCCACACCCGGTCCTCGACGCACTCCAGCTCGTTGAGCCGGGTCACCGGGACGCCGTCCAGCGTGACGGCCACCGAGCCGGTCGCCGCCAGGTCGGCCGGATCGTGGAAGAACAGGCGGTCACTGCCGTCCGAGCGCACCACCCGGTCGCCGAGCAGGCACAGCCCCCAGCCCTCGCCGTCGACGGGCACCTCGCGCAGCGGCCGCAGCGTCGCGCGGTCCCACTCGACCGCCACCCCGTCCTGCCAGGTCAGCTGCCAGATCCGGTCCCCGACGACGGTGATGCCCTCCCCGAAGTAGGCCGGCGGCAGCGGGCTGGCCGCCCGCACCGCACCCGTCGCCGGGTCCAGCGCGCGCAGCTGTGAGCGCCCCACCCGGCCGGTCCCCTCGTAGAGCGTGCCGTCGCGCAGCTCCAGGCCCTGGGTGAACGCCTGCGGGTCGTGCGGGATCTCGGCCAGGACCTGCGGCCGGACCACCGGTACCGGGCCCGGGGCGGGCAGTCCGGGCGCCGGGGCGGCGGCACCGCAGGCCACCAGGGCCAGCACGAGGGCCGGCAGGAGGGGGAGCAGGCCCGTCGCGGACGGGCGGGGGAGCAGCGCTCGGGCGGGCACCCGCCCAGGATGCCCGGGCGCGGGTGGCACACTGGTGAGGTGAGCACTGGTGAGGTGGGTGTCGAGGTCGGCGACTGCGGTGACGAGCGGGCGGAGACGCCGCAGCCCAGGGTGACTCCCGCGCCGTCGCACCTGTTCGACGCGGTGGACGAGGCGCGGGCCGCGGCCGTCGAGGAGGCAGCCGACGAGCTGGGAGCCGACGCGGCCGTGGCCGCCGTCGGCGCGCACCTGGGCACGACCGTCGAGGACGACGGCTCGGTCACCCACTCCTTCGCCGCGCACCTGCCCGGCTACCGCGGCTGGCGCTGGGCGGTCACCGTCGCCGCCGCGGCCGACGACGGCCCGGTGACGGTCTCGGAGTCGGTGCTGCTGCCCGGCTCGACCGCGCTCGTCGCCCCCGACTGGGTGCCGTGGGACCAGCGCGTGCGTCCCGGCGACCTCAAGCCCGGCGACCTGCTGCCCACCCCGGCCGACGACCCGCGCCTGGTGCCGGGCTACGTCGACTCCGGGGACCCGGCCGTCGACGCGCTCGCCCGCGAGGTCGGGCTCGGCCGCGAACGGGTGCTGTCCTACGAGGGCCGCATCGCCGCCGCCGAACGCTGGCAGGACGGGGAGCGCGGCCCGGCCGCCGACCTCGCCCGGTCCGCGCCGGCGTCCTGCGGGACCTGCGGGTTCCTGGTGCCGCTCGCCGGGTCGCTGCACGGGGTGTTCGGGGTCTGCGCGAACGGCTCCTCCCCGGCCGACGCCCAGGTCGTCGCAGTCGAGTTCGGCTGTGGCGCGCACTCCTCGGTCACCGAGCCGTCCGGCTCCCCGGTCCACGTCTCGGCGCTGGTCTACGACGACGGCGTCGACCTCGAGCCGGTCGGGTCCTGAGCCCCACCGGCGTCGCGGACGGCACCGACCCGTTCGGCACGGCGGCGCTGCGGGACGGGGTCCTGACGGCCTGGTCGTCGTCGCCGACCCGGTTCCGGGAGGACGTCAACGCCGAGGACGACCTGCGCCGCGGTGGCTACGCCGACACCTGGGTCGCCGAGCTGCTCCAGAACGCCGCCGACGCCGCGCTCGCCGCGGACCTGCCCGGCCGGGTCCGGGCGGTCGTGGTGGACGGTGAGCTGCGCGTCGCCAACACCGGGGCCCCGCTCGACGGCGCCGGGGTCGCCGCGCTCGCCGCGCTGCGGGCCTCGGCCAAGCGGGACACCGCAGGCGCCACCGGCCGCTTCGGCGTCGGGTTCGCCGCGGCCCTCGCCGTCTGCACCGCGCCGCGCCTGGTGACCGCCGCGTGCGGCGTCGCGTTCTCCGCCGCCCGGACCGCGGTCGAGGTGGCCGCACTGGGCGGCGAGGCGGCCGCCGAGCTGGCCCGCGACGCCCGGGTGCCGGTGCTGCGGCTGGCCTGGCCCGCGCCGGAGGAGGAGCCGCCGCCGCCCGGGTTCGCCACCGAGGTCCGGCTGCGTCCGGTACCCGGCATCGACCCGCACGACCTGCTCGACGAGCTCGCCCGTACCGCCGGTGACCTGCTGCTGGCGCTCCCGGGGCTGGAGTCGGTGACCGCGGGCCCGGTGACCGTCGCCCGCACCGACCTCGGCGACGGCCGGGTGCGGGTCGGGGACACCGGGTACCTGCTGGTGACCGGGGACGCGGGCGTCCGCTGGGCGCTGCGATTGCGCGGCGACCGGCCCGCCCCGTACGGACCCGACGACGGCGAGGTCCTGCACGCACCCACCCGCAGCGCCGAGCAGCTGTCGCTGCCCGCCCGGCTGATCGCGCCGTTCCCGCTCGACCCGGACCGCCGCCGGATCCGTGCCGACGACCCGGCCGTCGACGTGCTGGTGGACGCCGCGGCGGCCGCCTACGCCGACCTCGTCCGGCGGGTCGACCCCGCCGACCGCGCCGGGCTGGTGCCGGAGCCGGGCTTCCCGCGCTCGCCGCTCGACGGCCGACTCCGCGACGCCCTCCTCGCCACCCTCACCCACACCCCGTGGCTCCCCGCCGCCGCATCCCCCACCGGCACCGCACCGGCGGCGGCGGCGGAGGACGCAGAGGACGGCACGGAGGACGACGCGGGACTGCTCGCGCCGAATCGGGCGGAGTGGCTCGACGTACCCGCCGACGGGCTGCCCGAGCTGCTCGCCGCGTGCGACCCGGCGTTCTCCCGGCTCGTCGCGTCCGGGTTCGTCCCGCCCACCGCGCTCGGCGTGGACCGGGTCGGCGCGGCCGCGCTGGCCGAGCGGCTGACCGGCGTCGAGGCGGCTCCCGGCTGGTGGCGGGAGCTGTACGCGGCCCTCGCCCCGGCCGTCGACACCGTCCCGGGGCTGGCGGCCGAGCTGGGCGCGCTGCCCGTCCCACTCGTCGACGGTCGTCTGGTGCCCGGGCCCGCCTCGGTGCTGCTCCCCGACGGCGACGCCCCGGCCGCCGTGACGGCGCTCCCCGAGCTGCGGATCGCCCACCCCGACGCCGTCCATCCGCTGCTGCGCCGTCTCGGTGCCGCCGACGCCGACCGCGACACCCTGCTCGACGCCCCCGCCCTGCACGCGGCCGTCGAGCGGTCCGTCGACGACGCCGAGGCCGGCCTGGACACCACCGCGGCGGCCCGTGCCGTCCTCGCCCTGCTCGACACCCCCGCCGCCGCGCCGGACCCGCGGTTCGGGTCCCTGGCGCTCACCGACGACGACGGCCGCCCCGCCCGCGCCGACGAGCTCGTCCTGCTCGACGCCGCCGTCCGGGACCTGCTCGACCCGGACGCCCCGGTCGGCGTGCTGGGGCCGGAGTGGGCCGACGTGTCCCGCGACGCCCTGGTCGCCGCGGGCGTGCTGGACCGGTTCACGGTCGTCCCGTTCGACCCCGACGTGCTGCACGACGCCGAGCACTACCCCGACGACGGTGACACCCCGCCCGCCGTGCGCGACCTCGACCTCGTCGCCGACGACCGCTGGCCCGCGGCGCTGGCCCTGCTCGCCGCCGACCGCGACACCCGGGCGGCGCTGCTCACCGGCTACACCGCCTGGTGGCTGTCGCGCCACGTCCGCCTCGACGGCCGGCTGCCCAGCACGTGGCGGCTGCGCTCGGCGACCGGTCTGGCCGGGCTCTACGACGAGGTCGCGGCCCTGCCCGGCGTCGACGACGCGGTGCTCGCCGCGGTCGGGGTCCGGGACCGGGTCGTCGTCGACGGGCCGGACGAGGTCGTCGAACTGCTCGACCGGCTGGCCGACCCGGCCCGCACGGTGAGCGGGGAGGTCGCCGCGGCCGCCTACGCCGCGCTCGCCGCGGCCGTCGCCGACGGGCGGGTGGACCTCGACGACGTCGACCCGCCGGACCGGGTCCGCACGGCGACCGGGCAGGTCGCGCCGACCGATCGCGCCGTCGTCCTCGACGCGCCGTGGGTGCTGCCCGCGCTGGACGCGGTGCCCGCGGTCCCCGGCGGGCCCGATCCGGCCGCGCTCGCGGAGCTGCTCGACGCGCCGCTGGCCTCGGACCGGGTCGCCGGGACGGCCCGCGGCACCGGCACCCTCGGCCCGTGGACGGCCGACCCCGAGGTCGCCGCGGTACTGGCCGCGCTGGGGGAACCCGCGCCCCCGGGGCGGCTGCACCGGCACGAGGAGCTGGTCGTCGACCTCGACGACGGCGGGACGGTGACCGTCCCGGCGTGGCCCGGCCGCGGCGACGACTGGCACGCCGCCGACCCGCTGCGGGCGCTGGTGGCTGCGCTGGCGCTCCGGCGCCGTGTCAGGATGCTCGGGTGAGTGAACGACTGCCCCGACGTGTCGCGGTGCTGTCGGTGCACACCTCCCCGACCGAGCAGCCCGGCACCGGCGACGCCGGCGGGATGAACGTCTACGTCGCACAGACGGCGATCCGGATGGCCCGCCGCGGCGTCGAGGCGGAGATCTTCACCCGCGCCACGTCGTCGGAGCAGCCGTCGACGGTCGAGCTGGAGCCGGGCGCGACGGTCCGGTTCGTCGCCGCGGGCCCCTTCGAGGGGCTCGGCAAGGACGACCTGCCGAGCCAGCTGTGCGCCTTCACCGCCGGGGTGCTGCGGGCCGAGGCCCGGCACGACCCGGGCTGGTACGACGTCGTGCACTCCCACTACTGGCTGTCCGGCCAGGTCGGGTGGCTGGCCCGGGACCGCTGGGGGGTGCCGCTGGTGCACTCCGCGCACACCCTGGCCAAGGTCAAGAACGCCGCGCTCGCCGCCGGGGACACCCCCGAGCCGCGGGTCCGGGTGATCGGCGAGGACCAGGTCGTCGCGGAGGCGGACCGGCTGGTGGCGAACACCGAGATCGAGTCCAAGCAGCTGCTCGACCTCTACGACGCCGACCCCCACCGCACCGTCACCATCCCGCCGGGGGTGGACACCGACCGCTTCCGGCCCGGCGACCGGGCCGCGGCCCGCGCCGAGCTGGGGCTCCCGGCCGAGGCCGTGGTGCTGGCGTTCGTCGGGCGCATCCAGCGCCTGAAGGCCCCCGACGTGCTGCTGCGCGCCGCCGCCGAGCTGGTCGCGCGGGTACCGGGGCTGCGTGAACGCCTCGTCGTGCTCGTCGCGGGCGGGCCGTCGGGGTCGGGGCTGGCCGAGCCGACCTCGCTGCACGAGCTGGCCGCCGAGCTGGGGATCACCGATCTGGTCCGGTTCCTGCCGCCGCGGGCCGGCGACGAGCTGGTGACGGTCTACCGGGCGGCCGACGTCGTCGCCGTCCCGAGCCACAACGAGTCGTTCGGGCTGGTCGCGCTGGAGGCCCAGGCCTGCGGGACGCCGGTGGTGGCCACCCGGGTGGGCGGGCTGCCGGTCGCCGTCGCCGAGGGCCGGTCCGGGCTGCTCGTCACCGGGCACGACATCTCCGACTGGGCCGACGCGCTGGGCGAGTTCGCGCTCGACCCGGGCCGTCGCGAGCAGATGGGGCGGACCGCGGCGACGCACGCGCACCGCTTCTCCTGGGACCGGACGACCGACGCCCTGCTGGGCGCCTACGACGAGGCCCGCACCGAGTTCGCGGCGCGGCGACGGGGGGACGCATGAGCGAGCTGGAGCAGCGGATCGGGGCCGCGCTCGCCGACTCCGGGGCCGAGTACGTCCACCGTGGACCCGGGCAGTGGCTGGTCACCCTCCCCGGCGAGGCCAGGCTCCAGACCCAGACCTGGCTGATCCTGCGCGAACAGACCCTCGCGGTGCAGGCGTTCGTGTGCCGCAGGCCCGACGAGAACCACGAGGGCGTCTACCGGTTCATGCTGCTGCGCAACGCCAAGCTCTACGGCGTGCACTACTGCCTGGACCGGGTCGGGGACATCCACCTCGTCGGGCGGCTGGCGCGGCACGCCGTCACCGCGGACGAGCTCGACCGCGTCCTCGGATCGGTGCTGGAGGCCGCCGACGGCGACTTCAACACCTTCCTGGAGCTGGGCTTCGCCTCCTCCATCCGCCGCGAGTACGCCTGGCGTACCGAACACGGCGAGTCCACGGCGAACCTCACGGCGTTCGAGCACCTGTTCGACGACTGACCCTCACGGGCGGTCCGCCGCCCGCGGCGGGCCGGCCGGCAGCGACACCCTGGCCCGATCGTTGATGCCCACGAGCAGCACGGTGGTGTCATCGGTCAGGGCGGTCCAGCGGTGGTCCACACCGGCGGAGCAGTACAACGCGGCGCCCGCGGCGAGCTCGAACTCCTCGTCGCCGGCCCAGACCCGCGCGGTCCCGCGCACGACGTAGAGCAGCTCGTCGTGCGGGTGGCGGAAGGAGTCCCCGGCGCGGCCCGTGCTGCCGGTGAACTCCAGCGCGTGCAGGTGCCGATCCCCGCGGACGAGGGTGCGGACCCGGCCCGCCCCGTCGGCGATGGCGTTGTCCTCCGGTGCGACGACGTCGACCCGGCCCGCCTCCTCCGCGGCCGAGAGCAGCGCGACGGCGGTGGTGTCCAGGGCCGCGGCCAGTGCCTGCAGCGACCGCATGCTGGGCGCGGCCCTGCCGTTCTCCACCTGGGACAGGAAGGGGACGGACAGGCCGCTGGCCGCGGCCACGTCGGCGAGGGTGGCGCGGCGCTCCCGGCGCAGCGCGCGGACGACGGCGCCCACCTGAGGCCCTGACATGTCACACACCTTTCACACACGGGCCTGGTCTCCCGGCCCGGACTGGCTCAAACTTTTGATGTCAAAAGTTTGATCCCTGTGGGAGGTTCTCATGGACCAGTGGACGCTGGCACGGCGGCGCACCGGACTGATCGGGCACGATCCGGAGCACGCGTTCCCCGGGTACACCCTGTACACGCCGCTGGCGGCGGGTGGCGCGGAGACCGGCCTGGTGCGGCTGGTGGACATGGCGGGCACCGTCGTTCACGAGTGGCGGCCACCGTGGCGGGCGGGCAGACACGCGCGGATCCTCCCGAACGGGAACCTGGCGTACAACGGTGTGCATCCCGACGGCCCGGAGCTCTTCCCGTTCTGGGAGAAGTACCGCGGCGGGGTGATGGCCGAGCTCGCCCCCGACGGCACCGTCGTGCGCGAGCACCGCGACCCGCTCGCCCACCACGACGCGCACCACCTCGGCGACGGCCGCGTGCTCTACACGGTGCTGGAGGAGCTCGGGCCGGCCGCCTCGGAGGCGGTCCGCGGGGGCGTCCCCGGCACCGAGCACGCGGGCGCGGTGTACGCCGACGTGATCACCGAGGTCGACGCCGACGGGACCGAGACGTGGCGCTGGCACGCCGCCGAGCACCTCGACCCCGACGAGTACCCGCTCGGGGCGCACTACCCGCGCGAGCACTGGCCCCTGGTCAACAGCGTCGTGCCGATGGCCGACGGCACCGTGCTCGCCAGCCTGCGGTCGGTCTCCGCGGTGATCGTGATCGACCGGGCCAGCGGGAAGGTCCTGCGCCGGTCGGCGCCCGGCACGGTGTCCCAGCAGCACCACGCCCAGGAGCTCCCGGACGGCAACATCCTGGTCTTCGACAACGGCGTGTTCCGGCCGGGGGAGAGCGTCCCCTTCAGCAGGGTGGTCGAGCTGGACCCCGACCTGCACGAGGTCGTGTGGAGCTGGCGGGACCCGCAGCCCGAGGCGTTCTTCACCCCGTTCATGGGAGCCGTCCAGCGGCTGCCGGGCGGCAACACCCTGATCACCGAGTCCGGGTTCGGCAGGCTGTTCGAGGTGACCGGGGAGGGCAGGGTCTGCTGGGAGTACGTGCTGCCCGAGATCGGCACCTACGCCGACGAACGGGTCCGGCGGAACTTCCCCGGGCCGTCGAACGCGTTGTTCCGGGCCTACCGGTACGCCCCCGACGAGCTGCCCTGGCTGGACCGGTGAGCGCGCCGACGGTCGACCCGACCGGGCAGCGGGTGCCGCTGCGGGTGCTGGCGCCGCTGTCCGTGCAGCACCTGCTGGTGATGGTGGCCGGGCCGGTCTCGTCGGCCTTCCTGCTGTCCGCCGCGCTGGAGCTCGACGCCGCCGCCGGGGCCCGCCTGCTCGCCGCGCTGCTGCTGGTGTCGGGGATCGGCACGGCACTGCAGTCCATCGGTCCGTTCGGGATCGGGGCCCGGCTGCCCTTCGTGATGCTGCCCGGTGGGGCGGCGGTGGCCCTGTTCGCGCAGATCGCGCGGGAAGCGGGACCGGCCGCGGCGAGTGGCGCGGTCGTGGTCACCGGGCTGGCCGTCGTCGTGCTGGCGCCGGTGTTCACCCGGCTCATGCGGTTCTTCCCGCCGGTGGTGCTCGGGACGATGATCATCGTCGTCGGCGTCAACCTGGTGAAGATCAACGCTGGGCTCGTGTCGGACACCCCGGCGGGACCGTCGCCGTGGGCGCTCGCGCTGGTCGCGGTCACGGTGGGCACGATGGTCGTCGCCCATCGGGTCCTGCCCGGTGGCCTGAGAGCGTGTTTGGAAATTCTAGTGGGTTGAGGGTGTCGTGTGTTTCTGCTGGCGGGTGGCGGGGTATCCACGGGCGATGCGGCGGGTGATGGTGTTGATCGCGGCCCAGCGGATCATGGCTTCGGATGTGGTGGGGTGGCGTTCGTAGTCTCGGGCCAGGCGTCGGTGTGCGGTGAGCCAGGCCAGGGTCCGTTCGACCACCCACCTTCGTGGGAGGACGGTGAATCCGCGCTGCTCGGGTGGCTTGCGGATGATCTCGATCGTTGTCTGCAGGATCGTGGCGGCCCAGTCGAGCAGTCGCCCGGCGAAGCCGGCGTCGGCGTAGACGAACCGCACCCTGGTGCGCAGGTAGAGGTTGAGCAGGATCGGCTTGGCGCCGTCGCGGTCCTGTACCGAGGCCGAGCACACCATCGTGGTCAGCAGCAGACCGAGGGTGTCGGTCACGATGAACCGTTTCCGTCCGCCTGTCTTCTTCCCGGCGTCGTAGCCGCGGGAGTCCTGGCCGACGGTGTCGGCGCCCTTGACCGACTGGGAATCGATGATCCCCGCACTCGGCTCCGGATCACGGCCCTCGGCGATACGTAACTGCCCCCGCACGACCGGGAGGATCTTCTCGGTGACCTTCTGCTGTTCCCACTGGTTGAAGTACCAGTAGACGGTCTGCCAGGGCGGGAAGTCCACCGGCAACGCCCGCCAGGCACACCCGGTCCGCACGACATACAAGATCGCGTCCAGCACGTCCCGACGAGCATGAGCAACAGGCCGCCCCCGCCGCGCGAGCGGCGGTAACAACGGCTCGATCACCACCCACTGGGCATCACTGGTGTCCGAGGGGTACCGGCGCGGTCGTTCCTGCATGCCGACCACGATGGAGCACCCCAGCCGTGTCGACCATCCCGACACACCCACCATTTCCAAACACGCTCTGAGCCGGCTCGCGGTCCTGCTCGGCATCGTCGCCGGGGCCGTGGTGGCCGCGGTCGCGGGGCGGATCACCCCGCCGGCGCCCGGTCCGCTGCTGGCGCTGCCCGAGCCCTTCCCGTTCGGCGCGCCCGAGCTCCTGCTGCCCGCGATGGTGCCGCTGCTGTTGTTCTCGATCGGCGCGATGGCCGAGGCGGCCGGGCAGACGATGCTCACCGCCGAGGCGGTGGACCGGCCGGTGGGTCGGCACGACGTCACCCGGACCGTGCGGGGCGACGGGGTCACCTCGGTGCTCGCCGGGCTCCTCGGGGGACCGCTGATGGTCACCAGCGGCGAGAACATCGGCATCGTCCGGCTGTCGCGGGTGCGCAGCCGGTACGTCACCGTCGGCACGGCCGTGCTGCTCGTGGTGCTGTCGGTGTGTGCCCCGGTCGCCCGCTGGGTCGCGGCCGTGCCGAGCGCGGTGGTCGGCGCCGCGGGTGTGGTGGTCTTCGCGATGGTCGCCGCGCTCGGCGTCGGCATGGTCGCCCGGAGCGGGCTCGGCGACGACCGGGCGCTGATGACGGCGACGCTCGCCCTGGCGGCCGGTCCTGATGCCGACGGTCTACCAGGCGCTCCCGGTCACACTGCGGCTCGTCCTGGGCAGCGGCGTGACGATGGCCGCGCTGGTCGGGGCCCTGGCCCACCAACTGCTGCGTCGCACGGAGCCACAGCCGGAGACGCGGCCGGAGGCGCAGGCGGAGCCACGGACGGAGCCACGACCGGAAGGGTGAGCGGCGGGGTCACCCGGCCCGACGGGGCCCCGCACGGCACCTCGCCACCGGCCTTCCGGTCCGGCAGCGGTCCCGGCCCGTTCCGCGGGACCGGACCTCCCCGGCCGGTCCCGCGGTGCCGTCCTGGCACGGCCGCCCCTCATGGGCGATGATCGGCGTCGCCTCTGTTCCGTAGGACCTCGCGAAGGAGCGACCCTTGTCGTTGCGCAGCCCGTACCCGGACGTCGAGATCCCCGACGTCTCGCTCACCGAGTTCTTGTTCGCCGACGGCTTCGGCGACCGGGCGGATGCGCCGGCGATCGTCGACGGCACCACCGGCGACCAGCTGACCTACACCGAGTTCCACGGTCTGGTCGAGAAGATCGCCGGTGGGCTCGCCGCCCGCGGCATCGGGAAGGGCGACGTCGTCGCGCTGTTCGCGCCCAACCTGCCGCAGTGGGCGGCACTGTTCCACGGCATCCTGCGTGCCAACGGGATCGTGACCAGCGCGAACTCGATGTACACCGGCGGCGAGCTGGCCCACCAGCTCAAGGACTCGGGCGCGAAGATGGTCATCACCGTCTCGCCGTTCCTCGACCGCGCCGTGGTGGGGGCGAAGGAGGCCGGGCTGTCCGAGGACGTCGTCCTCACCATCGACGCCACCGAGGGCCACGACTCGCTGCGCGACCTCGTGAGCTCCGGCGCCCCGGCGCCCGAGCTGACGACCTCCGCGACCGACACCGCCGTGCTGCCCTACTCGTCCGGCACCACCGGTCTGGCCAAGGGCGTGGTGCTGACCCACCGCAACCTGGTGGCGAACCTGCTCCAGATCCAGGTCATGGGCAACGTGACCAGCGAGACCAAGATCATGGCGTTCCTGCCGTTCTTCCACATCTACGGCATGACCGTGATGATGAACCAGGGGCTGCACGCGCGCGCCACCGTCGTCACCATGCCGAAGTTCGACCTCGAGCAGTTCCTGACCATCACCCAGGACCTGCAGGTCGACCGGCTCTACATCGCCCCGCCGGTCGCCGTCGCGCTGGCCAAGCACCCGATCGTCGAGAAGTTCGACCTGTCCTGCGTGAAGACGATCTTCTCCGGTGCCGCCCCGCTGGACGGCGAGCTCGGCCGCGCCGTCGCCAAGCGGCTGAACTGCACCGTGCTGCAGGGCTACGGCATGACCGAGCTGTCCCCGGTCAGCCACTGCATGCCCGACGACCGCGGCGACCTCGACCTGAACTCGTCCGGTTTCGCGCTGCCGAACATCGAGTGCAAGCTGGTCGACCCGGAGTCCGGCAAGGAGGTCGGTGTCGGCGAGCGCGGCGAGCTGTGGGTGAAGGGCCCGAACGTGATGGTCGGGTACCTCAACAACGACTCCGCGACCGACGCCACCAAGGACGCCGACGGCTACCTGCACACCGGCGACATCGCCGTCGTCGACGACGAGGGCGTCTACTCGATCGTCGACCGGGTCAAGGAGCTCATCAAGTACAAGGGCTACCAGGTGCCGCCCGCCGAGCTGGAGGCGCTGCTGCTGACCCACGACAAGATCGCCGACACCGCGGTCATCGGGGTCAAGGACGCCGACGGCGAGGAGGTCCCGAAGGCGTTCGTGGTGAAGCAGTCCTCGGGTGGGGACCTGACCGAGGACGAGGTCATGACCTTCGTCGCGGAGAGGGTCGCGCCGCACAAGAAGGTGCGCGTGGTCGAGTTCATCGACCAGATCCCGAAGTCGGCCGCGGGGAAGATCCTGCGGAAGGACCTGCGGGCTCGGGAGACCGAGCAGGCCTGACCCTTCTGGACTGCCGGGACGGCGTCGTGACCTGCGGGGACGGCGCCGTCCCGTCGTCTGTGGGGGCGCCGGGCGGTCCGGGGGGTGTCCAGAACGGTGCAGTCCGGTGTGGACGGACGAAACCGCTGGCCGTTCCGCCGCTCGCGCTCCACACTCTCACGGTGGCCACGCACACCGCGGACGAGTTTCTGGGGCTCACGCCACGTGAGGCGCGGGCGTGGGCAGGGGCGCTCGGGTGGGCGTTCCGCGACGTCACCCGGGACGCGTGGCGGGAGGACGACTTCCGGTTCGACCGCATCAACGTCGTCTTCGGCACGAGCGGGTTCGTCGTCTGGGCCGACATCGAGTAGCGCTTCACCGATCCGGCGCTCCCGAGATCCGGTTGTTGTACGTGTCCTGCTGATCGGCGAGCATCGACGGTATGACCGACAGCGACGCAACGACCGCTCGGTTGACCGCCCGCTCCTGGTCCGTCATCGACGCCATGATGGACAATGTCGGTCACTCCGCCAGATTCGACGAGGACACCCAGCTCGAAGATGCCGCCCTCGCTGTTCGTCAGGCCGGTTGGGACCAGGTTCCCTGGATCGACGGTGAGTGGCCCCCGATGGACCAGGCTCTGGAGATCAGGATGTCGCCTGGCCTGTGGCGTCTCGTGGTCGAGCGCCTGAGATATTCGCTGGCTCGACCTGTCGACGACGAATGCGAGGCGTTGGAGCGAGCCGCACTTGTCGAGGTCGAGCGACAGGTGGACTCGACCGACCAGGCGCGTCAGATCCAGCTGGCGACGCAGCGGTTGGAGGTCCTCGATGCCGTCGCGCTGGCCCAGAACCGGTACGCGGAGGTCTCGGAGGCGATCGCGGCGTCCGCGGACAAGTACGAGGCGCGAGCGGCGGTAGGGCGGCTGCTGGGTGTCCGTGAGGACATTGCCGGCGCGGTCACGGACCTGATCTGGTTCCGTCTCACCGCGGCTGACCGGCGTCAGGTTCGGGAGGATCGCGACGAGATCGTCGCCGAGCTGCGGGCGGCGGGCGTCGAACCCACGTGGGCGAGCCGCCCGTGACGGGGTTCACGGAACAGGTACGGGATGCTCGCCGCCGCACTAGGGGGCGACTTCGATGTGAAGGCCCGTGTTCGTTCTGATCGTCCGCACCGCCTGTTCGATGGGGCCGACGAGGAAGTCTCGAAAGTCCTGCAGCGCGACGTCGCCTTTCGGCGCGTCAGATCGTGAAGGCAGCAACACGTTGAGCATCCAGCGGATCGTTGCCAGCACCTCGAAGTAGCTGAAGCTCTCCAGCGGGTTCCCGCTCTGTCGGACGTAGTCGTTCTTGACGAAGGTGCTGATGTCGTCGTGTCCACTTCGCGCGAGCAGGCTGCATGTCCACGCCACGTCGAATCGAGGATCCCCGTCGCCCCAGTTCCAGTCGACGACCCACAGATCTCGATCGGGGCCGACGAGTACGTTCCAGGGGTGGTAGTCGCGATGTTGGATCACATCGGTCGCCGGGTGAACCGAGTTCCTGGAGGCTTATTCATAAGCCGCAAAGAAGTAGAGGCCTACGATTGCCGCAACTGTGCTTTCGTATTTGCTGATGGGGTAGCGGTATCGGCCACCTTCTTCGCTGAGCATGCGCCATGTTTTGAGGTGCGCGATGGCGTGTTCGACGGCTGCGCGGATTCTGCCGAGGGCGGTGTTGAACTCGACTTGGCTGGGGTCGAGGTCGATACCGGGGGATCGCTTGTGCGGGACCGTGTTGATGCCCTCGACGCCGATGTAGCCGAGGTCGGCGACGGACGGGAGATCGCGCAGACGCTCCGCCAGCCCGGATGCGGCGTAGGCATGTGCGTCGTGGCGGGCGCCGTGAATCGGGACTTCGCCGACCGCGACGAGGACTCCGTCGAGGGTGGCGGCGATCTGCAGGTTCATGCCCGAGTAGCCGGCCTTGACCGAGAACAGGTCGGACACTGCGTTCCAGTCCCACGTCGGGCACACGGTGCCATCGACCAGCACTGTTCCGCCTCCGAGGACCTCCCGCGGGTCGGGCACGACGTCGGCGAGGACCTCGCCGATCACCGGGCGCAGCAGGTCCCAGCGGCGACTGACCGTGGACTGGCTGACCCCGAAGATCGCGCCCGCGAAGTCCTGGGTCACGTTCTTGCGCATCAGCGTCACCACCATGGCCACTGACCGGAACAAGCCCAACGCAACAGGCCTACCTGCAGAAACGAACTTGCCGCCGCATCGGGCGTGTACTCTCACCACCAGATCGGTGAGTTGTCTATCGTCCAACCCTGTCATAGCTTTGAATCGCAACAGCTCTTCGCCGATCCTCGTTCGATGCCTGGGAACACCGAACAAACCGGCAAGGGCTGTTGCACTTCAAGCGCGACACACCGCCGTGCCGGTATCGAGACAAAATCGCCGGTGACGGCTTCCGCAGATCAACAGAATTACTCCCTTGTGAATAAGCCCCCTGGAGGCTTATTCAGGGCCCGTGAAATAACGATCTAGCCCGGCGTGTCGGGTTGGGCGACAGCCCGTCCATCGCGAAGATTGGTTTGTCGAATCAATCCGAGATGAATGGGCTGTCGCAGTATGTACTATACCACTGGCTTTCGGCGTGATGAGATTCAGGATCTTGCCGCTCTGGTGCATGAGCAGGATCAGCGGAACGCGACTGGCCTGCGACGGCCTTGGCCGCCGATTCTGGGATTGTTCTGGTCGGTGGTGATCACGTTGGCGTATCTGCGCGGGAATCGTGTGCAGTGGGAGTTGGCGGAAACCTACGGGGTGTCGCAGTCCAGGGCCCCGGCAAAGTCGTTAGATGATCTTGTGGCGAGCCGTGACAAGCGGCGCAGCTGCGCCGCCGCTCGGCGCTATAGCTGGTCCCGGGCAGGTGCAGCGCGGCAATCAGAAGGCCGCGTGGGGCGACTACCGCCGCCTATCGCGACTTTGCCGGGGCCCTGTGTCGCAGTCGACGGTCAGTCGAGCGATCGCGGG
This sequence comes from Pseudonocardia sp. ICBG601, assembly GCF_020496245.1. Classification (NCBI taxonomy): domain Bacteria; kingdom Bacillati; phylum Actinomycetota; class Actinomycetes; order Pseudonocardiales; family Pseudonocardiaceae; genus Pseudonocardia; species Pseudonocardia sp. ICBG601. The sequence continues at coordinate 11,391 of NZ_JAHLJA010000153.1, read as the reverse complement.
GGTGACACCGTTGCTGGCGCAGGCGCTGCGGAGTGTAGTTCCGACTGCGGAGGAGCTTCGTGCCGATCGGCAGTACATCATCGACGGAACCCTGCTGCCCTGCTGGTCATGGACCGCCGTACCAGGTCTGTGGTCGGGCAAGCATCGCACCACCGGCGTCGTCGTCCAGGTCGCAGCCACCCTGGAAGGGCAGCTGTCGTGGATCTCCGACCCGACCCCACCTGACTTCGGTCACTTGTCTTAGTGCTTCGCCGCGGGCTGACGGAGCGCGTCGAGGAGGGCCTGTTTGTCGGCGGGGACGGCGGGCGGGAAGGTCTGCTGGGTGCCGTTGATGGCGATGGTGGCCGAGCGCAGTGGTCGGAGCTGGCGGACGACGTTGCGGATGGTGAGCCCGGTGCGGTTCTGGATCTCGCGGGCGACTGCGAGGGCGGTGAACACGATGGTCAGGTGCGCTTCGATGGACTGGCGTTGGTGGTGGAACATCGGGCGGGCGCGTAGGTCGGTTTTGCTCATCCGGAAGGACTGCTCGACGTGCCAGAGGTCGTGGTCGCCGATGATCTCCCCGGCCGCTGCGCCGCCGGCCGGGATGTTGGTCACGTAGCCCTTCAACCCGACCAACCGGTATGCCCGAGCCAAGGAGGCCTCGTCCAGGGCGCGGGAGCCGTTGGTGACCTTGACGAACCGCGGTGTGCGCGCGGGCTTCTCGCCGGCGATGACCTCGCGGGCCCGGTTCTCCTGCAGGGTCAACGTGCGCCGGTCCCGGACGGCCCGCTTCGTGGAGTAGGCCCAGACCGCCCGCCAGGATCCCGGATGCTGGTTGGGGTTCCAGACGGGCTCGGCCTTGACCTTCGGGCTGTTCTCGCTGCGCCCGGTGCGGCGGTCGCGTGGTGTGAGGGTGTCGATGATCTGCCCGTCGACGAAGGCGTCGCCGTGCCAGTGGAAGTGCGACTCCAGGTCAACCGGGGCCTTGGTGAGTCGGGAGCCGACGATGAACCGCAGGCCGGCCTCGTCGAGGTCGCGCAGGTTCGCGGCCGAGAGCATCCCTGCGTCGGCGACCACGACCATCCCGCCCGGCTCGACCGGCAGCTGGTGTCGGGCCCGGAAGGCCTCGATGATCGGCAGGATCGTCGCGGTCTCGGTCTTGTTGCCCTCGAAACAGCCGATCTCGAGGGGGAACCCTGCGCGATCGACCAGCAGCCCGACGACGACCTGCGGGTCGACCCGGCGTTCCTTGGAGAACCCGACCTTGCGCAGGTCGTCCTCCTTCTCCGCCTCGAAGTAGAGGGTGGTGACGTCGTAGAGACACAACGACACATCCCCACTGCCACGGGCGTGGGTGAAGCAGGCCCTCGCGATCTCGTCGCGGTAGCTGCGCCCGGTGCAGCGCAGCAGGGTGCGGCGCATCGTCTTTTCGCTCGCCGCGGTGACGCCCAGACCGGCCAGCACCCGACCGGTGTCCAGGATGGACGTGGGCTCGACGATCCGGGCGATCACCAGGTCGCGGAACGTGTCATCAGCGACCTCTGCGAACCCGAGGCCCGCGTAGACCTCGGCGAGGATGTCGAACAGCACCCGCGACCCGGTCGTGATCACCTGCGGCGCACCCACCCGCCGGGTTGTGGTGCTCGGGGCGCGCCGCGGCATCTGGCCGAACAGCCCCTCCTGCGTGGCACCGCCGGCCGCGGTGGGCGCGATCAGCTCGGCCCGCCGGGGTGACGGCGCGACGCCCAGATCCAGGGCCTGCTGTGCAGCGTCGTCGATCAGCCCACGGGCCTGCTCGACCAGCAGGCCCAGCTCGGCCTCGGTGTGCGCTGACCCGACATGGGCCACGATCCGTCGATGGCCCTGCACGGACTCGGCGATCTGGACCGCGGTCGCCCCGGAGGCCGTCCGTACCCGCCTCACCCACGCCACCTGACCGAGCGTAGAGCACCGAATTAGTGCCTCACACCGCTCCCGCGCAAACACATCACCGCAGCTCAGCGCAGTACAAGCTGCGAAACCAGGCTCGGGTGACCAAAGTCAGGTCTGTGGTCGGGCAAGCATCGCACCACCGGCGTCGTCGTCCAGGTCGCAGCCACCCTGGAAGGGCAGCTGTCGTGGATCTCCGACCCGACCCCAGGCTCCCGACACGACCTACATTGCCTCGACCAATCCGGCGCCCTCGACCACCTCGCCACATACCCACCGATCGGCGATAAAGGCTACATCGGGCGCGGCATGCTCACCCCGTTCAAAAAACAACCCGGCCGGGAACTTCTCGACTGGCAGAAAACATTCAACAAGAGCCTCAACCGCACACGCGCCACCATCGAGCGAGTCATCGCCCATATCAAGTCGTGGAAAGTTCTCCACACAGACTACCGCCGACCCTACGCCACATTTAAAACGACGATCTCGGCAGTCATCGGACTCATCTTCTACGCACTTACCTGACGGAGCCTGAATAAGCCTCCTGTTCTCCTGTATCCACTCCGCGACTCCGGCCATGCCTGGGGCGTGCAGTCCTTCGCAGTCGCGTCGGATCTCGGAGATCTCCTGGCCGAGAGAGTCGAGCGGGTCGACCTCCGGAGCCGGCCCGCGCAGCGTCGATGGCTGGATCCGATGCAGTGCCACGAGTGTGCGTACGAACTCGCCGAGAAGTCGCGTCCTCTGGCTGCCGGGTGTCTCCTGCAGGGTGCTCCACAGCGACTCACCGGGGATGTGGTCCATCGCGACAACCGGACAGGCGAAGGCGGTCATATCCGGTTCAACGAAGTACGGCGGGGGGACCGCACAGCGCTCTCGGTGCAGGCAGACGAGCGCATTCCATTCGTGCCTCGCGTGTTCGGCTCCCGCTTCGGTGGCGCCGTAGGTCTTGAGCGTCATCGCTTTCGCGGATGTCGGGTCATCTGCCTGCGCTGCCACGAACCGGTACACGTTGCCGGCTCGTCCCTGATCGGCAAGTGGCTCCAGCGGGCCGACCACGGTCATGCCCCGCTCCTGCATGTATCGGACCAGCTGCTTCGATAGCTGCCCCTGGCTCACCTGTGGCCACCCTCGTGATCGGCATTGCGCGCGGTGTCGAAAGCCTAGGACGCCGCCGCCGTGCTCGACATGGGTCGAGTCGCCGGGCATGGCCCGCCGCCGCTCTGGACAGGCAAGTTGCTACTTGCCTATAGTCCCGGACGTGGGTGACATCTACCGGGCTCTCGCCGATCCCACTCGGCGCGCGCTGCTCGATGCGCTCACGGCGACCGATGGACAGACGTTGTTCGCGCTCTGTGGCGCGCTACTCGAACGAGGCGGCGCGCTCTCCGACCCGGCAGGCCGTCTCCCAGCATCTCGCAGTTCTGGAGGACGCCGGACTGGTCACCGTCCGACGGCAGGGCCGCTACAAGTTCCACGACATCGATACCCGCCCGCTGCGTGAGATAGCGCAGCGTTGGCCAGAGCCTCCAGGAGCGACGTGATGGCGAAGGTGTCCTACTGCAATGTCTATGTCGACGACCAAGACCAGGCGAAGCGGTTCTACTGCGATGTGATGGGATTTGAGATCAAGCACGACATTCCGATCGGAGAGCATCGCTGGCTCACCGTCACCGCCCCCGGTGACCCGGAGGGGCCGCAGCTGCTGCTCGAGCCCGATGTGCACCCCGCCGTGAAGACCTACAAGACGGCGCTGGTCGAGGACGGCATCCCGCTGGCGGCCTTCGAGGTCGACGACGTGCAGGCCGAGGTGGACCGGCTCGTCTCGGAGCACGCCACCACCGTCGTCCAACGACCTACCCCCGCCGGTGAGGTGACGATCGCGGTCGTGGACGACACCTGCGGGAACCTGATCCAGCTGTTCTCCTACTGACGGCCGTGATCCGGCACGTCGAGAAGTACCTGAGTGCTGTCGAGGGCCGCCCGGACAGCGCTCATGTACTGGTCGACGTCGTCCGGGCGGCCGGGGCAGCGGGTGACCACTTCCCCGAGGGGCGGTGGGTCAGTGGCGGTACCAGTCGTCGCCGTCGCCGCCCGCCCGGCGGATGAGGTAGTCCCGCAGTGATCCGGCGACCCGGTGGCGCGAGTCGGTCTCGTGGTCCCACACGACCACCTCCGGGCGGTTCGGCAGTGCCGGGAAGCCGAACAGGTCGCCCCCGCCGTTGTCGGCGAAGAAGATCAGCTGGTCGAAGGGCAGGTAGAGCTCGGCGAGGCCGGGGTCGCGGCGCAGGGCCAGGTTGTCGTCGACGATCTGCCGGGCCGGATGGACCAGGGCGGCGCCGTGGCGGCCGTGCAGTCCGTCGGTCTCGAGGAGCAGCGCCCGCAGGTCCGGGGGCACCTCGTGGCCCAGCTCGGTGCCGATGGCATCGACGTCGTCCGGGGAGGCCGGCCGGGCAGGCTCGACGACGTCGAACAGCCGCTGCGCCAGCTCGATCCACACCCGGCGACCGTACCGGTGCGACGGGGCGGGTCAGCGGCCCGCGGTCTCCTCCGGCGTCTCACCGAAGGCGCGGGTGTAGGCCACCCGGAACCCGCCGGGCCGGACGAAGCCCCACCGGCCCGCAATGCGCTCCACCGCCGTCGCGTCGCCCGTCGCGCGCAGGTCGTCGCGCACGCCGTGGAGCCGGGCGCGCCACAGCACGGTGGCCGGGTCGGTCCCGGCCCGGCGCAGCCCGGCCAGCACGGTCCGGGCCGGGGCCCCGGTCAGCCGGGCCAGCTCCGTCGGGTCGACGGGACGGTGCGCGTGCGCGCGCAGGTGCTCGGTGACGCGGCGGACCAGGCGGGCGGGCAGCGCCGGGGTGCGGGCCGGCCCGCGGCGGGTGACCTCGTCGAGCACGGTGTTCGGGAACGTCTCCAGGAACCGGGACGCCAGCAGCCCGAACGCCTCGTCCAGCGCGACGGACCCGTCCAGCAGCATCGGGTTGCCGAGCACCCGGTCCCGCACGTGCACCACGGTGGCGGCCCAGCGGCGCGCGTGTTCCTCGCTCAGCGGGGTGATCCCGGTCAGCCGCACCCGTCGGTCGCGACGCCGTGCACCTGCCCCGCCCAGCGGGTCAGGGCCGCCGGGTCGAGGCCCACGACGTCGAGGTCGATGTCCTCGGCGAGGTCGCGGAAACGGCCCTCGGGCGGGAGCACCCCGACGTCACCGGGCCGCAGCACCACGGTGCCGTACGCCTCGGTGTCCAGGCGCATGCGTCCGCCCTGCACCAGATCGACGACGAACTCGTTCTCGACCGGGTCGACCATCGCGTCGATCTCGGCGGTGACCCACAGGTCGCTCAGCGAGAACCCCGGGGCGGCGACGGTCTCGTTCCCCACCTCGAAGTCGCGGCCGTCGCCCGCCGGCAGCACCACCGCGCCCCCGTAGAACTCCGCGACGAACCGTTCGACGTCGGCCGCCGACTCCATGCGGAAGCTCAGGCGTCGCACCCCGTTGCCGGGAGGCTGACCGTTCACTCGCCCTCCACCGGTGCACCGGGTGATCGGAAGCGGAAAGCTACCCCGTGACCGGGCATCGGCGCGACTCGCGCGGCCGCGGAACCGTCGGGGTCCGGCCGTAGCCTCCACCCATGGCGACTCCCTGGACGATCACCGTCGACTGTGCCGACGCACACCTGCTCGCGGAGTTCTGGAGCGCTGCGCTCGGCTACGCCCCCGCCCCGCCACCGACCGGGTTCGCGACCTGGGAGGCGTGCTGGTCCACCACGAGGTGCCCGCCGACGAGTGGGGCGACGTCGCCGCGATCAGCGACCCGGAGGGCGCGGGCCCGCGGATCTCGTTCCTGCGGGTCGACGAGCCCCGCACGGTGAAGAACCGGCTGCACCTGGACCTGCAGGTCACCGGGGGTCGGCACCTGCCGGACGAGCTGCGCGGCGAGCGGCTGGGCGCGGAGGCGCGACGGCTCTGTGCGCTGGGCGCACGGGTCGTCGAGGAGCACCTGTCCCCAGGTTCTCCACATGTGGACCACCTGTGGATGGCCGACCCGGAGGGCAACGACTTCTGCATCGTGTGAGGCCCCCGATCATCACCCGGGAGGGCTCGGGCGCCGGGGCCGCGCCGGGTTCGCCGCCGACCTGCCCGTCGACGGCGGGTCGTCCGCCTCGAGCGGCCGTCCGCGGACGGCCGGACCGGGGTCAGGCGGCGTCGGCGAGATCCGCGACGTCGTCGGCGCAGCCCCAGGACAGGGTGATGCCGGAGCCGCCGTGCCCGTAGTCGTGGATCACCCGCGGGCGGTCGCGGTGGCGGGCTCGGCCTCCAGCCGCACCTCGGGGCGGGCCGGGCGCAGGCCCGCGAGATGCTCCAGGACCTCGGCGTCGCGCAGGGCCGGGACGATGTCGCGGCAGCGCCGCAGGATCGCCTCGCCGGCGGCCGGGTCGGGTGTCGCGTCCCAGACGCCGTCGTCGAGGGTGCCGCCGAGGATGCAGTCGTGCGCGCGGGGGTGCACGTACGCGCGGCCGCCGGGGTGCGCCTCGTCGCGGACCGACATCGTCAGCCCGGGGTTGGTGACGCGCACGATCTGCCCGCGCACCGGGGTCACCGTGCTGTCGCCGACCAGGGTGCGCGCGCCCAGCCCGGAGCAGTGCACGACGAGGTCGGCGTCCCGCCCTGCCTCGTCGAGCCCGGTGACGCGCCGGCGTTCCAGGGCGATCCCGCGCCGCCCCGCCTCGGCGGCCAGCCATGGCAGGTGCACCGGCATCTCGACCAGTGGCACCGCGAAGCGCAGGCCGTGGGCGTAGCCGGGCGGCAGCTCGTCGGGCCGGGCCGGGCGGACGTCGCCGACGGCGTCGGCCCACCACTGCGGCTCCGGCGCCGCCCGGTAGAGGGTCAGCGACTCCCGCATCACGACGCCGGGGACGCCGTCGGCCGCCTGACGGGCCAGCTCGGCGAAGGTGCGCCGTCCCCAGTCGAGGACCTTGTCCCGCGGACCGGCCCGGGTCGGGAACCACACGGCCGCGGCCAGGTGCGACGTCGACGCCTCCACCGGCACGTCGGCCAGCACCCGGACCGACCAGCCCCGCTCCCGCAGCCGGAGCGCGCAGCTCAGGCCCGCGATCCCGGCGCCGACCACCACGGCCCGTCGGTTGGCTCCCATGCCGGCGATCCTCGCAGCCGCTTGCCCCGGATCGTCATCCGGACGTCGACGCCCGGTCACCCCCGGCGCGCAGACTCGGCCCGGTGACCGCACCGCTGCTGACCGGCCCGGCCCTGGCCCACCGGGTCGCACTCGTCCTCGCCGTCCCGCTGCAGGCCGCGCTGGGCGCCCGGCCGGTCGACGACGCCGACCCGGCCGCGGGGTCGCGTTCGAGATCGGTGAGCTCGCCGACGGCGGCGCGGGCGGTGCGCACGCCGGTGCGCTGGCCGTCGGGCTGGAGGTGGGGGCGTTGCTCGCCGTCCTGCCGCACCTCACCGAGGCCGAGCACGCGGTGTCGGTGTCCACCGCGGTCACGCTGCCCGCTCAGGCCCCGCGGGGCGGGGAGGTCGCGTTCCGCGGAACGCTCGCCCGGCGCACCGGCCGGTCCGCGTTCACCTCGGTGACCGCCGTCTGCGCCGGCGCCGTCGTCGCCAGGGCGCAGATCGTGAAGGCCGTCGTCCGCGTTCAGCCGGCGTAGGCGGCGTCGAAGAACGCCAGTTCCAGGTCGACCGCGCGCACGAACAGCGCCGCGACCCGCTCGCGGTGGGCGGGGTCGAGCCGGTCGGCGGCACGGTCGAGCTCGTCGCGCAGGAACGCGACCCACTCCTCGAACTCGACACCGCGGTGCAGCTCGATCCACTCGCGGGAGATCCGGTCGTCGGGGTGGTCGCGCCCGGCCGGGTCGCCCAGTCCAGGTACAGCCACTCGGCGACGACCAGTACGGCCAGGGTCTCGGCGTACCCGGCGTCGCGGGCCTCGCCCATCAGGTCGACGAACCCGACGGTCGGCGCGGCCCGCTCCGGTTCGGCGTTCCCGTCGAGCTCACCGAGCGAGCGCTCGAAGTAGTCGTTCTCCGGGCCCGCGACCAGCCCGAGCTGACGGGCCAGCCGGACCCGCGGGCCGGGCCGGTCTGCCGTCGCGACGGCGGCGCCGAGCAGCGCGAGGAACGAGTCGACGAACTGCAGGTCCTGCTCCAGGTAGTGCCGGAGCACACCACGGTCCAGGGCGCCGGACCACAGCTCCTCGACGAACCGGTGCCCCACCGCCGCGTCCCAGGTCGCGGCCGTCGACTCCCGCAGCTGCGCGCTGAATCCCATGCCGCCCAGGCTAGGCGTCACCCCCGGAGACCTCCCCGGGGTGTGACAACGGGCGACGCCCGGGTGACCATTGCGCATCGCACCGGCCACCGCCGGCTGTGGCACCGAGGAGGGGGAGGCGCCATGACGGAGACCACGCACCGGCCGGAGGCCGGTGGCGAGCTGAGGGCGGGGCTGCGCGACCGGCACGTCACCATGATCAGCATCGCCGGGGTGATCGGCGCCGGGTTGTTCATCGGCTCCGGCAGCGCGATCGCCACCGCGGGCCCCGCGGTGCTGCTGGCCTACCTCTTCGCCGGGACGCTGGTCGTGCTGCTGTGATGCGGATGCTCGGCGAGATGGCGGCCGCGGAGCCGGACTCCGGCTCGTTCTCCACCTATGCCGACCGGGCGATCGGGCCGTGGGCCGGGTTCACCGTCGGCTGGCTGTACTGGTGGTTCTGGGTCCTCGTCATCCCGGTCGAGGCGACGGCCGCCGCGCTCATCCTCAACTCGTGGCTGCCCGGGGTCCCGCAGTGGGGCTGGGCGCTGGCCGTCACCGTGCTGCTGACGGTGACCAACCTGTTCTCCGTCGCCAACTACGGCGAGTTCGAGTTCTGGTTCGCCCTGCTCAAGGTGGTCGCGATCATCGCGTTCATCGTCGTCGGGGTGCTCGCGGTGCTGGGCCTGCTGCCCGGGTTCGTGGGCGACGACTCGTCGGTGTCGGGGCTGTCCCGGCTGGTGTCCGAGGGCGGGTTCCTGCCGAACGGGCCGGGCGCGGTGGTCGCCGCGGTGCTGGTGACGATGTTCAGCTTCATGGGCACCGAGATCGTCACGATCGCGGCGGCCGAGTCCGGCGACCCGGCGCGCGGGATCGGCCGGGCCACCCGCTCGGTGATCTGGCGGATCGCGGTGTTCTACCTGGCCTCGATCCTGCTCGTGGTCGCGATCGTGCCGTGGAACGACCCGCGGCTGCCCGCGGTCGGGTCGTACCAGGCGGCGCTGGAGGCGCTGGACGTGCCGTCGGCCAAGCTCATCGTCGACGTGGTGGTGCTCGTCGCCGTCGCGAGCTGCCTGAACTCGGCGCTGTACACGGCCTCGCGGATGCTGTTCTCGCTCGGCCGCCGCGGGCAGGCCCCTGGCCTGGTCAACCGGACCACCTCGCAGGGTGTGCCGCGGTTCGCGGTGCTCGGGTCGACGCTGGTCGGGTTCGTCGCGGTGATCGCGAACTACGCCTTCCCCGAGGAGGTCTTCAAGACCCTGCTCGCGACCTCCGGCGCGATCGCACTGTTGGTCTACCTGGTCATCGCGGTGTCCCAGCTGCGGATGCGCCGGGTCCTGGAGCGCGACGGCGTCGCGATGCCGGTGCGGATGTGGGCCTACCCGGTGCTCACCTGGGCGGTGATCGTCGTGATCCCGGTGGTGCTCGTCTACATGGCCGCCCGCGAGGGCTCGCGCTTCGAACTGGGCATGACCGGGCTCATCGCGGCCGTCGTCGTGGGTGTCGGCGTGCTGCTCACCCGGCGTCACACGCGGGCCGCCGTGCGGTGAGCCCGCGGCGCTCGCCTACGGTGATCACGCGCGAAGGGGGTGGGCGATGACGGCGCGAGCACTGGTCCGCAACGGCGCGATGCCGCTGTGGCAGCAGCTGCTGGCGGACCTGCGCCGCCGGCTGTCCGACGGTGAGTTCGACGAGGCACTGCCCGGCGAGTTCGCGCTGGCCGCCGACTACGCGGTCAGCAGGCACACGGTGCGGGAGGCGCTGCGCCGGCTGCGGGAGGACGGCGCCGTCGTCGCCGGGCGGGGGCGGGTCGCCCGCCCGACGGTGCGCTCGGAGATCGAGCAGCCGCTCGACGAGCCGTACTCGCTCTACGTGGCGGTCGAGTCGGCCGGGCGCACCCAGCGCAGCGTGGTGCGGACCTTCGAGGTCCGTGCGGACGGCGTGGTCGCGGCCCGGTTGGGACTGGAGGAGTCCACGCCGCTGGTACACCTGGAGCGGCTGCGGCTCGCCGACGAGCCGAGCCGCTCGCCGTCGACCGGGTGTGGTTGCCCGAGGAGCTGGCGGCGCCCCTGCTCGACGTCGACTTCACCCACACCGGCATCTACCCCGAGTACCGGCGCCGCTGCGGGATCCGTGTCGACGGGGGCATGGAGAACATCCGGGCGGTGCTGCCCGGGCGCGGCGAGCGGGAGCTGCTCGGCATCGACGAGGGCGTCGCCGCGCTGTCGATCGAGCGGCTCGGCCTGTCCGCCGGGCGTCCCGTGGAGTGGCGGCACACCCTGGTCCGCGGCGACCGGTTCTCGGTCACCGCCCAGTTCTCGGCCCGCTCGGGCTACCGGGTGGACCTCAACGAGCCGAACTGACCGGGGCGCCTCGGACCGGGGCCGGAACACCGCACTCGGAACCGGATCGCCGCGGGCCGGGATCGGAACGCCGCACGCCGGAACCGGAACGCCTCGGGCCGCAGGGCCTCAGGCGGGGACCGAGACGCCGATCCCGCCGCGGGTGTCCGCGCCGTATCGGGCGATCTCGGCCGCGAGGTCGAGCGGCTCGATGCGCATGTCGTGGTCGTCGGCGCCGTCGACCAGGGCGGCCGGGACCAACCAGCAGACCTCGAACTCCAGCCCGTCGGGGTCCCGCGCGTAGAGCGCCTTGGTGGTGCCGTGGTCCGAGGCGCCGACCAGCGCCCCGGCAGCCTGGAGCTGCTCACCGATCCTGGCGAGCTCGCCGAGCGTGTCGACCTCCCACGCCAGGTGGTAGAGCCCGGCGGTGCCGCGACCCGCCTGCGAGGGCCCGGCCTGCGCGCCGATCCCGAACAGGGCGAGGTCGTGGTCGTTGGTCGACCCCTCGGCCTGCAGGAACGCGCCACGGCCACCGGGGAGCTCGACGACGGGGCGGAAGCCGAGCGTGTCGCGGTAGAAGTCGACGCTGCGTGCGACGTCGCGGACGTAGAGGACGGCGTGGTTGAGGCGCTGGACGGGCATCCCGGTCTCCATCGAAAGAAGTTGAACTCTCAACTCATATGGTACGCCCGTGCCCCGGCGAGTTCAACGGGTGACCAGCCACGTGAGGACGCCGGCCGAGCGGGTGTGGTCGACGTTCGCCGCCAGTCGCAGCCGTTCCAGGGCGTCCTCCAGGGACTGCACGTCGCGCGAGCGCAGCAGGACCAGTGCGTCGGCCTCCCCGGTCACCGTGCCCGCCGTGACGACCTCGGGC